>NZ_JBMKJE010000001.1:0-2033001 GCF_049237905.1 Enterobacter cloacae complex sp. SHL018
GGTGGTTACAGAAGTATTCGGTGGAGCGGTAGTTCAGTCGGTTAGAATACCTGCCTGTCACGCAGGGGGTCGCGGGTTCGAGTCCCGTCCGTTCCGCCACTTATTAAAAGCCCTGAGCTAACGCTCAGGGCTTTTTTCTTATCTGTCGTTTGATTGTTGCGAAATTAACAAAAATCCTCTGCGTTTTACGATCTTTTTCGGCATAACAACTACAGCGATAATTCTCCTCAGTTTACGAACATAACGATTGAGGAATCATATGACTATCCCTGCACTGGGTCTGGGTACTTTCCGCCTGAAAGACGACGTTGTTATCGCATCTGTTAAATCCGCACTTGAGTTGGGCTATCGTGCTATTGATACGGCGCAGATTTATGATAACGAAGCTGCCGTAGGCCAGGCTATCGAAGAGAGTGGCGTACCGCGCGACGAACTTTTCATCACCACTAAAATCTGGATTGAGAATCTCGGCCAAAACAAGCTGATCCCAAGCCTGAAGGAAAGTCTGAAAAAGCTGCGTACTGACTATGTTGATCTGACGCTGATCCACTGGCCATCACCTGACGATGCCGTCTCTGTGGAGGAGTTCATGCAGGCGCTGCTGGAAGCGAAAGAGCAGGGCTTAACGCGTAAAATTGGCATCTCTAACTTCACCATCCCGTTGATGGAAAGGGCCATTGCCGCAGTGGGTAAAGAAAATATTGCCACCAACCAGATTGAACTCTCTCCTTACCTGCAAAACCACAAAGTCGTGGAATGGGCGAAACAGCATGGTATTCACATCACCTCGTACATGACGCTGGCATATGGTAAGGCGCTGAAAGATGAAGTGATTGCACGCATCGCTGAAAAACACAATGCGACAGCCGCACAGGTGATCCTGGCATGGGCGATGGGTGAGGGCTATGCCGTGATCCCGTCTTCAACCAAACGTGAAAACCTGGCAAGTAACCTGTTAGCGCGGGATCTCCAGCTTGATGATGAAGATAAAAACGCGATCGCTGCACTGGAATGCAACGATCGTCTGGTCAGCCCGGAAGGGTTAGCACCAGACTGGGATTAATAAAAGCCCTTCCTCTGTACCCTTAAACCCTCACACAGCTCCTCCGGGAGCTGTTTTTATATGTTCGCTAAGGAAGTCGATAAAAGCGCGTATGCGCGTACTTACCGCTCTGTCACTGTAATACACTGCGCTAAAAGGCATCTCTACAGGTAAGCGTTTGTCAGCCATCAGTTCTACAAGCTGACCCGCAGCTATTTCCTTATCAATCATATAGTCTGATAAACAGGCGATCCCATTTCCTTCAAGACAAAGCTGTTTCAGCGTTTCTCCGCTATTAGACGAAAGTCCGCAAGTGATCTCATGAAGTTGTCCGTCATGACAGGCCACGGGCCAGGTGTTCAGCGAGACAGGTTCCGTAAAGCCCAGGCACAGGTGCTGCTTCAGCTCCTCAACGGTCTCCGGTTTGCCATGCTCTGCAATATATTGCGGTGACGCGATAATTTTGCGGTAGCTGGTGAACAGTGGGCGAGCGCGTAAACTTGAATCCGTCAGGGTTCCCGCGCGGATCGCCACATCAACTTTACGCTCAATCAGGTTAATAAACGTCTCTGAAGAGACCAGGGACAGAGTCATCTCCGGATAACGTTCCCGGAATGGCTTGATTAACGGCATCAGAAAATGAAGCACGACCGGCGTCGCCGCATCAATGCGTAGCAATCCACGCGGAGTGCTACGCGACTCCATTATTTCCGTCTCAGCTGCCGCCATCTCCTGCAAAACGGATTGTACGCGGCGAAAATAACGTTCACCTTCTTCCGTCAGGCTGAGCTGCCGCGTTGTTCTGTTGAGCAGACTTACCCCGAGCTTCATCTCCAGCTTTTTCACCGAGCGGCTGATGGCGGAGTTCGCCTGCCCGAGCTGTTCGGCCGCACGGCTGAAGCTGCCGCTTTCAACAACGGCAACAAAGATAGTCAGTTCTTCCGATGTGGCTTTCATTATTGCATCATCCGCAAAATTCTATTGAGATTCTAACCATTTTTGTTATTTAAACACTGGCGCATACTGCCTGTCATCTTAATCCTGAAGAGACGGAGTATTTATGCCACTGGCGCTTCTTGCCCTGACGATCAGTGCCTTCGCAATTGGCACGACCGAATTTGTTATTGTAGGACTTGTTCCCACTATTGCTGAACAACTCGCCATTTCGCTGCCTTCTGCCGGGCTGCTGGTATCTATTTACGCGTTAGGCGTCGCTGTTGGGGCGCCTGTGCTGACCGCACTGACTGGACGCTTTCCACGTAAACAACTGTTAGTTGCCCTGATGGTGCTCTTCACCGCCGGCAATATTCTGGCGTGGCAGGCTCCGGACTACACCACTCTGGTCATTGCCCGTTTGCTGACTGGCCTCGCACACGGTGTCTTCTTCTCCATCGGCTCCACGATTGCAACCAGCCTGGTGCCAAAAGAGAAAGCGGCGTCAGCCATTGCGATTATGTTTGGCGGCTTAACCGTCGCGCTGGTCACCGGCGTGCCGTTAGGAACGTTTATTGGGCAACATTTTGGCTGGCGAGAAACCTTCCTTGCGGTATCGCTGTTGGGCGTGATTGCTCTGGTAGCCAGCCTGCTGCTGGCGCCCTCCAGTATTCCGGGGCGCGCGAGCGCCAGCCTGAGCGATCAGGTTAAGGTTCTGACACACCCGCGCCTGCTGCTGATCTATGCCGTTACGGCTCTGGGTTATGGAGGTGTGTTCACTGCGTTCACTTTCCTTGCACCGATGATGCAGGAACTGGCTGGTTTTTCTCCGGGCGCAGTGAGCTGGATTTTACTGGGCTACGGTATCTCCGTCGCAATCGGCAATATCTGGGGCGGCAAGCTTGCAGATAAGCATGGTGCGGTACCGGCGCTAAAATTTATCTTCGCCGCGCTGGTTGTCCTGCTGATGATTTTCCAGTTCACCGCGTCGATACAATACGCAGCGCTGGTAACTGTGTTGGTTATGGGAATATTCGCGTTTGGTAACGTACCGGGATTGCAGGTCTATGTTGTACAGAAAGCCGAACGCTATACGCCCAATGCGGTGGATGTCGCATCCGGCCTGAATATCGCCGCATTCAATATCGGTATCGCACTCGGATCGGTTATCGGCGGGCAGACGGTTGAACACGTTGGATTAACCCAAACGCCATGGATTGGTGCGGTAATTGTGCTTGTCGCTTTCCTGCTTATTGGTCTGAGTGGACGGCTTGATAAACCCGCTCGTATAGCGCTTGGATAAGTATCAGTAAGTGCTTGCTTACAAAACTGGAAAGCGGTTTCTCAGTAATTGCGTTGAAAGTGTGACCTAAAATCCCTATAACATTAGAACCAGTCCGTTTTCCGGGCTGGTTCATGTTACAGAGGTCGTTTCCAAAAGTGCGAAAAAATACCTATGCCATGCGTTATGTTGCCGGAATGCCCGCGGAGAGGATCTTGCCTCCGGGGTCGTTTGCGAGCCTGGGTCAGGCATTACCGGCGGGCACGCCATTAAGCAGTGACGAAAAAATTCGCGTACTGGTGTGGAACATCTTTAAACAACAGCGTGCGGAGTGGTTATCCGTACTTAAAAATTTTGGTAAAGATGCGCATCTGGTTCTGTTACAGGAGGCGCAAACCACGCCTGAGCTGGTCAGGTTTGCAACGACAAACTATCTTGCAGCCGATCAGGTGCCTGCCTTTGTTCTGCCACAGCATCCTTCTGGGGTGATGACCCTTTCAGCCGCACATCCGGTCTATTGCTGCCCGCTGCGTGAACGTGAGCCAATCCTGCGTCTGGCAAAATCGGCGCTGGTCACGGTCTATCCGTTGCCCGACACCCGTCTGCTGATGGTGGTAAACATTCATGCGGTGAACTTCAGCCTGGGTGTTGATGTGTACAGTAAGCAGTTACTACCCATTGGCGATCAGATTGCTCATCACAGTGGGCCGATCATTATGGCCGGGGACTTCAATGCCTGGAGCCGTCCACGTATGAACGCGTTGTACCGCTTCGCGCGTGAAATGTCGCTGCGTGAAGTTCGTTTTAACGATGACCAGCGCAAGAAAGCGTTTGGTCGTCCTCTCGATTTTGTCTTCTATCGGGGTTTAAGCGTGCACGACGCCTCCGTTCTGGTGACGCGCGCCTCCGATCATAATCCTCTACTAGTTGAATTCAGTCCCGGCAAACCTGATAAATAATGGTGCGTCAGGTCTGCCGTGGGGCAGGCCTGTGCGGGTGCTGCCCTTTATTTTTTAACCCATAAAAGGACAGCAACATGACAACAACACACTCCCATCATGACAACGTCGAAAAACAGTTTGGTTCTCAGGCAAGTGCCTACCTGAGCAGCGCCGTGCACGCCTCTGGCCGCGATCTGGTACGTCTCGGCGAACGGCTCGCCGCGTTTCCTGACGCGCACGTGCTGGACTTAGGCTGCGGGGCGGGGCACGCCAGTTTTACCGCCGCACAGCAGGTTGCTCAGGTGACGGCATATGACTTATCGAGCCAGATGCTGGATGTGGTTGCTGAAGCGGCGAAAGCGAAAGGGCTGAATAACGTCACGACGCGCCAGGGCTACGCTGAATCTTTACCCTTTGAGGATGCGTCGTTTGAGGTTGTGATTAGCCGTTACTCTGCACACCACTGGCATGATGTGGGGCAGGCATTACGGGAAGTGAAACGCGTGCTCAAACCGGGCGGAATCTTCATCATCATGGACGTGATGTCTCCCGGACATCCAGTACGAAATATCTGGCTCCAGACGGTTGAAGCGCTGCGTGATACCTCGCACGTGCAAAACTACTCCAGTGGAGAGTGGCTTACGTTTATCACCGAAGCCGGCTTGATTTCACGCTCATTGATAACCGACCGTTTGCCGCTGGAGTTCACATCATGGATTGCACGGATGCGCACACCCGAGGCATTGACTCAGGCGATCCGATTGTATCAGGAGAGCGCCTCTGCTGACGTGAAGGCGTACTTTGAACTGCATGATGATGGTTCGTTTACCAGCGACACCATTATGGCTGAAGCGCAAAAAGCGGGATAAATAAAAAAGGCACCGAGGGGAATCGGTGCCTTTTTAACAAGCGATCGTACTATCAGGAATCTGGCGTGGCGCTGTTTTTCACAAACAACGTCAGCTGGTCGCCAGGTTGCAGGTTGTCAGTATCGTTGTTCCAGCGCATCACATCTTTGATGTTTACGCCGTGACGCTTAGCAATACTGGACAGCGAGTCGCCTTTACGTACGCGATAGGTAATGCTATCGCTGTTTTTAGCGAGACGCTGTGCGCTGCTACCTGCACCTACGGTCAGCGTTTGACCCACTTTCAGACCAGATCCGCGCAGATTATTCCACTGCTGGAGATCTTTCGCATTCACGCCAAGACGTGATGCAATACCTGAAAGCGTATCACCTGAACGCACCTTATAGCTGCGGCTACTTACAGGCGACGTATCAGCGATCAGCGTGGACTGAACGGCTGCAATTTCACCCGAAGCCAAAGACTCTCGTAACTGTTCCGCATGTTTCTGCGGAACCATCACATAGCCAGGGCCACTAGCGCCCAGCGTGGAGCCTTTAACACCTGCATTAAAGGTTTTAAGCTTACTTACCGACATACCCGTCATATCGGCAACCTGTTGAATATCAACCGGGCTGCTGAGGCGGACACGCGCCAGTGCACGACTTTCGTCTGGTGTTGGCAGTTGTACACCGTAACGTTTGCTGTTCTTGAGAATATCGCCCAGTGCCAGCATTTTCGGTACGTAAATCTTTGTTTCCTGTGGCAGTGAGAGCGACCAGAAGTCTGTGGGTTTTCCACGCGCTTTATTCGCTTTCATTGCCTTCAGTACACGACCTTCACCACTGTTATACGCCGCGACGGTCAATAACCAGTCGCCGTCAAACATCTTGTTCAGACGTTGCATCATGTCGAGAGCGGCTGTCGTTGAAGCGACAACATCACGACGCGCATCGTAGTTGCGGGTCTGCTTTAAACCATAATTTCGCCCTGTGCTCGGAATGATCTGCCAGATGCCTGCTGCATTGGCGCCAGACGTCGCGTGCGGGTCAAAAGCGCTCTCCACTATGGGTAGTAGTACCAGTTCCATAGGCATGTTACGTTTCTTAACTTGCCCGGCTATCCAGTACATATACGGCTCTGCCCGTAATGTTACATCGTGGAGATAGCTCTTATTTCTCAAATACTTCTGTTTCTGTTCGCGAATCCGGCTGTTTTCCGGAATTCCCATCTTTAGCTCGTCGCCAATAGAGGCCCACAAGTCTTGTTCCTGCGCGAAGGATGTCCCATCGTCCAACCATCGCGCCTGACTCGTAAACTTCCCTGCTTCCCCTTGACCAGCCGCAGAAAGGCTCTGTGCGTGCTGTTGTACGTTGCTGCCGTTTTGTGACTGGCAACCTACAAGCAGGACAGAGGCGAGTAATATCGCTTTTGCCTTCATGTGTGTGTCAATAGTTGCTTAAAAGACGAGCGATGATAACGGCGAAATTTTGAAAAGGCAACCCGCAATTATCTGAAGTTATCTTTCTTTGACCTTAACCATGCAAATCGCGCTTCAGGTTGTAACAAATTTGTTTCTTGATTAATTTTATTAATTAAATCAACATCATCAGTTCTTAAAAATAAATTTATTTGTCGCTCATTTTTCAGAATTACGGGGAGTGTTTTTTGGTTTTTTGCACGTAACTCCTTCACTTTCTGGTAATAATCCTGAATCGCCCGATCCTCAGGCAGCACGCTTGCAGCAAACTTCATATTCCCTAATGTATACTCATGTGCGCAACAAATTACGGTGTCGGCTGGCAGTGCATTAATTTTTTGTAAAGATTGATACATCTGTTCTGGCGTGCCTTCAAACAGCCTTCCACAGCCGCCAGAAAACAGCGTGTCGCCACAAAATAGATAAGGTTTGCTGTAGAAACAGAGATGCCCGGAAGTGTGACCTGGCGTAGCAAATACGGAAAACTCCCACCCGAGGATGAGGATACTTTCGCCTTCTTCGACAACTTGCGTTGTACCCTTATCCTGTGTCTCTGCTGGTCCGTAGACGGGTAGATGGGGATAGCGCGCAAGGAGATCGGGAACACCGCCGACATGATCGTGATGGTGATGGGTAAGGAGGATCGCCTCCGGCTGCCAGCCGTTTTCTTTAATCGCGTGCAGGATCGGTGCGGATTCGCCTGGATCAACAATGATGCATCTGCGATCGTCGTCGACTAAAACCCAGATGTAATTGTCCTGAAAGGCGGAAATACTGATAAGATTCATGCATTACCTCTTATAGCGTGGCGGGTGTTTTGATGAAACCGGCAAGGATACCTCAGACTGTCGCACCACCGGAACGTTGGGCAGAGTTGCCCTGGGGTGAATATTATCGCGAGGCCTTAGAACTTCAGCTTAAACCCTGGCTCGCGAAAATGTATGGTTTTCACCTACTTAAGATTGGCAATCTGAGCGCAGAAATCAATACCGAAAGCTGCGCTATCTCGCATCAGGTTAGCGTATCGCTTAATGGCTCCCCGGTTCAGGTGAAAGCGGATCCGCTGCATTTGCCGTTTGCGGAAAAATCCATTGATGCCTGTCTGCTCGCCCACACGCTGCCCTGGTGCAGCGATCCCCATCGTCTGCTGCGGGAAGCCGACCGCGTTTTGATTGATGACGGCTGGCTGATCCTGAGCGGTTTTAATCCGCTGAGTCTGATGGGGCTACGTAAACTGACGCCCGTTCTGCGTCGCACGCCGCCTTATAACAGCAGGATGTTTACCATGATGCGCCAGCTGGACTGGCTTTCACTGTTAAATTTCGAAGTGCTAAGCTACGGGGGTTTTCAGGTCATCCCCTGGACGCGTAAAGGCGGGGTCTTATTAAGCACCCATTTACCCGCGCTGGGCTGCATGCAATTTATTGTCGCGCGTAAGAGGACGATCCCCCTTACGCTCAACCCGATGAAGCAAAGCAAATCAAAAACGCGGATCCGCCAGACCGTGGGGGCCACGCGGCAGTACAAAAAACCGTGATCAGGATTCAGGTTGATAACCTGTATCCTCATGGGTCGGGTTGGATGCCGCCGCGCGAGCCAGCTCGTCACAGCGTTCGTTTTCAGGATGACCGGCGTGCCCCTTTACCCACTCCCATTTGATTTCGTGCTGACCGAGGGCGGCATCAAGACGCTTCCAGAGATCGACATTCTTGACGGGTTTTTTCTCTGCCGTTTTCCAGCCCCGCTTTTTCCAGTTGTGGATCCATTGGGTAATGCCCTGGCGGACATACTGGCTGTCGGTACTCAGCACCACGTCACAATGTTCTTTTAACGCTTCCAGCGCCACGATGGCCGCCATCAACTCCATGCGGTTGTTGGTGGTCAGGAAATAGCCTTCACTAAATGTTTTTTCATGCTGGCGATAGCGCATAATGGCGCCATAGCCGCCGGGCCCTGGGTTACCGAGACAAGATCCATCGGTGAAAATTTCTACCTGTTTACGCATCTCTGGTAGACTTCCTGTATTTGAAACGTTCAGTAAAACGATAAGTCTGACATAAATGACCGCTATGAGCACTGCAATTACTCGCCAGATTGTTCTTGATACCGAAACCACCGGTATGAACCAGATTGGCGCCCACTACGAAGGGCACAAAATCATTGAGATTGGTGCCGTTGAAGTGGTGAACCGTCGCCTTACGGGCAACAACTTCCACGTTTACCTTAAACCCGATCGGCTGGTGGACCCGGAAGCGTTCGGCGTTCACGGAATTGCCGATGAGTTTTTGCTGGATAAGCCCACCTTTGCCGACGTCGCAGATGAATTTCTCGACTACATCAGAGGTGCGGAACTTGTCATTCATAACGCGTCGTTCGATATCGGCTTTATGGACTATGAGTTCAGCAAGCTCAACCGTGATATTCCGAAGACGAATACGTTCTGTAAAGTCACGGATAGCCTGGCGCTGGCAAGGAAGATGTTCCCCGGCAAGCGTAACAGCCTTGATGCCCTGTGCTCTCGCTATGAGATAGACAACACCAAGCGAACGCTGCACGGCGCGTTGCTCGATGCCCAGATCCTGGCCGATGTCTACCTGACCATGACCGGCGGGCAAACGTCGATGAAATTCAGTATGGAAAATGAATCCCAGCAGACGCGGGATGAAGGGGGAATTCAGCGCATTGTGCGTCAGGCGAATCGCCTGCGGGTTGTTTTAGCCAGTGATGAAGAACTGATGAACCATGAATCTCGTCTCGATTTAGTGCAGAAGAAGGGCGGAAGCTGTCTGTGGCGCACGTGAAAATGTGCCGAAACGTTTGTTAAATCACCGTTTGGGTGAATTTTGCAGCAAACGATTCAAAACCTAAGAAAAAGCGTTGACGAGTTCAGAGGCAAACCGTAATATTCGCCTCGTTCCCCAAACGGGAACAGTGGAGCGGTAGTTCAGTCGGTTAGAATACCTGCCTGTCACGCAGGGGGTCGCGGGTTCGAGTCCCGTCCGTTCCGCCACTATTCAGGCCCACGTTATTTATAACGTGGGCCTTTTTCATTTCTGCTTTTCCCTGATGTTACGCAGGGCGATAAGCCAGGGTAACATCGCGGGTTGCGTTTATCCGATCGTAAACGGATCTGCATCCTGCCAGGCCGGAAACTTCTCCCGATACTCCTTTAACGTCGTTAACGAGATCTCAGCGTCAATTCGTGTTGCCTGATGCGGCTCGGCGGTGGCAATAATCTCACCCTGCGGACTGATCACCCGGCTGTCACCGCGATAGTGATGCCCGTTGCCGTCCGTTCCCACGCGGTTACAGCCAACGACATAAGCCTGATTTTCAATCGCGCGCGCGGTCAGTAAAGCCTGCCAGTGCAGGGAGCGTGGGGCGGGCCAGTTGGCGACGTACAACGCCAGGTCATAATCGTTGCGGTTGCGCGACCACACCGGGAAGCGCAGGTCATAGCAGACCAGCGGCAGAATACGCCAGCCGCGCCATTCAAATACCACGCGTTCGCTTCCGGCTTCATAATGTTGATGTTCGTCCGCCATGCGGAACAGGTGGCGCTTATCGTAGAAATGGACTTTTCCTTCCGGCTCAACCAGCAGGAAGCGGTTGACCGGTCCGCGCCCGGTCTGGAGTGCGACGCTACCGGCAATCAGCGCATTTGTTTCCTGCGCCCTGGCGTGCATCCAGGCCACCACCTCGTCCTGCGGCATGGACTGTTTTGCTGCCTCCATCGCGAAACCTGTGGTAAACATCTCCGGCAGGACAATCACATCGCGTCCGGTAATCTCTTCCAGCTGGCGATCAAAATGGCGAAGGTTGGCGGGGCCGTCCATCCACACTAAAGGTTGCTGCAAAACAGAAATCTTTAAACCAGGCACGATACAGGCTCCTTAATAAACACTTTTTGACACTGTAGCACGTCATTACCAGAAAATGTGGCAATAAAAAACCCCGCGCGGGGCGGGGTTTGTGGGAGCAAAAGGCCTTATGCCGCTTCAGGTTTGCGGTGCTTCTCTGGCAGCTTTACCGGCTGTGTCGCCAGCTCTTCAGGTTCGAAATCATCCACATTAATACTGCGCAGACGGCTCTCTTCGGCTTTCACCAGAATCGCAGCTTCGCTGTTGTCGATGATGCCACCTGCCAGCGCCTGTTTTGCCAGCTCATCCAGTCGTGTAAACGGCAGGTTTTTGCCCAGCTGTTTGCAGATCTTCTGGTGAATCGGGTCGGCGGCCATCACGTCAAGCAGCGCCTCTTCCAGCAAACCTACCGGGTTATGCGGGGTAGGTGCCAGATATTGACCCCGACCAATACGAGAGCGGGTTGCGCTTGGTACCTGGAGGATTTTTGCCACTTTGTGATCCAGCTTGTCGGACGGCGCCAGGTGATGACGACCGGTCGGGAAGATCACCGCGCGCAGGGCACCCGCTACGAAGCGGTTCGGGAAGTTCGCCAGCAGATCGTCAATCGCCTGTTCGGCCTGATACATCGCATCCTGAACGCCCCAGTGCACCAGCGGCAGATCCGCTTCCTGACGGCCTTCATCGTCGTAGCGTTTCAGCACCGCAGAGGCCAGGAAGATCTGGCTCAGCACATCACCCAGACGGGCGGAGATGCGTTCGCGACGCTTCAGGCTACCGCCCAGCACCGCCATGGAAACGTCAGACAGCAGAGCCAGGTTGGCGCTCAGACGGTTCAGGTGCTGGTAGTAACGTTTGGTCGCATCGCCGGTTGGCGTCGCGCTGGTCAGCCCGCGCGTCAGGCCCAGCCAGAAGCTGCGCACCTTGTTGCTGCCGACGTGACCGATATGTTTGAACAGCAGCTTGTCGAAGGCATCCACATCATTATTCTGCGCGGCAGCCATCTCTTCCAGCACGTACGGATGGCAACGAATCGCACCCTGGCCGAAGATCATCATGCTGCGGGTCAGGATGTTTGCCCCTTCCACGGTGATGGCAATCGGCGCACCCTGATAGCCGCGCGCCAGGAAGTTGCCTTCGCCGAGCATGATACCTTTACCGCCTGCGATATCCATTGCATCAATAATTGACTGCTGTGCGCGGTGGGTACAGTGATACTTCACAATCGCTGACAGCACGGCGGGTTTTTCACCCAGCATAATGCCGTAGGTAATCAGCGAGGCTGCGGCGTCCATCACATAGGCATTGCCCGCAATACGCGCCAGCGGCTCTTCGATACCTTCCATCTTGCCGATGGAGATTTTGAACTGACGGCGGATATGCGCGTAAGCCCCAATCCCCATCGCCACCGATTTCAGACCGCCTGTTGAGTTCGACGGCAGGGTAATGCCGCGGCCCACAGACAGACATTCCACCAGCATACGCCAGCCCTGCCCGGCCATTTTCGGGCCACCGATGATGTAGTCAATCGGAACAAAGATATCCTGACCGCGGGTAGGACCGTTCTGGAACGGCACGTTCAGCGGGAAGTGACGGCGACCAATTTCAACGCCCGGAGTTGAGGTTGGGATCAGCGCACAGGTAATACCCAGCTCTTCTTCACCGCCCAGCAGTTTTTCCGGGTCAGAGAGTTTGAACGCCAGGCCCAGCACCGTGGCAATAGGTGCGAGGGTGATATAACGTTTGTTCCAGGTCAGGCGCATACCCAGCACCTGCTGGCCCTGCCATTCGCCCATGCAAACCACGCCGGTATCAGGGATTGCGCCGGCATCGGAGCCCGCTTCGGGGCTGGTCAGCGCGAAGCACGGAATTTCCTGACCACGCGCCAGACGCGGCAGGTAGTGATCTTTCTGCTCTTCTGTACCGTAATGCTGTAACAGCTCGCCCGGGCCTAAGGAGTTTGGCACGCCAACGGTGATCGCCAGGATCCCGGAGACACCCGCCAGTTTTTGCAGCACCCGAGCCTGAGCGTAAGCGGAGAACTCCAGACCGCCGTACTCTTTCTTAATGATCATCGCGAAGAAGCGATGCTCTTTCAGGTATGCCCACAGCTCAGGCGGCAGGTCGGCCATTTCGTGAGTGATGGCAAAGTCGTTTGCCATGCGGCACGCTTCTTCTACCGGACCATCAATAAAGGCTTGTTCTTCGGCGGTCAGACGCGGCTGCGGATAGTTGTGAAGCTTTTTCCAGTCGGGGTTGCCCTGGAACAGATCGCCTTCCCACCAGGTCGTACCGGCGTCAATCGCTTCTTTCTCTGTACGCGACATCGGCGGCATCACTTTACGGAATCCCCTGAACACCGGTGCAGAGATCATTGACTTACGCATCGGCGTCAGGTTGAACGGCAGCAAAATGATGGCCAGGGGAACAAGGACCCAGATATTCCACAGGCCAGCGACGCCAAGTGCAGCCGTCCAGGCCAGAAGAATCAGGCTACTCAGGAATAAACTGACACGGTGATAGAACAACACACCGAGCAGCACAACGGTTGCGAAAATGCTCAAAATCATCATAAAGAAAAGCTCCCTTGCTTGTAGGAGGTCTGACCACTTGTGATGATATGGTTGTAGTTGATGTCATTTCCTTTAGCAATGTGTTTACAAAATAATTACAACTTGGTTCACATTGTTCGTGTTTTAGCCGGCACAAAAAATCAAAACGCCGGACGATTCGCATGGCTTTAGCTTCTCGCTTTTACTGCTATCCGGTACACTCCACTGTGTTATTTCATCAATACTGAAGGATTATCCTCATGTACCAGGATCTTATTCGTAACGAACTGAACGAAGCGGCGGAAACGCTGGCGAATTTTCTGAAAGATGATGCCAATATTCACGCTATTCAGCGCGCGGCGGTCCTGCTTGCCGACAGCTTCAAAGCCGGCGGTAAAGTGCTCTCCTGCGGTAACGGCGGTTCCCACTGTGACGCCATGCACTTCGCCGAGGAGCTGACCGGACGCTATCGCGAAAACCGTCCGGGCTACCCGGCGATTGCGATTTCCGACGTGAGCCACATCTCCTGTGTAGGCAACGACTTCGGTTACGACCATATCTTTTCCCGCTACGTTGAAGCCGTAGGCCGTGAAGGCGACGTGCTGCTGGGTATCTCCACGTCCGGTAACTCTGCTAACGTGATCAAAGCGATCGCCGCCGCGCGTGAGAAGGGCATGAAAGTGATCACCCTTACCGGGAAAGATGGCGGTAAGATGGACGGTACAGCGGACATTGAAATCCGTGTACCACACTTCGGTTATGCGGATCGCGTTCAGGAAATTCACATCAAAGTGATCCACATCCTGATCCAACTGATCGAAAAAGAGATGGTTAAGTAAGACTTCGCTGGGGGGCGTCGGTGCCCCCCGCTGTTGTGGAGGTGATCTATGTGCGAACTGCTCGGGATGAGCGCCAATGTGCCAACCGATATCTGCTTTAGTTTTACCGGGCTGGTTCAGCGCGGTGGAGGAACCGGGCCGCATAAAGACGGCTGGGGTATTACCTTCTACGAAGGCAAAGGATGTCGCACGTTTAAAGATCCACAACCCAGCTTTAACTCACCCATTGCCAGACTGGTGCAGGACTATCCTATTAAATCCTGTTCGGTGATCGCCCATATCCGCCAGGCAAATCGCGGCGAAGTGGCGCTGGAAAATACCCATCCGTTTACCCGTGAACTGTGGGGCCGTAACTGGACCTATGCGCACAACGGGCAGCTTTCGGGCTATAAGTCGCTGGAAACCGGCAATTTCCGTCCTGTCGGTGAAACGGACAGCGAAAAAGCATTTTGCTGGCTGCTGCACAAGCTGACCGAGCGCTACCCCCGTACGCCCGGCAACATGACCGCCGTTTTTAAGTACATAGCGTCACTGGCGTCTGAGTTACGCGAGAAGGGCGTCTTTAATATGCTGCTGTCTGACGGGCGCTACGTGATGGCGTTCTGCTCGACGAATCTGTTCTGGATCACCCGACGTGCGCCGTTTGGCGTCGCCACGCTGCTCGATCAGGATGTGGAAATTGATTTTCAGAAGGAGACCACACCGAACGATGTGGTCACTGTCATTGCAACGCAGCCGCTGACCGGCAACGAAACCTGGCAAAAGATCATGCCAGGCGAGTGGGCGCTATTTTGTCTCGGGGACCGCGTAATTTGACGCCAGCTGCGGCTGAACCACTTCATGGCTGAGCGGTTTACTCACCACGTAACGGCCATTGACGATGGACACCACCGGCGGCTTATGGGTCTGCTCGAAGTAGTCATAGCCCGGTTTTAGCTGTTTCCAGAAATCTGTGTAAACAGAGTACTTATGGCGCGCCATGTTCGCTTCCGTCATACGGAACGGGTAGATGCTGACCTGAACATTCGGCTGGCCGAAGACCAGTGCGCCCGTGACAAACTGGAAGATTTCATCAATGCCGGAATCCGTCATCGCATAACAACCGACTGACACGCAGGCACCGTGAATCATCAGGTATTTCCCTTCGTAACCGTGCGCACGGTCGAAGGCATTGGGGAAACCGATGTTAATCGCTTTATAGAACCGGCTGTCCGGTTTTAGCTGGTTACGCTGAACGTTGTAAAACCCTTCCGGACTTTTGAAGTCACCCTGACGCTGTTTCGGCCCCAGCCCGCCAGAATAGTTACAGATTTTGTAGCTATCGAGCAGCTGATACGTCTCGCCCATTTTGACAAACAGATCGAGTGTGCGCTCTTCCTTGAAGATTTGAATATAAACCGGGGATCCCATCAACTGCTGTTTATACTCTTTGCTGACCGGCGTCGTTGAACTATTACTGCCAAGCAGCCCGGCAAACGACATGCACGGTATCAGAAGCATCGCAATGAACAATGCGATTTTACGCATACTACTGGTTCCTTGATAAAACAATGACCAACTTGCCAGAACGGCAAAAGACACCCGAAATCAGACTAATCTGGACAGGAGCGCTCACATTAGCACCGATGGAGATTTTCGCAAGAGCCAACCTTTGCGTTTACAAATTAGTTTTACTTTATAACCCATTCATAATGTCCTGACTCCAGGAACTTTGCGCAATAGCTCGCATTTCGGCGCGCCAGACGGCGGATTTGCTGCCCCTGGCAGGGCCGAAAATGATACACTCCGGCCTCTCTGGATTGTTGTTCATGGATACCTGCTAACCACATGTTTAGAATCAGAAAAGGACTCGATCTGCCAATCTCTGGCGTGCCTGAACAGCACGTTACCACCGGCGCCAGTATTCATCATGTCGCCATTGTAGGTGATGATTACGTAGGCATGCGTCCTGCGATGCTGGTACAGGAAGGCGATCGCGTCATAAAAGGCCAGGCGCTCTTCGAGGATAAAAAAAATCCTGGCGTTATGTTTACAGCCCCAGCCAGCGGCACCGTTGTCGCCATCCATCGTGGTGAGCGTCGCGTCCTGCAATCGGTTGTTATTCAAATTGAAGGCGATGAGAAACGCGAATTTGCGCGTTTTGACGCCGCCGATCTTGCCACCCTCAGCCACGACGCGGTGCAGACGCAACTGCTGGAGTCGGGACTGTGGACGGCGCTTCGCACGCGCCCCTATAGCAAAACGCCCGTGCCTGGCACTGTGCCGGCCGCTATCTTCGTCACGGCCATCGACACCAACCCGCTCAGCGCAGATCCGCAGCCTCTTATCCTGGCGGAACGAAACGCTTTCGATGCCGGCCTCTCCGTGTTAACGCGCCTGACGCCGGGCAAAGTGCATGTCTGTCAGGCCAGCGGCGGTAAGCTGGGCGGGCATCCGCAAGGGCAGGTAGCCTTTAATGAATTTGCCGGCCCGCATCCGGCCGGGCTGGTGGGAACGCATATTCATTTCCTGGAGCCGGTAAGCCTGACGAAACAGGTCTGGCATCTTAATTATCAGGACGTGATTGCTATCGGTAAGCTGTTCACCACGGGTGAGCTGTGCGCAGAACGCATTATTGCCATCGGCGGCCCTCAGGCAACCCAACCGCGTCTGGTTCGCACGCTGCTTGGGGCAGACCTGACGGCGCTGTTGGCTGGCGAAACGAAAGAGGGTGAAAACCGTATTATTTCCGGTTCGGTGCTGAGCGGCAGGCACGCGACAGGCCCGATGGCCTGGCTGGGTCGTTTCCATCTTCAGGTGAGCGTTGTGCTTGAAGGACGCGAGAAAGAGCTGTTCGGCTGGGTACTGCCTGGTGCAGAAAAATACTCGGTAACGCGCACCACGCTCGGCCACTTCCTGCGTCGTAAGCTGTTTAACTTCTCCACCAGCACCAACGGCGGTGAGCGCGCCATGGTTCCGATTGGCAACTACGAACGCGTGATGCCGCTGGATATTCTGCCCACCGTGCTGCTACGCGATCTCCTGGCCGGCGATACCGACGGTGCCCAGGCGTTGGGCTGTCTGGAGCTGGACGAAGAAGATCTGGCGCTGTGTACCTACGTGTGTCCAGGTAAATACGAATATGGACCCGTATTGCGCGAGGTGTTAACCCGCATTGAGCAGGAAGGATAACCATGGGCTTAAAACACCTCTTTGAAAAAATTGAGCCGCACTTTACCGAAGGGAAGCTCAAAAAGTACTACCCGCTGTATGAAGCGACAACGACCATTTTCTACACGCCGGGTCTGGTGACGAAAGGCGCGGCGCACGTTCGCGACGCCATCGACCTCAAGCGAATGATGATTCTGGTCTGGTTTGCGGTCTTCCCGGCCATGTTCTGGGGGATGTATAACGTTGGGTTGCAAACTATTCCGGCGCTGCACCATATGTACGATGCAGAGCAGCTGGCGCAGGTGATTCAGTCTGACTGGCACTATCGTCTGGCGCAGTCGCTGGGGGTGAGCTTTGCGGCAGATGCCGGCTGGATCAGCATGATGACGCTGGGCGCTGTCTTCTTCCTCCCCATCTATATGACTGTCTTTATCGTGGGCGGTTTCTGGGAGGTGCTGTTCGCTATTATTCGCAAACATGAGATCAACGAGGGCTTCTTTGTTACTTCTATTCTGTTTGCGCTGATTGTTCCGCCAACGCTGCCGCTCTGGCAGGCGGCGATGGGGATCAGCTTTGGCGTGGTGATTGCTAAGGAGATCTTCGGCGGGACCGGACGCAACTTCCTCAATCCGGCGCTGGCAGGGCGCGCGTTCCTGTTCTTTGCTTATCCGGCGCAAATCTCGGGCGACCTGGTGTGGACGGCAGCAGACGGATTCTCCGGCGCGACGCCACTTTCACAGTGGGCGGCTGGCGGCGGCGAAACGCTGGTCAATAATGCAACCGGACAGCCTGTCACCTGGTTTGATGCGTTTATCGGCAATATTCCAGGCTCCATCGGTGAAGTGTCTACCCTGATGATTTTGATCGGCGGGGCCATCATCCTCTTTGGCCGCGTGGCGTCCTGGCGCATTGTCGCAGGCGTCATGCTCGGGATGGTACTCACCGCCACGCTTTTCAACTTCATTGGTTCAGACACAAACCCGATGTTCTCCATGCCGTGGTACTGGCACCTCGTGCTGGGAGGCTTTGCGTTTGGCATGATGTTCATGGCCACCGATCCCGTCTCGGCTTCGTTTACCGACAGAGGTAAATGGTGTTACGGCGCGCTCATTGGGGTGATGTGTGTACTGATTCGCGTGGTCAACCCGGCCTATCCGGAAGGGATGATGTTGGCCATTCTGTTTGCCAATCTGTTTGCGCCGCTGTTCGACTACCTGGTCGTGCGCGCCAACATTAAGCGGAGGAAGGCGCGTGGCTGAGATCAAAAATAACGACAGCATCAGCAAAACGCTGCTGGTGGTGCTGGTACTGTGTCTGGTCTGTTCCATTGTCGTGGCCGGTTCTGCCGTAGGGTTAAAACCGCTACAGCAGGAGCAACGAGCGCTGGATAAACAGCGTAACATCCTGGCCGTGGCCGGGCTGATGCAGGAAGGCATGACGAAGGATGACGTCGCAGCGGTGTTTGCCGAACGTATTACCGCACGGCTGGTGGATTTAAAAACCGGGGAGTTAATGGATAAAGACCCGGCGAAATACAACCAGGCGCTGGCGCTAAAAGATCCGCAGATGAGCACCACGCTTGACGCCTCGCAGGATCCGGCAGGCATTAAGCGCCGCAGCAATGTCGCGGAGATTTACCTCGTCCGTGACGAGCTAAAGCGCATCCAGGAAATCGTGTTGCCCATCTATGGCAACGGTTTATGGTCAATGATGTACGCCTTTGTGGCGCTGGATACCGATGGTCGTACGGTGAAAGGCATTACTTATTACGATCAGGGCGAAACACCAGGGCTGGGAGGCGAAGTTGAGAACCCTAACTGGCGGGCACAGTTTGTTGGTAAAAAAGTGCTCGACGACAACGGCCAGCCTGCGCTGAAGGTGGTGAAAGGGGGCGCGCGTCCCGGCGATGAATTTGCCGTTGATGGCCTTTCCGGTGCCACGCTCACCTCTAACGGTGTGCAGCACAGCTTTGATTTCTGGATGGGTGAACTGGGCTTTGGTCCCTTCCTGAAGAATGTACGTGAAGGAGCGCTGAATAATGGCTGATACGGGTGAACTGAAAGAAGTTAAAAAGGTGCTGATTGGCCCGCTGTTAGCCAATAACCCGATAACGCTACAGGTGCTGGGGGTGTGCTCGGCGCTGGCGGTGACCACCAAGCTGGAAACGGCGGTGGTCATGACGCTGGCGGTAACGCTGGTGACAGCGTTTTCCAGCATGTTTATCTCAATGATCCGCCACCACATACCCAACAGCGTGAGGATCATCGTGCAGATGGCGATTATCGCCTCGCTGGTGATCGTGGTCGATCAGCTCCTGCGCGCCTTCGCCTATGAAACCTCGAAGCAGCTTTCGGTGTTTGTCGGCCTGATAATCACCAACTGCATCGTGATGGGGCGTGCTGAAGCCTATGCGATGAAAATGCCACCGCTGGCGAGCTTTATGGACGGTATTGGCAACGGCCTGGGTTACGGCGTGATCCTGTTGACGGTTGGTTTCCTGCGCGAACTTATTGGCAGCGGCAAGCTGTTTGGCATTCCGGTGCTGGATACGGTACAGAACGGCGGCTGGTATCTGCCGAACGGCCTGTTCCTGCTGGCCCCAAGCGCATTTTTCATTATCGGTTTGCTGATCTGGCTGATTCGTACGTTGAAGCCTGAACAGCAGGAAAAGGAGTAACCGACAATGGCTCATTACCTGAGTTTATTTGTGCGCGCGGTGTTTGTTGAAAACATGGCGCTCGCTTTCTTCCTGGGCATGTGTACGTTCCTTGCCGTTTCTAAAAAGGTATCGACGGCATTTGGTCTGGGCGTGGCAGTTACCGTTGTGCTGGGGCTTTCCGTTCCGATTAACAACCTGGTATTCAACTTCGTGCTGCGCGATGGCGCGCTGGTGGAGGGGGTTGATCTTAGCTTCCTGAACTTCATCACCTTTATCGGAGTGATTGCGGCGCTTGTTCAGATCCTGGAGATGATCCTCGATAAATACTTCCCGTCGCTGTACAACGCGCTGGGGATCTTCCTGCCGCTGATCGCCGTGAACTGCGCCATCTTCGGTGGCGTCTCGTTTATGGTTCAGCGCGATTACAACTTCAGTGAATCGGTTGTGTATGGCTTCGGTTCCGGTATCGGCTGGATGCTGGCGATTGTCACCATGGCGGGGATCCGTGAAAAAATGAAATATGCCAACGTACCTGCGGGGCTTCGTGGCTTAGGGATCACCTTTATCACCACCGGCCTGATGGCGTTGGGCTTTATGTCCTTCTCCGGTGTGCAGCTATAAGGGCTAACAGATGGAAATTATTCTTGGCGTGGTGATGTTCACGCTGATAGTACTGGTGCTGTCAGGGCTGATCCTGGCGGCGCGTGCGAAGCTGGTCAATTCCGGAGATGTGATCATTGATATCAATGACGATCCGCAGAATCAGATCCGTACCCCGGCAGGGGATAAGCTGCTTAACACGCTCTCCGGCAACGGGATTTTTGTCTCGTCTGCCTGTGGCGGCGGTGGCTCCTGTGGCCAGTGCCGTGTGACGGTCAAAGAGGGCGGCGGTGATATTCTGCCAACGGAACTGTCGCATATCACGAAGCGTGAAGCGAAAAAGGGATGCCGTCTGGCGTGCCAGGTCGCTGTGCGCCAGAACATGAAGATTGAGCTGCCGGAGGAGATCTTCGGCGTGAAAAAATGGGAATGCGAAGTTATCTCTAACGATAACAAAGCCACGTTCATCAAAGAGCTCAAGCTGCGTGTCCCTGAAGGGGAGAGCGTCCCGTTCCGTGCGGGTGGGTATATCCAGATTGATTGTCCGGCACACACCGTCGCGTATGCTGACTTCGATGTGCCTGAGGAGTACCGGGCAGACTGGGATAAATTTAACCTCTTCCGCTTTGTTTCCGAGGTAAAAGAGCCCGCGCTTCGCGCCTATTCCATGGCTAACTATCCGGAAGAGAAGGGCATTATTATGCTCAACGTGCGTATCGCCACGCCGCCACCGAATGTGCCTGATGCCCCTCCTGGCGTCATGTCGTCGTATATCTGGTCCCTCAAGCCTGGCGACAAAGTGACGATTTCCGGCCCGTTCGGCGAATTCTTTGCCAAAGATACTGACGCGGAGATGGTCTTTATCGGCGGCGGTGCGGGTATGGCGCCGATGCGTTCGCATATTTTTGACCAGCTCAAACGACTTGGCAGCAAGCGTAAGATCAGCTTCTGGTACGGGGCGCGTTCACTGCGCGAAATGTTCTATGACGATGAGTTTGAACAACTGGCGCGTGATAACCCTAACTTTACCTTCCATGTGGCGCTATCCGATCCGCAGCCGGAAGATAACTGGACAGGCTATACGGGCTTCATCCACAACGTGCTGTATGAAAATTACCTCAAACAGCACCCGGCACCGGAAGACTGCGAGTTCTATATGTGTGGTCCACCAATGATGAACGCCGCCGTGATTAAGATGCTAAAAGATCTTGGCGTGGAAGATGAGAACATCATGCTTGATGATTTCGGAGGCTGATTATGCTGACTTTTCTGGCGACCTTTGCGGTGTTTGTGCTGGTGATCTTCGGCATGTCCTTAGGCTGGATCATCAAGCGTAAAAGCATTCAGGGCAGTTGCGGAGGCATCTCTTCCATCGGAATGGAAAAAGTGTGCGATTGTCCGGAACCGTGCGATGCGCGGAAAAAGCGGATGGCTCGCGAGCAGCAACGCATTATTTAGTCTTCCAGGTCGGGTAAGGCAACGCCGCCACCCGACAATTCCTGCGCGCACTTCTCAACCCTCATTTGTTTACTGTATACTTATCCAGTAATAAGTGAGGGCTTACTATGCGCAAAATAATCCATGTCGATATGGACTGCTTTTTTGCCGCAGTGGAGATGCGTGACAACCCGGCGCTGCGGGATATTCCGATCGCCATTGGCGGCAGCCGGGTTCAGCGCGGTGTCATCAGCACCGCCAACTATCCTGCTCGCAAATACGGTGTACGCAGCGCCATGCCGACAGCGATGGCGCTGAAACTGTGCCCGCATCTCACTCTTTTGCCCGGACGTTTTGATGCCTATAAAGAAGCATCGAGCCACATTCGGGAGATCTTCTCCCGCTACACCTCACTGATTGAACCGTTATCGCTGGATGAAGCCTATCTGGATGTCACCCACAGCATGCACTGCCACGGCTCCGCCACCCTCATGGCGCAGGAGATCCGCCAGACTATTTTTAATGAGCTGAACCTGACGGCATCGGCAGGCGTCGCGCCGGTCAAATTTCTCGCCAAAATCGCCTCCGATTTAAATAAGCCCAACGGCCAGTACGTCATCACTCCGGAAGAGGTTCCGGCGTTTTTAAAGACGCTGCCGCTCAGCAAAATCCCCGGCGTGGGCAAAGTCTCCGCCGCGAAGCTGGAAAGTATGGGGCTACGCACCTGCGAAGACGTTCAGCGCAGCGATCTGGCGCTGCTGCTTAAGCGTTTTGGCAAGTTTGGCCGCGTACTGTGGGAACGCAGTCAGGGCATTGATGACCGGGATGTGAACAACGAACGGCTGCGTAAATCGGTCGGCGTTGAACGCACACTGAGCGAAGATATCCATGACTGGACCGAGTGTGAAACCATTATTACGGAACAGCTTTATCCTGAGCTTGAACGACGCTTACTGAAGGTCAAACCGGATCTGCTTATTGCCCGACAGGGCATCAAACTGAAATTTAACGATTTTCAGCAGACGACGCAGGAGCACGTCTGGCCACGCCTCAACAAAGAGGATCTTATCGCGACGGCGAAAAAGGCGTGGGAAGAACGGCGGGGCGGACGAGGGGTGAGGCTGGTGGGGCTGCACGTCACCTTGCTGGATCCGCAGCTGGAGCGTCAACTGGTGTTGGGACTGTAGATTACGCTAATCGTAGGCCCGGCAAGCGTAGCGCCACCGGGCATCAAACGGCTAATTACTTAACAGGAATTGCTTTCAGCAGCTCAGTCAGCAGCGTCCAGTAGTGACCGACGCTTTCAATGTGAACCTGCTCATCCGGGGAGTGTGGCCCGGTGATGGTTGGCCCGATGGAGACCATGTCCATATCCGGATACGGTTTCTTGAACAGACCACACTCCAGACCCGCATGAATAACCTGAATGTTCGGGGTGCTGTTGAACAGTCGCTGATAAGTTTCACGCACCAGTGCCATGACCGGAGAACTTGCATCCGGCTGCCAGCCCGGGTAGCTGCCTTTTGCAGACGTTTTCGCGCCCGCCAGGGTACCCAGAGATTCCAGCATGCTCACAACGTACTCTTTACCGCTGTCGATCAGGGAACGGATCAGGCAGATGATCTCTGCGCTGTCGTCACCCATGGTCACCACGCCCACGTTCAGGGAGGTTTCCACCACGCCTTTCGCCACGTCAGAGTTGCGAATAACGCCGTTTGGCGTTGCGTTCAGCAGCTGGACGAACGTGTCACGAGACTGTGCGGTCAGCGCGGCTTTATCCGTCGTAACGGACTCCAGCACCACCGTCAGGTTTTTCTCTTTCGCAGACAGTTCGTTTTTCAGGATCTCCAGATACACGCTGGAGAGTTTTTTCAGTTCGTCCGCTTTCGACGCAGATACCGCCACGGTGGCGAAGGCTTCGCGAGGGATCGCGTTACGCAGAGTACCGCCGTTGAAGTCCACCAGACGCAGATCCAGTTCAGCGGCATGGCCCGCCAGGAAACGCGCTAGCAGTTTGTTGGCGTTGCCCAGGCCCAGGTGAATATCACCGCCGGAGTGACCGCCTTTCAGCCCTTTCAGCGTCAGCTTAAAGGTCTCGAATCCGGCAGGGATCGCTTCGCGGGACAGCGGCAGGGTAGAGATAAAATCGATCCCGCCCGCGCAGCCCATGTAGATCTCACCCTCTTCTTCGGAGTCGGTGTTGATCAGAATGTCCGCTTGCAGCCAGTTTGCCTGGAGACCGAACGCGCCATCCATGCCCGCTTCTTCAGTCATGGTCAGCAGCACTTCCAGCGGACCGTGTTCAACGCTGTCGTCAGCCAGCACGGCCAGCGCGGAAGCCATACCAATGCCGTTATCTGCGCCCAGAGTCGTGCCGCGCGCCTTCACCCACTCACCGTCGATGTACGGCTGGATCGGGTCTTTTGTGAAGTCGTGAACGGTGTCGTTGTTTTTCTGCGGAACCATATCCAGGTGCGCCTGCAATACCACTGGCTTACGGTTTTCCATACCTGCGGTGGCAGGTTTGCGGATAAGAATATTGCCAACCTGGTCGCGCTCAGCGTGCAGACCTTTTTCCTTTGCCCAACCCATAATATGTTCGGCAAGCTGTTCTTCGTGATAGGAAGGGTGCGGAATGGAGCAGATTTTGGCAAAAATATCCCACAGTGGCTGTGGAGATAATTGAGACAGTTCAGACACGATAGGTCTCCTTGTCGTTGCGCTGCAAAACAATGTTGCAGGTCACAGGGTTAGCAGGTTAATCGTTACCACAAGTCAGGCTTGCGAGATGCAACTGAGAATACCACTTTCTCCCGTGGCTGGTAGCATTAAGCATGTAAAAACTCAGGCTCATGGCGCGTAACACTGGTTTTTAGTGCGTCAGATCTCTATAATCTCGCGCAACCTGGTTCACCCTCATTTTTTTAAGCCGTATATAAACAGGCTGGGACACTTCACATGAGCGAAAAATACGTCGTCACCTGGGACATGTTGCAGATTCACGCACGCAAACTGGCTGCGCGTCTGATGCCTTCCGAACAGTGGAAAGGCATTATTGCCGTCAGCCGTGGCGGTCTGGTACCGGGGGCGCTGCTGGCTCGTGAGCTGGGTATTCGTCATGTCGATACCGTATGTATCTCCAGCTACGATCACGACAACCAGCGCGAACTGAAAGTGCTGAAACGCGCGGAAGGCGACGGTGAAGGCTTTATCGTTATCGACGATTTGGTGGACACCGGCGGTACCGCGGTGGCTATCCGCGAAATGTATCCAAAAGCGCACTTCGTCACGATCTTCGCGAAACCAGCGGGTCGCCCACTGGTTGATGATTACGTCATTGATATCCCGCAGGATACCTGGATTGAACAGCCATGGGATATGGGCGTGGTCTTCGTACCGCCTATCTCTGGCCGTTAATTTCAGTACGTAACTTTACACGCCCGGTTATGCCGGGCGTTGTTCTTTTTAGCCTGCCACGCGTTACAATGGTCTTCATATGACGTATCCATGGAGGCAACGCAATGACGCAGGCGAATCTTACCGAAACTCTCTTCAAACCCCGTTTCAAGCACCCTGAAACGTCGACGCTGGTGCGTCGGTTTAATCCGGGGACAATGCCTGCCGTTCAGTCAGCGTTAGACGGTAAGAACGTGCCCCACTGGTATCGAATGATTAACCGCCTGATGTGGATCTGGCGCGGCATCGATCCGCGTGAAATCCTCGACGTGCAGGCGCGTATCGTGATGAGTGAGTCCGAGCGTACCGACGGCGATCTCTACGATACGGTGGTGGGCTACCGTGGTGGAAACTGGATCTACGAATGGTCAAAGCAGGCCATGCTCTGGCAGCAAAAAGCGAGCCAGGAAGAAGACGCCACTCTCAGCGGAAAGCACTGGCTGCATGCGGCAAATCTGTACAGCATCGCTGCATATCCGCATCTTAAAGGCGACGAACTGGCAGAGCAGGCCCAGGCGCTGGCAAACCGGGCTTATGAAGAGGCCGCGCAGCGGTTGCCTGGCCGGATGCGTGAAATTGAGTTCGCCATTCCCGGTGGCAGCCCGGTGACCGGATTCCTGCATATGCCGGAGGGGGAAGGGCCGTTCCCGACGGTTCTGATGTGCGGTGGACTGGACTCGTTACAAATTGACTATTACAGCCTGTATGAGCGCTACTTTGCCCCAAACGGAATCGCCATGCTGACGCTTGATATGCCTTCCATTGGTTTTTCATCCAAATGGAAACTTACGCAAGACTCCAGCCTGCTGCACCAGCATGCTTTAAAAGCGCTGGAGAATATCCCTTGGGTTGACCACACCCGGGTTGGCGCGTTTGGCTTCCGCTTTGGCGCTAACGTCGCGGTACGGCTTGCCTACCTTGAATCTTCACGCCTGAAGGCCGTCGCCTGTCTTGGCCCGGTGGTGCATGCTCTGTTAAGCGATCCTGCGCGTCAGGGTAGCGTTCCTGAGATGTATCTGGACGTGCTGGCGAGCCGACTTGGCATGCATGATGCTTCAGACGAAGCGTTGCGCATTGAACTTAATCGTTATTCATTAAAAACGCAGGGCTTACTCGGCCGCCGCTGCCCAACCCCGATGATGTCCGGTTTCTGGAAGAACGATCCGTTTAGCCCTGAAGAGGAGTCACGCTTAATCACGTCGTCATCTTCTGACGGTAAATTGCTGGAGGTACCCTTCAGCCCGGTGTACCAGAATTTTGACAAAGCGCTGAAAGAGATCACACGCTGGATCACGCAGAGATTGTGTTAATAGTTTGCTAAATTTCGTTGGTTTGGTAAAACAGTGCTTCACAAAAGGAGATCGCAATGACGTTACCGAGTGGACACCCGAAAAGTAGACTGATTAAGAAGTTCATGGCTCTTGGCCCGTATATTCGAGAAGAGCAGTGTGAAGAGAATCGCTTTTTTTTCGACTGCCTGGCTGTTTGCGTCAACGTGAAGCCTGCACCCGAAAAACGTGAGTTCTGGGGCTGGTGGATGGAAATGGAAGCACAGGAAAACCGTTTTACCTATAGCTATCAGTTTGGCCTGTTTAATAAAGACGGGCACTGGCAGGCGACGAGCATCAAAGATCAGGAAGTGATCGATCGCCTGGAGCATACGCTAAAAGAATTTCACGGCAAAGCTCGCGACCTGCTGGCAACGCTGGATCTGAAGCTGGAGCCTGCGGACGATTTTTCCAGCGAAGCGGTGAAACTGAGAGCCTGATGATGTCACAGCGCCGGGTGGCGGCTACGCCTTACCCGGCATGAAAAATGTACTATCCCGTATGCCCGGTAAGCACAGCGTCACCGGGCACAAAAAAACCGGCTCAGCGCCGGTTTTTTTATTACCACAACATCAGAACTGGTAGGTCATGCCCAGCGCAACGATATCATCGCTGCTTACGCCCAGTTTATTATCGTCATCGATCTGGTTGATCTTATAATCAACAAACGCAGACATATTTTTGTTGAAATAATATGTCGCACCTACGTCGATGTATTTCACGATATCTTCATCGCCGATACCTTCGATATCTTTGCCTTTAGACTGCACGTAACCCAGAGATGGACGCAGACCAAAGTCAAATTGATATTGCGCAACCACTTCGAAGTTTTGCGCTTTATTTGCAAAGCCACCGGAAATAGGGGCCATATTGCGGGTTTCGGAATAGATAGTGGCCAGATAAATATCGTTGGCATCATATTTCAAACCGGTTGCCCAGCCTTCTGCTTTTTTACCTTCGCCGCGTGCCTGAAGGTTTTGATCGTTAGTGCGATCGGAGCTGGCATACGCACCAATCACAGAAAAATCGCTGCCGCCGAAGTCATAGCTCAGGGAGGTACCGAAGCCGTCACCGTTTTGCTTCTTCACGTCGCGGTTTTCATTTTTGCCCTGGTATTGCAGGGTCATGTTCAGGCCGTCAACCAGGCCAAAGAAATCGGTATTACGGTATGTGGCCAGACCGGAGGCGCGTTTCGTCATGAAGTTATCGGTCTGCGCCAGGCCGTCACCGCCGAACTCCGGGAACATATCGGTGTATGCGGCGACGTCATACAGCGCGCCCAGGTTACGGCCGTAATCCAGTGAGCCGAAGTCTTTCAGTTTCAGCCCGGCAAATGCCAGACGTGTTTTTTGAGAAGAGTCGCTCTCAGCTTTGTTACCTGCGAACTCAGCTTCCCAACGTCCGTAGCCCGTCAGCTGATCGTTAATCTGCGTTTCACCCTTAAAGCCGAAACGAACGTAAGTCTGGTCACCATCCTTAGCGTCATCATCACTGATGTAGTGCATTGCTTTTACTTTGCCGTACACGTCCAGTTTATTCCCGTTTTTATTATAAACTTCTGCTGCCTGAACAGATGCGGAAGCAACTACGCCCATTACCACTAATGCCAGAGTGCTCTTTTTCATTTTCAATCCTGATTTTATAAAAACGCGCTAATATTCGCTGAGTAATAAGATTCGACTTATTACCCCGTGAAAAACAGGAAGGGTTTTATCGTTCGTGGGTGAAAGTTTTATGACAAAGTAAGAATATGTCTAAAAAAGTATGTTTTAATTTTTCGGTAATAAAATTGTCAAAATCTGCCGCTACGCTTCCTGATCCCGCGCAACAAAGTGACGGGTCATGCGCTAAGGCAGTTGGCAACGGAGCTGACACCTGTTAAAACGTCTGACTGACATCATTTTCCCTTATTGTTGAACGGCAGAGAATCATGAGTGACAGCCAGACGCTGGTGGTAAAACTCGGTACCAGTGTGTTAACAGGCGGATCGCGCCGCCTGAATCGTGCCCATATCGTTGAGCTTGTACGTCAGTGCGCTCAGTTGCATGCCGCAGGGCATCGTATTGTGATTGTGACTTCCGGGGCGATTGCCGCCGGGCGTGAACACCTGGGCTACCCCGAACTCCCCGCGACGATCGCCTCCAAACAGCTGCTGGCCGCCGTGGGACAAAGCCGACTCATACAGCTCTGGGAACAACTGTTCTCCATCTACGGCATTCACGTCGGGCAGATGCTGCTGACGCGTGCGGATATGGAAGACAGAGAACGTTTCCTGAACGCCCGCGATACGCTGCGTGCGCTGCTGGATAACCATATCGTTCCGGTCATTAACGAAAACGACGCTGTTGCCACCGCTGAAATCAAAGTGGGCGACAACGATAACCTCTCTGCGCTGGCGGCGATCCTGGCAGGGGCCGATAAGCTGCTGCTTCTGACCGATCAGCAGGGGCTGTTTACCGCTGACCCGCGCTCTAATCCACAGGCTGAACTGATCAAAGACGTTCACGGCATTGACGATGCGCTGCGTGCCATTGCGGGTGACAGCGTTTCTGGTCTGGGGACAGGCGGCATGGGCACCAAGCTCCAGGCCGCGGACGTGGCGTGCCGGGCCGGTATCGACACCATCATCGCCGCGGGCAGCCGTCCGGGTGTGATCGGTGATGTGATGGAAGGCATCTCTGTGGGCACTCGCTTCCACGCCCAGGCGTCCCCGCTGGAAAACCGAAAACGCTGGATCTTTGGTGCGCCACCGGCTGGCGAATTGACCGTGGATGAAGGCGCGACCGCCGCTATTCTGGAAAGAGGAAGCTCGTTACTTCCAAAAGGAATTAAAAGCGTGACAGGCAACTTCTCGCGTGGTGAAGTGATCCGAATCCGTAACCTTGAAGGTCGCGACATCGCTCATGGCGTAAGTCGTTATAACAGCGACGCGTTGCGTCGGATTGCTGGTCACCATTCCCAGCAGATCGACGCCATCCTGGGCTATGAATATGGCCCGGTTGCCGTGCATCGTGACGACATGATTATTCGTTAAGGAGCCAGAACATGCTGGAACAAATGGGCGCAGCCGCGAAAGCCGCCTCTTATAAACTGGCGCTCCTTTCCAGCCGCGAGAAAAATCGCGTGCTGGAAAAAATCGCTGATTATCTGGAATCTCAGTCGCAGGAAATTTTGCTCGCCAACGAGCAGGATCTGCTGGAAGCGCGTCGCAACGGCTTGAGTGAAGCGATGCTCGATCGTCTGGCGCTGACCCCGGCGCGTCTGAAAGGTATCGCCGACGACGTCCGTCAGGTGTGCAACCTCGCCGACCCGGTAGGGCAGGTGATTGACGGTGGGGTGCTCGACAGCGGATTACGCCTTGAGCGTCGCCGCGTGCCGCTTGGCGTCATTGGGGTTATTTACGAAGCGCGTCCAAACGTGACGGTGGATGTCGCCTCCCTGTGCCTGAAGACCGGTAATGCCGCGATCCTGCGTGGCGGGAAGGAGACCTGGCGCACCAACGCCGCGACGGTAAACGTCATTCAGCAGGCGCTGGAGGAGTGTGGTTTACCGGCGGGTGCCGTGCAGGCGATTGAAAGCCCCGACCGTGCGCTGGTCAACGAGATGCTGCGCATGGACAAATACATCGACATGCTGATCCCACGCGGCGGCGCGGGCTTGCACAAGCTGTGCCGTGAGCAATCTACCATTCCGGTGATCACCGGTGGTATTGGCGTATGCCATATCGTGGTGGATGACACCGCGGAGATCGAACCTGCGCTGAAGATTATCGTCAACGCTAAAACACAGCGTCCAAGCACCTGTAATACGGTGGAAACGTTGCTGGTGCATCAGGGCATCGCCAGTACCTTCCTGCCAGCGCTGAGCAAGCAGATGGCGGAAAGTGGCGTCACGCTGCATGCGGACGAGAAGGCTCTTGCCCTTCTGAAAGACGGTCCGGCGAAGGTCGTTCCGGTTAATGCGGAGCAGTACGACGATGAGTATTTGTCGCTGGATCTGAACGTGAAGGTGGTTGCGGATCTCGATGACGCTATTGCGCACATTCGTGAACACGGAACCCAGCATTCTGACGCGATCCTGACACGCACCCTGCGCAATGCCGATCGGTTTGTGAATGAAGTGGATTCGTCTGCGGTTTACGTGAATGCCTCGACGCGCTTCACCGATGGCGGCCAGTTTGGTCTGGGCGCGGAGGTGGCTGTGAGCACTCAGAAGCTGCATGCCCGCGGTCCGATGGGGCTGGAAGCGCTGACCACCTACAAGTGGATCGGCTTCGGTGATGATACGATTCGTGGGTAAATAATCGCGGGTGATGCAAAAATAGCCGTTTGATTCAAAAGGGCATTGACGCATCACCCGGTTAGATCTACTCTTTTGCCCCGTGGTTACGCTCGTAACCGGCCTTTCAGGGCCGATATAGCTCAGTTGGTAGAGCAGCGCATTCGTAATGCGAAGGTCGTAGGTTCGACTCCTATTATCGGCACCATCCCCTAGTTTTCTCAAGTCAACTCACATCAATAAAATCCTTTTAAAACATAGGTTTTACGTTGTTTTCAGTCATTTGACGTCAACCTCTATCTATTGAAATCAACATGCCTTTGGGGGCACAATCAGGGGCATGTTCTGTTTGGTCTAGGAAATGTGCCCCCAATGATGCTGAATGCCCGAAAGGTTGAAGCCGCGAAAGGAAAAGAGAAGAGCTACAAGCTGTCTGATGGAGGTGGTCTGTATCTTCAAGTAGAACCCAATGGCTCACGTTACTGGCGTATGAAGTACCGTTTTGCTGGCAAAGAGAAGCGTTTATCTTTTGGTGTCTATCCAACGGTTTCTTTGGCTGATGCCAGGCAAAAGCGTGAAGACGCAAAGAAATTGCTCGCAGCCGGTAAAGACCCTGGTGAAGTGAAGAAAGCCAAAAAACATGCTTTAACCGCTGCTACAGAGATACTCAATCCATTCAAAGAAGTGGCGTTAGAGTGGCACAAAATGAAGTCACCTAAATGGTCTGAAGGCTACGCTTCAGACATCATTGAGGCATTTGAGAAAGACATCTTCCCGCAGATTGGCCATCGACCCATTGCTGATATTAAGCCCCTAGAGCTGCTTGAAGTTCTGAGATTAATAGAAGCCAGAGGAGCAATGGAAAAAGCGAAGAAAGTCCGTCAACGATGCGGTGAAGTATTCCGCTATGCCATCGTAACAGGTCGAGCGATCTACAACCCGGCACCGGATCTTGCCAGTGCAATGCAAGGGCACGAAGCAGTTCACTATCCATTCCTGAAAGCTAACGAGCTGCCGGAGTTCTTTACTGCTCTTAACGCTTATTCAGGAAGTCCGATTGTATTACTGGGTGCATATTTGCTCATCTTAACAGGTCTCAGAACTGGAGAGTTACGAGCAGCGGAATGGCGTGAGGTGGATTTTGAGAACGCACTGTGGGAAATCCCTAAAGAACGCATGAAAATGCGTAGGGCTCATATTGTACCGCTATCAAGCCAAGCATTAGCTCATCTCGGGCGATTGAAAGAACTGACAGGCAACTATCCGCTCATGTTTCCTGGACGCAACGATCCCAGTAAGTGCATGAGTGAAGCCAGCATCAACCAAGTTTTTAAACGTATTGGATATGCTGGTCGTGTGACGGGGCATGGTTTCAGGCATACGATGAGTACGATTCTACACGAGAAAGGTTTTAACAGTGCTTGGATTGAAACCCAGCTTGCACACTTGGATAAAAATTCTATTCGTGGGATTTACAACCATGCTCAATATTTAGAAGGGCGCAGGAATATGATGCAATGGTATGCGGATTTTATTGAGGGAATTAATCTTAATGGCAAATAAATCTACTCCTTTAAAATTATTTCGCACACATTATAAAGTGGCTGAAGTTGCTAAGATACTAAGTTGTGAAGAAGAAGATATTTTGTATCTGGCCGGGGAGAACGATTTTTTGTTCTCAGCCTATGTAGGCAGGGAGGGTAACTTCTCAAAGCATCGAGTAAGAAATATAAGTGAATTTATTAATCATATTGATTCATTGGATAAGGACGATGAGGGTTATAGTTATATTAGTCAATATAGCCTCATAAAAATATATGAAGTAAAAAATGATAAAAATTTAGTTATTGCACGTATCAAAGGTTATTTTAAATATCCGCCAAAAGTCCAAAAAGACTTTATCTTTTTTAGTGGTCAATTTCCAGATTACCCTTCACTTCTCGTTCCAGCTGGGAAAGTGTTTTCAAATGATGTTAAATTTATCCAGATGGACTGGAAAAATTCGGATGGCTTTTTTTTGGAGCATGATGGGTATCTTGAAAGCGAGGACGTTCGAAAGCTTCATAACATCATTAATAATGAGTCATCGTCTGCTGATGTATATAAAACGCTATCAATTGCTCAACAAGAGCGACATGCAGCAAAAAGAAATCAAGTTTTGAGTGTGGCCATTTATCTTTATAAAGAAAATTCGAATGTTAAAAAAGACAACGCTACAGCGTTAACAGAGCTTATCTTCACCCGAGCCGATGAATTTTGGCCTGATAAGAAAGAACCTCCGTTGTCTTTCGCAGTAATTAGTAAGTTGATTTCAAGTATTATCAAAAAACCTGTTTTTACAAATAATTAACATTATTGGTGAGTAAGTTTTTTTTTACTTACTCGCCTTTTTTACATCCAAACCAAGTGCTTTAATCCTCTCCGTTGACACGAATTGATGAATTGAGAGGAACGAATCATGGCGCTCACTGATACTCGCCCTAGTGCAGACTCACTAATTGATATGAAGTATATCACCTCTGATTGCTTGTTTACTGATAAGTGGATTTATAAGCTGATCTCTCTTGGTAAATTCCCGAAGCCGATTAAGTTAGGACGTATGTCAAGGTGGCGTGCTGGTGATTATTATGCCTGGAGAGATAGTCACACATCTAATTAAAATTGTTAAGAATAGGACCAATATGACTAATATGACATCTATTAAACTCCCAATGGAGGGTAAATCCTTTTATCCTTCTCTTAAATGCGAACAAGTTACGGTATTAGATACTTATAAGGTCAGTATCTTCAATGAAGGATATGGTGATTCTGCATGTATAATAAGAATCATCGAGATCTTTACGTTAAATAAACTGCGTCATAAAGGAGAGGAATTACGTTCTTTAACAGGGCTAACAATCCCCGATACGGAAGCGACTGCCGATGAAATCAATCTCTTAATGAGTCGACTTGAGGTGCTATGTCAGCGTGAAGAAGAAGAGTTATCCTTCCGACAAAAGGATGTTAGCTCTGCCGAGTACGCATTAAAAAATGCAGGGTTGAATGTTAACTCCAGAACAGTTTCTGAAGTAAAAAACAAAAATGCCGTGAAAGGGGCGCGTGATGCCTATGAACGACAGTACAATTCTGCATTTTTACGACAGAAAGAGCAGCAAACGCGGGTAAGTCTCTTCAGAGGATTCGGAAGTTTGTTACTTGAAGAGGCTGAACATATCGGGAAGAACATTAGTAAAAAATATCTTAACTCTTTTTCCAGACCGTTAACTTCTCCCGCTGAGTTTATTAACGTTTTAAACGATGCGACTTTAGTTCGGGATGTGAGATTTATCTTGGATGCTCTATGTGCACTGGATAATGCAGTTGAGCACATTCTTAAATGTTGTGCATACCCAAATGACCGTTACGAACTGGAAAGAGGTGGGATAAGTCGAACTATGGCCTATCGGGAGTACTATCGCGCTGAAAATGCCATTCTTCGCTCCGTAGTAAGCGATCGTGAATATGCAGAGCATGCTGTGAAATATAATCAGCTCTCTGAATACAAGAAAAAAATATTTCGTAAATAATAAAAGGATAAATCATGTACGCATTCAAAGCCGAAAGGCCGGACGCTGCACGCCGTTATCACAGTAAATTCGTATCTGGTACAAATTACCAGGAATCTTCAAATAGACGATTTTCATTAAGCAAACCAACTGAAAATATTTTGCGAAGCTCAATTCTTGAGTCTGGTTGGTTAATCAATAATATTACTTTGCGTGACGTTAATGCTATTTCAGGTAATGCCATTAATATTGGAGCCAGCGAGTTACATACAGGACGAGTTCACGGTGGCAGATTCCATAAGATGTTAGCGATAAATGGCACTGAATTTTTTCTGTCCGAAACTGACACATGTGCACGAATCAGCTATTTAGATATGTCACATATTTATCATACAGGTGCTCAGGGCGAATTTGATAAATCGGTCAGTACGTTTTTTAGTCAGGCTTATGCACTTGATATGTTGCGGGTTGGTTTTAATGGAGAGTCAATTGCCGATACGACTGATCCAGAGATGAATAAAAAAGGTGAAGACGTAAATATCGGGTGGCATGCGCTGGCAAAAAACTATCAGGGTGGTCAACAAGTCTTAACTACTCCTGTAACCCTCGGTGAAACCGGGGAATGGAAGAATCTCGACCTGCTTGCTAATCACCTCATTACAGAGCTGATTGCCGAACCTTATCGTGAAGATCCACGCTTGGTGGTTCTCGTGGGTGCCGAGCTTGCTGCTAAACAGCGACTTAAGCTCTTCAACGCGGCTGATCGCCCGGCTGATGTGGATGCTGCGCAAATGGCAGTCAGTTCGGTTGCCGGACGGTTTGCTTTTATCCCGCCGTTCATGCCGGGAAAACGTCTTGCGGTCACTACGCTGGATAATCTGCACATTTATACCCAGTCCCGAACCCGATCATTCCGGGCTGAGTTTGATGATGAGAAAAGTGAATACGTTAATTCTTATCTTCGCAATGAAGGCTATGCGCTGGGGGAGCCTGAGCTTTATGCCGCTGTGGATGAGAGCGCTGTAACTTTCTCCGACTGATGCTGAAGAAATAAAAAGACCCGCTTATTAGCGGGTCTGTTTCACAGCGTAGGAAAAATGAAAAACTCAACTTCAAACTGAGGCTTAAGCATGTCAGGATTTAGATGGATGTTCAATAAACTAAATTCGGTTATAAATTTCTTGCGCCTTGCCAATTGCTCGGGCTATATTCGCACCGTTGCCGCAAAATCGGCAACCGGGCGTGGAAACCCGTGTAATCTGAAGGCGACACCAGACGCGCCACGCGTCTTTTTTTGTGTCCGTGTCTTTGCACACCTATTGCTTTTACAGCGGTTTCTTTGCCGTTGTAGCTATCGAGTAATGGTGGCTCAGGCGGGGCTGACTTCGGTCAGGCCGGTATCCTTCAGAGCCGGTATTTCCACCCCCGTCTGGGCTACCACCAGTGGGCGTGGAAACTCCGGTGGTAGCGTTAACCGCTATCTGAAGGAGATTGCCGCCATGGCTTCGATCCCTACATTGTCACATCCAGAATTTACCTTTGTTTTTCTCGCAGTGCGCCGTACTGATTATGCCGCGCGTCCATTCGCTGTGCGTACTGTTGCAACCTGCGAGCGTGCTGCCCGCATGAAACTCGTTGCCGATTTTGTACTGAGCTTCGCCGCACGTATTCCGATGAACAAACTCGGGGAGGTGAGCGCATGAGTCATTTACCCATCCCTAACCACGGTTGCACCTTGACTGAAGCAGGCGAGAACCGTCTTTTACGGGCTGCGCTGGCGAGCGAGTTCCTGGCCGAAGTTCTGTCATTTCCTGCGATGAGTGGGCAGAGAACAGTTTCTGCTGAGGGAGCCGCAGCAATCATGGCCTGTATTGCAGAACAGCTGGAGGGTGTGGTGAGAGAAACCAGTACCATTAAAGGAGAAAAGCATGAACGCTAATCTCGTAGTCCATTCACCTGAGTTTCGGGCGGCATTTCTGCGTTCCTGCATTGCTGATGCCTATATTTCCCTGATGGTGCGAATTAATGGGGAGGCTGTGTATATCGAGGATGGCGAGCGTATCGAGCTTACACCTAATCGCGTGGCCATGAATATTCTTTATCATATTGAAGCGCCATGGATTAACGAATTCGGCCAGGAAGAGGGGCATCGTCTGGCGTGTGACGTTCTGGAGCGAATGCTGTCACCCGGTTACATGGCTGAAAATATTCGCCTTTCCGCATTTGGTGTCTCTGAGCTACGTGAAGTGTACCGGGACATCGTTTTCGGTGCGCCCGATGGAGAAGTACCTCCGGGTTTCAGCATTACCACTGCGGGAGTCGGGGAGGTACTGCTATGAAAGTTCAGTCTGTATCTGCGGTTTCGGGGGCAGCAAACGGGCGCTGGCCACATATCCTTTCCGCGTTAGGGATTAATGTTCCTTCCGCCCGACGCCACGGTGCCTGTCCGGCCTGCGGCGGAAAAGATCGCTTTCGTCTTGATGACAAAGAGGGGCGCGGAACATGGTTCTGTAATCAGTGCGGCAATGGCGATGGCCTTGATTTAGTCCGTCTGGTGACTGGACGCTCAGTGAAGGAGGTCGCGGGAATGGTCTGTGAGGTTCTGGCATTGCCTGAAGTACAGGATAAACCCGCTATGCCAGCCAGGAAAAAGACGGGGGGAAACGAGACCGGGGCAGACCGCTATCAGAAACTTAAAAAGCTGTCTCAAAACGGTGAATCAGCCTATCTGACCGGAAAGGGATTACAGGGTTACTCTTTACCGCTTCTTACTGCCACCATCAATCTGGCGGGGATGTCTTTTCCAGCCGGGTCGCTGCTGCTGCCCTTAACTGACATTACCGGGAATGTTACAGGCGGCCAGCTTATTAACTCTGATGGTGATAAAAGTCTTTTACCCGGCAGTCAGCTGTCAGGTGCTTTTATTGCCGTGGCTGATGTTCCGTCTGATGCTCCGGAACAGGTCATTATCACTGAAGGATATGCCACTGCGTTGACGGTCAGCCTCCTGGCTGACGGCTGGATCGTTGCAGCTATTGCGGCCACAAATTTGGTAAAGGTCGCAGAGCAAATCCGCATTCGATGGCCTGACACCCGGATTATCCTGGCTGGAGATAACGATCTTGTTGACGGGAAAGAGAACACTGGCCGGATATGGGCTGAAAAAGCGGCGAAAGCCGTAGATGGTTGGGTAACGCTGCCTCCGGTACGTCATAAAGCCGACTGGGATGATTATCGCCAGGAAACCGGGAAGGAAAGGGCGCGTGAAGCCTTCCGGGAGGAAATGACATTACACGGAAAAGGGCAAACCAGATTGCCGCAGGGGTTCAGGCTCACGAAAGAATATTTGTGGTACGACAAGCTGGTGAACAAATCAGATGGTGACACTGAGATCCGCAATATCAAGATTTGCAGCCCGCTGCGTGTGACAGCTATCACCAGCGATGCTGACGGCAGTAACTATGGCCGACTGCTGGAATGGGAGGACACCAACGGTATGAGCCGAAAATGGGCAATGCCGATGGAAATGCTGGATGGTAGCGGAGAGGAACTGCGGCGCGTACTGCTGGTCAATGGGCTTTCTTATATCAATATCAACGGGATGGCCAGAGCACACCTGATGGAATACATCTCCCTGTGCAAGCCCGACAGAAAAGTGACCTGCGTAAATAAAACAGGCTGGCATGGCGGGGTTTATGTTCTTCAGGATGAAGTGATCGGCAAAGAGTCACAATCTGTCATTCTCCAGACTTCCAGTGTTCAGGGGCGTGATTTTCGTGTTACGGGCACCACGGAAGAATGGCGGGAAAATATAGGTCGCTATTGCGTCAATAATGCCCGACTGGCCTTTGCCGTAAGCCTGGCATTCGCCGCGCCGCTTTTGAAGCTGGTTGGCATAGGTGGCGGCGGTTATCACCTGAAAGGTGAATCTACAGACGGTAAAACCACGACCATGAAAGTGGCTGCTTCGGTGTGCGGTGGTACGGATTTCTGGCATACATGGCGTGCTACCGGGAACGCGCTGGAAGGAACGGCAAGCCGCCGCAATGATGCCACACTGATGCTTGATGAGATCCGGGAGGTGGATGGCAGAGAGGCGGGGAATATTGCCTACATGCTGGCAAACGGCCAGGGCAAAGCCCGCGCCCGAACTGATGGTTCGGTACGGGAAACAAACCGCTGGAATTTGTTGTTTCTATCGACGGGGGAGCTGTCACTGGTCGAGCACGCCGCCAATGCCGGAGAGCGAACTTACGCCGGGGTAGAAGTACGCATGATCCAGATCCCGAGTGATTCGGGCAAGCATGGCGTATTTGAGGAGCTGCATGGCTTTAGTGGTGGTAAAGCGCTGGCGGAGCATCTGGAACACGCCGTTATTCATTATCATGGCTCACCCTTCCGCGACTGGCTGCATTGTCTGACAGCCGATCTCCCGGAACTGACCAGCCAGGCGAAAGCGCTGCTGAAGGACTACACCCGCAGGCTGACCCCAGCGGATGCTGGAAACCAAGTTGGGCGTGCCGTTACCCGTTTTGCGCTGGTTGCTATGGCTGGAGAACTTGCCACACAAGCCGGGATAACCGGATGGCCTGAAGGTGAGGCGTTCAGGGCTGCTGAGTGTTGCCTGGCCTCATGGATGGCTGATCGAGGGCATACCGCGAACCAGGAGGATAAAACCGCACTGGAGCAGGTCAGGGATTATATGACACGTAACCAGTTCAGCCGCTTTGCTGACTGGCACGACGACAGGAACCGCCCACTGTCGATGATGGGGTTCAGGAAAGTGGACAAGGGCGACAACGTGACAGAATCCACTGTGACCTTCTACGTATTGCCATCTGGCTGGAAAGAAATTTGTAAAGGGTTCGATTCACGAAAGGTGGCCAGATTGTGTGTTGAGGCGGGCTGGCTGAAAGCCGGAGAGGACGGGAGAACGCAAAACAGCGTTCGCCTGCCAGAAATAGGGCTTAAGCGCGTTTACCAGTTTAATACGCAAGTACTGGGTAGCGCCGATCCCGAATAGTTATCGCGTGAGTCTTATTTTTATGAGGTAACACTGGTAACAGAGGTAACAGGCAGTAATGACGAGGCTTGCCACTGTTACCAGTCAGAAATATCCACTGGTAACAGTGGTAACAAAAATCAGTGTGTTACCACGCGTTACCTCTTTATTTGGCTCACTGGTAACAGATTAATTTCAATTAAATCAAAGATGTTACACGTGTTACCAGTGTTACACGTTCAGAACAAGAGGGAGGGAACCAAAATCCCTTCTTCTGGCAGGCAACAGAGGTTTAGCTATGCGAGTGATGAAAATTTACTGCCCGGAGTGTATGTCTGCGGCAACGGTGAGGAAAACAAACCGAAAGCACCCCAAATTATCAGATGTGTACTGTTATTGCTCAAATGTAGAGTGTGGGCACACGTTTGTGATGAACGTTTCCTTCTCACACACGATTAGTCCCAGCGCTTTGCGCGGCCAGGGACGAATTAAAGAGCTAATGGATGCCCTGCCACCGGACGAGCGACAAAAAGCATTAGAACTCCTGATGGCAGCCAAAGAGAGTCACTGAACGGTTCGCCGGGAGTAACTAAAATTTTCCCGGCTTCGGTTCATTAAATTTCAGCTGCTTAAGAAAAAATGTCTATAAGAATCAGTTTGTTAACTTTAAAGTGTGCCGTCAGTTATCATGAAAAATCTCACCTAAAATTTTATATCCCTTTACTTTCAATAGCTTAAGTCAAGTGCTTACGATTTTGGAGTAAAGCTAAACTGAAAAAAGCTGAAATTCTTTTCACTCTTTTCAGTTCTCTGCTCGCTGTAAATCCCCAGTTGTGGCGCGGTCTGGCGCTATCATTTGTAAAAAATCCCAACTGAAAAATTTTTGCGATCTGAAAACCGCAGGCGGGTGCGGTGTAGTGCGATTTTGGTCGTTTGAAGTTTTTTTTTGTAATGAAAAGTAGTACATTTCCTGTGAGGCGTATCGTAGGTGATTCACCTGCGATCATCCATACCAAATGGGTGCAACTAATTTTGGGAGGCTTTGCCTCTAGTCTGACTAGTCTGTTTACAGGCGTTACTTATTACTACCTTCGGCGCCTCACATTAATTAGGGATTATATGATGAGCGATTTATCTGATAAAATATGGTGGACAAGAAAAGCGAAAATTAAAGCTGAGCGACGCCTACTTAATTTTGATTACTATTCTCAACTTCTTTTGCTTTGGTATTCAACTTTTCTAGTATGTTATTCTATTTATACCTTAGTAAAACCCGCTCAAAAGATAGAAGAAGCAGCGATAATGGTTTCTTTGTCAGTGCTAATTTTAGTGTTGACTCTTTTTATCAATAATATGAATTTTAAAGGCCGTGCATTATTAATTAAACAATGTTACGAGCGACTGAGTGTAATACATACCGCATCACTTTCCCCAACAAATCCTTCCGAATTAGATAAAGAATATCAAGCAGTGTTAGGTTCGTCAGAAAACCATTTAGAAAAAGATTTTGCAAAAGCCATAGTCGACGAATATTTTAATACGAATGATAAAAGCCTTTTAACGAAAAAACCTACTTTTATCCATTTCTTCATGATAGCCATACTTTTTCTTCGAAATGTAGCATCATTTTTGTTTTTGTTTCTTTTTCCTTTTATTATCTTGTTTTCATTGAGAGCAGTCTAATGAGTGCACATGATATATTTCTCAAGCATTTTCAATCATCTAATTTAAAAAGAATTTACAAAGAAGTGGTTTTGTTATCTGCGGCAACAGGTATCGATAATATGTCTCATGAAGTCTTTTGGCGCTTTCATGATCACGAAATAGAAACAATTAGAAGAAAGTGTTTAGCTGGTACTTATCGCTTTAATAAATATAAACTAAAGCTTATAAGTAAAGGTAAAGGTAAGGCGCCAAGGGAAATTTCAATACCAACAATCAGGGACCGAATCGCCTTAAGAGCTATTTGTGATTTCTTGCAAGAGGTTTATGCATTTGATTTAAATTTTGAGTTACCACAGAATATGGTGGTAAAAGTTAATAATATTATTTTGAGTAAGCAGTATGATTATTTTATGAAGTTTGATGTGGCGAATTTTTATCCGTCAATACGGCATAACAAGTTAATATCGAGACTTAGAGCAAAAATTAGAGATGAAAATATATTATCTCTAATAGGTAAAGCAATTAGCTCACCAACGGTTTCTAAGCCTAATGCAAGTGATAAAGCTAATGAATGTGGCGTACCTCAAGGATTATCAATTTCGAATATATTGGCTGCAATATACTTGATGAATATTGATAAACACTTTGCATCAAGGGATGATGTATCATACTTCCGATATGTTGATGACTTAATGATCCTTTGTCGTTCAGATAAGGCAGAATCTTTGATAGAAAGTGTTCTTGTAAAGTTCAGAAGGCTAGGACTTAAAATTTATGATCCAATTAAGAATCCTGAGAAATCTAGTATGGGTTTGTTAACCGAAAGTAAGTTTGGTTACTTAGGATATTATTTTAGCGAGGGAGGTAAGGTTTCAGCACGTGATGGATCTGTTGATAACTTACGACAATCTCTTTTATCGATTTTTACAGGGTTTAAACACTCCAGTATTAAAAGTCAAGAGTTTTTAACGTGGCGTATAAATCTGAGGATTACTGGTTGTGTATTCCAATCAAAATCAAAGGGATGGTTATACTTTTTTTCGGAAATTAACGATATAACGTTGCTTCATTCTCTAGATGATTTCATTGCTAGGCTCTGTAAACGATATAATGTTAACTTGCAATTAAAATCATTTGTAAGGGCGCACTATCAAATTAAACATAAAAGACGCGAAACCAAATATGTTCCTAATTTTGATAAATATAATCTAGAACAAAAGGCATATGTATTAAATCATTATTTTAATAAAAGTACTGAAAACTTAACAGATGAAGAAATTGAGTATAATTTTAATAAAAGAATAGCTAAACAGGTTAAGGATATTGAAACAGATGTTAAAGATGCAGGCTACTAATATTAGTCATCATTAGCAACTCACTGTTTAAAGTCACTCTTAGATTATTTTATGGCTACGTTTTACGTAGCCTTGGCAAAATTCGCACAAGTTAGCTCATGGAGCACATCTATGGTTTCGTGAAAAGAGCGAGCCAGTGGGGGCATTTACGGGGGCATATTTTTAAGCTTTCACGATAAATGTAAATGATATCAACTGGTTATAGTTGTTGTTTGTTCCTATTATCCCATCTAAATCAAAAAGTTACCCTGCATTCCAGTAAATCTCGTTCTCAGACCATGGCAGCAAATATTGCCATTGGCTGCACATTTTCGCGCAATCGTTTTGTACCTCAAAGAAGTTGATCGGCGGCATAACCCTAAAGGCTATACCGCCAGCGCCATGTTATCGCGCCATTAACGCAAACACTCCCCAGCCAAAGTACTCCCGCGTGTACGTCACATGACGTTCAGGCGCTATCGTCAGCTCCGCCCGAACCTCCTGCGCGAAGTCATCGTCTGGGTTTTCCTCCAGCCAGCGCCGCATGGTCATCCATTTTGCGGCTTCGTACCTGTCCCAGCCTTCCTGATCAGCCAGCACCATTTCAACCAGGTCATAGCCCTGTTGATCGAAAGACGCGACCAGACCGGGCAGAGTGAGAAAGTCTGCAATCGACGAGACGCCGCAGGCCTGGGCTGTCTCCTCCGTCGCAGGTACCTGACGCCAGTACGGTTCGCCGATGAGCATTATTCCCCCGGGCTTGAGGCTTTTTGCCAGCAGATCCATCGTCCCGGCTACGCCACCCGCAATCCAGGTTGCGCCAACGCAGGCCGCCACGTCACATTTTTCATTTGCGACGTAGCCGGCCGCGTCGTTATGAATGAAATGGACGCGTTCGCTGACGCCGAGTTCCTCTGCGCGCCGCGTGGCCTGCGCGGTGAAGAGCGGGCTCATATCGATACCGACACCGGTAATGGCGTGATCCCTAGCCCAGGTACAAAGCATCTCTCCCGAGCCGCTGCCGAGATCGAGAATGCGTGTGCCTGGCTTCATGCGTAACACGCGGCCCAGCGTCGCGTACTTCTCTGGCGTAAAGGGGTTATGAATGCGGTGTTCGCTTTCGCTAACAGTAAAAATACGTGGGATATCCATCATCCTCTCCTTAACGATTATCAGGCTGAGCGCGAACGTTGTTCAGCCCGGTGGTGTTAATGCGGTAGGGCTGACCGTTAACGGATTTGATCAGCTTTTTGGTTTTGAGCTTTTTGAAAACGGCGAGCGTGCAGTCAGCCAGCAGTAGCCCTTCGCGGCTATAGCATTCAATGGCGGTGACGCGGCCAGAGTTATCGCGGACGTGCACAATACGGCCACCTTTGGCGAGAACGTGTAAGGTACGTTGTTCCTGACGGGATAAATTCATACTGGAAAACCTGTTTAATCATCATGTGCAAAACGTGCAAACACACAGCGGTGTCCGCATACGATTTCGGCGCATTGATAATCAGTCCGGCCTGGAAAGGTCGGGAAGCTGATTATCGGATGATTACATTCTCCAGCATCAAAGCCTCGGTTTGAGTTGATAGGTATTTACGGGGTGAATGATAACACCTGGTTATTGTCAGTGAATACCCAGGGGTGAAAAATGTGATCCCGGTTGGTATCGGGCTGAGGAGAGGGGATCATTCCTGGCCGCTCTTAATTTTGCTGTCGACCTGAGGCTGTGGTTTGCTGAAAAGATATCCCTGCACAAGCTCGCAACCCAGAGCCTGAAGCCGCTCAAGCTGCTCTTCGGTCTCAACGCCCTCGGCAATAACGCCCATATTAAGGCTTTTAGCCATACCGGTAATCAGCTTCACAATATTAAGCGCATCTTCCTGCGTAGATATCGGATTGACAAAAGATTTATCGATCTTGATTTTATCAAAATTCAGTTCGCTGAGTCTGGAGAGCGACGAATAACCCGTGCCAAAATCATCAATAGAAATTCTTACGCCCAGTGAGCGTAGTTTTTTGAGGATCGCAATGGGGTTATTTCTGTCACTGAAGAGGGAAGACTCTGTGACCTCTAACTCAAGACGGTTAGCCGGGAGCCCGGTCTCAGCCAGAACGGACTGCACCGTATTAATAAATGATTTGCTGCCTAACTGAACAGGCGAGACGTTGACGGAGATCCTGGCCGGAACAGCCCATGAGACCGCTTCCCTACAGGCCAGTTTAAGTACAGTTTTACCTATCTCGTTGATCATGCCTGTTTTTTCAGCGGCGAAAATAAAGCTATCCGGGGAGAGCATCCCCTTGACGGGGTGCATCCAGCGAATAAGCGCTTCATAGCCGTAAATTTCCTTGCTGACGGAATTCACAATAGGCTGGTAATAAACAATAAACTCATCATTCTCTATTGCTCTTGCCATATCATTTTCAAGGGTTCTGCTTTCCTGCAACTTCTGTAGCATTCGCTGGCGGAAGACTTTGATTTGCTGAGAACCTTCTTTCTTGGCTTCATAGAGCGCCAGATCGGCAAATTTATAAAGGTAATCTGAACGTCGTTCGTTATCCGATAAAACAATACCCACACAGGTGGCTATTTTTATAAGTTGATTATTAATTGTATAGGGCTTGCTGATGCTATCACTGATTTCTCGCGCGCGTGAAACGGCTGCGGCTTCGGTTAAGCCACTGGAGAGAAACGCAAATTCGTCGCCGCCCAAACGATAAAATGTCTCTGAAAAGCGGCTCAAAGCGTTAAGGCGCGTGGATACCTCACGTAACAGTAAATCGCCAGCATCATGACCGTAGGTATCATTCACCTCTTTGAACCGGTCTAAATCGAATAACATCACCGTGACCGAAATATGTTTTTCCTCAGCCTGTAGATTAAGTTTATTGAGATCATCCCAGAAGAAAAGACGGTTTTTCATGCCGGTAAGGGAGTCATGATAAACATCGTATTCCAGTTTTGTATTCTGGATTTGCAGGGTTTCTTTGGACAGCTGAAGTTCTTCAGCCAGAGTTTTAACCTGTGTATGTGCTTTGAGAATGTTTTTATTTTGATAGATAATCAAAAAGCCCAGTATGAAGCTTAAAATAACCAGTAACAGCGAAAGTGCTGAATAAATATAATATAGAACCTGTATTTTTAGGTTAGTTTCATTGATTGTATTAACATCTTTTGTTAAAGCCGTTGATGAAAGCTGGCTTAGCGGTGCATCCAGTAAATGCATATTTTTCAGATAGAGCTTTAACTCTGAACGGCTCATTTTCTCAAGATGACCATCCAGATAGTTCAGTATATTTTCCAGGCGTAAGGCGAGCGCCTGATGCGCTTTCGCGCTGTTTATATAACGACCCAGGCCGCCCTCTTTCAATAAATCATTCTGGCTCAGCATGATTTCCAGGCGCATGCGAACCTGGTCTACCGTAACGTCATCAGTCTCGGTTGCGTACAGTCCAATCCATGATTCAAATCGGTAATATTCAGATACCAGTTGGGCTACAGACCAGGACTCAGTGTAGTGAGTCAATTTTTGCAACTCCTGCTGACGGTCGTAGACAAGAAAGGCTATATATCCCGTAGTGATAAAAAGAGAAAAAATGATACCAACCAGTATCCTGTTCATTATGTTCTCCTGAACTACTATTCAATCTTCATTTTGCTGACCTGCCAGGCCGATCGCGAGTAATAAATCTGATTATTGAGTTCAGGAAGACTGTCATAAGGGTAGACGATGAATGACGGACCTTTATCGCGGATGCGCATATATTCGCCATTGACCTTTAACGCCAGGATGGCGTTGTATTTCTGGAAGTCGCTGAGAGGGATGACGGTAGTATAATCATTGAGTGCAACCACATTCAGAACAGAACCCTTAGCACCCACATACTCCATGAGTTTGCGCATCGGGATACCCTCAAACTTCGTGCGGCCATTATACCAGGGAGAGGTCGTCTGGAAACTCACCATCCCCAGTTTTTCCAGGCTGGCAATATCAAAAACGGCTTTTCCATTTTCGTTCGTATTTTCTATATTACCGGTAATTGTTAAGATGGGTTTGCCCACAGGCTTTGGCAGTTCGCCAGCCCAGCTTAAACTTTGTACCAAAAAGCAGCACAGCATTAGGATTATTCGCATATTGGCCTCCTCTTTTTAACAGAAGTATAAGAATTATAAGTTAATTATCCTATAAGTTTGTCTATTTTGTTGAACGCCACGGCTTTTTGCAAACGATACTTCATTAAATGTATTAAAATCAAATGGATAATCGTTGTTTGCCCCGTGATTGCAGACCTCTGGCTGGAGCTTACGTTTTTTAAAACATTAAAACTCAGTGTAATTAGCCACCCGGGTTTAAAAAATGATCGCTTTGATTTATTGATATATTTACGCACCCCCATTTTTTATCAATGGTGGCATCGTTAAGATGAATTTATTTGTACAAAGAATGATAACGCACCCTCAATGTGAGGGAATAAGAGAGTGCGCGTACCTCTGACGTCATTTGCACTGAGTTTCGGTTAACCCGTCTCCAGCATACTGAAACTGACGATCCGCGAGCGCCCCAGCTCTTTCGCCCGGTAAAGCGCCACGTCTGCCGCGCGCAGCAGGTCGTCGCTTTGGGCGTGCTGCGGGTAACTGGCGATCCCGATCGACACATCCACTGGGCCAATCTCAGCAAGCCCATAGCGCAGCGACAGCGTATGGACGCCGTTATAAATCTCAGTTGCGCAGGCGTGAGCCGCTTCCTCATCCGCACCCGTTAGCAGCACCAGAAACTCTTCGCCACCAAAGCGGAAGGCCAGGCCGGCATCGTGCACGGCACGCTGAACAATTGTCGCCACGCTCTTTATCACATGATCGCCAGCCTCATGGCCGAAGCGATCGTTAATGCTTTTAAAGTGATCGATGTCGATCATCATGCAGCTCACCGGCTCATCATTGCGCATTGCCTGAGCTATCTGAGTGCGCAGGGTATCTTCCAGGTGGTGGCGGTTACGCAAGCCGGTGAGCGGGTCGAATAGCGCTTTTTCCAGCAGGGCATCGCGCAGACGCTGGTTGGCCAGCGCCAGACCCAGGGCTTCCGCCATTAATTCGAGATATGCGCGGGACGGCGCTGTTTCAGGCGTGATGTTCTGAAACGACAGCAAACCAATGGCTTCCCCCTGCGCAATGAGCGGCACGCACAGTGAACTGTCTTTTTGTGATTCAGGCAGATGCTGGCAACCGATATCCGGCTCGCCGTTGACCGGTGGGTGGCTCTGACCACGGCGTATGGCCCAGCATTGATCGGGGTGGAAAGCATTTTTTTCTCCCTGTGGAGATAACCATTCCGCCGCACAGCGCATCTCCCACGGGTTTCGATCCAGAATATACAGACGTCCGGCGACACCCGGCGCAATGTTGGGAGCAAACAACTCTGCCACCTCAATCACGTCGCTGACGTTCTCGCATCCCTGCAAGCGCTGGGTCATTCGCGCGAGCAGCTCGCGGATGGCCCAGTCTGCGTCGCGTTCTTTTTCAAGCCGCTGCCTTGCCAGCCCGTTCTCGCGGAAAATGCGAATGGCCTGCGCCATATCGCCTATCTCATCGACCTGGTTGAAATTGGGCGTTTCGACGCCGTAATCCTGTGAGGCCAGGCGGTGAACCACATCGCTGAGGCGCACTACCGGGCGCAGCACGCGGTGCTTGAGAATAAAGCCCATCACGAATAAGAAGAGCAGGGCGGTCAGGCCGACCATCACCTCTGAGGCGGTACGCAGCGTTTTCGACGTGTTGGTCGCCGCCTGGACATCGGCAATAATGCGCTTATCCAGCAGCATACGAAAATGGTCAATCTTGCTCTGGGCGCGTTCCGTTTCAAGTTCGTAGATTTTGCCGAAGAGTAACGCAATGGCCTGTTGTTCCTCACCCCGGGCGACGCTGGCAATTGCTGCCTGCTGTTCATCCTGTAGGCCATCAACAATCTTCAGCCCTTCATACAGCAGCGCCAGCTCTTCGCCCGTTGCGCCCGTATCTTTTAACTGTCCCACTTTGTGTTCAATATTCTTCAGTTCACCTTCTTTCGCCTGGTACGCTTTCAGCACATCGGGCTCTTTTTTGATGGCGTAAAGGCGCGCTAAATCGGAGAGCATCCAGGTTTCTGCTTCAATCTCTTCCGTAAGCTGGTCAAAAATTTGTCGTTGCTTAACAGCCTGACGCTCTACGTTGTCGGCATGGGAAGCCATCAGCATGACGATGCCGGAGGCAATGGTCAGGCACACCGTGACACCATAAGCCCAGTTTGTGATCGTGGCGATTCGCACCTGTTGGATCCTTCTACGACAAATGTGGAAGAGCGTTCATTTCAGATTATAGAAAACCCCTGATTTAACGCGAAAAAAAAGGCGGCACCGGGCCGCCTGTCCAAACGCGTTTCGTTAGAGGTCCGGATGATTTTTTCCCTCTTCGATAAAGTCTGCGTCCAGCTCTTCGGCGTTGCCTGCGTGGTCGCGGCCAGAGAAGAGGTTCCAGCAGGCGATAAACAGGGCGGCAATCAGCGGCCCAATCACAAAGCCGTTAATGCCGTACAGCTCCATACCGCCGAGCGTGGTGATCAGTATCAGGTAGTCCGGCATTTTGGTGTCTTTGCCCACCAGCAGCGGACGTAAAAGGTTGTCCACCAGCCCGACGATAATGACAAAGAAGCCCACAATGAACAGACCCTGCCACAGCTGGTGAGTGGCAAACAGGAAGATGGCGGCGGGAACCCAGACAATTGCCGAGCCGACGGCGGGCACCAGGGAGAGGAACGCCATCAGCGCTCCCCAGAGTACGCTACCGTCAATACCGACGATGGCAAAGGCGATACCGCCAAGCGTACCCTGAACCACTGCCACGACCGCCGTACCTTTTACAGTGGCTCGCGAGACGCCGACAAACTTAGCGAACAGGTGCTGTTTGGCGAAGTCAGACAGCGGCAGCGAGTCGAGGATCTGGCGCACCAGATAGGGCCCGTCTTTGAGCAGGAAAAACAGCAGGTACAGCATAATGCCGAAGCTAATAGCAAAGCCGAACGTCCCTTTACCAATCAGGAACGCGCTTCCCGCCAGATACTGCCCGCCCTGTAACGCGACATCGGAGAGCTTCTTCTGGATCTGCGCGGCGTTGGTCAGGTTGTGATCCGCCAGGAAGCCGCTGGCCCAGTCCGGCAGGCGGTTGAAGATACCGGCGATGACTTCCGGGAACTGCGTGTTGTTCTGTTGCAGCTTGGTGTAAACCATGTTCAGTTCTACCGCGAGCGAGGAAAGGATCACCATCAACGGAATAAACACGATCAGGCAGATAATGCCGAGTGTAAGGAGGGAAGCCAGCCCGTTGCGATCGCCCAGCGCGGTACGCAGTTTGTTTTTCACCGGGTTGAAAATGATGGTCAGGATAGCGGCCCACAGAATCGCCGAGAAATAGGGAGACAGCACGTCAAAGAAAGCCCAGGTAACAAGGGCCAGGATGAGAATAAAGAAACCTTTGGTCAGTCCGTTAAATCGCATAGTGAGTCCTGGTGAAGAAGAAACTGTGTCGACTATAGAACTGATTTAAAGATTTACCAATAATTGCGCCGAAGTCGTGCCGGGTGGCTTTTTGTTAACAATCGCGGTATAACACCCTTCTTTGGATGTTTAGATGTCCATACGTTTAGAAGGTAATATGCAATCAGAACAACAAAACGGGCAGCTTAAGCGCACCATGAAAACCCGTCACCTGATTATGCTCTCGCTGGGGGGCGTTATCGGCACAGGGTTATTCTTCAATACCGGATACATCATTTCGACAACCGGCGCGGCGGGCACGCTGCTGGCGTATCTTATTGGTGCGCTGGTGGTCTGGCTGGTTATGCAATGCCTGGGGGAACTTTCCGTGGCGATGCCGGAAACCGGCGCGTTCCACGTCTACGCCGCTCGTTATCTCGGCCCGGCGACAGGGTATACCGTGGCGTGGCTCTACTGGCTTACGTGGACAGTGGCGCTGGGATCGAGCTTTACCGCAGCCGGGTTCTGTATGCAGTACTGGTTCCCGCAGGTTCCCGTCTGGACGTGGTGCGTCGTCTTTTGCGTGGTGATTTTTGCTCTTAACGTCATTTCCACGCGCTTCTTCGCCGAAGGGGAATTCTGGTTCTCGCTGGTGAAAGTCATCACCATCATCGCCTTCATTATTCTCGGCGGGGCGGCGATCTTCGGTTTTATCCCGATGCAGGACGGTTCACCGGCGCCGGGCTTAAGCAACCTTACTGCCGAAGGCTGGTTCCCGCACGGCGGTCTGCCGATCCTGATGACCATGGTGGCGGTCAACTTTGCCTTCTCCGGAACGGAGCTTATCGGCATCGCGGCAGGAGAAACGGAAAACCCACACAAGGTTATTCCGGTTGCTATTCGCACCACCATCGCCCGGCTCATCATCTTCTTTATTGGCACCGTGTTTGTGCTGGCGGCGCTGATCCCGATGCAGCAGGCTGGCGTGGAGAAAAGCCCGTTCGTGCTGGTGTTTGAAAAGGTCGGCATTCCGTATGCGGCGGATATCTTTAACTTCGTGATCCTGACGGCGATCCTCTCGGCGGCGAACTCGGGTCTGTACGCCTCTGGCCGTATGCTGTGGTCTCTGTCTAACGAGAAAACGCTGCCGCGCTGCTTTGCCCGCGTCAACAAAAACGGCGTGCCGCTGACGGCGCTCTCCGTTTCCATGCTGGGTGGCGTGCTGGCGCTGTTCTCCAGCGTGGTCGCGCCGGATACGGTGTTTGTGGCCCTGTCAGCCATTTCCGGTTTTGCGGTGGTGGCGGTGTGGATCAGCATCTGCGCGTCACACTTCGTGTTTCGTCGCCGTCACGTGCAGTCCGGGCAGCCACTTTCGGCGTTGCAGTATCGCGCGCCATGGTATCCGCTGGTGCCCGTGCTTGGCTTTATCCTCTGTCTGGTGGCCTGCGTCGGCCTGTGGTTTGACCCCAGCCAGCGTATTGCCCTTTATTGCGGGCTTCCGTTTGTCGCCCTGTGTTATGGCGCGTACTACCTGACCCGAAACCTGACCACGCAGGAGCCTGAACATGTCGCAGAATAATCCGCTTACCGCCCTCCTTGAAAACCAGCCGTTTGTCGTGCTGGATGGGGCGATGGCAACGGAGCTGGAAGCGCGCGGTTGTAACCTTGCCGACAGCCTCTGGTCGGCCAAAGTGCTGATGGAAAACCCGGAGCTGATCCGGGACGTGCACCTCGACTATTACCGCGCGGGGGCACAGGTGGCGATCACCGCCAGCTATCAGGCCACGCCTGCGGGCTTTGCCGCACGCGGGCTGGACGAGGCGCAATCCCGGGCGTTGATTGGCAAAAGCGTAGAGCTGGCACGCAAAGCGCGGGAAGCGTACCTGGCAGAGAATGCGCAGGCGGGCACGCTGCTGGTGGCGGGGTCGGTAGGGCCGTACGGCGCGTACCTTGCCGATGGATCTGAATATCGCGGCGATTATGTGCGTCGCGCTGAAGAGTTCACCGCGTTCCACCGTCCCCGCGTGGAGGCGCTGCTGGATGCGGGCGCGGATCTGCTGGCCTGTGAAACGCTGCCTTCTTTCCCGGAGATTAAGGCGCTGGCGGCGTTGCTGACGGCGTATCCTCGCGCCCGGGCATGGTTCTCATTTACCCTGCGTGACAGCGAGCATCTGAGTGACGGGACGCCGCTGCGGGATGTCGTTTCTGCGCTCGAAAGCTACCCACAGGTTGTCGCTCTGGGGATCAACTGTATCGCGCTGGAAAACACCACCGCGGCGCTGACGCATCTGCACAGCCTGACGTCGCTGCCGCTGGTGGTCTATCCGAATTCCGGCGAGCATTATGATGCGGTGAGCAAAACCTGGCATCACCATGGTGACGCCTGCGAGACGCTGGCGGGGTATTTACCGCAGTGGCTGGATGCCGGTGCGAAGCTGATTGGCGGCTGCTGTCGCACCACGCCGCAGGATATTGCTGCGCTGACGGTTCAGCGCTGAGGTCTTTGCCGGGTGGCGGCTGCGCCTTACCCGGCGAAACAACCGCACAAAATTCACTATCCTTTCCCGCTTTTTTTCTAAAAACGAATCGTCATTAGCGATTCTTTTTTATTCCTTTATCAAATTTCTCGCGCCGGAAATACTGCCCTTATAACAACAAGGGGAGCAGGCACTATGGCAATTTCATCGCGAATCACATTACTCGGCGCACTGGCGCTGTGGGCATTTCAGGCGCAGGCGGTGGACGTCACCGTCGCGTATCAGACTTCCGCTGAGCCGGCGAAAGTCGCGCAGGCGGATAACACCTTTGCCAAAGCGAGCGGGGCGAATGTCGACTGGCGCAAGTTCGACAGCGGCGCGGCGATTGTGCGGGCGTTAGCCTCGGGCGACGTGCAGATTGGCAACCTGGGCTCCAGCCCGCTGGCGGTGGCCGCCAGCCAGCAGGTGCCGATTGAAGTCTTCCTGCTGGCGTCGCAGCTCGGAAATTCCGAAGCGCTGGTGGTGAAGAAAAGCATCACGAAACCCGAAGATTTGATCGGCAAACGCATCGCGGTGCCGTTTATCTCCACCACGCATTACAGCCTGCTGGCAGCGCTGAAACACTGGGGCATTAAGCCGGGCCAGGTGCAGATCATTAACCTGCAACCTCCGGCGATTATTGCCGCCTGGCAGCGTGGCGACATCGATGGAGCATACGTCTGGGCGCCCGCCGTCAACGAGCTGGAAAAAGAGGGCACCGTGCTGACCGACTCCGAAAAAGTGGGGCAGTGGGGCGCGCCAACCCTTGACGTCTGGGTCGTACGTAAGGACTTTGCCGAGAAACACCCTGAAGTGGTGAAAGCCTTCGCCAAAAGCGCCATCGACGCACAGCAGCCATACATCAGCAACCCGGATGAATGGCTGAAACAGCCCGCCAACCTGGAGAAACTCTCACGTCTGAGCGGCGTGCCGGAAGCTGACGTGCCGGGGCTGGTAAAAGGCAACACCTATCTGACGCCTGCGCAGCAGGTCCAGCAGCTGAACGGGCCGGTGAGCAAAGCGATTGTCGACACTGCGACGTTCCTGAAAGAGCAGGGCAAAGTGCCTGCGGTGGCGGCGGATTACAGCCAGTTCGTGACCGATCGCTTTGTGAAATAAGGGGGCTGCAATGCTGAACATTACAAACCTGTCTGCCGATTACGGCGGCAAACCCGCCCTGGAAGAGATCAACCTGACGCTGGACAGCGGTGAACTGCTGGTGGTGCTGGGGCCGTCCGGCTGCGGGAAAACGACGCTGCTGAACCTGATCGCCGGGTTTGTACCGTATCAGCACGGCACGATCCAGCTGGAAGGGAAACGGGTTACGGGGCCAGGCGCAGAGCGCGGCGTGGTCTTCCAGAATGAAGGATTACTCCCGTGGCGAAACGTTCAGGAAAACGTTGCGTTTGGTCTGCAACTGGCCGGTGTAGCGCGTGAACAGCGCCTGAGTACGGCGCGCGATATGCTGAAAAAGGTCGGGCTGGAGGGAGCTGAAAAACGCTTTATCTGGCAGCTTTCAGGCGGGCAGCGTCAGCGCGTCGGGATCGCCCGCGCGCTGGCGGCTAACCTACAGCTGCTGTTGCTGGACGAACCTTTCGGGGCGCTGGATGCCTTCACCCGCGAGCAGATGCAAACCCTGCTGCTGCGCCTGTGGCACGAAACCGGCAAGCAGGTGCTGTTAATCACCCACGATATCGAAGAGGCCGTGTTTATGGCGACGGAGCTGGTGCTGCTCTCACCGGGGCCGGGCCGCGTGCTGGAGCGCCTGCCGCTTGAGTTTGCCCGCCGCTATGTGGCGGGAGAGCCGGTACGCAGCATCAAATCCGATCCGCTGTTTATTGAACAGCGTGAATACGTCTTAAGCCGCGTGTTTGAGCAACGGGAGGCGTTCTCATGAGCATTGTTTTCAGTGAAAAAACGCGGCGGACGCGCCTTGCCTTACGCTGGCCGTTCTCTCGCCAGCTCACCTTAAGCCTCAGCACGCTGGTGGTGCTGCTGGCGGTATGGTGGGCGGTTGCCGCGCAGCAGTGGGTCAGCCCGCTGTTTCTGCCCCCGCCAGGCCAGGTTCTGGAAAAACTGATTACTATCGCCGGGCCGCAGGGCTTTATGGATGCCACGCTCTGGCAGCATTTAGGCGCCAGTCTGATGCGTATTCTGGTGGCGCTGCTGGCGGCGGTCATTATTGGCGTTCCGGTGGGGATCGCGATGGGACTGAGCCCGACGGTACGCGGCATTCTCGACCCGCTGATAGAGCTTTACCGTCCCGTCCCGCCGCTGGCTTACCTGCCCCTGATGGTGATCTGGTTTGGCATCGGCGAGACGTCAAAGATCTTACTGATATACCTGGCGATATTTGCGCCGGTAGCCATGTCGGCCCTGGCTGGCGTAAAGAGTGCGCAGCAGGTACGCATACGTGCGGCGCAGTCGCTCGGCGCCAGCCGCGCGCAGATACTGCTGTTCGTCATTTTACCAGGCGCGCTGCCGGAGATACTGACCGGGCTGCGCATCGGCCTTGGGGTGGGCTGGTCTACGCTGGTGGCGGCAGAGCTGATAGCCGCCACGCGCGGCCTTGGGTTTATGGTGCAGTCGGCGGGAGAGTTCCTGGCGACTGACGTGGTACTGGCAGGGATCGCGGTGATCGCCGCGATTGCCTTTGGATTAGAACTGGGACTGCGCGCGCTACAGCGTCGCCTGACGCCCTGGCATGGAGAAATACAATGAGTGAACGACTGACCATTACCCCGCTGGGGCCATATATTGGCGCGCAGGTGTCGGGCCTGGACGTAACCCGTCCGCTGAGCGATAACCAGTTTGAGCAGCTGTACCACGCGGTGCTGCGTCATCAGGTGGTGTTCCTGCGCGAACAGGCCATTACCCCACAGCAGCAGCGCGCGCTGGCCCTGCGTTTTGGCGACCTGCATATCCACCCGGTCTACCCGCATGCGGAAGGGGTGGAGGAAATTATCGTGCTGGACACCCATAACGATAACCCGCCCGATAATGACAACTGGCACACGGACGTTACCTTTATCGACACACCGCCAGCCGGGGCGATTCTGGCAGCAAAACAGCTGCCGGAGACGGGTGGGGATACGCTGTGGGCCAGCGGGATTGCCGCGTTTGAGGCGCTCTCCGCGCCGCTCCAGACTCTGCTGAGCGGCCTGCGGGCGGAGCATGACTTCAAAAAATCGTTCCCGGAGTACAAGTACCGCAAAAGCGAAGAGGAGCACCAGCGCTGGCTGGATGCGGTCGCAAAACATCCCCCGCTGCTGCACCCGGTGGTGCGTACCCATCCGGTGACCGGAAAGCAGGCGCTGTTTGTGAATGAAGGGTTTACCACGCGTATCGTGGACGTAGCGGAAAAAGAGAGTGAGGCGCTGCTCGGCTTCCTGTTCGCGCACATCACCAAACCGGAGTTCCAGGTGCGCTGGCGCTGGCAGGAGAACGATCTGGCGATCTGGGATAACCGCGTCACGCAGCATTACGCCAATGCGGATTACCTGCCGCAGCGAAGGATTATGCAGCGGGCGACTATCCTGGGGGATAAGCCGTTTTACCGTGCGCCTTGATTGCCGGGTGGCGGCGTTGCCTTACCCGGCCTACGTTTAATTGTAGGCCCGGTAAGCGCAGCGCCACCGGGCAACGGAGCTAAAGGTGTGCTTCTATATACCGCTGATAGCGGTTTGCCTTCAGATAACACAGATCCACCAGCACCAGCCCGTCGATACAGTTATTGAACGCCGGATCGCTGCCGAAATCGATAAACTGCACGCCGCCGGGTTCGCATAGCTCGGAATACTGTTTGTAGAGCGGCGGGATGCCGCAACCCAGGTTGCCGAGCAGGGATTTCAGCTTTGTCAGGTCATCCACGTAATCCACCCCGCCAAACTGTGCCAGCACGTCCGGAAGTGAGGCCGGGTAGGGTTGACGCGAGGCGGCTAAGGGATGGCTGGCCGGAAACCAGAGACGATAAAACGCCACCAGCAGATCCCGTGCGGCAGGCGGTAAGCCGCCGGAGATGGACACCGGACCAAACAGGTAACGGTAATGGGGATAGCGTGCCAGATAGGCGCCAATGCCTGACCACAGATAGTCCAGACCGCGACGCCCCCAGTAGCGCGGCTGTATAAAGCTGCGCCCCAGCTCAATGCCGTGCTCCAGTATGTCCTGCATTTTTTCGTCGTAGTGGAACAGGCTGTAACTGTACAACCCCTCGACGCCGCGCTTTTCCACCTGCATGGCCGTTGGCATAAAGCGGTACGCGCCGACAATTTCCAGGTCATCGTCATCCCACAGAATGAGGTGCAGATAGTCATCATCGTAGCTGTCCGTATCCCGGCGCTTCCCGCTGCCTTCCTCCACGGCACGAAAGGCAATCTCGCGCAGCCGCCCCAGCTCGCGCAGCAGAGGCGCCTCTTCCTGCCCGTTGCGCTGCCAAAGATAGATGGCCTTACCATCGCTGGTTTTGCCCAGACACTCGGCCTGCGCCAGTTCGCGCTTCAGCGTGGCCCTGTCTTCCGGGCGGGCAATGGCGCACTGGGTTTTAAAGACGCCAGGCAATCCCTTGCCAAGACGTATCACGTGCTGACGACACTGCTCGGCCATCTCACGCGATGAAAGGGGAGAACTAAACCGCTCATTCCAGGCAATCTGCTGGCCGATTTTGATCGGCAGCTGACTGTGACGGCGGCGAAACATCTGTTGCATCAGCAGCAGCATGGATACCGTTGGCGAGACCAGCGTGCTGGCATAAAACAGCAGGCTGTTGTGCGCCTGGATATGTACCGGAAGTAGCGGCACCCGTAATTTGCCGGCCAGCTTGATAAAGCCCGGATGCCATTTTTTATCGCGGATGCCTTTGCGCGTTGGGCGGGAAACTTCACCCGCCGGAAAGAAGATCAGCACACCGGCGTTTTGCAGGTGCTGCTCCATCAGTATCAGCGAGGCTTTTGCGGTTCTGCCGCCCATATTATCCACGGGGATAAACAATGAACTGAGGGGCTCAAGGTGGGACAGCATCCTGTTGGTAACAACCCTGACGTCGCGGCGCACGCGGGAAACGGCGTACAGCAGCGCCAGCCCATCCAGGGTGCCGGTGGGGTGGTTCGCTATCACAATAAGTGGGCCGTGTTCGGGGATTTGTTCGAGATCGCGGGCGGAAACGGAGCAGTGAATATCAAGGTGTTCCAGAACCTGCTCCACCATATCCAGCCCTTTCAGGTGACGGTGGCTGGCGGCAAACTGCTGAAATTCGTCTTCGTGAAGCAGTCTTTTTAACAGACTTTTTTGCCAGGGTGCGGGCCTCGCCTGAGGCCAAAGGTCATCAATAACGCTGTCGAGACTAAACATTGATCACTCCTCCTGCCGTCTTGCCCAGACAGTAGAAGGAGGAGATGTCGTTTGTATTGCAGTTTGGTGAAGATTAGTGCAGAGAGCAGGCCGGGTAAGGCGAAGTCGTTACCCGGCGCTAAAGCGGATTAACGCAGAATTTTCTTCTCAGCCAGATCCAGCGCGAAATAGCTGAAGATCAGATCCGCGCCCGCGCGTTTGATCGCCCCCAGGCTTTCGAGGATCACTTTCTCTTCGTCGATGGCACCCGCCTGCGCGGCGAATTTGATCATCGCGTACTCGCCGCTCACCTGGTAGGCGCCCAGCGGCAGTTCGGTGCGTTCGCGAATGTCGCGCAGGATATCCAGGTATGCGCCAGCCGGTTTCACCATCAGGCAGTCAGCGCCCTGGGCTTCATCCAGCAGAGACTCACGAATCGCTTCGCGGCGGTTCAGCGGGTTCATCTGATAGGTTTTACGATCGCCTTTCAGCGCCGTGCCGGCTGCTTCACGGAACGGGCCGTAGAAAGAGGAGGCAAATTTGGTGGAATAGGACATGATGGCGGTGTCGGTGAAGCCCGCAGCGTCCAGCGCCTGACGGATCGCCTGTACCTGCCCATCCATTGCCGCAGAAGGCGCAATGAAATCCGCACCCGCAGCGGCGGCAACTACCGCCTGCTTGCCCAGATTCAGCAGGGTCGCATCGTTGTCCACGCCGTGATCGCACAGCACACCACAGTGGCCATGAGAGGTGTATTCGCAGAAGCAGGTATCGGACATGACGATCATCTCCGGCACACTCTCTTTGCAGATGCGCGACATGCGGGCGACGAGGCCGTCTTCTTTCCAGGCATCGCTGCCGGTCGCGTCAGTGTGGTGGGAGATACCGAACGTCATCACCGAGCGGATGCCCGCATTCGCAATGCGTTCGATCTCGCGGGCCAGATGCTTTTCAGGAATGCGCATCACGCCCGGCATCGCGTCGATGGCTTTGTAGTCATCGATCTCTTCTTCAACAAAAATCGGCAACACCAGATCGTTTAAGGTCAGTGTTGTCTCTTCAAACATGGCGCGCAGTGCGGGAGACTTGCGCAGGCGACGGGGACGTGCAATTAAATCGGTCATGGTATGCCTGATGTTTGTGGAACAAAGAGGTATAGTGTACCTGAAAGCAGGGAGCGGTGTTTTACTAAAGTTGTCTTTTAGATTTTTGAAATCGACTAATATTCGCTGTATGTATTTTGTCTATATTATAAAGCTTATTCTGGTGTTCAGTGTGATATGTAATATTGGTGAGGTTTCTATATTGGTTCGGGATTATAAATATTAATGATTTATTGCTTTTTATTATATGTGCCAAAGCAACTAAAGTGGTTTGCAATCAGTTGAATTTATAATATTTATTCATAATGATTGATGTTGTCCTGGGTTTATAAGCCTATTTGTCTGAATACGGACTTAATGGAATCATTCATTGAACCTTTTCGAAGTGAAACTGCATAATTCCTTCCGCAATTTAATGTTGCTAAATGATTTGATGGACAAACTTGCTTACGTCCCTGAGGAGGGATGACCCAATGCAAACATGGAAAAAGAAACTGGTTGTATCACAACTTGCATTAGCCTGCACACTGGCTATCGCTTCTCAGGCCAATGCGAAAGATATATCCGGCACAACATATAATACTTTTGGCTATGACAATACCGCGTCCACGCCCTGGTATTATGGTTATGCTGACTGGGATTATTCAGATGCCACACATGATGGTGACATTTATCCAGTCATCAATAAATCAACCGTAAACGGAGTTATTTCGACATACTATCTGGATGATGGTGTCAATGGCCGTGCGAACGCGTTGAGTATTTCTAACAGCACCATTAACGGCATGATCACGTCAGAGTGTATGACCACGACGTGTGCAGATGGTGTGGATACTGACGGTACCACTCATACCCAGTATGATCGTTTTAGCCTGACTGTTGATAACTCCACCATCAACGATACCTACGAGCATTACGCCTATGATGTCGTCAATGGTGAAACCACTGAAACGCATTATCTGGACACCTATGGTCTGGGTAACGCGATCACGCTGGACGTTGAATCTGATATCGTTATTCAGAACAACTCCCATATCGCGGGCATCACGCTGACGCAGGGTTATCAGGAGCTGGATAACACGCCATACGACGGTGTTGAAGGGGTTGCTAACAGCAGCAATATCTTTACCGATACGCTGGTGGTGAAAGATTCTGTGCTGACCTCTGGTGCGTACAGCGATCTGGGTACCAATGGCTTCTACGGTCAAACGGCGAAGCCGAGCGACTACGGTGAAACCAACGCCACGGCTGCGGATGATGCGGCGCTGATCGTTGTTGCTGGCGCGTCTGATAACGCTATGCAGACCACCGCTACCTTCGATCACTCTACCATTACCGGCGACATCCTTTTCGCCAGCACCTTTGATAACAACTTCTACGAGAATGGCGATCCGGCAACGGATACCACCGATGACGGCGTCTATAACCCAACTACCAACGGCTGGGATGATACCGACAAGCTGGATGTCACGCTGACCAACGGCAGTAAATGGGTGGGTGCCGCGCAGTCCAGCGTTGAAGCCATCGGCACGGCGCAGATGTATGGTGAAGGCTACAGCGATGTAGACTGGCACACGCTTTCTCCAAACAGCATCTGGCCTGATTCTACCTTTGACAGCAACGGTCATGTTGCAGGTGAAGAAGTTTATCAGAGCGGCCTGTTCAACGTGGCGCTGGATAACGGTTCCGAGTGGGATACCCGTAAGATCTCCAACATCGACGCGCTGACGGTGAACAACCAGTCTCAGGTCAATGTTGAAAACTCCGGCCTGCTGGCAGATTCCATCACCCTGACCAATGCGTCTAGCCTGAATATTGGCGACAGCGGTGGTGTGGCTACCGACAGCCTGTATCTGGATAGCTACAGCCGTGCTGCACTCACTGAAGAGACAGCTGAGCTGTATGCCAACACCATTACCGTGGACAACGGTGCAGAGCTGGCGCTGGGTCTGGGTCAGGTTGATACGCACAATATGGTGCTGACCGATGGCGGTGTGCTTAACGTTGCCAGCCGTGATTATGTGCTGAACAGCGACCTGAACAACGCACGCTATATCACCAACGATCGCTCTAAAGCGGATTACGACTATGGTGTTGTCGCGCTGAACTCTGACGGCCATCTGGCGGTGAACGGTGACGTTGCCGGTAACTATAAAGTGCGCATCGACGATGCGACCGGCGCAGGCTCCGTAGCTGACTACGAAAACAAAGAGATCGTTCGCGTCTATGACAATAACGCGGATACCGCTGCCAGCTTTACTGCGGCAAACAAAGCTGATTTAGGTGCATACACCTATCAGGCGCAGCAGAAGGGCGACACCGTTGTTCTCCAGCAGGAAGAGCTGACTGACTACGCCAACATGGCGCTGAGCATTCCTTCTGCTAATACCAACATCTGGAATCTGCAACAGGATACCGTGGGTACCCGTCTGACCAACAGCCGTCATGGCCTGGCAGATAACGGCGGCGCATGGGTGAGCTATTTCGGCGGCAACTTTGACGCGGATAATGGCACCGTTAGCTACGATCAGGACGTAAGCGGCATTATGGTAGGTCTGGATACTCAGATCGACGGTAATAACGCGAAGTGGATTGTCGGTGGTGCGGCTGGTTTCGCGAAGGGTGATATCAGCGATCGTACTGGTCAGGTCGATCAGGACAGCCAGACTGCGATGATCTACGCGTCGGCGAAGTTCATGAACGACATCTTCCTCGACAGCTCCCTGAGCTACACCCGCTTCAACAACGACCTCTCTGCTACCATGAGCAACGGTCAGTATGTTGACGGTAATACCACGACTGACGCCGTTGGTTTCGGGATGAAACTGGGCTATGACTGGAAACCAAACCTGTCTGGCTACGTCACGCCTTACGCGGCGATCTCTGGCCTGTTCCAGTCCGGTGATGACTACCAGCTAAGCAACGACATGCGTATCGATGGTCAGTCTTACGACAGTATGCGTTATGAACTCGGCGTGGATGCAGGTTATACCTTCAACTACGGCGGCGAGCAGGCATTAACGCCTTACTTCAAACTGGCTTACGTGTATGACGATGCCGACAACAATGCTGATATCAACAATGACAGCATTGATAACGGCGTGGAAGGCTCTGCGGTTCGCGTGGGACTGGGCACTCAGTTCAGCTTCACGAAAAACTTCAGTGCTTACACTGATGCGACTTATCTGGGCGGCGGCGACGTTGACCAGAACTGGGGAGCAAACCTGGGTGTGAAATACACCTGGTAATATAGAAAGCGCGGGGGATTTTTCCCCCGCTTTTTTATGTGTTTTAAAAATTATAAAGAACCGACATATACAGATGACTTGAGGTATGCATGAACGTTAATGCGAAGCCACTTTCTGAATTAAGCCGGCTCATAAAGTGTCTGGAAGTCGCCGGTACCCCATTTAAGATCGAACCACAACAATTAATAACTACCGGCAATAATGATGATGAACCATTGACCGTTGTCATACAATCCGGCCTGACGGCCGTCCACCGTAAATCAGACGAATTACTTATGGGTATTGCGCGGGCACCGTATATCCACGGTTTAAGCGCATGGATAAATGAAAACTATCTTGAATATTCTTTGATGGCACAGACGCCTTGTACCGGATTTTATTTACCGGCATCTGACGCGTACCAGCTTATTCAGGACGCGCAACTTTGGCAAGAGGCTTTCTGCTGGCTGTCATGGCTTAACCATTTATTGGGAAAACGTGACATGCAATTGGTCGGAAATAATTCCTATAGCCAAATCCGGGCGATGCTGATCAATATGGCCGAGTGGGATGACACGCTACGTTCAAAAATTGGTGTTATGAATCATATTCAGCGTAGCACTCGTATTTCTCGTTCGGTCGTTGCTGAGGTTCTGGCGGCGCTGCGACAGGGGAACTACATCAATATGAGCCGGGGCAAACTGATCAGTATCAACCGTTTGCCCACGGACTATTGAGATCAGTTAGAGGCCGTAAGCACCTGCGCTTTATTGGCACTCAGCTCGGCCACCAGATTATTTACGCCATCACTCATATTCACGAAGCGTGTATTTGGCGACCGGGTGACCACCACAAAAGCGCCTACGTTTGATTGCGGAATCATCGCCATGTAGGTGATGAACCCGCCACCTCCACCGGTTTTTTGAATAATCCCCGGTCGGCCATCTTTTGGCGCCATATACACCCAGCCCATGCCGAGGGCATCGGCTTTACCTGGAACATCCATGCCAATGACGCGTCGTAGCTGAGTACGCTGGTAGATGAGCGTCTGCATTCGGTCGGCCTGATTGCTACGCGCGTAAAAATCCGATGAGAGGAACTGTTGCATCCAGCGCATCATGTCGCCAGGCGTAGAGTAAACGCCACCGCTGCCAATGGCGGCCAGCGTGTTATTGCACGGGCTGGCCCCTTTTTCCGCCACCATCAGACGCTTGCACTGGTCCGGGGAAGGGGTGTACGTGGTATCTTTCATCCCGAGCGGACGCGTGATCTGCTCTTCAAACAGTTGAGGGTAAGGTTTACCCGACGCCGTCGCTAAAGCGTCGGCCAGCAGATCAAACGCCAGGTTAGAATAGCCGGCCTGCGAGCCCGGGGCCGATTTCAGGGTTGCTGTGCTCAGGTAGTTCCAGCGTTGCTCGCGGGTTGGCCAGACAAAGACAGGGCGATGCGCAGCGCCACCGGGCTGTTCTCGCGGCAGGGCGCTGGTATGGGTCGCAAGATTCACCAGTCTGATCGGCGTTCCCTGATATGTCGGAACGCGAGCGCCGGGCGGTGCATATTTGCTGAGTGGATCGTCGAGTTTCACCACGCCCTGATCGAGCAGTTTCACCAGCATTTCGCTGGTCATCAGCTTGGTTATCGATGCGACACGGATAACGGAATCCAGCTGCGGACGAACGTTATTTCCCGGTCGTGTTTCACCGAAGCTGCGAAACACCCGCTGGTTACCGTCGATCACGACCAGCGCCATTCCCGTCGCACCGCTGCCGTAATAAATAAGGTTCGCGTAGCGATCGGCAATGTCAGAGGCCAGAACCGGGGCCGTCAGAGGCTGTGCTGCCTGGGCGGTGGACAGGCTCACCGCACACAGCGCGGCGATAGAGAGCAGACAACGTTTCAACGAAAAGCATCCATCAAGTGAATAAGGAAAGTTACGGGTAGTTATACTACTAATCGGCGTCGGGCAATGGCCCGATTTGCATAACGATAGCGAGAAAAACGTAACCGTGGGTAAATTTGAACAATTTACTTGCGGCGTGGCTCCCATTTTGTGACATCGACCGTATGATAGACGCTACGATCGCTGTTGCGAATGAAACGCACCGAAACAATTCCTGAAAACTGTGAAGCGAACTAATAATTCACCCGCAGGTCTCACTTTTTTGCCTGAGCCGGGAGGCTGGCACAGGCAAGGTTTCGTGTGGCGATATGTTGAACACAGCAACAGCCATAACAACAAGAAGGAAGCACAATGTTTAAGTCTTTTTTCCCAAAGCCGGGGCCCTTTTTCCTGTCGGCATTTATTTGGGCACTGCTGGCTGTCATTTTCTGGCAGGCCGGTGGCGGCGCGTGGCTGACCCGTCTTACGGGGGCAACGGGCGATATTCCCATTAGCGCAGCGCGCTTCTGGTCCATGAGCTATCTGCTTTTCTACGCTTATTACGTGCTCTGCGTAGGGCTTTTTGCCATGTTCTGGTTTGTCTATTCTCCTCACCGCTGGCAATACTGGTCGATTCTCGGCACGTCGTTAATCATCTTTGTCACCTGGTTCCTGGTGGAAGTGGGCGTAGCGGTCAACGCCTGGTATGCGCCATTTTACGATCTGATCCAGACGGCGCTGAGTTCGCCGCATAAAGTGACCATTAACCAGTTCTACCATGAGGTGGGGATCTTCCTCGGCATCGCCCTTATCGCCGTGGTGATTGGCGTGATGAATAACTTTTTCGTCAGCCACTATGTGTTCCGCTGGCGTACCGCGATGAACGAACACTATATGGCACACTGGCAGCACCTGCGGCATATCGAAGGTGCCGCACAGCGTGTGCAGGAAGACACCATGCGTTTTGCCTCTACTCTGGAAGATATGGGCGTGAGCTTTATCAACGCCATCATGACGCTGATCGCCTTCCTGCCGGTGCTGGTGACGCTCTCGTCGCACGTTCCGGAGCTGCCGATTGTCGGCCATCTGCCATACGGCCTGGTGATTGCTGCGATTGTCTGGTCGCTGATGGGAACGGGGCTGCTGGCGGTGGTGGGGATCAAGCTGCCGGGGCTGGAGTTTAAAAACCAGCGCGTGGAAGCGGCCTACCGTAAAGAACTGGTGTATGGCGAAGACGATGCCAACCGTGCGTCACCGCCTACCGTGCGTGAGCTGTTTGGCGCCGTACGTCGTAACTATTTCCGCCTCTATTTCCATTACATGTATTTCAATATCGCGCGCATTCTTTATCTTCAGGTTGATAACGTTTTCGGGTTGTTCCTGCTGTTCCCGTCCATCGTTGCGGGTACGATTACGCTCGGTCTGATGACCCAAATCACCAACGTCTTTGGTCAGGTTCGCGGTTCGTTCCAGTATCTGATCAGCTCCTGGACTACGCTGGTGGAGCTGATGTCCATCTACAAACGTTTACGCAGTTTCGAGCGTGAGCTGGACGATAAGGACGTGCAGGAAGTCACCCATACATTAGGTTAAAAAGGAATTGCTATGCCATTTGCCGTACCACGTGCATTACCGCTGACGTTACTCGCCGCTTTCGTGCTGGCGGGCTGTGCCGAAAAAGGGGCTGCCCCGCTCAAAGAAGGGGAGAAGCCCGTTGATGTGGCGAGCGTGGTGCGGCAAAAAATGCCCGCCAGCGTGAAGGATCGCAGTGAGTGGGCTGATGCGCTGGCCGCGACCTTCAAAAGCCAGAAGATCACGCCTACCGAGGAGAATATCTGCTCGGTGCTCGCGGTGGCGCAGCAGGAATCGATGTATCAGTCAGATCCTGTAGTGCCTGGCCTGAACAAAATCGCCTGGAAGGAGATCGACCGCCGGGCCGAATCGATGCATATCCCGGTTTTCCTGGTGCATACCGCCCTTAAAATCACCTCGCCAAACGGTAAAAGCTACAGTGAACGGCTGGATACGGTGAAAACCGAGAAACAGCTTAGCGCCATTTTCGATGATTTCATCAATATGGTGCCGATGGGGCAGAAGCTGTTTGGCTCGCTAAATCCGGTGCATACCGGCGGTCCGATGCAGGTCAGTATCGCATTTGCGGAAAAGCATACCGACGGCTATCCGTGGGATATCGACGGTACGGTACGTCAGGAGGTCTTCTCCCTGCGCGGTGGGCTGTGGTTTGGGACGTATCACCTGCTGAATTATCCGGCCAACTACGATAAACCGCTGTATCGCTTTGCCGACTTTAACGCGGGCTGGTATGCCAGCCGAAATGCAGCCTTCCAGAATGCGGTAAGCCGCGCCAGCGGTGTGAAGCTCGCTTTGGACGGCGATCTCATTGCTTACGGCAGCAGTGAGGCCGGGACCACCGAACGTGCGGTGCGAAAACTCTCGACGAAGCTGGAGATGAGCAACAGCGACATTCGCCGACAGCTGGAGAAGGGCGACAGCCTGGCGTTTGAGAAAACGGATCTGTATAAGCAGGTCTTTGCGCTGGCCGAGAAGAAAAGTGGAAAGGCTTTACCCAGAGCCATTCTGCCAGGCATTCAGCTGGAAAGCCCGAAGATCACGCGGAACCTGACGACCGCCTGGTTCGCGAAACGCGTTGACGATCGTCGGGCACGCTGTATGGGACTGTAATCAGTGGCGGTTGCGCCAGCGCAGGACAAGGGCAATCACGCCCAGAACCATGCTGCCCGCGAGGAAGGGAATGAGTCCAAATACGGTGCTCACGCCTAAAGCGATTTCAACGCGCGGGCGGCCTGTATCCTGCACCTGCATCAGATGCTCATACACGCCAGGGGCATGCACCAGCATATTCAGCAGTTGGGTTCCTGCCCAGAAACAAAACAGAACAAACAGGGCATAGGCAATGTTCCCCGCCGTGGAGGTTTTTGGTTGTTTTCCGCCAAAAATCGGTTTCGACAATGTAAAGTCTGCCATAAGACCTCCCGAAAATATCACTCTGTTTTAATACGCGTCGTACAGGGTGAGTGTGACAGGTCATAGCATTTGTCAATATCAGAATCGTGGGAAATTCGGCTCAGGATTTCTCCTGGATTGTCGATTTCTGCATCACGTCACAAATTGATAACATAAGTGAAACTGCGCCGCATTTCAGAATTTACGTATCCGCCACAGACGCCTTTATCAAACTGTGAGAGGATAGTTTTTTTTCTGCCGGAGTTGTCATGAAGCTCACTTCCAAATTACGCCGTGACTGGCATTACTACGCCTTTGCGATCGGGCTGATCTTTATTCTCAACGGTGTTGTCGGGCTGCTGGGATTTGAAGCGAAAGGCTGGCAAACCTATGCGGTTGGGCTGGTAACCTGGGTAATCAGTTTCTGGCTGGCGGGATTTATTATCCGCCGTCGTCCCAATGAGACGACGACGGCAGAGAAAGCTGACTAAGCGTTAGTTAACGGAACTTTTCAGGGCGCTGTCAGCGGCGTGGCGCTCCAGTGCCAGTTCAATCAGGCGGGTGATCAGTTCCGGATAGCTTATCCCGCTGGCCTGCCACAGCTTCGGGTACATGCTGATATTGGTAAAGCCCGGCAGAGTGTTGATTTCGTTAATCACCACCTCGTTATCCGGCGTCAGAAACACGTCGACGCGCGCCATCCCACAGCATCCCAGCGCCTGATAGGCTTCAACGGCGATCGCCCGGATCTTGTCGTTAACGTCAGGATCGAGCGCGGCGGGAACCACAACCTGGGCACCTTTGTCGTCAATATATTTGGTGTCGTAGGAATAGAAGTCACTGTTCAGTACCACTTCACCACAGGTACTCGCCTGCGGGAAGTCGTTGCCCAGTACGGCGCACTCAATTTCACGACCGTTAATTCCCTGCTCAACCACCACCTTATGGTCAAATTCAAAGGCCAGACGAACGGCATCGTTAAACTGCGCTTCGCTGGTGACTTTGCTGACGCCGACGGACGAGCCCTGATTCGCCGGTTTCACAAACAGCGGCAGGCCGAGTTGCGCCTTGATCTGCGCGAAGCTGTGTTTATCGCGGTTGGCGCGAGTGAGCGTCACGAACGGCGCAATATTCAGACCGGCGTCGCGCAGGAGACGTTTTGTGACGTCTTTATCCATGCAGGCGGCAGAGCCCAGCACATCGGAACCGACAAACGGCAGGTTTGCCATCCGCAACATGCCTTGCAGAGAGCCGTCTTCGCCCAGCGTGCCGTGAACGATAGGGAACACTACGTCAATCTGTGCCAGCGCCTGCGCGTTCCCGGCATCGATAAGCTGTCCCTGTTCCACGCCTGGAACCGTTGCGACGCTGACATCAGAAGGATTAAGGGCAATGTGCGCCGGATCGTCAGCGTGTAACAGATACTGGCTGGCATCGTTAACATGCCACTGGCCCTGTTTATCAATGCCCAGCAGCACCACGTCAAAACGGCTTTTATCAATCGCATCAACGATATTTTTAGCCGATTGCAATGACACCTCGTGCTCTGCCGATTTTCCCCCAAAGACAATACCTACGCGCTGCTTTGCCATCTCACTCTCTTCCAGTCTGACGAAAAGCCCATAACATACCACGATGCCCGGCGGGTTTCGCGGCCTTCTGCCATAATGTTTTGGGGATGCTGAAGGGGGGCGCGTGAAAGGAAAAGGTCTGCTTATTCTTATTGTTATTGCCGGGATCGCCACGGTGGGCTACCGCTGGTTGCCGCCGTATTACAATCCTTTCGTGCCGCTTACGCTTGACGATCCGCCCGGAAAAATAACCCAGTTTAAACTTCGACGTTTAACACCGCAGGCATGCGAAAGCCTGTTAGCGCAGGCGAATCAACGCCAGCTTATCCGTACCCAGGCTGTCGCTGACAGCGCCGGTGAGTGTCCGCTGAGTAACGTGGTGCGCGTGCGCGATTTTGGCCCGGTGAGCCTGAACAGCAGCTTTCTGGCCAGTTGTCCGCTGGCGTTAAGTTCTGCGCTGTTTGTCAGCCAGCAGGCCCGACCGCTCACCAAAACCTGGACCGGAAGCGAGCTTACGCGTATTGAACATCTGGGCAGCTTCGCCTGCCGCAATATCTACAGCCGCCCGGATGCGCGGCGCAGCGAACATGCCACGGCGGATGCGCTGGATATCAGCGCTTTCAGGCTGGCAAATGGACAGCGCGTTCCCGTCCTGAACGGCTGGAAAGCGGAAAAGACGCAGCCCTGGCTACAGGCCCTGCTCTCGGCAAGCTGTGGCTATTACGGTAACGGTCTGGGGCCGGACTATAATGCCGCCCATGCCAACCATTTCCATCTGGGGATGCGCGGCTATGGATTATGTCGATGAAGCATAATCTTCCGCCAAAAATTGGATAAATTGTGACTTATTTCACAAATATGATGACTGGGAAGATAAAACACCAAAGTCTGCAAGGCCGCATCTCTGGCGCTATGTCATTGCGCGTAACTTGCTAATCTGTCGGCGAATTCGCCTAAAAATGAAGACTATTTCTGTTATGGAATCCTGGAAAGTTAATCTCATTTCAGTCTGGTTCGGCTGCTTCTTCACCGGACTGGCTATCAGCCAGATATTGCCCTTCCTGCCGCTGTATGTGTCGCAGCTGGGAGTGACTTCCCATGAAGCGCTCTCGATGTGGTCCGGCCTGACGTTCAGCGTGACGTTTCTGGTCTCCGCCATTGTGTCGCCGATGTGGGGCAGCCTGGCGGATCGCAAGGGGCGCAAGTTGATGCTGCTCCGCGCCTCGCTGGGGATGGCGATAGCCATTTTGCTCCAGGCCTTCGCCACCAACGTCTGGCAGCTGTTTATTCTGCGGGCGATAATGGGGCTGACCTCCGGTTACATTCCGAATGCCATGGCGCTGGTGGCCTCACAGGTACCGCGTGAGCGAAGCGGCTGGGCGCTCAGCACGCTTTCCACGGCCCAGATCAGCGGGGTCATTGGCGGCCCGCTGCTCGGCGGCTTCCTGGCGGACCATGTCGGGCTGCGTGCGGTCTTTATCATTACCGCGATCCTGCTAACGATCAGCTTTCTGGTCACCCTTTTTCTGATTAAAGAGGGCGGGCGGCCTGTTGTCAGTAAATCCGAACGCCTGAGCGGAAAAGCGGTTTTCGCCTCGCTGCCTTATCCTGGCCTGATGATTAGCCTCTTTGTGACGACGATGGTGATCCAGCTCTGTAACGGTTCGGTAGGGCCGATTCTGGCGCTGTTTATCAAGTCGATGGCGCCGGACAGCAGCAACATTGCTTTTCTGAGCGGGATGATTGCCGCGGTGCCGGGCGTGTCGGCGCTGATGTCTGCTCCGCGTCTGGGGAAACTGGGCGACAGGATCGGTACGGCACGTATTCTGATGGCAACGCTCATCATTGCGGTGATCCTTTTCTTTGCCATGTCATTCGTCACCACACCTCTTCAGCTCGGCATCCTGCGCTTCCTGCTTGGCTTCGCAGATGGCGCCATGCTGCCCGCTGTTCAGACGCTGCTGGTGAAATATTCCAGTGACCAGGTAACCGGCCGCATTTTTGGCTACAACCAGTCGTTCATGTATTTAGGCAACGTAGCGGGCCCGCTTATCGGCGCCTCGGTCTCGGCGATGGCGGGTTTCCGCTGGGTATTTGCCGCGACGGCGGTGGTGGTCCTGCTGAATATTATTCAACTGGCCTTTGCCTTGCGACGCCGCAGGCGAATCGCTGAGGCAAAGTCGGCCCGGTAAACACGATAATATATTATTTATTCTTATGAACGCCGCATTTTTTATATAACGAAATGCGGCGCCTTTCTTTCAGGAAAACGTTTCGCTTTCGCGCTGAAATATCTTTTTTGGCAGCGATGTCACTTTTGCATAAGATAAAGCTAATCCATGCTTTTCATTATTCAGAGAGGGTGTTAATTTCAGGGGAAATCACATAAGGAAATAGCACCATGAAAAATCTCATTGCTGAGTTGTTGGTTAAGCTTGCCCAAAAGGAAGAAGAGTCGAAAGAGCTGGTTGCCCAGGTCGAGGCGCTGGAAATCGTTGTGACGGCGCTGCTGCGACAGATGGCAAAACCGGAGCAGGAGGCGTTGATCGACAACGTTGAAGGTGCGCTGGAAAAAGCGCGTCCTGATTCCCAGGTGCCTGCGGAAGATGCGGAGCTGCTTCAGCAATACGTAAAGAAGCTTTTAAGGCATCCTCGCAGCTAACCTGCCTGAGGTGAAATGACGTGTCACAGAATTGTCATGCAGGATGCCTGGCGTCGCTCTGTTTTTATTTTTACACATTTATGCAGGGAAAATTAAATTGAGACAGAGCACACCTTTCACCGCATAATTTCTGTTATTAATTACCGCCTCCCACCCGGCGAAACCGGTTAATGAATATTGTTCCGATACAGGGCTGAAATAACCGCAGAGCCCGGCGAAAATCAGAGTCGCAGGGTGGTTTTTTTCCCGTAACGAGCCAGACTTAACGTGGAACTTCACATAAAGGATGGTGCAATGAAAACAACAATACTGGTTACCCTGCTCTCTGGCCTGTGTCTGATCGCCTCAGCACACGCGGAAGAGAAAACGTTAACGCCCCAGCAGCAGCGCATGACGACCTGTAACCAACAGGCGACATCGCAAAGCCTGAAAGGGGATGCCCGTAAAACGTACATGAGCGACTGCCTTAAAAATGGTGCGGCTAAACCCGGTGAAAAAAGCCTGACCCCACAGCAGCAAAAAATGCGTGAGTGCAACGCCCAGGCGACACAGCAGATGCTGAAAGGCGACGATCGCAGCAAGTTTATGAGCGCGTGCCTCAAAAAACAGGCGTAGTGCTAACGGGTGAGTCACGGCTGTGGCTCACCCAAAATTTCATACTTTCCCCGCTACCCCCCTCTCTATAATTTGGGAAAATGTTTCAGAATATTCCCAAAAATGATGAATGATGAGTTTTATGACAATCACGAGAACATTCGGGAAGCGTGGCACCAGCAGCTTTCTCAGGATGATTCATACCGTTCCGGTCTGCGATTTGCCCGGCGAATACGGCTGGCACGCATCGTTGGTCTGGCGGCGCTATTTGTTCCGCTTGCCAGCGTCCTGGTGAGCCAGTTTCTTTCCGGCGTCTGGTGGTTATTGCTGGTGGGCTGGGTCTTTGTCTGGCCCCATCTGGCCTGGCAGCTGGCTTTTCGTTCGGCTGAACCCCACATCAGTGAAATTGTTAATCTGAAAATCGATGCCATTATTGCCGGTGTCTGGATGGGGCTAACAGGGTTCAATGCGCTACCAACAGCGGCGCTGATCGTGATGATCGGCATGAATATGATGGGATCGGGGGGATGTCGGTTATTTCTGACAGGACTGGCGCTGCTTGCCCTGTCTGCCTTGCTCACCGTGCAATCCACGGGTACTCCTGTGGTATTGACCTCTGAACCGCTGGCGTTGTGGCTGACGCTCCCCGTGCTGGTGGTCTACCCCATACTGTTTGCCTGGCTCAGCCACCGCACGGCGATCCGTCTGGCAGAGCATAAGCGTCGGCTTGAGCTGATGAGTACCCGCGACGGAATGACCGGCGTATTCAATCGCCGTCACTGGGAAACGCTGCTGCGTAACGAATTTGAGGCCTGCCGTCGAAGCCATCGACAGGCGACGATACTGCTCATCGATATCGATCACTTCAAGACGATCAACGACACCTGGGGGCATGACGTGGGGGATGAAGCGATTGTCGCCATCACGCGCCAGCTTCAGCTGACCCTGCGCTCAGGCGATTATATTGGCCGTTTTGGCGGGGATGAGTTCGCGGTGATCATGTCCGGCACGCCTGCCGACAGCGCGATTGCTGCGATGTCGCGCGTCCACGAACGGCTGGTCAACATGCCGCTGCACGGAGCACCTATGGCGAGGTTGTGTATCAGCGTTGGGGTTGCCCCCTGGGGGGCGCAGTTCACCCACTATCGTGAATGGCTAAAGGCGGCGGACGTGGCCCTCTATAAAGCCAAAAATGCCGGACGGGGCCGCACCGAAGTGGCCGCCTGACGCCCGGCGTAGCGCATCAGGACTTACTGAGCTTCTCTGATTTTTCCATGCATTTTTCCATCGCCTCGATCACGGCGGAGCGGAACCCGCGATCTTCCAGCACGCGCACGGCTTCAATGGTTGTGCCCCCCGGTGAGCACACCATATCTTTCAGTTCGCCCGGATGTTTACCCGTTTCCAGCACCATTTTGGCCGAACCCATCACCGCCTGCGCTGCAAATTTGTAGGCCTGCGCGCGCGGCATTCCACCCAGTACGGCGGCATCGGCCATGGCTTCGATAAACATAAAGACATACGCCGGGGCAGAGCCGCTCACGCCGACTACCGGGTGGATCATCGGTTCGGCAATCACTTCCGCTTCGCCGAAGCAGCGGAAAATATTCAGTACATCCGCCACGTCTTCAGATGTGACCAGCGCGTTCGGGGTAACGGATGTCATACCGGCATTCACCAGCGACGGGGTGTTTGGCATGGCGCGAACAATCTTACGGTCGTGGCCCAGCGCGCGGGCGAGCTGATCGAGGGTCACGCCTGCGGCAATCGATACCACCAGGGTCTCTTTGTTAAGGCTGGAGGTGATCTCGCTCAGGACTTTAATCATGATATTCGGCTTAACGGCGCCAAAGACAATATCCGCCACCTGAGCCACGTCCTGTGCGCTTTCGGCAGCGTTGACACCATACTCATCACGCAGCGCCGCGACTTTATCCGGGGATGGGGTATAGACCCAAATCTGCCCCGGCAGCACCTGCCCGCTGGCAATCAGTCCGCCGAGGATAGCTTTGCCCATATTTCCGCAGCCGATAAACCCGATTTTCTTATCCATCACGTCTCTCCGTTATTATGCGTTGTTATCTCTCATTGATAGCTTAACAACGAAATGCAGGCGACAATAGTCACCAGAATCATAATGGGGAGAGACTATGGCGATTTGGGTTGATGCGGACGCGTGTCCGAATGTCATCAAAGAGATTTTATTTCGTGCTGCCGAGCGCGTGCAGATGCCGCTGACGCTGGTGGCGAACCAGAATATCCGCGTGCCGCCCTCCAGATACATCCGTTCTCTGCGCGTTCCGTCCGGGTTTGACGTGGCGGATAACGAGATAGTACGCCTGTGTGACGCAGGAGATCTGGTGATCACCGCGGATATCCCGCTGGCTGCCGATGTACTGGCGAAAGGGGCGGCGGCGCTGAACCCGCGCGGAGAACGCTATTCGCCGGCAACGATCCGGGAGAAGCTCACCATGCGTGATTTTATGGATACGCTTCGTTCCAGCGGCGTGCAAACCGGTGGGCCGGACAGCCTGTCGCAGCGCGATCGCCAGCAGTTTGCCGCCGAGCTGGATAAATGGCTGCTGGAAGTGAAGCGCCGCCCGGCGTAGCCCACCTCCGGGCGGTTTTGTGGTACAGTGTGGCTTCCACAGGCTTGTCATTCCGTACCGCTTTGCAGTAAAGTTAGCGCAACATCTACTGCAATCATTTCTTTACAGCCTTCAGTTATCCGGCAGCAAGGGGAACACCTGGTTATGAACCCACCCATCTTTTTAGTTGGCCCTCGCGGCTGTGGGAAAACCACCGTTGGTCTGGAGCTGGCGCGTCTGTGCCAGAGTCAGTTTGTCGATACTGACCACTGGCTCCAGGAGAATGCCGGTAAGACCATCGCCGATATCGTTGAAGATGAGGGTTGGGAGAGCTTTCGTGCGCGTGAAACGGCCACGCTGGAAGCGGTGACCGCGCCGTCAACTGTGATTGCGACCGGTGGGGGCATTATTCTGGCGCCGTATAACCGCCAGTTTATGCGCGAAAAGGGTGTCGTGATCTACCTCTGTGCCCCGGTTTCTACGCTGGTGGGGCGGCTGGAGGCGTTTCCGGAAGAGGGACAGCGCCCGGCGCTGACCGCGAAACCGCTGAGTGAAGAGGTCAGCGACGTCCTCGCCGAACGCGATGCACTGTACCGCGAGGCGGCACACCACGTTGTGGATGCGTCAGCGTCACCCGAGAAAGTTGCGATTCAGATTATTACCGCCCTGCGTTTGGCTTGCGCCAGCTAACAGCCGTCTATACTCATAGCTCAGACATAAAAAAAGGATGAGCTATGCCAACCAGACCTCCCTATCCACGTGAAGCCCGCATCGTTACCGTTGAAAAAGGTAACGGCGATCAGACCGTAACCTGGTACCAGCTGCGTGCCGATCACCCTAAACCTGATTCGCTGATCAGCGAACATGAAACCGAACAGGAAGCGCTGGATGCGAAACGGCGCTATGAGGATCCTGAGAAGTCCTGACAGGAATCCGAATTCGTTACAACCGTGCCTGAATCACACTTTTAACATATCGCTGATGTTAAGCAGCAGTTAATATTTAGTTATTACAGGTGGATTCGGAAAGGCCAGTCGATCTTTACATTACGGTGTAGAGATCCCCTGCTACCCTTGGTGCTGTTTTGCTGAAAAAATGAACAGTGCAGCGTAGTGAGCCTGTACCTGTGTGGCAGTTGTGGTAGTAACGGAAGGCGATCAAAATGAAGGCGACGTTGGCGATCCTCACGATTGGTGTGGTGCCTGTAAGCGAAGTATTACCGCTCTTAACCGAGCATGTCTCTGAACAACAAATTACGCATCTTAGTCTGTTAGGGAAGCTGAGTCGGGAAGAGGTCATGGAAGACTACGCGGTCGGAGAGGGGGAAGATCCCCTGGCAACGTTACTCAGTGACGGTAAACTGGCGTATGTGTCGCGCCAGAAAATCGAACGCGCGCTACAGGGCGTGATCGAAGTGCTCGACAATCAGGACTATGACGTTATTTTGCTGATGAGCACGGCACCCGTTAAAGGCCTCAGCGCGCGTAATGCCATTCTGCTCGAACCGATGCGGATTATCCCCCCGCTGGTGGCCTCAATTGTTGATGGTCATCAGGTTGGGGTCATCGTTCCCGTTGAGGAACTGCTGGATAACCAGACGGTGAAGTGGGCCGCGCTGGAGCACACCCCGCTGTACGCGCTGGCAAACCCGTTCTGGGACAGCGAAGCGAAGCTGATTGCGGCCGGGCAGGAGTTGATCGACAGAGGGGCGGATGTCCTGATGCTCGACTGCCTGGGCTTCCATCAGCGGCATCGTGATTTACTGCAAAAGGCGCTGGATGTTCCGGTGCTGCTCTCTAACGTCCTGATGGCGCGCCTGGCGTCAGAATTACTGGTGTAATGATTTTGCGTGACAGGTCATGAGCATGGCCCCTATAGTGGATTTTTCTCAATAAATATAAGGGCCAGTTCATGCTTCAAAGTAACGAATACTTTTCCGGTAAAGTGAAATCCATTGGTTTTACCAGCAGCAGCACTGGCCGCGCCAGTGTCGGCGTAATGGCGGAAGGGGAATATACCTTTGGCACCGCAGAAGCGGAAGAGATGACGGTGGTCAGCGGCGCGCTGAACGTCCTGCTGCCGGGTGAAACGGAGTGGAAAGTCTATAGTGCCGGGCAGGTCTTCAACGTGCCGGGCCACAGCGAGTTCCATTTACAGGTTGCAGAGCCAACCTCTTATCTGTGCCGCTATCTGAAATAAAAGCATGCCGGGTGGCGCATTCGCTTACCCGGCCTGCGTTTTGCCTGTCAGCGCTGCGCTTCGCCGCCGAGACCTTCCACCAGGTTCTGAATCAGCGCCGCCAGCTCGCCGGTCATCAGGATAAAGTCTGCGTCAAAGCGCTGAGCATAATCTTCGCGGTCGATATCTTCGTTCTGATCGCGCAGTTCATCGCAGAACTTAAGGCGCTTCACGGAGCCGTCATCACACATCACAAACTGAATGCGCTGCTGCCAGTCGAGTGCCAGTTTGGTCACCACTTTGCCCGCTTCAATGTGCACGGCGATTTCGTCGCTCACCAGATCCTGTTTCTTCGCGCGGATCACGCCGCCATCTTCCAGCAGCGCTTTCAGCTCTGCTTCATCAAGGATCTGGAAGCCCTGCGCGGCAGTCCCGCTGCGCACCCACTCGGTCAGGGTCAGCTCAATCGGCGTTTCCAGCGCCAGCGGTACCACCGGTAATGAGCCAAGGCTCTTACGCAGCAGCGCCAGCGTATCTTCCGCTTTTTTGGCGCTGGCGCAGTCCACCATGATCAGCCCGTTAACAGTGTCGATCCACATCATGGTCTGGCTAAAGCGGCTAAAAGCGCGCGGCAGCAGCGAGTGCAGCACTTCATCCTTCAGCGAATCTTTTTCGGTTTTTTTAAGCTTACGGCCCTGTTCAGCTTCCAGCTTGAAGATTTTCGCTTCGAGCGCCTGCTTAACCACGGGCGTCGGCAGGATCTTCTCTTCTTTACGGGCGCAAACGATGATTTGCCCCGTGCTGCTGGCGTGGGTCAGCGCATCGCTTTGAGAACCCATTGGCGGAACCCAGCCGGTTTTTGCCATATCCTGGCTACCGCAAGGGGTAAAGGAGTAAGCGGCTAACTGTTTTTCCATCTCTTCTGCACGCAGCGAAACGTCGCGGCTGAGACGGTAAACCATCAAATTTTTGAACCACAGCATGATAATTTCCACGGCCTTGTCGTTAAATCAGCGGGCATGATAACGAATTGTCGCATCGCTTGCATTGCTAATCGGGAAGCGGGCTTCTACTCTGTTGATAATCAAAATAATGAGGAGTGTCTTGTGCGTATTGGGATTGATTTGGGCGGCACCAAAACAGAAGTTATTGCGCTGAGCGAGCAGGGGGAGCAACTGTTTCGCCACCGTCTGCCTACGCCGCGCGATGATTATCACCAGACCATAGAGACGATTGCCCGCCTGGTCGATATGGCAGAGCAGGCAACGGGCGAGACGGGCACGGTCGGGATGGGGATCCCCGGCTCCATTTCGCCGTATACCGGCGTGGTGAAAAACGCCAACTCCACCTGGCTCAACGGTCAGCCGTTTGATAAAGACTTAAGCCAACGCCTGAACCGGGAGGTGCGTCTGGCGAATGACGCTAACTGCCTTGCGGTCTCTGAGGCCGTGGATGGCGCAGCGGCTGGCGCGCAGACCGTATTTGCGGTCATTATCGGCACCGGCTGCGGGGCGGGCGTGGCCCTCGGTGGGCGCTCGCATATTGGCGGCAACGGCACCGCGGGCGAGTGGGGGCACAATCCGTTGCCGTGGATGGATGAAGATGAACTCAAATACCGCGCCGAAGTACCGTGCTACTGTGGCAAGCAGGGCTGTATTGAGACCTTTATTTCCGGCACGGGGTTTGCCACCGATTATCATCGTCTGAGCGGTCAGCCGCTGAAAGGTAACGAGATTATGCGTCTGGTTGAGGAGCAGGATCCGGTGGCTGAACTGGCGCTCAGCCGCTACGAAATGCGGCTGGCTAAGTCACTGGCGCATGTGATTAATATTCTTGATCCCGACGTGATTGTACTGGGCGGAGGCATGAGCAACGTCGACCGGCTGTACGCCACGGTGCCAACGCTGGTGAAACAGTGGGTATTTGGCGGCGAGTGCGAAACGCCGATCCGCAAAGCCGTCCACGGAGATTCCAGCGGAGTGCGCGGCGCGGCGTGGCTCTGGCCGGAATAAACGCAAAACCGTTTTTGATGTTTGTGCCCTCTCCCCGTGGGAGAGGGCCAGGGTGAGGGCACCAGAGCGCATCATCCCCCCATTTACTGCACCGCAAACTCCCTGTCCAGCCTGCTATATCCCAGCCCGTTGATCTTCTTCACTTTGATCTGCACCGGAATGCGCTCTTTCATTGCCTCTACGTGGCTGATCACGCCAATGGTTTTCCCGGTGGCGTTCAGCGCGTCGAGCGCGTCCAGCGCGGTGTCCAGCGTTTCGCTGTCGAGCGTGCCGAATCCTTCATCCAGGAACAGCGAGTCAATGCGCGTTTTGTGACTGACCAGATCGGAAAGCGCTAAAGCCAGCGCCAGACTGACCAGGAAACTCTCCCCGCCGGAAAGGGTACGGGTATCGCGTACCGCATCGGCCTGCCAGGTATCGACCACTTCCAGCTCCAGCGCGTCGCTGGCTTTACGCTGAAGCAGATAGCGGCCATGCAGACGGTTGAGCTGCTGGTTGGCAAGCCACACCAGATTATCCAGCGTCAGCCCCTGGGCGAATTTACGGAATTTATCGCCGGTGCTGGAGCCTATCAGCGCGTTGAGATAGCCCCAGTCGTCGGCCTGACGCGCCGCCTCCTCAATCTGCTGCATAAGCGCCTGCTGGTGCAGACGGTTATCGGCGTCCTGTTTGAGCTGCTGGCGGATCTCCCCCTGATGCGTGGTGTTGTTCCGAAGCTGTTGCGCCAGCTGGTGTAACTGCGCCTGAAGCGTTGCGGCATCGGTTTCCAGCCCCTCGGGGCGCTGTGCCTGATGCGCCTGAAGCTGCATGCTTGCCTGCACCGAAAGCGCCGTGGCCTGCTGGAGCTGGTTTTCCAGCGTCTGCTTTTGTTGTTCAAGCTGGCGGATCGACGTTTCATCCAGCAGGGCGGAGAGAAATGCGTCCCGATCGGCAAAGCAGCTCGCGGTCAGCGCGGCGTTGAACTGAGCCTGTGATTGCTGGAGCCGTTCACGCTCAAGCGTCTCCTGTTGCTGTAGGGTGGTGAGCTGACTTTGCAGCGACACGCATTCGTCGTGGATGCCGCGCCAGTTCTCAGGGATAACCGCGTCGGCTTCTGCATCATTGGTAACCGGCAGCGTCTCCAGAATGGGCATCAGGGCGTTAATACCTTCCTGAATCGTACCGTGCTGGGCCTGTTTTTCCTGCCACAGGGTATATTCGCTTTCGCGCGCGCTCAGCCAGGCGCTTTCAGCCCCTTCATCGGGCACGCTAAGCGACAGCGATTGTAACGAGGCCGCCAGCGCCTGACGCGTCGCCGTCAGCTGCTGCTGGTACTGGCGCGCCTGACCTTCCTGTTCATTGAGCTGGTTTTGCAGCGTCAGACGCTGGCTGAGCTGATACAGTTGGCGTTCATACTTTTCCTGTTCGCTCATCCAGGGGGCAATATCATCCTGAATATTCAGCGCTATGTTCAGGGAGGCGCAGACCTCCAGCCACTCTTTAGTGAGTGCTTGCTCTTCCTCAGAGAGAGCCTGTGCTTCCTCTGTCTCGCGCTGGATCTGCTGGGTCAGCGCATTCACCTGCGCGAGCACCAGCAATCCTTCCTCTTTTAGCGCAGCAACCTCTTTCTCCAGCGCGTCGCGGCGGCGCTGATTGTCAGTCAGTTCAAGCGCCTGATACTGCACAACTGCCGGATGTTCGCGTGAACCGCAGAGCGGGCAAGGCTTACCCGCTTCGAGCTGTGCACGATAGTTCTCAAGATCCTTGATTGTCGCCTCACGCTCACAGAGCGCTTTCAGGTCGGCATAGTGCTGATTTTTCTCTTTGAACTGCTGACGCCGCAGGATCAGCGTTTCATTGAGCTTAGCCTGCTCAGCCTGCGCTTTCTGCACGCTTTCCGCATTCTGGCGCAGCCGTTTTTGCAGCGGCTGAAAGCGAGCGTGAAGCGCTGTCAGACGCTGGCGGAGCGCCCGCGACTGTGCCTGTTGCTCCATTGCCGTCGCGAGATCCTCAGCCGTCAGCGTCAACGTACTTTCAGGCATCTCAGCCAGCTTCTGACGAAGCTCAGCCATGCGCGCTGACTGGGCAACAAGCTGATTTTTATCGCGACCCAGTTGCGTAAAATGCGCCCGCCAGCCGGCAATTTCCTGCCCCCACTGACGGAAACGATCGTGTTCGGTCAGCCACTGCGTCAGTACCTTGTGCTCTGTCTGCAACTGTTCACGGTTGCGCAGTGCACCGTTGCGAATACGCGAGCGCTGCACCGCTCTGTCGAGTAAGCGAGTATTTACTTCAACAATTCGCTCTGTTGTCTGCGCCAGGCGGGTGGTCTGCTCCTGCTGATACTCCCATAGCGGACGTAGCTGGGCGGCGGGCTGCGCCAGCTTGAGCTTCGCCAGTTGGGGCGCGGCGTCCGTCAGAGCCTGTTGCGCCTGCTGCTGCGAAGCGGCTGCACGCTGCTGCTCACGTATCAGTTCGTCGTTACGCGTAAGCCACTGAAAATCTTTCTGTTGGCTTTGCTGCTGTGCCAGCAGGACTTTTTCTTCGTCAGTAAGTGCCTGCAAACTTTGCTGCAAGTGCTGCTGCTGTTCCTCGCTCAGCAGCACAACCCCTGCGGCCTGCGCTTCGCACATCTCCAGCGCGTTACGTGCCGCTTTGTGTTTTTCAAAAACCATGGCGGAAATCTGGCCGTAAATTTCCGTGCCGGTCAGTTCTTCCAACAGCTCTGCGCGATCGCTCGGTTTAGCATTCAGGAAGGCGGCAAACTGCCCCTGAGAGAGCAACATCGAACGGGTAAAGCGACCATAGTCCAGCCCGGTAAGCGTGGCGGTTTGTTCCAGCTTATCCGTGACTTTGTCGGCCAGAATTTTGCCGTCTTCGCAGCGGGCCAGCTCAACGCGCGGTGCCTGTAAGTTCCCGTCCGGCTGGTTGCGGGCGCGGTTCTGGCTCCAGAAAGCGCGATAAGCAACGCCTTTGACCTCAAATTCTACTTCCGCCAGGCATTCGGCGGTATCGCGCGTCATCAGGTCGTTTTGCGCCTGAGAGACCTTATTAAGACGCGGCGTTTCGTGGTAAAGCGCCAGGCAGATGGCATCCAGCAGCGTGGTTTTACCCGCGCCGGTTGCGCCGGTGATGGCAAACAGCCCGTTGCTGGCGAACGGCTCCGCGGTGAAATCAATTTTCCACTCACCCTTTAGCGAATTCAGATTTTTCAGGCGCAGGCTCAGAATTTTCATGCGTTTTCGTCCTCGTCATGGAGGGAATGCAGGGTCTGGGCAAACAGCTCGTTAAGCCTGGTGCGTCTGGCCTCGTCCACCTCTTCATGCGCAAGCCGCCGCGCGAACACCTCTTCAACCCGAAGTTCGCTAAGCGTTTCACGCTGGGCGTTGAGCAGTATTTTCTCGCGCTGCTCGCGGCTGCGGCGTACCAGCAGCACCTCCACGGGAAGGTCTTCCGTCAGCGTCTGTATTTTACGCTGCATATCGTACAGGTAGTCGTCGGTGGTGATTTCGATATCGAGCCAGACGGGGGGATTAAGCGCTGCGCCGCGCCACTGCTCAAGCTGAGCGGTAATGGCGGCCAGATCGCCTTTCAGCACCGCCAGCGGCTGGGTGACCGGCACCTCAAGCGTCTCAACGGCGCTAAGTTTGCCTCCGGTGAAGCTCACCAGATGCACGGATTTGGCTTTGCCCGTTTCGTCAAAACTGAGCGAAATGGGCGAGCCGCAGTAGCGGATATGCTCGCAGCCGCCGATGATCTGCGCCCGGTGAATATGCCCGAGGGCAATGTAGTCGGCGGGGGGGAAGTTTTGCGCCGGAAACGCGTCCAGCGTACCGATATAGATCTCGCGCACCGCATCACTCTTACTGGCTCCGACGGTGGTGAGGTGTCCGGTGGCAATGATCGGAATGGCCTGATCGCCGCGCAGGGCGCAGGCTTCCGTATGTTGCTGGTGATAATAGCGGGTGATGGCCTGCAACAGATGCTGCTGTTTTTCGCTGCCGGACAGACCTGCCTGGCTTTGCACGATATCGCGCGGGCGTAAAAACGGAATTGGGCACAGCACTGCGCCCGGCGTGCCGTCGCGTTTTTTCAGGATCTGCGGCGCGTGTCCGGCGCTGGCCACCACGGTGGTATTGAGGAACGCCAGAATATCGCGGGATTCATTCAGCGTCGCCACCGAGTCATGGTTTCCGGCGACAATCACCAGGTGACAACCGGTTTGCTGGAGGTTGACCACAAAACGGTTGTACAGCTCACGCGCATAGCTCGGCGGCGATCCGGTATCAAAAATGTCGCCCGCCACAATAATCGCGTCCACCTCGTGAGCCTGAGCCGTCTCCAGCAGCCAGTTCAGGAACGCTTCATGTTCCGCGGCGCGGCTTTTGCTGTAAAAATTTTGACCCAGGTGCCAGTCTGAGGTGTGAAGTATGCGCATAAAAGATCCGTGGCAATAATAAGAAAGCAGGATTATAAACGTTCGGGGAACGGAAAATAACCGCTGTAATAAAACAACAGTTTGCTATTTATAGTGGTAATGTTTTTCATAAATCTGTCATAAATCTGACGCATAATGACGCCGCATTACAGACTTGTAACTTAAATACGATAAGACAGGGCAAAGTATGGCGAGACGTATTCTGGTCGTAGAAGATGAAGCTCCGATCCGTGAAATGGTGTGCTTCGTGCTTGAACAAAATGGCTTCCAGCCGGTTGAAGCGGAAGATTATGACAGCGCGGTGAACCAGCTGAATGAACCCTGGCCCGATCTGATCCTGCTGGACTGGATGCTGCCTGGCGGTTCCGGATTGCAGTTTATCAAGCATATCAAACGCGAGGCGATGACCCGCGATATCCCGGTGGTAATGCTGACGGCGCGCGGCGAGGAAGAGGATCGCGTGCGCGGTCTGGAAACCGGCTCGGACGATTACATCACTAAACCGTTCTCCCCGAAAGAGCTGGTGGCGCGTATCAAAGCCGTGATGCGCCGTATTTCACCGATGGCGGTGGAAGAGGTGATTGAGATGCAGGGGCTGAGCCTGGATCCTACCTCACACCGGGTCATGACCGGTGAAAATCCCCTCGATATGGGACCGACCGAATTTAAACTCCTGCACTTCTTTATGACCCACCCGGAGCGCGTTTACAGCCGCGAACAGTTGCTGAATAACGTCTGGGGAACTAACGTCTATGTCGAAGACCGAACGGTTGACGTCCATATTCGCCGCCTGCGTAAAGCACTGGAACTGAGCGGCCACGATCGCATGGTACAGACGGTCCGCGGCACGGGTTATCGTTTCTCGACCCGTTTCTGAACAATGACAGGAGTGTGACGCGTGCTGGAACGTCTGTCATGGAAAAGGCTCGTCTTTGAACTGATCTTATGTTGTATTCCGGCTCTCATTCTGGGGGCTATCTTTGGCTATCTGCCGTGGTTTTTACTGGTGGCCGTGACGGGATTGCTCGTCTGGCATTTCTGGAATTTACTGCGTCTCTCCTGGTGGCTGTGGGTCGACAGAAGTATGACACCCCCGCCGGGAAGCGGGAGCTGGGAACCGCTACTCTACGGCCTGCACCAGATGCAGATGCGTAACAAAAAGCGCCGTCGTGAGCTGGGAAGCCTGATCAAACGCTTTCGTAGCGGTGCGGAGTCGCTGCCGGACGCGGTGATCCTGACGACAGAAGAAGGGACAATCTTCTGGTGTAATGGCCTCGCGCAACAGCTGCTGGGCCTGCGCTGGCCGGATGATAATGGTCAGAACATCCTGAACCTTCTGCGTTATCCCGAGTTCACGCTGTATCTGAAAAAGCGGGATTTTTCGCGCCCGCACAATCTGAAGCTCAATAACGGTCGCCATCTGGAAATCCGCGTGATGCCCTACAGCGATCGGCAGTGGCTGATGGTAGCGCGGGACGTTACCCAGATGCACCAGCTTGAGGGCGCGAGACGTAACTTCTTTGCCAACGTCAGCCACGAGCTGCGTACGCCGTTGACGGTGCTTCAGGGCTACCTGGAGATGATGCAGGAGCAAACGCTTGAGGGGGCGCCGCGTGAGAAAGCACTGCATACCATGCGGGAGCAGACGTTCCGCATGGAAGGGCTGGTCAAACAGCTGCTGACGCTTTCAAAGATTGAGGCTGCCCCGTCGCTGGCGCTAAACGACATCATTGATGTGCCGATGATGTTGCGGGTGGTGGAGCGCGAAGCCCAAACGCTGAGTCATAATCAGCACACCCTGAGTTTTGACGTTGATAACACGCTGAAAGTGCTCGGCAGTGAAGATGAGCTGCGAAGCGCTATCTCAAACCTGGTCTATAACGCCGTGAATCATACCCCGAAAGGGACGCATATCGCGGTGTGCTGGCAGCATACCCCGGCGGGCGCTGAGTTTAGCGTCGAGGACAACGGGCCGGGGATTGGGCCCGAGCACCTCCCGCGTCTCACCGAACGATTCTACCGGGTGGATAAGGCGCGCTCGCGGCAGACCGGCGGGAGCGGACTGGGACTGGCAATTGTGAAGCATGCCGTCAGCCACCACGAAAGCCGGCTCAATATCGAAAGCACCCTGGGTAAGGGCACGCGCTTTAGCTTCGTGATTCCGGAACGATTAATTGCCAAAAAAAGCGCCTGACGGCAGATGTGTCAGGCTACCTTTCCACGGGCCAGCGATTGCTGGCCCGTTTGCTTTGCAGTCAAGCGAAACGCGGATGAATATTATACGGCTGGTGCTTTTTTGTTCGCATGATTAGCCATGAGTTTTTCTTATACATGGCATATTATTTTGGTCTGAATTTCCATGCTGGCATATTGTTCTGGTTTTACGATCCCTTCTTGCCTTTAAACGTTATAAGCGTTTAAATTGCCCCCCATATACTGTCAGACCGACTGTATTTGCGTGGTAAATCGAAAAACTATTCTTCGCCACGCCAGGACGGGAGCATATCCCGCTGAAATTGAGCAAATTTTCCGCTGTATCGTCCCGTGAGGGATGGCGAAAATCTCAACGTATTCAACACCACATCCACAGGCAGTAAGGTTTTATGACCCATCACTTGAAATCGCGTGACATTATCGCGCTGGGCTTTATGACATTTGCGCTGTTCGTTGGCGCAGGTAACATCATTTTTCCTCCAATGGTTGGCTTACAGGCGGGTGAACACGTCTGGACGGCTGCGTTTGGCTTCCTGCTTACTGCCGTGGGCCTGCCGGTACTGACCGTTATCGCGCTGGCGAAAGTCGGTGGCGGTGTGGACAGCCTCAGCACCCCGATTGGCAAAGTGGCTGGCGTTCTGCTGGCAACCGTCTGCTATCTGGCCGTTGGCCCGCTGTTCGCGACCCCACGTACGGCGACCGTCTCCTTTGAAGTGGGTATCGCCCCGCTGACCGGTGACGGCGCGATGCCGCTGTTTATTTACAGCCTCATTTACTTCGCCATCGTGATTCTGGTTTCTCTCTATCCCGGCAAACTGCTGGATACCGTGGGTAACTTCCTGGCTCCGCTGAAAATTGTGGCGCTGATCGTGCTGGCGGTTGCGGCCATCGTCTGGCCTGCGGGGCCCATCAGCTCCGCGATGGACGCTTATCAGAACGCGGCGTTCTCAAACGGTTTCGTGAACGGCTATCTGACAATGGATACGCTCGGTGCGATGGTGTTTGGTATCGTTATCGTTAACGCCGCGCGTTCCCGCGGGGTGACCGAAGCGCGCCTGCTGACTCGCTACACCATCTGGGCTGGCCTGATGGCCGGTGTCGGCCTGACGCTGCTGTATCTGGCGCTGTTCCGTCTGGGGTCAGATAGCGCAACGCTGGTCGATCAGAGCGCAAACGGCGCGGCGATCCTGCATGCTTACGTGCAGCATACCTTTGGTGGTGCAGGCAGCATGCTGCTGGCGGCGCTGATTTTCCTGGCCTGTCTGGTGACGGCGGTGGGTCTGACCTGCGCCTGCGCGGAGTTCTTCGCCCAGTATCTGCCGCTCTCTTACCGCACGCTGGTGTTTATCCTCGGCATCTTCTCCATGGCGGTGTCAAACCTCGGTCTGAGCCACCTGATTCAGGTGTCAATTCCGGTGCTGACGGCGATCTATCCGCCATGTATCGTGCTGGTGGTGCTGAGCTTCACCCGCCCGTGGTGGCATAACTCGACGCGAATTATTGCGCCGGCCATGTTTATCAGCCTGATTTTTGGTATCCTTGACGGGATCAAAGCATCAGCATTTGCAGAAATCCTGCCAGCCTGGACACAGCGTCTGCCGCTGTCCGAGCAGGGCCTGGCCTGGCTGATGCCTTCCGTTGTAGCGCTGGTTCTGGCGATTATCTGGGACCGTGCGGCAGGGCGTCAGGTGACATCCAACGCCCATTAATCAACGGCAACAAATTGTTTAACCACGGGGCTTAAGGCCCCGTGGTTTTTTGTTTTTTTCGTGTTGAATGGCAAGATTTTAATGGAAAGCACTAACAAACTTAAACGTGGATTGAGCACCCGCCACATCCGCTTTATGGCGCTGGGCTCGGCTATCGGCACCGGTCTTTTTTATGGCTCGGCAGATGCCATCAAAATGGCCGGTCCAAGCGTTCTGCTGGCCTACATCATCGGCGGCGTGGCGGCCTATATCATCATGCGTGCGCTGGGGGAGATGTCGGTTCACAACCCCTCTGCCAGTTCCTTCTCCCGCTACGCACAAGAAAACTTAGGCCCGCTGGCCGGGTTTATCACCGGCTGGACCTACTGCTTCGAAATTCTGATTGTCGCCATTGCCGATGTGACGGCGTTTGGCATCTATATGGGGGTCTGGTTCCCCGCCGTGCCGCACTGGATCTGGGTACTGAGCGTGGTGCTGATCATCTGCGCCGTCAACCTGATGAGCGTGAAGGTGTTTGGCGAGCTGGAGTTCTGGTTCTCCTTCTTCAAGGTCGCGACCATTATCATCATGATCCTCGCCGGTTTCGGCATCATCATCTGGGGTATCGGCAACGGTGGGCAGCCAACCGGCATCCATAACCTGTGGAGCAACGGCGGCTTCTTCAGCAACGGCTGGCTCGGGATGGTCATGTCGCTTCAGATGGTCATGTTCGCCTATGGCGGTATTGAGATTATCGGCATCACCGCCGGGGAAGCGAAAGATCCGGAGAAGTCCATTCCGCGCGCCATCAACTCGGTGCCGATGCGTATCCTGGTGTTCTACGTGGGCACGTTGTTTGTGATTATGTCCATCTACCCGTGGAACCAGGTGGGCACCAACGGCAGCCCGTTTGTCCTGACTTTCCAGCATATGGGCATTGCGTTTGCCGCCAGTATTCTCAACTTTGTGGTACTGACCGCCTCGCTGTCGGCCATCAACAGTGACGTGTTCGGCGTGGGTCGTATGCTGCACGGCATGGCGGAGCAGGGCAGTGCGCCGAAGGTGTTTGCCAAAACGTCGCGTCGCGGCACCCCGTGGGTAACGGTGCTGGTCATGACCGTGGCGCTGCTGTTCTCGGTTTACCTGAATTACATCATGCCGGAGAACGTCTTCCTGGTGATTGCGTCACTGGCGACCTTTGCGACGGTGTGGGTGTGGATCATGATCCTGCTGTCGCAGATTGCGTTCCGTCGCCGCCTGTCGCCAGAAGAGGCCAAAGCGCTGAAGTTTAAAGTGCCGGGCGGCGTGCCAACGACCATTGTCGGTCTCATCTTCCTGGTCTTCATCATTGGCCTGATTGGTTATCACCCGGATACCCGTATTTCTCTGTACGTGGGCTTCGCGTGGATCGTCCTGCTGCTGGTGGGCTGGATGTTTAAATGTCGCCGCGATCGTCAGCTGGCGGAAGCACAGTAAGGTAAAAATGCCGGGTGGCGCTGCGCTTACCCGGCCTACACTCCCTTTTGCCCTGGAAAAAATCTCCTCCTCCGTTCTCCTCCCCCAATAATCCCGAACACGATGAGCTATCTTTAATCACCCTGTGGCAAGGTGACGTCAATTTCATCAAAGGGGATTCGTGATGTTAAACGCCTGGCACCTTCCGGTTGCCCCATTTGTTAAGCAAAACAAAGACAACCTTGTGATTACGCTCTGGCTGGCAGGGGACAATCAGCCTGAACGTGTGACCCTGCGCGCCGAAGTGGATAACGAAGAAACGTCGCTGAAAATGCACAAAGTGCGCAGCCAGCCGCAGCCGGGCGTCACGGCGTGGCGGGCAAATATCGATTTGCGCAGCGGGCAGCCGCGTCGCCGCTACGGCTTCAAGCTGCTGTGGAACAACCGGCAGCTGTGGTTTACCCCGCAGGGCTTCAGCCGTTTTCCTCCGGCCCGGCTGGAGCAGTTTGCCGTGGATCACCCGGATAACGGCCCGCAGTGGGTTAACGATCAGGTCTTTTACCAGATTTTCCCGGACCGCTTTGCGCGCAGCGAAAAGCGCAACGCCGATCAGGACAAGGTTTATTACCATCATGCGGTCGGTCACGACATTATTCTGAAAAAATGGGACGAGCCGCTGACCGCCCAGGCGGGGGGATCGACCTTTTACGGCGGCGATCTCGACGGTATCAGCGAAAAACTGCCGTACCTGAAAACGCTCGGCGTCACGGCGCTGTACCTGAACCCGGTGTTTAAAGCGCCAAGCGTGCACAAATACGATACGCAGGATTATCGCCACGTTGACGAGCAGTTTGGCGGTGACGAGGCGCTGCTGCGGCTGCGGCACAACACGCAAAAAGAGGGTATGCGCCTGATCCTTGATGGCGTGTTCAATCACAGCGGTGATTCTCACGCGTGGTTTGACCGTCATAATCAGTCGATGAGCGGCGCATGCCATAATCCGGACTCACCGCAGCGTGACTGGTACAGTTTTGATGAGAATGGCCGCGCCCTGGACTGGCTGGGCTACCCGAGCCTGCCGAAGCTCGATTTCCAGTCGCCATCGCTGGTGAATGAGATCTACGGCGACGACGACAGCATCGTGCGCCACTGGCTGAAAGCGCCGTGGAGCATGGACGGCTGGCGGCTGGACGTGGTGCATATGCTGGGTGAAGCAGGCGGGGCGCGGAATAACCTTCAGCATGTCGCCGCCATTACCCGGTCGGCAAAAGCGGTCCGGTCGGAAGCATTCGTCTTCGGGGAGCACTTTGGCGACGCGCGTCAGTGGTTGCAGGCTGATGCAGAAGACGCGGCGATGAACTATCGCGGCTTCACCTTCCCGCTGTGGGGTTTCCTCGCTAACACCGATATCTCTTACGATCCGCAGCATATCGACGCAGAAACCTGCATGGCGTGGATGGAAAACTATCGCGCTGGCCTGTCGCATCAGCAGCAGCTGCGGATGTTTAACCAGCTCGACAGCCATGATACCGCGCGCTTTAAATCATTGCTGGGTAAAGATGTGGCGCGTCTGCCGCTGGCGGTGACCTGGCTCTTTACCTGGCCGGGCGTACCCTGCATCTACTATGGCGATGAAGTGGGGCTGGAGGGGAATAACGATCCGTTCTGCCGTAAAACCTTCCCGTGGGAGAGTGAAAAACAGGATCAGGATCTGTTCAGCCTGTACCAGCGTATGGCGACGCTGCGCAGGCAGAGTCAGGCCCTGCGCTACGGGGGCTGCCAGGTGATGTACGCCCACGATAACGTAGTGGTCTTTGTCCGCGTCTATAACCAGCAGCGCGTGCTGGTGGCGATCAACCGGGGCGAGGCGTGTGAAGTGGTGCTGGAAGATTCACCGCTGCTGGCCGGTAAAACGTGGAAGATCAAAGAGGGTAAAGCGACGTTCCAGGAGAGCGTGCTCACGCTGCCCGCGATCTCCGCTGCGGTCTGGTTCGGCAGCTAAGCGCAGGCAGAATAGTTTTCACCTTTTAAGATGGCGCAAATGCAACAATTTGTGTCAATCTTAGCGGATCGTTTACGGTGAAGGTGGAAACATGGACGAGCTTTACATCCTTGGCTGTTTGTTCCTGGTTTTTGCGCTGGTCGTGGCACCCGTGCTCGCGGTGATAGGCTTTAACCGAAGCACGGCGGCGCGGCAGGAGATCGCCCGGCTTCGCCAGCGCATTGAGGCGCTTGAGCAGCGCGGTGTCGCTGAGAAAGCGCCGGAGCCGGTGCAGACCGCCGCGCCGGTGGAGACGCCAGCGTCGGTGGCAGAAGCCGTTACCGCACCTGTCGATCCCTGGCGTCCCGAACCGCCCGTCACTGAAGCAGAACCAGCGCTTGTACCGGCGGCAAAACGGCCTTACACCTTTGGCGGCATCCTGTCCTCGCTGACGCGCTGGTTTATGCAGGGCAATCCGCTGGCAAAACTGGGGATTGTACTGCTCTTCCTCGGCCTCTCTTTCCTGCTGCGCTATACCGTTGAACATTCACTGTTTCCGCTTGAGCTGCGTCTTGCCGCCACGGCGCTGTTTGCCATGGTTCTGCTGGCCGTTGGATGGCGGCTGCGGCACAGGCAGCGGATCTACGCGCTGATCCTCCAGGGCGGGGCGACCGGCGTGCTTTATCTAACCGTCTTTGGCGCATTCCGGCTGTGGCAAATGCTGCCGATGACGCTGGCGTTTGCGCTGCTGGTGGTGATTTGCGCGGCGAGCGTCGGGCTGGCCGTGCTGCAAAAGGCGCTGAGCCTTGCCATGCTGGCGAGCCTCGGCGGATACCTTGCGCCGCTGCTGTTGTCTACCGGAGGCGGCAGCGTTGTGGCGCTGTTCTCCTTCTATCTCCTGTTATCCATCGGCATTCTCGTCATCAGCATCTGGCAGCACTGGCGCGAGCTCAACCTGCTCGGGCTGCTCTTCACGTTTGGCGTTGGCGGGGTGTGGGGGCTGAGCGACTACCAGCCGGAAGACTATGTTATTTGTCAGCTGTTCCTGATTGCCAATACGCTTATTTTTGGCGTGTTTAGCGTGGCGCTGTCGCTGCGGGCGCAGGAAAAAGGCAAACAGATTATTGACGGCGCACTGCTGTTTGCTCCGCCGCTGATTGGTTTTGGGATGCAGTATGGCATGACGTCTCACTGGACGTACGGCCCGGCGCTCAGCGCGCTGGGCTATGGTGCGTTTTATCTCTCACTGGCGTTTCTCGCACTGCGACGCTATCCGTCTGTCGGGCGGCCACTGATTATGGCGGCGCTGGCGATCGGCGGCGGGTTTGCCACGCTTGCCATTCCGCTGGCGCTTTCAGCGCGCTGGACGGCGATGGCCTGGGCGCTGGAAGGGCTGGGTATTCTCTGGCTGGGCGTGCAACAGCAGCAGCGCCGCATGAGCTATAGCGGGACGGCGCTGCTGGTGCTGGCGCTCGGCAGCGCGATATGTGCGCAAATGGACGGCGTCACCTCGTTGAGCCTGCTGCTTATTTTCGCAGTGCTCAGTCTTTGCTGGCTGGCTGCGGCCTGGCTGTGGCAGAAAATCGCGCAGCCGGGCAGTTGGGCATTGCTGGCCGGTGGGCTGCTGTTCTGGTTAGTGGCGCTGCTGGGCGCGTCGCAGCTGTTCCTGAAGCAGGAGTTATCGGTTCTGGAAGGCGTGCTGGCGCTGACGGCGGCGTCGGCCTGGGGATGGCGGCAGGCTGCCGCTCGTCTGGCGTGGCGGGAGCTGGATGCCAGCAAATGGCTGCTGTGGCCGGTGATGCTGCTGATGGTGCTGTATCAGATCTGGCAACAGCAAATCCTGGCGGCCAGCTGGGCAAATCTGGCCTGGGCTATTGCGCTGCCTGCCGCCCTGATGCTGCTGCGGCGCGACGAAGATAAACTTCTGCCGCGCATCTCAATGGGACTGCATCTGTCGCTGGTGTGGATGATTTTACTCGCCATAGCCGCCGAGCTTTACTGGTTTGCCCGCTCCCTGCCGTGGGGCATGGCGGCCTGGGGAAGCGGCATTGCGATGGCTGTTGGCGGTGGGGTGATTATGGCGCTCTCCGCGGCCGTACGGCGTCGCGGGTGGCCGTTCCGGGTATGGCCTGCGCTCTACGCCTGCCTTGCCGCGATCCCTGTGGTTGTGGCGCTGGTGGTATTGCTGGTCGTGACCAATTTGCAGGACGGTGTGGTCTATCAACAGACATGGCTGCCGCTGGTGAACCCGCTTGAGGAAGGGGCGGCGTTCGCGCTGCTGGGGTTGGTGGTGTTTTATCGGGAAGTGGATCGCTACTATCCGGCATCGCTTGCGCAGTCCCGTCCGTGGCCCGCCGTTGTGCTGATGGCCCTGGGTTTCTGGTGGCTTAACGGCGCATTGCTGCGCGCGCTGGCGTGGTACGGCGAGGTGGCCTGGAATTGGGAGTCGTTGTGGCATTCGCGGCTTATCCAGACCACCTTTGCCCTGTTCTGGATGTTGTGCGCGCTGGTGGTCATGATCCGCGCCACCCGTCACGCCTCCCGTCAGCAGTGGCTTGGCGGTGCGGCGCTACTGGGGGTGGTCATGCTCAAACTGATGCTGGTGGACAGCGCGGGCGGTGGCGGCCTGGCGCGCGCCGTCGCGTTTATTGGCGTGGCGATCCTGGTCCTGATTGTGGGCTATTTCTCGCCGCTACCGCCTAAAGCAGGAGAAGAAAAATGAAATGGATGAACGCGGTTGTTTGTACGGCACTGCTGGCCGTGGCCGGTCCGGCATTCAGCGAGGGCGCGCCAGCGGAATCCCCGCGGGATTATGCCTATGGCCTGTCCCTTGATACCTCTGCCTCTTCGCCGTGGTATCGGGTCATGCTGCCGCTGGCGGTTTATCAGCAGAGCACATCGCCCGATCTGCGCGACGTGCGCGTGTTTAATCAGTCGGGCGAGCCGGTACCGTTCAGCCTGGTTACCACGACGCGTCCGCAGCCGGCACCGACCACCACGGCGCTGCGCCTCTTTGCGCTTAACGCCTCGCCGGGCGGAGAAGAGGACAGCGGCGATAAAATTATGCTACGGGCCAGAAACGGCGTGGAAATTGTGCTGGAAGGGCAACACGCGGCGGCTGCCGGACAGCACTATCTGCTGACCCTGCCGGAAAACGCGACGGAGGTTCCGCTCTCTCAGCTCCAGCTTTTCTGGGACACGCCGCAGGGCTCGTGGCAGGGGACGGCATCGGTCTATTACAGCGAGGATCTGAAAAACTGGTATACCCTGCGCGAAGAGATGCCCCTGCTGGACGTGATGAGTGGACAGGATCGCCTGAAGCTCGACCGCATCGATACCGATCTGGTGTTATCGCCTGAGGCGAATCGTTATCTGCTGCTGGTGCTGAACACGGGGCGTTCTGCCCTGACGTTAACCGGCGTCAACGCGATTAACGCGACTGAACAGCCGGAATCTGAGCACATTAGCCTGGCGGGAGAGGGGGAGCGGTTATCCGAAAGCGAAGCCGTGTGGCGCTGGAAACATCCGCAGCCTCTGAGTGCGATCGGCTTCATGCTGAATGGCGACGGTGTTCTCCCGGCAGAAATAGCCTGGCGGGAGGCGGATAAGGATCGGTGGTATACGCTGAAAAAAGAGGTGATCTACCAGCTCGGCGGCAAAACGTCTGAACCTGTTCCGCTCCCTGGCGGGCTGGTCGAGGCGGTAAAAATCAAGACCCTCAATGCGCGTTTGCCTGAGAACCTGCCTGGCGTGACCGGGCAACGCGTGCGCTACGATCTGGTGTTTAACGCGCAGGGGAAGGGGCCGTACCTGCTCGCGTGGGGGAACGGGGCTGCGAAACCGGCGAGCGTGGAGACGGATATGCTGATCCCGACCGAACTGCGTAAAACCTACGATCTGGCAGCCCTGCCGATGGCGGATACGCTGGAACCTGTCCCGCTGGGTGGCGAGGCGCGTTTAACCGCGACGTCTGCGGCTGAGCAGGAAAGCAGAATGAAAACGCTGATGGTCTGGGGCGTACTGATTGCGGGGGTGATGGTGCTTGCGGGTATGGCATGGCGCATCTGGCGCGAGGTAAAAAAAGACGGCGCAGCATAAGCCATAAAAAAACCCGCGTATTCGCGGGTTTTTTGGTAAACCGTGCCGATTACAGGCTGGATACGTTCTCAGACAGGTATTTAGCTACGCCGTCTGGGGAAGCCGCCATACCTTCTTTACCTTTTTCCCACTGAGCCGGGCACACTTCACCGTGCTCTTCGTGGAACTGGAGCGCGTCAACCATGCGCAGCATTTCGTCGATGTTACGACCCAGCGGCAGATCGTTCACAACCTGGTGACGAACGATGCCGTTCGCGTCGATCAGGAAAGAACCACGCAGTGCAACGCCAGCGTCCGGATGTTCGATACCGTAAGCCTGCTGGATTTCGCGTTTGATGTCCGCAACCATCGCGTATTTCACTGCACCGATACCGCCGTTTTCGACAGGGGTGTTACGCCATGCGTTGTGTACAAATTCAGAGTCGAAGGAGACGCCAACCACTTCCACGCCACGCTTCTGGAATTCTTCGTAACGTTTGTCGAACGCGATCAGCTCAGACGGGCAAACGAAAGTGAAGTCCATTGGCCAGAAGAACAGAACGGTCGCTTTACCGTTGGTGTGCTGTTTGAAGTTGAAGTTTTCAACGATTTCACCATTGCCCAGAACGGCGGCAGCTGTAAAATCCGGAGCCGGACGAGTTACCAGAACCATATGATTCTCCTGTAGATACTAAGGTTATTTGGAACGCAACGCGGGTCAGTATAGAGGCAGTACGGGAATAAGACAAAGAGGTGGTAACAATCGTTCCACCAGCTTTTACCTATCAATCGAACCGACTTCACAGTTCTTTATTTTTCGCCTGCGTCATCATACGCGGGTAGAACTGCCAGAAGCGGGTTTCCAGCGCATCATAATGTTCATCCAGGTCATGCCATGAGTCGCGCAGCGCGTCCAGACGCGGTCGACGGCTCGCCATGCCGTTCAGGACGTTCTGAATGAAATCCATCTCGCGGTATCGCTCCAGCCAGCGTTCAGACCAGAGATAGTTATTCAGATTCACAAAGCGCGGCGGGGAGTCCGGCAAAATGATCGACACCTGCGCGTGGGCGTAGCGCACAAACTCAGGCAGCGACATATCAGGCGACAGCCGGGACCAGTGGCGCGACAGGAAATGATCCCACATGACGTCGAGCGTGATCGGCGCCACGCGTCGGGTTTCGGGGCGGAACCAGGCTTTGGCTTCCGTCACTTCCGGCAGGTTATCGGTCAGCACGTCGATGCGGCGGTGCATAAAAATCCCGTCGACAACCTCCGGGGAAAAGTCTTCCGCGGGGTTGCCGCGTACAAAATCGGCCAGCAAATTGCCGGAGAGGGAGCTGTCCGCGAGATGAGCGAGATGCAGGTGAGCGAGAAAATTCATGCGTTTTCGTTGTCCGGTGGCGGCTAGTTGTTGCAGCAAAAGGGTGTGAGCACTAGACTATGCCGCCTGTTTTTAAGTCACGAGTATACGTCATGCGCGTCGCCGATTTCTCCTTTGAACTACCTGAATCCCTGATTGCTCACTATCCCATGCCTGAGCGTAGCAGCTGTCGCTTGCTGTCACTGGACGGGCCAACGGGCGCGCTGACGCACGGTACTTTCACCGATCTTCTCGACAAGCTCAACCCTGGCGATCTGCTGGTCTTTAACAATACCCGCGTGATCCCGGCGCGTCTGTTTGGCCGTAAAGCCAGCGGCGGTAAGATTGAGGTGCTGGTCGAACGTATGCTCGATGATAAACGTATTCTGGCACATATTCGCGCCTCCAAAGCGCCGAAGCCGGGCGCTGAACTGCTGCTGGGGGATGACGAGAGCATCAAAGCGACCATGACCGCGCGTCACGACGCGCTATTTGAAGTGGAATTCAACGACGAGCGCACGGTGCTCGACATCCTCAACGCTATCGGCCACATGCCGCTGCCGCCGTATATTGAGCGCCCGGACGAAGAGGCCGACCGCGAGCTGTATCAGACCGTCTACAGCCAGAAGCCTGGCGCGGTGGCGGCGCCAACGGCGGGCCTGCACTTTGATGAACCGCTGCTGGAAAAGCTGCGCGCCAAGGGCATTGAGATGGCCTTCGTGACGCTGCACGTCGGCGCGGGTACCTTCCAGCCGGTGCGCGTGGACAGCATCGAAGACCACATCATGCACTCTGAGTATGCCGAAGTGCCACAGGAGGTTGTGGATGCGGTGCTGGCGGCGAAAGCGCGCGGTAATCGTGTCGTGGCCGTCGGTACAACGTCGGTACGTTCCCTTGAGAGCGCTGCGCAGGCCGCGAAAAGCGAGCTGATTGAGCCGTTCTTTGGCGATACGCAGATCTTTATCTACCCGGGCTATCAGTACAAAGTCATTGATGCGCTGGTGACCAACTTCCATCTGCCTGAATCGACGTTGATTATGCTGGTTTCCGCGTTTGCGGGGTATCAGCATACGATGAACGCCTACAAGTCTGCGGTAGAACAAAAATATCGCTTTTTTAGCTACGGTGACGCGATGTTTATCACGTACAATCCGCAGGCTTTGAATGAGCGTGTCGGGGAATAAGTCCGCGGCACCGTATTACAACGTTGGACTGTTTTTCTGACGTCGGAGAAAAAATGAAATTTGAACTCGATACCACCGATGGCCGCGCGCGTCGCGGTCGTCTGGTGTTTGATCGCGGCGTGGTAGAAACCCCCGCGTTTATGCCTGTGGGCACGTACGGCACCGTAAAAGGAATGACGCCGGAAGAAGTTGAAGCCACTGGCGCACAGATTATCCTCGGCAACACCTTCCACCTGTGGCTGCGTCCGGGTCAGGAGATCATGAAGCTCCACGGCGACCTGCACGATTTCATGCAGTGGAAAGGCCCGATCCTCACCGACTCCGGCGGTTTCCAGGTCTTCAGCCTGGGCGATATCCGTAAGATCACCGAGCAGGGCGTACACTTCCGTAACCCGATCAACGGCGATCCAATCTTCCTCGATCCGGAAAAGTCTATGGAGATTCAGTACGATCTCGGCTCCGATATCGTAATGATCTTCGACGAATGTACGCCATACCCGGCGGACTGGGACTACGCCAAACGCTCAATGGAGATGTCCCTGCGTTGGGCGAAGCGTAGCCGCGACCGTTTTGACGCCCTGCAAAACAAAAATGCGCTGTTCGGCATTATCCAGGGCAGCGTTTACGAAGATTTACGCGATATCTCGGTTAAAGGTCTGGTAGAGATAGGCTTTGATGGCTACGCTGTCGGCGGTTTGGCTGTGGGTGAGCCGAAGGAAGATATGCACCGCATTCTGGAGCATGTCTGCCCGCAAATCCCGGCGGATAAACCACGATACCTGATGGGTGTGGGTAAACCAGAAGATCTGGTGGAAGGCGTACGTCGCGGCATTGATATGTTCGACTGCGTTATGCCAACCCGAAACGCGCGTAACGGTCATCTGTTCGTTACCGATGGCGTGGTGAAAATCCGTAACGCGAAGCATAAGAGTGACACCAGCCCGCTCGATTCCGAGTGCGATTGCTATACCTGTCGCAATTATTCTCGCGCGTATCTGCATCATCTCGATCGTTGCAACGAGATTTTGGGGGCGCGTCTCAATACCATTCATAATCTTCGTTATTATCAGCGCTTAATGGCTGGTTTACGTAAGGCTATCGAAGAGGGTAAATTAGAGAGCTTCGTGACCGATTTCTACCAACGTCAGGGGCGGGATGTTCCACCGTTGAACGTTGATTAATTTTAATAATGAGGGAATTTGAATGAGCTTTTTTATTTCTGATGCGGTAGCAGCAACGGGTGCACCAGCGCAGGGCAGCCCGATGTCTCTGATTCTGATGCTGGTTGTGTTCGGTCTGATCTTCTACTTCATGATCCTGCGTCCACAGCAGAAGCGTACTAAAGAGCACAAAAACCTGATGAACTCCATCGCGAAGGGCGATGAAGTCCTGACCAATGGTGGCCTGGTGGGTCGCGTAACCAAAGTAGCGGAAAACGGCTACATTGCTATCGCCCTCAACGACACCACTGAAGTGGTTATCAAACGTGACTTCGTAGCTGCCGTTCTGCCGAAAGGCACCATGAAGGCGCTGTAATCCCAACTTTTCCCAAAGGGAACTGCCGTGTTAAACCGTTATCCTTTGTGGAAGTACATCATGCTGGTCGTCGTGATTATCGTCGGCCTGCTGTACGCGCTTCCCAACCTGTATGGTGAGGATCCGGCCGTTCAAATCACTGGCGCGCGCGGTGTCGCCGCCAGTGAGCAAACGCTGATCCAGGTCCAGAAAACGTTACAAGAAGAAAAAATTACCGCTAAGTCTGTGGCACTGGAAGAGGGCGCAATTCTTGCTCGCTTCGACACCACCGACACGCAGCTCCGCGCACGTGAAGCGCTGATGGGCGTGCTGGGTGATAAATATGTCGTGGCGCTTAACCTTGCTCCTGCAACCCCACGCTGGCTGGCTGCGCTGAACGCAGAGCCAATGAAACTGGGTCTTGACCTGCGTGGCGGCGTTCACTTCCTGATGGAAGTGGATATGGATACCGCGCTCGGCAAGCTACAGGAACAGAATATCGACAGCCTGCGCAGCGATCTGCGCGATAAGGGCATTCCGTACACCACCGTACGTAAAGAAGATAACTACGGCCTGAGCATCACGTTCCGCGACAGCGCGGCACGCGATCAGGCTGTGACGTATCTGTCTCAGCGTCACCGCGATCTGGTGATCACCTCTCAGGGCAGCAACCAGCTGCGTGCGGTAATGACCGACGCGCGTCTGAGTGAAGCACGTGAATACGCCGTTCAGCAGAACATTAACATTCTGCGTAACCGTGTAAACCAGCTGGGCGTGGCTGAGCCACTGGTACAGCGTCAGGGTGCTGACCGTATCGTGGTCGAACTGCCGGGTATCCAGGATACCGCCCGTGCGAAAGAGATTCTGGGCGCGACGGCGACCCTGGAGTTCCGTCTGGTTAACTCCAATGTCGACCAGGCTGCTGCGGCTTCAGGCCGTGTGCCGGGCGATTCTGAAGTGAAACAGACCCGCGAAGGCCAGCCTGTTGTGCTGTACAAACGCGTGATCCTGACCGGTGACCATATCACCGACTCCACGTCAAGCCAGGATGAGTACAACCAGCCGCAGGTTAACATCTCGCTGGATAGCGCAGGCGGCAACATCATGTCTAACTTCACCAAGGACAACATCGGCAAGCCGATGGCGACCCTGTTCGTGGAGTACAAAGACAGCGGTAAGAAAGACGCCAATGGCCGTGCCGTGCTGGTGAAAGAGGAAGAGGTGATTAACATCGCCAACATCCAGTCTCGTCTGGGTAACAGCTTCCGTATTACCGGTATCAGCAACCCGAACGAAGCGCGTCAGCTCTCTCTGCTGCTGCGTGCCGGTGCGCTGATTGCGCCAATTCAAATTGTTGAAGAACGTACCATCGGTCCAACCCTGGGTATGCAGAACATCAAACAGGGTCTGGAAGCGTGTCTGGCCGGTCTGGCGGTGTCCATCATCTTCATGATCTTCTTCTATAAGAAGTTCGGCCTGATTGCGACCTCCGCGCTGATTGCCAACCTGGTGCTGATCATCGGTATCATGTCCCTGCTGCCGGGGGCGACGCTGACCATGCCGGGGATTGCGGGTATCGTTCTAACCCTTGCGGTGGCGGTCGACGCCAACGTACTGATAAACGAACGTATCAAAGAAGAGCTGAGCAACGGTCGTTCTGTACAGCAGGCGATTGAAGAAGGCTACAAAGGGGCGTTCAGCTCCATCTTCGATGCGAACGTAACAACACTGATTAAGGTTCTTATCCTGTATGCAGTGGGTACTGGCGCGATCAAAGGCTTTGCGATTACTACCGGTATCGGTGTCGCAACGTCGATGTTTACCGCTATTGTCGGCACCCGTGCCATCGTGAACCTGCTGTACGGCGGCAAGCGCGTCAAAAAGCTGTCTATCTGAGGAGTGCGTTGTGGCACAGGAATATACTGTTGAACAATTGAACCACGGCCGTAAAGTCTGGGACTTTATGCGCTGGGACTACTGGGCCTTCGGCATTTCAGGTTTTCTGCTGATCTTGTCCATCGTCATTATGGGCGTGAAAGGCTTTAACTGGGGTCTGGATTTCACCGGTGGTACGGTGATCGAAATTACCCTGGAAAAACCGGTCGATATGGACCAGATGCGTGAGTCTCTGCAAAAAGCGGGCTTTGAAGAGCCGCTGCTACAGAACTTCGGCAGCAGCCGCGACATCATGGTGCGTATGCCGCCGGTACACGATGCCAACGGCAGCCAGGAGCTGGGCAGCAAGGTCGTCCAGGTTATTAACGAAACGACCAGCCAGGATGCAACGGTTAAGCGTATTGAGTTTGTCGGCCCGAGCGTTGGTGCTGACCTGGCGCAGACCGGTGCGATGGCGCTGCTGGTGGCGCTGATCTCGATCCTGATTTACGTCGGTTTCCGCTTTGAGTGGCGACTGGCGGCAGGCGTGGTTATCGCCCTGGCGCACGACGTGGTGATCACCATGGGCATACTGTCTCTGTTCCACATTGAGATTGACCTGACGATTGTGGCATCCCTGATGTCCGTTATCGGTTACTCACTGAACGACAGTATCGTGGTATCTGACCGTATTCGTGAAAACTTCCGTAAGATCCGTCGCGGCACGCCGTACGAAATCTTTAACGTGTCGTTGACCCAGACGTTGCACCGTACGTTGATCACCTCCGGCACCACCCTGATGGTGATCCTGATGCTGTTCCTGTTCGGTGGCCCGGTGCTGGAAGGCTTCTCGCTGACCATGCTGATCGGTGTGTCTATCGGTACGGCCTCGTCTATCTACGTCGCGTCCGCACTGGCGCTGAAGCTGGGCATGAAGCGCGAGCATCTGATCCAGCAGAAAGTCGAGAAAGAAGGGGCGGATCAGCCGTCCATTCTGCCGTAAGAGTCTTATGTAGTATCGAAATCCCGGCCTGTTGGCCGGGATTTTTTTTGTCTGCATCTCACAAACACTCCTGACAGTATGCTGTCAGGAGCTCTGTCGTAGACTCCTTCTGAACCCTAACAACAGGCAGGAGGACGTATGAAAAGTGTTATTAACTGGTTTGAAATTCCGGTCGCCGATATGGATCACGCCATCAAATTTTATGAGTCGGTGATGCAGGTCGCGCTGCGGCGCGAGAAGATGGACGTGGCTGATCTGGCGATTTTCCCGCACCAGGATCCGGCCACCGGCGGCGCGCTGGCGAAATTTGACGGCGTTACACCGTCTTCGCAGGGCGCTATTATTTACCTGCATACTGACAATCTGGCGGCCACGCTCGATCGTATTGCTTCTGCGGGCGGTGAGTGCGTGTTTGGCCCGCTGGAACTGCCGCAAGGCATTGGCACTATAGCCCTGTTTACCGACAGCGAAGGTAATCGCGTCGGCCTCCATCAACCGGTATGAGAGTAAACCGATGACCCGACGCGCTGACCGTTTGTTCCAGATTGTGCAGATCCTTCGGGGCAGGCGTCTGACAACGGCAGCGCATCTGGCGGAAAGGCTTGGCGTGTCCGAGCGCACGGTGTACCGCGATATCCGCGACCTGTCGCTTTCCGGCGTGCCGGTGGAAGGCGAGGCGGGAAGCGGATATCGGCTGATGTCGGGTTTTGATTTACCCCCGCTGATGCTGACCAACAAAGAGTCCGAGGCGCTGATGGTGGCGATTCGCCTGCTCAAAACCTGGGGCGGGGAATCGCTGTCGCGCGAGCTGGAGTCGGCCCAGGAAAAAGTGCTGGCGATCCTGCCAGAAGAGAGCCGCCGCAAGGCGGAGCAGACGCGTATATATGCGCCGGATATTGCGCTTCAGCCCCATTCCCGCAGCGGATTTGATGTGATTCATCAGGCGATTTCCGCCCAGCGCGTGCTAGCACTGCATTATCGTGATGAGGCTGGGCAGTTAACCTGGCGTGAGGTGCAGCCGCTTGGGCTGTTCTTCTGGGGGGAGCACTGGCTGTTGGCGGCGTGGTGCGAGCGACGCGATGACTATCGCTGTTTCCGGCTCGACCGATGCCTCAATATTGTGCAGACGGAGAGGCGGTTTAGCGAAAGTGCGGACAGGTCATTGGCAGATTTTTTGCGCAAGGTGAGGCAGTAAAAAGCCGGGGGGCGGCTACGCTTACCCGGCCTACATTCGGATCGTAGGCCCGGTAAGCGTAGCGCCACCGGGCGGAATCCGCACTGATTAGAAGTTGTAACCCACGACCAGGTAACCACCCCAACCGGTAGAGCGAACGCTGAAGTCGCCGTTGCCAAAGTTCAGGCTGGCGTCGTCGTTCCACTGGCCACCGTTGTGCCAGTAACGCGCAACAACAGAGTAGTGCCAGTGATCGTAGTTCAGCGCCAGAATGTGGCTGGACGCGATGGAGTCGTTAGTGCGCGCTTTTCTGCCGTTCAGGTCGCGGAAATCGTTATCGCCCAGGTCTGAACCCCAGTCAAAGTTGGTGAAGCCGATATAGCTCAGGTTGCCGCCCCACAGTTGGGTAATTGGCACGAAGTATTTCACTTTGAAACGGTAGCCGTCCCACTCGTTCTCGTTCGCGGCGCCGTAGTTCTGCCACTGGTATTTTGCGTAGACGTTCATGGACAGGCTCATCGGCAGGCCAGTCTCAATGTCTGTACCCAGACCCATGTACCAGGTGCTCTGGCGACCGGACTTGTTGCGACCCATGTCGTAGATGTAGTTGTTTGCGAAATACCACTCTTTGAACGGACCAAACGCCAGACTGGTACCGGTCAGTTTATCAATGGAGAAGCGGGGTTCGATCTCCATGAACAGTGGGGAACCGTGGTTCCAGATACCTTTCGCGTCGGTATTACCGCCGAAGAATACCGGTGCGTCCATGTAGCCATAGAAATCAAACCAGTCTTTTTTAGCGAATGCTTCGTACTCGAGGTAGGTATCGTTACGGATCTGCGGTCCGAAACGGGTATGGTAGCTGCCTACAACGTTAACGCTCTGATGCCACCAGTCGGAAAGGTATTGTGGTTTGTCGTTTTCCGCTGCGTTAACAGTGAAAGAGGTGGAGAGTGCCAGAACTGCACCGGCTGCGAGTAATGTTTTTTTCATAATCATGCCACTGATTGAAATTCCCTTCCGGGAGTGAAAAATGCGCGAATTGCGTTTCTAAATATTTCGTATTTCTGCGGAGCCTATTATAGGAATCCTTGCTCACAAAAATATGTGTTGTTTCACATATCTCTCACATACGTAATCGATTGCGTTCACGTTTGCGTACTTTAGACGGGCGGGATTGTAGCGGCAATCATTTATGTTGCCAATCCATACGAAATGTAAATGTTAGCGGAGTGACATTTCACTCCGCTAGAAGGGCGGGTTATTGCGCGGCGGGTTGAATGTCGTGAATACGGATAAAGCCCAGCTGTTCTGGGGTCAGTCCGCTCAGCTGGAGCGGGATATCAACATCGCTCGGCGCCAGCGTGCTGGCGGGGGCGGTGAAGAGCTGATTCTTCACGTTCACTTCCTGATAGCTCTCCGTGGTGCCCTGAATCTGGCCCCACTCTACGGTGCCGCTGAACGCGGGAAGCGGATGGTTGGACTCACCCTGAATGCGTAATGTTGCGCGAGTACCATCGGCATTCGCTGCAACATTCACCACAGACATCTTTAGCATGCCAATCTGGCTGTTCAGACGCGCGGGCGTGTTTGCACCTGGCAATAAATAAACGCCATTGCTGGATTTGGCATTCAGCGCGTTCTGCTGGGTGATCTTCACGGTTTCTTTGTTAAGTTTGTCCATCGCCACGTTAAGCGTATTCACGCTTTGTTTCATCTCGCGGACTTCGCTTTGCTGTGCGCAGGCGCTGAGCGTGAACAGGCTCCCCACCAGCACTATTTTCAGGTAACGTCTTGTCATTGCGTTTAATTCCTTGAAATCACAGATTGCTGCAATGGTAGACAGGATAGTGCCGTCAGGCATAGATCCTTTGTCTCAAAAAGCTCTTCCTTTGTTGTCGGGCCAGTTCAGGGTAAAATAGAAATCAGTTAACCAGATAACAGGGACATCGTATGCATTGCCCATTTTGCTCCGCTGTGGATACCAAAGTCATCGACTCGCGTCTTGTAGGCGAAGGGTCTTCCGTGCGTCGTCGTCGGCAGTGTCTGGTGTGCAACGAGCGTTTTACCACCTTTGAGGTGGCAGAGCTGGTAATGCCGCGCGTGGTAAAAAGTAACGATGTGCGCGAACCGTTCAATGAAGAGAAACTGCGTAGCGGGATGCTCAAGGCGCTGGAAAAACGGCCCGTCAGCTCCGATGATGTCGAAATGGCGTTAAACCATATTAAATCTTATCTGCGGGGGTTAGGTGAGCGCGAAGTGCCGAGCAAAATGATCGGCAATCTGGTGATGGAACAGCTGAAAAAGCTCGATAAAGTCGCCTATATCCGCTTTGCCTCCGTTTACCGCAGCTTCGAAGACATCAAAGAGTTTGGCGAAGAGATCGCCCGCTTACAGGATTAAGCCCATGCACGACGAGATGTACATGGCGCGAGCCATGAAGCTGGCGCAGCACGGTCGGTTTACCACTCACCCTAATCCCAATGTCGGGTGCGTCATTGTTAAAGATGGCGAGATTGTGGGGGAAGGTTTTCACTACCGCGCAGGCGAGCCGCATGCTGAAGTGCATGCCCTGCGCATGGCGGGTGAGAAAGCGCGTGGCGCGACGGCCTATGTGACGCTGGAGCCATGCAGCCATCACGGACGTACGCCGCCGTGCTGTGAGGCGCTGATTGCGGCGGGCGTCTCGCGCGTTGTCGCCGCCATGCAGGATCCTAATCCGCAGGTGGCGGGCCGCGGTCTGTATCGTCTGCAACAGGAAGGCATCGACGTCAGCCACGGCCTGATGATGCAGGATGCCGAAAACATCAACAAAGGCTTCCTGAAGCGTATGCGCACCGGCTTCCCGTTTATCCAGCTTAAGCTTGGCGCGTCACTGGATGGCCGCACGGCGATGGCGAACGGCGAGAGCCAGTGGATCACCTCGCCGCAGGCAAGGCGCGATGTGCAACGTCTGCGCGCGCAAAGCCATGCTATTCTCACCAGCAGTGAAACGGTACTGGCTGACGATCCGGCCATGACCGTGCGCTGGGAAGAGCTGAATGCGGATACGCAGGCGCTCTATCCGCAGGAGAACCTGCGTCAGCCGCTGCGCATTATTATTGATAGCCAGAACCGCGTGACGCCGGAGCACCGCATCGTGCAGCAGCCGGGTGAAACCTGGATTGCCCGCACCAAAGAAGATACGCGCGAATGGCCGCAAGGCGTGCGCAGTATTATGGTGCCGGAACATAACGGGCATCTGGATCTGGTGGTGCTGATGATGCTGCTCGGCAAACAGCAGGTCAACAGCATCTGGGTTGAAGCTGGCCCGACGCTTGCCGGCGCGCTGCTTCAGGCGGGGCTGGTGGATGAGCTTCTCGTCTACGTTGCGCCTAAACTGTTAGGTAACGACGCGCGCGGCCTGTTTGTGCTGCCCGGCCTTGAAAAACTGGCCGATGCGCCGCAACTCTCATTCAGCGAGATTCGTCCGGTAGGCCCGGATGTCTGCCTCCATTTAACGACAGCGTAATTGCTCCTGAAATAGGGAAGCAGTGCGCAAAGTATTATGATAAAATCCGCCCCCCTGCGGGGCCAAATGAACCCGTAAAGGAAGAGTATGAACATTATTGAAGCTGCTGTAGCTACCCCGGACGCTCGCGTCGCCATCACCATTGCGCGTTTCAACAACTTCATCAACGATAGCCTGCTGGAAGGTGCGGTTGACGCCCTGAAACGTATCGGCCAGGTTAAAGATGACAACATTACCGTCGTTTGGGTTCCAGGCGCTTACGAACTGCCACTGGCGGCGGGTGCGCTGGCGAAAACCGGTAAATACGACGCGGTGATTGCGCTGGGTACTGTTATTCGTGGCGGCACTGCGCACTTCGAATACGTTGCGGGCGGTGCAAGCAACGGTCTGGCACACGTTGCACAGGATGCTGAAATTCCTGTCGCGTTCGGCGTGCTGACCACCGAAAGTATTGAACAAGCCATCGAACGTGCTGGCACCAAAGCCGGTAACAAAGGTGCAGAAGCTGCACTGACCGCGCTTGAAATGATCAATGTATTGAAAGCCATCAAGGCCTGATTTTTTTGTAAGGGGAATTCCGTGAAACCTGCTGCTCGTCGCCGCGCCCGTGAATGTGCCGTCCAGGCACTTTACTCCTGGCAGTTGTCCCAGAACGACATCGCTGATGTTGAATACCAGTTCCTGTCAGAACAGGACGTGAAAGACGTTGACGTTCTGTACTTCCGTGAACTGCTGTCGGGAGTGGCGACTAATAGCGCGTATCTCGATGGTCTGATGAAGCCATACCTGTCCCGTCTGCTCGAAGAGCTGGGCCAGGTCGAAAAAGCAGTGTTGCGTATCGCGCTGTTTGAGCTGTCTAAACGTGATGATGTGCCGTACAAAGTGGCCATCAACGAAGCGATCGAACTGGCGAAAACCTTCGGCGCTGAAGACAGCCACAAGTTTGTTAACGGCGTGCTGGATAAAGCCGCACCTGCGATCCGTCCCCACAAAAAGTGATCCGCAAACCGGAGTCTTGCATTGCCTTTTTGGCAGTGCGGCTCCGGTTTTTTTATTTAATTTGCTGAGGCATAACGTATGGCATGCGGCGAATTCTCCCTGATTGCCCGTTATTTCGACCGTGTCAGAACCTCTCGTCTTGATGTTGAAACCGGCATTGGCGATGACTGCGCACTTCTCAATATTCCCGAAAAACAGACGCTGGCAATCAGCACCGACACCTTAGTGTGTGGGCGTCATTTCCTGCCGGATATCGATCCTGCCGATCTGGCGTATAAGGCGCTGGCGGTCAACGTCAGCGATCTGGCGGCAATGGGCGCCGACCCGGCCTGGCTGACGCTGGCTCTGACCCTGCCGGAGGTGGATGAAGCCTGGCTTGAAGCCTTCAGCGATGCCCTGTTTGAACAGCTGAATTATTACGATATGCAGCTGATTGGCGGTGATACCACCGCCGGTCCGCTGTCCATGACCCTGGCAATCCACGGCTATGTGCCTGCCGGGCGCGCGCTGAAGCGCTCGGGTGCAAAACCAGGCGACTGGATCTACGTGACCGGTACGCCGGGTGACAGCGCGGCAGGGCTGGCGATCCTTCAGAACCGTTTAACGGTTGAAGATGCTGACGATGCGGCGTATCTGGTGAAGCGTCATCTGCGGCCAACGCCGCGTATTCTGCACGGCCAGGCGCTGCGCGAGCGGGCCAGTTCGGCAATTGATCTCTCTGACGGGCTGATCTCCGATCTCGGCCATATCCTGAAGGCCAGCGGCGTGGGCGCACGCGTTGACCTGGATCTGTTCCCGCTGTCGGAGCAACTGCTTCGCCATGTCGAACCTGAACAGGCGCTGCGCTGGGCGTTATCCGGTGGAGAAGATTATGAGCTGTGCTTCACCGTGCCTGAGCTGAATCGCGGAACGCTGGATGTGGCGTTAGCGCATCTGGGGGCGAAATTTACCTGCATCGGGCAGGTGATGCCGGAAAGTGAAGGGCTGCTGTTTGTCCGCGACGGCGCCCCGGTTACGCTTGACTGGAAAGGGTACGATCACTTCGCGTGAGTTTGTGCGCTCTGTGTTGCCGGGTAGCGCTGCGCTTACCCGGCCTACAAAAGGTGCGATCGTAGGCCGGGTAAGGCGAAGCCGCCACCCGGCAAGTGTTTATTTAAACCCTACCACCGGATGCTGCTGATACGGCGTCTCCAGCTCGGCAATCTGCTCCGGCGTCAACGATAAGTCCACCGCACTCAACAACTCATCCAGCTGTTCTTCCCGCGACGTGCCCACAATCGGCGCGGCGACACCGCGCTTGCTCAGCAGCCACGCCAGCGCCACCTGCGCGCGCGTTGCACCGATATCGTCGGCGATCCCGGCTAAGCGTTCGGCAATTAACGCATCGCTGGCTTCTGTATCGTCATACAGGTTTTTACCCACTTCATCCGATACCAGCCGGGCGGTAGTTTCCCCCCACGGACGGGTTAACCTTCCGCGCGCCAGCGGGCTCCACGGGATCACCGCCACGCCTTCCTGGTAGCAGAGCGGCAGCATCTCGCGCTCTTCTTCCCGGTAAATCAGGTTGTAGTGATCCTGCATGGTGACAAAGCGCTCCCAGCCGTGCTGCGCCTGGAGATCGAGCGCCTGGGCAAACTGTGAGGCATGCATGGACGATGCGCCGATGTAGCGCGCTTTACCGGCTTTCACAACGTCGTTTAACGCTTCAAGCGTCTCTTCGATCGGGGTGTTGTAATCCCAGCGGTGGATTTGCAGCAGGTCGACGTAATCCATGTTCAGGCGTCTGAGGCTGTCATCAATGGAACGCAGGATCTGCGCGCGAGAAAGGCCTTCCGCCAGATCGCCTGACGGGTAGTACACCTTAGTGGCGACCACAACGTCATCACGACGGGCAAAATCTCGCAGGGCGCGGCCCACAATCTCTTCGCTGCTGCCATCTGAGTAGCTGTTGGCGGTATCGAAGAAGTTGATGCCGCCGTCAATGGCGCGCTTGATGATAGGGCGGCTGCTCTCTTCCGGCAGCGTCCAGGCATGATTTCCCCGGTCAGGCTCGCCAAACGTCATGCATCCCAGGCAAAGCCGGGACACCTTAAGGTCCGTTTTTCCTAATGTCGTGTATTGCATGGTTCCGCTCCTGCTGTTTAAACAATACGTTTAAGCATAGCAGGAGCAGAAAAGGGGAGGGATCAGGCCAGCCAGGTGCGGATTTTAGCTTCGATACCGGCGGCGTCCAGACCAATGTCGGCGCGCGCCTCGTCCTGGGTGCCTTGCGGGATGAAGTGGTCCGGCAGGCCGAGATTAAGCACCGGAACGGCCTTACGGTTCGCCATCAGCACTTCGTTCACGCCGCTACCCGCGCCACCCATGATGGCGTTCTCTTCCAGCGTGACCAGCACATCATGGCTTTCCGCCATGCTCAGAATCAGAGATTCATCGAGCGGCTTCACGAAACGCATATCGACCAGCGTTGCATTCAGGTTTTCAGCGACTTTTGCCGCTTCCGGCATCAACGTACCAAAGTTCAGGATCGCCACTTTTTCACCGCGGCGTTTCACCAGACCTTTACCGATGTCCAGTTTTTCCAGCGGCTGTAATTCAACGCCAAGGGCATTACCGCGCGGATAACGTACCGCGCAGGGACCGTCCTGATAGTGGTAACCGGTATACAGCATCTGACGACACTCGTTTTCGTCGCTTGGCGTCATGATCACCATATCAGGGATGCAGCGCAGGAAGGAGAGATCAAACGCGCCCTGGTGCGTCTGGCCGTCAGCTCCCACAATGCCCGCGCGATCGATAGCAAACAGCACCGGCAGCTTCTGGATGGCAACGTCATGGATAACCTGATCGTAGGCGCGTTGCAGGAAGGTAGAGTAGATCGCTACCACCGGCTTGTAGCCGCCAATCGCCAGGCCCGCAGCAAAGGTTACCGCGTGCTGCTCGGCGATAGCCACGTCGAAATACTGGTCCGGGTATTTTTTGGAAAACTCCACCATGCCGGAGCCTTCACGCATGGCAGGCGTCACCGCCATCAGCATGTTGTCTTTCGCCGCCGTTTCGCACAGCCAGTCGCCAAAGATTTTTGAGTAGCTCGGCATCCCGCCGCTGCTTTTCGGCAGGCAGCCGCTGGTATGGTCGAACTTAGGCACCGCGTGGAAGGTGATCGGATCTTTTTCCGCCGGTTCGTAACCACGCCCTTTTTTGGTCATGATATGCAGGAACTGCGGGCCTTTCAGGTCGCGCATGTTTTTAAGCGTCGTCACCAGGCCCAGCACATCGTGGCCGTCCACCGGGCCAATATAGTTAAAGCCCAGCTCTTCGAACAGCGTACCCGGCACGACCATGCCTTTGATGTGTTCTTCGGTACGCTTAAGCAGCTCTTTAATCGGCGGTACGCCGGAGAAGACTTTTTTACCGCCTTCACGCAGTGAGGAGTAAAGCTTGCCGGACAGCAGCTGCGCCAGATGGTTATTCAGCGCGCCGACGTTCTCGGAGATCGACATTTCGTTGTCGTTGAGGATCACCAGCATGTCCGGTTTGATATCGCCCGCGTGGTTCATGGCCTCAAAGGCCATCCCGGCGGTGATCGCCCCGTCGCCAATCACGCAGACGGTGCGGCGTTGTTTATTCTCTTTTTCGGCGGCAACGGCAATACCAATGCCCGCAGAAATGGAGGTGGAAGAGTGGCCGACGCTTAACACATCATATTCACTCTCGCCGCGCCACGGGAACGGGTGCAGGCCCCCTTTCTGGCGAATGGTGCCAATTTTATCGCGACGTCCGGTCAGAATTTTGTGCGGATAGGCCTGGTGGCCTACATCCCAGATCAGCTGATCGAACGGCGTGTTATAGACGTAATGCAACGCCACGGTCAGCTCAACCGTGCCAAGTCCGGAGGCGAAGTGGCCGCTGGAGCGGCTAACGCTGTCGAGCAGGTAGCGACGCAGCTCGTCACACAGCTTCGGCAGACTCTCTTTCGGCAACAGACGTAACTCCTGAGTGGAGTCAACTAACGCCAGTGTCGGGTATTTGGCAATATCAAAACTCATCAAAGGCTCATCGAGATTTATAGTTTATTTATCACGCTGGATTATGTAGTCCGCTAGCGCTTCCAGTGCCGAGGTATCCAGCGATTGCGCGGCCAGCTCATTCAGCGACCGGCGGGCATCGTCTATCAGATCCCGGGCTTTACGTTGGGCATGCTCAAGGCCCAACAGGGCGGGGTAGGTACTTTTGCCAAGCTGCTGATCCGCACCCTGACGTTTTCCCAATGTTGCAGTATCGCCCACCACATCCAGAATGTCATCCTGAACCTGGAATGCCAGACCGATACTTTCTGCGTATCTGTCCAGAACCGGCAGGGCTTTACGCCCGCGTTCACCCGCGCTCAGCGCGCCCAGGCGAACGGCTGCACGAATCAGTGCGCCCGTTTTGTGACGGTGGATGCGCTCCAGCTGTTCCAGAGTAACCTGACGCCCTTCAGCCTCTAAATCCAGTGCCTGGCCGCCGCACATCCCGGCGACGCCGCTGGCCATTGCCAGTTCGGACACCATTGCCAGACGATCGCGATCGCTCACCTCAACCATCGGCGCATCGCTCAGAATGGAGAAGGCCAGGGTTTGCAGCGCATCCCCCGCCAGAATGGCATTCGCTTCGCCAAATTTGATATGGCAGGTTGGCTGACCGCGACGCAGATCGTCATCGTCCATGGCCGGCAAATCATCGTGGATCAGCGAATAGGCGTGGATACACTCCACGGCGGCTGCCGGGGCGTCCAGCGTGTTATCGCTGATACCGAACATATTGCCCGTGGCATACACCAGGAACGGACGCAGGCGTTTACCCCCCAAGAGTGCGCCATAGTGCATGGCTTCAACCAGTGGAGTGTTCTGAAAAGGCTGCGGCTCAATGAATCGGCGCAGCGCATCGTTGGCGCGGATAACGCGCGCCTGAAGCGCGTTGGAAAAATCCATTTACTCGGCGTCCGGTGTGAATGGCGTGGTTTTAGCGTCTTCGCTGTCGGAAAGCAGGATCTGCACACGCTGCTCGGCCTGCTGGAGTTTTACCTGCCCCTGGCGCGCGAGCTGCACGCCGCGTTCAAATTCGTTGAGCGCGTCTTCCAGCGGGAGATCGCCGCTCTCAAGACGGATAACGATCTGCTCCAGTTCACTCAGCGCAGTTTCGAAACTGGCCGGTGCGTCGTTTTTCTTCGGCATAGTGAATTGACTCTTAAATTTTTCGCCCTGACATGGTAACGGACTCGGGGCAATTATCAAATAACGCGAGTGGCGCGATGGTGGTATACTTGCGCGCCTGGATGCAGCCACGGGTGTGGGCTGCTGTATCATTTTCCACTACAAGCCTTTATAAGCTTGCCTAAGAAACATTGCCGCCATGAAGTTTATCATTAAATTGTTCCCTGAAATCACCATCAAAAGCCAATCCGTGCGTTTGCGCTTTATTAAAATTCTCACCGGGAACATTCGTAACGTATTAAAACACTACGACGAAACGCTCGCCGTGGTGCGTCACTGGGACCACGTAGAAGTCCGCGCGAAAGACGAAAACAAACGTCTTGATATTCGCGACGCGCTGACCCGTATCCCGGGTATTCACCATATTCTGGAAGTGGAAGACGTTCCCTTCACCGATATGCACGATATCTTCGAAAAGGCGCTGGTGCAGTACCGCGACCAGATCGAAGGGAAAACGTTCTGCGTGCGCGTGAAGCGCCGGGGTAAGCATGAGTTTAGCTCTATTGAGGTTGAGCGCTACGTCGGTGGTGGTCTGAACCAGCACGTTGAAACGGCGCGCGTGCGCCTGACTAACCCGGACGTCACCGTTAACCTTGAGATCGAAAACGATCGCCTGCTGCTGGTCAAGGGTCGTTATGAAGGTATTGGCGGTTTCCCTATCGGCACTCAGGAAGATGTGCTGTCGCTGATCTCCGGCGGGTTCGACTCCGGCGTGTCCAGCTATATGCTGATGCGTCGTGGCTGCCGCGTGCACTACTGCTTCTTTAACCTGGGCGGCGCGGCGCATGAAATCGGCGTACGTCAGGTGGCGCATTACCTGTGGAACCGCTTCGGCAGCTCTCACCGCGTGCGTTTTGTGGCGATCAACTTTGAGCCGGTGGTCGGCGAAATCCTCGAAAAAGTGGACGACGGCCAGATGGGCGTGGTGCTGAAACGTATGATGGTGCGTGCGGCGTCCAAAGTGGCTGAGCGCTACGGCGTGCAGGCGCTGGTCACCGGTGAAGCGCTGGGGCAGGTCTCCAGCCAGACGCTGACTAACCTGCGTCTTATCGATAACGTGTCTGATACGCTGATCCTGCGTCCGCTGATCTCTCACGATAAAGAGCACATCATCGATCTGGCGCGTAAAATCGGTACTGAAGATTTTGCCCGCACCATGCCGGAATATTGCGGTGTGATCTCAAAAAGTCCAACCATCAAAGCGGTGAAGGCGAAGATCGAAGCGGAAGAAGAGAACTTCGATTTCAGCATCCTGGAAAAAGTGGTGGCGGAAGCGTCCAACATCGATATCCGTGAGATCGCTCAGCAGACCGAGCAGGAAGTGGTTGAGGTGGAGACGGTCAGCGGCTTCGGTGCTAACGATACGATTCTGGATATCCGTTCTGTTGATGAGCAGGATGACAAGCCGTTGCAGGTGGAAGGCGTCGAGGTGGTTTCGCTGCCGTTCTACAAGCTGAGCACCCAGTTTGGCGATCTCGACCAGAGCAAAACGTATCTGCTGTGGTGCGAACGTGGGGTCATGAGCCGTTTGCAGGCGCTGTATCTGCGTGAGCAGGGCTTCGCGAACGTGAAGGTGTATCGCCCGTAGTTTCTCGCCCGGTGGCGCGAGCGCTACCGGGCCTGCGATTCTATGCTCTTTTTGGCCGGGTAATCGACAATGGAAAAAAAACATAAGTACTGGGAAATCAAAGAGAGAATCAAAAAAGATATTCTCAATGAAGTCTACAAAAAGGGCGAAAGCATTCCGTCGGAGCGCGATCTTGCCGGTATTTATGACGTTACGCGCGTAACGGTTCAGAAAGCCATGGCGATGCTGGTACAGGAAGGGTATATCGAGCGTATCCACGGCAAGGGCATGTTTGTTTTAAAGAATACTGCCAGCAATATTTACATTCTGAATAATGAAAAGAGTGACAGTATTCTCGGGTTTTCCCGTGAATTTCAGGGGCGGGTCAATGTAACCAGCCGCTTGCTGACGTTGACGACCCTTCACGCCGACGCGGCGCTGGCACAGCACCTCGAAATTGCGCAGGGTGATGATGTCTGGTTTATTCGCCGTATCCGTTTACTGGACGGACAGCCGGTGTTAATTGAAGACAGCAATATTCCTCACAAGGTGGTTGCCACTGTTCCGCAGGCTATTCTCGAAGAGGGATCGCTGTATGGCTATATTGAAGACTTTACCGGTAAGAAAATCAGCGACGCCGATTCACTGATTGAAGCGGATCTTTTTGATGAGGAGCTGGCGGCCCATCTCAATATTCTGCCAGGCCAGCCGATGTTGAAAATTACCGAAGTCACGCGCCTCGATGACGGTAGAGCATTTAACTTCTCCATCAGCTACAACCGGGCAGATATTTTCCGCGTCAAGAATATGCATATCAAACGATAACAGGCGCATCAGCGCCTGTTTCTCTTTTACAGCTTAGCGGCTGCCGCTTTATCGACAATGATCCTTAACCGTGGGTGCGGCTTTAGCAGCGTCGCGGGAACCGCCGGGTCCGGTGCGGAATTGACGGTTGTTGCGATGATGTCGGCTTTTTTCTCGCCGCTTGCCATCAAAATAATGGCCCGTGAGGCCAGGATAGTCTTCATCCCCAGCGAAATGCCCTGACGGATATGACGCTGCTGGCCGAAGTATTTAACCGAAACGGCCTGCGTCACCGCATCCAGGTCCACGATGTGGCAACCGGTATCGAGGGCGGCGCCCGGTTCATTGAAGCCGATATGGCCGTTCATACCGATCCCCAACACAATGATGTCAGGCCCACCGTGGGCCGTAATAAAGTTATCCACACGCTGACACTCTTCCTCGGGGGATTGCGTCAGGCCATCAAAGAAACAGATCTGATCGTCGCGCAGGGCCAGGTGGCTGAAGAAATGGCCCCATACCATCTCCCGGCAGCTGCCTTTATCGGCCTGACCGAGCCCCAGCCACTCATCCAGGCCAACAAATGCCGCACGGGAAAAATCGACCCTACCCTGTTTGCTGGCGTGCACAAGCGCGGCAAAAACGCCCAGCGGCGTATCTCCACCCGCGATGCAAATCAGCGCATCGGGTTTTTGCGTAACGGTTTCAATGACCGCTTTCGCCACGGCGTCACTCAGCGCCGCATAATCGTCTGTCTGTTCTACGTTCATTGTGCGTCCTTACGTTTAGCATACTGGGGTAAATAACGGTGGTTGACCTCAAGATATTCATTAAGGATCTGTTCTGCCGCGGCGGCAGAAGGCACAAGGGGATTTACGCTCAGCGCCAGCAGCGCCGTGTCGTAATTTCCAGTGACAGCGGCCTCAACGGTGAGCTCTTCATAGGCCTTCACGCTCTGGATCAGGCCGCGGATCTTCACGGGCAGCCTGCCATAGGCGAGGGGATGCGCGCCGTTTCGGTCGATCATGGCGTTGGTTTCCAGCGTAACGTGATCCGGCAGATCGGGTGTTGTGCCCCTGTTAGGAACATTTACGACGTGGATCTCTTTTTTATCGTTATAAATAGCGCTGATGATCGAGCATGCAGTATCGGAGTACCATGCGCCTCCGCGCTGCTCCAGCTCTTTCGGCTTGTGCGCGAGATGGGGATCCTGATAAAGCGTAAAAAGCCGTTGCTCAATTTCGCGCGTCTGCTCGCCGCGGGTTCCCTTAGTATTTGCATCGCGCAGCGCGGCGTCGGTCATCTCGCGGGTCAAAAAATAGTATTTGAGGTAGGAGATAGGGTACATGTGGAGTGCCCTGGCAAAGCGGGCACTAAACCCAATGTCCGGTATATTTTTCAGGGAGTTATTTGCGCTGCCCTCGGCCAGTTTTTCAATAAAGTCGTCGGTATAATCCTCTCCCTTGAGGAAAATTTGGTCGGCAAAAATAAGATGGTTCAGACCAATAATGCGTGCGTAAACGTCCGACTTCTGCACGCCGTAGGCTTTGGCGATGTCCATCATCATGCTGTTTGCGCCACTGCAAATGCCTATGGTCCGAATGGCCGAGTGGCGGGTGATTGCCTCGGTGACAATCCCGGCCGGGTTGGTGAAGTTAATCAGCCAGCCGTTCGGGCACCATCTTTCCATGTCCTTACAGATATCCAGCAGGACCGGGATCGTGCGTTGAGCTTTCATAAACCCGCCGGGACCTGTCGTCTCTTGCCCCAGAACGCCGTATTTTAGCGGGATTTTTTCATCGTTGATGCGGGCATCAAGAAAGCCGACACGCAGCTGCGTGGTGACAAAATCGGCATCTTTCAGCGCCTCTTCCCGATCGAGCGTCAGGTGGATATTCATTGGGAGCCCGGCTTCAGCTACCATGCGCTGGGCCAGCTTTCCGACAATCTCCAGCTTCTCTTTTCCCTCTTCAATATCCAGCAAATAATAATCGGTGACCGGCAGCTCTGCGTAGCGTTTGATAAAACCGTCGATCAATTCTGGCGTGTAGCTGGAGCCGCCGCCAATAGTGACAACCTTGAGCTTTTTCATCGTGGTTCCTTTTTACAAGATGGGGTCGGAAAGCGTGTCCGCGTTGCGGCGGGCATTCTCTTCGGCCGCTTCGGTTTCAAGTTGTTTGCGCTCGGCCAGTTTGAAAAACGGCAGCCAGACCAGGGCGGAAATAACCAGCGTGCAGACGGACCAGATCACGGCAGGGATATTGCCGCCGGTCACGAACCATGCGGCGAAAATCGGCGGCATGGTCCAGGGGATCTGTAAGACGGGGCGACCAATGATGTCGAAGTACATCAGCGACCAGGTTGAGATGCACAGGATCATCGGCGTCAGGGTAAACGGGATCATCAGCAGTGGGTTGAAGACTATCGGGCAACCGAAAATGACAGGTTCGTTAATACAAAATATCGCGGAGGGCAGGGAGAGCTTGCCCACTGATTTGTACAGCCGACTGCGGGAACGCAGCATGGCAATGACCAGCCCCATGGTCGCGCCCGTTCCGCCCAGGCACATAAAGACGATATAAAACCCGTCGGCGGTAATATGGGGAATGGGCTGATGATGCAGATAGGCCTGAGTATTTTCAGCGATGTATTTCAGGAAAATGGGACTGGTGATGCCGGAAAGCACGTTGTCGCCATGTATGCCGCAGCACCACAGCAGCGAAATCAGAAAAATAAGCACCAGCATGCCCGGCAGCGAACCGAGGCCGGAGACGAGCGGGCTGAGCAGCAGGGTGAAGAAGTGGTTGATATCAAAATTCAGGATGACCCTAATCAGCCAGATCAGAGTGATTGCTACCGCGGCGGGGATCAGGCTCGCAAAAGATTGCGCCACGGCAGGAGGCACGCCCTCCGGCAGGGTGATCACGACGTTGTGCCGGATAAAAAATCGCATGATGTGCACCGTCAAAATCGCCAGGATTATGGCAGAAAACAGCCCCGCCGCACCAAGATTGTCAACGTTGAGCTGATAGCTGTCGTTGAGTTGCGCCAGTAAGAACACCACCAGCGTGACTATGCAGCAGGTGATAGCGTTGAGGTTGTACTCCTTCGCGAGGTTGTAGCTGATACCCACCGCAGAAATCAGCCCTATCGCACCAAAGGTAACGCCCACCGGGGCGCTGAGCTTTTCGGCAAACGGGCCAAGCCATTCACTCCAGCCGGGTATCGGTAGATTGGCGAGAATGAGAAACAGGCTACCGGTGATGGTGAAGGGTAAGGTCAGCGCAATACCGTTGCGCACGGCGACCAGTATTTTATTTTCGCCTACGCGAATCAGTACAGGAATGACTCTGTGCTCAAGAAATGTAATCACATTGCTTACTCCAGAAGAGATTTCTGCTCTCCCGCCGCTGTTGATGTCATCAGGCTTTGCTGGCGGATTTTTAAACTGGTATATACCAGTTGAATGCAGTTTTTCACGGTTCTTTTAGCCTGTCAAACAGGCATGCAATGCGGTGCAGATTTGATTATTTGTCTGAAAATAAAGGGTTTTTGAAAGGGTAAAACGGTGGGGAGACGCTTCAGGGCAGGAAAATGAATCACAGAACTGTGACGCTGGCTGCACTATTTCTGTAGGGCAGACGGGCCAGCGCGTTGCCAGCCCGGGAGGACATCAGGCTTCGTAGAAATTATAAATCCCCGCCGCCATCACCAGCGATGACGCCACTTCGTACGCTTTTTCGCGCCCAACCAGCAGGTCAATTATCTTCAGGCCAAAATCAATGGCAGTGCCCGGCCCCTGGCTGGTGAGCAGGTTAACGCGCGGATCCCAGACCACGCGTTTATCCACCCACTGGTCTTCCGGAATTGTGTCCTTCAGGCCAGGGAAGCCTGTCATATTGCCGATGGGGAAAATGTCGTGCGGAACCAGCACCGTACCCGCGGCCGCACAGATTGCCGCGACGATACGCCCGGAAAGATGAAACTGACGAACGGTTTCAACCAGCAGCGGGCTGTCGCGGAAACACTCTGCACCCTTCAGCCCACCCGGCAAAACGATAATGTCGTAATCACCGTCCGCCACCTGTACAAGCGGTGCATCCGCCAGGATCTTCACCCCACGCGAGCAGGTAATCGCCAGACTTCCGTCGCTGGCGACGCTGGCGGTAGTAACCTTAATACCACCACGCACCATCAAATCAATGGTGGTGACCGCTTCTGTCTCTTCGCTACCAGGGGCGAGGCATACCAGTGCCGATGCGCTCATACTCACTCTCCTTTCGTTTTACTAACTCAAACAGACGACTGTTTTCCGCAACGGTAATACCGTGTGCCCGGGCGCGTTTTAACAGATAACCGGTAATGTAATCAATTTCGGTATGCCGCATAGCCCGGATATCCTGCAACATTGAGGAGATATTTTCTGCCGTACTCTCAATGACCTGGTCGACATAATAACGTAAATCGGACTCTGAGGTGTGGTAGCCTTCGCGTTCAATGACGGCGGCAACTTCCCGGCAAATCAGCGCTACCCGATCGGGATGCTGACGCAGTTCACCGTTAGGGCAATCCAGCAGGGCGGTCAGCGGATTGATCGCGCAGTTCACCGCCAGTTTGCGCCACAGTTCCGCGCGAATGTTATTGTGCCAGGCGACGTCAGGCAGCGTGCTTTGCAGGGTATCCGCAAGATAGCTGTAATCGCCGGTCTGTTCACGCGCAGGACCGATATGGGTGATACCACTGGCAACATGGATAATGACGTTACCGTCGCGACGTGCCGCGTGGGTGGTTGTCCCCATCAGCAGCGGTTGCCGGACAGATTTTAGCTCTTCAATGGTACCCATACCGTTGTGAATCAGCAGGATTGGCGTGCTTTCAGGTAACTGGGCGGCCAGGCTTTTCACCGCATCGGAGACCTGCCAGGCCTTCAGCGTGACCAGCAGCAAATCGCTGGTGGCAAGAAATTCCGGATCGTTTGCCGTCAAAGACTCGTTGAAAATTGAACCGTCTGTACCAATTACGTTCACACTGCAATAGGGCTGGGGAATTCGCAGCCAGCCCTGAACGTCGTGTCCCTGTTTGCATAGCGCTGTAAGCCAGAGTTGGCCAAGGGCTCCGCATCCAAGCACTGTTACTTTCATCGTTCCTCCTCACCTGCAACGGCGCCAGGTGCTATGACGCTAAGTATAGCGCCATCAGCTAAGCTTCTCGTTATGCCTCGTTGCGGGTATTATGCAACGCAACAAAAATGAAGGGAGAAGAAAAGATGCCATCTTTCGATATTGTTTCTGAAGTTGATTTGCAGGAAGCGCGTAACGGCGTAGAAAATGCTGTCCGTGAGGTTGAGTCACGTTTCGATTTTCGTGGCGTTGAGGCGACCATTGAACTGAACGACGCGAACAAGACGATCAAAGTCCTGAGCGAGTCTGATTTCCAGGTCAACCAGCTGCTGGATATCCTGCGCGCCAAGCTGCTCAAGCGCGGCATTGAAGGGACCTCACTCGATGTACCGGAAGATTTTGTTCACAGCGGCAAAACCTGGTTTGTGGAAGCGAAGCTGAAGCAGGGGATTGAGAGCGCGGTACAGAAAAAAATCGTTAAGCTTATCAAAGACAGTAAGCTCAAAGTGCAGGCGCAGATCCAGGGTGAAGAGATCCGCGTGACCGGAAAATCCCGTGATGACCTGCAATCCGTGATGGCGCTGGTGCGTGGCGGCGATCTCGGTCAGCCATTCCAGTTTAAAAACTTCCGCGATTAAGACAATCATGCCCGGCTAAACCGGGCATTTTTTCAGGCCTTCAGCGCCTGCTCCACCTCAAAGCGGTTAGTCACTTTGCTGTCAATTTTGACATACGCACTGCGCTCTTCCGGGACAATCAGCACTTCGCTCACGCCCTCTGTCGCTTCCAGACGCTGTTTTAACGCGTCACCGATTGCCACGTCATCGGGAATTTCTACCCGCAGGCTACTTACATAGCGCGGCTCTTTCATGGTACTGGCAACAAACAGCCAGAGCATCGCCAGCAGCGCACCGGCGAGGAAAACGGTCTGGGAGTCAAACAGACCGTCCACCCAGCCGCCGAGCGACCCGCCGATCGCCACGCCGAGAAACTGGCTGGTGGAGTAAATGCCCATCGCGGTGCCTTTGTATCCTGCCGGAGACTCTTTGCTGATAAGCGACGGCAGCAGGGCTTCCATCAGATTAAACGCCAGGAAGAACAGCTGTACGCCGGCGATCAGTTCCCAGAAATGCGGGCCAGCGCCCCACAGCACAATCTCGGCAATCAGCAATAACGCCACGCAGCCCACGAAGACGCGTTTCATTTTGCGCTTCACTTCGGCGTAAATAATGAAGGGCACAACGGAGACAAACGAGATCAGCATTGTGACCAGATAAATTTTCCAGTGCTCTGCCGCCGGGAAACCTGCTGCGGCAAGTTGACCGGGCAGGGCGACGAAGGTGGACATCAGCAGAATGTGCAGGCACATAATGCCGAAGTTCAGCTTAAGCAGGCGCGGCTCGGCGATGACTTTGCTGAAGCAGCCTTTCACCATCCCGGATTCACGGTTGAGGACGTGGTTTTTACTGTCAGGCACAACCCACAGCGTGAGTGCGATCCCGATGGTCGCCAGCACCGCAATCATCCAGAACAGGGCGTGCAGGCCGAGCGCATGAGTGATGACAGGCCCCAGCACCATGGCAATGGCAAACGTGACGCCGAAGCTGACGCCGATAAACGCCATGGCTTTGGTGCGGTTTTGCTCGCGGGTTAAGTCTGACAGCAGCGCCATCACGGCGGCGGCAATCGCCCCGGAACCTTGCAGGGCGCGCCCAAGAATAATTCCCCAGATGGAGTGGGAGAGGGCGGCGATGATGCTGCCAAGTACAAACACCAGCAGCCCGCCGACAATCAGCGGTTTGCGACCCACGCGGTCGGAGAGCAGGCCAAAGGGGATCTGGAATATCGCCTGCGCCAGGCCGTAGATACCAATCGCCAGACCAATCAGCGCTTCGCTGGCACCCTGTAACGCCATGCCATATGTGGTCAGAACGGGCAGGACCATAAACATGCCAAGCATCCGCAGCGAGAAAACAGTCCCTAAACCCCAGGTCGCACGCAGTTCGCCTGGCGTCATTTTATAATCGTTCATTACCACCTCTACCAAAAAGCAGGCCATAGTTTAGGCGGGGTGATAAGTGCGGTAAATAGGTGTTTGTTTAAGAGATATTACGAGGGTGTGATAAAAGCACCCCCGGACAAAAAATTACGCCTCGACGCGCAATCCGTAGCTTTTGAATTTCTCAAGAACAATGGCAATTTCATCGTCACTGAGTACCGGAACGGGATCTACTATCGCCAGCGTGGCCAGGTAGAGTTTTGCCAGCACCTCTACCTCCTGCGCCAGCCACAGTGCCTTTTCAAGATTTTCTTCGCAGGTTATCAGGCCGTGGTGCTGTAAGAGCGTCGCTTTGCGATCGCGTAATGCGACCGCGACATGCTCTGACAGCGCGCGCGTCCCGAAGGTCGCGTAAGGGGCGCAGGGAATGGAGTTTCCCCCGGCGGCGGCAATCATATAGTGAATAGCAGGAATGGGGCGGTTGAGTATCGAGACGGCGGTACAGTTAACCGCATGGTTATGGACGACGGCGTTAGCATCCGGGCGGGTCTGATACACAACCTGATGAAAACGCCATTCGCTGGAGGGCAGTTTATCTTCTTCGTGTCGCCCCTGTGCATCTACATAGACGATACTCTCTTCGGTCAGATGCTCGTAGGGAATTCCGGTCGGCGTAATCAGCATGCCGTCGCGATAGCGAACGCTGATATTGCCGGCGGTGCCCTGATTTAACCCCATGCGGGTCATCTCAAGGCAGGTGTCGATAATGTCTCTGGCTAATCGGGCTCGTTCCATTTTTTATTCTCCGGGTACAGTTTTATTTTTACTGGCGGGAACGTTTGACCAGCTTCATATCGACTTTCGCCGTCTCGTTAACCGCTTCGCCGTCGATGGCTCGCTGCATCAGTTCAAACGCTTTTTCCGCCCAGGTATCTTCATCCTGCTGCATGGACCAGACGCTGTTAGGCAGGAACCCCAGCATGGGGTGCTCATCGAAGGTGCCGATATTGATGTGTTGGGGCACGGTGCCGGTACGCGTCCGCAGGGCTTCGATTGCCCCTTCCAGAACGGGTAACGATGAGGCGATAAACGCCTGCGGAACACCCTGGCTGTCGATAAGCGAATCCATCAGGGCATATCCGCCCTCCGGCGTATTGTCCGGCCCTTCGATGACCCACTCGCGATGGTGAATACCGGCTGTTTTCAGGGCCTGTAAGTAGCCGTTCAGACGGTCCGTAATACTGGGCAGTGCGGTATCGCCCACAAGGAACCAGAGCGGCGTTTTTCTCTCTGCCAGCATGTTGCGGGCCAGTTCATCCCCCCCGGCCTCGTTATGACTCTCAACCAGCGCGTTGTCAGTAAAGCCAAAATCCCGGTCGAGGAGCACCAGTGGTTTTTGGATCTGCCGCAAATGATGCTGCTGGTTTTCCAGCGTCGAGGGAACGATAAACAAGCCGTCCACGTTGCGCGCCATCAGGGCTTTGACCAGCTTGTTTTCGTAATCCACATCGTTGTAAGTACAGCTGATCATCAGCTGGTAGCCCGAACGGCGGCAGCGCAGTTCGAGTTTCTCGGCGAGCGTTGCAAAGAACACGTTCGAGATGTTGGGTACGATGAGTCCCAGCGTCTCGGTTTTGTTTAGCTTAAGACTGCGCGCCGAATGGTTGAGGGTATAGCCGAAGCGCTCGACGTGTTCATTAATTCGGGACTGTGTTTTCACGCTGATCCGATACTGTTCGGCTTTCCCGCTCAGTACCAGCCGCACGGTGGTGACGGATAAATTCAGATCCTTCGCTATCTGTTCAACTGTTTTGGCCATCGCTACGCCTCAATCCTTAACGTACGTAAAAAACTGTTGATAAAGCATACGCATCCTGCCATTACATTTCCTGCTGCATCAGGAGATTAAGCGCCTGCTGCTGGGTCCACAGCATCAGGTACGCCTCATATTTTTGCCTGTGGAAAGCCGCGGTTTCCGGCCGACGGGTGATGATGTCGCCGGCTTTGACCATTTCCCGGGTGGCATCGGTGAGCGTTGCCCATGCACCGCTCGCCACAGCGCCGCAAATGGCCGCGCCGAGAGTGACGGCATCTTCTTCGGCTAAGAGATGAATATCGCAGCCCGTGGCATCGGCATACTCCCGCAGCCAGAGCCGGTTATGGGTGGCTCCTCCACAAATGACAATGCGCGACAAGGTGTGCCCGTGATGTTTCAGGGTATCCATAATATGTCGTGTGCCATAGGCTATGGCCTGTAGCGTGGCCAGATAGAGCCTCGCCAGCGCACGTTCACCGGTTTCTAATGTCAGACCGACCACGCTGCCCCGCGCATCCGGACGCGAACGCGGCGAGCGGTTGCCGTGGTGATCGGCCAGAATGTGCAGGTTGCGGGTGGGATATTTTTCTTCCTGTTCAAGCGCGGCTACCCAGTCGTTGAGCAGCGCCACCGGATGGCGTTGCGCCGCTTCTGCTTTTGCAAACAGGTCTGCGCTGGCTCCGTGCTCGCGCAACGTCCAGTCGACCAGCGCCCCGGCAGCACTTTGCCCGCCTTCCGTCAGCCAGTAGCCCGGCAGCATGGCGCTCCAGTAAGGCCCCCAGACGCCGGGCGTATGGATCTCCGTCTGACTGGCAAGCATATGGCAGTTCGAGGTTCCGCTAATGAGCGCCAGCGTGCCCTCCGGGTGTGAGCCCGTCAGCGCCACGCCACCCGCGTGGGCATCGATCATGCCGCTTGCCACAACCACCTCTTCGGGCAACCCCAGAGCTTGCGCTGCCTGTGGGCTGAGTTTCCCGACGCATTCAGCGACGTCCAGAATAGTATCGGGAATTTTTGTCAGTAAGGTCTCCAGCCCCACCTCCCTGAGCAGCGATTCGCTGAACTGCGCCTCATGCGCAAGGTAGTTCCATTTGCAGGTGAGGGTGCACAGGCTGGCGGCGTCCTGGCCCGTCGCTTTCCAGACCAGAAAATCGGCAAGGTCGAAAAAGCGCCAGGCCTGATTCCATGTTTCAGGATGATGTCGCTGCAACCACAGCAGTTTTGGCAGTTCCATTTCAATACTCACCTCGCCGCCCACGTAGCACAGGGCCGGATCGCGTGTGGCATTGATGCGAACAGTTTCTTCGTGAGCACGATGATCCATCCACATAATGATGTCCTGCGATGCCGGACTGTCGGGGGACACGCTCAGGCCGTTACCCTCAGCATCCAGCGCGACCAGCGAGCACGTGGCGTCGAAGCCAATCGAACAAATGGCGTCGGGTGAGATCCCAGAGGAGTCGACGGCTTCCCGCACCACCGCGCAAACCTGCTGCCAGATCTCCGCGGAGGACTGTTCCACGCGCGCGTTGCTGGCGTGAAACTGCGAAATCGGACGGGTCGCGAAGCTCAAACGCTCGCCTTGCGCAGAGTAAAGCCCAGCACGAACGCTGGCTGAACCCACATCGACCCCGAGGAAATAGCCGTCACTCATCATAAACTTCCTTATTTTTTACCAAACGGATGTAACAGTTTATCAATTTCAGGGGTGTTGATATTCTGCGCATTGACATATTTCACTGGAATATCAATTTCTTTAGCCACCGTCTGTCCGGAAATTACCGCGTTCAGCGCCTTTATGCCCTGATAACCAATCTGGTACGCGTCCTGCACCACGAAGCCTTGAATCACGCCGTTTTTGAGGAAGTTAATGATGGCTTCGGTGCTGTCAAAACCGATGACTTTCACTTTGCCCTTCAGATTCTGGCTGTCGATAGCGTTCGCAACGCCCAGGGTTGAGCCTTCGTTGGTGGCATAAATACCGGCGATATCCGGGTTGGCCTGAACCATATCAATGGTTTTATCCATCGCCTTTTGCGGGTCGCCATCGCTATATTGCACCGGCAGTACCTGAATATTCGGGTACTTCTCTTTCATTCGCTCGCTGAATCCTTCAGAGCGCTCAATGGCGGACGTCGTTCCGGCTACGTGGGCGATAATACCCACTTTCCCCTTCTGACCTACCTGCTCCGCCAGCGCATCCGCAGCCTGTGCGCCCGCCTTACGGTTATTGGTGGCGACAAAGCTGGCCGGGATATCGGAGTTCACGCCCGAGTCGAAGGTCACCACTTTGATCCCCCGGCTGTTGGCGGTTTCGACCAGCGGGGCAAGGGCGTTTGCATCAAGCGCGGCCAGCAACAGGCCGTTTGGCTTTTGTGCCATGGTGTTTTCGACTAACTGGATCTGCTCGGCGATTTGCGTTTCATCGGCAGGGCCAACGTAGCTGGTTTTGTCACCCAACTCTTTTGCGGCAGCTTCCGTCCCCATTTTGACCGTCTGCCAGAATTCGTGCTGGTAACCTTTACTGACTACCGGCAGGTTCAAATCTTTTGCCAGCGCGCTGCTGGACAGGATGGCAACGAGCGACAGGGCGCTCAGGATATGGCTGGTTTTCATTATTTTGCTCCGTTGTAGGGTTGGCAGGGCTTGTTGTATCGAGTACCTAACGCATTCTTTTACGTAACGTGTCCAGGTAGACGGCGGCAACGACGACCACGCCCATCGCCACCATCTGCCAGAACTGGGACACGCCCATGAGATTGAGGCCGTTTTTCAGCACGCTCATAATGAACGCGCCTATGATGGTGCCGCCAATCGTGCCCACGCCGCCCATCAGACTGGTACCGCCAATCACTACCGCCGCAATGGCTTCCAGCTCATAACCCACGCCTACGGTTGGCTGGCCTGAATTGAGACGAGAGGCGAGGATCACCCCGGCCACGCCGGTTAACAGGCCGCATAAGGCGTAAACGAAAATTTTCACTCGCTGGACTTTGATCCCGGAAAGATGTGCCGCCGTTTCATTGCTGCCGACAGCGTAGATATAGCGGCCCATCACCGTTTTCTTCAGGATCCACATGGCGATCAGTGCCACGATGACCAGGTAGAACACCGGGTAAGGCAGGACGTCGAACAGGCGACCCTGCGCTAGCAGCTTGAACTGCGGGTAGTCAGAAAAATAAATCGCGCGGCCATCGGTCATCACCATATTGATGCCGCGTACCGACATCATTAAGCCGAGGGTGGCAATAAACGGTGGTATGGTCATTTTGGTGACCAGAAACGCGTTCACATAGCCGCAAAGCCCGCCGGCGAGCACGCCTGCCAGAATACAGACCGGCAGCGGCATACCAAACCCGGCGGCGATGCCCACCGCAACCCCTGAGAACGCCACCACCGATCCGAGCGACAGGTCGATCCCGGCGGTAATAATCACAAAGGTTACGCCAATGGCCATGATGCCAATCACCGCCGTTTGCAGGGCGATAGTCATGATATTTTCAGTATTAAAGAAGAACGGTGAGCTGAAGCTGAAAAACAGAACCAGCAATACCAGGCTAAAAAGAGGCGCCAGACGCATCAGGAGCGCTTTATTTATTTTCATCGTATGACTTCCGCTTTGCGGCGATGGAACGGTAACGGACATGATTAATCCTCCAGCGTGGCGTATTGCATGATTTTTTCCTGGGTGGCGTGCTCAGCCTCTATTTCGCCGGCAATGTGGCCGCTGCGCATCACAAGTATGCGGTCGCACATTCCTAATACTTCCGGCAGTTCGGATGAAATCATGATGATCGATTTACCTTTAGCGACAAGGCGGTTCATTAGTTCATAAATTTCCAGCTTGGCGCCAACATCAATTCCCCGGGTTGGCTCATCAAAAATTAAAATATCGGTATCTTTACAGACCCAGCGGGCAATAATGATCTTCTGTTGATTACCGCCGCTTAAATTCAGTGCCGCCTGTTCCAGATGCGGCGTTTTTATTCGCAGCGCATCCACCAGTTTCTGGCTGGACTCCCGGCAGCGTTTTTCATCGACATTACCCGCGGCGCCGGCGTAGTCCGGGTAATTGCCGAGCATAATGTTCATCTCAACGGAAAGGCCGAGGGCGAGTCCCTCTTTTTTGCGGTCTTCTGTTAAATAGCTGATGCCTTTCTCAATGGCGTCAGCCACGTCTTTAATCTGTGTGGGGGTGCCGTTCAGCGTCAGGGTACCGGCGTCGATCGCATCGGCGCCAAACAGGGCCCGGCCCAGTTCCGTTCGGCCTGCGCCCATTAAGCCAGCGAGGCCGAGGATCTCACCGCGCCAGAGGGTAAAGTTGATGTCGTGCAGTACACCATTTCGCGTCAGGCCATTCACCTCCAGCACTTTTTCTCTGCGCTGATGCGGCGGGCGTTTTGGGTAGATGTTATCGAGATTGCGGCCAACCATCATGGCGATAAGCTCGCCGATCTGAACCGTTTCATAATCTACGGTGGCGATGTATTGTCCGTCGCGCATGACGGTCGCGCGATCGGCGATCAGCGCCAATTCTTCCAGGCGGTGCGAGATGTAGACAATCCCCGTGCCCTGAGCCTTGAGCATCCGCGTGACGTCAAACAAACTCTCGATTTCACTTTCGGTCAGCGCGGCGGTGGGTTCATCCATGATTAGCACTTTGGCATTGACCGAAATCGCTTTGGCAATTTCCACCATCTGCTGCTGGGCTACGGTTAATTCACTGACGCGGGCGTCCGGAGCGATTTTTAAATTCAGCGTGTGCAGTATTTTCTCAACCGCCTGTCGCTGGGCGCGTTTATCTAACTGCCAGTGGCTATTTTTGCAGAATTCACGGCCAATAAAGATATTCTCTTCCACGGTTAAATCGGGAAAGAGATTAAATTCCTGATGGATAATCGTAATACCTGCGTGCTGAGCACTTAGCGGATCGCTGAATGATACGGATTGTCCTTCAAAGCGAATTTCACCGGAATCGGGTTGGTAAACACCGGATAATATTTTCATCAGCGTCGATTTGCCGGCACCGTTTTCACCTAACAGGGCATGAACTTCGCCGCGGCGTAAATCGAAATCAACCTGATTCAGCGCCAGCACGCCGGGAAAGCGTTTGGTGATGCGCGTCATCTGAATAAGAGTCTCTGACATTGCAAAATTCCTGTGTTGGAAAGGCAATGAATCACAAGCCACAGTGATTTAGTTATTAAGCTAACTCGACTTAGCTTTCGTCCTTAAAAGCTATTTTAGGGTCATAATTTAGCCAAATCATTTGTATTCAAATTGTGACGTCGTGCAAAGGTATTTTGTTATTTGATTGAATTTAAAAGATATGTTTAGATTTTGCTGAATCGTAATACCTGACACTGATCGAATTTTGACCTCTCATCGTGAAACTGCTCACAGATCCTGCACATTTATCTTGTCTCATTTTTAGTGAGAACCCTAAGCTAATTCGAGTTAGCAAATTTCACCGCTTTCCGTTCACGGTGCTGCCCGGGCGCTTTTTCGCGGCTATGCCCCTGAGACGGATAGGTTAACCAACGTGAGGAAGGGCTATGAAAACGATAAAAGCGTTACCCCGGATTGGCATTCGACCTGTTATTGATGGCCGCCGAATGGGCGTACGCGAGTCTCTGGAAGAGCAGACCATGAACATGGCGAAAGCCACGGCGGCGCTACTCAGTGAAAAATTACGCCACCCCTGCGGTACGCCCGTAGAGTGCGTAATTGCCGACAGCTGCATTGCCGGAATGGCGGAATCCGCCGCTTGCGAAGAGAAGTTCAGCACGTGCCACGTTGGTCTGACGATCACCATCACCCCCTGCTGGTGTTACGGGAGTGAAACCATTGATATGGATCCGCTGCGCCCGAAAGCGATCTGGGGCTTTAATGGCACCGAGCGTCCGGGGGCGGTATACCTCGCAGCGGCGCTGGCAGCGCATAACCAGAAAGGGATCCCGGCGTTTTCCATTTACGGCCACGATGTACAGGATGCGGGCGACGAGACCATCCCGGCAGACGTTGAGGAAAAATTGTTGCGCTTCGCCCGGGCGGGCCTGGCGGTCGCCAGCATGAAGGGGAAAAGTTATCTGTCGGTGGGCGGTGTCTCAATGGGGATTGCGGGCTCGATTGTCGATCACAACTTCTTTGAATCCTGGCTGGGGATGAAGGTGCAGGCGGTGGATATGACCGAACTGCGTCGCCGCATCGATCATAAGATTTACGACGAGCAAGAACTTGAGCTGGCCCTGAGCTGGGCGAAGGCACATTTCCGTTTCGGCGAGGATAAAAACGCAGAGCAGTATCGTCGCAATGAACAGGAAAATGCCGCGATCCTGCGGGAGAGCCTGCTAATGGCGATGTGCATCCGCGACATGATGCAGGGCAACCCTAAACTCGCTGCGATGGGCCGCGTGGAGGAATCGCTGGGCTATAACGCCATTGCGTCCGGTTTCCAGGGGCAGCGCCACTGGACGGATCAGTATCCAAATGGCGATACCGCAGAGGCGCTGCTGAACAGCTCTTTCGACTGGAACGGTATTCGCCAGCCGTTGGTAGTGGCGACGGAAAATGACAGCCTTAACGGGGTAGCGATGCTGTTTGGGCATCTGATGACCGGCACCGCGCAGATTTTTGCTGATGTACGCACCTACTGGTCGCCGGAGTCGGTTGAGCGTGTTACAGGCCAGAAGCTCACTGGACGGGCTGAGCACGGCATTATTCATCTGATCAACTCCGGCTCGGCGGCGCTGGACGGTACAGCGGAGCAGAAAGACGCCGAGGGGAAACCGACCCTGAAACCACACTGGGACATTACTGAGCAGGAAGCCAGCGCGTGCCTGGCCGCAACCCACTGGTGTCCGGCGGTGCATGAATACTTCCGCGGGGGCGGTTTCTCATCAAACTTCCTCACCCGGGGTGGCGTGCCATTTACCATGACCCGCGTAAACCTCATCAAGGGTGTGGGTCCGATATTACAGATAGCGGAAGGCTGGAGTGTTGAGCTGCCGGAACACGTACATGACATTCTGAATAAGCGCACCGATTCAACCTGGCCCACCACCTGGTTTGCCCCACGCCTGACCGGTAAAGGCCCGTTTAGCGACGTCTATTCAGTGATGGCGAACTGGGGCGCTAACCACGGGGTATTAACCGTCGGGCACGTCGGCGCTGATTTCATCACCCTGGCGTCCATGCTACGCATCCCTGTATGCATGCATAACGTACCGGAGGCGCTGATTTATCGGCCGACGGCCTGGGGCGCTCACGGTATGGATCCGGAAGGGCAGGATTACCGCGCCTGTGAAAATTACGGACCGTTATACAAACATTAATCCGGCCTGCCAGCCTGCTCCGGCGGGCTGGCAGCCTGTGGGGACCGCGATGAAAAAATGTTTTCTGGTTCTCGATTGTGGCGCGACGAACGTGCGCGCCATTGCGCTGGATCCCGAAGGGAATATTGTGGCGCGCGCCGCGGTGGCGAACGAAAGCGAAAGCGCCGCTGAAAATCCGGCCTGGCACCAGTGGTCGCTCGACGCCATCATGCAACGGTTTGCCGTCTGTTGTCAGAAAATCAGCGCAGCGCTGAGCGAGCATCAACTGTGCGGAATGAGTGTGACGACCTTTGGCGTGGATGGCGCACTGGTAGATGAGCGGGGAGAACTGCTTTACCCGATCATCAGCTGGAAGTGCCCGCGAACCGTGCCGGTGATGGAAGCGGTTGCCCGTTCATGCTCCCCGGCAGAACTACAGCAGATCACCGGCGTTGGGCAGTTTAGTTTTAACACGTTGTATAAGCTAGGCTGGCTTCAGGACAACCATTCCGATCTGTTACAGCGTGCTCACGCCTGGCTTTTTATCTCCTCGCTAATCAACCATCGCCTGACCGGAAAGATGACGACCGATCTCACGATGGCCGGTACCAGTCAGATGTTCGATCTGCATCAGCAGCGCTTCAGTGAAACGATCTTAAGCAAGATCGGCGTGCCTCATTCCCTTTTCCCGCCGCTGGTTTCCCCCGGAGAAAGGATTGGTGAATTGCGGCCCGACGCTGCATCCAGGCTCGGATTGCCTTGCGGTGTGCCGGTGATCTCCGCCGGGCACGACACGCAGTTTGCCCTTTTTGGCGCCGGGGCGGGAATTAATGAGCCAGTTCTCTCTTCGGGTACCTGGGAGATTTTAATGGCGCGCACCACGCAGGTTGATACCGCTTTGCTGGGGCAATACCCGGGCGCAACCTGCGAACTGGATAGCCGGACGGGGCTCTATAATCCGGGAATGCAATATCTGGCGTCTGGCGTACTGGAGTGGATCCGCGCGCTGTTCTGGTCGCCTGGTACCGACTGGGACACTATTCTGGCTCAGGCGGCGGCAATTCCGAACGGCGCGGATGGCGTCACGATGAATACCCAACTGCTCGATTCTCCACTCGCCGGCTGGCAGGGCGTTACGCTCACCACAACGCCAGCCCATTTTTACCGCGCAGCCCTGGAAGGACTCACGGTGCATCTGCAAGAAAAATGCCTGGCGCTGGAGGCGATCGCGCAATTTAAGGCGCGTGAACTCCTGCTGGTGGGGGGAGGTAGCCGCAATATGCTGTGGAATCAGCTCAAGTCCAATGCGCTTGGGATCCCGGTGAAGGTTCTTGAAGAGGCTGATACGACCGTGCTGGGGGCGTCTTTGTACGGATGGTGGGGCGTCGGAGAAACGGCCAGCGCTGAGGCTGCTCGCGATCGGGTCCACTATCGTTACCGTTATTTCTATCCTGAGGAGCAACCTTGTGCTTAAAACGATATCCCCTCTGATTTCACCCGAGCTGCTGAAAACGCTGGCAGAAATGGGTCATGGTGACGAGATTATTTTTGCAGATGCTCACTTTCCCGCGCACAGCCTGGGGCCAAAGACGATCCGCGCAGATGGCCTGCTCATCAGCGATTTGCTGGCCGCGGTGATACCGCTGTTTGAACTGGACAGCTATGCGCCACCGCTGGTGATGATGGCCCCTGTCGACGGGGATACGCTCGATATACAGGTAGAAGCGCGCTATCGCAACGCACTCTTTGGTGAGGCGGAAGGGGAGGGGATTACGCGTATTGACCGTTATGCGTTTTATGCGCGGGCACAGAAAGCGTACGCCATCGTGGTGACGGGCGAGACCGCGAAATACGGCAATATACTGTTAAAGAAAGGGGTTACGCCGTACCAATAAAAAACGCCGGGCTAAACCCGGCGTTTTTACATCAGTCTTCTTACCAGACGTAAGTCAGCAGGTGTTGTGAATCTGGCACCATGAAGTCTACGGACATCATCACGGACAGGGAGGTGATGGCGACAATCGAGAACACAAACAGCTTGCGTGCCCAGACCTTGTCATCTTCCACTTTATAACCGCGCAGGGCCATGCCGAGCCACCATACGCTCACCGCAGCTGCTACCACCAGATATTTATATCCGGCGTAACCGCCCAGAGAGAGCATCAGCGTTGCCACGGCAAAAGCGATGATGTAGAGCGTGATGTGGTTCTTGGCAACCGAAATGCCTTTCACGACCGGCAGAACCGGAATGTTCGCCGCCTGATAATCCTTAAAGCGGAAAATCGCGATGGCGTAGGAGTGCGGCATCTGCCACAGGCTAAAGATAGCCAGCAAGATGAGCGCACCGCTGTCGAACTCGTTCGTGACGGCGCAGTAGCCAATCACCGGCGGCGCCGCGCCGGAGAGAGAACCAATCAGCGTGCCGTAGACGGAGTGACGTTTCATATACAGGCTGTAGACGCCCACATATACCACGAACCCCATCACCCCCAGCCAGCAGGCCAGCGGGTTAGCACCAAACCACAGCAGCATAAAGCCAGCAATACCCAGCAAGGTGGCGTACACCAGCGAGACGGAAGGAGCAATCAGGCCTTTAACCAGCACCCGATTTTTGGTCCTTTCCATCTTCTTGTCGATATCCATGTCGATGTAGTTGTTAAATACACAACCGGACGCAACCACCAGTGACACACCGACCAGCGTGTAAATAAAGAGGGTGTAATCAATGCTGCCTTTAGAGGCCAGCAGGAACCCTCCGATTACGGAGATCAGGTTGCCAAAGATGATGCCTGGTTTCGTGACTTGCAGGTATTGCTTAAACATACTCGCCGCTCTTAGTGAACCATCATGTTGTAGTTAAGGTTCCACATAATCCAGATGGAACCGACTACCAGGATAGCGATGATAATCACGGTAAAGATAAAGGCCGTCATGTTCCAGCCTTCATCGGACTTGGTGTTCATGTGCAGGAAGCAAACCAGATGCACCAGAATCTGAATCACCGCGGTCACCAGGATTGCGCCCAGGATAACCGGCTTAGATGCAGAACCGTTCATCACCATCCAGAACGGGATCACCGTCAGAATGATCGACAGGATGAAACCTGTCATGTAGGTTTTTACGCTGCCGTGGGAAGCGCCATGATCGTTAGAATGACTCATTACATCGCCCCCATCAGATAGACAACAGAGAACACACAGATCCATACCACGTCCAGGAAGTGCCAGAACAGGCTCAGGCACATAATACGGGTACGGTTAGTACTGGTCAGGCCGCGACGGGAGATCTGGAACATCAGCACCGCCATCCAGATCAGACCCGAGGTCACGTGCAGACCGTGGGTGCCTACCAGCGCGAAGAACGCTGACAGGAAGCCGCTACGATCCGGGCCGAAACCTTCCATGATCAGGTGATGGAATTCATAGATTTCCATCCCGATAAAGCCAGCACCAAACAGCCAGGTCAACGCCAGCCAGGAGACAACCTGGCTCTTGTTGTTTTTGTACATGGCGATAGCCGCCATGCCGTAGGTGATGGAGCTGAATAACAGCAGTGCGGTTTCAACCAGAACGAACGGCAGTTCAAAGATGTCCTTACCGGTCGGGCCGCCCGCTGTGCCGTTCACCAGAACGGCATAGGTTGCGAACAGACAGCAGAACAGGATGCAGTCGCTCATCAGGTAGATCCAGAAACCGAAGACTTTCGTCGGTCCTGTATCATGGTGCGCATGTTCATGCGCGTGGGCAGTTGAGTGCGCCAGAGTATCAGTTGCCATTTTTCAGCCCCGCTTTAGAAATCTCGTCAAAATGCTGGTTTTCCAGCTTTTCAACTTCACGGACTGGTACGTAGTAGTCCACGTCCTCGTCAAAGCTCTTCACAATCCAGCTGATTACGATGCCAGCGAAGCCAACAATCGCCATCCACCAGATGTGCCAGATCATTGCGAAACCAAATACCGTTGCGAAAGCGGCAATGACCATGCCCGCGGCGCTGTTTTTCGGCATATGGATCTCTTCGTAATGCTCAGGTTGCTTGTACGCTTCACCTTTTTCTTTCATTTCCCAGAATGCATCACGCTCGTGAATGTGCGGCACTACGGCAAAGTTATAGAACGGAGGCGGAGAAGAGGTCGCCCACTCCAGCGTACGGCCACCCCATGGGTCACCGGTCAGGTCGCGGTTCAGGTTACGGTCACGGATAGACACGTAGTACTGAATCAGCTGGCACAGAATACCGCAGGCAATCAGCGCTGCGCCGCCCGCTGCAACCATCAGCATTGGGTGGAACTGCGGATCGATCTGCTGGCTCAGACGACGGGTCATCCCCATGAAGCCCAGCACGTACAGCGGCATAAACGCCACGAAGAAGCCGATGATCCAGAACCAGAACGCGCGTTTACCCCATTTTTCGTTCAGGGTGAAACCGAACGCTTTTGGCCACCAGTAGGTCACACCAGCGAAGCAGCCGAAGACCACGCCACCGATGATAACGTTATGGAAGTGCGCAATCAGGAACAGACTGTTGTGCAGAACGAAGTCAGCACCTGGTACCGCCAGCAGTACGCCGGTCATCCCACCTACGGAGAAGGTCACGATGAAGCCGATGGTCCACAGCATAGCTGAGTGGAACACGATACGACCCTGGTACATGGTGAACAGCCAGTTGAAGATCTTAACCCCGGTCGGGATCGCGATAATCATGGTGGTAATACCGAAGAAGGCGTTTACGTTGGCACCCGCACCCATGGTGAAGAAGTGGTGCAGCCAGACGATGAACGACAGGACGGTAATACATACGGTTGCCCACACCAGAGAGGTGTAACCAAACAGGCGTTTGCGCGAGAAGGTTGCCGCGATTTCGGAGAACACACCGAACACCGGCAGAACCAGGATGTACACTTCCGGGTGACCCCAGGCCCAAATCAGGTTGATGTACATCATCATGTTGCCACCCATATCATTCGTGAAGAAATGGGTACCCAGATAGCGATCCAGGGTCAGCAGCGCGATGGTGACGGTCAGAATTGGGAACGACGCGATAATCAGGACGTTGGCGCACAGAGATGCCCAGGTAAATACTGGCATCTTGAACATCGTCATACCTGGTGCACGCATCTTCAGGATGGTCACGAAGAAGTTAATACCGGTCAGGGTGGTACCGACACCGGAGAGCTGAAGCGCCCAAATCCAGTAGTCAACGCCCACGCCCGGACTGTACTCAATTCCCGACAGCGGCGGGTAGGCCAGCCAGCCAGTCTGAGCAAATTCGCCCACACCCAGTGACAGGTTAACCAGGATAACGCCGACAACCGTGAACCAGAAGCTCAGGTTGTTCAGGAACGGGAACGCAACGTCGCGCGCGCCGATTTGCAGCGGAACGACCACGTTCATCAGACCGATTACCAGCGGCATCGCCACGAAGAAGATCATGATAACGCCGTGGGCGGTAAAGATCTGATCGTAGTGGTGCGGTGGCAGGAAGCCGGCTTCGCCCGCAGACGCAAGCGCCTGCTGGCTACGCATCATGATTGCATCCGCAAAGCCACGAATTAACATGACGATACCGACGATGCAGTACATGATACCGAGTTTTTTGTGGTCAACCGAAGTCAGCCACTCATTCCACAGGTAGCTCCACTTACCGAAGTAAGTGATCAGGCCAACTAAGGCCGCGCCACCAATGATAATTGCAGCCACCGTAACCATAATAATCGGTTCATGGTAGGGCACTGCATCCAGTGTCAATTTTCCGAACATTTTCTTCCTCGGCCCCTTAGTGAGCGGTTTCCGCGTGGCTCATGTCCATGCCTTCCATACCCTGGTGCGTATTGTGCTCGCCTTCAGGCTGGGTCATGTCCATGCTCATGCCGTGATCCATAAATTTGCCAATAACATCTTTGAACAGATTCGGTTTCACGTTAGAGAAGTACTCCACCTTGTTGTATTCGCTAGGTGCAGCCACTTTTTCGAACGCCGCCATGTCAGACATGGTGTTTGGAGACTGCTTCGCTTTTGCAACCCACTGGTCGAAAGTCGCGCGGTCTGGCGTAGCGATAGCTTTGAACTTCATACCCGAGAAGCCCGGGCCACTATAGCTGGCGGAGATACCGTCGTAGGTGCCTGCTTCATTCGCGATCAGGTGCAGGTTAGTCTGCATACCGGCCATCGCGTAAATCTGGCTGCCCAGACGTGGGATGAAGAAGGAGTTCATTACGGAGTTGGAGGTCACTTTGAACTGAACCGGAGTGTTCGCCGGGAAGGCGATTTCATTCACGGTAGCAATGCCCTGTTCTGGATAGATGAAGAACCATTTCCAGTCCATGGAGACCACTTCAATGGTAATAGGTTTTTCATCGTGAACCAGCGGTTTGCTCGGCTCAAGTGCGTGAGTGGTTTTCCAGGTCAGTACAGCAAGGAACAGGATGATCAGAATAGGTACCGTCCAGACCACAGCTTCCACTTTATTGGAGTGTGACCAGTTAGGGCTATACTTCGCATCTTTATTGCTCGCACGATACTTCCAGGCGAAACCAACAGCCATCAAGATGGCAGGAATAACCACAATCAACATCAGGCCAAAAGCCGTCAGTATCAATGAACGTTGTTCCAGTCCAATCTGTCCTTTGGGGTCTAGTAGTGCAGAATCGCAGCCACTGAGTAATACAGTGCCTGCGAATAATGACAACCATCCCAAACTTTTATTGTATTTCCTGAGTCTCATTTAACGACCTCAATTCCACGGGAGTCTGGTGGCGTTTAAAGTGTGGGGGCATTTTACGGGAAGGTTACATTACTGTAAACATCATTAGCCCTGTGTCAGGAAGGTGTTACCGGGTTCTGCCGCACATGTCACAAGTGTTGCAAATTATGTCGCGTTTTCCGGGGGAAGCCGCACGGAGCGGGCGTTATAACGAAAGGGTGCCCCAGCATACCGCAAAAGGGACAATTGGTATAACCATTGTGAAAAATACACAAATAATTAACAATTAATTATCAATAAAAAGACAACTAAAAAACGAAAATTCAATCTTTCGAATGCTGAATCGTTTAACGGAAAATAGCGTAGCGAAATAAGCTCCAATAATTTCCGAATGCTATCCCGCACAAAACAACAAATATTTTTTTTGCCGATGGCGGTTATTTCGCCGTTATAATTTCGTGTCGTTATTACAACGGGAAATAACCTTTCGCTTTTTACTTCATGTCATCTGCGTTTTCCGCAATGACATGAAATCCAGCATCCCACCGGTCAGGATACCCACGATGGCGAGTAACACCCCTGCATCAAGCAGCTGGGTTTCAAACGGAAGCGACAAGGTGGTCGTCGCATTCAAGATGAGTACCGCGAGCCACACTACCAGCGCAAGACAACCAGCCATCAGCAGACGCAGGGCAAACCGATAGGCAGCCTGATATTCCGTGCGCGGCATGAAGTGTTCCGTCCGCTGGGTATATTCCAGCGTCTGGCGACAGACCAGCAGCAATAAAATCCCCGGCACCGCCGCCACCACCGAGAAGAGATAAAACGTCGGCCAGCCGTGAGCTTCAACAAACCAGCCCGCGACGGGGCCAACGTATACGCGCCCGACGGCAGAAAGGGCAGACAGTAGCGCAAATTGGGTGGCGGAAAATGACTTATTACACAGCGTCATCAGCAGGGCGACAAATGCCGCAGTGCCCATACCGCCACACAGGTTTTCAAAGAATACCGCCGTCGCCATGCTGATCATATGCTTGTCGGTGATCGACAGCAGCCAGTAACCGGCATTCGATGCGCCCTGAAGGATGCCGAAGATCAGCAGAGCGCGGAACAGCGTCAGGCGCTGCATCAATACACCGCCGTACAGCGCGCCGACGATCGTGGCAAACAGCCCCAGGGTTTTGTTCACCACGCCGACTTCGCCCGCATCAAACCCGACGCCGCGGATCAGGAAGGTGGTGGTCAGACTCATGGCGAAAGCGTCGCCAAGCTTATAAAGGACAATCAGCAGCAGGATCAGCCAGGCATTATTGCGACCAAAGAAATCGCGGAGCGGTGCGGCGACGGCCTGCTCCAGCGAGCGGGGGACCGGAATCACATCGCTCGGTTCAGGCGCGAATAGCGTGGCAATAATGCAGGGGATCAGCAGAGCGGCCATCAGCCAGTACATTCCCTGCCAGCCGAGATAGCGGTCGGCAAGCCAGAGGGCCAGCCCGCCGGAAACAAGCATACCCAGGCGGTAGCCAAGCACGCTGATTGCCGCACCGGCGCCACGCTCTTCTGCTGGCAGGACGTCCGTCTTCCAGGCGTCAAAAACAATGTCCTGCGAAGCGGAGCAGAAGGCGATGACCACCGCAAGCGCGGCCATCCAGCGCAGCTGTGTTGACGGCTCAAGGAAACCCATTGCGGCAATGGCCAGCAACAGCAGCACCTGCGTCATCACTAACCAGCCGCGACGGCGCCCGAGGAACGGTGGGGTATAGCGATCCATCACCGGCGACCACAGGAACTTAAAGACGTAAGCCTGGCCGACGAGCGAGAAGAAACCAATGGTTTTAAGATCGATGTTCTCAACCGTCATCCACGCCTGTAACGTGCCGGAGGTGAGCGCAAGGGGTAAACCGGAGGCGAAACCAAGGATCAGCAGAATAGCTGATTTCGGTTGCTGGAAAATACGTAAGTAGTGACTGGACATGTTCTTATGAACTGACCCGGTGAAGCACCGGGTCAGTCAGCAGGATTAACGGGCGTTCTGCTTGATGAAGTCGTGAATGCTGGTGTCCTGTGCCATGTCGGCAATGGTGTCAGTCAGCACACTGTTAACCGCGTCAGCGATATTTTTGTTGGAGGCCTGGAATGCGCCTTCAACGGAATAGCTTGCACGGTAGTTTTTGTTCATTTTATTGCCGTTCTTCGCGGTAGCAATGATGGCGATATCGGCTTTGGTCGCAATGTTGTAGCGAACGTTACCCTGGGAGACGTCAGCGTACAGGTTGTTCACGATGATTTGCAGATCAACCGCGCCGCTTGGGCCAATCATGTAGCCACGGGAGGTCATCTGTTTTTCCAGCACTTCCTGCAACAGGAAGCGCAGGTCGCGGGAGGCGGTCAGCGTGACCTGCTGGTTGTCGCGAGTCACTTTCGCCAGCGCCTGGTCCTGACGCTGATCGGCGCCATTAATGCTGACTGTGACGCCCATCAGGCTTGGATCCTGCTGAGGCAGGGTAATTTTTGGTGAAACGTCAATGGTCGTCGGCGGAGTCGCGCAGCCGGCGAGCATAAAGAGTGCTACCAACGGAAAGAAGAGTTTTTTTAACATTTTCGGGTTCTCAACGAATCGTAAGCAAAGAGAGAAAAATTGCCGCCATCATAACATCGCTAACGGCCAGGGGAAGTGGTCAACGCATGTAAATTCATCGCCTTGTCCGAAAATTGACCACCTTTCCGCTTTTCTCTCCCTGTAAGTGACAAAACGTATGAACCTCATAGTGAACTTCATTCGTTTGGATGAGAAAATCAGACGAAAGCTAAATATTTGTTGTCAAGGTGTAATGGAACCGGTAAAAGCGGCTAATATTTAAAGGGATGGGTGACACCTTAGCGTTGTCGGAGGAGTGATTTCATGATGATACGTGAACAGATAGAAGAAAAATTAAGGGCAGCGTTCAACCCTGTGTTTCTCGAAGTTGTCGACGAAAGCTATCGTCATAACGTGCCGGCAGGTTCTGAAAGCCACTTTAAAGTGGTTCTGGTCAGCGATCGCTTCACGGGAGAACGTTTCCTGAACCGACACCGCTTGATCTACAGCACCTTGACGGAAGAACTCTCCACAACCGTACATGCGCTGGCGCTGCATACCTACACCATTAAGGAATGGGAAGGGCTACAGGATACGGTATTCGCATCACCGCCTTGTCGGGGTGCAGGCACCATCGCCTGATAAATCGGATTTGCAACCGCCGGAGTTTTTCCAGTATGTTGCTTACAGATTTCGTCAAAACGGCCTTCAGGCCGTTTTGTTTTGTCTGAGTTTTGAGCGGATGGCGCGTTTTTAAGGCTAAAAATAGCCTTAAAGTGTGAAAAAAGCCGCAGCAACATGCTCCAACCGTTCTCGACTCACCTAAGTGATGCCGCTATAATGCCGCGTCTTATTGAATGTCTTCGGGATGATTCTGGCGACAGGGAATGTGAATCTGCACATAAGAGAGCATCCCGGTATAACAGACAGATTCAGAGTTGACCGAGCACTGTGATTTTTTTGAGGTAACAAGATGCAAGTTTCAGTTGAAACCACTCAAGGCCTTGGCCGCCGTGTAACGATTACTATCGCTGCTGACAGCATCGAAACTGCTGTGAAAAGCGAGCTGGTCAACGTAGCAAAAAAAGTACGTATTGACGGCTTCCGCAAGGGCAAAGTACCAATGAATGTTGTTGCTCAGCGTTATGGCGCTTCCGTGCGTCAAGATGTGCTGGGTGAACTGATGAGCCGCAACTTTATCGACGCGATCATCAAAGAAAAAATCAATCCAGCCGGCGCGCCGAACTACGTTCCAGGTGAATACAAGCAGGGCGAAGACTTCACCTACTCCGTAGAGTTCGAAGTGTACCCGGAAGTTGAGCTGAAAGGTCTGGAATCTATCGAAGTTGAAAAACCGATCGTTTCCGTGACTGACGAAGACGTTGACGGCATGCTGGATACCCTGCGCAAGCAGCAGGCGAACTGGAAAGAGAAAGAAGGCGCTGTTGACGCGGAAGACCGCGTAACCATCGACTTCACCGGTTCTGTAGACGGCGAAGAGTTCGAAGGCGGTAAAGCGTCTGACTTCGTACTGGCGATGGGCCAGGGTCGTATGATCCCAGGCTTCGAAGACGGTATCAAAGGCCACAAAGCGGGCGAAGAGTTCACCATTGACGTGACCTTCCCTGAAGAATACCACGCTGAAAACCTGAAAGGTAAAGCAGCGAAGTTCGTTATCAACCTGAAGAAAGTGGAAGAGCGCGAACTGCCAGAACTGACTGAAGAATTCATCAAGCGTTTCGGCGTGGAAGATGGTTCTGTTGCGGGCCTGCGTACCGAAGTGCGTAAAAACATGGAGCGCGAGCTGAACGGCGCTGTACGTAACCGCGTGAAGTCTCAGGCGATTGAAGGTCTGGTGAAAGCGAACGACATCGACGTTCCTGCTGCCCTGATCGACAGCGAAATCGACGTTCTGCGCCGTCAGGCTGCACAGCGCTTCGGTGGCAACCAGCAGCAAGCGATGGAACTGCCACGCGAGCTGTTCGAAGAGCAAGCGAAACGTCGCGTTGTTGTCGGCCTGCTGCTGGGCGAAGTGATTCGTACCCACGAGCTGAAAGCTGACGAAGAGCGTGTGAAAGGCCTGATCGAAGAGATGGCTTCTGCATACGAAGACCCATCAGAAGTGATCGAGTTCTACGGTAAGAACAAAGAGCTGATGGACAACATGCGCAACGTCGCACTGGAAGAGCAGGCTGTTGAAGCGGTACTGGCGAAAGCGAAAGTGACCGAAAAAGAGACCTCTTTCACCGAACTGATGAACCAGCAGGCGTAATTTCGCCCCGACGGTTTAAAGTTTGAACAAAAAACCCGTTGCCCTCCGGCGACGGGTTTTTTTTATCACAGCTTTAGTCCTGGAAGGGTGCTAAAACGCCCTTTCAGTGTTAGCGTTACAACAAAACGTTGTTATGCTTGAAATAGGGCATGACGACCCCCATTAGTATGTAATCACGATGATTGAGACTGGCTGATAATCCGTCCATAAGGTTACAATCAGTACAGCAGGTGTTTTCAATTTTGAACCAGGAGACGGAAATGTCATACAGTGGCGAACGAGATAACTTTGCACCCCATATGGCGCTGGTGCCAATGGTTATTGAACAGACCTCACGCGGTGAGCGTTCTTTCGATATCTATTCCCGTCTGCTCAAGGAACGCGTTATCTTTCTGACCGGCCAGGTGGAAGACCATATGGCTAACCTGATCGTGGCGCAGATGCTGTTCCTGGAAGCGGAAAACCCGGAAAAAGACATTTACCTGTACATCAACTCGCCAGGCGGTGTGATTACGGCGGGCATGTCAATTTATGACACCATGCAATTCATCAAGCCGGATGTCAGTACCATCTGTATGGGGCAGGCGGCATCCATGGGTGCTTTCCTGTTAACCGCAGGGGCGAAAGGTAAGCGTTTCTGCCTGCCTAACTCCCGCGTGATGATTCACCAGCCGCTGGGTGGTTACCAGGGCCAGGCGACGGATATTGAAATCCACGCCCGAGAAATTCTGAAAGTAAAAGCGCGCATGAATGAACTTATGGCGCAGCATACGGGTCAACCTCTCGAGCAGATCGAGCGCGATACCGAGCGCGATCGCTTCCTCTCTGCACCAGAGGCAGTTGAGTACGGCTTAGTCGACTCCATTTTGACCCATCGTAATTGATGCCCGCGACGCGAGTGTGCCGCTATACTAAGGTAGGGCGGAACGTTGCCTGTAAGCAGCTTGCGTCTGAGAATGGCATTTGCGTCGTCATGTGCGGCACATAGAACTTAAAAAGAGGTTTGGACTCATGACAGATAAACGCAAAGATGGTTCGGGCAAACTGCTGTACTGCTCTTTTTGCGGCAAAAGCCAGCATGAAGTGCGTAAACTGATTGCCGGGCCGTCCGTGTATATCTGCGACGAATGCGTCGATTTATGTAACGACATCATTCGCGAAGAGATTAAAGAAGTCGCGCCGCACCGTGAGCGCAGCGCGTTACCAACGCCACACGAGATTCGCCACCACCTGGACGACTATGTCATTGGTCAGGAGCAGGCGAAAAAAGTGCTGGCGGTGGCGGTATACAACCACTACAAACGTCTGCGTAACGGCGATACCAGCAATGGCGTAGAGCTGGGCAAAAGTAACATTCTGCTGATCGGGCCTACGGGTTCTGGTAAAACCCTGCTGGCGGAAACGCTGGCGCGCCTGCTGGATGTTCCGTTCACCATGGCGGATGCCACCACCCTGACCGAAGCCGGTTATGTGGGTGAAGACGTTGAAAATATTATCCAGAAGCTTCTCCAGAAGTGCGATTACGACGTACAGAAAGCCCAGCGCGGGATCGTCTATATCGATGAGATCGACAAAATCTCCCGTAAATCAGACAACCCGTCGATCACCCGTGACGTCTCGGGCGAGGGCGTGCAGCAGGCGCTGCTGAAGCTGATTGAAGGTACGGTTGCGGCTGTTCCACCGCAGGGTGGACGTAAACATCCGCAGCAGGAATTCTTGCAGGTTGATACCTCCAAGATCCTGTTTATCTGTGGTGGTGCGTTTGCAGGCCTGGATAAAGTGATCTCTCACCGTGTGGAAACCGGCTCCGGCATTGGTTTTGGCGCAACGGTGAAAGCCACGTCTGAAAAACCAAACGAAGGCCAGCTGCTGGCGCAGGTTGAACCGGAAGATCTGATCAAATTCGGTTTGATTCCGGAATTTATCGGCCGTCTGCCGGTTGTGGCGACCCTGAACGAACTGAGCGAAGACGCGCTGATTCAGATCCTGAAAGAGCCGAAAAACGCGCTGACCAAGCAGTATCAGGCGCTGTTTAATCTGGAAGGCGTTGAGCTGGAATTCCGTGACGAAGCACTGGACGCGATTGCCAAGAAAGCGATGGCGCGTAAAACCGGTGCCCGTGGCCTGCGTTCTATCGTAGAAGCAGCATTGCTCGACACGATGTACGATCTTCCTTCTATGGAAGACGTTGAAAAAGTCGTGATCGACGAGTCCGTCATTGGTGGCCAGTCCAAGCCGTTACTGATTTACGGTAAACCGGAAGCGCAGCAGGCATCTGGCGAATAATTCACCATTTCATACAATCAGTTAATCAAAAAGGGGGGATTTTATCTCCCCTTTACTTTTTCCGTATTCATGGCGTTGAATGTATGGGAAACATCCCCATATACTGGATTACATGTTAATGGTTGTGTGAAGCACAGTTACATGACCAGTTTACCTGGCGGACACTAAACTAAGAGAGAGCTCTATGAATCCTGAGCGTTCTGAACGCATTGAAATCCCCGTATTGCCGTTGCGCGATGTGGTGGTTTATCCGCACATGGTCATACCCTTATTTGTAGGGCGGGAAAAATCTATCCGTTGCCTCGAAGCCGCCATGGATCATGATAAAAAAATCATGTTGGTCGCGCAGAAGGAAGCATCAACGGATGAGCCGGGTGTAAACGATCTTTTCACCGTCGGGACCGTGGCCTCTATTTTGCAGATGCTGAAGCTGCCAGACGGCACCGTGAAGGTGCTGGTGGAAGGCTTACAGCGTGCGCGTATTACCACTCTGTCAGACGATGGCGAGCACTTCTCTGCGAAGGCAGAGTACCTTGATTCACCGGAACTTGATGAGCGCGAACAGGAAGTGCTGGTACGCACCGCGATCAGCCAGTTCGAAGGCTACATCAAGCTGAATAAGAAAATCCCACCTGAAGTGCTGACGTCGCTGAACAGCATCGACGATCCTGCACGTCTGGCGGATACCATCGCTGCGCACATGCCGCTGAAGCTTGCCGACAAACAGTCCGTGCTGGAAATGTCCGACGTTAATGAACGTCTGGAATACCTGATGGCGATGATGGAGTCTGAGATCGATCTGCTCCAGGTTGAGAAGCGCATTCGCAACCGCGTCAAAAAGCAGATGGAAAAATCGCAGCGTGAGTACTATCTGAACGAGCAAATGAAAGCCATTCAGAAAGAGCTCGGCGAGATGGACGATGCGCCGGATGAAAACGAAGCGCTGAAGCGTAAGATCGACGCGGCGAAGATGCCGAAAGAGGCGAAAGAGAAAGCCGAAGCTGAGTTGCAGAAGCTGAAAATGATGTCTCCGATGTCGGCAGAGGCGACCGTCGTGCGCGGCTATATTGAGTGGATGGTGCAGGTTCCGTGGAATGCCCGCAGCAAGGTCAAAAAAGACCTGCGTCAGGCGCAGGAAATCCTCGATACCGACCACTACGGCCTGGAACGCGTGAAAGACCGCATTCTTGAGTACCTCGCGGTACAGAGCCGTGTGAACAAAATCAAAGGCCCAATTCTGTGCCTGGTAGGGCCTCCAGGCGTGGGTAAAACCTCTCTGGGCCAGTCCATCGCCAAAGCGACCGGACGTAAGTATATCCGTATGGCGCTGGGCGGCGTACGCGATGAAGCGGAAATCCGCGGTCACCGCCGTACCTACATCGGTTCTATGCCGGGCAAGCTGATCCAGAAGATGGCGAAAGTGGGGGTTAAAAACCCGCTGTTCCTGCTCGATGAGATCGACAAAATGTCTTCGGACATGCGTGGCGATCCGGCGTCGGCGCTGCTGGAAGTGCTTGATCCAGAACAGAACGTGGCGTTTAGCGATCACTACCTGGAAGTGGACTACGACCTGAGCGATGTGATGTTCGTGGCGACCTCCAACTCCATGAACATTCCGGCCCCGCTGCTGGACCGTATGGAAGTGATCCGTCTCTCCGGTTATACCGAAGATGAGAAGCTGAACATTGCTAAGCAGCACCTGCTGCCGAAACAGATTGAGCGTAACGCGCTGAAAGCCAACGAGCTGACCGTCGAGGACAGCGCGATTATCGGCATCATTCGCTATTACACCCGTGAAGCGGGCGTGCGTAGCCTTGAGCGTGAAATCTCCAAACTGTGTCGTAAAGCGGTGAAACAACTGCTGCTGGATAAGAGCCTGAAGCACATTGTGATTAACGGCGACAATCTGCATGCGTACCTTGGCGTTCAGCGCTTCGACTACGGTCGTGCAGACAACGAAAACCGCGTTGGTCAGGTGACCGGTCTGGCATGGACGGAAGTGGGCGGCGATCTGCTGACCATCGAAACCGCCTGTGTCCCGGGCAAAGGCAAGCTGACCTACACCGGTTCACTGGGTGAAGTGATGCAGGAGTCCATCCAGGCGGCGCTGACCGTGGTGCGCGCGCGCGCGGAAAAACTGGGTATCAACCCGGATTTCTACGAAAAACGCGACGTTCACGTTCACGTTCCGGAAGGGGCGACGCCGAAAGATGGCCCAAGCGCGGGTATTGCCATGTGTACGGCGCTGGTTTCCTGCCTGACAGGGAACCCGGTTCGTGCTGATGTGGCCATGACCGGTGAAATTACGCTGCGTGGTCAGGTACTGCCTATCGGCGGGTTAAAAGAAAAACTGCTGGCGGCACACCGCGGTGGGATCAAAACCGTATTGATCCCTTACGAAAATAAACGCGATCTGGAAGAGATTCCGGACAACGTTATTGCCGATTTGCAGATCCATCCGGTGAAACGCATTGAGGAAGTTCTGACTCTCGCACTGCAAAATGAACCGTCCGGAATGCAGGTTGTAACCGCAAAATAGTGACCTCGCGCAAAGAGCGCCAATAAAAACAAGGCTGGTAAGTCATTTCGTACTTGCCAGCCTTTTTTTGTATAGCTAATTTAGATTGCTGATTGGGTTAGCCATCAACAACGGGTGTTGTAAGGTCATAGCAGGACTGATATAACTGCTGCGCGGTCGCGCTGTGAAGGATTCAGGTGCGATATAAATTATAAAGAGAGGAAGAGAACAGTGAATAAATCTCAACTGATTGACAAAATTGCTGCGGGTGCTGATATTTCTAAAGCTGCAGCGGGACGTGCTTTAGATGCTTTAATTGCTTCTGTTACTGAATCTCTGCAAGCTGGGGACGACGTTGCACTGGTAGGCTTCGGTACTTTTGCGGTTAAAGAGCGTGCAGCCCGTACTGGCCGCAACCCTCAGACCGGCAAAGAGATCACCATTGCTGCCGCTAAAGTGCCGGGTTTCCGTGCAGGTAAAGCGCTGAAAGACGCAGTAAACTGATTGCTTTCCCGCTCCAGGGAAGCTGAAAAGTACAAGGGCGCATCGTTTGATGTGCCTTTTTTGTTTGTCCAGACCTGATTTGTGCGAGTTTATGCGAGTTGTGGGCTGACAATTGCCCTGTTTTCTTGTCACAATACGCCTTTACGCGCGACGGTCAGGATTTTCCGTCAGCGTCAGGTAACCAGTCACCTACAGCGGAGTGTTGTTACACCATGATGGACAGCTTACGCACGGCTGCTAACAGTCTCGTGCTCAAGATTATTTTCGGTATCATTATCGTGTCGTTCATATTGACCGGTGTGAGTAGTTACCTCATCGGCGGTGGCGCGAACTACGCCGCAAAAGTGAATGGCCAGGAAATTAGCCGTGGGCAGTTCGAGAACGCTTTTGCTGGTGAACGTAACCGCATGCAGCAGCAACTGGGCGACCAATACTCTGAACTTGCAGCCAACGAAGGCTATATGAAAAACCTGCGTCAGCAGACGCTGAACCGCCTTATTGACGAGGCGCTGCTGGATCAGTACGCGAAAAGCCTCGGTCTGGGCATCAGCGATGAGCAGGTTAAAAAAGCCATCTTCTCAACGCAGGCTTTCCAGTCTAATGGGAAGTTCGACAACGCGCGTTACAACAGCATTGTTAACCAGATGGGTATGACGGCTGACCAGTACGCTCAGGCGCTGCGTAACCAGTTGACCACGCAACAGCTGATCAACGCGGTGGTGGGCACCGATTTCATGCTGAAAGGTGAAACTGAAGAGCTGGCGGCACTGGTGGCGCAGCAACGCGTGGTGCGTGAAGCGACAATTGATGTCAACGCACTGGCAGCGAAACAGCAGGTTAGCGACGCTGAAGTTAATGCTTACTACGAGCAAAACAAGAACAACTTCATCTCTCCGGAACAGTTCCGCGTAAGCTATATCAAGCTGGATGCAGCTGCGATGCAGGAAAACGCGACTGACGCCGAGATCCAGTCTTATTACGACCAGCATCAGGATCAGTTCACTCAGCCGCAGCGTAACCGTTACAGCGTGATCCAGACCAAAACGGAAGCAGAAGCGAAAGCCGTGCTGGACGAGCTGAACAAAGGCGCTGATTTCGCCACCTTAGCGAAAGCAAAATCCACCGATATTATTTCTGCCAAAAACGGCGGTGATATGGGCTGGCTGGAAGAGTCCACTACCCCGGATGAGCTGAAAAATGCAGGCCTGAAAGAGAAAGGCCAACTGTCTGGTGTAATCAAATCCTCCGTTGGTTTCCTGGTGGCGCGTCTGGACGATGTTGTGGCGGCGAAAACCAAGCCGCTGGCTGACGTTCGTGATGATATCGCTGCGAAAGTGAAGCAGGAGAAAGCGCTGGACGCCTTCTATGCTCTGCAACAGAAAGTGAGCGATGCCGCAAGCAACGACAACGAATCACTGGCGGGCGCTGAGCAGGCTGCTGGCGTGAAGGCGGTTGAGACGGGCTGGTTCAGCCATGAAAACCTGCCGGAAGAACTGAACTTCAAACCGGTTTCAGATGCTATTTTCAATGGTGGTCTGGTCGGTGAGAACGGTACGCCGGGCAGCAACTCAGACATCATTACCGTTGACGGTGACCGTGCGTTCGTACTGCGCGTCAGCGAGCACAAAGCTGAGGCAGTGAAGCCCCTGGCGGAAGTGAAAGATCAGGTGGTGGCGCTGGTCAAACATAACAAAGCGGCACAGCAGGCAAAACTGGATGCAGAGAAAATTCTGGCCGACCTGAAAGCCGGTAAGAACGATGCGCTGAAAGCGGCTGGCCTGAGCTTTGGCGAAGCAAAAACGCTGAGCCGTACCGGTCAGGATCCTGTCAGCCAGGCGGCGTTTGGCCTGAGCCTGCCGGCGAAAGACAAACCTGTCTTTGGCACCACGACCGATATGCAGGGTAACGTGGTGGTTCTGGCCCTGGATGAAGTGAAAGCCGGCACGCTGCCAGACGCGCAGAAGAAGGCCATGGTTCAGGGAATTACCCAGAACAATGCCCAGATTGCTTTCGAAGCGTTGATGAGCAACCTGCGTAAAGAAGCCAAAATCAAGCTGGGTGATGTGGTCACTCAGGAGCAATAATTACGTATCTGCTCGCAGATTTTCGTAACGCTCTGCAAAAACTAAAGGCCGCTTTCGCGGCCTTTTCCATTTCTGCAATCTGCTGTTTGTCCCTGTTTTCCCGCGCGGTTATCGTGGCGTGGCTGTCAACAAACAAGGAGAAAACAGCATGAAATGTGGAATCAAAGCACTGTTAATTACCCTGGCGATTGCCACTTCCGGGATGAGTGCGGGCGCGCTGGCGGCGTCCCCTTCGGCTAAAGCCCAGGCTGCACAAACTCAGGCCGATGCAACGTCACAAGGTCAGGTTAAAGCCAACGCGACGGCCAGCACGAAAGCCATTGAGGGCGAGGATACGCGGGTCAGTATCAATACTGCCTCTGCGGACGTTCTTGCCCGCGTAATGAATGGCGTGGGCCTCAAAAAAGCGCAGGCCATCGTCAGCTATCGTGAAGAGTATGGTCCTTTCAAAACCCTTGACGATCTCAAGCAGGTGCCGGGTATGGGCAGCGCGCTGGTTGAGCGCAATCTCGCACACCTGACGCTGTAATCGCGTAATCACTTGCACTGCGGCAAAAATTTGCCAGGATAAAGAGGTCATACCAGTTATGACCTCTGAACCTATAACAACGAAAGGCTATTGCGCTATGCAGACACAAATCAAAGTCCGTGGTTATCACCTCGATGTTTACCAGCACGTCAATAACGCCCGCTACCTTGAATTTCTTGAAGAGGCGCGCTGGGACGGCCTGGAGAACAGCGAAAGCTTCCAGTGGCTGACCGCACACAACATCGCGTTTGTGGTCGTCAATATCAACATTAACTACCGCCGCCCGGCTGTGCTGGGGGATGTGCTCACCGTGACCAGTGAGGTCCAACAACTGAATGGCAAAAGTGGTGTATTGAGCCAGGTCGTTACGCTGGAGCCAGAAGGGCAGGTGGTGGCCGATGCGCTGATCACCTTTGTCTGTATCGATCTCAAAACCCAGAAAGCGTTGCCGCTGGAAGGGGAGTTGCGCGAAAAGCTGGAGCTGATGATCGCGTAAGAAATGTTCAGGAATAACTGTGCTGTCGACACTTACCGTTCGACAGCACGGTCAGGTAGCCCTTATTTCAGCCCGGTCTTTTTCTGCATCGCGGCCATCACGCCCGCTTTATCCGCAAGGTAATGATTCAGACCGTTCGCGCGCAGGTTACAGGCGGCACACTGCCCGCAGCCGTCCCCTTTAATGCCGTTGTAGCAGGTCAGGGTCTCGTTGCGAACAACATCCAGCTTGCCCCAGTAGTCGGCCAGGGCCCAGGTTTCAGCCTTATCCAGCCACATCAGCGGCGTTTCGAAGCGGGTCTCTTTTGCCATTCCCAGATCGACGGCGTGATTGAGTGCTTTCACGAATTCATCCCGGCAGTCCGGGTAGCCAGAGAAGTCGGTCTCACATACGCCCGTGATCACCGCTTCGGCTTTCACCTGGTAGGCATAGATCGCCGTCAGGGTCAGGAAGAGAATGTTGCGGCCCGGTACGAAGGTGTTCGGAATGCCGCTGGCATCCGGTTCGTAATCAGGCACCGGAATGCTGTCGCGGGTGAGGCTGCTGACGGCCAGTTCATTTAACAGCGTCACGTCCAGCACTTTATGAGCGCGGGCGCCCAGTTTGAGGGCCAGTTCACGAGCGACATCGATTTCAGCGCGATGACGCTGACCATAATCAAAAGTGACGCAGTGCACTTCATCATACTGGTGAAGCGCCTGAATCAGGCAGGTTGTGGAATCTTGTCCTCCGCTGAACACGACGACGGCACGTTTCATAGATCATCTCGACAGTTACAGTAAAAGCGTCATGTTAACGCCTGGCTAAAGCGGCGACCAGCTTCTTCACGCGTTTGGGGGAGGAAGCCAGGCTTCGGTGAAGTCAAACCAGCCGCGAGTGTTAAGGCGTATGCCGTTGACGCCCGGAGGCGCGCTGATTTGATACTGGTAGTTAAAGAGTGGCGTCAGGACGGCTGTCTCCATTAACCGGCTGAAGATAGCCTGAAGTCCTGCGTGTCGGTCACGTTCGTCGGCCTGCGTCTGCACCGCATCCAGCGTGGCCTGCAAATGGGCGTATGCCGGTGCGCTCAGCAGATGCGGCCAGAGCGCATCGCAGCGGAGCCACTGCTCAAGCGTGTACGCTGGCGCTTCGCCAATCAGTCTGTCTCCCATCATGATGTCTGCATCGGCAAGCTGCTGGCACCCGTCCCACGTTTTGGCGTCGTGAAAGATGACGGTCAGTTCACAACCCTGCCGCGCAAGGTATGCTTTTAACTGGCTGGCCATGGTGTGAAGCTCAACCGGCAGGTGGTAGACGAGCGTCAATGCCTCTGGCAGCGCAACGTCGGTTAAATCAGGCCATTGGGGGATCGCCCAGCCGGGAAGCAGTTCCTCGGTAGGGGTGATGAGCCCTTCGTTCAGGGGAAGCGTGTGCAGCAGCGTTGAGAGATGAATGATATTAATCAGCCGCTTTGCCTGAAGTTCGCTCAGACGTGGGCTCTGTTTCAGCGTGAGGTAGCAGAAACCCAGACTGGTGCTGTTACTCACCAGCCGCAGGCTGGCCAGCTCGTCGGCCTCGCCAATGGCGATTTGCACCGGGTGGCGACAGCTGGTGCCCAGACTGTAGTCAAAAAGCTGGGGCGTGATCCAGTACTCGATAGCCTTAAGCAACGGATGGCCAAGGTGATACTGCTCGTGGCTTTCCAGACGCACCAGTTCAGGCTCAAAAACGCTCAGTCGAAAGGGACCGCTGCCCACCACGGGGTAATCGGGATGCGCCAGACGGCTACAGTAGGTTGCCAGCCTGTGCGCCAGCCAGTAGTCAGGTTGATGGAGAATAAACGTCAGGCACTGCGGATGCGTGGTTTCGATACGTAAGACGCTGCGGAAAAGCGTGCCCATGCCGGGCTGCGATAACAGCGCCGTCAGGCTTTTCCGGAGCTGTGCCGTCTCTATTTTATCGCCGTTATGCCAGTGCAGGGTGGAGCGAATGTAGAAATGCCAGCGCAGGCCGTCAGCGGAGATTTCCCAGTGATGCGCCAGATCGCCCGTGGGTTCACTGCTGGTACCATTAAAACGCGTCAAACCTGAGAATACCTGTCCCGCCAGATGCTGCTCCGCCCGGCCAGGGAGAAACCCCGGCTGAAGCGGCTCCAGCGAGCGATAGTAGGGAATACGCAGCGTCGGCGTATCGTTCTGCCACTGCCCGCCCATAAACGGATGCAGCAGCGATCGCAAATCTTCAGGCGCGAGCTGGGCCAGCTCCAGCGCGTTGTGCTGCTGTCCACTTTTCAGGGCCTCTTCCATCATCGTATTACGCAACGAGTCCGGGGTGACGTGAAAGCGTAATTCCCCACGCTTACCTCGTCCGGAGCGGGCGTGCCAGCTTAGCCAGCCCGCCTCCTGCGCCTGGCGCAGCAGGGTGCGAACATGTCGCTCGCTGCAAAAGCAGCGGCTGGCAAGTTCACTGATGGTAACCTGCTGCGGTGCGCCGGCGGAGGGGTGCCACAGACGCTGATACTGGTTAAGACGATTAAGCTGGCGCATGAAAACCCGGAACAATAATTATCATCTATTCACTATTACTTCCGTATATCTCACGTAATACTGATGCACAAGTTAACCGCATCACATTTCGGGAGTAATTATGGCTCGGCTCGCTGCATTTGATATGGACGGCACGCTGTTAATGCCGGATCACCGTTTAGGGGAGAAAACCCTGAACACACTTAAGCGCCTGCGCGAGCGTGAAGTAACCCTGACGTTTGCCACTGGTCGTCATGTTCTCGAGATGCGCCATCTGCTGGGAACATTTGCCCTCGATGCGTTCCTGATCACCGGCAACGGGACGCGCATTCACTCCGTCGACGGCGATGTGCTGCACCGTCAGGATCTGAACCCGGAAGTGGCGGACATTGTCCTGCACAGCACCTGGGATACGCAGGCCAGCGTGCATGTTTTCAACGATGAAGGCTGGTTTACCGGGCGTGAGATCCCGGCCTTGCTGCACGCACACGTTTACAGCGGCTTTAAATATCAGCTTATCGATTTGCGCCGCATTCCGGCACACAAGGTGACCAAGATCTGCTTCTGTGGCGATCACGACGATCTCTGCCGTCTGCGCATTCAGCTTAACGAGGCGCTGGGCGACCGGGCGCACCTGACCTTCTCGGCGGTGGACTGCCTTGAAGTGCTGCCGGTGGGCTGTAACAAAGGATCTGCGCTGGCGGTGCTGAGCGATCATCTGGGGCTGACGATGCAGGACTGTATGGCCTTTGGTGACGCCATGAACGACCACGAGATGCTGAGCAGCGTGGGTCGTGGGCTGATTATGGGGAACGCGATGCCGCAACTTATCGCCGCGCTCCCGCATTTACCGGTTATCGGACACTGTCGTAACGAAGCGGTGTCCCATTTTTTGACGCATTGGCTGGACAAAAATAACCTCCCATATTCCCCCGAATAGTGAGACCCTTCCAGCAAGCCAGGCTAAAGCCTGGCTTTTTTTTATTTCACCAGCTGCGAAATCTGCGCTTTCCACGGTTCGACATCGCCAATATTGGCCTGTACCCATTCTGCGTTGTAATAGGTGTCCAGGTAGCGCTCCCCGCTGTCGCACAGCAGCGTGACGACAGAGCCGGTACGGCCTTCGTCGCGCATCCTCGCGGCCAGCTGTAGCGCGCCCCACATATTGGTGCCGGTAGAGGCCCCGACTTTACGACCAAGCTGTGTCTCCAGCCAGTGCGCCGTCGCGACGCTGGCGGCGTCCGGCACGCGGAGCATCTCATCCACAACGTCCGGAATGAACGAGGGTTCGACGCGCGGGCGACCAATCCCTTCGATCTTGCTCCCCACGGGGCTGCGCAGGCTGGCATCGCGGGATTGCCAGTAATCGAGGAACACCGAGTTTTGCGGGTCAACCACCATCAGCTGCGTATCATAACCCTGACAGCGGATATAACGTCCGATGGTGGCGGAGGTTCCGCCCGTGCCCGCGCTCATGACAATGTAAGAGGGGACAGGATGCGGCTCGTGGGTCATCTGGCGGTAAATGCTGTCCGCAATGTTATTATTGCCGCGCCAGTCGGTGGCGCGCTCGGCGAAGGTAAACTGGTCCATATAGTGACCATTTAGTTCGCGAGCCAGCATTTCGGAGGCCGCATAGATTTCGCAGGCGCTTTCCACAAAGTGGCAGCGTCCGCCGTAAAATTCGATCTGTTCGACTTTACGTTTCGCCGTGCAGGAAGGCATCACGGCGATAAACGGCAGACCCAACAGGCGGGCAAAGTAGGCTTCGGAGACGGCAGTTGATCCGGACGACGATTCAATAATCGTGGTGCCTTCTTTAATCCAGCCGTTACATAAACCGTATAAAAAGAGTGAACGCGCCAGGCGATGCTTCAGGCTGCCGGTAGGATGGGTGCTTTCATCCTTCAGGTAAAGCTGAATGCCGGGAAATCCGGGCAGAGGCAGGCGGATCAAGTGGGTGTCTGCCGAGCGCTGATAGTCGGCATTTATTTCGCTGATGGCATGTTTAACCCAGGTGCTATTCATCGTAGTTATCCGTTTGTCATTTTGTGCCCAGCATAGCGAAAAGCACAGAAAAAATTGTTGCTATCTGACCTTTAAAATAGAATGTAAGGAGAATAATTTTCTCTTCGAGGTGGCTATGTTAGATAAAATTGACCGTAAGCTGCTTTCTTTGCTGCAAAGCGACTGCACCCTCTCTTTGCAGGCGCTGGCAGATGCCGTTAATCTGACCACCACACCGTGCTGGAAGCGCCTCAAGAAGCTGGAAGATGATGGCATTCTGCTGGGACGTGTGGCGTTGCTGGATCCCGAAAAACTGGGGCTTGGACTGACCGCCTTCGTCCTGATAAAAACGCAGCATCACAGTAGCGAATGGTACTGCCGCTTCGTCACGCAGGTTTCCGACATGCCTGAGGTGCTCGGCTTCTGGCGCATGGCGGGGGAATACGACTATCTGATGCGCGTTCAGGTGGCAGATATGAAGCGCTACGATGATTTTTACAAGCGGCTGGTCAATAGCGTACCGGGCTTGTCCGATGTCACCTCCAGTTTCGCCATGGAACAGATTAAATACACCACAGCGTTACCCATTGAATAACTTCTTAAAATACCTTCAGGAAAAGACCGCGTGCGATTATTTGCCCAATTAAGCTGGTACTTTCGTCGGGAGTGGCAACGCTACCTCGGCGCGGTGGCCCTGCTTATTATCATTGCCATTCTGCAACTGATCCCGCCCAAAGTGGTGGGCTACGTCGTGGATGGCGTTACGGAACAACATTACACCGCCGCACGGGTGATGATGTGGGTCGGTACGCTGGTGCTGACGGCCGTGGTGGTTTACCTGCTGCGTTATGTCTGGCGCGTGCTGCTGTTCGGCGCGTCCTATCAGCTTGCCGTTGAGTTGCGCGAGGACTTTTATCGCCAGCTGAGCCGCCAGCACCCTGAGTTTTATCTGCGTCACCGTACCGGGGATCTCATCGCCCGCGCCACTAACGATGTAGACCGCGTGGTGTTTGCCGCCGGTGAAGGGGTGTTAACGCTGGTGGATTCCCTGGTGATGGGCTGTGCAGTATTGATTGTGATGTCTACGCAAATTAGCTGGGAGCTCACGCTGCTGGCGCTGCTGCCGATGCCGCTGATGGCGCTGGCAATTAACCGCTACGGCGAGCAGCTCCATGAACGCTTCAAGCTGGCGCAGGCGGCGTTCTCGTCGCTGAACGATCGCACCCAGGAGAGCATGACCAGCATCCGCATGATCAAAGCGTTTGGTCTGGAAGACCGCCAGTCCGCGCTGTTTGCCGCCGACGCCGCCGATACCGGCGCGAAAAACATGCGCGTGGCGCGTATTGATGCCCGTTTCGATCCAACAATTTATGTTGCGATTGGCATGGCGAACCTGCTGGCGGTGGGCGGCGGCAGCTGGATGGTGGTGCAAGGCACGATGACTCTCGGGCAGTTAACCAGCTTTGCGATGTACCTTGGGCTGATGATCTGGCCGATGCTGGCGCTGGCCTGGATGTTTAATATCGTTGAACGCGGGAGCGCCGCTTACAGCCGTATCCGCGCCATGCTGGCGGAAGTGCCGGTCGTGAACGATGGCAGCGAGCCGGTACCGGAAGGTCCGGGCATTCTGAAGGCGGATATCCGCGCCTTTATCTACCCGCAAACGGAACATCCGGTGCTTGAGAACGTCAGTTTCACGCTGCGTCCCGGTCAGATGCTGGGCATCTGCGGCCCGACGGGTTCCGGTAAAAGCACCATTCTGTCACTGATTCAGCGCCATTTTGACGTGAGCGAAGGCGATATCCGTTTCCACGACGTCCCTCTGCCGCGTCTGCTGCTGGATGACTGGCGCAGCCGCCTGGCGGTTGTCAGCCAGACGCCGTTTTTGTTTTCAGACACCATTGCCAACAATATCGCGCTCGGGTGCCCGACGGCGACACAGGACCAGATCGAGCACGTGGCGCGCCTGGCCAGCGTCCACGAGGATATTTTACGCCTGCCGCAGGGCTACGACACGGAAGTGGGGGAGCGGGGCGTTATGCTCTCCGGCGGACAAAAACAGCGTATCTCTATTGCCCGCGCGCTGCTGCTGGACGCTGAGATCCTGATACTGGATGATGCGCTGTCCGCGGTTGACGGGCGTACTGAACATCAAATTTTGCATAACCTTCGCCAGTGGGGAGAGGGGCGCACGGTCATCATCAGCGCACACCGTCTGTCGGCCCTTACCGAAGCCAGCGAAATTCTGGTGCTTCAGCATGGGCATATTGCCCAGCGTGGTCAGCATGAGCAGCTTGCCGGGCAGACCGGATGGTATCGGGATATGTACCGCTATCAACAGCTGGAAGCCGCGCTGGATGAGGAGGTCGCCGATGCGTAAGTTTGGACAGATGTGGCCGACGTTAAAACGGCTGCTGGCCTATGGCTCACCGTGGCGCAAACCGCTTTCCATCGCCGTGCTGTTGCTGTGGATCGCCGCGATTGCGGAGGTGATCGGTCCGCTGCTTATCAGCTATTTCATCGATAACATGGTGGCGAAAAGCTATCTGCCGCTGGGGCTGGTGGCGGGACTGGGCGTGGCGTATGTCGGGCTACAGCTGACGGCGGCGGGGCTGCACTATGCGCAGTCGCTGCTGTTTAACCGGGCCGCCGTGGGCGTGGTCCAGCAGCTTCGCACGGATGTGATGGATGCCGCGCTGCGCCAGCCGCTGAGCGAGTTTGATACTCAGCCGGTCGGGCAGGTTATTTCGCGCGTCACCAATGACACCGAGGTGATCCGCGACCTCTATGTAACCGTTGTCGCAACGGTTCTGCGCAGTGCCGCGTTGATTGGCGCGATGCTGGTGGCGATGTTCAGCCTGGACTGGCGTATGGCGCTGGTGGCGATCGCTATTTTCCCGGCGGTGCTGATTGTGATGGTCATTTACCAGCGCTACAGCACGCCGATTGTTCGTCGCGTGCGCGCTTACCTCGCAGATATCAATGATGGCTTCAACGAAGTGATCAACGGCATGAGCGTTATTCAGCAGTTTCGCCAGCAGGCGCGTTTTGGCGAGCGAATGGGGGAAGCCAGCCGCTCGCACTATATGGCGCGGATGCAGACGTTACGGCTGGATGGCTTCCTGTTACGCCCGCTGTTGAGCCTCTTCTCAGCGCTGGTACTGTGCGGGCTGTTGATGCTGTTTGGCCTGACGACGCGCGGAACCATCGAGGTGGGGGTGCTGTACGCATTTATCAGCTACCTTGGACGCCTTAACGAACCGCTGATTGAACTCACCACGCAGCAATCGATGCTGCAACAGGCGGTGGTTGCGGGCGAGCGTGTGTTCGAGCTGATGGACAGGCCGCGTCAGACCTATGGCGATGACGAACGCCCGCTGGAAAGTGGATCCATAGCGTTTGATCATGTCTCGTTTGCCTACCGCGACGACCAGCTTGTCTTGCAGGATATCAACCTCGAGGTACCGTCGCGCGGTTTTGTCGCCCTGGTTGGGCATACCGGCAGCGGCAAAAGCACGCTCGCCAGTTTGCTGATGGGCTACTATCCGTTGACGCAAGGGGAGATCCGTCTGGACGGACGGCCGCTTGCCGCGCTTAGCCACAACGCGTTACGTAAGGGCGTCGCGATGGTGCAGCAGGATCCGGTGGTACTGGCGGATACCTTTTATGCCAACGTGACGCTGGGACGACCTTTCACGCCTGAGCAGGTATGGGAGGTGCTGGAAACGGTGCAGCTTGCGGATCTGGCGCGCGGGTTAAGCGAGGGGATCCATACCCGGCTGGGTGAGCAGGGCAATAATCTCTCGGTCGGGCAAAAGCAACTTCTTGCGCTGGCGCGCGTGCTGATTGAGACGCCACAGGTGTTAATTCTGGATGAAGCGACAGCAAGCATTGACTCCGGTACCGAGCAGGCGATCCAGCAGGCGCTGGCTGCCGTGCGGGATCGCACTACGCTGGTGGTGATCGCCCACCGCCTGTCAACGATCGTCGATGCCGATACCATTCTGGTGCTGCACCGTGGTCAGGCCGTTGAACGGGGGACGCACAGAGCGCTGCTTGAGGCAAAAGGACGCTACTGGCAGATGTATCAGTTGCAGCTGGCAGGCGACGAGCTGGCCGCCAGCGTGCGCGAGGAAGAGTCACTCAGCGCCTGATGCACCATAACAAGGCAATGCGCTAACAGTCTTAACCGTTGGTGCAAAACTGAAACGCACCCTGCACTGCCATGGTGCGTTTTTTTTCACCTCTTCCCGGCGCATGCGCGTCGCGGCGCTTTCCTCCTCACCTTTCACTTCTGGCACACCCTTTGCAATATCCCTCTCGTGTTAGCTGCGGCCATTACCGAATTCTGACTGGAGGGGATATATGAAGCTGGTTACGGTGGTAATCAAACCATTCAAACTCGAAGACGTGCGTGAAGCGCTGTCTTCCATGGGTATTCAGGGACTGACTGTCACCGAAGTGAAAGGCTTTGGGCGTCAGAAAGGTCATGCCGAGCTTTATCGCGGGGCGGAATACAGCGTTAACTTCCTGCCAAAAGTGAAGATTGATGTGGCGATTGCCGACGATCAGCTTGATGAGGTGATTGATGTCGTCAGCAAAGCAGCCTACACCGGAAAAATTGGCGACGGCAAAATTTTCGTTGCTGAACTACAGCGCGTCATTCGCATCCGTACCGGCGAATCTGACGAAGCGGCGTTGTAAGTAACTCCTGGCACACAGTGATAGGGATCGAGAAAATGAAGAAAGCAACAATGAAAACAGGTCTGGGTTCGCTGGCACTGCTGCCGGGCCTGGCAATGGCTGCACCTGCTGTGGCAGACAAAGCCGATAACGCCTTTATGATGATTTGCACCGCGCTGGTGCTGTTCATGACGATTCCGGGGATCGCGCTGTTTTACGGCGGCCTGATCCGCGGCAAGAACGTACTCTCCATGCTGACGCAGGTTGCCGTCACGTTCGCGCTGGTGTGTGTGCTGTGGGTGGTTTACGGTTACTCGCTGGCCTTCGGGGAGGGCAACGCCTTCTTCGGCAACGTTAATTGGGCGATGCTGAAAAATATCGAACTGACCGCGGTGATGGGCAGCTTTTATCAGTATATTCATGTCGCGTTCCAGGGCTCATTCGCCTGCATCACCGTGGGGCTGATTGTGGGCGCGCTGGCTGAGCGTATCCGCTTCTCTGCGGTACTGATTTTCGTGGTGGTCTGGCTGACGCTCTCCTATATCCCGATTGCGCATATGGTCTGGGGCGGTGGTCTATTGGCTTCCCATGGCGCGCTGGACTTTGCGGGCGGTACCGTTGTGCACATCAACGCCGCGGTAGCAGGCCTGGTAGGCGCCTACCTGATTGGCAAGCGCGTGGGCTTCGGGAAGGAAGCATTCAAGCCGCACAACCTGCCGATGGTCTTTACCGGCACCGCCATCCTCTATTTTGGCTGGTTCGGCTTCAACGCAGGTTCAGCCAGCGCCGCTAACGAAATCGCCGCGCTGGCCTTCGTGAATACCGTTGTGGCAACCGCCGGCGCTATCCTCTCATGGGTATTTGGCGAGTGGGCCGTTCGCGGCAAGCCATCACTGCTGGGTGCCTGTTCCGGCGCGATTGCCGGTCTGGTAGGTATTACACCAGCGTGCGGTTATGTGGGCGTAGGCGGTGCGCTGCTGATCGGTATCGTCGCAGGTCTGGCGGGGCTGTGGGGCGTTACCGCACTGAAACGTGTTCTGCGCGTTGACGATCCCTGTGACGTATTCGGCGTGCACGGTGTGTGCGGCATCGTCGGCTGTATCATGACCGGTATCTTTGCTGCCCAATCTCTGGGCGGTGTGGGTTACGCAGAAGGCGTGACCATGGGACATCAGGTGCTGGTGCAGCTGGAAAGTATCGCGATCACCGTTGTCTGGTCGGGCGTTGTGGCCTTTATCGGCTACAAGCTGGCCGATATGACCGTTGGACTGCGCGTACCGGAAGAGCAGGAGCGCGAAGGTCTGGACGTCAACAGCCACGGCGAGAATGCGTACAACGCATAATTTGAGTGCTTTTGCCGGGCGGCGGCTTCGCCTTACCCGGCCTGAAAAAGCATAATTCGCAGGCCCGGTAAGCGCAGCGCTACCGGGCTTTTTACATCACCCGCGATTGCGCATCACACCTTCCTGAACGGTAGAAGCCACCAGCACGCCATCCTGAGTGTAAAACTCCCCGCGTACAAAGCCGCGCGCGCTGGACGCAGAGGTACTTTCCACGCTGTAAAGCAGCCATTCATTCATATCGAACGGACGGTGGAACCACATGGAATGGTCAATTGTGGCTACCTGCATCCCTTTTTCGAGGAAGCCCACACCGTGCGGCTGTAGCGCAACCGGCAGGAAGTTGAAATCCGACGCATACCCCAGCAGGTACTGATGCACGCGTAAATCTGCGGGTACGCTGCCGTTGGCGCGGATCCACACCTGGCGGGCGGGCTCAGCGGTATGCCCCTTCATTGGGTTATGAAATTCGACCGGGCGGATCTCCAGCGGTTTATCGCACAGAAACTTCTCTTTTACCTGCGGCGGCAGCAGATGCGCGAGAGCGCGGGCAATTTCGGTTTCCGATTTCAGATCGTCCGGCGACGGGGCAGACGGCATCTTTTTTTGATGCTCATAGCCCGGCTCTGGCGCCTGGAACGAGGCGGTCATGTAGAAGATGGGTTTGCCATGCTGGATGGCCGCCACGCGACGGGCGCTGAAGCTTTGACCGTCACGCAGAACTTCCACGTCGTAAACAATCGGTTTAGCGCTGTCACCGGGGCGTAAAAAGTAGCTGTGAAACGAGTGCACCAGACGGTCTGCCGGGACGGTCTCCTTGGCGGCATACAGCGCTTGCCCCACGACCTGGCCGCCAAAAACCTGGCGTAAGCCTAAATCTTCGCTCTGTCCGCGAAATAGCCCTTCTTCTATTTTTTCCAGGTTCAGTAATGTCAGCAGATTGTTCAGTGCCTGACTCATAGTGGTCCTCAATAAACGCCGTGGCGAAAGATACGCTGAGTATAACCCAGAAATGAAAGTGGTCCGATGGGTAGAATAATCTTAATATCCGGACGAAATTAGGCATAAATCCGTGATTTGTGCCACACTTGTATTCGTTATGTGAATAAAACGACATCAGATGGGATCGATCCCGCTGGTGCATTGATGATAAGGAGACTTCAATGAAACTCGTGCCTATGCTCAGTGGTGTAGCAATTGCGGTAGCGTTGTCCGCCTGTGCTGGTAAGAGTGCCGATGTACCGGTGCCAACAGCAAGCGCAAACGGGATTAACACCCTTTCACAGCAAGCTATTCAGCAGCCAAATGTTTCCGGTACGATCTGGATCAAACAGAAGGTTGCGCTGCCGCCGGATGCGGTTTTAACGGTCACGCTGTCTGATGCTTCCCTGGCGGATGCGCCGTCTAAAGTGCTTGCGCAGCGCGCGGTTCGTACAGAGGGTAAACAGGCGCCGTTCAGCTTTGTGCTGCCGTACAACCCGTCTGACGTGCAACCCAATGCGCGTATCCTCCTGAGCGCGGCGGTAACGATCAACGATAAGCTGGTCTTTATCACCGATACCGTGCAGGAAGCGGTCAACAAAGGCGGCACCAAAATCGACCTGACCCTGGTACCGGTGCAGCAAACTGAAGTACCTGTTGCAACGCAGACCAATCAGCCGACTCTGCCTACACCGCCAACACAGCTGTAATTCTCTTTCGCCCTCTCCATGTTGAAGGGAGAGGGCGTCAGTACTCCCAGCGATACTTCTGCATATCAATTTGTCCTGCCCCGGACACCTGCACCCCTTCTGAAAGTAATGCCTGACGCTGGCGCTGCAAGTCTGGCCCGGTGAGGGAAATGGCGCCATGGCGATTGACGACCCGGTGCCACGGTAACGTGCTTCCTTCTGGTAGCCTCCTTAGCACGCCGCCTACCTGACGCGCCGCGCGCGGAGAACCCGCCAGCCGGGCGACTTCCCCATAGGTCGTGACACAGCCTTCCGGGATCGAGGCTACGATTTGCCACACTCGCTGTGGGAAAGTGTCATGTTCGTCCATTGTTACTCCTGCGGGAAATCAGCGAAGGGTAATGTTATACGAAGATAAAGAAGATTGTCGGGGCAGTTTGCGCAATAATCCAGCATCCGGTTGCCAGCGGCTTGCAATTGAGGTGCTCCACAGGGATAATGCGCCAGCGCGTTGGTTATCAACGCTCTCAATGGGGGCTCTGTTGGTTCTCCCGCAACGCTACTCTGTTCACCAGGTCAGGTCCGGAAGGAAGCAGCCAGGGCAGACGACGTGGGTGCCGGGATGTAGCTGGCAGGGCCCCCACCCATTTGTGCTCCTCTCCAGTCGTTCCCCTGAATAAACCTTCTAAATTATGTGACTATTGTATTTTTTGTAATGCAACCTTCATTTAACTGAAATAATAATGTCATAAACCTGTAATAATAGACTGTCATTTTATTTTTCGATGCCTTTATTCTGTCATAAGCTAAAAAATATATATCTGGATAACAAACTTATCTTCGTGTATTAAATTAAACACGTGTTCCGAAAGGATGTGACAATCATGGTTACTGCGGTTTTAAACGTTAAAATTGATGAAGCGCTAAAAGAAAGACTTCGCCACTATGCGGAAGACAATAATGAGAATTTAAGCGTGACCACAGAGAAACTGCTGCTGCTGGCATTTGAAGCAGTAGAAGAGGCGGGAGTATCGGAAGAGGATGTTGATAATCAGCATACGGAAGAAGAGAGCGTAACTCCATTTACTCCTAAAGAAATCAAAGCACTACGTAAACTTCTGAAGAAGAGAAAATGAAACAACAACTATCGACTGCCAGTGACTACAACGAGGCCTGCAATCTGTTACGTTCCGGCTACGTGAAACATGTTCGTCTTGGCTGGAATGTAGGAAGTGATGAGTTCTTTCGTATTGCGTCTGACTGGTGTGATACCGGTGCAAAAATAAAGAAAGAAGGGGATAATTTCATTATTTCGCTGAAAGGCTTCCCGATTCCACCTCAACATTAAGTTGTTCTTCATGAAAACTGCTGACTGCATGCGATACAGTCAGCAGTTTTTATTGTTTCTGGCGAATAATTTACACCAGGCTCCGTTTTACTGACGCTACACTTTTATTTAATGCATGCCACAGCGGTTTGATCCGCAATAATGCCTCTTCAAGTTCTGGTGAACTGAGTGAGAAGGGCATACGCAGGTAGCGGTCAAACGCGCCTGATAGTCCAAAACGCGTGCCGGTGCCCATAATGATGCCTGTCGTTTCGGCGCGTGCCGCCAGCTGTGTCGCCAGCATGCCGGGTAATTCAATCCAGTATGAAAGCCCTCCCTCCGCTTCCTGAAACCGCCATTCGGGGAAATGTTCCCGCAGCATCTGGCCGCAGCGGTCGCGCCGTTCTGCCAGCATTTGCCGCCGGGCAGGCAGGAAGGTTGCACTGTTTTCGATAAGCCACAGCGTGGCCAGCTGTTCCAGCACCGGAGAGCCCAGATCCAGCGTGTCGCGCGTTTGCGCGAGGGTGGCGATAGTGCGTGACGAGGCGCGGATCCAGCCGAGACGCAGCCCACCCCAGAAGCTTTTACCTGCGGAACCCAGCGTCATCACCGTGGCCTCCGGGTTAAAGGCGGCCAGCGGCGGCGGCGGGGGAACATCGAACCAGAGATCGACCATGGTTTCATCCACCACCAGCGTGGTGCGGGTTTGCGCGGCGATGTCGGTTATGGTCTGGCGCGTCGCGGCATCCATGCAACGTCCGGTCGGATTATGAAAATCCGGCATCAGATAGGCCAGACGCGGGGCTGTCTGGGCAAGCGTTGCGGCAAAACCGTCGGTATCCCAGCCCGTTTCAGGCAGCGAGACGCCCACGGGCCGGCATAGCGCCCCCTGAATAGCGGCTATCGCCAGCGGGTAGGTGGGATGATCCACCACCACGCGATCCCCGGGACCGGTCATCATTCTTAAGATCAGGGCGAAGCCGCTGACGGCGCCGTTCACCACCATCACTTCGTCTGCCCGGGTGGGCAGACCGCGTGCGGTGTAGCGGGCGGCGATAGCTTCACGCAGCGCCGGAAGCCCAAGCTGATCGTACCCGGTCAGCGCCAGATTCGGCGTGATGGCCGTCAGCGCGTGGGCGTAGGCCTGGTGGATCTCTGGTCCCGCGTTGAGTGCGGCGGTTGAGAGATCCAGCGCCGCGCTGGCAGTAGAAAGCGTGGGCACGGCGCGGCGGTCTGGCAGGATCGCCCGCGAACCGCTGCCGTGACGGCTCTCCAGATAACCCTCTTCCCGCAGATGCGCCAGCGCGCTGCTGATGGTGGTGCGGCTTACGCTCAGAGCGGCGGCCAGTTCCCGCTCTCCGGGCAGGCGCGTGTTTAACGCCAGCCTGCCATCCAGAATTAACAGGCGTAACGCGTCAGCCAGCTGGCGCCACAGCGGGGTGCGGGAAGAGGCTTGCTGCCAGTGCCCTAACAGGCGTACCAGAGACTGGCTTCCAAAACGACGTGATGACATATGCAGTCCACTATTTGAAAACTGGACATTAATCATAGTGCCATTTTCACCGAAGATGGAACCTGGTTCTTCGGAGAAGAGAAAATGGTACGTCGTCTGGTACAACTTTATGTCGGTTTAGGCCTGTACGGGCTTTCAACCGCGATGTTTATTCGTTCGGATCTGGGTGTCGACCCGTGGGATGTCTTTCACCTTGGCGTCGCCATCCAGATCGGGATGAGCATCGGCACGGTGATTATTTTAACCGGGGCCGCGGTGCTGCTGCTGTGGATCCCGCTGCGTCAGCTGCCGGGACTGGGTACTATCAGTAATGTGATTTGTATTGGTCTGGCGGCCGATGCGTCAATGGCGCTGATCCCTGAGCTCACCTCGCTGCCCGTGCGCATCACCCTGCTGGTTTCCGGCATTGTGGTTAACGCCCTTGCCACCGGGATGTATATCGGCGCGGGTTTTGGCGCAGGCCCGCGCGACGGTCTGATGACCGGCATACATGCCCGGCTGGGCTGGTCGATCCGCAGCGTGCGTACCGCGATCGAGGTGACCGTGTTGATCGTCGGCTACCTCCTCGGGGGAGCGTTTGGCGTTGGAACCGTACTGTATGCATTAACCATCGGCCCGCTGATCCAGCTCTGTTTGCCGTGGTTTCGTCAGGGACCGCGCATTCAGAAAGCCGCGCGGCCGGAGCGGATTGTTTAATTTTGCGAAGCGCTCACAGGCTATGATGGCGTAACTGTGTCAGAATAGAGACTTCTCTTTTTACGACGCCAGAATGTATGAAAGCGATCACTCTTTATGACGTTGCCCGCGTGGCGGGCGTTTCTTATCAGACCGTTTCTCGGGTGATTAACGACGCGGAACACGTTTCTGCCCGTACGCGGGAAAAGGTCCGGCAGGCCATGGCGGCGCTACACTATGTGCCCAACCGTGGCGCGCAGCAGCTGGCCGGGAAACGTACCCGCACGCTGGGGCTGATGACCAGCGATCTGGCGCTGCATGCGCCGTCGCAAATCGCCTCAGCTGTAAAATCCCGGGCAGTGGAGCAGGGGGCTGGCGTACTCATCTCCATGGTGGAGCATCCCGCGCAGTGTCAGGCTGCTTTGCAGGAGTTACTGGCGCAGCGCGTGGAGGCGCTGCTGGTGAACGTTCCGCTGGAAGATACCCAGGCAGAAATGCTTCAGGAAATGGCCTCGCCGACCCCGGTTCTTTTTCTCGATGTTTCCCCCACAGCTCGGGTTAACAGCCTTGTTTTCGATGCCGAACAGGGCGCTGGCCTGGGGGCAGAGCATCTGCTTTCGCTGGGGCACCAGCGAATTGCGCTGCTCGCCGGGCCGGAAAGTTCTGTCTCTGCCCGGGCTCGTCTGGCGGGATGGAAAACCACGCTGGCTCAGGCCGGTGTGGAGGCGTTTGCGGTGGCGCAGGGCGACTGGAGCGCAGCTTCGGGTTATGAGAAAGGGCATCAGCTCCTGGCGGGCGCGCAGCTGCCGGAGGCGATCCTCGTCGCTAACGATCAGATGGCGCTTGGCGTTTTACGCGCCTGTGCGGAAAAAGGCGTTGCGGTACCGGGGCAGATCTCGGTTGTCGGGTTTGATGATACGGCTGACAGCGCGTGGTTTTCACCTCCGCTCACCACCGTTCGGCAGGCGTTCCGCGAGGCCGGTGAGCGCAGCGTGGAGCGGCTGATGGCACCTGCCCATCACGACGAATGCTGGCAGGAACAACTTCCCGTTACGTTGATCGTGCGTCATTCCACCGCGCCGCGCGCCGCACAGCAGGCCTATCGTGAAGATCTGGCGCAACAGCTCAGAACTCTGGCGCTGCTGGCGGAGAAGCTGGCGCGCAGCTAGCACTTTTGTGATCGTGCTCGCCTGGTGACGATCAAAGTCTTTACCGCCACCGTTTACCAGGGCATGTTGGCTAAAATTGTGAGCGCTTCGCAAAGAGGTTGATATGTCTTCTACATTGCCGCTGACCCTCAGCGCACTTCTGGCGCGTCGTGACTGGGAAAACCCGGGCGTGACGCAGTGGAATCGTCTGGCCGCACACGCGCCTTTTCATAGCTGGCGCGATGATACCTTCGCCCGCGAGGATAAGCCTTCGCTGAGCAAGCGTCTGCTTAACGGCGTCTGGCGATTCAGCTTTTTCCCGGCGCCAGAGCAGGTTCCCGATACATGGTTAACGGACGATCTGGCTGACGCCGTTGAGATGCCCGTGCCGTCGAACTGGCAGATGGAGGGATTTGATACTCCCATCTATACCAACGTCACCTATCCGATAAATGTGAACCCGCCGTATGTTCCGGCTGAAAACCCAACCGGTTGTTACTCGCTCACATTTGATATGGATGACGCCTGGCTGTGCAGCGGGCAAACCCGCATTATTTTTGACGGGGTGAATTCAGCTTTTCATCTGTGGTGTAACGGCCAGTGGGTGGGTTATTCGCAGGACAGCCGTCTGCCTGCGGAGTTCGATCTCAGCGCGGTGCTGCGACCGGGGCAGAACCGTCTGGCGGTGATGGTGTTACGCTGGTGCGACGGAAGCTACTTGGAAGATCAGGACATGTGGCGGATGAGCGGCATTTTCCGCGACGTCTCGCTGCTGCACAAGCCGGAAACGCGAATTGCCGATTATCAGATCGTGACCGATCTGAATGCCGAATGCGATCGGGCGATACTCCGGGTTGACGTTGCGCTGGAAGGCTCACGCTACGCCGAATGCGAGGTGGCGTTTACCCTGTGGCGTAACGGCGAAGCCTGCGCGCAAACCACGCAGCAGCCCGGATCGGCCATCGTGGACGAACGCGGCAGTTGGGCAGAACGGCTCACGGTGGCGATCCCCGTGAACGCTCCCGCGCTGTGGAGCGCTGAAACACCGGAATGCTATCGGCTGACAATGTCGCTTCGGGATGCGCAGGGTAACGTGCTGGAGACTGAAGCCTGCGATGTCGGTTTCAGACGCGTCGAAATCAGCAACGGCCTGCTGAAGCTTAACGGCAAACCGCTGCTGATCCGCGGCGTGAACCGTCACGAACATCATCCTGAGAAGGGGCAGGTGATGGATGAGGCGACCATGCGCCGCGACATCGAACTGATGAAGCAGCATAACTTCAACGCTGTGCGCTGCTCGCATTATCCGAACCATCCTCTGTGGTACACGCTTTGCGATCGCTACGGCCTGTACGTGGTCGATGAGGCGAATATTGAAACCCATGGCATGGTGCCGATGAGCCGCCTGGCGGACGATCCGCGCTGGCTGCCTGCCATGAGCGAACGCGTTACGCGTATGGTGCAGCGGGACCGGAATCATCCGTCCATCATCATCTGGTCCCTGGGGAATGAGTCCGGGCATGGGGCGAACCACGATGCGCTGTACCGCTGGCTGAAAACCACCGATCCCACGCGGCCGGTGCAGTACGAAGGCGGCGGCGCCAGTACAGCCGCTACCGATATTGTCTGCCCGATGTACGCCCGCGTCGATCAGGATCAGCCGTTCCCGGCGGTGCCAAAGTGGTCGATTAAAAAGTGGATCGGCATGCCGGACGAAACCCGTCCGTTGATCCTCTGCGAGTATGCCCACGCGATGGGCAACAGCTTTGGCGGCTTTGCCAGCTACTGGCAGGCATTCCGCAGCCATCCCCGGTTACAGGGCGGCTTTGTCTGGGACTGGGTCGATCAGGCGCTGACGAAAAAAGCGGAAGACGGCACGGCATACTGGGCCTACGGCGGCGATTTTGGCGATAAGCCCAACGACCGTCAGTTCTGCCTCAACGGGCTGGTGTTTCCCGATCGCACTCCGCATCCCGCCCTTTACGAGGCGCAGCGTGCCCAGCAGTTCTTTACCTTTACGCTGGTGAGCACCGCTCCGCTGGTCGTCGAGATCCAGAGCGATTATCTGTTCCGTCATACTGACAACGAATATCTGCGATGGTCGGTGGCGCGTGACGGTGCGGTGTTGGCTTCCGGCGAAACACCCCTTTCTGTTGCGCCTCAGGAGACGCAGCGCGTTGAGATCCCGCTGCCAGAGCTTGACGCTGAGCCGGGCGAGGTCTGGCTCAACGTGGAGATCGTTCAGCCGCAGGCCACGCCGTGGTCGCCGCCCGGCCACCGTTGTGCCTGGGATCAGTGGCCACTCCCGGCTCCGCTGTACCTTGCGCCACCGAAAGCAGGCGGAACCCCTCCGCAGCTAACGGTGCAGGACGAGGCGCTGGACATTACTCATCAGCAGCAGCGCTGGCAGTTCAGCCGTCTCACCGGAAACCTGGCCCAGTGGTGGAACGAGGGCGCTGAAACGCTCCGTTCCCCGCTAACGGATAACTTCACCCGCGCGCCGCTGGACAATGACATTGGCGTCAGCGAGGCGACCCGCATCGATCCGAACGCGTGGGTGGAACGCTGGAAAGCGGCAGGGATGTATGGGATGTCCGCGCGCCTCCTCCAGTGTGAAGCGGAGCAGCATGCCCGTGAGGTGGTGGTGACCACGCAGCACGTGTGGGAGCATCAGGGTAAAGCGCTGTTTATCAGCTGCAAGCTCTGGCGGATTGATGACCACGGGGTGCTGCACGGTGATGTGCAGGTGACGGTGGCGTCTGACATTCCTGAGCCCGCTCGCGTGGGCCTGAGCGTTATGCTGGCGGATATCCCGGAAACGGTGCGCTGGCTGGGGCTAGGCCCGCTGGAGAACTATCCGGACAGAAAACTGGCGGCGCAGCAGGGGCGCTGGGCGTTACCGCTGGAAGAGATGCAGACGCCGTATATCTTCCCGACGGAGAACGGTTTGCGCTGCGACACCCGCGAGCTGACGTTTGGCTCCCATCAGTTGCAGGGACAGTTCCATTTCTCCCTGAGCCGTTATAGCCAGCGGCAGCTGCATGAGACAACGCATCAGCATTTGCTGCGGGAAGAGGCTGGCTGCTGGTTGAATCTTGATGCGTTTCACATGGGCGTAGGGGGGGACGACTCATGGAGCCCGAGCGTAGCCCCGGCCTTCATTCTGCAAAACCGCCGGCTGCGCTACACGTTTAGCTGGCAGCAGAACGGCTGAGCCGACACGTGCGGCCACTGCCGTGGCCGCAATGCTTATCTCAGGATCCCGCTTACGCCGTGAATGCTCATATAAATTCCGACTACCGCGATCAGTGCCGCTGAGATCCACGGTGCCTTGCGCGAAAAGGCGCTAAAGCCGGGCCAGCGCTTCGCCGCATGTTTCATGCTTAATGCGGCAATTGCGCCAGAGGCGACGAGAGTGAGCGCCAGTCCGATACTGAAACTGAACACCAGCGTGGCGCCGAGCGCGAAATGTTTCAGTTGCAGGCAGATCAGCAGCACCGTAATGGAGGCCGGACAGGGGATAAGCCCACCGGTCAGGCCGAATAGCGCGATTTGCCCGGTGGTGACCTCTTTACCGTTGAAGCGTCGGTTAATGTCCTGGGCGTGTGCGCGCTGGTGGGCATCCTGCCACTCCTCTTCAACCAGAGGAGACATGTGGTCGTGATGATGCGCGTGGTCGTGATGATCATGATGGTGATGATGATCATCATGGTGGTGATGCGGCTGGCTCTCATGCCAGGTTCGCCACGCCATCCACAGGGCGATCAACACGATCAGAACCCCGGAAATCAACTGAAACCAGGGCTCAGAAGTATCTGCATCCCATCCCCGACCAAACCATAATCCCGCCATCGCAATGATCCAGACGACCGCCGTATGAGACAGCGTTGCGGACAACCCAAGCAACACAGCCTGTTTCAGCGTACCGCGGATCGCCACAATGAAAGCCGCCATCATTGTTTTTGAATGGCCTGGCTCAAGGCCATGGAGCGCGCCAAGCAGGATGGCGCTGGGGACAAACAGCCAGGCGTTACCCTGCTGTAGAAGAGAAGAAAAATCGTTCATTGAACATTCCGGGGTGGAAAACATGCCGAGAATACTACTCCCCCCCAGTAGTATAATACTACCCCCCAGTAGAAAAATACCCAGGGGGAGTAGAGCGTGATATGCTTTTTACGCCACCAAAGAGGAGCTAAGCGATGTCACACACAGTTCGTGATAAAAAGAAGTTATTGACCCGCCTGAAAAAAATTCAGGGGCAGAGCGCTGCGCTGGAAAAAATGCTTAACAGCGATCATGAATGCGCCGAGGTGTTACAGCAGCTGGCGGCGATCAGGGGTGCGGTAAATGGCATGATGATGCAAGTGATTGAGGGACATTTAACCGATCACGTGGTGAAAGAGCCAGAGGAAGCGCAGCGCGAGGCCGATCTCGGGGTCGTGATGCAGGTGATCAAATCGTACCTTAAGTAATGTGCTTCTCCAGATTGTGCCCGGCCCAGAGAATGAAATCCTCTTTAGGCAGCGCCTTGCTGAAATACCAGCCCTGGCCGTACTGCACGCCGTGGCGATGCAACCATTCGATCTGCCCTTCAGTTTCAATGCCTTCTGCGACCATCGCCAGTTTAAGCGATTTGGCCATTTCGATGATGTGGGGAGTCACGTTCTTGTACTCCAGCGCATCCACAAAGGATTTATCAATCTTCAGGGTATCGACATCCAGATCCTGCAAATAGCTCAGGCTGGAGTAACCCGTACCAAAATCATCAATGTAGATAGCGTGCCCGGCGCGGCGAAACGCAGCGATGGCAGGCACGCTGACGGCGGGATCGGCAAAGCCGCGCTCGGTTAATTCAAGGGCGATCTGGCGCGGGTGGACGCCCCATTTGTTGAGCAACTGACTCAGCTGGCGAGGCAGCTCGGGGGACGTTAAATCCGATGGCGCAAGGTTGACAGAAATGTGCAGTTCCGGGTGATGATGCAGCCAGGCGCCTAAATCCTCAAACACCTTATTTACCACCAGCTGCGTCAGCGTTGAAATAAGCCCCGTCTGCTCAGCCAGCGGCACAAAGAGATTGGGCGACAGGTGACTGCCATCTGGCTGCGGCCAGCGCATCAGCGCTTCAGCACCCACCAGTTTTCCACTGCACAGCGCCACGATGGGCTGATAGTAAACCTCGATCTCCCGGTTGTTGATTGCGTCGATCAGGCGGTTACGCGGGGATAACAAACGGCGGAGGATGCGCAGGACAATAAGGGCAGCAGCCAGGCTTAGCAAGATGCCAGCCGGTAGCCAGATGATCAGCTGCTGGTGCCAGGATTCCGCCAGCGGTTTTAACGACGCCCACGCGATCACCGTAAACCCCAGTTCGGGTACAGGTTTCAACACGTACATCGAGCCGTTGTATTGTACGCGCGTAACGTCCTGCTGCTCCTTAACGACAGAAAGAATATACGGGTCGACAATATTGCTTCTGGCAAATATCCGATGGGTTTCACTGCCCACCAGGGCGGCATCCATCGAAATTTCACCAAACGGGACAACATCCACAAGCGAGGCAGGATCAACCATCACCAGATAATGTCCTTTCCCCAGAACGGCCATATAGCGGTGAATGCCGAGGTCGTTTTGCGAGGTGAGCCACGCGCTATACCCGTCTGCGGTGATCCGCATCGGGGGCGGTAAGATCGCCGTATTACTGGATTGTTCAAGGGATGAGCAGAGCGGCTTCAGGTTATCGATATACATCACTTCCTGAATATAGCGCCATGAGAATTCAACCCGACGCATTTCGCGTAAATGCGGGGGAGTGCAGGGTGGGGCGTGGAATGTCTGTAGGTGCGTGAGCGCCTGTTTTGCCTGCGCAACGACTCTGTCGGTACGGATCAGGACGCGCGAGGCATAGCTGTCCAGAGCGTCCACAAATTTATCCTCTGCCTGACGATGCGCCAGCCAGATACTGAGGCACACAGGGACCAGCACAGAGAAGATCAGTATGCCTGTTACCAGGCTGACCAGATGTCGGGTTCGCATGCTGCTTTATCCTTTCCATATGCCCACCTTGGGCCTGGAGTTTGCGCGCCAGAAGAAAAAGTTTTTTATCGCTAAATGATATAGTTATAGCATGTGACAGTCTCAGGCAGGTATCTGAATCAACCTTTCAAAAACAGGCTGTGCGTGACAGGGGTTGTTTTTGCAGCAAAGCTCAGATAGTATTTTGTTATGTTATAACAATACATGAAGGCCAGAGATGAAACCGAATATCCATCCAACCTATCGCACCGTTGTGTTTCACGACACCACGGCTAATGAATACTTTAAAGTCGGCTCAACAATTAAGACAGACCGTGAAATTGAGCTGGAGGGGAAAACGTATCCCTACGTTACCCTTGATGTCTCCTCTAAATCACATCCGTTTTATACAGGGAAACAGAAGACCTTCTCGACGGATGGCAGCGCGGCACGCTTCCGCAAGCGTTTTGGTGGCTTTCTTGATGCGAAGCGAGGCTAATCATGCAGGTGCTGAACTCATTGCGCAGTGCAAAACAGCGTCACCCGGATTGCCAGATAGTCAAACGCAAGGGACGCTTATACGTGATCTGCAAATCTAACCCGCGCTTTAAGGCGGTGCAGGGACGTAAAAAAAGACGCTAAACGCGCGTCTCTCGCCAGCTTTCCAGGGAGCTTTTCTGTTTGCCATCGGCGGTAAAATTGTCGGTGGCAAGCCAGCTTTCAAACGCGCTCGCCAGCGCTGGCCACTCTTTGTCGAGAATTGAAAACCAGTCGGTGTCCCGGTTTCGGCCTTTAATGACCAGCGCCTGGCGAAAACGCCCTTCAAACTGAAAGCCCAGACGCAGAGCCGCTTTGCGGGATGGTTCGTTCAGGCTGTTGCACTTCCATTCATAACGCCGGTAGCCCAGGGTATCGAACACGTACCGCATCAGCAGATACTGCGCTTCTGTCGACATGGGCGTCCGGCTTAACAGTGACGAGAAGTGAACATGTCCCACTTCCACAACGCCGTTTTTAGGATCGATCCGCATCAGGGACAGCGTCCCGACAGGAGACTGGGTCTGGTTATCGATAACGGTAAAGTGGATGGGATCGGCTAATTCGCTCACGCTCGCCACCCATTCGGCAAACTCCTCTGCGGTGGCATCTGGTTCACGCAGCAGCCACGTCCAGCTTCGGGTATCTCCGGCCAGGGAATACGCAGAGAACAACGCCGGGGCATGCTCCACGCGCAGCGGCTCAAGCCGACAATAGCGACCCTGAAGTATCACCCGGGACGGGTGCGGGCGAGGCTGCCAGTCGAAAAGGCTTTCGCCTACAGGTTGTCCAAACTCATTGAATGTATTCATCTTTATTCCCGTCAAATTGAAAAGATCTCCAGATTAATGAATTGCTGGTTCCTTAAAAAGAACCACCAGGCTATGTTTTTCTGGTACCACGAGGAGGAAAGATGAATATACCGGGTGATGAGCTTTACACCTTGCTCCATGCTGCGCTGAAAAAACGTGGGGAAGAGACGCTCCAGCGTGCGCTCTATCTTGCTTTGCGGGAGGCCATACTGTGCGGAAGGCTTCGATCCGGCAGCCATTTGCCCGGCTCACGAACGCTGGCGCAGCAGATCTCTGTGTCCCGAAATACCGTCAACGCGGCGCTGGACCAGCTCACGCTCGAAGGTTATTTGCTGCGTAGCCGCCAGGGCACGCGGGTGGGGCAATTCGCTCCTCGGACGATTGCCCGGACATTACCGGACCCGGACGTCAGGCTGACAAAACGTGTCGCCCTGCTGCCCGCGCCTGTGCCGCGCGACACTCCGGTGATGGCGTTTACGCCGGGAACGCCTGCCATCAACTATTTCCCCTTGCCGCTGTGGCGGCGGTTGTACGATCGCGTCCTGCGCGAGGAGGGAAGCGCCCTGTTAGGGTATGGCGACCCGGCCGGCGAGCCGACGCTGCGGGCCGCCATTGCCCGCCATCTTGCGCTCTCCCGCGGCATTGACTGCGATGCCAGCCAGATTGTGATAACCGAAGGGGCGCTGGAGGGCGTCAATCTGTGCACGATGCTGTTAAGCGAGCCGGGGGATGTTGCCTGGGTGGAAAATCCCGGCTATAGCGGCGCCAAAAGCGCTTTCGTCAAAACCGGCCTGGCGATGTCCGGCATACCGGTGGATGACGAGGGGATGTGCTGGGAAGGGCTGTCTGCGCCTTCACCCACGCTGATTTTTACCTCGCCATCGCATCAGTTCCCTTGCGGAAGCGTGCTCAGCGCGCGGCGGCGTCTGGCGCTGCTGGAACTGGCCCGGCAGCACAGCGCGTGGATCATTGAGGATGATTACGACAGCGAATTTCGTTATACCGGTGAGCCCGTCCCGGCGATGCTCGGAATGGTCAACAATGCGCCCGTTGTGTATCTGGGGACGTTCAGCAAAACGCTGTTTCCATCGCTCCGGATGGGGTTCATGGTGTTACCGCCAGCGCTGGCGAAGGCGGCGCGTCCGGCCATCGGCTCGCTGCTGCGCGGCGGGCATCGCGCTGAACAGCGCACCCTGGCGCTGTTTATTGAGGAAGGCCACTATGCACGACATCTTGCCGCCATGCGCCGCCTTTATCGTAAGCGTTACCGCCAGCTGCGGGAGGTGCTGAGCGCAGAGCTTCATACGCCGCATCGTGTTCTTGCCGGGGAAGGGGGAATGCACCTGACGCTGGCGATTGACGGTATCGACGACCAGCGGCTGGTGGAGCAGGCGAGAGCGTTTCAGCTGGCACCCGCTGCGCTGAGCGGGTATTACCTTGAGACGAAGCAGGGGCAAACCGGTCTGGTTTTAGGTTACGGTAATACCTCTGCTTCGCAGTTTGCGCCGGGTATCCGACGTCTTCATGCGCTCATTACACAGCAGTGGGGCGGGAAAGGGTAAAGACATCATAAAAAGAGAGCTGGCCCTTAGTGATGACCATTTTCTGCAACTTCTCTTTTTGCCCGGCTTCGACGGCCGGCGAGTGCAGGATGCTGTCGATCAGCTCCTTCGGCACGTAACGCGTGTTGTACCACTCCCCGTTGTAGCACACGCGGAAATCGAGTACGTCGATATCTTCATACCGGTAACGCGGATTGACGTCGAAAAAGAAAAACGCGTTAAACACCACGAACAGCACAACCAGTAGCCAGACGGAATCGACCAGTGTTTCAGACTTCAGCATGACGATAAGCGTTGCCAGCCAGGCGGCGTACATGGCGACGAACAATCCGGGGTGTTTGCGAATAAAGCTGATGCTAAAACGCGGGCGATTGTCGCGCTTTTCGCGGGTATTGAGATCGTCGATGGTGGCGGTAAGCAGGCGCTGTATCTCTGTCATTTTTTGCCTTTATGATTGTTAAAAATACAGGTGATCTGCCTATTTTATGAGAGGGGTTTATGCGATGAAAGTAACAGTTATGCCAGGAAAAAGCATAACAGTTACTCAGGATGCGCTTAGATCATTTTAATGATTTTCGCCGGATTCCCGCCCACTACCGCATTGGCCGGCACGTCTTTGGTCACTACCGCGCCGGAAGCGATAACCGCATTATCGCCAATGGTCACGCCTGGATTAATCACCGCGCGTCCGCCGATCCAGACATTATCACCAATGGTGACCGGTTTACCGTACTCCAGCCCGCTGTTACGTTCGGTCGCATCCAGAGGATGCGTGGCCGTATAAATGTGCACTCCCGGCGCAAGCATACAGTTATCGCCAATGCGGACAGGGCAGACGTCCAGCATGACGCAATCGAAGTTAGCGTAAAAATTGTTGCCCAGATAGATGTTATACCCGTAGTCGCAGCGGAAGCTTGGCTCTATATAGGCACCTTCGCTTTGACCCAGCAGGTCAGCTAATAAGGCGCGACGTTCGGCCTTCTCATCGGGTGCGGTATGGTTATAGCGGTGAACAAGATGACGCGCGCGTAAACGGTCAGCCCTCAGCGTGTCATCGCCAGGGCGGTAATATTCACCTGCAATCATCTTCTGTTTTTCTTCACTCATGGGAACCTCTCTGGAATCGTTTTACGCAGCGTAAAGAGGATTAACCAGAAAGGGAACGTTCCCTAAAAGTGGCTGTGACGGGAGTCACAACATTCTTGCGCATAAATACGTTTTATACGGGAACCTGGCGTTTGCATTTGAAGCGTAATTCGAAAGGTAAATTCAGCTTAACAACGGGCGTAATGCCTTTACAGTCTCTCTTCAACGATTAACGAACAAATTTCCACACCGAAGAGGGGATCTTGTCATACAGTTTATTCATGGTCAGCTCAGCAAGACGATGGTCGGCAGCTGAATAAAATACCGCCAGTTCATTATCAGACAGCTCGTATTTATTTTTCTCAATAACACGTTCGAGAGTGTCAATTGACTGGCAGCGTCGCAGGCGCATCAAATAATCGACTTTTGTTAATGGTTTATCAGACATAAATTCACCTTAGTAATTGTAATAATTTTAACAGGAAAGACTAACCGGATTAGCTCTGCTGACATTAGTGAAGCAGCGAAATAGACGGTTTCCTGATTTACGCCATTTCTGCAAATCCTGTGCGTTAATGCCGTAGCTGCTGAACAACATAAAGGTGTCGTCCAGGTATTCATCAATTTGCTCTATCAACTTATTATCTTCATTGTACTTAATTTTATAATTAAGTGCGAAGGTGGCGATATGCTCGATCAGCTCGTTAAGCTGTAAATTGATAGCAGACGTTGGATCGTTCACCCAGCCATGGTTACTTTCTTCAAGATTGGCAAGGCAGTCATGGTACAAGGATTCGCAGAGAAATTTCAACTGCGCGATATCATGCCTTTTTGGCGAGTACTCGTCCATAGCGCATCCCCTTCTGAGTGATTTTTTACTCACCGAACATCATGTCGGGATGGATACAACTTGCTTAGCCACACGGGAGCTGTGTTCCTGATAACTCTAACTATAAGCCACTCTGATCAAGATTTCACCGCGCTATTACGAAAAATTACAATTAAATCGTTACTGTTCGAGCCTTTACGCAAATCTACCTTTTGCAGCGAACGCGTTAATCAATAAAAAAGACGATTTTTATCGGTTCCTTAGAATTCATTGAGTTAGCGCAAAGTTTCATGTGAAGTCCGAAACCAGATATCTTCAGATATTTTCCATTGCTTAGGAATAGTCCGAATAATTTACGTCACGAAATGATAATAAAAGAATGCTGAGTTCCTGGTGTAAGTTATCGGCCTATTATGATAGGCCTTATTAAAAAAGAGGAAAATAAATAGAAAGGCAATAGGTCTATTTTATGATTTTTTCTGAAAAAGAAAAAGGCCGCAAATGCGGCCTTTTTATCATGTGAAACCGGTATCAGTGATGTTCTACCGAATGATTGTGCTCAACGTCTTCATTCTTACGGCTGAAGCGGCGGCGAACCACCACGAAGAACACCGGTACGAAGAAGATCGCAAGAACGGTCGCGGTTACCATCCCACCCATTACGCCGGTACCTACTGCGTTCTGTGCGCCGGAGCCCGCGCCGGAGCTGATAACCAGCGGCATAACGCCGAGGATAAATGCCAGGGACGTCATCAGGATTGGACGCAAACGCATACGAACGGCTTCCAGCGTTGCTTCAATCAGGCCTTTTCCTTCTTTCTCCATCAGATCTTTGGCGAATTCGACGATTAGTATCGCGTTCTTCGCCGACAAGCCAATGGTTGTCAGCAGGCCCACCTGGAAGTAAACGTCGTTGGTCAGCCCACGGAACGTTGCGGCAAGCAGCGCACCGATAACCCCCAGCGGAACCACCAGCATAACGGAGAATGGAATCGACCAGCTCTCATACAATGCCGCCAGACACAGGAACACCACAATCAGTGAAATGGCGTACAGGGCAGGGGCCTGGTTACCGGACAGACGTTCCTGATAGGACATGCCGGTCCAGTCGTAGCCGACACCCGCAGGCAGTTTGCTGGCCAGTTCTTCCATCAGGTTCATGGCTTCACCGGTGCTTCGGCCCGGGGCTGCCTGACCGAGGATTTCCATCGATGGCAAGCCGTTATAACGCTCCAGACGCGGTGAACCGTATTCCCAGCGCGAGGTTGAGAAGGCGGAGAACGGCACCATCTGGCCATCGCTGCCGCGAACATACCAGTTGTTGATATCGTTCGGCAGCATACGGTATTGCGCTTCGGACATCACGTAGACTTTCTTCACGCGACCACGGTCGATGAAGTCGTTGACGTAGCTGCCACCCCAGGCTGCACCCAGCGTGGTATTAATGTCGCTGATGGAAACACCCAGCGCCTGCGCTTTTTCCTGGTCGATATCGATCTTGTACTGCGGCGTATCTTCCAGACCGTTAGGACGTACGCCCACCAGCAGGTCAGGGTGTTTTGCCACCTCGCCAAACAGCTGGTTACGCGCCTGAGTCAGTTTTTCGTGGCCCAGACCGCCCTGGTCAATCAGCTGGAAGTCGAAGCCGGTCGCCGTACCCAGTTCAACAATCGCTGGCAGGTTAAAGGCGAAGACCATCGCATCTTTAATCTGTGAGAAGGTGCCCATCGCGCGGCCGGTAATGGCTTCTACCTTGTTCTCTGCGCCCGGACGTTCAGACCAGTCTTTCAGAGAAACGAAGGCGATACCGGTGTTCTGACCACGACCCGCGAAGCCAAAGCCGTTAACCGCAAACACGGATTCGACGTTGTCTTTCTCTTTGGTCAGGAAGTAGTCGGTCATCTCATCCAGCACCTTTTGCGTACGCTCTTGCGTCGCACCGGCCGGAAGCTGCGCCATACTCAGGAACACGCCCTGGTCTTCATCTGGCAGGAACGAGCTTGGCAGACGAACGAACAGGAAAGCCATCCCCACCACGATGATGATATAGAGCAGCAGGTAACGACCGGTGCTGCGCAGGATGTTACCCACGCTGTCGGTGTAGTGGTGCGTACTCTTATCAAACATGCGGTTGAACCAGCCGAAGAAGCCCTTATGCTCGCCGTGACCGCCTTTCTGAATCGGCTTCAGCATCGTCGCGCACAGGGCTGGCGTCAGGATCAGTGCAACCAGTACCGACAGCGCCATCGCCGAAACAATGGTGATGGAGAACTGACGGTAAATCGCACCGGTAGAGCCGCCAAAGAAGGCCATCGGGATAAATACCGCAGACAGTACCATCGCGATACCGACCAGCGCGCCCTGGATCTGGCCCATTGATTTACGGGTTGCTTCCTTCGGCGGCAGGCCTTCTTCCGCCATGACACGCTCGACGTTTTCGACCACCACGATGGCGTCATCCACCAGCAAGCCGATGGCGAGCACCATCCCGAACATCGTCAGGGTGTTTATCGAGTAGCCAAATATCGCCAGCACCGCAAAGGTCCCGAGCAGTACAACCGGCACGGCGATGGTTGGGATCAGCGTTGCGCGGAAGTTTTGCAGGAACAGGTACATCACCAGGAAGACGAGAATGATCGCCTCAACCAGGGTTTTCACCACTTCGTGAATCGAAATTTTAACGAATGGCGTGGTGTCATACGGATAAACGATTTTCAGACCTGACGGGAAGAACGGTTCCATCTTCTTCAGTTCTGCACGGATAGCCGTCGCGGTGTCCAGGGCGTTCGCGCCCGTCGCCAGTTTGATACCCAGACCGGAAGCCGGTTTACCGTTGAACTTCGCAATGATGTCGTAGTTCTCACCGCCCAGCTCAACCTTCGCCACGTCACGCAGGCGAACCTGCGAACCGTCCTGATTCACCTTCAGCAGAATTTTGCTGAACTCATCGGCGGAGGTCAGACGCGTTTGCGCGATGATCGACGCGTTAAGCTGCTGGCCTTTCACCGGCGGTGTACCACCCAACTGACCGGCGGCAACCTGGGCGTTCTGCGCTTTAATTGCGCTGATCACGTCAACCGGCGTCAGCTGGAAGTTGTTCAGTTTATTCGGATCCATCCAGATACGCATCGCGTACTGGGAACCGAACAGCTGAACGTCACCCACACCAGACGTACGGCTGATGGCGTCCTTCATGTTGGCGCCCACGTAGTCGGAAATATCCTCCTGCGTCATGGTGCCGTTGGTGTTGATCACGCCGACAACCATCAGGAAGCTACTGGACGATTTCTCGACGCTCACGCCCTGCTGTTGTACTTCCTGCGGCAGCAGAGGCATCGCCAGCTGCAATTTGTTCTGCACCTGAACCTGTGCAATGTCCGCATCCGTACCGGATTCAAAGGTCAGGGTGATCTGAACCGTACCGGTTGAGTCACTGTTTGAGGACATGTACATCAGGTTATCGATACCGTTCATGTTCTGTTCGATAACCTGCGTAACGGTATCCTGCACCGTTTTGGCATCAGCGCCCGGATAGGTTGCGGAGATCGTCACTGCCGGCGGCGCAATCGTTGGATATTGCGCGACAGGCAGCTTCAGGATCGCAAGTCCCCCGGCCAGCATGATGATTATGGCGATCACCCACGCAAATATGGGGCGATCGATAAAGAAATTAGGCATGTCTTAACGGCTCCTGTTTAAGTTAAGACTTGGTTTGTTCTGACTGGCCAGCGGCCGACGCTTGTTGTTTGTCGTCAGATTTCACTTCCTGAGCTTTGACCTGCGCACCAGGACGAACTTTTTGCAAACCAGTAATAATTACGCGATCGCCATCTTTCAGACCTTCCGTTACCAGCCACTTGTCGCCAATCGCCTGCGTTGCAGTGATATTGCGTGTTTCGACTTTGTTATCGGCACCCACAACCAGTGCGCTCGCATCACCGCGTGGCGTACGGGTCACACCTTGCTGAGGAACCAGAATGGCGCTTGGGTTAGTCCCTTCCTCAAGACGGGCGCGTACGAACATACCGGGCAGCAGGGTTTTATCCGGATTGGGGAAAATGGCCCGGATGGTGATAGAGCCGGTGGTCTGATCGACGGTCACATCAGAAAATTCCAGTGTGCCAGTCTGTGAGAACTTGATACCGTCGTTGGTAACCAGTTCCACTTTGGCTTTACCGTTTTCCTGTTTCAGGGTGCCGTTAGCCAGCTCCTGTTTGAGACGCAGGAAATCGTTGCTGGACTGGGTGACGTCAACGTAGATCGGGTCGAGCTGCTGCACGGTGGCCAGCGCGTTGGTTTGACCGTTCTGCACCAGCGCACCTTCGGTGACGGCTGATTTACCAATGCGACCGCTGATAGGGGAGGTCACTTTGGTGTAGGCCAGGTTAATACGCGCGGTTTCTACCGCCGCTTTCGCCGCCACAACGGCTGCGTTGGCTTGCTGTGCATCGGCTAGGGCAGAATCGTAATCCTGTTGGCTGATGTACTGCGTGCCGAGCAGTTTCTTGTAACGATTCAACGTCAGCTGCGAGATTTTGGCTGCCGCTTCGGCTTTAGCCAGATCGCCCTTAGCGCTCTCATAAGACGCCTGATAGGTTGCTGGATCAATCTGATACAGAGACTCGCCTGCCTTGACATCACCGCCTTCGGTGAAGTTACGTTTCAGGATGATACCGCTCACCTGCGGACGCACTTCCGCAATGCGGTAGGCGCTGGTGCGGCCCGGTAGTTCTGTTGTCATCTGGAGAGGTTCGGATTTGAGCGTCACGACGCCAACTTCTGGCACCTGCTGAGCTCCTTGTTGAGCCTGTTTGTCGTCACATCCTGTAAGCGCTAAGCTGCCTGAGAGCATCAGAACGACCGCCAGAGGCGTTAACCCTCTGTTTTTGTTCATATGTAAACCTCGAGTGTCCGATTTCAAATTGATCAAGGGTCCTGAGTCTAAAAACCCATTGCTGCGTTTATATTATCGTCATGCTATGGTACATACATTCATAAATGTATGTAAATCTGACTCCTGTAAATTCATCAACGTATGGCACGAAAAACCAAACAACAAGCGCTGGAAACCCGACAACACATTCTGGATGTGGCAATGCGTTTGTTCTCACAGCAGGGTGTTTCGGCAACCTCGCTGGCACAGATTGCTCAGGCCGCGGGCGTCACGCGGGGAGCGATTTACTGGCATTTCAAAGACAAGTCCGATCTGTTTGGTGAAATCTGGGAGCTTTCAGAGTCCAGCATTAGCGATCTTGAGAGTGAGTATCGGGCAAAATTCCCTCACGATCCACTCTCAGTGTTAAGAGAAATTCTAGTATATATCCTTGAAGCGACGGTTGTTGAAGAGCGTCGTCGTCTGATGATGGAAATCATCTTCCATAAATGTGAGTTCGTTGGTGAAATGGCGGTGGTTCAACAGGCGCAGCGCGACCTGTGTCTGGAAAGCTACGATCGCATCGAACAGGTCCTCACGGAGTGCATGCAGGCCAAAATGCTTCCTGCCACATTACTCACCCGCCGGGCGGCGATCCTGATGCGCAGCTATATTTCCGGCCTGATGGAAAACTGGCTTTTTGCTCCGGAGTCGTTCGATCTCAGATCAGAGGCGCGCAGCTACGTCGAAATTTTTCTTGAGATGTGCCAGCTCTGTCCGACCCTTCAAAGTAAACTTAGCCCGCGCTCTGCCTGATCGGGCATGGGAAAAATCGTAGACCCTTTCCGTCGTACTATTCTGCTTCAGCCGGGCGTGATATCCTTCATGCCCGACTATTTCCGGTCATTTCTCACATCACATTCACAACTATGCTGCACATCAATCGCTCGCAACATCCTGTTCTGGCCCTGTTTTTGATCCTGCTGTTTTACTTTGCAGCCGCGCCGCTTTCATGGGCCCGTGCAGACAACGGCAGTGACATTCCCACGCGTGCTGATGTTCAGTCGCAACTCGACACCCTGAATAAGCAAAAAGATCTCTCCGCCCAGGAAAAACTCGTTCAGCAGGATCTGACGGAAACCCTGGAAACGCTGGACAAGATCGATCGCATCAAAGCCGAAACGGCCCAGCTACGGCAGAAGGTCGCTCAGGCGCCGGAGAACATGCGTAAGGCAACGGAGGCGCTGAGTGCGCTCAGCGACGTCGATAACGACGATGAAACCCGAAAAACGCTTGCCACGCTGTCGTTGCGCCAGCTTGAGTCGCGCGTGGCGCAGCTGCTGGACGATCTGCAAACGGCGCAGTCCGATCTCTCAACCTACAACAGCCAGCTGGTTTCGCTGCAAACCCAGCCTGAGCGCGTGCAGAACGCCATGTACTCGGCGTCGCAACAGCTACAGCAGATACGTAACCGTCTGAATGGCATCACCGTGGGGGAAGGGGCGCTTCGTCCCACCCAGCAAACGCTGCTGAACATCCAACAGACGCTGCTAAACGCGGAGATTGAACAGCAGCGTAAGAGCCTGGAAGGCAACACGGTGCTACAGGATGCGCTGCAAAAACAGCGTGACTACGTGACCGCGAATATCAACCGGCTTGAGCATCAGCTTCAGCTGTTGCAGGAAGCGGTGAACAGCAAGCGCCTGACGCTGACTGAAAAAACGGCGCAGGAAGCGGTTTCGCCAGACGAGACGGCCCGTATTCAGGCCAACCCGCTGGTGAAGCAGGAGCTGGAGATTAACCACCAGCTGAGCGAGCGTCTGATTCAGGCGACTGAAAGCGGCAGCGCGCTGGTGCAGCAGAATATTAAGGTCAAAAACTGGCTGGATCGCGCTTTGCAGGCCGAGCGCAACGTCAAGGAGCAGATTGCCGTCCTGAAGGGCAGCCTGCTGCTGTCGCGCATTCTCTACCAGCAACAGCAGACGCTGCCGTCCGCCGACGAGCTGGAAGACATGACCAACCGCATTGCGGATTTGCGTCTTGAACAGTTTGACGTTAACCAGCAGCGCGATGCGCTATTTCAGAGCGATACCTTCGTTGCCAAAGTGGAAGAGAGCCATTCAGATGAAGTGAACGCTGAAGTTCACGACGCGCTGTTGCAGGTGGTGGACATGCGCCGCGAATTGCTCGATCAGCTTAACAAGCAGCTGGGCAACCAGCTGATGATGGCGATTAACCTGCAAATCAACCAGCAGCAGCTGGTGAGCGTTTCTAAAAGCCTCCAGGAGATCCTGACCCAGCAGATTTTCTGGGTGAACAGCAATAAACCCATGGACTGGGACTGGTTTAAATCTTTCCCGGAAACGCTGAAATCCCAGATCAAAAGCATGAAAATTACCGTGAACTGGGAGAAAGCCTGGCCTGCGGTGATGATTGCCTTCCTGACGGGGCTGCCTTTGCTGCTCATCGCTGGCGTCATACGCTGGCGTTTGAAATGGCTGAAACAGTACCAGGCGAAGCTGGCCTCGGAAGTGGGGCAACTGCGTAACGACAGCCAGCTGCACACCCCGAAAGCGATCCTGATCGATCTGATCCGTGCTCTGCCGGTCTGCCTGTTGATACTCGCCGTGGGCCTGATCCTGCTGACCATGCAGCTGAATATCAGCGATCTGCTGTGGGCGTTCAGCAAGAAGCTGGCGCTGTTCTGGCTGGTGTTTGGTCTGTGCTGGAAAGTGCTGGAAAAAGATGGCGTCGCCGTCCGCCACTTCAACATGCCGGAAAAACTCACCAGCCACTGGCGTCGCCAGATTGTGCGCATCAGCCTCGCGCTGCTGCCGCTGCACTTCTGGTCAGTTGTGGCGGAGCTTTCCCCGCTGCACCTGATGGATGACGTGCTGGGGCAACTGGTGATTATGCTGAACCTGCTGCTGATTGCCGTTCTGATGTGGCCAATGTGCCGCGACAGCTGGCGGGATAAAGAGTCCCACAATCTTCGTCTGGCTACCGTAACGGTACTGGCGATCATTCCTCTGGCGCTGATGGTGCTGACGGCGACGGGTTACTTCTATACCACGCTGCGTCTGTCCGGTCGCTGGATCGAAACGGTTTATCTGGTGATTGTATGGAACCTGCTGTTCCAGACCGTGCTGCGTGGTTTGAGCGTGGCGGCGCGCCGCATTGCTTATCGTCGTGCTGTTGCCCGTCGGCAGCATCAGGTGAAAGAGGGGGCTGAAGGGGCAGAGCCGCAGGAAGAGCCGACCATTGCTCTGGAGCAGGTTAACCAGCAAACGATGCGTATTACCATGCTGGTGATGATCGCCCTGTTTGCGGTGATGTTCTGGGCCATCTGGTCTGATTTAATTACCGTCTTCGCCTACCTCGACAGTATCACGCTCTGGCAATACAACGGTACCGAAGCGGGCGCTGCGGTAATGAAAAGCGTCACCATGGGCAGCCTGCTCTTTGCGCTGGTGTCGTCAGTGGTTGCCTGGGCGTTGATCCGCAACCTGCCGGGTCTGCTGGAAGTGCTGGTGCTCTCAAGGCTGAACCTGCGTCAGGGGGCGTCGTACGCTATTACCACCATCCTGAACTATGTCATTATTATTGTCGGGGCGATGACGGTATTCGGCTCGCTGGGCGTCTCGTGGGATAAACTCCAGTGGCTGGCGGCGGCGTTGTCGGTGGGTCTGGGCTTCGGCTTGCAGGAGATCTTCGGTAACTTTGTCTCTGGCCTGATTATCCTGTTCGAACGTCCGGTGCGTATCGGCGATACCGTCACCATCGGTACTTTCTCCGGGACCGTCAGCAAGATCCGCATTCGTGCGACCACCATTACCGACTTCGATCGTAAAGAGGTGATCATCCCGAACAAAGCGTTTGTGACCGAGCGTCTGATCAACTGGTCGCTCTCGGATACCACCACTCGCGTGGTGATCCGACTCGGGGTGGCCTATGGCTCGGATCTGGACAAGGTGAAAGAGGTACTGCTGAAGGCGGCAGCTGACCATCCAAAAGTGATGCACGATCCTGCGCCAGCGGTATTCTTCACCACCTTCGGGCCGAGCACTTTGGATCATGAGCTGCGCCTGTACGTACGCGAACTGCGCGATCGCAGCTACACCGTCGATGAGCTGAACCGCACCATTGACCGTCTGTGTCGTGAAAACGATATTAATATCGCCTTTAACCAGCTTGAGGTTCATCTGCGCAACGAGAAAGGCGATGAGCATACGGAAGTGAAGCGCGAGATTAAGGGGGACGACCCTACTCCCGCCTAATCTATTTCCCTCTCTCCTCTGGGGAGAGGGTAGGGTGAGGGGGAAGTTTCCCCTCAAAATCTCGTCGCACAATCTCCAGCGCTTTCAGCACCGTCTCCGCCGGGATCTCGTGATTCTCCAGCAGCATAATTAAATCGACGGCCAGCTTGACCTCGTCGGGGGCATTTTCCAGTGACATCAGTGGCTCCTGTTAACGGGTCAGGCGTTCAATGACGCGTTCAATCTCATCCAGCGCCTGACGGCAGCGGACGATACGGCCTTCCAGCGCGCTGATTTCACGCATTAATAACTGCTGCTCTTCCAGCGTTTCGCTGGTGTTCAGGCGGGCTTCGCGCTCGCGCTTCATCTCAAACAGACGGCGCTCAAACTCCTGGTTCTCCAGCCGCTTGCGCTGCCATTTACCGAGCCCCGGCGAGGCGCTGTCCCACGCCCGTAACGGCCAGGCGGCGATTTCCCGGTGCAGGGCGGTGATCTGCTCGGTAAGATGCTCCGCAAGCCACGCGACCTGTTCCTGCTGTTCACTCTCAACCGCGTGACGAAGCTCGTCGAGATTGGTCTGCGCTTCAGCAAGATAATCCTCAATGACGGTGCTGCGGGTGCGGAAGAGCTGTCGGTCAAAGCGCGGTTTCAGCGTGGCGTGGCCCATCAACGGCGTGGCCTGCGCCCGCAGCGCGATCAGCTGATTTTGCAGCCTCTCAAGAAGCAGTGCTGTTTTCAAGGCGCTCTCCAGTGGTAAAGTAGCCGTTCAGTTTGATAACGATTCGCATTATGCAGCGTACTATTTTAATCATCATTGGCTGGCTCGCGGTAGTGCTGGGCACGCTGGGTGTGGTTTTACCCTTGCTGCCGACCACCCCGTTTATCCTGTTGGCCGCCTGGTGCTTCGCCCGCTCGTCGCCGCGTTTTCACCACTGGCTTCTGTACCGCTCGTGGTTTGGCGGCTACCTGCGGCACTGGCAAAAACACCGGGCCATGCCGCCCGGGGCTAAGCCGCGCGCCATTGCCTTCATCCTGATCACCTTCGCCGTCTCGTTATGGCTGGTGAAAATGATGTGGGTGCGCATTCTGCTGCTGGCGATCCTGGTTTGCCTGCTGATCTTTATGTGGCGGATCCCCGTGGTTGATGAAAAGCAACAAAAGCACTGAAGCCTCATCATGGCGGTTGCAATTATGGCGCACAGCCAGTAAATTCGACCGTTTTCGAGCACAGGTGCGCCTGGTCAAAGGTTAAACAACTGTTACTTTGACCGACTCGTCGCGCGCCGTGAGTAACACTGTTTCATTTAGGCACAAACCGATGACCGCAACTGCACAGCAGCTTGAATATCTGAAAAATAGCATCAAAAGTATCCAGGACTATCCAAAACCTGGCATTCTTTTCCGCGATGTCACCAGCTTGCTGGAAGACCCGAAAGCGTACGCCCTCAGCATTGAACTGCTGGTTGAGCGTTATAAAAACGCCGGGATCACCAAAGTAGTAGGTACTGAAGCCCGTGGCTTCCTGTTTGGCGCACCGGTTGCGCTGGCGATGGGCGTGGGTTTTGTGCCGGTGCGTAAGCCGCGCAAACTGCCGCGTGAAACCATTGCTGAGAGCTATGAGCTGGAATACGGCACCGATCAGCTGGAAATTCACGTTGATGCCATCAAGCCAGGCGACAAAGTGCTGGTGGTGGACGATCTGCTGGCAACCGGCGGCACCATCGAAGCGACCGTGAAGCTGATCCGTCGTCTGGGCGGGGAAGTGACCGACGCGGCATTCATCATCAACCTGTTCGATCTCGGCGGCGAGCAGCGCCTGGAAAAACAGGGTATTACCAGCTACAGCCTGGTGCCATTCCCGGGACATTAATCCCGTATCTCACAACCTCGCTCAATGGGTGAGGTTGTGATAGCATTCCCCTCCATTAATTCACCTTCCAGCGTTGCAGAGCCTGCCCATGAGTTATCAGGTGTTAGCCCGTAAATGGCGACCACAAACCTTTGCTGACGTTGTCGGTCAGGAACATGTGCTGACGGCCCTGGCGAACGGCTTGTCGCTAGGTCGCATCCATCACGCCTATCTTTTTTCCGGCACCCGCGGCGTCGGTAAAACCTCTATTGCCCGTCTGCTGGCAAAAGGTCTGAACTGCGAAACCGGGATCACCGCCACCCCGTGCGGCGTGTGCGACAACTGTCGTGAGATCGAGCAGGGGCGTTTTGTCGATCTGATTGAGATCGACGCCGCCTCGCGCACCAAAGTGGAAGACACCCGCGATCTGCTCGACAACGTGCAGTACGCCCCGGCGCGCGGCCGCTTCAAGGTCTATCTGATCGATGAAGTGCACATGCTGTCGCGCCACAGCTTCAACGCCCTGCTGAAAACGCTGGAAGAGCCGCCTGCGCATGTCAAATTCCTGCTGGCGACCACCGATCCGCAAAAGCTGCCGGTCACGATCCTCTCGCGCTGCCTGCAATTCCATCTGAAGGCGCTCGACGTTGAGCAGATCCGCGCTCAGCTTGAGCATATCCTCGATGAAGAGAACATTGTCCACGAGCCGCGTGCGCTGCAACTGCTGGCCCGTGCCGCGGACGGCAGCCTGCGCGATGCGTTGAGCCTGACCGATCAGGCGATTGCCAGCGGTGACGGTAAACTCTCCACCGACGCGGTCAGTACCATGCTCGGCACGCTGGATGACGATCAGGCGCTGTCGCTTATTGAAGCGATGATTGCCGCCAACGGTGAGCGGGTAATGACCCTCGTCAACGACGCCGCTGCCCGTGGCATTGAGTGGGAAGCGCTGCTGGTCGAGATGCTCAGCCTGCTGCACCGCGTGGCGATGCTGCAACTGTCTCCGTCGGCTATTGGCGCGGACATGGCGACCATTGAACAGCGGATGCGTGAACTTGCGCGCACCGTGCCGCCAGCTGACGTTCAGCTTTATTATCAGACGCTGCTGATTGGCCGCAAAGAGCTGCCGTTTGCACCGGATCGCCGGATGGGCGTTGAAATGACGCTGCTGCGCGCGCTGGCCTTCCATCCGCGCAAGCCATTACCGGAGCCGGAAACGCCCCGGCAGTCCTTTGCGCCGGTTGCGCCGACCGCGGTGATGTCACCGCAGCAGGTGCCACCGCAACCGGCATCGCCGCCGCCGCAAAACGTGCCGCTGTCGGATGCCACCAGTTCGGTGCTTGCCGCACGAAGCCAGTTGCAACGTGCGCAGGGAGCAACCAAACCAAAAAAGAGTGAACCGGCAGCGCCTGCAAGAGCGCGGCCGGTGAACAACGCCGCGCTTGAACGACTGGCCTCGGTAACGGAGCGCGTGCAGTCGCGTCCGGCACCGTCCGCGCTCGAGCAAAAAGCCCCGGCGAAAGAAGAGGCATACCGCTGGAAGGCGACCACCGTTGTTGAAACGGTCAAGGAAGTGGTCGCCACGCCAAAAGCGCTGAAAAAGGCGCTGGAGCATGAAAAAACGCCGGAGCTATCCGCGAAGCTCGCGGAAGAATCCATTGAGCGCGATGCCTGGGCCGCCGAGGTCAGCAAACTGCAACTGCCGAAGCTGGTGGAGCAGGTCGCGCTGAACGCCTGGAAAGAGCAGGACGGTAATCAGGTGCGTCTGCACCTGCGCCCTGGCCAGCGGCACCTCAACTCCCCTGGCGCGCAAAAGGCGCTGGCCGAGGCGCTTACCGCATTACAGGGTGTACCGGTTGAATTGACTATCATTGAAGATGATAATCCGGCGGTGAAAACGCCGCTCGAGTGGCGTCAGGCCATTTATGAAGAGAAGCTCGCGCAGGCGCGCGAGGCGATAATTGCGGATAATAACATCCAGACCCTGCGTCGGTTCTTCGACGCCGATTTGGATGAAGAGAGTATTCGCCCCATTTGATCGTGAGTCTGACTTACGGTTGTAATCCTTAACGTGAAAGAAGAGAGAAGCCTATGTTTGGTGGAAAAGGCGGTCTGGGTGGTCTGATGAAGCAGGCTCAGCAGATGCAGGAAAAAATGCAGAAGATGCAGGAAGAGATCGCTCAGCTGGAAGTCACGGGTGAATCCGGTGCCGGTCTGGTCAAGGTGACCATCAACGGTGCGCATAACTGCCGTCGCGTTGAAATCGACCCGAGCCTGCTCGAAGACGACAAAGAGATGCTGGAAGATCTGGTTGCAGCCGCGTTTAACGATGCCGCTCGCCGTATCGACGAAACCCAGAAAGAGAAAATGGCCTCTGTTTCCAGCGGTATGCAACTGCCGCCGGGCTTTAAGATGCCATTTTGATGCAAACCAGTCCGCTGCTCACGCAGTTAATGGAAGCACTGCGCTGCCTGCCGGGCGTTGGCCCGAAGTCGGCGCAGCGTATGGCGTTTACGCTATTGCAGCGCGACCGCAGCGGCGGGATGCGCCTGGCGCAGGCTCTGACCCGCGCCATGTCAGAAATTGGCCACTGTGCGGATTGCCGGACCTTTACCGAGCAGGACGTATGTAACATCTGCACGAACCCGCGTCGTCAGGAAAACGGTCAGATTTGCGTGGTGGAGAGTCCGGCGGACATCTACGCCATCGAACAAACCGGGCAGTTTTCCGGCCGCTATTTCGTGCTGATGGGGCATCTCTCCCCGCTGGATGGCATCGGCCCGGACGATATCGGTCTCGATCGCCTGGAGCAGCGCCTGGAGTCGGAAACCATCAAAGAGGTGATCCTCGCCACCAACCCGACGGTGGAAGGGGAGGCAACCGCCAACTACATCGCCGAACTGTGCGCGCAGTACGGCGTTGACGCCAGCCGCATCGCCCACGGCGTGCCGGTCGGCGGTGAGCTGGAGATGGTCGACGGCACCACGCTGTCACACTCGCTGGCCGGACGTCACAAGATTATTTTCTGACCAAACGGAGGCTGCGCGCGCGGCCTCCGCTTGAAAATTCCTCCCCTTATCCCCATCTCTCACTCAACGTTTTACAACCCCATTAAATGGCATTGTTGAGGTCGACTTAGATGAAAGGACAAGAAACCCGTGGTTTCCAGTCAGAAGTAAAACAGCTTCTGCACCTGATGATCCATTCCCTGTATTCCAACAAAGAAATCTTCCTGCGTGAGCTGATTTCCAACGCCTCTGATGCGGCGGACAAGCTGCGCTTCCGCGCGCTGTCTAACCCGGATCTGTATGAAGGCGACGGCGAGCTGCGCGTGCGCGTCTCGTTTAATAAAGAGAACCGCACCCTGACCATCGCCGATAACGGCATCGGGATGAACCGCGACGAGGTGATTGACCACCTCGGAACCATCGCCAAATCCGGCACCAAAGCGTTCCTTGAGTCCATGGGCTCTGACCAGGCGAAAGACAGCCAGCTGATCGGTCAGTTCGGCGTAGGCTTCTACTCGGCGTTCATCGTGGCGGACAAAGTCACCGTGCGCACCCGCGCCGCGGGCGACAGCGCCGAGAACGGCGTGCTGTGGGAGTCTAAAGGTGAAGGCGAGTACACCGTTGATGACATCACCAAAGCGGATCGCGGCACCGAAATCACCCTGCACCTGCGTGAAGGCGAAGACGATTTCCTGAACGACTGGCGCGTACGCTCCATCATCAGCAAATATTCCGACCATATCGCGCTGCCGGTAGAGATTGAAAAACAGGAAGAGAAAGACGGCGAAACCGTGGTTTCTTGGGAGAAAATCAACAAGGCGCAGGCGCTGTGGACGCGTAATAAAGCTGAAATTAAAGACGACGAGTACAACGAGTTTTACAAGCACATCGCCCACGACTTCACCGATCCGCTGACCTGGAGCCACAACCGTGTGGAAGGGAAACAGGAGTACACCAGCCTGCTGTACATTCCGGCGCAGGCGCCGTGGGACATGTGGAACCGCGATCACAAGCACGGCCTGAAGCTGTACGTGCAGCGCGTCTTCATCATGGACGACGCCGAGCAGTTCATGCCGAACTACCTGCGCTTTGTGCGTGGCCTGATAGACTCCAACGATCTGCCGCTGAACGTCTCCCGTGAAATTCTTCAGGACAGCACCGTCACCCGTAACCTGCGCAACGCCCTGACCAAACGTGCGTTGCAGATGCTGGAAAAACTGGCGAAGGACGATGCGGAAAAATACCAGACCTTCTGGAAACAGTTTGGCCTGGTGCTGAAAGAAGGTCCGGCGGAAGATACTGCGAACGTGGAAGCTATCGCTAAACTGCTGCGCTTCGCCTCTACGCACAACGACTCCTCCGCCCAGACCGTGTCGCTGGAAGAGTACGTCTCCCGCATGAAAGAAGGGCAGGAGAAGATCTACTACATCACCGCCGACAGCTATGCGGCAGCGAAGAGCAGCCCGCATCTGGAACTGCTGCGTAAGAAAGGCATCGAAGTGCTGCTGCTGTCTGACCGCATCGACGAGTGGATGATGAACTACCTGACCGAGTTCGACGGTAAATCCTTCCAGTCCGTTGCCAAAGCCGACGAGTCTATCGATAAGCTGGCGGATGAAGTGGACGACAGCGCGAAAGAAGCCGAGAAGGCGCTGGAGCCGTTCGTTGAGCGCGTTAAAACGCTGCTGGGCGACCGCGTGAAAGAGGTGCGCTTCACGCACCGTCTGACCGATACGCCAGCCATTGTCACCACCGATGCGGACGAAATGAGCACCCAGATGGCGAAACTGTTCGCTGCGGCGGGCCAGGCCGTGCCGGAAGTGAAATATATCTTTGAGCTTAATCCGGATCACCCGCTGGTGAAACGCGCGGCGGATACCCAGGACGACGCCCGCTTTGCGGAGTGGGTTGAACTGCTGCTGGATCAGTCCCTGCTGGCCGAGCGCGGTACGCTGGAAGATCCTAACCTGTTCATTAAACGTGTGAATGCGCTGCTGCTGGCGTAATCTTCCCTCACCCCGGCCCTCTCCCACAGGGAGAGGGTGAAAGAGTTCCCTCTCCCTGTGGGAGAGGGTTAGGGTGAGGGCACCAGACCGCACGAAGCCAAATTATCTCCCCCCGTTAACCGTTTCAGCCTTCCCGCCTTCCTTGAGCCATACCCGTTCTGGTGGTATTGTTTAGCGCTTTTTGAAAAATTGAATCGACTTTTGAGGGGATTTTCGCAATGCGTATTATTCTGCTTGGCGCTCCGGGCGCGGGTAAAGGAACTCAGGCTCAGTTCATCATGGAGAAATACGGTATTCCGCAAATCTCCACCGGTGACATGCTGCGCGCCGCTGTTAAATCTGGCTCCGAGCTGGGTAAACAAGCGAAAGACATCATGGACGCAGGCAAACTGGTGACCGACGAACTGGTTATCGCGCTGGTTAAAGAGCGCATTGCTCAGGAAGACTGCCGTAACGGTTTCCTGCTGGACGGCTTCCCGCGCACCATTCCTCAGGCTGACGCCATGAAAGAAGCGGGCATCAACGTGGATTACGTGCTGGAGTTCGACGTACCAGACGAGCTGATCGTTGACCGTATCGTTGGCCGTCGCGTACACGCTGCTTCTGGCCGCGTTTACCACATCAAATTCAACCCACCTAAGGTTGAAGGCAAAGACGACGTGACCGGCGAAGAGCTGACCACCCGTAAAGACGATCAGGAAGAAACCGTGCGTAAACGCCTGGTGGAATATCATCAGATGACCGCACCGCTGATCGGCTACTACACCAAAGAAGCGCAGGCGGGTAACACCAAATACGCGAAAGTGGACGGCACCAAAGCCGTGGCTGACGTACGTGCAGAGCTGGAAAAAATCCTCGGCTAAGCGCACCTCTCTCACCCGGAGCCCCGGGTGAGAAAAATTCTCATCTTACCTATTACAGCAATGGGTTTCGTTTAAACGCATTTCCGCTACAATTGACAGCCTATCAAATGGTTAAGAGGCGTGAATGAGTCAGGCGAAAACCGGCATCCTGCTTGCCAATCTGGGCACCCCAGAAGCACCTACTCCAGCGGCGGTCAAACGCTACCTGCGACAATTTTTAAGCGACACGCGCGTCGTGGATACCCCAAGACTGCTGTGGTGGCCACTGCTGCGTGGCGTCATTCTGCCGATTCGTTCCCCGCGTGTGGCAAAGCTCTATCAGTCCGTTTGGATGGAAGAGGGCTCGCCGCTGATGGTCTACAGCCGTCGTCAGGAGAAGGCGCTGGCCGCCCGTCTGCCGGACATGCCCGTTGCGCTCGGCATGAGCTACGGTAAGCCCTCCCTGGAAAGCGCCGTCGACTCTCTGCTGGCGCAGGGCGTTGAACACATTGTGGTGCTGGCCCTTTATCCGCAGTATTCGTGCTCCACGGTAGCTGCCGTCTGGGACGAACTGGCGCGCATTCTGGCGACCCGCCGCCGTATACCGGGTATCACCTTTATCCGCGACTACGCCGATAACGAGCTGTACATTCAGGCGCTTGCCAGCAGCGCGCGCGCGTCGTTTGAAAAACACGGCGAGCCGGATCTGTTGCTGCTCTCCTATCACGGTATTCCGCAGCGTTTCGCGAACGAAGGGGATGATTACCCCCAGCGTTGCCGCGATACCACCCGCGAGCTAGTCTCCGCCCTCGGCCTGCCGCCTGAGAAGGTGATGATGACCTTCCAGTCGCGCTTCGGCCGTGAACCGTGGCTCACCCCGTATACTGATGAAACGCTTAAGATGCTGGGCGAGAAGGGCGTGAAGCACATTCAGGTGATGTCGCCGGGCTTCTCGGCGGACTGTCTGGAAACGCTGGAAGAGATTGCTGTCCAGAACAAAGAGTTCTTTATGGAGGCGGGCGGAACGAAATACGAATACATTCCTGCGCTTAACGACTCCCCTGAACACATCGACATGATGGTGTCACTGGTCACCACCCGCCGCTGATCGCGTTACGGGCCGGGTTTGTGCTACCATTCCCGGCCCGTATTCTTTGCACAGTTCAGACCATGAAATTTCCCGGTAAACGTAAGTCCAAACACTATTTCCCCGTCGATGCCCGCGATCCGCTGTTACAGCAAATTCAGCAGGAAAGCGAAACCAGCGCTGCCTGGGTGGTCGGTATCGATCAGACGCTGGTGGACATTGAAGCCAAAGTGGATGATGCGTTTGTCGCACGTTACGGTCTGAGCGCCGGGCACTCGCTGGTGATTGAGGATGACGTTGCTGAAGTGCTGTATCAGGAGCTGGTGCGCGAAAATCTTATCACCCACCAGTTTGCCGGCGGTACCATCGGCAACACCATGCACAACTACTCCGTACTGGCAGACGACCGCTCGGTGCTGCTTGGCGTGATGTGCAGCAATATCGAAATCGGTGGCTATGCCTACCGCTACCTGTGCAATACCTCCAGCCGCACCGATCTGAACTATTTGCAGGGCGTTGACGGGCCGATTGGCCGCTGCTTTACGCTGATAAGCGATTCCGGCGAGCGTACCTTTGCCATCAGCCCCGGCCATATGAACAAGCTGCGCGCTGAAAGTATCCCGGAAGAGGTGATCGCGGGCGCGTCTGCTCTGGTACTGACCTCCTATCTGGTGCGCTGCAAGCCGGGCGAACCAATGCCGGACGCAACCATGAAGGCAATTGAGTACGCGAAGAAATACAACGTGCCTGTGGTTCTGACGCTGGGCACCAAATTCGTCATTGCCGACAACCCGGAGTGGTGGCAGGCCTTCCTGAAAGAACACGTCTCGATTCTGGCGATGAATGAAGAAGAAGCCGAAGCGCTGACCGGCGAAAGCGATCCGCTGCTGGCGTCTGATAAGGCGCTGGACTGGGTAGATCTGGTGCTCTGCACCGCCGGGCCGGTCGGGCTGTATATGGCGGGCTTCACGGAAGAAGAGAGCAAGCGGAAAACCCAGCACCCGCTGCTGCCGGGCGCAATCGCCGAATTTAACCAGTACGAGTTCAGCCGCGCCATGCGTCATAAAGACTGCATCAACCCGCTGCGTATCTTCTCCCACATCGCACCGTATATGGGTGGCCCCGAGAAGATCATGAACACCAACGGCGCGGGCGACGGCGCGCTGGCCGCGCTGCTGCACGACATTACCGCCAACGCCTACCACAAAACCAATGTGCCGAATTCCAGCAAACATACCTTCAACTGGCTGACCTACTCCTCGCTGGCGCAGGTGTGCAAGTACGCGAACCGCGTGAGTTATCAGGTGCTGAACCAGCATTCACCGCGCTTAACGCGGGGGCTGCCGGAACGGGAAGACAGCCTCGAAGAGGCGTATTGGGACAGGTAAAAGCAAAACGGCAACCTGTGGTTGCCGTTTTTAGTGTTTGTTCCCTCTCCCTGTGGGAGAGGGCCAGGGTGAGGGCATCAGGCCGCACAAAACTTAACCCGTCACCGCCTCTTCAACTGGCGGTTTTGTCAGCATTGTCAGCATTGTATTCGCAATCTCACGCTCACCCATCACCACCTGATTCGCGCCGCGCTCGGTGATGTACTCCACTTCGTCATCATAATGGGCGCGGGCAATGATTTCGATATGTGGGCATTTTTCACGGGCTGTGGCGACAATCTCGCCAGCCTCGTAACCGTTCGGGATAGTGAGCAGCAGCCAGCGAGCGCAGTCCAGATGCGCCAGATTCATAATCTCTTCGTTAGCCGCGTTGCCCAGCACCGCGCGGATGCCGCGCTCGCGAAGCTCGTCGACGCGAGTGCGGGAGGTTTCAATCACTACCAGGGGGATCCCCTGGGCCATCAGCTTCTCACCGAGCAGGCTGCCGACGCGGCCAAAACCGACCAGCAGCGCGTGGTTGCAGATATCTACGGGGATCTGTTTCTCCTCCTCAATCGCTTCTTCCAGGGTTTGCTCTTCGAGGGTTTCGGTCTTCTCGAGATATTTCTCCAGCAGGGCAAACAATACCGGGTTTAGCATGATGGAGAGGATCGCCCCCGCCAGCACCAGATTTTGCCCCGCCTGTGGCAGCAGGTTCAGGGCCATCCCCAGACCGGCAAGAATAAAGGCGAACTCGCCAATCTGCGCCAGGCTGGCGGCGATGGTCAGCGCCGTGCGCGGCGAATGGCCGAACATCCGTACCAGGAAGAAGGCGGCAACGGACTTACCAAAGATGATGATTGCCAGCGTACCCAGCACGGCCAGCGGCTGCTGAATGAGGATCAGCGGGTCGAACAGCATCCCGACGGAGACAAAGAACAGCACCGCGAATGCATCACGTAGCGGCAGGGTATCGTGCGCGGCACGGTGGCTCAGCTCGGACTCGTTCAGCACCATCCCGGCGAAGAACGCGCCCAGCGCAAAGGAGACGTCAAACAGCTCGACGGCGCCAAAGGCAATGCCCAGCGCCAGCGCAAGGACCGAAAGCGTGAACAGTTCACGCGAGCCCGTGGCGGCGCTGCGGGACATGATCCACGGCACCAGACGGCGGCCCACCAGCATCATGATGGCGATAAACGCCACGACTTTACCGATGGTAATGCTCATATCCAGCGCCAGCGAGGCGAAGCCGATATTCTCTTTTTCCATCATCCCGGCAACGGCAGGCAGCAGAACCAGCGTCAACACCATTACCAGATCTTCAACAATCAGCCAGCCTATCGCGATTTGTCCGCGCTGGCTGTCTATCAGCTGTCTCTCTTCAAGCGCGCGCAGCAGCACCACGGTACTGGCGGTTGAAAGACACAGCCCAAATACGATACCGGTCATGATTGACCAGCCCAGCACCGCCGAAAGCGCCATGCCCAGCAGCGTCGCCACCCCTATCTGGGCGATCGCTCCCGGTATGGCGATCGACTTTACCGCCATCAGATCCTTCAGGGAAAAATGCAGTCCGACGCCAAACATCAGCAGGATCACGCCCAATTCCGCCAGCTCAGGCGCCAGTTTGGTATCAGCGACAAAACCCGGCGTAAAGGGCCCTGCCAGCACGCCCGCCAGTAAATAGCCTACCAGGGGCGAAATACGCAATTTATTGGCAATCATGCCGAGAATAAAAGCGAGCACAAGTCCACCAACAATGGTGGTGATAAGCGGTGTGGCGTGGTGCATTCCGTCTCCTTTCGCGATGGGTGATCCATTTTTGGTGCAAATACCAAAAAGCCGATTAATAGTTTATGACAATTTTTAGGCTTATGTTTATGAATAATTGTTGAAATCACAATAAAAAGGCAATAAGCATGAAAAAAGGCAGATTTTGATAAATTTGCTGAGGGGAGGGAGAGGAAAGCCTTATGGCATCAGGTTATCCGGCTGCCAAAGTTTAACTTTGGCAGCCGTGAAGTCACGCTTTATGACGATTGTCAGGCAGGAATATGGTCAACATCCCCAGAAGTGGCAGGAAAGCGCAGATTTTATAGACCAGGAAGATGCTGGTGTGGTCTGCAACCATCCCCAACACGGCTGCGCCAAGGCCGCCCATGCCAAAGGCAAAACCGAAAAAGAGACCGGAAACCATACCGATACGTCCCGGCAGCAGCTCCTGCGCGTAGACCAGGATGGCTGAAAATGCCGATGCGAGAATAAAACCAATAATCACCGTCAATATTCCGGTCCATTCCAGCGTTGCGTACGGTAAAACAAGCGTAAACGGCGCGACGCCGAGTATAGAGCCCCAAATCACATATTTACGTCCAATTTTATCCCCCACAGGGCCGCCTATCACCGTGCCTGCCGCCACCGCAAACAGGAAGGCAAAGAGGTGGAACTGGGCGTTTTGTACTGATAATCCGAATTTTTGCATCAGATAGAAGGTGTAATAGCTGCTAATGCTCGCCATATAGAAATATTTCGAGAAAATCAGCACCAGCAGCACGCTGACGGCAAGGATCACCTTATTGCGCGGAAGGGGATTGGTTATCTTCGCGGCAGGTTTTCCCTTATTTACGCGATGCTGCGCGGCATACCAGCGGCTGATTTGCGCCAGGACGACAATCGCCAGCAGCGCGGCCAGCACAAACCACGCCACGTTGCCTTTGCCGTAAGGCGCGATAATTACCGCCGCCAGCAGAGGACCGAGGGAGCTACCAAAGTTACCCCCCACCTGGAACAGAGACTGCGCCAGCCCGTGACGTCCGCCTGAGGCCATACGTGCCACGCGGGACGATTCCGGATGGAACACCGATGAACCGGTTCCCACCAGCGCCGCGGCAACCAGTACCGCCTCAAAGCTGCCCGCCATGGCCAGCAGCACCAGCCCGCTCAGGGTGAAGCACATGCCAATGGGCAGCGACCATGGCATCGGGTATTTGTCCGTCCAGTAGCCCACCACCGGCTGTAGCAGCGAAGAGGCCAGCTGGAAGGTCAGGGTGATCATCCCGATCTGCACGAAGGTTAATGAGAACTCAGACTGCAACAGCGGGTAGATCGCCAGAATCAGCGACTGGATCATATCGTTGAGCAGATGAGAGAGACTGATTGCGCCTAATACTTTAAAGGAAGTGCGCGATTTCGGCGGCGACGCCGGAGCGCCCTGGACGGGCTGGGTTGATTCACTGATTGCCATAAATACCACGTCGATTTGTTATTAGAGATGCAGGGAGTAATTATTATCCGACTAACATACCCGTCCGTGACATTTGAAGAAAGTCGCAATTCTGAAAACTTATTTGTCTATTCTTGTGAGTCACTGTAATTTTTGCGTTTGTCTATGGGTCAGGGAGAGAGAAGATGAAGTTAATGAAGCGTGGCGTCGCGCTGGCGCTCATCGCCGCATGGGGGCTAACAAGCCTGCCCGCGCAGGCGTATGAAAAAGATAAAACCTATAAAATTACCATTCTGCATACTAACGATCATCACGGCCATTTCTGGCGCAGCGAATACGGTGAATATGGCCTGGCGGCGCAAAAAACGCTGGTGGACGGCATTCGTAAAGAGGTCGCGGCCCAGGGCGGCAGCGTACTGCTGCTGTCGGGCGGGGATATTAATACCGGGGTACCGGAATCTGATTTGCAGGATGCCGAGCCTGATTTTCGCGGCATGAATTTAATTGGTTACGACGCGATGGCAGTCGGAAACCACGAGTTTGATAATCCGCTGAGCGTGTTGCGCCAGCAGGAGAAGTGGTCCAAATTCCCGTTCCTTTCCGCCAATATTTATCAGAAAAGCACCGGCGAGCGCCTGTTTAAACCGTGGGCGCTGTTTAAGCGTCAGGATCTGAAGATCGCGGTCATCGGCTTAACCACCGACGATACGGCCAAAATTGGCAACCCTGAATTTTTCACCGACATTGAATTCCGTAAACCGGCGGACGAAGCGAAGCTGGTGATACAGGAGTTGCAGCAGAATGAAAAACCGGATGTGATTATCGCGACCACCCACATGGGGCATTACGATAACGGTCAGCATGGCTCTAACGCGCCGGGCGACGTGGAGATGGCGCGCAGCCTTCCAGCGGGCTCGCTGGCGATGATTGTGGGCGGTCACTCACAGGATCCGGTCTGCATGGCCTCTGAGAATAAAAAGCAGGCAGATTATGTGCCCGGCACGCCGTGTGCGCCGGATCGTCAGAACGGGATCTGGATTGTACAGGCCCACGAGTGGGGTAAATACGTTGGCCGCGCGGATTTCGAATTCCGTAACGGCGAGATGAAGCTGGTGCACTATCAGCTCATCCCGGTCAACCTGAAGAAGAAAGTGACCTACCCGGACGGCAAAAGCGAGCGGGTACTCTACACGCCAGAGATCGCTGAAAACCAGCAGATGCTCTCTCTGCTGACGCCGTTCCAGAGCAAAGGGAAAGCGCAGCTGGACGTGAAGATTGGCACGCTTAACGGACGACTGGAAGGGGACCGCAGCAAAGTCCGCTTTGTACAGACCAACATGGGGCGTCTGGTGCTGGCCGCGCAGATGGCGCGCACGAATGCGGATTTCGGCGTGATGAGCGGCGGCGGTATTCGTGATTCCATTGAAGGCGGAGACATCACCTATAAAGACGTGCTCAAAGTGCAGCCGTTTGGCAACGTGGTGGTCTATGCGGACATGAGCGGGAAGGAGGTGATTGACTACCTGACCGCCGTGGCGCAGATGAAGCCGGATTCCGGGGCGTATCCGCAGTTTGCTAACGTCAGCTTCGTCGCGAAGGACGGCAAGCTTAACGATCTCAAAATCAAAGGCGAACCGGTTGATCCGGCGAAAACCTACCGCCTGGCAACGTTAAGCTTTAACGCCACCGGCGGCGACGGCTATCCGCATATCGATAACAAACCGGGCTATGTAAATACCGGGTTTATTGATGCGGAAGTGTTGAAGCAGTTTATCCAGCAAAATTCACCGATTGACGTGAACACGTATGAGCCGAAGGGCGAGGTGAGCTGGCAGTAGTGCGTTTTTTTGCCGGGTGGCGGCTTCGCCTTACCCGGCCTACATTCGAATCGTAGGCCCGGTAAGCGCAGCGCCACCGGGCAATTTTCTCAATCCCGGCGCGCAATATCCGCAAATTTCGCGTCCAGCATTTTCGCCAGATCGCCTGCGGCCAGTTCGATATCCAGCCCGCGTTTGCCGCCAGAAATATAGATCGTCTCAAATTCCTGCGAAGGCGCATCGATCAGCGTCGGCAGACGCTTTTTCTGGCCGAGCGGGCTGATCCCGCCGACCAGATAACCCGTTGTGCGTTGCGCAACCATCGGGTCTGCCATATCGACCTTTTTCGCTCCCAGCGCCTTGGCCACTTTCTTCAGATCAAGCTGCCCGGCGACGGGCGTCACTGCCACGGCGAGGTGCTTCATATCGCCGTTCACCGCGACCAGCAGCGTTTTGTAGACCTGGTCCGCGTTCAGCCCCAGCTTGCGCACCACTTCATCACCAAAGTTGGTTTCGTTCGGATCGTGATCGTAGGTGTGGATCCGGAAAGAAATTTTGTTTTTTTCGAGTAATTTAACGGCGGGAGTCATGGCTATCCTTCTTACGACAGACGATTCATACCAGCAGCATACGCCTGACGTTTGTCTAAAAAATAGCACCATCTTGCGCAATAGTATTGGCAGTGATGGTTACTTTGAGCGACAATCGGCGTAGCCGAAGGTCACTTCGGTATAATAAAAACGATGAAATTCCTCTTTGACGGGCCAATAGAGATATTGGCCATTTTTTTATTTCAGCAGCGACGGCAAATTCCCTTCTCCGTACAAATGCAACGCGCCAACCGCGACAACATAACGACCGGCAGGCAGGGCATATAGTGTCTCCCGCCACGCCTGGTTGCGCGCGTTCATCAGCACATCATACAACGATTCACTGAACGTCGACGGTAACGCCAGCTTACCGTCTGCGGGCGGCGCATCCAGCCACCAGCCAATCATCGTTTGCAGCAGACGCGCGTTGGTGTGCCAGTGGGTTAGGGTATCATCCAGCAGCATCAGGCCGTCATCGGGAAGCTGGCGAAGAAGCGCAATCTGGCTGTCCGTGCCTTCCAGTTCAATGACGGACAGGTTGCGCGCCCTTGCCGCATTCAGCAGTTGATAATCGATACCGTAATCGCCGCGCAGCCCCAGGCGCTGCGCCTGGGTGGCCTGTAGCACCATGGCAATTTGCCACAGGGGCAGAGTGTCGAGCATTGAGAGCGAGACGCCGGTCTCATCCGCAAGACGGGTAAGCTCAGCCAGCTGCGTCCCGTTAAGACGTTCCGCCAGGGGGCGATCGCTTTCCAGCCCGGCAAACGGCGATTCATGGCCGGAGATGTCGGCTTCGACGATCAGCGCGTCGGCGCGCTTCAGCAGTTTAATCAGGCCGGAGGGCAGGGGGGACATGTCCTGCGTGCCCATATGAATGCTTCCCACCAGGTGCAGATGCTGCCCGCCCGGAAGCGAAATATCCATACCGGGCCAGGCATAACGGCGGGGAAAAAGGGCGCGAAACGATGTTTTTAGACGATTAAACAGACCCATACGCGCTCCATGATCGGAAAGGTTCATGCTAGCGCGTACGGGTACAAGGTTCAATCCTTCGGTTTAAACCGCAGCAGACGGTTAGCGTTGCTCACCACGGTAATTGACGAGAGCGCCATCGCCGCACCCGCAACAACCGGGTTCAGCAGGGTACCGGTCAGCGGCCACAAAATCCCGGCGGCAATCGGAATGCCGAGCGAGTTATAGACGAAGGCCCCCAGCAGGTTCTGCTTCATGTTGCGCAACGTGGCTTTCGAAATCGCCAGCGCATCCGCCACCCCCATCAGGCTGTGGCGCATCAGGGTGATCGCCGCGGTTTCAATGGCGACATCGCTCCCGCCGCCCATCGCAATGCCTACGTCAGCCTGCGCCAGCGCCGGGGCGTCGTTGATGCCGTCGCCCACCATCGCCACCTGGCGACCCTGACTTTGCAGGTTCTTGATGGCGTCCGCTTTGCCGTCCGGCAGCACGCCCGCGATCACCTCATCAATACCGGCTTCTTTCGCAATGGCGTTGGCGGTGGTCGGGTTGTCCCCGGTCAGCATCACCAGACGATAGCCCGCGCGGTGCAGGCGCTGTAAGGCATCTACGCTGTCCTGGCGTAACGGATCGCGCACGGCCAGCAGCGCCGCCACCTGACCATCCCTCGCCAGCAGAACCGGCGTCGCGCCCTGAGAGGCCTGCGCGTTTAGCTCTGCGTCCAGCGCGGACGTATCAACGCCGTGTTCAGTCAGCAGTGCCTGGTTGCCCAGCAGCAGCGTATGGCCTTCGGCTTCACCGCTGACCCCTAAACCGCGCAGGGTGCGGAAGTTGCTGACCTGCGGCAGACGGCCATCATCGGCTTTCTCCAGGATGGCGCGCGCCAGCGGGTGGCTGGAACCTTGTTCCAGCGCGGCGGCAAGGCGCAGGGCGTCCGTCTCCGTACAGCCAACGGTACTGACGGCCACCACCTGCGGTTTGCCCTCGGTGAGCGTGCCGGTTTTATCAAAGACAAGGGTGTCCAGCGTGCTTGCCCGTTGCAGGGCGTCAGCATCACGGACCAGTACGCCAAATTCGGCGGCGCGTCCGACGCCAGAGATAATCGACATCGGCGTGGCCAGGCCAAGGGCACAAGGGCAGGCGATGATCAGCACCGTGGTGGCGATCACCAGGGTGTAGACAATCTGCGGCGCCGGGCCGAAGAAATACCAGATCGCCGCGCTCAGCAGGGCAATACCGACGACCACCGGCACAAAAATGGCGGAGATTTTATCGGCAAGCTGACCAATCTCCGGCTTACTGCTCTGCGCCTGGCGGACCATGCGAATGATGCGTGACAGCGTGGTATGGCTCCCGACCGCGCTGGCGCGGAACAGTACGCTGCCGTCCTGTACCACCGTACCCGCATGCACCGCATCGCCCTGAGATTTCTGCTGGGGTATCGGCTCGCCGGTCAGCATCGCTTCATCCAGCCAGGCATCGCCCTGGGTGATTTCACCGTCGACGGGCACGCGGTCGCCGGTGGTCAGGCGCAGCGTCATTCCCGGCTGTACCTCTGAGAGCGGAACGCTTTTTTCCCCGTCGTCCGTGACCACGCGGGCCGTCGGCGGGGTTAAATCGAGTAATCTTTCCAGCGCTTTCGACGAGCGCTGACGCGCTCGGGCTTCGAGCATATGGCCTAAGTTAATCAGACCGATAATCATCGCACTCGCTTCATAATAGAGATGGCGCGCCTCCATCGGGAACCACTGCGGCCAGACGTTCACGCTCATCGAATACAGCCACGCCGCGCCGGTACCGAGCGCGACCAGCGTGTCCATCGTCGCGGTGCGGTTTTTCAGGCTCTTCCAGGCGCTGGTATAGAAATGTCCGCCAGCAAACACCATCACCGCAAGGGTAATCAGACCAATCACCAGCCACAGGGTGCGGTTGTCAGCGGTGACCATCATGTTGTCACCCATCATGCCCCACACCATCACCGGAATACCGACCAGCAGGGCGACAATCGCCTGCCAGCGGAAACGCTTCATAGTGGCGACAGCCGTTTCCTGCTGGCGCTCGCGGCGCTCGGCATCATCTTCGATGGCCTCCGCCCCGTAGCCCGCTTTCTCCACGGCCTGCACTAACTCTGCGGCGGAGGCGCTGCCCATCACCAGCGCAGTACGCTCCGCCAGGTTTACCCGTGCCTGTGCGACGCCCGGTACCGCCTGTAAGGCGTTTTGTACCCGGGAGACGCAGCTGGCGCAGCTCATGCCGTTGATCAGCAGCTGTTGGCTGTCATCAATGTCATCAGCTACCGGAAGCTCAGGAGTGGCCGCTGTCAGTGCTTCCGACGGGGATGATGACTCTGCCAGCGGTTTAGCCTTTGGGTGGCTTAACTCCGCCCCGTAACCGGCCTGTTTAATGGTATCAATCAGCGCGTCGGCGCTGGCGCTGCCGGTCACGGCGGCATGATCGATAGTCACCTCAGCGCTTTCCACGTCAGGACGCTGCTCCAGGCTTTCTTTAACGCGTTTGACACAGTGGCCGCAGGAGAGGCCGTCCAGTGTCAGGTCAATAGTGTGAGACATAACAAAACTCCCGTATAATGTTCTGGTCAATTGTTGACCTTCACTCTGCTTTTCGCTAACTGTTATGAAGGTTAAACCTTCCATCAAGGGGAAGGTCAAGGGGGAAATGTGAATATCAGCGATGTTGCGAAAAAAACCGGCTTAACCAGCAAAGCGATTCGCTTTTATGAGGAAAAAGGGCTGGTAACGCCACCGTTGCGCAGTGAGAACGGCTACCGCAGCTATACGCAGCTGCATCTTGATGAACTGACGTTACTGCGCCAGGCAAGACAGGTAGGATTTAACCTTGAAGAGTGCGGCGAGCTGGTTAACCTGTTTAACGATCCGAAACGCCACAGTGCCGACGTGAAAAAACGTACGCTGGAAAAAGTGGCGGAGATCGAACGCCATATCATCGAATTACAGGCGATGCGTGAGCAACTGTTACAGCTGGCAGAATCCTGCCCGGGAGATGACAGCGCCGAGTGCCCGATTATCGACAATCTTTCCGGCTGCTGCCACCGTAAAACCCACGCCTAACAGGCTTTAACCCGCAGGGTAATGCCTTCCACCGCAATGACCTCAACCCGCGTGCCGGCGCTGAGGTCATCGTCGGCCACCACCGGCCACGAACTGTCCCCCACGCGCATATGACCGCGTCCGTTGATCAGCGCGTTATCAAGCGTAAAGCGTCTACCCACGATCTGCTGCCCACGCTGGTTGAGGTGCGCGTCGACCGGCTTCTGCGCCTTCACCCGTTTGTTCAGCCAGCGCCACCACAGCCAGGCGGCCAGCAGCGTCAGCACGGCAAACAGCGCGCCCTGCCACTCCCAGCCGACAGGCAGCAGCCAGACGACCAGCCCGGTAATCACCGCGGCAACCCCGCTCCACAGCAGATAACCGTTGCCGCCAAGCATCTCGGCGGCCAGCAGTAAACCGCCAAGGCTTAGCCAGAACGCATGAGGATGTGCAACGATGAGCTCAATCATTTTTTACGCTCGTTTCCGCCGTCTTTGATCAACTCGGCAATTCCGGCGATAGATCCCATCAGACTGCTGGCATCCAGCGGCATCATTACCACCTTGCTGTTGTTCGCGGAGCCGATCTCCTTCAGCGCATCGGTATATTTTTGCGCGACGAAGTAGTTCACGGCCTGGATATCCCCGGCGGCAATCGCCTCGGAGACCATTTGCGTCGCGCGGGCTTCCGCTTCTGCCGAACGTTCACGCGCTTCCGCCTGGAGGAAGGCAGACTGACGGTCGCCCTCGGCTTTCAGGATCTGCGACTGTTTTTCCCCTTCCGCTTTCAGGATTTCAGCCTGACGCACCCCTTCGGCTTCAAGAATATAGGCACGCTTGGTACGCTCGGCCTTCATCTGCGCGTTCATGGAAGCAATCAGCTCTGCCGGTGGGCGCACGTCGCGGATCTCAATGCGGGTCACTTTGATCCCCCACGGATTGGTGGCTTCATCCACAATGTGCAGCAGGCGGGTATTAATGCTGTCGCGCTGGGAGAGCATTTCGTCCAGCTCCATTGAGCCAAGCACGGTACGGATGTTGGTCATGGTCAGGTTGACGATCGCCAGCTCCAGGTTGCTCACCTCATAGGCCGCTTTCGGCGCATCAATCACCTGAATAAAGCACACCGCATCGATGGTGACGTTGGCGTTATCCTTGGAGATGACTTCCTGGGAAGGGATATCCAGCACCTGTTCCATCATATTGATCTTACGCCCAATTCTGTCCATGAACGGGACGATCAGGCTTAAACCCGGCTGAAGAGTATTGGTGTAGCGACCGAAGCGTTCGACGGTCCACTGGTAACCCTGCGGGACAATTTTGACTCCTGCGCCCACGATAACCAGCGCAACGAATATAAGGACAGGAACAACGATGAGCATAAAAACCTCCTGTTTTGCATGCCGTAACGAGAAAAACTGCGTATTTGTTGAACGTAAGTATATCGGCTAACGAACAGGATTTCGCCCCTGTAAAGAGGTGGGAACCGGACTGGCAGAAATAAAACGCCCCGTTCGGAATGCGGGGCGCAAAACGTTACTTTTCAGACCAGGTATAGCTGAAGTCAGTGATAAACCCATCCCCGGCGTCAGCGATGGCTTTTGATAATCCCTGATAGTATTTTTCCAGGCCGATGGCCTCTATCTGCTGGATCTGCTCGCGAACGGGAGCGCAGAACAATACCGCATTGCCCGCCCCGACACGTTTGTTGTTCGGCGGCAGATCGCCGGTAATCGCCTTAAACCAGGTTCTGATCCCTTGCTTTAAGCTGTGCGGCGCTTTTGTAAGATCCTCCTGGCCGGTCAGCACCTGTAGGGTAGGGAATTCATTAGCATTGACGGCGGTTTTCATACGCGCAAAGAACGCGGTAAAAAGCTCAAAAGAGCCGAGATCCGTGACGCGAGGCTTGGTGGTTTTTCCGTTTTTATTGCCCATTTTTCCGGCAGGGGCTGTAGGCGCCGGAACCACATTGACCTTATGCAGATCCAGACCAAACAGCAGATTGCAGTGCGCCCGGCGCTCTTTAAGCGGATAGGACATCAGCACGTCAATAAACGCCGTCGCCTTCACATCGGCCAGATCATGGTTAATCAGCCATTGCGAGCGGGCAAATTCCGCAGGGGAAACGAACCAGTCCGGCACCTCAGTAAAGCGTCTGGATTTACCCTTGCCGTCAAACTCGAGAAAGTACGCTCCATCATCGAAAGCAAAATAGCAGTTTTTAAAGCTACCGATTGTGGTGTTAACGATGAGCGCCTTCTTAACAAAATCGACCACCTCTGCACCCATGACAAAACGCGTGAGTTCAGAAGAATTGATGACTTCCATTAATGTTTCCACATCAGGAACACCAGGCTTCAGGGAAGAGAACTCATAAAAGATATGTGTCATGTTGCTGACTTCCTGTAGTTATAGAGGTGACAATTAGCGAGCAAAAAGTTTAACACTTGCTATAGGTTAAGGCTATTCGCGCTGCGTAGCGGAAAGGATTATGCTAAAGGCTGTTCTTATTACAGCGGTTAATGGAATCGGAATGAATAATAAAAAAAATCTTCTGGATATCAGGGATGTTGGCTTTCGTGTGGGTGATAACACCATCCTTCAGCACGTTGATTTTTGTCTCTCTCCGGGCGAATTTAAACTGATAACTGGCCCCTCCGGCTGCGGCAAAAGCACCCTCCTGAAAATCGTGGCTTCGCTACTGAGCCCAACGGAGGGAACCATCCTGTTTGCAGGAAAAGATATCGCCACGCTTTCACCGGAAAGCTATCGCCAGCAGGTGTCATACTGCGTGCAAACGCCGTCCCTGTTTGGCGACACGGTGTACGACAATCTGGTTTTCCCCTGGCACATCCGCAACCAAACGCCTGATCCGAAAAAGTTTACCGACGATCTGACCCGGTTCGGGCTTTCGCCGGAGACGCTGACCAAATCGATCGCCGAACTGTCGGGAGGGGAAAAGCAGCGCGTCTCGCTGATCCGTAACCTGCAATTCTTGCCGAAGGCGCTGTTGCTGGACGAAATCACCAGCGCGCTGGATGACGCTAACAAGCGCAACGTCAATGACATTATCCATCGCTACGCCCGGGAGCAGAATATTGCCGTGCTGTGGGTGACGCATGATTCAAATGAAATTACCCATGCGGATGATGTCATCACGCTCAGGCCGCAGGGCGGGAAAATGGAGGAGGCTCATCGTGGGTGAACATAACATAACCAACGAATCGCTGGCGCTGTCGATGGTCCTGGTGCTGGTGGCGATTGTGGTCAGCTACCGGGAAAAGCTGGGGCTGGAAAAAGATATTCTTTGGAGTATCGCCCGCGCGGTCATTCAGCTCATCATCGTCGGCTATGTGCTGAAATACATCTTCAACGTCAATCATGCCGTGCTGACCCTGTTGATGGTGCTGTTTATCTGCTTTAACGCGGCATGGAACGCGCAGAAACGCAGTAAATACATCGATAAAGCGTTCATTTCGTCGTTGATCGCCATCACTACCGGGACCGCGTTAACGCTGGCGGTACTGGTACTCTCCGGCTCGATAGAATTTACGCCGATGCAGGTGATCCCCATTTCCGGGATGATTGCGGGCAATGCGATGGTGGCGGTCGGGTTGTGCTACAACAATCTGGGGCAACGGTTCAGCAGTGAACAGCAGCAGCTTCAGGAGAAGCTAAGCCTGGGCGCGACGCCGAAGGTGGCCTCGGCGCGGTTGATCCGCGACAGCATTCGCTCTTCGCTGATCCCAACGGTGGATTCCGCCAAAACGGTGGGTCTGGTGAGCCTGCCGGGCATGATGTCGGGGCTGATTTTTGCCGGTATCGATCCGGTAAAAGCGATTAAGTACCAGATTATGGTGACGTTTATGCTGCTCTCTACGGCGAGCCTGTCCACCATCATTGCCTGCTACCTGACCTATCGGAAGTTTTACAACGCGCGCCACCAGCTGGTGGTGACGCAGTTGAAAAAGACGGGGTAATATCGGCTTTTGTAGTCCCGGTAAGCGTTAGCGCCACCGGGCATTTTTTTGCTAGTAGAGCAACGCGTACAGCTGACGACGATATTTCGACGCCAGCGCGTCACCGGTACCCAGCGCGGCCAGGATCTCCTGGAACATCTTCCGCGCCTGTCCGTCTGCGGCGCCCAGGTCCTTCTGAAGATGGCTAAACAGCAGCTCCAGCGCCTCTTCGTTACGCCCCACCTGATGAAGCTGAAGCGCCAGCTGGCTTGCCAGCGCGGCATCCTGCGGGTTGTCCGCAACCTGCTGCTGAAGCTGTTGAATTTCAGGGGTATCGGCCGCCTGTTTCAGCAGGTCAATCTGCGCCACCAGACCCTGATAACGGGTATCCTGATCCTGCATCGGCACCGTTTTCAGCACGGCTTCCGCGTCTTCAGGGCGGTGCAGCGCAATCTGGGTCTCTGCCAGCAGCAGACCAATCTGGCTGTTCTGGTTCGACAGCTGCCACGCGTCTTTTAACAGCGGCAGCGCCTCGTCGTACTTGCCTTCCTGCATCAGCGCCATGGCTTCCTGCGCTTTCAGCTCTTCTTCGCGCGGCAGAACTTTATCCAGCAGGGCGCGGATCGCCTCTTCCGGCTGCGGCCCCTGGAAGCCATCCACCGGCTGACCGTTCTGGAACAGGTAGACGGTTGGGATCGCGCGCAGGCCAAACTGGGAAGCCACCATTGGTTCGGCGTCACAATCCAGCTTCGCCAGAATGAACTGACCGTTGTACTGCGCGGCAAGGCTTTCCAGGACCGGCGTCAGTTGCAGGCAGTGTTGGCTGCGTTCAGACCAGAAGTAGAACAGCACCGGTTTAGTCATTGACTGTTCGAGCGTCTGTTGCAGGTTAGCTTCAGTTATGTTGACGATATTCTGTACGGACATGCGGCATTCTCTTTTATCGGTTTACTGTTTACATGGGGGTAAGCGTCGTCGCTTCAACTCAACCCTGCAAAATTTTGTCCATCATCCGCCCCGGCAGCAGGCGTTTCAACCAGCCGACGGCATGGGTTACCAGCGTGACCGGATAGCGCATTTTAGGGGTATCGCTCTCAAACGCGTGGCGCACTTTGGCAACGACGGCTTCTGGCCCAAGCGTAAAACGCGCCGCGATGCCGGGGTTTTCGACCGGTTTGTCCGCCTGCGTCTGGTTAACGTTTTCCGTAAAGCGGGTGCGGATCGGGCCCGGTTCAATCAGGCTGACCTTGATACCGCTGTGGCGCAGCTCCATGCGCAACGCATCGGACCAGGCTTCAAGCGCATATTTACTGGCGGCGTAAGCCCCGCGCCCCGGCGTGGAGATCAGGCCCATGACCGAGGAGGTCATCACGATGCGCCCTTCGCCGTGCGGCAGCATGGCGGGGAGAAGGCGCATGGTAAGCTGATGCGCCCCGAAAAAGTTTGCGGAGAACTGCTGCTCCAGCTGTTCCCGTGAGAGAGTCTGTAGCGGGCCGTACACGCCGTAGCCCGCATTGTTGAACAGACCGTAAAGACGGTTGTTGGTCAGGGCGATAACCTCATCGGCGGCCTGCTCTACGCTCTCTGGCGAATCGAGATCCAGCAGAATACCGGTAAATCCCAGCCCTCGCATGCGTTCGACATCCTCGGGTTTACGGCAGGCTGCCAGTACCCAAAACCCCTGGCGTTTCAGTTCAAGGGCGCTTTCAAGGCCAATTCCGCTGGAACATCCTGTTATTAAGACCGATTTTTGCATAACTTTACCTGTCAGGTTCTCAGCTGTTTGACGAGTCATGTTTTACTAAAGGAGCCAGCCGGGTTGCCATCCAGTCGGCAATGAACGGCTGGGCATCGCGATTGGGGTGAATGCCATCATCCTGCATCCACTGGGGTTTCAGATAGACCTCTTCCATGAAAAATGGCAGCAGCGGAATATCAAACTCTTTGGCAAGCTTAGGATAGATCGCGCTAAACGCCTCATTATACCGACGGCCGTAGTTGGCGGGCAGGCGAATTTGCATCAGCAGCGGCTGGGCATTGGCGGCCTTAATGGTCTGCAAAATGGTCCGCAGCGTTTGCTCCGTTTGCTGAGGCTGGAAGCCGCGCAAACCATCATTACCGCCCAGTTCAACCAGCACCCAACGCGGTTGATGCTGCTTAAGCAGGGCAGGCAGGCGCGATAAGCCTTGCTGCGACGTATCGCCGCTGATGCTGCCGTTCACGACAGACGCCCGGGACTGCCATTTATCATTGAGCAGGGCGGGCCAGGCCGCACTGGCGGCCATACGATAGCCCGCGCTCAGGCTGTCGCCCAGAATCAATAACGTGTCCGCAGCCGCCGCGCGGAAGGTCATCAGCATCAAAAACAGGAAGGGCAAATGCCAGCGGAAAACATTGTTGAAGTTCATCGTCTTAAGAAGTCCGTCGGTCAGGGAGAACACGAGCTTTCCATCCTCACCGGAGTTGAACTCGTTGTCAAACGTGCCGAAACCATCGCCCTGATTGGTGAATCCGGTTCCGGTAAGTCCACGCTGCTGGCCATTCTCGCCGGTCTGGACGATGGCAGCAGTGGGGAAGTGAACCTGGTCGGCCAGCCCCTCCACGCGCTTGATGAAGAGGCCCGCGCCGCGCTGCGTGCCCGGCATATCGGGTTTGTCTTTCAGTCATTCATGCTGATCCCGACGCTGAACGCGCTGGAAAACGTTGAGCTGCCCGGCCTGCTGCGCGGTGACAATAGCCGTGAAAGCCGCGATCACGCCAAGGCGTTGCTGGAACAGCTGGGGCTGGGAAAACGTCTCGACCATCTTCCGGCACAGCTTTCCGGCGGTGAGCAGCAGCGCGTGGCGCTGGCGCGGGCGTTTAACGGGCGCCCTGAAGTGCTGTTTGCCGATGAACCCACTGGTAACCTTGACCGTAAAACCGGAGACAAGATTGCCGATCTGCTGTTTTCCCTCAACCGCGAGCACGGCACCACGCTGATTCTGGTTACCCACGATCCGCAGCTGGCCGCCCGCTGCGACCGCCGCCTGCGGCTGGTGAACGGTATTCTTCAGGAGGAAGCATGATTGCCCGCTGGTTCTGGCGCGAGTGGCGCTCGCCCTCGCTGCTGATTGTCTGGCTGGCGTTGAGCCTGGCGGTGGCCTGCGTGCTGGCGCTCGGTAGCGTCAGCGATCGTATGGAGAAAGGGCTTAGCCAGCAGAGTCGGGAATTTATGGCCGGGGACCGGGCTCTGCAAAGTTCTCGCCCCGTGCCGCCGGGCTGGATTGAGGAAGCGCGCAAAGAGGGGCTGAAGGTAGGGGAGCAGATCACCTTTCAGACTATGACCTTTGCGGGCGACACGCCGCAGCTTGCCAGCGTAAAAGCCGTGGATGACATCTACCCGATGTACGGTGACTTACAAACCAGCCCGCCGGGGCTAAAACCGACGGCCGGTACGGTCCTGCTGGCATCGCGACTGATGGCGCTGCTGAACCTGAAACCCGGCGACAGTATCGACGTCGGCGACGCGACACTCAAAATTGCCGGGGAAGTAGTGCAGGAGCCCGACTCTGGATTTAATCCGTTCCAGCTTGCGCCGCGCCTGCTGATGAACACCGCTGATGTGGCGAAAACCAACGCCGTCCAGCCGGGAAGCCGTGTCACCTGGCGGTATAAGTTTGGCGGGACGCCTGCGCAGCTGGAGACGTACGAAAAATGGCTCCTGCCGCAGCTCAAGCCGGAACACCGCTGGTACGGGCTGGAGCAGGATGACGGGGCGCTCGGCAAATCCCTCGAACGTTCCCAGCAGTTCCTGCTGCTGTCGGCGCTGTTAACTCTGCTGCTTGCCATTGCGGCGGTTGCCGTGGCGATGGGGCACTACTGCCGCAGCCGTTACGATCTGGTGGCGATCCTCAAAACCCTCGGCGCGGGCCGCGCGCAGCTGCGCAAGCTGATTGTCGGCCAGTGGCTGATGGTGCTGGCGCTGTCGGCTCTGACCGGCGGGGCGATAGGGCTGCTGTTTGAAAAGCTGCTGATGGTGCTGCTCAAACCGGTCTTGCCCGCCGCATTACCGCCTGCCAGCCTCTGGCCGTGGCTGTGGGCCATCGGCGCGATGACGACGATCTCCCTGCTGGTGGGGTTACGCCCGTACCGGCTGCTGCTCGCCACCCAGCCGCTGCGCGTGCTGCGCCGCGATGTGGTGGCCAGCGTCTGGCCGCTGAAGTTCTATCTGCCGGTGATTATTGCGGTGGCGGTCGGGCTGTTGGCCTGGCTGATGGGCGGCAGTACGCTGCTGTGGGCGGTGCTGGCGGGCGCGGTGGTGCTGGCGCTGCTGTGCGGCGTAGTGGGCTGGATACTGCTTAATGTCCTGAGAAAGCTGACAGTTAAATCACTCCCCATACGGTTAGCGGTTAACCGCCTGCTGCACCAGCCGTGGTCTACCCTTAGCCAGCTCTCGGCATTTTCGCTGTCGTTTATGCTGCTGGCGCTTCTGCTGGTGCTGCGCGGGGATCTGCTGGATCGCTGGCAGCAGCAGCTTCCGCCGGAAAGCCCGAACTATTTCCTGATCAACATTGCTCCCGAACAGGTGACGCCGCTGAAGGGTTTCCTGTCTGAGCATCACATTATTCCGGAATCGTTCTATCCGATCGTGCGCGCCCGCCTGACGCAGATCAACGGCCAGTCCACGGAGGGTAATAAGGATGAATCGCTCAATCGCGAACTCAACCTGACCTGGCAGGCGAAACGTCCGGACCATAACCCGATCGTTGCCGGCACCTGGCCGCCGAAAGCGGGGGAAGTGTCGATGGAGGAGGGGCTGGCGACACGCCTGAACGTGAAGCTCGGCGATAGCGTGACCTTCACCGGAGATACCCAGGATTTCACCGCCAAAGTCACCAGCCTGCGCAAAGTGGACTGGGAAAGCCTGCGACCAAACTTCTTCTTCATCTTCCCGCCGGGTGCGCTGGACGGACAGCCGCAGAGCTGGCTCACCAGCTTCCGCTGGGAAAACGGCAACGGCATGCTGACGCAGCTTAACCGGGAATTTCCGACCGTGAGCCTGCTGGATATCGGCGCGATCCTCAAACAGGTCGGGCAGGTGCTGGAGCAGGTGAGCCGCGCGCTGGAGGTGATGGTAGTGCTGGTGACCGTCTGCGGCGTGCTGTTGCTGCTGGCGCAGGTGCAGGTGGGCATGCGTCAGCGTCATCAGGAGCTGGTGGTCTACCGCACGCTGGGAGCCAGTAAACGGCTGCTGCGCGCCACGCTGTGGAGCGAATTTGCCCTGCTCGGTCTGGTGGCGGGACTGGTGGCGGCCATCGGGGCGGAAACCGCGCTGGCGGTACTCCAGAGCAAGGTCTTCGACTTCCCGTGGGAGCCCGACTGGCGGCTGTGGCTCACGCTGCCCGTCTGCGGCGCCGTGCTGCTGTCCCTGTGCGGCGGCTGGCTCGGAACCCGGCTGTTGAAAGGTAAAGCGCTATTCCGCCAGTTTGTCAGCTAGTTTACTAATGTGATGATGACGCACCGGCATTTCTGCTGATACGTCATCGCTTAACGGCACAAATCGTTAATGCCCATGCATTTAGTAGCACAAAACATTAAAAACCCGCCCACACAGCCCGAATTTTTCCGGTTAATATTCACCAGCTAAATATTTAGCAGCGTGTCTATCAAGGAAAAAGAATGACTATAAGAAAAACAGCGCTGGCGACAACGATCGGCGCAGCAGTGGCATTGGCTTCATTCGCATCTCAGGCGGAAATCACCCTTCTGAAACAGGATCCGCAGGCGGGTAACCCGCTGAGCCGCCTGAACTTTACCGTTGGCGGCAGTATTCGTCCTCAGTTTCAGAATATGACCGGTGATGACGGCAAAAACAGCTACAAGCGCAACGGCTTTGACGGCGGCACCCGCTTCCGTTTCGCTGCGGATTACTACCTGTTCGATGACATCAGCTGGATCAGCTACTACGAGCTGGGTGTGAACATTCCGGCGCAGTTCAACTGGGATCATCACTACGCCGACGGCGCGCACGACACCTCTCGTCGTATGCTCTACACCGGTCTGAAGAGCGACACCTGGGGTTCGCTGACCTTCGGCCAGCAGAACAGCGTGTACTATGACGTAGTGGGCGCAAAAACCGATATCTGGGACTACGACATGATTGGTCAGGCGCCAGGTAACGGGATCAACGGCGACTATGACGGCTCTTACCGTTCACGCCAGATGCTGAAGTACAAGAAAACCGTGGGCGATGCTGACATCTACGCCTCTTACCTGTTTGAAGACAGCGAATACCTGCCGGGCAACGGCCTGCGTTACAAACGTAAAGGCGGCGGTTCACTGGGTATCGATTATCACCTGACTACCGATCTGACCTGGGGCGCAGCGTGGAACTACACCCGCGCGGACATGCGTAACCCGGACAACGGCGACAGCAAATCCTACGACCAGAACATCCTTGGTACCGCCCTGAGCTGGACGCCGGATAACTGGACCTTCTCCGCAGGCGGCGGCTGGTATCAGAACTTCCTGACCACCAAAAAAGTGTCCGTTAACGACTACTTCGCCGGTGATGCATGGGGTATTGAATACTTTGCGGGTTACAAGTTCCCGGTTGGTCAGTATGCGGTGAAATCCATCCAGCCGTACTTCATGGGCGACCGTATTGAGTACGTGAATGGCCGTAACTACCAGCGCATCGACAACGGTGTGGGTATCAGCTTCCAGCTGGATTACGGTTTCCGCGTGGATTACGAACACGTGTTCACCTCCAGCACCGACAACCTGGGCGATATGAACCTGGTGCGTCTGCGTTACGACTTCTAAGTGGTTTGTTCCCCGGTGGCGCTGCGCTTACCGGGCCTACAAAAGTACGCGTAGGCCGGGTAAGGCGTAGCCGCCACCCGGCTTTTTTCAGCGATCGAGCCACTCAGCAATTTCTTCGTACGTCCCGCGATACACAATCTTCTCCGCCTTTTTCTCCAGCTGATAGCCGTACATCGGGTCGTAATAGTCCTTCAGCAACGGCACAAGCCAGCTGAAGTGCGCGTCAGTGCTGCCAGTACGCTGTTGCTCGACAAGCGCGGCATCCAGCAGGGCGGTAAATTCCGCAAAGCGTTGCAGCCCCAGACGGCGACGAATGGCGTACAGGCCGTGATGCAGATATTCGCTGTACGCTTTCCAGCCCGCCTCTTCACCGTAGGCGGCAGAAAAGTCGGCCCACATGTGGACGAAATACTCTTCGCGCAGGCGCTCAAGACGGATCTCAAACGGATCCTCGACCACTACGACAGGCGCTTCAGCCATGCGGTCGCGCAGGCACTCCGGCAGGTGGTTAGAGCCAATCATCCGGCCCTCGTCTTCAAGCACCCAGCGCGCGGCGTCTTTTTTCAATAGCTCAACCGCAAGGTGATTCTCGAAGCTCGCCTGAGAAAGCTGCGGGGTGAGCGTGCGGCCAAACGACGAGCCGCGATGGTGCGCCAGCCCTTCCAGATCGATGCCCTGCGCATGCTGCTTCACCAGCAGCGTTTTCCCGTTACCGGTGCAGCCGCCGATAAGCACCATCGGCTTTTGTGACTGCTCAATGGTCACCTGAATCGCCGTCTGACGCAGGGCCTTATAGCCGCCGCGGATCAGCGGGTAGTCGATGCCCGCCTCTTTCAGCCAGGCCTGGGAGATGTGTGAGCGCTGGCCACCGCGCGCGCAGCAAAGGTAGCCCTCAGGATGGGCAAGGCTGGCTTCCCGCCAGGCGCTGATGCGCGCCTCGCGCGTCTCGCCGTTGACCAGGCTATGGCCGAGCGCCAGCGCGGCGTCCGGACCCTGGCGTTTATAGCAGGTGCCGACGGCGGCACGCTCGTCGTCGTTCATTAAGGGCAGGTTGAGTGCGGCGGGCATCGCACCCTGGGCAAATTCGATCGGCGCGCGAACGTCGATTAAAGGGGTATCGGACGCGAGGATCGCGCGATAGTCCGTTCCATCGTTCATGGTGGTTCCAGAAGAAAACTGAGCAGCAATGGGCGGGGATTGTACGCCGGGGAAGGGGAAGGTCAACTCCCCGGCGAGGGATACTTACTTCAGTTTTGACTGCGCCCAGACAATACCGCTCGCATATTCTGGCGGCAGCAGGGGAACAATCGCTTCCAGCGTGGCGCTCAGGCGGTCCGTGTCGGTATCGTTCAGGTTCAGATGGCCGACCTTACGCCCCGGACGCACCTCTTTGTCGTACCAGTGCAGGTGCACCAGCGGCAGCTTCAGCCAGTTGTAGTTCAGATCGGTGCCGATCAGGTTGATCATCACCGACGGGCTGGTCACCACCGGCTGCGGCAGCGGCAGATCGGTGATGGCGCGCAGGTGCAGCTCGAACTGGCTGATGGAGGCGCCGTTTTGCGTCCAGTGGCCGCTGTTGTGCACGCGCGGCGCAAGTTCGTTGATCAGCAGACCCGACGGCGTGACGAAACACTCCATCGCCATCACGCCCACATAGCCCAGTTCATGCATGATGGCAGAGAGCATCTCTTCCGCCTGCGCCTGCTGGTCAGCATTGGCCTGCGGGAAGGCGACGCTGGTGCGCAGAATCCCGTCCTGATGCAGGTTATGCGTTAGCGGGTAAAAAACGGTGTGCCCGTCATGCCCGCGCGCGCCAACCAGCGACACTTCACCGCTAAAGTTAATGCCCTGCTCAACAATGCACTCGCCGTAGCAGTCGTCCGGCAGCTCGGCGGTGTCGTTCGCGCGCAGGCGCCACTGCCCGCGGCCGTCGTAGCCGCCGACGCGACGCTTCACAATCGCCAGGTCTCCCAGCATCGCAAACACGTCATCCCACTCGCGCTTATCGGAAAGCAGCTGCCACGGCGCGGTCGCGAGGCCGAGCTTGTCGAAAAGCTGTTTTTGCGTGAGACGGTCGGCAATGATCGGGAAGACGTCGCGGTTCACAAAGGCGTTATGGCGCGCCAGCTCGCGGGTCAGGGCGGTTTCCGGCCAGCGTTCAATTTCGGCGGTGATCACGCTCTGATGGAACGGCACGGCTTCCGGCTCGGCATCCAGCCCGACGGGCCAGACGGCAATACCCAGCGGCTCACCGGCCTGACGTAGCATCCGGCCAAGCTGACCATTACCAAGAACGCAAACCTGCTTCATGCTGCACCCCGCGGATCCGGGTTATCCAGCACCTCATCGGTCTGGGCTTTACGCCACTCCGCCAGACGCTGGTGCAAATCTTTATCATGCGTCGCCAGGATCTGCGCGGCCAGCAGGGCGGCATTTGCCGCACCTGCTTTACCAATCGCCAGGGTACCGACAGGAATACCGCGCGGCATCTGGACGATAGAGTAAAGGCTATCCACCCCGCTTAACGCGGCGCTTTGCACGGGAACACCCAGTACCGGCACCAGCGTTTTGGCGGCAATCATGCCCGGCAGATGTGCTGCGCCGCCCGCACCGGCAATGATCACCTCGTAACCGTTCTCTTCGGCGCTTTCGGCGAAGCTGAACAGTTTATCCGGCGTACGGTGCGCGGAAACCACTTCGACGTGGTGCGGAACATTCAGGATTTCAAAGATTTCGGCGGCGAACTGCATGGTAGCCCAGTCGCTTTTGGACCCCATCACGATGGCGACACGCGCCGGATTATTGCGGGAAGACATGCGTCTTAAAACTCCTGTGGTGCGGAACACACTGCTTTCGAGGGCACAGAGAATAGCATGTAATACCGGCAAGGAAAACGGTTGCGTGGTCGGGAAATGAGCGAAAAGACGGGGAGGCGTTAAAACGGGAAGGCGATCAGTTCGACACCTTCCGGCGTAACTTTGACCATCGATCCTTCGCTGTGCCAGGCGCCTAAAACCACGCGATGGGCGGGCTCGCCGTTGGCGATAAGGGAATGCACATCGGGACGATGGGTATGGCCGTGGATCAGCCACTGAACGCGATGCTTCTCCATCACCTTCACCACCGCCTGCGGATTGACGTCCATGATGGTCATCGATTTGCTGCTGTTGGCGGCCTTGCTGCCCGCGCGCATTCTGGCGGCGATGCGGTTGCGGATAAACAGCGGCAGGGCGAGGAACACTTTCTGGATCCACGGGGTGTGAACTTTGGCGCGAAACGCCAGGTAGCCGGTATCGTCAGTGCAGAGCGTGTCGCCGTGCATGATCAGAATATTGCGGCCATAGAGGTTGAGCACCTGCTCTTCCGGCAGCAGCGTCATACCGCTCTCGCGGGCGTAGCGCTGGCCGATCAGGAAATCACGGTTGCCGTGAATGAAATAGCAGGGGACGCCGGAATCCACCAGCACTTTAATGGCCGCAGCTATCTCACGGTGCAGCGGGTTCGGATCGTCGTCGCCTATCCAGGCCTCAAACAGGTCGCCCAGAATGTACAGCGCGTCGGCGCTTTTCGCTTCACCGCGTAAAAAACGCAGAAAACCGGCGGTTATCGCCGGTTCTTCTGTTTGCAGATGCAGATCCGCAATAAAGAGTGTCGCCACGAATTACTCGCTGACGGTCACGCTTGTGATCACAACGTCTTCTTTAGGAACGTCCTGGTGCATACCGCTGCGGCCAGTAGAAACGGCTTTGATCTTGTCGACCACGTCCATTCCTTCAACCACTTCTGCGAATACGCAGTAGCCCCAGCCTTGCAGACTTTCGCCAGAGAAGTTCAGGAAGTCGTTGTCCGCTACGTTGATGAAGAACTGTGCGGTCGCAGAGTGTGGCGCCTGAGTACGGGCCATTGCCAGCGTACCACGGGTGTTTTTCAGGCCGTTGTTCGCTTCGTTTTTGATCGCTTCTTTCGTCTCTTTCTGGCGCATGCCAGGCTCGAAACCGCCGCCCTGGATCATAAAGCCGTTGATCACACGGTGGAAAATGGTGTTGTTGTAGAAACCTTCGCGGCAGTAGTCCAGGAAGTTTTTAACTGTTTCAGGCGCTTTGTCATCAAAGGTTTTGATTACGATATCGCCATGATTAGTGTGGAAAGTAACCATTTTTGCATCCTGTTCCGTTATTGTGGTGCGTCGACCCGTGCTCGGGTCACATATAGGGGCTTGTTATAGCATAACCACAGGACACGATCACCTTGCATTGTGTGCTGACCGTACTCCGAATTATGGGTATTATAAGGAACAAACAATCCACACACGTGTTTACATGGAATCTTCGATGTTAAAAATCTTTAATACAATGACGCGCCAAAAAGAGGAATTTAAACCTATCCATGCCGGGGAAGTCGGCATGTACGTGTGTGGTATTACGGTTTACGATCTCTGTCATATCGGCCATGGCCGTACCTTTGTCGCGTTCGACGTGGTGTCACGCTACCTGCGCTTCCTGGGCTATAACCTGAAGTACGTGCGCAACATCACCGACATCGACGACAAAATCATTAAACGTGCTAATGAAAATGGCGAAAGCTTTGTCGCGCTGGTGGATCGCATGATCGCCGAAATGCACAAGGATTTTGATGCCTTAAATATTCTGCGCCCGGACAGCGAGCCGCGTGCGACCCACCATATCCATGAAATCATTGATATCACCCAAACGCTGATCGAGCGCGGTCACGCCTATGTGGCGGACAACGGCGACGTGATGTTCTCGGTGCCGACGGACCCAACCTACGGTGCGCTTTCCCGCCAGGATCTGGACCAGCTCCAGGCCGGTGCGCGCGTGGACGTGGTTGACGTGAAGCGTAATCCGATGGACTTCGTGCTGTGGAAGATGTCCAAAGCGGGCGAACCGAGCTGGCCATCCCCGTGGGGCGAAGGGCGTCCGGGCTGGCACATTGAATGTTCCGCGATGAACTGCAAACAGCTGGGTAACCATTTCGACATCCACGGCGGCGGTTCGGATCTGATGTTCCCGCACCACGAAAACGAAATCGCGCAGTCCACCTGCGCTCACGGCGGCGAGTACGTGAACTACTGGATGCACTCCGGGATGGTGATGGTTGACCGCGAGAAGATGTCGAAATCGCTGGGCAACTTCTTTACCGTGCGCGACGTGCTGAAGTATTACGACGCGGAAACCGTGCGCTACTTCCTGATGTCCGGCCACTATCGCAGCCAGCTGAACTACAGCGAAGAGAACCTGAAGCAGGCGCGCGCTGCGCTGGAGCGTCTGTATACCGCACTGCGCGGCACCGATAAATCGGTTCCGGCCGCAGGCGGTGAGGCGTTCGAAGCCCGCTTTGTTGAGGTGATGAACGACGACTTCAACACCCCGGAAGCCTACTCCGTGCTGTTCGACATGGCGCGTGAGGTGAACCGCCTGAAGTCAGAAGATATGGCGGCGGCCAATGCGCTGGCGTCTCATCTGCGTAAGCTCTCTTCCGTGCTCGGCCTGCTGGAGCAGGAGCCGGACCTGTTCCTGCAAAGCGGCGCGCAGGCGGACGACGGTGAAGTGGCGGAAATTGAAGCACTGATCAAAGCACGTCTCGAAGCGCGTCAGGCGAAAGACTGGGCGGCGGCGGATGCGGCGCGTAACCGTCTGACCGAGATGGGCATTATTCTGGAAGATGGCCCGCAGGGAACCACCTGGCGTCGTAAGTAGGTCCGTAATGCCCGGTGGCGCTAACGCTTACCGGGCCAACAATTCGATATTGCGCCTCATGATATTTTTTACATTTTAAATATATTGTCATCCATTTATTATTATCTAACCGAATTGTTTTACCAGTTCATTGTTTGTTTGATTTCTAATCTTTTTTGCTCAACTAGTTTAAGCAACTCATTAATACTTTTAATCAACTCTCCATGACTTTTACGAATTTCTTTATAAGTAAGAATATTTACATTTAATGTTTCCTCTATGATAGGTACTAGCTCAGAGTTAATGCTCTTATCAGATGAAACCAAGTAATGAGGTTTTGTGGAGTTATGTTTAAAGAAAGAATCCTCGAGTAATAGTCTTATATCAGGATCATTAATCCCGCATCCTATAAAAAGAAAAGTATGAGTTAGGCTAAGCGCATTTAAAATCTCATAAAAATCTCTATGGGAAGAACGTGCTTTTGCATAGTCTTTTCGTGAAAATATTAAGTTCTTAGTGTTGTCTATTGTTCCGTGGATCTTTAAAATTACACGGCCATTCTCTCTTATTACAGAAGCTATATCGTCATCATAATAGGTTTTAACAATTGCGGTTCCTTCAGTTGCTTTTGAAACATACGTTTCATAAATTTTATCAAAATTGGGTGTAACAACAATTCTGCAGTCAAGTTTAAAAAGGAGTTCATGAATCTCAGCCTTGATATACTTAGGTGCTAAAAACTCTTCTTTTAATAATGAGTCAAATTGACCTCGCTGTAATTTTGATCTTATAATCTCGCAAGCTGTGAGAAAATCTTCGTTATTAATTAGTTTCCTGATTTGTTGGGGCTTATCAATACTATCAAGACAGTGCGTCAAAAATTCTTTCCAACTTGGAGGAATTTTTCCGTCATTACCTACACTATTCATTGATACGCCAGCACCGAGAAAAAGAATACAACGGCGGCGGGCTAAATCATCGACTAAAGAGTTGTGCCATTTAATCATTTAACAACCCTATGTTTTTAAGAAGTTTACGGCATATTTCGCCATAAAGCGCCCTAGCATCGCTCACCTTTGTAAAATGAGAGCCAACTACACCATCTTTACCTTTTAAAGAGAATATAGGGGAGTTTGCCAGTTGAGAAAGAGGTATTAAGCTATTCATATTTTCAATCTGACCGAGATCAAATGTAGATATTTTTTTATTCGCAAAGATATCAATGATCTCATTTTTCATTATCTTAGGCACTCTTTTCGCAATTTTTTCATATGCATTGACCTTTACTTTTTCTCCTCGGACAGTTTTACCTTTGTATTGTTGCATTGCGTAACCAATGAATTCTAACTTCCAGGTTGCTTTATTTTTTAAGACACAGTAATCCTCGCCTTCATCATGTTTATATGCAGCGAGACCGGTTTCAATACCTTTTTTCCAATTTTCTAAAGATTGATGAATGTTATTTAAGGCTAATAAGCTGAACATATCAACTGACATTGGTATTAAGAAATAATCACATGAGATAAGTACTGACCTGTTGAGTGCACCGAGTGATGGACCTACATCAAAAAGGACATAATCATACTCAGAATACATACTCGCTAATTGAGCGAAAACAAATGTTGTTTGCAAACCCCGTGGCTTTCCTCCTGTTGCAGGATCCCAATCGCTAGCCAATAAATCTTCACTTAATGCTAATTTAGGGTCACCAGGAAGCAGATCAAAACCAAAACGATCTGTTTTGATTGGCTCTACGCGTTCAAGCAAATAACCCTTACCTTTACGGACTGGACTCATAAAATTTTCTACAGTATTACGTTTATCTAACGAGTACAGTTTTTCGAGTTTGGTATCGCCTAAACAATAACTAGTAGAGTTACATTGAGGATCCGCATCAACAACAAGCACTTTCTTACCCATTTCAAGTGATAAATAAGCACCAATGTTGCATAATAAGGTGGTTTTACCAACACCACCTTTGTTGTTAAAGAATACTATGCTTTTCATTCCATTCTCGTCTAAAAGAGTTTTTATTCTTATAAATGATTGAATAATCAGCGATAGTGCTTTGGATCACATTACACAAAAGTCAAGTTATATTAACGTGATTTACCTTGGTCGCAGATATAATAGTTATTATTATTTGATACAAGCAGGAAATAAGAGATACAAAAATTTCAGTTAAAGTGTTTATTGGTCCAATGGGCTTCGATGCCCGGTGGCGCTAACGCTTACCGGGCCTACAAAATCACGACCGCAGGCCGGGTAAGGCGTAGCCGCCACCCGGCTTTTCTTTTACCTCCGCCTCCACCACAGCAACCCCATCAGCACCATCCCCGGCAGCCACACCCACAGCAGTTCTGAAATGATTACCTGATGCCCGTACGGCGTGGTATAGCGCGACAGCGCAAACGGCGCGACCTTGATCACCTGCCACGGCGCAAAGAAGCGTTCATCAGACCATGGCCACAGCCAGCCGACGCCTTTCCCGCCTGTCGTTATTGAATCCAGCAGGCTGTGCGACAGCAATGACACGGTTAAAAACAGCCAGCAGCGCGTCAGGCTGGCCCTGAACCAACGTCGGCCTGCCAGCACGCAGAGTATCGGCACCACCAGGGCAAACAGTAGCGAATGAGTGAAACCGCGGTGGCCGAAAATATTCCCGTAGGCGACACCGAATTTAAACGCCAGTACGTCGGCATCGGGCAGCATGGCGAGGACGATCCCGGCAAACAGCAGGCGGGGTGGGATGACTTTGGTTCCGAGCCCTAAGCCCAGACACAGAGGTACGGCAGCGTGGGTGATAACGGTAGGCATTGCATTTATCCATGGCAAATCATGGGAATATAGCAGCAGATCCGCCGCAGCAAACCTGTGCTAAATTCTGATTTTACGCCGATTCCCGCGCGATAAGCTGCCCGGAGAGGGTAATGCGCTGCGTTTGCAGATCCGGCTCTTTCAGCCTGCGGATCATCAGCCCTGCCGCCTGGCGGCCGGTCTCTTCGCTGGCAGACGAAACGTAAGTCAGTGACGGCGACGTGAGATTAATGTGGAGCATATCTTCAAAACCAATCAGCGCCACCTGCTGGGTTAAAAACACGTCTTTACCCACCGTGCGCCCCACCTGGTGAATACCTGAGATTGAACCGATCATCGCGTCCGGTGAATGGCAGAGCAGGGCGGTAATCGTGTTGTTCTTCTCCAGCAGCTGACGAGTCGCCATGGCCGCCGCCTGCGTGTCATCGGTGCAGGCGGGAGAATATTCCTCACGCCAGACCAGGCCGCTTTGCGTCATCGCGCTGCGAAAACCAAGCAGGCGCTGCTCGCGGATACGGCACCCGTCGCGCCCGCCAATGTAGGCGATGTTACGGTGCCCGCGCTCGATAAGATAACGCGCGGCCAGGTTCGCCGCCTGGCGATTATCGCGCATCACCAGGTTGCATTTCTCTTCCAGCAACGACTGCGAAACCGCCACAAGCGGCAGCGGGCAGTGACGAATGTGTTCCGGAAGAGAGGCGGCGCGGGTGTCCGACGCCAGGTAGATGACGCCCGCCACGCCCTGCTGCTTAAATGAGAGCAGGGTACGCTCAAGATGTTCGCCGTCGTTCAGCGGCTGACCGAGAAAAACCATATAACCCTGCTTCTCCAGCTCCTGAACGATGCTCGCCATCACCTTGATGGAAAAGCTGTCGCTGAAGTCGCGCAGGATCAGGCCGATTAAGTTGGAGGTGTTGGCGCGAAGGTTGGCAGCGGCGACGTTATGAACATAGCCCAGCGTTGTGATGGCGGCATTGACCTTCCCGATCGTCGCCTCTGAGATCTTCCCTTTCTGGCGCAGCACCAGCGAAACGGTAGAAACCGACACGCCCGCATGCTTTGCGACATCAATGATGCTGACTTTCTTCAAAACCGCTCCCTGAAATTTCCCGATTATCAGCCAGATAAGAGGCGTCCCCCAGCGTACAGGAGACGCCTCCTTCAGGCATCTTATTATTTGCCAATCATCGTGGACATGGTCTGGGCGATAAACTGTGCTCTGGCCCCGAAAATCACCTGTATTCCGTTATCGCCAACGAACACCACGCCGCGCGCGCCAAGCCCGTTCAGCCCGTCCCGGTCCACCGCTTCGCTCTTCGCCACTTCCAGACGCAGACGCGTGATGCAGGAGCCGACGGAATCAATGTTCTGCGCACCGCCCAGCAGGCCGATGATTTCGGTGGCAAGTTCGGAATCGGACTTGTCATTCGCGCTGGCGGTCACTTCGGTGCGGCCCGGCGTTTTCACGTCGAAGCGACGGATCACGAAGCGGAAGGTGAAGTAGTAGATCAATGCCATCGGAATGCCGATGATAATGGCGCTCAGGAAGTTGGTCTGATAGCCGTTAAACGACGGCAGGATCCCGAACGACAGGTAGTCGATAAAGCCCGCCGAGAACGACTTGGCGATGTGCGCATGCAGCAGGTACATGGTCATGTACGCCAGGCCCGCCATGATGGCGTTGAAGACGTAAAGGATCGGCGCCACGAAGATAAAGGTGAACTCTACCGGCTCGGTGATGCCCGTCAGGAAGCAGGTGAGGGCCGCAGAGAACAGAATACCGGCCGCGATTTTCTTATTCTTCGTGTGCGCTTCGTGGTACATCGCCAGACACGCTGCGGGCAGTGCGAACAGCATCAGCGGGAACTCGCCCTGCATGAATTTCCCGGCGTTCTGGTAGGTGTCGCTGCTGAAGGATTTCACTCCCTCTTCCAGCATCTTGAACCAGATGGTCTGGTCACCGTGGATCACCTGACCCGCCTGGGTAGTGTAATCCCCGAAGGAATACCAGAAGGAGGGATACCAGATATGGTGCAGGCCGAGCGGGATCAACGCGCGCTCCACCAGCCCGAAGATAAAGGTCGAGGCCGCCTGGTTATCTCCATTCACCACCACGGACAGGGCGTCGATCCCGGATTGAATATGCTGCCAGACGTACGGCAGCAGCAGGCCGAGCAGGAACGACAGAAACGCCGTCGCAATCGCCACAAAGCGCTTGCCGGAGAAGAAGCCGAGGAACTCCGGCAGCTGCATGGTGTGGAAGCGGTTGTAACACCAGGCCGCAAGAATACCGCAGATCAGGCCGCCAAAGACGCCCATCTGCAACGTCGGAATGCCAACGACCATGGCGTATTTGCCGCCCTGAGAGGCCATTTCCGGCGTGATGCTCAGCACGGTGCTGATGGTGATGTTGGTGACAAACACGGAGACCGCCGCAGAGAGTGCGGCAATGCCGGATTCCGAAGCCAGTCCAACGGCAGAGCCGATGGCGAACAGCATCGGCAGGTTATCAAAGATAACCCCGCCGGCGTTCATCATCAGCGGCAGATGGAACTTATCGCCGAAGGCCAGCAGCAGGCCCGCAGCGGGAAGCAGTGAAATTGGCAGCATTAAGGCGCGACCAATCATCGATAACTTAGACAGCGATTTAACAAACCCTGATATCAGGCTCATGCTGATTTCCCCCGAGTAGCGCTTTTTTCACGCTGTTATTGTAAGTAGAACGTTTTAGTAGAACGTTCTACTTATCGTGGGGAAAGTCTGAAAATCGCGCAACTTAATTTTCACATTTCGCCAGAGGGAATAGTGATTATTTGAAGTTGATCGATAATTAACCGTGATGGGTGTGAGGGGATTGTGAGAGAAATTGCCGGGTGGCGGCTTCGCCTTACCCGGCCTACAAACGGAGACAGTACGTAGGCCCGGTAAGCGCAGCGCCACCGGGCATCAGACAGCTCAGGCCGTCACGGTCACGCTTTGTCCTGCGAAGCTCACGGTCTGACCCGCGACAATTTTGCAGCGCTTGCGGGTTTCCACCGAGCCGTCTACTTTTACCTGCCCGTCGGCGATGACGATCTTCGCCTGCGCGCCGCTTTCGCTCCAGCCTTCCAGCTTCAGCAGATCGCACAGCTCAACGTGCGGGTGTTTACCTAAAGAAAAAGTTGCCATGATTACGCGTCCTCTACGTCGTGATACTCCTCGCACGCCTGCAAGGTATTCTGAATCAGTGTTGCTACCGTCATCGGGCCTACGCCGCCCGGGACCGGAGTGATATAGGATGCGCGCGCTGCGGCATCTTCATACACCACGTCGCCGACCACTTTGCCGTTTTCCAGACGGTTAATACCCACGTCCACGACGATTGCGCCCTCTTTGATCCACTCGCCCGGAATAAAGCCCGGCTTGCCGACCGCAACGATCAGCAGATCGGCGTTTTCGACGTGGTGACGCAGGTTTTTAGTGAAGCGGTGGGTAACGGTGGTGGTACAGCCCGCCAGCAGCAGCTCCATGCTCATCGGGCGGCCCACGATGTTGGAGGCGCCAATCACCACGGCGTTGAGGCCATAGGTATCGATGTTATAACGCTCCAGCAGCGTCACGATGCCGCGCGGGGTGCACGGACGCAGGCGCGGCGCGCGCTGGCACAGTCGGCCTACGTTATACGGATGGAAACCGTCAACATCTTTGTCTGGCGCGATGCGCTCCAGCACCTTCACGTTGTCAATGCCCGCAGGCAGCGGCAGCTGAACCAGGATGCCGTCGATCTCTTTATCGGCATTCAGAGTGTCGATCAGTTCCAGCAGTTCCGCTTCGCTGGTGGTTTCCGGCAGATCGTAAGAGCGGGAGACGAACCCCACCTCTTCACACGCTTTGCGTTTGCTGCCGACATAAATTTGCGAAGCCGGGTTGCTGCCAACCAGCACAACGGCCAGCCCGGGGGCGCGAAATCCGGCGGCTTTACGCGCCTTCACTTTTTCCGCAACCTCAGAGCGCACCTGCTGCGCAATCGTTTTACCGTCAATAATCTTTGCTGCCATCAGAGAGAAGATTCCGTCTGTAACGTTAGAAAGGGGGGATTGCCTGTATTTTGTCAGAAGCGAGCGCCGCTGTCAGTCACCCTTTACGAGATTTCATCGATGGCCCGCAAAACCCCTTCTCAGGGCATGGTCAATTTCTTAGAGGCGATTAGGATGTGACCTGGCAAAATGGCAGCGTTTTGACATATTACGAAATAGATTCCTGAGCTACTTTGTCCTCTCCGAAATAAGCCTTCAATTTTTTAATTGAACGTATTTCTTATTCCCGAATATGCGCGGGAAGGGTTATTTACATTTTAAAGGAATAGACATGAAACTCAGCAACATTGCTTCTACTGTTATTGCAACTCTGGCCCTGGTCGCGGGTGCCGCTCACGCAGAAGATCCGGTAGCGCCTGTATCTGTAAACGGTGGTACGGTGCATTTTAAAGGTGAATTAGTGAATGCCGCGTGTTCAGTGAATACTGACTCTTCAGAGCAGACGGTTAATCTTGGCCAGTACCGTACCGCGAAATTCACTAAAGTGGGTGACACCACCTCCAATATTCCGTTCACCATCGAACTGAACGACTGCGATCCTGCGGTAGCGAAAACCGCTGCTGTCGCGTTTACCGGCCAGATCGACGCCACCGACAAAACGCTGCTGGCGGTAAGCTCCGGTAACAACGACAACTCCGCGAAGGGCGTAGGTATTGAGATCCTCGACAGCAAATCCTCCACGCTGACCCCGGACGGCGCCACCTTCTCTGCGGCGCAGAACCTGATTGAAGGGACTAACACCCTGAACTTCACCGCGCGCTATAAAGCCACGGCGGCGACCACCGAGCCGGGCCAGGCAAACGCGGATGCAACATTCGTAATGAAATACGAGTAATGCCTGAGTACAGGGATGTGTCTGGCCTCAGGGAAGAGGTCTTTTGATCGCCTATACCGGGAGCGAAGGATGACAAGGACTGGGATACTGCTGTGCGCCCTTGCGATTGCCCCAGCGGTAAACGCACATACCGTGGTCATTGACGGCGGCAAAGTACACCTCAAGGGAGAGCTGGTTAACGGCGGCTGCGCCGTGGCCCCGGACAGCCAGAATATGCGCGTGGATATGGGGCAATACCGCACAAACGCCTTTTCCGGCGTCGGCAGCTTTTCCACGGTTAATGTGCCTTTCACCGTACGTCTGCTGGATTGCAGCGTGGACGTCTCCCGCACCGTGGGGATCCAGTTCCAGGGAGTGACACCGACAGAAGACCCGCAGGTTTTCCTGGCGACATCGCGGCCGGGGGAAAATGCGGTCAGCAGTGGTGTCGGGCTGGCGCTTTTTGACGAACAGCAACGTCAGATCATCCCGAACGCGACGGCGGTGAGCTGGTTACCCATTGACACCCGCGAGCTGGTATTTCATTTCAGCGCCCGCTACCGGGCAATTTCCGAACACCTTGTACCAGGCACTATTCAGTCGAATGTCTGGTTTACGTTGATTTATCCCTGACGCCTGCGAACTAATTATTAAAGGTACGGTTGTGATGAACACCCTGATTAAACCTGGACTGTTTTTAGCTTTTATTTTGATGATGGTTTCTGCCAGCGCGAATGCGTCCGGCGGGATTGCGCTGGGCGCGACGCGCGTTATTTATCCGGCCGATGCCAAACAAACGTCGCTGGCGATCACCAACAGCAATAAACAAGAGCGCTATTTAATTAACGCGTGGATAGAAAATGCCAACGGGCAAAAGGAAAAAACCTTTGCCGTCACGCCGCCGCTGTTTGTCAGCGAGCCGGCCAGCGAAAACACCCTGCGCATTATCTACGCAGGCCCGGCGCTGCCTGCCGATCGCGAATCGCTCTTTTACATGAACGTCAAAGCGATTCCCTCCGTCAGCAAAAAACATCAGGACGGTAACAACGTCCTGCAACTGGCTATTCTGTCACGTATCAAGCTGTTTGTTCGCCCGGCTAACCTGGCGATGCCGCCGGAAGAGGCGCTCTCACAGCTGCGCTTTGAGCGCGTCGGCAACCATCTTAAGGTGAGCAATGCCTCGCCGTATTACGTCACGCTGGTCAATCTGAAGCTCGGCGGTCAGACGCTGGATAACCTGATGGTTGCTCCTAAAAGCTCGGCGCAGCAGGTGCTGCCTGCCGCTACGAGCGGCACGCTCTCCTGGCAGAGTGTGAATGACTATGGCGCCATTACGCCGGCGCGTAGCGTCAGCCTGTGAGCAGAGACAGGGCGATGAACACTCAATGGCGTTACTGCCCGGTTGCGCTGGCACTGATGGCAACGCTCTGGCCACTCGCTGGCTGGGGCGAAAGCTACTTTAACCCGGCGTTTCTCTCCGATGACACGGCGAACGTGGCGGATTTGTCGCGTTTTGAAAAAGGCCACCAGCAGGCACCGGGCGTCTATCGCGTCGATATCTGGCGTAACGATGAGTTTATCGGCACGCAGGACGTGCGGTTTGAGCAAGCTGACAACACGCCGCCGGTCGCGGGCGGTTTGTCGCCGTGCATTACGCGCGCGATGCTCGATCGCTTTGGCGTCAATATCGCCGCCTTCCCGGAACTGAGCAACGTGCAGGGCGATACCTGCGTTCCGCTCACCACGGCTATTCCGGGCAGCGAAACGGCGTTCAACTTCGCCTCGTTGCGCCTGAACGTCAGCCTGCCTCAGGTGGCGATGCAAAACAGCGCCCGCGGGTATATTCCACCTGAACAGTGGGATGAAGGCATCCCCGCCGCGCTGCTGAACTACAGCTTTACCGGCAACCGGGGCAGCGACGACGACAGCTACTATCTGAACCTGCAAAGCGGGTTGAACTATGGCGCCTGGCGATTACGCAATAACGGCGCGTGGCGTTATACCGAAAGCAACGGCCAGCGGCACAGCAGCTGGCAAAATATTGGTACCTGGGCGCAGCGTACGATCATCCCGCTGAAAAGCGAGCTGGTGCTTGGCGACAGCAACACCGGTAACGATGTCTTCGACAGCGTTGGTTTTCGCGGTGGTCGCCTCTATTCGTCCGACAGTATGTACCCGGACAGCCTGCAAGGTTACGCGCCTACCGTGCGCGGAATCGCCCGCACCCCTGCCAAAGTGGTGATCCGCCAGAACGGATACGTGATTTACCAGAGCTATGTGCAGCCGGGGGCTTTTGCGATAACTGATCTTAACCCGACCTCCTCAAGCGGTGACCTGGAGGTGACGGTGGAAGAGAAGGACGGCAGCCAGCAGCGCTACACCGTCCCGTATTCCACCGTTCCGCTGCTCCAGCGTGAAGGACGCTGGAAATACGATCTGGTGGCAGGGGACTATCGCAGCGGCAACAGCGAGCAGGACACGCCGTTCTTTACTCAGGGTACGATGATTGCGGGTCTTGCCGACGGCTACACGCTATACGGCGGAACGCAGCTGGCCTCGCGCTATACCGCCATCGCCATTGGCGCGGGTAAAAACCTCGGTGACTGGGGAGCGGTTTCACTTGATCTCACCCATGCCCGCAGCCAGCTTGCCGATGACAGCCGCCATGAAGGGCAGTCCCTGCGGTTCCTGTACGCAAAATCCCTTAACGGATTCGGCACCAACTTCCAGCTGCTGGGCTATCGCTACTCGACCAAAGGCTTCTACACCCTCGACGATGTGGCCTGGCGCACAATGGAAGGCTACCAGTATGGCGACGATCAGGACGATGACGGCGTGCCGGACGTGCAGAGCTATCACAACCTGACGCTGAATAAAAAAGGGCGTTTCCAGCTCAATATCTCCCAGTCTCTCGGCGATTACGGCTCGGTGTACGTGTCGGGCAGCCAGCAGAGTTACTGGGGCACCAGCGAATCCAACGTCTGGTATCAGCTTGGCTACGCGGGCGGGGTGAAAGGGGTCAGCTACGCCTTATCCTGGTCGTGGAACAAGGCCGTCGGCATTGACGGAACCGACCGGATCGCCTCGTTCAACGTCTCCGTCCCGTTCAGCCTGTTCACCCGTCACGGCTACCGTCGCGATAACGCGATCGACCGGGCCTATGCCACAGCCTCTGCCAGCCGTAACAGCGACGGTGATACCAGCTGGCAGACCGGGATCAGCGGAACGCTGCTCCAGGATCGTAACCTGAACTACAGCGTCACGCAGGGTCACACCAGCAATAACGGTGCCAGCGGCAGCGCCAGCGCTAACTGGCAGGCGACGTACGGCACGCTGGGCGTGGGCTACAACTACGCCCGGGATCAGCACGACCTCAACTGGCAGCTCTCCGGCGGCGTGGTAGGGCATTCAGACGGCATCACATTCAGTCAGCCGCTGGGCGATACCAACGTCTTGATCAAAGCGCCGGGCGCGTCAGGCGTGAGCGTCGAAAACCAGACCGGCGTCAAAACAGACTGGCGTGGCTATGCGGTGATGCCGTACGCCACGGTGTACCGTTACAACCGCGTGGCGCTCGACACCAACACCATGAGCAACAACACCGACATTGAAAATAACGTTTCCAGCGTCGTGCCGACGAACGGTGCGCTGGTGCGCGCCAGTTTTGACACCCGCATCGGCGTGCGTGCGCTGCTCACCGTGAAGCGTGATAACCAGCCTGTACCGTTTGGGGCGGTGGTGCGTGAGACGCAGAGCGGCGTAACCAGCATGGTGGGAGATGACGGTCAGATTTACCTGAGCGGGCTGCCGCTGAGCGGAGAACTGCTGATTCAGTGGGGAGACGGGAAACAGTCCCAGTGTCGTGCGCCCTACAGCCTGCCAGAACAAAGCCTGCAACAGGCGATCACACTTAAGGGGATCCGCTGTGAATAAAATCCATTATCTGGGGCTATCCCTGCTGGCGTTTTTTCCGCTATCTGAGGCCTTCGCCACGGTCTGCGTCAATGAAAATGGCGTGCCGACGGAGGTGTATTACGACCTGACGGGTAAATTTAACAGCTCCAATAACCAGGTGGGGCAGATTGTCACGCTCAGCGAGAAGTCCCAGTGGGTGGGCGTCAACGCCGTCTGCCCTAAGGGAACGTCCGGGAACACCACCAAGCGCAGCTATGTTACCGATTTCCCTGTTACGGGCACCAGCGATGGCTACCAATATCTGAAGCTAAACGACTATCTGGACGGGGCGATGAAAATTACCGACAGCTACGCTGGCACGTTTTATCCGCCCAAAAGCTACATTCAGATGGGGAGCCACCCGAATGTGTCTAAAAACAAACCGTTTGGCGTACAGGATTCCAGCCTCGTCTTCCGGCTTAAAGTGACCCGACGCTTTATCAATATGGTGGTGATCCCCCGGGCGACTATGTTCCGGGTTTACGTCACCACGACCTCCTCGGATCCACTCACCACGCCGGTTTATACCATCAGCTACAGCGGGACCATTCAGGTGCCTCAGAGCTGTGAAATTAATGCCGGGAATGTGGTGGAGTTCGATTTCGGAGATATCGGCGCCTCCCTGTTCAGTAAAGCGGGCATCGGGAATAAGCCGGAGGGGATCTCAGCGCAAAGCAAAACCATCGGCATCAAATGCACCAACGTCGAGGCGAACGCCATGCTCACGATGCGTGTTGAGGCGGAGAAGGTTTCAGGCAGTACGCTGGTTTCCGATAACGCGGATGTGGGTTTTGTGATTGCCAACAGTAATGGCGTGCCGCTGACGCCCAACAACCTGACCAGCAAAATCCCGTTCCGTCTGGACGACAGCGCTCAGGCGCAGGTGGGGATCCGCGCGTGGCCCGTCAGCGTAACCGGTAAAAAACCTGCCGAGGGGCGTTTTACCTCTCGCGGCTATTTACGCGTCGACTACGACTAAGGAACAGGTATGCGAAACGGAATGCGGTATTTAGCCGTCGCTCTCTTTGCGCTTTGCTCCCCTGCACACGCAGAGACGGCGCTTGGGGAAATTAACATTCAGCTCTACGGCAATATCGTGGATTTTACCTGCGTGGCGGAGGGGGACGACAGCAATAAAACCGTCACGCTCGGCACCTGGCCCACGAAACAGCTTCGCACAACGGGGAGCCGGACGCAGCCTGTACCGTTCACCCTGAAGCTGACCGGATGTCCGCCGGGGGCGGCTTCGGTCACATTTACGGGGAAGATGGACGGGCATGATAACAGCCTGCTGGCGCTGAATGATGCCAGCGCGGCCAGCAACGTGGCCGTGGAGATCCTCGACCGGGATAAAACGCGCCTCGCGTTGCAGCAGGCCAGCCAGACGGTGGCGGTAGATGCGCAGGGAAATGCCGAACTGTCGTTTTATGCCAATTATATCGCCACAGCGGATAACCCGCAGCCGGGACGGGCTGACGCCGATGCAACTTTCATGATTAATTATAATTAATCGTATCCACTCTCCCTGTAACGGTTATATGTTGCAGGGAGAGGGTAGGATTATAGTAATTCGTGCGCTTTCGCGTAATCAATTAATTCAACGATACTTTGCACGCCCAGCTTGGAAAAGATATTAGACTTATGAGCGCTAATTGTTTTGTTGCTAAGTAATAATTGATCCGCAATCTCCTTATTAGATAATCCGTTCGCCAGATATCGCAGAACCGTCACTTCACGATTCGATAACGGCATATCCACAGCGGCGCCCGTCCGCGAGCCCAGATGGTTTATAAAACTCAATGTTTCTGAGGGGAAGAAGGAATAGCCCGTCAGGATCATTTCCACCGCGTTATAAATTTCCCCCAGATCTTTTCGCTTACTGACAAAACCATTTGCCCCGGCGCGGATGGCGCGTCCTGCGTAGAAGGCTTCAGATTTCGAAGAGAGGAAAAGAACCTTAATGTCTTTATTTAAGTTCCTGATTCTTTTCAGTAATACGAACCCATCCGTGCCCGTCATTTCAATATCGAGAATGACCAGGTCAATGGGGTGGTTGCGTATACAGTCAAGCACCTCGTGGCTGTCGCCTGACTTCAGTTTGACCTGGATGTTTTTATTTTTCTGTAGCAGGACTTCTATCGACATTCTGACGATAGGGTGTTCGTCCATAATGATAACGGATGCCGGTTTCATTTTTTATGCCTCAGATTGTTAAAAGCGTTATGCTGAGTTTTGTTAAAACTCTCGAAAAGCCGGAAGGATAATTGCGCAGATCCTTGTACGGTAAATGTCCCTGGGAAGAGCGAAAGCATCCTTGTTTACGTAGTGGTGATATCAATGCCTCAGCGCAGTTATCTCATAAGGCTGGTTATGGCAAAATGATTTTTCTTATTCGCGTGTCAAACACGTCTTATTATACCGTTTAAGTATTGTCCGAAAAGCCTGTAAATTAATATCCATATATTGCTGATTATTATGTTCTGGATCTGAATCACTAACTTTTTAAAATTAGCAAAAATGTCCTGATATTGCATTTACCACACACTTTCATCTTTATGTAATAACAAAAAATAAACGATTTTACTGTATGTTAAACGAATGTTAACAGCGAGCAGGCTGTGACAACCAGCATCCCGCCTGCCTGCCATCCCTGAAATCCGCCATTTCGTGCGTCATCTCTCCGTTTCAAACGCCTCCTGGCAAATTGCCGTTCCCAACAACAGAACAGTACTATCTGCTGTTTTCTTCACCTCTCATCGCATTCTTTTACAGGTGAATCGCTTGTTTTTACACCATTATCATCCTGTTAACTGAAGCGCCAGAACCTTAACGCATGGATAAAATCACTCTCGTTGAGCGTACCGGCAGCATTTCGCATGGTTTAAGACCTGGAATTAGGAATAGTTATAAAATCGAAAGTTTTGTTAAAAAACACAAAAATTTAACATATATCCTAAGTAATTTCCTAAAGGTCTTTAGGAATTAAGAAGTTACTGAATACGTTAATACGTGAAATCTGAGAGGTTGTTGAGAAGATGTAGCAACTCATGACGATGATTCAGCCCAAGTTTCGCCAGGATGCAGCTGAGACGGTAAATAATGCGGCTGTAGGGGCGGTTCTGTAACTGCGCGATCTGCCGCAAGGAGCTCCCCTGCGACAGCGCCTGTAAGATCGGCCATTCATCCCGTGAAAACCACTCTTTGCGGTTGCCGGCCGGTGACGGTGCTTCCAGCAAGGTTTGTTGCATAGCCAGCGCCGTTAGCTGGCGTTCAAGCACATGAAAAGGGCCAGCCGCTTTACAAAACAGGCGAGCATCATAATCATCGGCGCGGACGAGCAGGTAGGGTGTCAGGTAGGGGGCGAACAGGCTGTGGCGGCGTAATCGGTCCAGCAGGTCGATGAGCGGCGAGGCGCGGCTCTCAATGTCTATTACCAGACGCGATGAAGGCCAGTGATTTAAATCACTGAGGGCGGCTTCCAGCGTGGAATAGTCGCAGCAATTGCTCAGGGGCGACTGCCCGCTCAGTAAACCGGAACGGAAAAAATTATCCTGTGTGACCAGAATGATAAAGGGAGCATCGGTTTTGCGGGTCTGGTTGATTGACTGGCTCAAATATTCGAGACGATCAAAAAATGGGAGAGCAAAAGGCGAGTGCGTAGAACCCAGTGAATCACTTCCTGTCCGACGACGCCGGTAACGGCGCACTGTCATTCGCATAGCTTCCCTCTTGGCGATGACCGTTCAGTCCTCCTGCCATCTCCAGGATGGCCAATAATATCCCTGACCGAAGCGCGCGCCAGCATGAAGCGCGCAAGTACGGTCCCGTTCTGTTTCAATGCCTTCAATAAGCACATTCGCAGCGATTTTTGAACAAAGGGTGACCAGCTGTGTCAGCGCCTGCGTTTCACGTAAACGCCAGAAAGCGATCTTATCGATTTTTATTCCGCTTAATGGCAGGCGGCAGGATAAAAATGCTTGTCCTGACGCTTCATCAATATCATCCAGCCAGATCCGGTGTCCTCGCGCGGTCAACTGCTGAAGCGCACAACTCACCCTCAGACGCGCCGGGTCTGAGAGTGTAAAGAACGAGGCAGGCTCCACGAGTTCAATGTTCAGCGGTGGGCTGTTAAGTTGCAGTAAACGCTGGAACATTTCCGGTATGGTCAGAACGGTTATCGGCAAATTTATGAAAAGGTTGTCACAGGGGAAGGGTTTTTTTAACGCGGCGATCTGTGCTTCCAGCAGCATAAGCGCCCGGGCGGCGGACCAGTCCTGGAAAAAGCTTTCGTTTTGCTGATGCGGCGACAGCACACTGAGCACTTCGGCCCCCACCGTGCGCGAAGATGAGAGGGCGACAATGGGTTCAAGCTTAATGCCTGTAATATCGTGTGAGATGTGCTGCACGCACGAGGGAAAACCTGTCTGGTCTGGCGCTGTCACTCCGTCGTCCTGTTCACTTCCAGCCTCCAGGCGGCCGGGTTACCGCAGGACAGTGTGAAGGTGAAGTAAACAGGAAAACAGCAGGCGTTACTTAAAAGCGGCTAAGCCTTTTCGCAGCCCGTAAAAGAGGGATAAATGTTGAAAAAACAGCCGTATTTACAATCAGCTAGTCATTATCGCCAGAGAAGGCGGAAAAGGCATTGACTCACTACGCATTGACCGTATAATTCCAGGCGTTTCACCACCGCGAAGTACACTCTTCTCCGTGCGCCCTTAGCTCAGTTGGATAGAGCAACGGCCTTCTAAGCCGTAGGTCGTAGGTTCGAATCCTACAGGGCGTGCCATTTAAAAACAGGCACTTACGCCAGTTTCAAACCAGCCTGATTTTCTCCTTGTGTCGTAATTGTGTCATGGTTGCCAAAAATGGCATCAATTTTCCGTGCATGTTCGCTTAAATGGTTCGGTGCCAGGTGAGCGTATCGACGGACCATTTCGATTGACTCCCAGCCTCCCATTTCCTGAAGAACTGACAGCGGAACGCCGGACTGGATTAACCAGCTTGCCCAGGTATGGCGGAGGTCGTGAAAACGGAAATCCTCAATCCCCGCTTTTGCCAGGCCAATTCGCCAGGCGCTGTTATCATCCACACGCATTTTCCTGACCGCCGGAGTGACAGTTTTATCCGGGCGCGTTGATGGCTTCGTGTGAACGAATACCCACCTTGAACTTTTACCAATCTGATCCCTTAATACCCTGCATGCGGTATCATTCAGAGCCACGCCGATAGCCTTGCCCGCCTTCGCGTTCTCCGGATTTACCCATGCAACCTTTCTCTGCATATCGACCTGCTGCCACTCCAGATCAATTATGTTGGAGCGGCGCAGGCCGGTTGCCAGTGCAAATATCACCACCGGCTTTATCGACTCCGGCATGCAGGCAATTAACCGTTCTGCCTCGTCCCTGGTCAGCCAGCGGATGCGTTTGCTGATCGGCTTTTTGGTTTTTATAACCGGGGGCGTTTTAATCCAGCCCCAGTCATTAGCCGCAGCCTTGAACAGAGATCGCATGAACGAAAGGTGCTGGCTCTTTGTGGCGTGGCTTACCGGTTTCTCAACATACGGCGGCGGTTCTTTCCCCCGGCGTATAGCCGCGTCCCGGCGCGACTCCCACACCTGAATATGCTTGCGGTTGACCATCTTCGAAACTGCTTCGTTTACCTGGTCCGCCGTGATGGTCGAAATATCCCGGCCAGAGAAATGCCGCAGGAAATATTCGATTTTGGTCTTATCGTCATCGAGTGACCGCTTATGCTCCTTCTCGCGGATCCACCTGATGCAACATTCCTCAAACGTCCTCGTCGGTAGTTCCCCAATTTTATCAACCCGCCACGCTTCAGCCTTCAGCTTGTCGTGCAGCTCCTGCGCTTGTTTCTTGTCCCCCGTACCAAGAGATCGTCTAATTCTTTTCCCTGACGGCGTAACGAAATGACAGTGCCAGACGCCGCCTCTGAGGGTGATTGACATAAAATTTCTCCTTTATGTTCACCCGCGCTCGCAGGAACAGGATCGCGCGGGTCATGTAAATACGCAATACAGGCGACGTCGGTCGTTCGGTATTTGTTCCCGATCTTCTTCCCGGCCAACTGCCCCGAGTCGATAAGCCGGTAGACAGTTCTCGGTGAGGTGATCAGTAGTTCTGCCGCCTGTCTGGCTGTCAGTGTTTTTGCCTCAACCATGTATTTCCTCCAGGCAAAAAGAACCCGGCGCAGGGCCGGGCAAAAGGGATCACGAGGTGGCGCTTTCGCACCCAATAGCCAGCTCATAACTGGCTATCAGTTGCGTCATGCTTTGATGTGGAGGCGCGGCTCCCCGTCTTTCGGTTCCGGCCACTGGCGCGCCATATTCACCTTCAGCTTTTCTTCCAGCGCCGCGGTGATTTGCTCATCGGTGATACCGGCGCGCCGCTGTGCGTCCCATAGCAGGAACTGCAAATCAGCCCATTCGCTGAGGTCGCCAGGATCGGCAGCAGCTTCCAGCGCCTCTTTCGAAAGGTGCTTCAGTGGTCCAATGGGGCCGACGTTGCCGAAGGTTTGTTCTGACCATTCAGCGTGGCGCCGCCGGATCAGGTTTCTGGTGAACTGTGATTTCTTCGATTCGTAAGGTTTCACGCTCTCTCCTTATGCCGCACGCTGGGCGCGCAGCTTCTTCAGGTGTTATGCTGTTTCGATTTCTTCAGCGATCCGCTCGGCCTCTGCTTTGGTCAGCGGCTCGAAATCCTGATTAAAGCGTCCCATGCTGGCAATGCAGGTGCGGCCGTTGCGGATGTAGTGGATGACTTCGTGGGTAGCGCGGAGGATTTTGCAGGGCGCGCCGTGGGGATCGGCATGCCAGGTATTAGGCTGTATTATCCTGAACATTGGCTGACTCCTGCATCATGAGGAAGACAATCATTGCGGCACGAAGTGGGTTATCGTTAAAGCTATATGCATCGTTGGGATGAAAAGCCTCGGCCCCCCAACCGCCTCTTTTGTCCGCTTCGCTCATTGCGTAAATGCTGATTTTATTTGCGGTGATAATCGGCCATGCATCTGCCGGGTTATTGCACGGATCGAAGAATTCCCACTTTCCATCCCTGACAATTAGGACGCCTCTACCCGTCATTGAACCAATTAGTCTTGAAGCTATCTGAACCTTTCGATTAACTTCCTTATCACTCAACTTGCTGTAATCCATCAAATCCCCCTCTGCTTATTCCTCAATTCGATGACGCTCTGGCAATCCGCACAGGTCTGGCAGCCGGGAACGGCAGCGCGCCGCGGCTCGGGAATCGGTTCGTCGCATTCTTCACAACGCTCAGCTGATACGTCGTTACGGTTCACTCGGTGAGCGGAAAGGGCAGCGTTACGCTGAAGCTCTTCAATCTCTGCTGCTGTGTCGATGATATCGGCCATGGTCAATGCTCCCGGAACTGTCGGTTAATTCGGTTGAATGTGAACGCCAGCAATAAAAAAGGCAGCTTTAGCGACCTGGTTATTTGCGATGTCATGGCTGTATCCACCCCTTGCCTTTGACGTGCTGGATGACGCCAAGCTTCCTGAGTGACTGGAGTCGGCGATCAAGGATGCGGAAGACGTCCATCGGGTGCTTTCCTTCTGCTTCAGCAATGACGAGGCACTCCTGCCTGACGGAAGGGCTAAATAGTTCAGAAAACGAGGTAGGCTGAGCGCCGATAGCGCTTAACACTTCGCTATCCAGTTTCGCGTATTTGGTCACGATTCCACTCCGAAGCGGCGATTAAGCCGCCCTGTGTATACGACGAACTCCAGGAGGCTAACTCCCAGAGCTTCTATTTTCTTGTGATGCTTGTTGATGATGGGAGGCACCGTACCGTTCCAGTTTGGCTTTGACTTCTTGCGCATTGCCTGCTGGATTTCTTCGGTGCAGCGGCGGCAGGCTGCGCGGATGGCGTTTTCATTTGCTGGCGTCATGCGGCCTCCCGGCGGGCGAGAAGTTTCACCCCGAAAGCCATCAGCTCGTCCCGGTCCACAGTTGCGAAGTGGCAGTGTGTACGCGGGTACGGTCGCCAGATAATGAGCATGCTGCCTTTATTATTTCCGCTGACTGGCTTACCGGTGACCGGGTTGATAAATGCCAGCCGCCCGGCGGTGATGAGACGAACCTCGCTGGCGGTCTGGATAGCCTCTTTGAACCAGCCAACCGAAGTATCTGCCGGTACCAGCATGACCGTACCGATCTGATTGGCGCTCTCGGCAGCGGCCTTCTTCACGAATGGCGTGATGTCGCTGTACGGCGGGTTAAGCCAGACGTAGCCGGGAATGCTCAGGTAATCAGCCCAGGACGTTTCCAGCGTGTTCTGCTCGGCGGTGATGAACTTCCGGCACAGCGCGTTATGCGGAGCTGCTGCGGCATCAAGTTGGAAGCAGAACTCAGCATCAAGGGAAGCAAATAGGGCTGGTGGAGTGCGCCAGAGGTCGCGCTGTTCTGCTGGAGTGTTGCTGCCGGTGTAATCGGTCATATCAAACCTCGAATGCCAGTTGTGGTGTGAACCGATCGCGTTCTGCGTCGTAATTCAGTGAACTTGCAGAGTTAAAGGCTTCAATGCGTTCGACCAGCACCGCAGCGCGTGTTTCTTTGCTTGCCGGCGCGTAGGGCGAACCATTCCACACTTTGTCTATACCGATATTGCGAGCTACGTTTGTGCTGTCAGCTGACGAGAGCGGAACGTGGGAGAAGATATCTTTATTCAGCATGCGCAAGCCGTGAAGCTTCGTAATTGGATAGCCGTTTTTATCGACTACGTGGCGTATCAGGTCGCGCAGTTTCGCCCGGCACGCACTTGGTCGCTTGGCGTCATATTCACCCATGCTGCCGATACAAACGCGCGGGAACTCATGACACAAACGAATAAAGCGTTCGTCTGGCTCATTAAAGTGATACACCGGCGCGCCTACGACTTTTCCGTGAGGCCATTCAGCAATAAGCGCGTCATTCTCTTCGCTGGTGCCGCCTATAACGTCTGGGATAACAGCAAACCCGAAACGAGGATGGTTACCCCAGCGTTCAACGAAGCGATAATACTCGTTCCAGTCAACAACACGATTCTTTGTCCAGAAACTGAACGCGCCGTTATCCAGAGCGAATGACTGGGTTACTTCCGATGCCAGGTTAATCTGAGCTGGGTTGGCGAAGCTGATAAATGCATGACGGCCTTTCCATGCTTTCAGTGCGCATGTGTCCGGCGTAATAGGGCCGCCGTGAAAATGAATCATGCCGCCTCCTGCCTTTCCCGATATTCCTCAGCGAGCCGCTGCGCCTTTAATGGATTGCTGACCACTTCACCCCATGGCATTAGCCAGCCGTTACCAATGAAGGGAAGACATAGTGTGCCAACCCTGATTTCGTCGTGAGCGTGAGTCATAGGATGGACTCCATTTCGTCGATGTAGAGGCCCTGAGCAATCAGGCGGCTACGGCGGGCGGCACGTTCAATGCACTCCTGCCGTCTGCCTTCCTGCGATTGCTCTATGGCGCGCCGGGTGAATAGTCGTGATTTGCCCTGCGGCGTTACGACCTTTGGCTTCGTGACCAGGTCGAATATCCGGTCGCAGATCCCGTCCTCGTTGAGCCATTTTTCCGACTCAACGATCTGAGCTATCTGTCCGGATCCGCGGGTAATGCCGTTGGCGACCCGGTTAAACTCGATGAGCGTTACGCCAAACTTCTCAGCGATTTCGCTGCCGGTTACCGGGCGCCCTCGCGTCTGAATCATCCAGATAACGCGCTCACGGAGGCCGGAGAATTGCCCGGTTCGCCCGGGCCTGCGGTAGAAAGGTGTGCGTTTCATTCGAGCTCCAGAATGCGGCGCTTCGTGTCCGCAACAAGTTCGAGAAAGTCTTTTCTGCGCGCGCGAAGCCGGACTATTTCTGATTCACATTCAGCAGCTGTAAGGCGATAGACGATGAGCTGCTTACCGTCCGGGAAGTCTGAGCAGTAGCTGATGAAGTCCACCCAATCCCTGCCGGAGCAATCAAGGTGACCGACCAGTTGCCATCTGTATGCCGGATCGAAGGAGCCGCGGGTGAGGGTGGTGTAGTGAGTGGCGGCAATGACCGACTTAATCTCAACGAGCCCGTCCTGGCCAACGAGGCCGTCGGGGCTGTCTCCGTATGTTTCGTGATCAAAGAACCCGCCGTTATCCACGTCGACAAAGTTCATCTCTTCGTACAGCATGCGGGCAATTGGCTCCTGTTCGTGCCCGCGCTCCATGTGGTCGTTTGAGAAACCAAACTCAGACTTGCAACCCTTAATCTGCTCAAGAGCCAACTGAAGGGCATAACGCTTGGCTGGTTCGCCAAATGCCTTCCCATCGTTAGCCATGATCAGTCCGAAGTTTGAAGCGGTGGCCTTACCCAGGCGAAGAGCATCCCACTCTTCACCATTTTGCTCGACGTCATGCCATATCATGATGAACACTCCTGCTCAAGCTGGCGGCGATGCTCTGGAGAAATGTCCATTCTCGCCAGCACTGCATCAAGGTTGCCGTCGCGTTTGAAAGCTGCTTTAGCGTTATTCCATGCCTGCTTTTTTTCCGGCGAAAGCACCGGTTTCGTGACGCGCGCCGGGCTTAAGCGGAGACCTTCAACCGATTCCTTTCCGAACCGGACATTTTTATCGACGTAAACAGTGACCTTCACGCCAACCCAATCCTCAAGGAAAGGTGATCCGGTGATGCTTTTCAGCATCTTGCTGTTGGTGGCATTCAATATCATCGGCTTAAGCTTTTCGCCGGGGCGCAGCTCGCGCTCTTCAAAATAAGCGGTGTTAAAAACGTCTTTGGATTTTTTTGTTTTGTCGTTTTCTAACGTTGCCCGGGCGATCGTCAGCACGGTTGGCTCTACGATGTCGGCGCTGCTCAGGTATGGAGAGTCAAAAGCTTTGCGGTAGTGGGTTTTAGATTCAGACATTTCATGCATCCTTAAAACGGGCAGCCGGTACGGTGCTCCCAGTCGTATTCCGCCTGGGCGTAAGCAACTGCCGAAATGAAATCGTTGTAGGCCTCGCCAGCTTTATCGCTGCGAAGCCCTTCGTATGGGCTGGAGTCAATCGGGATCGTGAAGTGGAAGAGGCCGGACGGCTTTTTCGGCATCATGTCGATAATTTGCTGCGCCCGGTCGTCGATCCACTTCTCTTTCTCGTCGGTGAGCTGCTGCTCAGCCCAGCGCCGATCTTCGATGCGGTCGTAAGTGAGGTATGCGTTCATGGCTGAACTCCTGAAATTTGGATGTGCAGATCCCGCCCGCATTGAGCCAGGCCGATCGGTTGAATAGGGGGTTAGTGCTGCGCGATGGATTTCGCCGGGAACTCGCCGTTGCGGAGGATGCTTTCTACCGGCCAGCATTCAGCTGTTACTTTCTGCTCAGTAGCTGCCTGGCTGCATTCCTGCTGGCTGTCGTAAACGCCGAGAATGACGTCCTGATAATCACCGTTGGTCATTGCCACGGTCAGGACGAGCGCGAATAAAGTTTCCATCAGTGAAGAGTCCTCCCGATGGCGACGGCGTAAAGGCGCTTTGCTTCTTCCCACGCCGGAGCATTGCGATGGAGTACCGCGAACGACGCGAGCCGTTGGGCCTCTCTGATCTGCTGCTGGTTTACCATGATTTCCTCTTGGCCTTATCGCGGCGAACGGAACGGTTAATACAAGACTTCTGCGCTTGCAAAAAAATGTGAGGGCGGTGGATGGCCGCCGGTTGTCATAACTAAGCCGCCTCGGTGAAGCGACTGAGGTATGAAAAAAGCCGCTGGTTAGGCGGCTTTGATTGCTCGAATTGTTGTCCAGGTCACGGAGTGCTCAGCCGTCAGTTTGAAGTGGCGCTCGCACTCATGGCATTGATGCTCTTCTTGGCAGGCGTCGTATGATTCATCGGTGGAAATTTCAGCCTTACACCATGGGCAGCGAGCCTCATCTTCGTGCCAAAAATCCATCTCATCATATTCATCATCAGGAACGATCCGCGCCTCTGCTTCTGCAAGACGCTTTTTGTTAATTTGTTCCTGACAGTCATTGCAACGCCATCCGTCACTGCAACCCCAAACAGCACCAATTCCATCAATGCCTGGAGATTTAGCTGCACGCTCTCTATCTACACCGCAATCAACGCAGACATCATGCTTGTCACAGCGAACATAGGCCCATTTAATAGGTGAGCCATTGCAATGATCACAACCCTCAACCCAATGCCAAACCCCATCAATTTCCTTTGAGTACCAACTCCTTTCTGGTGGCGTGATTTCAAAGTCGCATTCCTGGATGCACTTTCCACCCTGGACAATCCGCTTTCCAAACATCTGAACTCTGCCGCTTCTGACACGTTCGATTCCTGAGAAGAGTCGAGGGTCGTTAATGACGCCCCGGATAATCTCCCCATCAATTCGTTTACACATACCCTTACCCTCTGTCGTTACCCGCTGATGCGGGAGAAATGCTTTGGTGCTGGCTCCCCACAATGAAGCAGGGAAGGCCGTCGTCGCCTTGGTGAGCCATTACCTCACCAACTAGCTGATAACCGTCTGCCAGCCCAAAGCACTCACCAAAAACCCCGACATCGCCGGGGTTTCCGAAAGCATTTGTGGTACCAATTATTTGTGAGCGATATAGCTTTGCCGTCGCATAGAAGCTCCTTTGTTGCGTGGGTTGATGAATCGAAATGCTTTGGTGATTGGATGGCCGGCGCTGATCTCCGGCATAAGGCGCTTATTCGGCGGCGTCGAGCTTGCTTATTCGCTTGAGCCATCCTTGTGAGTCAGCCACGTCCCACTGCGCATCAGCCTGCGCATTCATCCAATCCCAAAACATTCCAGTTACGCACCATTGCCGCTCTCCCTGAGCCCGCCGGGCGTCCGACGCATGGTTTACTGTCGCGCCGTTCGACTGACCGAATCTCCACTTCGCCGCTGGCTAACTTCGCTCAGCTGTCGATGTTTCGTTTCGATGGGTTAACAATACTAGCGGTATTAATATATAGCAATACCGCTAGTATTAATAAATCTTTGATTAATACTAAGAGTATGAATTTGATGTGATTTTATTTTTGTAAATACCAGTGCTACGCTTAAAAAAACAGCAGGAGGGATGTGCATGGTTCTGGATGAAGAGCGTATAAGCATGAAAATTCAGGCGATGGGGCGGGCGGTCATGGAATTGTCACTGGCTGATTTACCCATGACCCAGCAAAACATCATCGACAAGCTGGAGCAGTACCGGAAGGAAACAGGAAACGTGATAGGTAAGGGCGTGAGCAGGGATACAGCCGATATAGTGCCGAAGGGACAATAAAAAAAGCCCGCACGGGGCGGGCAGGTAGTGTTGCGATAGTTATTGTTATCAGCTTCAGGCTGGATAGTTATCGGCAGAATGGGTGATGGCTTTATGGGTGGGCAATAAAAACCCGGCGCGGTGGCCGGGTTGATTCAGGATGCCCACACCTCTGCATCAGGAAGTTTTCCACTGGTTTGCCAGTGTTTAATGACTTTAAAGGCTGCACGAGAAAAATAAACATTCTTCACGTCATTCGGCATTTTGCAGTAGTAGTCAATCTTACCGCTTTGTTCGTTTACGCTGAACTCTCCACTGCCATTTTCATTAAAAAACACATAGTTAGATGTCTTTCCATCAGAGGATTTTTTTTGAATTTGAACATAAAAGCCCATATCATTCCTCCTTAAGATTCCATACAAAACCGGCTTCGATCGTTCTCTTGTGAGCTTCATTATAGGTGAGTCCATCTTTTTTTTCTATATGAGACTCATATTCCTCGTGCGCGAAAAACTCTACGTCAGAACTGATATGTAGGTTGCAGGCTAGTCTATCCCAAGCATTTACTATTTCCGGGTCTGCGTCGAGCCTGCCATAACGTTTAGTATTGTCCTGATACACTATCTCATGATCATCGAAGAAAATATGATTTTTCACCCTTTCAACTATGTCTTCAGTCTTTGAGAGAGTGTTACAGATTTTATTAATATCTGTAGTGTCATTCCTTATGCGTTCGTACTCAATTTCAGACCGTTCAATTGCCTCTAAATAGCACTCTGGAGAGGTGTTGATCGTCATCGATATGTGATTAGACTCCTCGTCACTACCAAGAAGCGAGGCTATTTCATTAAATGCGTTTTCAATAGGGTTTATCATATCGCACCCTTACTCGATGAATTCTGAGCAATCTATTCTTTTAAAGTTGATTGTTTGAAAAGCGAAATATCCATTTATTGTGAAAATAAAATGTGGAATGTAAACACCAACGCTTGTCAGATATGTCATTGAGATCACGAGTTTGTTTTTTGCCTCATTGAGGCTGGAGTTGCTAAGGGAGTGGGCGCTGTTTAGTTCTAAAATCTTGTCTTTAAAATCATCAATATTCACTTCTGGCTTAACTTGGAAGGACGTAAATATGCTTATAACGTCAGACCTTAGATAGACCGATGCAACGGTTCCTTCATGATTGATGACGATCCTGTTTTCAAAACTCTCAGTTTTAAAGCCTGCGTTTGCAAAAATCTCTTCGAGACGCTTTATTGTAATATCAGCATTAGATAGAATCTGGTCGTTAGACATTCTACAGTCCTTTTGTAAATGTTAAATGGCTAAATTTTTATACAAAATAATTGCTTTGAGAGACGGAATCTTCGCGTTCTGATGATGCAGTTATCGCACACTCTCCAAACATCTAAACCAGCCGCATCTTCGTCTCTACTGCAACACCGATAATTCGACAGTTACCATTCACCGCTACCAATGGCCACTGTGGATTTAAACCCTTCAGGTACTTCTGCGCACCGTCGATCACTAACTTCTTAAATGTTGCCTCGTTCGAATCGGATAGCTTTGCTATTACTAGGCTGCCGTTGATCGCCTCGCGCCCAGTATCGAAGAGGACAAAGGTTCCTTCTGGGATGCTAAGACCCGCCGGTGCTGTCATTGAGTCACCATCTACCTGTAGCCAGAATGCCTCACCTTGAATGTGAGCATCTGATTCAAGCCAAAGGTCTATATCCTTTAGGGTGTACGGCTCAACCGCTTCACACCAGGCGCCCGCCTGAACTTTGCTAATCACCGGATATTTTGAGCCAGGTGAATAATGCCCTGCGAAAGAAGTATTTTCCGACGCCACCGAGCTCATATCAGAGATATCCTTCGCAAGTGACGGGCTGAAATCAGAGACACTAACCCCAAGAAGCCTGGCAAAGACCGATGCTACCGCTGTATTTAAGGCATTCCTTCCATTGAGGTAATGGCCGACGGCACCCTGAGAAATGTCCAGCGCGTCCGCAATGGATTGCTGAGTAATACCCAGTTCTTTTTTCTTCGCTTCGTAAAGGGCTTTTAAACGCTGTGAATCAGCCACTTGAGCGGGGGTGAGAATCTTTTTCTTTTCCATTATCAGATATTAATACCAAAGCTCATATTTTAAAAATACCGCAAGTATTGATTTGTGTAATACTTCTGGTATTGTTTGGTTATGCACTCAATGGAGCAACCACATGAAAATTTCTTTAGCTGAGTTTGTTGGCGAGGTAGGTCAGGCCAAAGCAGCTGATGCCATCGGCGTTCACCAAACGGCAATTAGTAAAGCGATCAGGGTTGGTCGTCAGATTTTTATCAACAAGCTTCCTACTGGCGAGGTGAAGGCGGTCGAATACCGCGATTTTCCTCATAGCAAGAAGCAGGAACATCAGGAATAGCACATGCAATCACTTACTTATCAACACAATACCGGATTACACCCGGGAGCGATGATAAACCGCGCTCAAGCTAAAGCGGCGCCAGACCACGAAAAGATCCGCGATGCGGTCCGGGCATGGTCGTCGGCGCTGGACAATCAGGACGTCGTTTCGGCGCTGATCATTAACGAATACCGGGAGCAGGGCGGTACCGCCATCAGCTTTCCGGAAGACATCAGCCGGGCGCGCCAGAAACTGTTTCGCTTCCTGGATAATCGCTTCGACTCCGAGCAGTACCGCGAGAACGTGCGCCAGCTGACGCCCGCAATCATGGCCGTGCTGCCTGTTGAGTATCGCACTCGCCTTATCGGTGCCGATTGCAAAATGTCTCGTCTGGCTGAAGCCGAGAAAGAACTCGCTGAGGCTAAACAGGCCGTGCTGCTGGACGCTCCAGAGCATCAGAAGCTGAAAGAGGTAAGCGAGGGTATAGCGTCGCTGTTCCGCCTCATGCCGGAGCAGGTAGGCCCTCTGATGACGATGGTTACGTCGATGCTGGGGGTTATGTGAGAACTACAAAAATGGCGAAAGCCGGTCTGCGCGAACAGAACCGACTTTCAGGTGCAAATGCAGATAACAAGTGCGAGGTCATTATGACAAATGCTAATCAAAAACGCCAGGCGCAGGAGGTTTAACTGTGTCGAACGTCGCTTACGCAAATTTCGCGGCGCACTCAGCCGCAAGGAGCAACAGGATGGAGAACCAGAAATCTGGTTACGTCCCGTTGTACCGGAGCATCAAGAAGAAGTCCTGGGCTAAGGATGTTTTCCTGCGCGCGCTGTGGGAGAACCTGCTCATTGACGCAGCCAGACAGCCATACACGGCATTCTTCAAGGGCAAGCAATGGCCTCTGCAACCCGGTCAACTGGTCGTCACTGCTGCGGATCTAGGCCTTCAGTTGTGTGACCGCCAGGGCAACCCGACAAGCCGCGACGCAGTGGAGAGAATGCTGTCTGTTTTCGTCCGCGAAGGGATGATTTCCATCGAAGGAGAGAAGCGAAAAGGCAGGGTGATCACCATCACGAACTACGTCGAATATGCTCAAAAAATGGACGATTTACCCGCACATAAAGCCGCACATACAGGCGCACATGATGAAGCCAGTAACGGCGCGGGTTCAGATGGGTATACCGCACATAAGGCCGCACAATTCCCCGAACATCATGAACAAGAAGGTAATAACAAGAATATAAATAACTTATCGTCCGAGAATTCTGACGAATCCTCTGACGCACGTCTCAAGAAATTTTTATCAGCTCATCCAGAAGCTGCGATTTACACACCATCCGGTGCTAAGTGGGGATCGGCTGAAGACCTCAAAACTGCCCAGTGGATTTCCACCAGGGTGAAGCTGATTAACCCAACCTGCAAAGCCCCGGACATGACCTCCTGGTCTAACACCGTTCGCCTGATGCGCCAGATAGACAACAGGTCGCACCAGGACATCTGCGCGCTGTACGACTGGGCAAGCAAACACCACTTCTGGCAGACCAACATCCTGAGCCCGGAAAGCCTGCGTAAGCAGTGGGACAAGCTGACGATGCAGCGCAGTGCTGGTGGTGTGCAGCGAGGCGGAAAGCCGGATCTGGACTTCAACAACACTGACTGGGCCTATGGGGTGATTCGATGAAATCTCTTGCAGAGCAGATGCGTAACCATGACCGCGAGCAGATGAGTCGCATGGCCCACAACCTGCCAGAGCAGTACCAGGAGCGCGCGCCGGTCGAGCAGGTGGCTCAGGTATTCAACGGGCTGTTCACCCAACTGCGTGCCGCGTTCCCGGCCAGCATGGCGAACTTCCGCACTCAGGACGACCTGAACGAATTCCGCCGTCAGTGGCTGCTGGCGTTTCAGGAGAACGGGATCCACTCGATGGCTCAGGTTGATGCCGGTATGCGCATTGCCCGCCGCCAGGAGCGTCCATTCCTGCCGTCGCCGGGCCAGTTTGTCGCCTGGTGCAAACAGAGCGGCGGGGCGCTGGGCATAACCGTTGACCAGGTGATCGCCGAATACTGGGACTGGCGTAACCGTTCGTTCGAATTCACCTCCAGCGAACAATTCCCCTGGTCGCAGCCGGTCATGTACCACATCTGCGTAGAACTGCGCCACCGCAGCACAGAGCGTCAGTTAACGCATGGGGAGCTGGCTCGCGAGGCGGGCGATCTGCTGGACATGTGGGAGAAGCGCGTCACTGAGGGTAAGCCAGTGCCGCCTGTACGCCGGGCAATTGCCGCACCTGCCGCCGAGCATGGTCCTACGCCGATCCAGCTGCTCCAGGCGAAGTACAACCGCAACAAGTCGAACGGGATGGTGTGAGATGGACAGCTTAAAACAACGCATCGTTGATTACGTGGGCGCTAACCAGCCTGTTAAGCGCGCTGACCTCATCGTGGTGATTGGCATCAGTGGCAAGGGGCTGGATCGGGAAATCGCTGCACTGCGCGGCCTGGGTCTGATTTTCAGCATGGCTGGCTTTGGTTACTTCACCAGTGAGGCTGACTATCAGGAATGGCGAAAAGGTGCTGGCGCTCTCCACCTGAAGAACCGGGCGATGAATGGCGCATTCAGCAGTGCAGCAGCACGAAGAGTGAGCGATGAGAGCTATCCGGCGCGGATCGCGTCTGTACTGAGTGATGGCAGCAAACTGGGAGCAATTCAAATTGCTGAGGCCATGGGTACCAGTTACCGGAGCATCTCCAGCGTTATCTCGGTGATGGTTAACTCTGGCGAGCTGAAGTTTGAAGGCCCGAAAGGCCACCGCGTTTATTCGCTGGCACAGGCAAAAAAGAAAACTGGCCGCCGTGCTGAGTCGGTGAACGTGATCTGCCAGGAGTGCCGCAACAGTCCGGCGATGAGAAGGATATTGATGGTTTGGGGGAGGGTAGGGGTATGAGCGAATGGAGTGATTATCGCTTGATGGTTAGGACCATGGCGAAGGGTAACGGTGTAACGCTCATCAGCATCGCCAGGCACTGCGGCGTATCGCACAGGAAGCTTAATCAAATTCTGCAAACCGGGCCATCCAAAGAGCAGGAAGAACTCATAGCCGAAGCTCTGGGGTGCGCAGGGTGTGACCTTGCGGAAATCCACAGGAAAATGGGCGAGTTATCAGACAAGTACGGGGGGGCAGGGGTATGAAAATTTACATCGCAGGACCAATGACGGGTTACGAAAACTACAACCGTCCGATGTTTAACGCAGTAGCACAGCAGATGTTATCAGGTGGTCATGTGGCATTAAATCCGGCCACGCTCCCGGATGGTTTATCTCAGCGTGAGTATATGGACATCTGCCTGGCGATGCTTCGCTGCGCAGACGCCATTCACATGCTGCATGGGTGGCAAGAGTCGGAAGGTGCCGTCGCTGAGCATGCCATGGCTAAAAAGCTGGGAATTAAAATTTCTTACCAATTTGAAGGAGCCGTCCAATGAGCAACATCGACAAACATGCATTGCGTGAAGCGGCAGAGAAGGCGACGCCTGGCAATTGGTGGATTAATAGTCATGGGCAGGCCATGGTGTCGTTTATCGACAACGACGTGCTGGAGGTATTTGCCACCGATAACAAGCGAGCTGCCGTTCGGCATGATGATACCTGCAATCTCTCACGATGGAGAAACGATAACGACGCCACGTTCATCGCAACGGCAGATCCCGCCACCGTGCTGGCGCTGCTGGATGAGTTGGAAGCCAAAGACGCTCAAATAGCAAATCTTACCGCCGAACGCGATGCTCTTCGTGAAGGCGCGATGGGTGACGCGAAGCACAGCAATACCCGTGCTGCGGCCGATATCTATTTCCAGTTAGTCGAGGAGTGCGAAATACCTGCTGGCGGATCACTGGTTGAGTATGTAAGCGAACTGCGTGAACGTGCCGCAGCCGATAAAGGAGCAGCATCATGATTACCCTTACCAAAGAATGGCTTTTAAAGACCATCGCGGAGCTTGAAGAAGAGCGCGATGCTGTGCCCGGCGTTGTAAACGAAGATGCGACTATGGCGCTGGCGGCGATGAAATTGGCGCTGGCATCGCTCGAAGCGGAGGCCGTTGCGTATGTCGACCCGTTCGCTTTCCATAACTTTATCGTCTATCGTGCTGGCGAAACTTATAACAAGCGCATGGGCAGAGAATGGATGTGGGCCAATCCAGACGCCGGGCTTATCCCTGTTTACACCGCCCCGCCAGCCACGCCAGCGCCGGTATCTGTGCCTGATGAAAATGGACTTCTTCCATGCCCATGCTGCGGAGGGCGTGCTGAGTTTGATTATGACGACGATAACCTCAACTGGATATCTTGCAACGTTTGTGGAATCTCGACCGACACCGCATATCACACAGACGTAGACGCAAGAGATCGGTTGCGTAATGTATGGAACCTCCGCACCGCCATGCTTCAGGGTTCCGATGGCAACTCTCAGGTGATTCCGGATGGCTGGAAACTGGTTCCGATTGATTTGACCGGAGCAATGACCAACGCAATGACAGATGCGATTCTTGATGACCTGCATAACGTCGATGTATGGCGCAGTGTACTCGCAGCAGCACCGCAGCAGGAGGCTAAAAATGTCTAATTTGAAGCCAGGCAATGTTTATATTGAAATTTCTCATAATCAGGCTGGAGGCCTTTCACTCTGCGTAGGCAATGACGATGGTGGATATCGAATCTCCGGCGCCAAGGTTGGCGGATGCGAAACTCTGAAGTGCTTTGAGGTTAATGCCGAGGAGCTAATCGCGCAGATTCGTGAGCACGCGAAAAAGGCAGCCGCAGAGCCTGAGTATATCGACGAAATCGCTATTCAGGCAGGAATTGACCCAGCCGTTGCTGATGCTTACATGCAGGGATATCACGACGCTGAAGCGCGGAGAGCTGAGCAGCAGGATGCAAACTGATGTGATATAAAACCCCTTCATGGTGGAGGGGTTGTTTATGTCAGAATATGAGAAGCTGTCAGAAGACCTGTATCGGGAAGCGTGCCGAATTGTTGGCGAGTGCTGCTTGATGCTTGCCAGCAATGATGCGGAAACAAACAGAGGCCAGTTAGTTCACGAGTTAAAACGGCTTCACTGGGAAATCATGAAGAGCACGGATGAATCAAATCTGCCGATTTTGCTGGCCATAGAAAGGCTTGCTACCAGCGAGGACTGGAAGAAGCCATACCTTGGATGATGCCTAACCCATTCGACGCAGAAAGGCTGTAAGAAAAAATAGCAAACTATTTTAACTCATTGATATATACACATGTTTTACAATTTAACTGCTTCTTTTCCTCTTTCTTGGTGGTACATTCATTTGGCGATGTAAAACCAACAGGAGGCGTTATGAGTATCGATCAACTTTGCATGAAACAAGAGTGTTGGGCATTGGAGATGCTTGGTAGGGTTGGCGCTTTAACACAGTGCCCTCATCATGAGAGCACTTATGTTGATGAGGGCATAGAAGAGTCCGACATCTACAAATACGCTGCTGGAGCTTATAAAAAAAGCAATGGTGGTCATCCATTTGAAAATTTTAAAGAGATGACTGATGCCGTTAAAGCCGCATACGAAGAGCACGGTGGAAATGATGTTTGCCCGCTGTGCTTTAAACGCGTGGACGACTAACTCATTGGCCTCTCCGGAGGCCTTTCTCTTACGTTGATTTTGTTGAATCAACCGTCCATAATCATGTCATCGGAGCCTGAACAACTCCGGTGACTTCTGCGCATTTAAGGGGACTTAAATGCGACCACAATCTGAACTCCTCACCTTGTCACAGATGCAGAAATGCACCTGCGATTTTCTGCATTCTGCGTTACCTCTCGGAGGTGGCGCATGAAACAGCACTACTGCATCGTTAACGACACCGTTAAAGACAACCTCATCGCATACATTCGCACCCTGCCAGTAAACCCACGCGCGCCGATCGTTGTTGAGGCCCGGGAAGAGACACGCACCGACAAGCAGAACCGCCTGATGTGGCCGCTGCTGAAAGACCTGTCTGCTCAGGTTGTCTGGCACGGCGAAAAGCTGACCCGCGAGGAATGGAAGGACCTTATCACCGTTCTGGTGAATCAGACTCAGGACCAGGAACAGAAATCAGCCCCGGGCATCAACGGTGGCCGCGTATATTTCGGCGTCCGCACATCCAAATCCAGCAAGCGCTACATGGTCGACGTCATCGAGGCGATTTACTGGTTCGGAACCGACCGCGGCGTGAAGTTCTCCGAGGCATCCAGTAAGCGCATCGCCTGGGCGAAAGAGTGGAGGGCTTCCCGTGGGTAATCCTCTCGCACGCGTCATCACAAATCATATCTTCAACGTTCCGGCGCGCCGCAAGCGTAAGCCCGCGATTAAGCCGTCCGATATCCCGACACTGAAGGGCTACACCGCCCGCCTGGTTGATCAGAAATGGCTGCGTCTCGCGGCGAGGAGAGCGCATGGCTAAGTTACCGCGCCGCAAGTGCGCCCATAAAGCCTGTCGCCAGTGGTTCCACCCGGTACGCGACGGGCAGGTAGTTTGCTCATTCGAGTGCGCCAGCGCGATCGGCAAAGAACAGACCGCAAAAGCCCGTGAAGCCGCTAAGCAGAAGGCGGCGCAGCGCCAGCGCACCGAAGAGAAGGCAGGACGCCAGCGTCGCAAGGCCAAGCGCGAGTCATTCAAGACTAAAGCTCAGTGGGATAAAGAGGCCCAATCGGCCTTCAACCGCTACATACGGATCCGGGACGAGGGAAAAGAATGCGTCAGCTGCGGCAATCCACTCATCGGCAAGAGCAATTACCTGACAGGCAGCGCCATTGACGCCAGCCATTACCGTTCGCGCGGCGCTGCATCGCATCTCAAATTCAACGTGTTTAACGTCCACTCCGCTTGCACCCGCTGCAACCGGCAGTTGAGCGGCAATGCTGTCGAGTACCGGATCCGTCTGATTGAGCGTATCGGACAGGAACGTGTCGAGCGCCTTGAATCTGATAACGATCCGCGCCGCTTCGATATCCCATACCTTCAGCGCATCAAATCCATTTTCACACGCAAAGCCCGCGCGCTGGAAAAACGCCGGGCACGCCGACAGGAGGCCGCATGAACCACGCCGATTTCCTGCGGTACCAGGCAGAAAGCGTTAAGCGCGCCTGCATGCCACCAGTAGCAAAGCACAGCCAGACTAAAACCAACCAGCCACATAAGGAAGCCGCATGAACAGTCAGCAACTGGAATACGTACGTCAGCAGCTCATTGTGGCGACCGCAGATCTGAGCGGGGCGACGAAAGGGCAGCTGGTAGCCTTCGCCGAAAACGCACAATTCACTGTGACGGCGCGCAGCCGGGGGCGGAAGAAAATAACCGACCCGGTCACCGGCCGGAAGGTTAACCCCGACGGCCCGGCGATGAGTGGCAGCCAGTCCCGCGCCAAAGGCTCATCCATCGCGCTGGTTGGGCCGGTGGAGTTCGTGACCGCATCCTGGCGCCGCGCCGTGCTGTCTCTGGAAGACCATCAGAAAGCGTGGCTGCTTTGGAACTACAGCGAGAACATCCGGTTCGAGTACCAGGTGGCGATAACCCAGTGGGCGTGGGCCGAGTTTCGGGAGCAGCTCGGAACTAAGAAGGTTGCCGGAAAGACACTGGAGCGGCTGAAGAAGCTAATTTGGCTGGCGGCGCAGGACGTTAAGGCTGAGTTGGCTGGCCGTGAGGCGTACGAATACCAGGCGCTGGCAGAATTGCTGGGTGTGGCTAAATCCACCTGGACAGAAACCTATCTGCCTCACTGGTTGGCTATGCGTAACAGCTTTAAGCGGCTCGATAGCGGTGCGCTTATATCCGTAACGCGATCACGTTCACAACAAAAGGCGACAAATTCGCACGCAACTCTTGCAAAACCGAACTGAAACGCATATATTTCATGTAAATCTGATATCGTCGCCATAGCTTTGATTGTCGACAAAGAATTAAGAGCCTCGCCATCGTGCGGGGCTTTGTTTTTTGTGCTTTATGTAAACCAAGTAGTCTTTAAAAGTTAAAAATCATTTTTAACTTATGTAAAATGTGGCCTCCAGTTAAAACAGAGAGGCCTCATCATGAAGAACTTCCAGCTTTACGTTGGCGGCACTAACAACATCACCTATCGTTACGAAATCAGAAAGGTGGATGATGCTTTTAGTGTTCGAATATTTAACGTCATAAACAAAGTGCACAAAGAGGTTGGTAGCAAGTCACTTCGTTTTGTGTCAGCTCATGATGTCATTGATGAGTGCACATCGCATTACAGGCGACACGCTGAAGGCTTCAAAGGCTTTATACGTGGGCTCATGATGCGGTGAAGGTGAAAACCAACAAACAGGTCGCTCAGGCGGCCTTTTTTGTATCTGCACAACAGGAAAGAGCATTGGCGTGAAGGGCTCATAACCCAACCCACGCAGCAGCATGGAGCGCCAACGAAATGCTCAGTGCTCTGTCCGTTGTGGTGTAACTTAATTCCCGCTTGCGGGTTAGATGGGTAGAGTAATGCATCAACTGGCATAGCCAGCAGGGCAGGCATGATGCTAATGCTGAACCTGAGTATCGGTTCGAGTCCGATCGCCACACACTAAACCCAGCCAGGGTATTTACGGCCATAGAGCCGACATTGCCTTACCCTCACATTGCCAGCCTGTCGCTGGTTTTTTTATTTTCAGGCTCCGGGAACCATCATCGACACGCCTACTTGTTAAATCGTCCCGAGGGCCTGAACCAACTACACACGGAATAAATATGTCTGAGACCTTCACTATCGTAGGCGTTGGTCTTACATCGTCATCAGTCGGTGTAACCTTTGCCACGCTGTTTCCGGAGGCGACTCCAGCAGTGATGCTCGGATCACTCGCCGGAACGGCGCTATACGTTCTGACCTCAGATCCCCATCAACTCTGGAAGCAGGCTATCTTTGCGCTGATATCGTTTATCAGTGGCGTGTTCTTCTCCGTACCCATGGCGAAAATCATGGCCGGAATCATCAACACGCCGTTAAGCCTGATGAAGCCACCGGCCAGCATTGAGGTATCGCCAGCTGTCGGTGCAATTGTCACTGCTTCCATTTCCGTGGCAGTCCTGCTGCGTATTCTCCGCAAATCCAAAAGCGGGAAGATGCCGGGGCTGGGGGAGGAAGATAAATGACATGGCAGCTTCTTCTGATGGATGCAAACGCCATAGTTTGCCTTTTAATCATGGTCAGGCTGATGTTTTTCCGGAAAGAGGGAAAGCGTCATCGCCTGAGTGTCGCGGTACTGGCCTACCTGGTCATACTTGCCGCCGGATTCAACGCCTTCAACATTCTGCTCGGCCATTACGTACAGGTTAACCTCGGCGATTTGCTGCTTAACTCCGTCATCTGCATGGCGGTGTGGCTGGCACGCGGGAACCTGGCGAAGGTCGTCATTACGGAATAGCCATGACCAAAGACGATATCTTTAATACCATCCTCGGCAAAGAGGGCGGTTATGTTGATCACCCGAATGATAAGGGCGGACCAACGAACTGGGGAATTACTCAGGCAACTGCCCGCGCGCATGGTTATACCGGTGATATGCGAAACCTTACACGTGAGCAGGCTCTGGCGATCCTTGAGTCTGATTACTGGTATGGCCCGCGCTTTGACCAGGTGGCAGAAGTATCCCCTTCCATTGCCGCCGAACTTTGCGATACCGGTGTGAACATGGGGCCATCGGTGCAGGTTAAATGGTTCCAGCGCTGGTTGAACGTTTTCAATAACCAGCAGCAGTTCTATCCGGATCTGATCGCCGACGGGCAGATCGGCCCACGTAGCATCAGCGCGCTGAAGTCCTTCCTGGCGAAACGAGGCGGCGAAGGAGAAATCGTATTGCTTCGTGCACTGAACTGTAGCCAGGGCCAGCGGTATCTTGAGCTGGCAGAACAGCGGCCGGCTAACGAATCATTCGTTTATGGCTGGATGCGCGAGCGGGTGAACCTATGACGACGCTCAAATCAGTACTGGCGGCAATCGGAGTTGCGATCCTGATGGTGCTTGGTGCGTTTGGTGTGGGCCGTTTTCGCGGGCGTGAAGAGGCTGAAGAAAGAGCCGATCAGCAGCGCACAGAAGAAAAGGCCTCGGCCATTGAGTCAGCAGCCGAACGCCGGGTAGAAGCAACGAAAGAGGCCAGCAATGTACAGCAGAATGTTAACCGCATGCCTGATGACGATGTTGATCGCGAGCTGCGTGACACGTGGAAGCGTCCCGGTGGTGGTTGACACAGCCTGTGACTGGGTAAAGCCAATCTACCTTACTGATCACGACATTGATGTTCTTGACCGCCAGACGAAACGCGACATCCTGGCGCATAACAAAGCGTGGCAGGCGAACTGCCAGAAAACAAAAGAATCGGGTGCAAAGTGATGAAAACCAACCAGTGCAGTGAAGGTTTCGACAACCCATCCAAGTTCCGCGAGGAATGGGATAAGCAGACCCAGGGGAAATAGCGCAATGGGGACTTTAATCAAAGGCTGGAAGGTGATGCTTCTGACCAAGGATGGGTATGATTCTGGAAAGGCACCTGAGGAAGTCGGCTGGCAAAGCACCAATGAGCCAGACATTCGTGATGGGGTGCTGATTATTAAAAATGGCCTTGATACCCATGGCGTACCGCTCAACATCATTCACGGATTCAGCATCGAAGCTGTAAAGGCTGAATGACATTGCAGAAGCTCTTCATTGAGGGGCTTCGATAATGATCTGTGTAACCCCGCAAGGATGGTGATCACATCTTGCTGACGGGTAAGCCGTAAGTGGCTAAGCACTTCTGAGAAGCAGGGCAACAGCTGCGACAAGGCAAAGAGGTAATCATGTCCGACATCTACCAAATCACTATCACCACCCAAACAGGCGAAACCTTCACGGGCAAGATGTCACGACGTCAGCCAGAGCTGGTTAACGGCTTTGTGCCGCTGGCGACGGAGACGGGACAGTGGCTTTACTTCGCTCCGGCCGATGTGAAGCGCGTGGAGTTCACGCCGGTACCGACAGAGGAAGACACCAATGGCGATGAGCAGACTGTCAGTTGAAATCAAAAGCAGGTGGTGGCTTCCCGTTTACATCAAGACGCTGACACTGCTCTGCTTGATGATGCGTTGCGAGCCTGATTACCAAAAGGTGGGTAACTTCATCGTTAAGTATGGCATTAGCCAGAAGCTGAAGTATGAGCCTGTAAAGAAATAACGGAGTAACCAATGAGCAAACCAGATTGGGAGGCCATTGAATCGGCTTACCGGGCTGGTTCATTGTCAGTAAGGGCCATCGGCGAAAAGCATGGCGTTAACCACGCCACCATCCTGAAGAGAGCGAACAAAGAAGGATGGCAGCGCGACCTGACAGAAAAGGTCAGGGCGGCAACAAAGGCCAAGGTAACCAAGTCGGTAACCAAAGACGGTAACCAGTCACCAGTGGTTACTGATGAGCAGATTATTGACCAGGCATCCGATGAGGCGGCCGCTGTAGTCATGGCTCATCGAGAAAGTTTGGCAGCATGGCGCGGCATCACCAATAAGCTCCGCGACTTCCTCGAAGATGCAGATATCACGGAAGAAAATCACGCCTCAATGTCTCGTTCGATCACTGCCGGTGTTGATGCTCAAATAAAAGTGATAAACGCTGAGCGCAAGGCGTATAACCTCGACACCGAGGAAGGCAATAAGACAGTTGATGACCTGTCTAACCTGATGGATTCATTGTCTCAGGGGGCGTAATGAAACCTGAGCACCTAAAACTGCTGTCCGATAAAGACTGGCGGCTGAATAATCTCTACTGGATCACCGACAAAGAGGGTAAGCCAACGCGCTTCAGGATGACACCTGAACAGCGGGAATACTTCGAGGGGATCCACACCCGCAACATCATCCTGAAAGCACGTCAGCTCGGTTTCACAACTGAGGTGTGCATTATCCAGTTGGACGCGGCCCTGTTCGAATCGGCGAAGTGCGCGCTGATTGCCCACACGCTGAATGACGCAAAGCGCCTGTTTCGCGAAAAGGTGAAGTACGCATACGATAAGCTGCCTGCAGAGATAAAGGCTGCCAACCCGGCCAGCAATGACTCTTCCGGCGAGCTCGTCTTCAAGAAGGGCGGCTCACTATACGTCAGCACTTCATTTCGTGGCGGTACGCTGCGTTACCTGCACGTTTCCGAGTTCGGGAAGATATGCGCCAAGTATCCTGACAAAGCCCGTGAGATCGTCACTGGTGCGTTTGAGGCGGTATCGACAGGATGCTTCGCTACTATCGAGAGCACGGCAGAGGGCCGGGCGGGTTACTTCTTCGATTACTGCCAGACGGCAGAGAAAGCGTTGCTGCAGGGAAAGCCCTTATCCGCGCTGGACTGGAAGTTTTTCTTCTTCTCCTGGTGGAAGAATCCGCAGTACGCAATCGACCCGGTCGAAGCACTGCCGGTGCGCCTGCTGGAATACTTCGCTGAGATGGAAGCGAAGCACGGCGTAGTCATCAATGAACGCCAGAAAGCCTGGTACTACGCCAAAGAGAAAACGCTCGGCGACGACATGAAGCGCGAATACCCGACCATTCCGGCCGAGGCGTTCCAGCAGTCTGTCGAGGGCGCGTATTACGCCAAACAGTTCCGCTGGCTCTATACCAACAAGCGGATCGGCCAAATTCCGGATAACTCACACCTGCCAGTTCATACATTCTGGGATATCGGTGTGGGCGACTCCACGGCTATCTGGTTCGTTCGTGAGGTTGGCGAAGAGTTCCACATCATCGACTACTACGAAAACTCCGGCGAGGGGCTGAGGCACTACATGAAGGTGTTGAAAGACCGCGGCTATGAGTACGGCGAACACTGGGGGCCGCACGATATCGAGAACCGAGAGTTTGCCGCTGATGCTAAGTCACGCAAAGAACTGGCGCGCGAGGGTTACGAGATTGACGGTCAGATGTACTCACTGAATTTCAAAGTGGTGCCGAAAGCTGGCATCGATACCGGCATTGAGTCGGCGCGTGAAATCCTTCCGAAATGCGTATTCGATGAGGATAAATGCTCAGAAGGTATCTCTCACCTTGAGGGCTACCGGAAGGAATGGGACGACAAGCGCGGATGCTGGAAAGACAAACCTCTCCATGACGCCACCTCACATGGTGCTGACAGCTTCCGTTACTTCGCAGTGACGAAGAACAACCGTAAGCAGGTCGGCACAGTATTCTTCTAAGGAGCATCGCCAGTGAGCGAACAAGATAACGGCCTGAAGATGGCTGTGAACAACCTCGCCACTGAAATGCGGCGAGCGAATTATCTGAATGCCATCGGTATCGGTGGCGGCAACACGAAGCGACCGACGCTTTACCAGGAATTTGGCTACCCGCGCACGATCACCTTCAACGACTTCTACAACATGTACCGCCGCAACGCCGCTGGCTTCGCTGTGGTGCATCGGCTGCTGGAAGGTTGCTGGCAGGACTATCCGGTCATAGTTGACGGTGATGAAGCGCAGGAGGCGAAGAAAACAAACTCCTGGGAAAAGAACGTCACCAAGTTCATGAAGAAATGGTGGCCAAAGGTGAAGGATGCCGACCGCCGCAATATGGTCGGGCGTTACTCCGCACTGCTGCTGCAGGTCAAAGACAATCGGAAATGGGATCAGGAAGTCGACACGGCTTTAGTAAAACGACTCGGCGAGTCAGCGTTGGTAAAACTTATCCCGGTATGGGAGCCGCAGTTAACTGTCGCCGAATGGGATAACGACCGTCAGTCAGAAACTTTCGGGCAGCCGAAGATGTTCAACTTCAACGAGCAGCCGGTTGGTGATGAGCCTTTTGTCGGGCCGATGCGCGGAGAACCGGTACACCCGAGCCGCGTTATCCTGTTCTGCGAAGGATCTGAAGACGACAATGTCCTGTCCGGCATCCCGCTGCTGGAGGCTGGTTTCAACAAAGGCCTAGATATCGAGAAGATTTCCGGCGGTGGCGCTGAGGGCTTTCTGAAGAACGCCAGTCGCCAGATTGCCGTCGAGTTCAGTAAAGAAACCGACATGGCCACGTTGGCTGACCAGGCCAAAAAGGCTGGCTATGCCGATCTCGGTGAAGCGATGGGAGACAAGGTCAACAAGCTGAACCGCGGCACCGACGCGGCTGCAGTTATGCAGGCCGGGCAGATGCACGTTCTGAGCGTTACCCCTGGCGACCCGGGTCCGACCTGGGAAGTCACCGCGAACGAACTGGCAGCCTCCGTGCAGATCCCGTTCACCATTCTTTTCGGTCAGCAGACCGGGCGACTGGCGAGCGACGAGGACAAAACTGACTGGGCTATCCGCCGAAATACTCGGCGCAATGGTTTCCTGACAGACCGCATCACCGCGTTGCTGGAGCGTTTCTGGACGCTTGGGATTATCGACCCGCCGACCAAAGGCGAGGTCACCATCTCATGGAGCGACCTGCTGGCGCCAGGCGAGAAAGAGAAGATCGAGAACGCTTCGAAACTTGCCGACATTGTGCAGAAAACCACTGGCTTCTATGGCGGTGAGCCGCCGATTACAGCCAATGAGCTGCGCGAAGTTGTTGGGCTTGACCCGCTGCCGGAGCCAAAAGAACCGCCGAAACCGGACGAGAAGGTGACTACCGATGATCCACTGGCCGATGACACCAGAACAGACGGCAAAGGTGGGCCTGCCGATAGTTCCGCGCAGCAAGGTTGACCCAACCCGATCGGCAAAGCAGGTAACCGCGATGTTCCGGGATATCGAGGAGCGATACCTCGGCATCAAGCGAGCGCTGAAAGCTCTGTTTGACCAGCGCCTGACCGGGCGAGAGCGAGAGATTAACAGTCACAACTGGCATTTCCTGTGCCACGACCACGGCGAGGATATGCGGCTCTACCAGGTCAACGCCGGTAAGTTCATCTACGACATGTCGGCGAAGGAGTTGGCGGACCTGCTTGAGGCGGTGCAGGGCATTCTCGACGAATACCTGCTGGATGGTGGCGAGCAAAACCTGTGGGCGATGGATTACGTCGTCGCTGAGGCGCAGCGCGGCACGCTGGAGGCATTCAACAACCTCTCGCAGCAGTCGCAGGTGTACGCTAGCCAGACGACGCTACAGCAGCTTTTAAGCAGTCCAGGCTATCTGAACCAGATATCGGCGGCCAAGCTGACAACGTTCAGTGACTGGAAGGTCATCAGCGATACAGCCCGCGGCGATCTGACCAATATCATCACCGACGCGGTAGCGCGCGGGTTGAATCCTCGCGAGACAGCCAGCGTCGTCAGCAAGCGCCTCGATGTGTCGATGTCGAAGGCCAAGACCATCGCTCAGACTGAGCAGGTCGGCGCGCTGCGGCAGGCGCAATGGAACGAAACGGACTGGGCTGCCGACAGGCTGGGGATGAATACCGGTCTGCTGTGGCTGTCTGCGCTAAAACCAACGACGCGCACCTGGCACGCCAGCCGTCACGGCAAAGTCTACACCACGGAAGAGGTGCGTGACTTCTACGCCGAGAACGGCAACCGGTACAACTGCTACTGCAGCCAAATTCCGGCCCTGCTCAACGACGACGGCAGCATCTTCAATGAGGGTCTGGCGGATAAGCTGACTAAAGAACGTAAACAATGGGTTTCTTCTGCCGATAACAAATCCTGAAATTAAAAAGGAGGAGTTATGGAAACGTGGTTTATCTCGTATAAATATTTTCGTGAAAATGGAGCTATAGGTGAGGGTGACTGGTTTTATGATGCGCCATCAGCACTTAAGCCGGAAGATATTGCTAAGCAGTTTAAGGTTATGGTTGGTGCACTTAAAAAAGTGAGTGCTGATTCCATCATCCTGCTGGCTTTCAATAAAGTTTAAATTCAGTAATGTTATAGATGTCAATTTTATTGCGGTGTAACTCAATCGGTAGAGTAACGCATCAATGCGGCCATGCCATTGCTGGTCGTACTCGGTTCGGCATGATGTTGACGCCTGACGAGAGTGCTGGTTCGAGTCCAGCAGCCGCAACTTAAAACAAGACCCAGCCGTAGTGCTGGGTTTTTTATTGCCTGAAATCCACCATTGAGGACCCAGCATGAAACGCAACCGCGTTAACGTGCTGACCGTCGTCAACTCCGCTTCAAACATCACCACTGAAACCATCGACGGCAAGCCACATATCGTGGTTCGCGGCATCACGCCTGTCGTGGACGATATCGTGATGAACCGGAAGTTGTACCCGGCAGCAGAAATCGAAAAGGCCTACAACACGCTCGAGCGTAACCCGATGCCGCTGGGCCACCCGAAAGTGGATGGTAAGCATGTGTCGGCGCGGGATGTCCGGGCAGTGAACGAGTATCACGTCGGGGCCTGGTTACAGAACGTCAGCCACAACGACGGGAAGGTGACGGGCGACATGTACGTTAACCGCCAGTACGCCGAGTCGAGCGACAAGGGCAAACGCCTCATCAACCGTCTGGATGAGATGCTGGCCGGTACCAATTCCGACCCTATCCATATTTCCACCGGCCTGCTGTATTCCGGTATTGCTGCCAACGGCGAATCAAAGGGCAAGAAGTACAACGAGATCGCCACCAACATGATGTTTGACCATGTGGCGGTGCTGCTTGATGAGCCGGGCGCTGGCACGCCGGAGGAGGGCGTGGGCATCTTCGTTAACGCCGAGGGTGATGAGCAACAGATCGAAGTTGCCCGCCTGGCTGACGGAATCGACTGCACCCGCGACGGCCTGCTCAACAAAACCAGATTCTTCTTCACCAATGCCTCCAACTTCTCTTTCGACGACATCTCCCGCGCTATCAGCGACAAGCTGCGGGAAGGTGATACTGAAGATAAGTGGCTTTGGCCTGAAACGGTGTGGCCGGACAGCTTCATCTACCGCAATGACACCAAATACCTGAAGCAGAAGTACCTCATCGATGACGACGGCAAGGCCGTGTTCGTCGGCGAACCTGTAGAAGTCGTGCGCAAACCCACTGAGTACGAGATTAAAACCAACGGAGAGAACGATCCGATGAAAGAACTGATTATCAATGCGCTGCAAGCCGCTGGTAAGCCGACTGAAGGCAAGTCCGACGCCGAGCCGATGGACGCATACAACCAGATGAAGGCAGAAGAAGCCACCGCCAAGAAAAAAGGCGATGAAGAAATCGACCCGGAAACCGGCAAGCCCAAGAAAAAAGAGCAGGCCACCAATAACGAAGAGATGCCAGCGTGGGCGAAAACACTCGCCGATCGCGTGGACGTCGTTTTCAACAGCCTGAACGCGAACGCCGACAAAGAGAAAGGCGAAAAGCGCGCGGCTGTGAAGCTGGCGATGAACATGAGCGATGAAGAAGTCGCAGATCTGGATGGTAAGGCGCTCGACGCCATGTATGCCAAGTGCCAGACATCTTTCGGCCTGAACGGTGCATTCCGCCAGGCAACCAACACCCAATCAGTCAGCGAAATGCCGGAGTAAAAAATGGCTAAAGACGGAAAACACGTAATTCACGCGGGCGGTATCTTCGCGAACCCACAGCTTCACCGTGAAGGTGCTGCAGCCGCTGATACGCCTCCTGGTACGATTGGTTTCTTCGACAACACCACGAAGAAATTCACCGCTTCCGTGGATGGCAATGAAGCCGCGATCCTCTACGTAGCCAACTATGACTACCTGCGTTGCAAAACCGTAGACGACGTCATCAAGGCTGGCGATTGGGTTGTTGCTTTCCACCCAACCCCGGGCGTTTTCTTCAACGTTCCCGCCGCAGCAGGCACTTACACAAAAGGGCAGCCGCTCTCAGTTGCCAACGGTCGTGTTAAGGCTGTTGGTACTGATGAATCGGTCCGCTGCTACGTAGAAGAAGACCGCTCATACACCATTGCGACGGCAGGTGACCTCCTGCGCGTGGTCATTAAATAAGGAGCACCTGAATGTTTGTATTCTCCACTAAGCAGGCGACCGAAACCGGGAACCTTGAAGTTAACCAGGCTCAATTTCGTCAACTCGAATTCGCACGAAACTCCAGTGCACAGGCAGTAGCTGATCTACTCGCTCGCGCTACTATCGGTGAATTTGGGAAACTGGACGCAGTAAACGCAGTCGACGATATCCGCCGGTTGTACAAGGCCTATGACCAGACTGTGCTCAAGCAGTTTGAGCCGAACACCGAATTCACGCTGCTGAACGACCTGATGCCGCTGTCTCGTTCTGTTCGCCTGGAAGAGTCTGTGTACGAATACGCTCGCACCGGCGGCCGTGGCTGGGCGCACACTTCCATGTCCGGTCAGATTGGCGCTGCGCTGGATGCGAAGTCTTACACCTTCGATGGCACCATGGTGCCGATCCACGACAGCGGCTTTAAGTTCAACTGGCGTGACCCGGTATTCAACAAAGGATCTGCTCTCTCATCCCTGGCGGATGCTCAGGCCGGATCTGTTGATGATGTGCGTCGCCAGTATGTGGACTACATCTGGGAAGGCTTCCGTGATGCGGCTGGTAACTACATCAAATTCGATGACAAGACCTGGAAGGGTTTACGTCACGATGAGCGTGTGGCGCAGGTGACACTGACCGTTAACTTCGCAACCAGCACCGACCCGAAAGCCATGCGTGCCGCGGCGATCGCCCTGCGTGACGTCCTCAAGCTGCAAAACATGCAGTACGGCCAGCAGACGTGGTACGTCTCCAGCGAAATCATGTCCAACTGGGAGCAGTATTTCGATGTGAACTCTCTCCGCACCGTGCTGGAAGAGATCTCCAAACTGTCAGGCATCGCGGCAATCAAAGAAGATGCTGAGCTGACCGGCAACGAAATCGTAATCGTGCCGCTGCAGGCTGGCGTGATTGCTCCTATCGTCGGCCAGGCGTTCGGTACCGTCGCTGATCCGCGTCAGTTCTACAACTCAGATTACGTTTGGCGTACCTGGGGCGCTGCTGGCCTGATGGTCAAGCAGGACATCAACGGCCACTACTCTGTAATTCACGCTTCGAGCTAAGGAAACAACATGGCACTCGTAAAGGTATTGGTAGCAAACCTCTTTGCTGGTGCCAGCCTTCAAAAGCTGGAGGCTGGACAGGTTTACGACGTCGATGACTCAATTGCTGAGAAGTGGATTGAGCAGGGCAAGGTTGAGAAATCCACCGAGAGGAAGGGTGAAAAGCTCGTCTTCGAAGTGGCGACACCGTCTGCGCCGGTTACATCCGGTGCATCCGATCTGCAGTCAAAACTCAATGATGCCCTTGAGCAGCTGAAGCAGGCCCAGTCAGACGCTGATGTGAAAGACAAAGAGCATGCTGATGCCCTTGAGCAGCTGAAGCAGGCCCATGCAACTGAGCTTGAATCCGCGAACAAGCGCGCCGACGAAGCTGAAGCAGCACTGGCAGAAGCAACCAAGAAGGCGAAATAACCATGGCTGACCCAATCACAGCGGCAGACGTGCAGGCGTTCCTCGGTGAATTGGGTTACTCCATCCCGGGCGCGCTGCTGGATCCGATCCTCTGCGTGGTGAATAAGATTATCCCGTGCCTCAATGGCGCGGGGTATGACGATTGCACCGCGAAGCTGATTCTGATGTACGCCGCCGCGCTTATGGCTACGTCGTCTGGTGCACGCCGCATCAAATCGCAGGGTGCGCCGTCTGGTGCATCCCGCTCGTTTGAATATGGCGACGACAGCATTACCTGGTTGCGCGACTCGTTGGCCCGGCTAGATACCAGCGGCTGCACCGGAGAGCTGCCGATCAGCGCCGGTAACAGCGTCGGCCTGTTCATGGTGGTCGGGGGCTGCTGATGACGTACAAATCAGTTAAGCGCGGCATTCCGCGCGCGTTCACCCGCGTCTGGGTAATGACCGACACCGGGAGGGAGACGACCGGCTACGTGAAATCGGATGGCGAGTGGTTCATCAACTGCGCGCGCATCCGGGCGACTGGCGCGAAGGTGTTGAGGTGGAAAGATGGCTGAACGATACGATGTGCATGCCTTTAAGTGCGAAGGCAACTGGTCGCTGTTCATCTGGATAAACGACTCCGGAGTTAAGTTTATTGGCCGACATGCTGAAACTTACGAGAAAGCCAAAGTTGACTTTCTGGAGCAGGCTGATGCTAAGCGCCTCGCCAGTCAATCAGGCTCGATGCGGCCTCTTGATGATTTCAAAATCGTTGAGAAGGTGGAGGTATTCACTCTATGAGCAGCGTTGCCAACTGGTCTTACACCGCCACGGCGACCATCTGGCGTAAACGGGAAGGTAATGACGAATACGGCGATCCTCTGGGTTATGCCGAACCTGAGCAAATCCTCTGTGATTACGAGGGCGGGCTCAGCAAGAAGTTAGCCAGCCTGGGCGCTGAAATCGTCGTGAAGAATACGGTCTGGACTGAGTTCGCTCTGGCTGCCGCAGGTGATTACCTTCTGATTGGCGTATCGACGGAAGCCGACCCGGTTGTGGCCGGTGCCGACGAGGTACGGCAAGTTATCCGCCATGCCGATACGTTTGAGCGCCTGGCTGATGATTATGCGATACTGACCGGCATCTAACCAGAGGTCTTCATGAGCATTTCTTTCTTTGTCTTTTATTTATGGTTGATGGCAATCTGTTTTCTTTGCTGCGCCAAAGAGCTGATGACTAATCACCGCAAAATAGCGTGGCTTGCTGCTCCACTTGTATTTGCTGCGCAGGCGGTCTCTGTATGTGCAGTTTACAGATTCATCTGGACTTAAATGGGGGGATTTATGGGGCTCGACCTGCTCACAATGTCTATCTCAGCGCTAGCTGTGGCTATTTCTGTGTACGCCGCTGTACCGGTTCATGAACAGAAGTCCAAGCAGATTAAGCGCACGCCTCGCGATCAGCTCCACCCGAGATGAGAAAGCTCATTGAGGACGGTGATGAGCTTGAGCGCAGGGTTAAATTACTCTGATTACGCCATCCTGACAGGAATATGATAAAATATTCACGTGGTGAATGCGCAGGCTGATGCGCTAAACATAGCAGTGTAAAACTGTCAGTTTCACGAAAGTGACACTAAAGGCTAAGCAAGACCGATAAAGCTAACCGCTGTGCCTGGAAGGCGGAAAAGTTCGGCATCTGACAGTTAAAACATTTAGCTAATTCCGGAGATCAGCGCCGGACACCACATCACTTTTGAAGGTCGCCTTATGGCGGCCTTTTTTATTGCCTGGAGAAAACCATGGGCATCAAAGTGAAGGGCATCAGCCAGGCGAAGAAGCACCTTAACGATGTCATCAACGACGTTAAGGGGCGCAAGGTAATCCGCGCCCTCCAGTCAGCGATGATTCTCATCGGTGCCCGGGCAGCCTATTACACTCCGATCGACACCTCTACGCTGATTAACAGTCAGTTTCGGGAAATCGACGCTGGAGGCGTTCTCATCACCGGGCGAATCGGCTACTCAGCCAACTATGCCGCCTACGTGCATGAGGCGTCAGGTAAGCTGAAGGGCCAGCCGCGCGCGCACTTCGGCGTGACCAGTAACCGGTCTGAGTTCGGCCCGCAGAAACCGAAAGAATTCGGTGGCGGGACAGGAAAGGGCAACTACTGGGATCCGCATGGTGAGCCGCAATTCCTGACCAAAGGCGCGAATGAAGAGCGCGATAACGTTGATGCGGTGATGCGCAAGGAGCTTTCGCTATGACACCCATGATGCACGAGCGGGTGCGCAACATGTTCGGCGACGCCGGGCTAACTACCGGTTTCACGGTGCAGCAGCTGATGTACGACGACCCGGGCGACCTGTCCAAGGCGATCATGGTATTCAGGCCAAACGGCAGGTCGAATATCCGTACTGACCTCGGTTCTGAGTATCACGTCCTGGTCGACGTTGTCGGCGCGAAGGACAAGCGCAAAGACGCGCTCAACGCCGTACAGCGTATCGTCGACTACGTCCAGGCCAACCCCATGGCTGACGAGTGCGTCGGCTACATCCAGAACATGGGCGCAATTCCCGCGCCGGTGCTCACAGAAGAAGGGCGAATAGTCTTCCGACTCCAGTTCGCCTGCACTTACGGCGAATAGCCATCCCAACCAAACAACCCGCTCCGGCGGGTTTTCTTTTTTATACGTCAAAGAGGAGTTTCACATGGCTAATTGCCAGAACTCGAACGAGCGCCTGTTCGGCGGTGCGGTCGTGCTGGAAGTCGCCGATGGCTGCCCGGACGTCAAACCACTCGAAGGTGAGTGGATGGCGCTGGCCGCTGGTACGTCGAAGGGCTTCGACTTCAACCCGAACTCGGTTACCTCTGATGCGGATGACGGCGGCGGCTATGTCGAGACCATCATCACCAACAGTGACTTCACCCTGAGCTTTGAAGGCGAAGTGCGCAAGAAGGACAAGCTGGATCAGTACGGCGTTGGCAAGTTCATCAAGTATTTCGCTGATGAGCTGAAGGCCAAGCGCCAGCCCGGTATCTGGGTACGCATGGACTACGGCCCGGTCGAATTCGTCGGCTATATGAACATCACGGCGCTGAGCTCTGACGGCGGCACCAACGACATCGTCACGTTCTCAACCGAGTTCAAAGTCGGTGATGCAACTACCATCGAAGTGAACGAGCTGACTGCTGTAGCGGTGACTGGCGTAACGGTAACTCCGGCTACCAGCACCGGCACAGCAGGCGGCACCAGCACCTTCACGGTGAACATCGCACCAACCGGCGCTACAAACAAAGATTTCACTGTAGCGACTACCGATGCGACCAAAGCAACGGCTACCGCCTCCGGCAACACCGTTACCGTGACGCGCGTCGCCACCGGCAGCGCGCAGATAATCATCAACACCGAAGACGGCAACTTTGTGGCCGTGCATACGGTTACCGTTACCTAACGGACATTCCAAAGGGCGGCGTGCTGCCCTTGATAATGACCGTTTACTGGAAGGCCTATGACTGCTTTAACCGATATTGGCGAACTGTCTATCAGCGACAGCTGCGAAGGCGGGAAAGATTACCTGTTGCGACCTTCATTCGAGGCCATGACCAGGATCGGCACTCCGGAAGAGATTGTGCAGGCATACGCCACCATCCACGGCAATGATGTCGCTCATCTCATTGAGGTGTGCGCTGGCACGCTGGGGCGCTTTCCTGAATGGATGTCTCCTTCTTTCAACCGCGCCGCTGAGAAACTGTTATCTACGTGCATGCTAGTGCTTCAGGCGTGCAGCGAGAAAGACTTGACGCCAATGATAGGCGAGTGGAAGGGGTGGCGTCACTGCGTCGTATACCGACCGGGAAGATTACCAAAGAACGACATCATCGTGCTGGCGCAGCACCTCATGCAGCACGGCATTGTCGGAAAAGCCAGGGTTCGCCAGTTGCAGCGCCATGAAACAGGCGAGCGCACAACAGAGTTTAAAGCATTCGACTACATCAGCGCAGCTCGCAGCCACTTCGGCATGAATCGCGCCGAAGCCTCGCAGTTAACGATGACCGAATTTCAGATGCTGTTGGCGGCAAAATACCCGGACCAGAAAGGCTTCACTCGCGATGAATACGACAGCATCGCTGACGAATACCTGGCTAAACAGGCCGCGCGCAGGGCAAAAGCAAAGCAATAACCGGAGAATGACATGGCAGGTGAGAAGAACGCCGGTAGCATCGTTTATGAAATCAGCGCCGACGTTGAGCCGCTGTTACAAGGCGGCAAACAGGCCATTGATGCTCTAGATAAACTGGATGCTGCGGCCCAGCAGTCCGGAAAGGGCATGGATAACCTCGACGAGAGCACCTTACAAACCGGGGCAGCGTTTACAGAACTGGCTGGATATGCCAACTCCATGGATAACCAGCTGCGCAAGCTAAATACCAACGTCAGCGGCATTGCCCGCGCTATGGAAGAGGCCCGCAGCGGTACCGGTGGCGCTAACAGCGAGTTTAATCGCGCTGAATCAATCATCGAGGCGCTGGGTAATCAGTTAGCTGTGCTGGATGAAGCGCAGGAGAATGGCGCGCGCAGTGCTGCTATTCTTGCCGCCCAACTCCGCGCCGGGTCAAAAGCGACAGACGAAGAAAAACAGAAGATCGGCGAGCTGACCGGTCGCCTGTATGACATGAAGACTGGCGTTGAAAATGGTGCAAAAGGCACTGGTAGCTGGAAAACCAGCATGCAGCAGGCCGGTTACCAGGTGCAGGACTTTATCGTACAAGTCCAGGGTGGGCAGTCTGCATTGGTAGCATTCGCCCAGCAGGGATCGCAACTCGCTGGCGCGTTCGGGCCTGGCGGCGCTGTTTTCGGTGCCATAATTGCGCTTGGTTCAGTTCTGGCGGGTGTGCTTATCACTTCGCTTAATGGCGGCAAGAATGCCATGGACGCGCTGAAAGATGCAGCCGAAGCGATGGACAAGGTTATCAACGTCTCTATCAATGGCGTGGCCGCGCTGTCTGACAAATATGCGTACCTGGCGAAGACCAACGCTGAGGTCGCAACGCTGATGCGTAACCAGGCGCTCCTGGAGTACAACGAGGCGATCAACAAAATACCGAAAGCCATCAGCGACGCATCAAGTTCTCTACTGTCTTTCGGTGATAAAGCGTTGTCGGCGTTCTCAGGCGGCTATGCATCGGTAGATGGATTTAATGACCGTCTGGCTACTCTGGAAATTACCACCGATAACTATGCCGAGGCAGTTAAGCAGGCATACGGCGCAGGTCAGGCGTTCCAGGCTACTGCGAACAGCATCGGCAATACCGTTGGAGCCGTAGCGGACAAGTTCGGCATCACCGAGCAGAAAGCATTTGAGCTGAGCAAACAGCTTTCAGATATTGCCAAAAACCCATCGCCAGAGGCTTTACAGCGTTTGGCTACAGAGTTGCAGAACACGCAGAGCTCTACTGAAAAGGGACAAACTGCGCTCACAGCGTTCGTTGGTAAGTTGGTAGAGCTTTCGCGTGAGGCGGTAATCGCCAAAGGCAACGTCGCGGCGCTCAAGCAAGAGACAGACAACCTCACCAGCGGCCAGAAGAACCTGATCAAGCAGTCAGAACGCAATCTGGCACTGTCTAAGCTCCAGGGGGAGGCCCGCGCGCGGTTGCAGGCTCAATACGCTGCCGAAGATGCCGGATTTGCGAAGGATGATCCGCATGCCAAGCAGATGGAGGATGACGCTGCTGCCACTTACAAAAATACAGAGGCGCAGAAGGCCCTCAAATCCGAACAGAAGAAAGGAGCGTCTCAGGCGGAGTCTATCGCTCAGAAGCTGGCTAATCTCAAGCAGCAATCGGAGCTTGCCGCTGACTCAACAAATAAGCTTAGTCGCGAGCAGGCGATCCTTAATGCGCAGCAGTCTCTCGGAAAAGGAGCCACAAAAGAACAGCTCGAGCTGGCGGGGCAGTACGCGGCGGCAAAATGGGATACGGCCAATGCGCTCAAAGCACAGGCCGCAGCCGAGAAGCTCCTGCCAGAAGCGCGTGAAAACGCAAGCTATAAGCATGATGTTCAGGATCTGAATACCGCTCTGGCTGCTAAGAAAATCAGTCAGGAGCAGTTCAATCAGACATCTGAGAGACTCGAGGCCACACACCAGGCAAACCTCGCAAAAATCCGCGCGCAGCAGGCGGTGACGCCACAGCAAGATGCTGTAGGGGGCGTTGATCCGGTTCAGCAACTAGCGAATGAAAACGCCCGAAAACTCGCGCTTATTCAGGCATACGAGCAACAGGGGCTTATCACTCACCAGAACGCACTGGCTCTACGCGCCGCAGCCGACACTGAATACGAGCAGCAACGCCTTGCGGCACAGTGGACTCTATTCTCTCAGCAAAGCGCAGCCAACCAGATGCTTGCGGCATCGCTTGATGCTCTTGGCAATAATGCATCCAGCGCTTTCGCTGGAATTATCACTGGCACGCAAAGTGGTGAGGAAGCTGTTCGTTCACTCGCTAACTCTGTTGTTAACCAACTGATCAACTCCTTTGTGCAAATGGGCGTCGAGTGGGCTAAGTCTGCAATCATGGGTTCCACAACCCAGCAGGCTGCAATTGCAGCGACAACGTCAGCTCAGGTTGCTGGCATTGGCGTGCAATCCGCTGCCAGTACCACTGCCGCCGCTGCTTCGACTGCCGCATGGACTCCGGCGGCTATCATGTCCTCCGTGGCTTCATTCGGTGGCGCTGTTGCTATTGGCCTTGGCGCGATGGCTGGCATCCTGGCACTGTCAGGAAAGCGTAAAAATGGCGGCCCAGTTTCGGCTGGCGGGATGTATCAGGTCGGAGAAGGCGGGATGCCTGAGATTTACCAAGCCAGCACCGGTAAGCAGTACATGATACCGGGCGACAACGGCAGGGTGATCAGCAACAAGGAGATGACTGCCGGGGGAGGCGGCGGGGTGGTTATCAATATCCAGAACTACACGTCATCGTCCGTCGATGCGCAGGCCGGTAGCGATGCAAATGGTGGAGTGACTGTGGATGTAATTGTCGCTGACCTGAACAACGGCGGGCCAATCAGTAACGCCATCACAAGCAACATGAACGTTAAACGCACGCCGAGGGGACAGGGCTGATGCCAATTATCGACTATCCCGACTGGCTGCCACTGGCGCAGAAGGCCAGCAAAAACATGACTCTCGATACCGGGTTCCAGACCGATCAGCCAGCGGTCGGCCCGGCAATCTTCGAGAATCAAACCGACGACCTGAAAGTGACCTGGTCACTGACGTGGATCTTCACCCTGGCGCAGGAGCGCGCTTTCCAGCAGTGGCTGCGCAGCCCAAACTATCTCAACCGGGGCCTGAACTGGTTCCGGATGAATATCAATCTGGGCGGAAGTGGCCTCCAGTTGCAGGAGCTTCACTTCACGCAGATGCCGGTGCAAACCAGTATCGACGGCGGGGTGGTGACCTGGACGGGGACGGTTATTGCGAACCACCTATACAACGCCGACGACGAGTTCGACGACATCATTGTTGAGCTGCCGCCGCCGTGGGATTCGTGGCTGGATATCGTTGTCACGGGTTATCCGGACGGTCGCGATCCGGAATCACTACCGAGGGTGCCGTAATGCCGAGCTTCAGGGAGTATAAGCAGCAACGCCCGACGCGCGGACTGTACGACACCATTACGTTCTACCATCCATCCTTTGGTTACGTTCGCCTTGTCGACAAGCAGTTCTTCCCCAAGACGCTCGGCGGACAGGCGTACACACCCGCCCGTTTTGAAATCGAAGAGAGCCAGCAGAGCGGTACGCCGGTGATCGACGCGACGGTGAAGTTAGGGCGGCTGTCGTCTGACATCAAAGCGTTGATGAAGCAGTGGAAGGGTGCGGCCAGGCTGACTGCCATCACGGCCACGCGGCAGATCTTCGACAGCGGCGACGTGTCGGTGCCGATTAAGTCGTGGCAGCTTTACGTCAAGACGGTGGACATCGACGCAGACTCCGCCTCGGTAACCCTGTCTGTCACAAATCCGCTCAATAATAATATTGGGAAATTATACGACCCCCGCGAATATACTGGGCTTCAATATTTATGAAGTGGTATAATTATTAGGCGCGCTACTCCTCTTGCTCGTATTAAATATATTTGTATCTTCTGGTTGAGGTCTCTATATGAATTGGCATGAACTTTTCAGATATGATGATGGAAAGATATATTGGAATATAAGAAGGAGTGGTGTCAGATACGGAAGGTCACCAAACAAGACTACTACACAAGGATATCTCTCTGTAATCGTTGATGGAAAGCAATTGCTTGTTCATAGGATTATTTATGAGATGCACCATGGTGAAATACCTAACGGTCATGAAATTGATCATATTGATGGTGATAAAAAAAATAACAACATAGATAACCTCAGGGCGGTTAGCAGAGCTGTCAACTCAAGGAATAAAAGAAAACTAACTGGTAATACATCAGGTGTTACTGGCGTGGATTTCTTGAAGAGAAGGAATGAGTGGCGCGCAAGATTGGCAAATGCTCATCTTGGTTGGTTTCCTGACTTCCCTTCAGCTTGTGAGGCGAGAATTATTGCTGAAGTGAGAAGCGGCGATGTAACTGGTAGGCACGGCACATGACTACCTCTGATTTCATCATCAGGATGATCGGCGTGCCGTGGGCTAACCGGGCATGTTCTTTCGAGAAAGTCGACTGCTGGGGATTGTGCGTGCTGTATTACCGGCACGTTCTCGGCATTGAGTTGCACCAGACACCGGACTACGAAGCCGGGGCGGACTTCTTCACCTGCTATCAGGGTGACGTCGTCTTCTGGCGCCAGGCCGATAAGCCGGTCGAGGGCGGGATATTCGTTGGATACCGCGGCGCGCAGCCGGCACACGTTGGACTGGTGCTTAACAGGCAGGCGCTGCATTCACGCGGCGAGAACGGAAGCGTACGCATGGACTCGTTGCTGGTCATTCAGCGGGCATTCACCAAAGTGGAGTATTTTTCGTATGGCGCTGGTTGAGATATCGAATTTTCCAGGAACGCCTAAGCTGCGTTGCAGGGTGCCAAACGGCACCCTTTTTTATGACTGGCTGGCGGCCAATGACGCTACTTTCCACCGTGACCTGCTGATTGTCCGCAATGGCGTAAAGCTGGGTGACGATGACGAGTTGGCGTTTGAGTTGAGCGAACTGGACAACATCCAGATATTCGACCAGCCAAAGGGCATTGTCGGCGACATCCTGAGCCCGATCTTTAAAGTGGTGGGCCAGGTGTTTTCGTTCCTGGCGCCGAAGCCGGCAATCGCGAACAACGGCGGTAATACCGTCGACTCACCGAACAATAGCCTGACCGGTCAGACAAACACCGCGCGCGTCTACAAAGCCAAACCGGACATCTACGGGCAGATTCGCTCTTTCCCGGACCTGATCCAGGAATCAGTATTTGAATACGTGCACCAGACGTCCACCGACGGCGGCCTGAAGTACGTTACAGAGTGGATGTGCATCGGGATCGGAAAATACGATTACGAGTCCGTGCGCTACTCAGAATCAAGCCTCGGTTCACTGGCCGGTGCCGAATTCCAGTTCTTCCAGCCTGGCGAAGTTATCCCGCAGATCGTTGAGGGGTACGGATTCGATGACGTTGACGGTCAGGAGGTCCCAGGGCAGAACGAAGCCAGCGACTTCCCGATCGAAACAGCAACGGCAAACACAGTGGTCAGCGGAACGTATTCCGGCGGACAGATAGCGATGAAAATCGTCAAGCAGGCTGAGTTTGACTATTTCATGGGCCTGGTTCTGCCGCATGCGGTTACCTTCACCATCAACGTTACGTACAACACAGCATCAGGCAGCGTCACCACTGACGCAAATTTCTCCGGCACGTTGATTTCCGCCGTTGAAACAAACGATGGCGCTGTGGTTAACCCGGTGCGCTGGTACACGTTTACGATGAACCAGCTGGAGGGGCCGCAGGATATTCCGGCGAATGCCACGATCAACACCACGAAATTCATCCTGAACGATAACGAGGCGCTGGTGGTTGGGCCGTTCTTTTCCCCGGTCGAGTCAACGCAGCTGTGGCTGCATACACAGTCCAGCCTCGGCGGGAAGAAAGAGACCAACTGGAAGGTTGTCATCTGGAAAATTGACGATGACTACAACCAGGTTCCCGGCACACAGCAGACATTCACGTACCGGCAGACGACTCCACACCAGTCGACGAGTGAGGTGTTTTATCGCACTGACAAGATCACTCCGACCGGCGGCTTCGGGAAATACGCGGTCAGCTTCCAGCGCACGGATAACTCCGGCGACGCGTCACTGCTCAAGGTCGAAGAGATCCACAGCATCAACATCAGGACGAACGTCGTTCATCCGACCGATACGCTGGTGCGGGTGAAGGTGAGGGCGACCGAGAACGCTCTTGGCAGCCGTGAGCGCAAATATAACGCGCTGGTGACGCGTCATACCATCACGTACGACCTCGATACGCAGACCGTGGATTACACGCTGCGTCCGTCGCGCTCGTTCGCTGATGCGGTGGCGCACACTTGGATTGTGATGGGTGAGCAGCCGGTCAGCAGCATTGACCTGTACGGTCTGTACTCTATTGCTGAAAGCCTTCCTGATGAGCGACTGGGTTACTTCGACTACACGTTTGATGACGAGAACGACTCGCTTGGCGACCGCGTGCAGGCGATCTGCAATGCGGCGTCGGTTGTGGCGTACTGGGACGACGGCGTGCTGACGTTTACCCGTGATCAGAAGGTTGACTACCCGGCGGCCGTATTCAACCGGGCCAACATGAAGACGGACGAGTACAAAATGACGTACGAGGCCACGCTTCCTGGCGGCTACGACGGCGTCCAAGTGTCCTATGTTCACCCGACCACGAACAACAAGACGTACATCAACTACCGCGTGCTGAATGGTGCCATCGTCGAGCAGGAAGCGGAAAACCCAAACAAGCTGGAGATCGTCGGCTTCCGTAATGAGTATCAGGCCCGGGAACGAGCTCTGCGCGAAACCAAGCGCCTGATCTACTCGCGCGTGAAGATGAACGCCAAAGTGTTTGAAGACGGGATAATTCAGGTTGGAAGTGTCATTCAGATGCCTGATATCTACGACAGCAACCAGCAGGGTGGTTACGTCACCGGCCGCTCCGGGAATGACTTCGATACCAGCGAGGCGATCACGTTTACCGGCTCGATGTATGTGCTGGTTACCGACAGCCTTGGTAACCCAACGCTGCGCTATCCGGCCACCGCCCGTAGCGACACGGAGTACGGATTCACCGCGGCTATCCCTAACATTCAGCTCAATATATGGAACGGTGACACTGTGCAGCTCCCGTCGAGATATCTCATTGCGACAGTTGAAGAACTGGACAGTCAGCTATGGACGGTCAACAGCATCAAACCGAACACAGATAACACGGTATCTCTGACCGTCGCAGAATACAGCGACGCCATCTACCAATAAGAACCGTCCCCGACAAACCATACCCGGCACCGCGCCGGTTTTTTTTATGGAATCAATATGGCTACGACACCAACAAACCTGCCCGTCCCAAGCGAATCACCGCGCGATCTGAAGTTTAACGCCGGGAAAATTGACGAGTTCGTTACCTCGATGGGGTGGACTTATACCGATCGCTTCGGCAATCAACACTACACCGTTGAAGGTATCAATTATCTTTCTCAGCAGGCTATGGCAGCGTTCGGTTACGTTATCCTCACAGGCAAAACGTTTACTACTGGCGCAACTATTAACGAGCCTAATGAAGTACTGCTTAATACTGCCGATGGTGAATATTACAAATGGACTGGGTCATTTTTATCTGGTCCAAAGGTAGTTCCTGCGAACTCAACACCAGAAAACACTGGAGGTATCGGTCCAGGTGCATGGCTGTCCGTAGGTGATACTACTGCGCGTCAATACGTTGATATGCGAACAAATACGTTCAATGTTGAATATTTCGGGTTCAAGACTGGTGCGGGACAAGACATCTCAAAGCTTTTGACGGCGTTCAACCAGGCTGAAGAGTTGGTGTTCAGCGGAGGTACATATTACGTAGATGACTTCACCATGCCATCTACAGCAAAATGTAAAAAAATTACTATCCTGCCAGGATCAATGGTCAAGCAGAATGGGTATAACTGTATTTTCAATGTTACAGATGAGTTCACCATAGACCTTAGTGGCGGTGGTGTCTGGCATGGCGGTCTCAAGAAAGCGCTTGTTACAGCAGATGCGGCTGTAGGCGCAAATTCATTCACAGTAGATGACGCAAGTGTATTCCAGGTTGGGGATATGATAACCACATCATTCCTCATTCCAGATGGTGATGTTAATACATGGAAATGGAGTAACTCATCGTCATATGGACAATTCAACTATATAACAGCTATATCTGGAAATACCATCACAGTGCTGAATCCTGTTGAAAACCGTACTCTCATGCGCAACGTGTGGGTTGGCAACTGGAGATTTGGTATGGCTGGCCTGGAGTTCCGAGGGTCTGGAAAAGCCACGATAATTGGTGGCAAGATGCAGGAATTCAAAACTTATGGCTTAACTTGCCGTAATGTGGACGTTACCGTGGAAGGTACGGAAATTACTGGCATGACCATTGATTGCATCTACGTAATTGGATCTGCCAACTTCACAATGCGTAACTTCAGATTTGAAGGTTGCTACGACTTTGGAAAGCTTGGCATCCAGCACACCAGTACTGGCCGTGTCACTCTCCAAAACGGATATTGGAGGCGTGGTAACTTTGACGCAGATATTAACCATGCTAATCAAACTAACGTCTCTAAATTCGGTAAAGTTATATTAGATAGAGTTACCTGCGTAGGAACATCAACACTTCCTCTGTCCGGTGACCAGGTTGACACTATAACTGGGCAGACAGCTAACCAGTTATTTGGTGGGCGTGTTAACCCTGCGCGTATTTTCTGTAGCGCTAGTTCTGCAAGTACAGACTTTAATACAGAAGGGTTTGAAGCAATCAATGGTACACAGTTCCTGGATTACCAACGCACAACTTACGGTGTAGAGGGCGCTTATTCAGGAAATATCACAATTGACTCTCTTATTCTTCGTGGCGTTATTACAACTGGCTCACTCTTTCACCTTCAGGTTGCTTCTGGAAAAACTGTTATTGTACGAGCGCATGAACTTCGTGATTTAAGTGTAACGCGAAAATATACCGTTAATTACTACCCACTATTCTATATATCAGGAGGCTTCCTTACATTTTCCGGATTGCTTAAGTATGATAATGGTGGGTATGCCAGTGCGGATCATCGTATTGAGACAGAAAATGCGTACATCCCTGAAATGGAAATCACAGGTTCTGGAAATACTATTCTCGTATCACCCACCTTCATCGACACCATGCTAATTCGATCTGCATCAGTCACCAAGATGGGAACGGGGCAACGCAACGACTTTACTAGTCTCGTCCTCCTTCAAGGTGGAGCAATCACAGGTGATTTGAAGACGTATCCTTCCCGTTTGCAGAGGCTTAGATCTGTAGATATCGATTTTAACGCTAATGACTCAACAAGCTGGGTAACTTTGTACACTAACTCCGATAGTCTCACGTCCGTTGATTTAAGGATACAATTGGCTCCCAGGAAGACCATTAACGCATCCGCTGGAATAATCGGAACTATAGGGGCCAAGTTGAATAAGAATGGCGCTTCAGTTCCGGTTTTAACTAACGCATCTACGTATCTGTCAGCAGCTGCTGGAAATATAGCTTTCTGGGAGGGCAAGGTTATAGGTACGCAAGGGGCTATTTCAGACGGCACTGTAGCCCTAAGATGCTTGGCTTCTGGGGAGGTACAAATAAACATTAACTCTGCCAGTCTCACTAACTGCACAGCATTTGTCGCAGGAGTCTAAAAAAAGGCCCTTTCGGGCCTTCATTTAGTCCTTACCTGATATTGAGTTCATATTATAGAATCTAGCCGCCCACATATTCATCCATGAATTTTTACGATGTGTTAAGTATATTGCATTTTTATAAGCGTTAGCTTGTGATTTAGGTTTGGAAATCATCGGAACAACTATGTCAGAACCAGGTTGGGAATCATGTATTACATTCACCTGAATCATCAGTTCTTTATAAGTGTTGTAAATATCAGTTGCTGCATAGGTATAGGTAGCAACAAATGATGTGTATAAAGAAAATGCTAATGCTTTAAATAATACAGAGGAAGGGCTAATCTTGCATATGTAATGAATCAATAATATTGAAAGCATGATAGCTGCCCCAAAAGCAGTTCTTTCAGGAAATGACGGCGCAGCCACCATACTATATATTGATGCAAAATGCCCAGTAAGAAATATTATGGTGAAATCCACATCTCTTTTGGAAACTATATTTTTGTATATGCATACAACAAATAGTAATATAAACAGCGTATAAAACGGCAAAAATAAAGAAATGTTTGATTGCAACACATCATAAAAATGAGAGGCGAATATTTCTAAAGAGAAGTGACTGCCTCCTCTCTTTTGCGATCCAGGGGAGCTCATCATTAGTGCAAATCCCGCAATTGAAAGAGCGGTTCCGATCAATTTCCACCAACTAATCCTTCCATTTCTAATGTATTCTAAAAATACTATCATTAAGACGATAAGGGCTGATGCTGGCCCACTGTTTTCATTTGTAGCCCCAGCAAGGAAGCTCAAAGCTAGGTACAAAATAAGTGTTAATGCTCCAGGCCTCTTCTCACGCATACTTATCAGTATGAATGTTGTGTAAATAATAGACATCCACAAGTAATTCATTGACCCAGAAACCCAAAGAACCGATGAGCCAAATTCCGGAACAATAAGCCATAACGTCATGAATGTAATTAGAACTGCAAAGCCAGTTTCATTAATATTTGAAATTGACTTTACTACCATTAAAACTAGTATACCTATTGTAATAAAAGCGATTGTATTGAAAATATCGAATATTGATTTATCGAATTGCATGAAAAATTGAACAAGCGAGTGAGCCACGAATCGTCCATTCCATATCTCATAGTGTCGAATTTGAGAGTAAAGTATTGAAATGATACCGTTAATTGGAACGGCGCTTGGAGATGGGTTTGTTTGGTATACAAATCTATAAACAAAGTCGTCAGCAACATAAAGCGTCATATGATTCAATGAATAAATCAATATAAAGACAGTGCATATTACAACTAAGGAAAGAATGTTTTCTTTTATCAACTTGCTGATCATTTCATTTTTCCTCCATCCTTGACTATGTATCTAGGTCTCATTTTCACTTCAATGTATATCCTTCCAATGTACTCCCCAAGCACACCAATACCGATCAACTGAATGCCACCAAGGAAAAGAATAGATACAAGTAAAGATGGATAACCACTAACAGAATTACCGAACACCAACGTGTCGAAAATCATCCACGCCCCGTAGATGAATGCCACCCCAGCAACGAGCAGGCCGATGTAAGTCCACATACGAAGAGGGAATGTAGAGAAGCTGGTGATCCCTTCAAGTGCCAAATTCCACAACTTCCAACCGTTAAATTTCGTACTTCCTGCTACGCGTTCTGCGCGTGCATATTCAACGACATCGGTGCGGCCGCCAACCCAGCTCAACACTCCCTTCATGAAAAGGTTGCGCTCTGGCATGAGCTTAATATTTTCAACAACATCACGCGACATCAGGCGGAAGTCACCAACGTTTTCTTCGATCTGCGGGTTGCTGATTTTGTTATGGAGCTTATAGAACCATTCAGCTGTCTTGCGCTTCAGTCGGCCATCTGTTGAGCGGTCAGAACGTTTAGCAAGAACCATATCAGCCCCGGCCTGCCATTTCTCAATCAAATGAGGAATGACTTCGATAGGGTCCTGCAAATCTACATCAATCGGGATAATCGCTTCACCGGTCGCGTGGTCAAGGCCGGCGAACAGAGCGGGCTCTTTACCGAAGTTTCTTGTGAATGACAGCGGGACCACAAGCGGATCCGAAATAGCAAGCGCGTTGATAATTGATTCTGTAGCATCTTTGCTGCCGTCATTGATGAAGACTATCTCAACTTCATGCTGCTGAAGCCCTTCAAATTCCCGAACCGTTTTATAAAAAATAGGTATCGCGTCTTCTTCGTTGAAGACGGGAACGACGAGAGAAATTTTCATTTCGCATCCCTAAAGACAATGAACTTTGAATAAATAAACCCGCACACCAGGCTGATGGCGGAGAAAAGAATGAGAGTCACGATCGGAGCCATACCGGACTTATCTGCGGCCCAACCAACAGCTGCGCTCAGGGTTCCCATAAACCCTACATACACCATGTAGCGCATCGTAGTTGTCGATGACTTAAAGGTGAACCTGGCGTTTGCAAAGAAGCTGAAAGACACTGCCACGACGAATCCGGCGAAGTTACCAAGCGCCTGACCTGTGTGAAACACGTATATGCAAATAGCGAACACAACCCAGTGAATGAGCGTGTTTATGACGCCGATTGATGTGTACCTGGCAAATAACTTTAACATGATATAAATCAGTAAATTCTGAAAGGTCTGAAGTGTAGCACTACAAAGACTATTGATCGATACCGTCGATCGATAATACTGTATACATATACAGTAACTATCGGAGGTGAGTATGGGATTCCCGAGCCCGGCTGCTGATTACGTTGAAAGTCGCCTGTCACTTGATGAGGCGCTTATCATGAAACCTGCTGCTACGTACTACATGCGGGCGGGTGAGACTATCTACAGATGCGGCATCATGAAAGATGCGCTCCTTGTCATCGATTCGTCGCTTAAGCCGTGTGACGGCTCGCTGCTTATCTGTGACTGCAACGGTGAGTTTAAAGTAAAGAGGTATCGCACATACCCGCATCCGCATCTGGAGAATGTGGCGAACGGGAGAAAGGAGAGGCTGCCTGGTAACGACGAGGGTATCAGTGGGGCGCTACCAATATTCGGGGTAATCACGTACATCATCAACGATGCGCGGACAGGTGAGTTTGATGATTGCCCGGTGATGTAGAAAGGAAATTACACAGCTATACCATGAGGCATGGCTGTGTACTCTCTGTGTCACAGTTGTGTCATGCATGGATGAATCAGAAGGAAATACGACAGCAAGTAATGACACGTTATGACACAAACGCGGTGCGAGCGCGGAAAAACCAATGATATTACAGTGTGTTAAACAGTACTCTACGTTCTTCTAAGCCGTAGGTCGTAGGTTCGAATCCTACAGGGCGTGCCATTAAATTTCACATATTGCCGCCTGCGCGACGTCCTGCTGATTTTCTCCATGAAATACCCCTCGCGAAAGTAGCGTTAACGCACATTTTTCACAGCACAATTGACTGTTATAACAGTATTTTTCTTACCCTATGGCAATTTTGCTATTCCTCTACCATGCTCATATCACCTCACTCTTACTCGTGGGGCTTTTCGTAGTTGCTGATTAATCTCAAGGAAAAAGGTTATGAAAAAAACGACTGCTATTTTGATGGGCGCTGCATTTCTGTTTACCACCAATACCTTTGCGGCTGAACTGCTGACGAAAAACGAGTTTGAGAAAGTGGAATCACAGTATGAAAAAATCGGTACGGTTAGCACTTCCAATGAAGTCTCGGTAGACGACGCGAAAAAAGAGCTGATCGAGAAAGCCGATAAAGAAGGTGCTGATGTTCTGGTGCTGACTTCCGGCAACACCAACAACAAAATTCACGGTACCGCCGATATTTTCAAGAAAAAATAATGCCTTAGCAACCACCCCTGTTTCGGGGTGGTTGCGCGCCATACCTCCCGCCAGCCTTGTTTCTTGTCTCTTCTCGCTCAGAGATGTCCGTTGACACTTGATTACGCATTCATAATGCGTATAGTTCTCATTTGCATTTCTTTTAATAACTTTTAAGGCCCGACAACGGGTCATTTTTGCGCGCACGTTAAGAGCTCATTATGAACAACACCACAATGCACAAAACGCTGCTGGCGATTGCCATCGGCGCGGTTACACACTCCGCTTTTGCGGCGGATGAGAAAAAAGAGGACACCATCGTGGTCCAGTCCACGGCGGGGAGTGATTTCAAACCCGGTGGTGACCAGCTGCTTCCAGCCTTCCTCGACGGCCAGGTGGCGAACGGCGGGCGCATGGGTATGCTCGGTCAGCAGAACGCCATGGACGTGCCGTTCAACATCATCAGCTACACCTCGAAGCTGGTGGAAGATCAGCAGGCAAAAACCATTGCTGACGTGGTTGCCAACGACGCGGGCGTACAATTTGTTCAGGGTTACGGCAACAGCGCGGAAACCTTCCGCATTCGCGGCCTGAAGTTTGACGGCGACGATATGACCTTTGGCGGATTGTCCGGGGTGCTGCCGCGTCAGGTGGTGGATGCCCAGATGGTCGACCGTATCGAGATCTTCAAAGGGGCCAACTCCCTGATGAACGGCGCCGCAAGCTCCGGCGTGGGCGGGATGATCAACCTTGAGCCCAAACACGCGGGCGACACCCCGCAGGCGAAAGTGGGCGTTGACTACACCTCGGATTCCCAGATTGGCACCACGCTGGATGCGGGTCGTCGCTTTGGTGATAACGACCAGTTTGGCGCGCGCGTGAACCTCGTGCATCGCGAAGGCGAAACCGGCGTGCCGAACGACCGCCGCCGCACCACGCTGCTCTCCACCGGCCTGGATTACAAAGGCGACCGCTTCCGCACCTCGTTGGACCTGGGCTACCAGAAAAAAACCTTCCACGGCAGCCCAACCAGCGTCAACATCTCGGCGGTGGACTTTGTGCCTGAGCCGCCGAAGAACGATCGCAACTTCTCGCAGAAGTGGGCCTACAGCGATATCGAAAACGAGTTCGGGATGTGGCGCAGCGAGTATGACATCACCGATAGCTGGACGGCATATACCGGTCTCGGCGCGCAGCACGCGCACGAAGAAGGGATCTACAGCGCGCCGAAGCTCCTCGATAAGAGCGGTAATGCGACGGTCAGCCGCCTTGATACCAACCGCATCAGCGATTCCGTCAGCGGCATGGCGGGCATTCGCGGTAACTTCACTACCGGCTTCGTCTCGCACAAGGTGAACGTCGGGTATTCGGCGATGACCAAAAACGAAAAAATCGCGTGGAAAATGTCGGCCGCGGCGGATAATCCGACCACCAACATCTACCACAACACCGGCGTGGCTATGCCGGACAGCAGCAACTTCAGCGGCTCTGGCGGCAAATACAGCGATCCGCTGACCAGCGGGCGCACCCGCACGCAGGGCTGGCTGCTGAGTGATACCCTGGGCGTGCTGGATGACAAGCTGCTGTTCACCGCAGGCGCACGTCATCAGAAAGTTGTCATCCGCGGGTACAACAAAATCACCGGCGCGGAAAACGACGCGGACGGTTTCGACGGCAGCCGCTGGATGCCAACCTACGGCGTAGTCTATAAACCGTGGGAGGAAATTTCCCTCTACGCCAACCACACCGAGGCGTTACAGCCCGGTGAAACTGCGCCGAACACTGCTACTAACTACGGCCAGAGCACCGGTATCGTGCACTCTAAGCAGAACGAAGTGGGCGTAAAGGCGGACTTTGGCCGCGTGGGCGGCTCCCTGGCGCTGTTTGAGATCAAAATGCCGTCGGCGATCCTTGACGACAGCGGTCACTACGGCCTGGATGCAGAACAGCGTAACCGCGGCGTGGAGCTGAACGTCTTCGGCGAGCCAATGCTTGGGATGCGCCTGAACGCCAGCGCCACCTGGTTGCAGGCCGAGCTGACCAAAACCAAAAACGGCGTCAATCAGGGCAACGATGCGATCGGTATTCCGAGCTTCTACGCCGTGCTGGGCGCAGAGTACGATATCAAGCCGATTGAAGGCCTGACGGCGACCGCGCGCGTTAACCACTCCGGCACGCAGTATGCCGATCTTGCGAACACCAAAAAGCTGGACAGCTACACCACGCTGGATCTGGGCATGCGCTATCGCTTCGCGGTGAACCACAATGAAAACCAGATGACCGTGCGGGCAGGCATCGACAACGTGACCAACGAGAACTACTGGTCAAGCGTGGATGATTCCGGTACTTACATCACTCAGGGCGAGCCGCGTACCTTTAAGGTCTCGGTTGGCTACGAGTTCTAAGCGTTCCACCTCGTTATCCGGGGCAGGGACGCCCCAATCCCTTCGTTGTCGTGTTATAAAATTGTAATAAAAGCTTCTTACACTGGTCGCCACATCCTTACCTCTTGGCCAATGACAGGAAGCCGCTATGGGCAGACCCCTCAAATCCGTATTTAAAAAAGAACATCGCGACGATATCAGTAACCGCAGCGCTAACCCGGTATTCTCCGAGGTTGCAGAGGTGTTCCTCTCCCGCCGCCGTTTTCTCCAGATGGGGGCCGTAGCGGGGGCCGCCGTATCATTCCCGTATCTGATCACACCCGAAAATGCCATTGCCGCGGTATCGAAGCCTTCCGCGCTGGCAAAAGCGGTTTCCCTGGGCTTTACCAGCATCGACGTCTCCACGGAAGACACGGTCAGGGTGCCAGAAGGCTATATTGCCCGCCCGTTCTATCGCTGGGGTGATCCGACGGGAATCAAAGACAACATGCCGGCATTTAAGCCGGACGCCAGCAATACCACAGACGAACAGGCTGTGCAGGCGGGTATGCACCACGATGGCATGGCGTGGTTTAGCCTGCCGCAGGGGGCGCAAAACCCGGAACATGGCCTGCTGGCGCTGAACCATGAATACATCGATAACGGGATGCTGTTTACCGACGGTACGGCGAACTGGAGCCTCGATAAAGCCCGCAAGGGGCAGAACGCGATGGGCGTGTCGGTGGTGGAAGTGAAAAAAACGGGCAGCGGCTGGGAGGTGGTGCGTCCGTCTTCCTTCGCCCGGCGTATTACCGTCAATACGCCGATGCAGCTTACCGGCCCGGCGCGGCATCAGGATTTAATGAAAACCGCCGCCGATCCGCAGGGGGAACGCGTTCTGGGCACCATGCAGAACTGCGCCAACGGCCACACGCCGTGGGGCACCTATCTCACCTGCGAGGAGAACTGGTCGGACATTTTTGTGAAAAAAGCCGATCTCAATCCGCTGGAAAAACGCTACGGCATCAGCGACAGCGATGAGTCCTACCGCTGGAACGAGGTGGATGAGCGGTTCAGCGTCGATAAAACCCCTAACGAACCCAACCGTTTCGGCTGGGTGGTGGAGATCGATCCCTACAACCCGACCTCCACCCCGCGCAAGCACACCGCGCTGGGCCGCTTCAAGCATGAGGGGGCCGCCGTCACGCTCGCCGCCGATAATCGCGTGGTGGTCTACATGGGCGACGACCAGAAGTTTGAGTACATCTATAAGTTTGTCTCCGACAAAAAATACGATCCCGCGAACCGGGAAGCCAATATGCAGCTGCTGACGTCCGGCACGCTGTACGTCGCCAGGTTCAACCAGGACGGAAGCGGCGACTGGCTGCCGCTGATCTTCGGGCAAAATGGCCTGGATAAAAGCAACGGGTTTGAAAGCCAGGGCGATCTGCTGATCAAAACCCGCCTGGCGGCCGACGCGGTGGGGGCAACGAAAATGGATCGTCCCGAGTGGATTGCCGTCGATCCGCACGCCAGCGGCAGCGTCTACTGTACGCTCACCAACAACAGCGATCGCGGTAAAGAGGGGAAGGCACCGGTCGATGCCGCTAACCCGCGCGCCAACAACGTGTTTGGTCACATCATGCACTGGCACGAAGAGGGTGCCGATCCTGCCGCCGCACGCTTTAAGTGGGATATTCTGGTTATGGCCGGGCGTACCGACGGCGACGATCCGAAGGCCAAAGGCTCCATGCAGGGCGCGGCATTCGGCAGCCCTGATGGGTTGTCGTTCGATCACCAGGGCGTCCTGTGGATCCAGACCGACGTCTCCTCCAGCACCATCAATAAGAAAGCGTACGAGGGGATGGGCAATAACCAGATGGTCGCCACCATTCCGGGTACCAACGAGTATCGCCGTTTTCTGACCGGGCCGCGCGGATGTGAAATCACCGGCATTGCATTTACGCCGGACAACCGCACGCTGTTTATCAACATTCAGCATCCGGGGGAGGGCGGGGATGATATTACCGACCCGGCCAATCCGCGCGCTGTTTCCAACTGGCCAGACGCCAGCCCGAACGGGCGTCCGCGATCGTCAACGGTGGTGATTACCAAAGCTGACGGCGGGATCATCGGGTCGTGACGTTTATCCGCCGGGCGCATGCGCTGGCCCGGCGTTAAGCTTGCTACCACCAGCATGAAGTGTTAAAACGTGCCCCTTCTAAAAAAGAGACAGGGGTAGGGCGTGAAAGACGCGTCATCCGCTTCAGGCCATGGTAGCGCTGAAGCTTCGTCGGATCAGAGTCCGACGCTGCAACGTGGTTTGCAAAATCGACATATTCAGTTAATTGCCCTTGGCGGCGCGATCGGTACCGGGCTGTTTCTCGGCATCGGCCCCGCCATTCAAATGGCTGGCCCGGCGGTTCTGCTGGGTTACGCTATCGCCGGGATTATCGCCTTCCTGATCATGCGCCAGCTCGGCGAGATGGTCGTTGAAGAGCCGGTGTCCGGCTCCTTCGCACACTTTGCCTATAAATACTGGGGGCCGTTCGCAGGCTTCCTCTCCGGCTGGAACTACTGGGTGATGTTCGTGCTGGTGGGCATGGCAGAGCTGACCGCCGCTGGCATCTATATGCAGTACTGGCTCCCGGACGTGCCGACGTGGATTTGGGCCGCGGCCTTCTTCATCATCATTAACGCCGTTAACCTTGTGAACGTGCGCCTGTATGGCGAGACCGAGTTCTGGTTTGCGCTGATCAAGGTGCTGGCGATTATTGGCATGATCGGCTTTGGCCTGTGGCTGCTGTTCTCCGGTCATGGCGGCGAGCGCGCAAGCATCGACAACCTGTGGCAGCACGGCGGCTTTCTGGCGACCGGCTGGAAAGGGCTGATCCTCTCGCTGGCAGTCATTATGTTCTCCTTCGGCGGGCTGGAGCTGATTGGCATCACCGCGGCTGAAGCGCGCGATCCGCACAAAAGCATTCCGAAAGCGGTCAACCAGGTGGTATACCGTATCCTGCTGTTCTATATCGGCTCGCTGGTGGTGCTGCTGGCGCTCTATCCGTGGGTAGAAGTGAAATCTGACAGCAGCCCGTTCGTGATGATCTTCCACGATTTGAACAGCAACGTGGTGGCTTCGGCGCTGAACTTCGTCATTCTCGTGGCGTCATTGTCGGTTTACAACAGCGGGGTTTACTCCAACAGCCGCATGCTGTTTGGCCTCTCCGTACAGGGCAACGCGCCGAAGTTCCTCACCCGCGTCAGCCGTCGCGGCGTGCCGATCAATTCGTTGTTCCTGTCTGGCGCTATCACCTCGCTGGTGGTGCTGATTAACTATCTGCTGCCGAAAGAGGCGTTTGGCCTGCTGATGGCGCTGGTTGTCGCCACGCTGCTGCTGAACTGGATCATGATCTGCCTGGCGCACCTGCGCTTCCGCGCGGCGATGCGCCGCAAAGGGCGCGAGACCCAGTTTAAAGCGCTGCTCTATCCGGCGGGGAACTACCTCTGTATCGCCTTCCTCGGCCTGATTCTGGTGCTGATGTGCACCATGGATGAGATGCGCCTGTCAGCGATGCTGCTGCCGGTGTGGGTGGTGTTCCTGGTCATCGCGTTTAAGCTTTCACGCAAAAAGTAGCGCGGTTTTCTCCCTCTCCCTGTGGGAGAGGGCCGGGGTGAGGGCACCAGACCGCACCAAACCAGACCGCACCCGCCTTCACGCCCGGTGGCGCTGCGCTTACCGGGCCTACATGTTCGGGGACGTTATTTAGTAGGCCGGGTAAGGCGCAGCCGTCACCCGGCACCTCCCCTTCACCTTTATCGTGACTCCCCTCCCAATTCTGTTTTGATCCACAGGATCTTTGTTTTGTAATCGATTACTTTTCATTTGAACGAATTTGTAATCGATTACTTTTTCCGGGTGAGGCTTATCATGGTGTCAACTGAGAGTAGTGAAAAGGCGATAACGCAGCACCGGCTGCTGGTGCCGCGTCTGTCGCTGATGATGTTTCTGCAATTTTTTATCTGGGGTAGCTGGTCGGTCACGCTTGGCCTGGTGATGACTCAGCACAACATGTCTTTGCTGATTGGCGACGCGTTCTCTGCCGGACCCATCGCTTCCATTCTTTCGCCGTTCGTGCTCGGGATGCTGGTGGACCGCTTCTTTGACTCGCAGAAGGTGATGGCGGTGATGCACCTCGCAGGCGCGGCGATCCTCTGGTTCGTGCCGGGGGCGCTGATTGCTGAGAACGGCGCGCTGCTGATTGGCCTGCTGTTTGGCTACACGCTCTGCTATATGCCGACGCTGGCGCTGACCAACAACATTGCGTTTCACAGCCTGGCGAACGTGGATAAAACCTTCCCGGTAGTGCGTGTGTTCGGCACCATCGGCTGGATCGCGGCGGGCATTTTCATCGGCGTCACCGGCGTGGCGTCCAGCGTCACCATCTTCCAGGTGGCGGCGATAAGCTCCGTGTTGCTGGCGGTCTACAGCCTGACGCTGCCGCACACGCCCGCCCCGGCAAAAGGCCTGCCGGTAAAGGTGCGGGATCTCTTCTGCGCGGACGCCTTCGCGCTGCTTAAAACCCGCCACTTCTTCGTTTTCTCCGTCTGCGCGATGCTGATCTCCGTCCCGCTCGGCACCTATTACGCCTACACCGCCTCGTATCTGGCGGATGCCGGCATTGCCGACGTCAGCACCGCCATGTCCTTCGGGCAGATGTCTGAGATCGTCTTCATGCTGGTTATTCCTCTGCTGTTCCGCCGCCTGGGCGTGAAATATATGCTGCTGATCGGCATGCTGGCGTGGTTTGTACGTTATGCCATGTTCGCGCTGGGCGTCAGCGAGGAGGGGCGCATTCTGCTGTATCTCGGCATTCTGCTCCACGGCGTCTGCTACGATTTCTTCTTTGTCGTCGGCTTTATCTACACCGACCGCGTGGCGGGCGAAAAGGTCAAAGGCCAGGCGCAGAGCATGATCGTGATGTTCACCTACGGTATCGGCATGCTGCTCGGCTCTCAGATTTCCGGCGCGCTCTACAACCGCCTGGTGGCAGGACAGACCGTGCCGCAGGCGTGGGTCACATTCTGGTGGATCCCGGCGGTGGCTGCCGCGGCGATCGCGCTAATTTTCCTTCTCACGTTTAAGTATGACGATGACAAGGCGTAACGTTCAGGAGGTGGTATGAGGACAATGAAAGGACCGGGCATTTTTCTGTCGCAGTTTATTGGCGGGGAAGCGCCCTTCAACACGCTCGACGGGCTGGCAGGATGGGCGGCGGGGAAGGGTTACAAAGCGGTGCAGATCCCCTGCAACCATCCGCATATCTTTGATGTGGAGAAAGCCGCAGAGAGTCAGGCCTACTGCGACGACATCACCGCCAGGCTGGCCGCGCATGGGCTGGTCATCAGCGAGCTGTCGACCCATCTGGAAGGGCAGCTTGTTGCGGTAAACCCGGTTTACAGCGAGGCGTTTGACCACTTCGCCCCTGCTTCCGTGCGCGGTAACGATGCGGCGCGACGGGCGTGGGCGACGGAGAAGCTGAAGCAGGCGGCGGTTGCCTCGGCCCGATTAGGCCTCAAAGCACACGCCACCTTCTCCGGATCGCTGGCCTGGCCGTTTTTCTACCCGTGGCCGCCGCACAACGAGCAGCGTTTTCAGGATGCATTCGGGGAGCTGGCAGCCCGCTGGCGGCCGATTCTGGATACCTTCGACGAGCAGGGCGTGGACGTCTGCTTTGAGCTGCATCCGGGGGAAGATCTGCACGACGGCGTCACCTTCGAGCGTTTTCTGGCGCTGGTCGATAACCATCCGCGCTGTAATATTCTCTACGATCCAAGCCATATGCTGCTCCAGCAGATGGACTATCTGACCTTTATTGATATCTACCATGCGCGCATTAAAGCGTTCCACGTGAAGGACGCCGAGTTCCGCCCCAGCGGGCGCAGCGGCGTCTACGGCGGCTACCAACCGTGGATCAACCGCGCCGGACGCTTCCGCTCGCCCGGCGACGGACAGATCGACTTTAAGGGCATTTTCAGCAAGCTGACCCAGTACGACTACGACGGCTGGGCGGTGCTGGAGTGGGAATGCTGCCTGAAGGATGGCGATACCGGCGCGAGTGAGGGCAGTGAATTTATCCGCCGTCATATCATCCCGGTTTCCGGACGGGCGTTTGATGATTTCGCCGCAGGGGGCAGCCATGATTAACGTCGGGATTATCGGCAGCGGGTTTATTGGCCCGGCACATATCGAGGCGCTCAGGCGTCTCGGGTTTGTGCAGGTGGTCGCGCTCTGTGACGGCTCGCTCGTTAAGGCGCAGGAAAAGGCGCACCAGCTCAATGTGCCGCACGCCTGTGCCAGCGTGGAGGAACTGCTCGCGCTCCCTAATCTGCACGCGGTGCACAACTGCACGCCGAACCACCTGCACGCGGAGATTAACTGCCAGATCCTGCGTGCGGGCAAGCACGTGTTTTCCGAAAAGCCGCTGTGCATGACGCCGGACGAGGCGCGCGAGCTGGTGGCGCTGGCGGAGCAGGCAGGTGTGGTGCATGGCGTGAGTTTTGTCTATCGCCAGTTTGCGATGGTGCGCCAGGCGGCGAGCATGATGCGTACGGGCAGCCTCGGGCGGCTGTTTGCTTCGCACGGCAGCTATTTACAGGACTGGATGCTGCTGGAAACCGACTACAACTGGCGGGTGGATGCCGCGCTCGGCGGCGCGTCGCGGGCGGTGGCGGATATCGGCTCCCACTGGTGCGATACGGTACAGTATGTGACCGGCAGGCGCATTACCGAGGTGATGGCTGATTTATCCACCGTCTGGCCGACGCGCAAGGCCAGCGCGGGCGGTCATCAGACCTTCTCCCATGACGAGCAGGCGGAGTATGAAGACAAACCGGTCACCACCGAAGACTTTGGCTCGGTGCTGTTCCGCTTTGACGACGGCAGCAAGGGCAGCTTTAGCGTCTCGCAGGTGAGCGCGGGGCGAAAAAATCGCCTGACCTTTGAAATTAACGGCAGCGAGCAGTCGGTGGCGTGGGATCAGGAAATCCCGCAGCAGCTGTGGGTCGGCCATCGCGCCAGGGCAAACCAGATTCTCAGCGACGATCCGGGCCTGATGAACCGTGACGTGGCCGACAGCGCCCACTTCCCCGGCGGGCACATTGAAGGCTGGCCGGATGCCTTTAAAAATATGATGGCGCAGTTTTACCGTGCCGTGCAGGCGGGCGCGATGCCGGATAATCCGCAGTTTGCCACCTTCCACGATGGCGCCTGTGTGATGTATATCATTGATGCGATTATGAAAAGTCATCAGCAGCAGCGCTGGGTGCGCGTGGAATACTGACGCATTGCCCGGTTCGCCGGGCAATCAATTTATGGTAGCCTGCACAAAACGCTAACCGCAGGATGTATCGTCACTATGTCAATTCAGAAAATCGCTCAACTGGCCGGGGTATCCGTGGCAACGGTCTCCCGCGTACTGAATAACAGCGATACCGTGAAGGCGAAAAACCGCGAGCGCGTTTTGCAGGCGATCCAGGAGAGTAACTATCAGCCCAATCTGCTGGCGCGTCAGCTGCGCACTGCCCGCAGCTATATGATCCTGGTGATGGTCTCGAACATCGCCAACCCGTTCTGCGCCGAAGTGGTGAAGGGCATTGAAGCCGAGGCAGAAAAGAACGGCTATCGCATTCTGCTGTGCAACTCCGGCTCGGATATTGAGCGCTCCCGCTCGGGCTTAAGCCTGCTCTCCGGCAAAATCGTCGACGGCATTATCACCATGGATGCGTTCTCGAAACTGCCGGAGCTGGCCGCGCTGATTGGCAACGCGCCGTGGGTGCAGTGCGCTGAATACGCCGATGCGGGCGCGGTCTCCTGCGTGGGGATTAATGATGTTGATGCCTCCCAGCACGTTGTCAGCCAGCTTGCCGACGGGGGACGCAAACGCATTGCGCTCATCAACCACGACCTCAGCTACAAATATGCCCGTCTGCGCGAGCGCGGCTATAAGAGCGTCATACACCTGCGGGATCTGGATTATCAGGCGGTGGAGTACGCCAGTGAGCTCAGCTCTGGTGCGGGCATGGCGGCGATGCAACATCTGTTAAAAGCAAACCCGCCGGATGCGGTGTTTGCCGTTTCCGATACGCTGGCGGCGGGGGCGCTGCGCGCCATTCAGCAGGCAGGGCTGCGGGTGCCAGAAGATATCGCGGTGGTCGGCTTTGACGGCACTGAGCTGGCGGAGATGATTTCACTCACCACTATTGAACAGCCGTCGCGGGATATCGGGCGCAAGGCGGTCAATCTGCTGTTAAATAAGATCGACAACCCGGATGCGCCCACGGAAAGGGTCATGATGGACTGGCGCTTTATTTCCCGCGCCAGCTCCTGATTATCTGGCGATGACGCCAGCCAGCGAGCGAATATCGTTTCCGGTTGGCGACTGGTGAATACGCAGGCCAAATTCATCTACCACCGCGAAAATATGATCGAAGATGTCGGCCTGAATATCTTCGTATTCCGCCCAGATCACCGTGTTGGTAAAGGCATATATTTCAATCGGCAGCCCGTTGGCATCCGGCGCGAGCTGGCGCACCATCAGCGTCATATCTTTGCGAATGCGCGGGTGGTTACGCAGATATTCATTCAGGTAGGCACGGAAGGTGCCGATATTGGTCATCTTGCGCAGGTTTAATACCGATTCCCCTTCGCCGTTCTGCTGATTCCACAGGTTAATTTCCTCATGACGCGCCGCCAGATACGGCTTCAGCAGTTTCGCCTGAATCAGTTTCTGCTGCTCCTGCTCGTCGAGGAAATGAATGCTGGTGGTATCGATATTCAGGCTACGCTTGATGCGGCGACCACCGGAGGCGGACATGCCGCTCCAGTTGATGAACGCATCGGACACCAGCGCCCAGGTCGGGATGGTGGTGATGGTGTTATCGAAGTTGCGCACTTTAACGGTGGTCAGGCCGATGTCGGTCACCGTGCCGTTGGCGCCGTACTTCGGCATCTCCAGCCAGTCGCCGAGCTTGAGCATGTCGTTGGCGGAGAGCTGAATGCCCGCCACTAAGCCCAGTATCGGGTCTTTAAAGACCAGCATCAGAACGGCAGCCATCGCACCCAGGCCGCTTATCAGAATGGCGGGTGACTGACCGATCAGCAGGGAGATAATCAGTATCCCCACCAGAATGGCACTCACCAGCTTAACGCCCTGGAATATCCCCTTCAGCGGCAGCTGCGAGGCGGTGGCCATTTTCTGCGACAGATTGAAAATCACGTCCAGCAACGAGAAGAAGGAGAGCAGGGCATAAACCATCACCCACAATTTCGCGCAGGTGGTGAGTAATTCCGCCGCTTCGCTGCCTTTTTGCAGCCACAGAACCGCCTGAACGTTGACGATTATCCCCTGGAGGGTAAACGCCAGACGGTGAAATAATTTGTTCTGCGTAATGATCTGCAACCATAAATGACTGCTGGCCTGGGCGCGTTTCTCGAATGCGCGCAGCACCACTTTGTGCAGAATAAAATGAACGATAATGGCTGTAAGAAAAATAATACCAAAGATAATCACTAAAGAGGTGGTGTGATTAATTTCAATCCCTAACTCTTCAACCTGAGCAATTAATTCCTGCATAACGTCTCCTGTATTGATGCAGCCCCATAATGGCGGCTGCGGATCTATTATGCAAATTCAGGCAGTTTTATTTTGTCGCCGGACAGGCCTTGACGACCGGTAAACACAGACGATGACGCATACGCAGCGTGACCAGCGCCAGCACCACCATCATGGCCGTTTCCACCATCAGGAAGACGTTGACCGCCTGGGTGTAATCTCCGTGATGATTTTGCAGCCCGTGCAGCAAAATCGCGCCGAAAATGGCCGGGCCAAGCCCCAGCGCAGCCTGTTGCAGCGTGCTTAAAATCGCGCTCGCGGCCCCCGCGTCGTCAGGCTGAATATCGCGCATCCCGATACGGTAGAAGCTGTTTACAATCAGCGCCTGCCCGTAACCCACCAGCCCGGTGGCCGGGGCCAGCGTCAGCGCGGTATTCTGCATTCCCCAGTGACGGAACGTGGCGATCAGCGCCACCAGGCCGACAAGCTGAATCGCAAGCCCGGTCAGCAGGATGGCGCTGGTGCTGTAGCGGGCAATCAGGCGTGGGGCGAACCAGGCAGAAATAAAATAGGTGACGCCAAGCGCGATAAAGCTGTTCCCGGACTGCCACGGCGCCATTCCCAGACCGCTTTGCATGGTCAGCGCCATGCAGAACATAAACCCGGACCAGACGCTGAAAAAGAGTATCCCAATCAGCACGCCAAAGCGGATGCTGCGCAGCTGTAACAGGCGCGGCGCGATGAGCGGATGGGCATTCTCACGCTCTTTTTTGCGCGCGTTCAGCACCATCAAACAGGCCAGTGGCACAATCGCCAGCAGGGCGGCCTTCAGCGGCCACGACCAGTGCCACTGCGGGCCGAGCGCCATCGGGAACAGCAGACAGCACAGTATCGCCGTCAGCAGGACAGTCCCGGTCCAGTCAATGCGCGACGGCGTGTCGCGGCGGGTTTCCGGCACGTAGCGACGGCTCAGCGCCAGCACCACCAGACAAATCGGCACGTTGATAAAGAAGGCGTTGCGCCAGCCCAGCCCGGCGATGTCCGCCGACACCAGCCAGCCGCCACCCATCTGGCCGACGATAAACGCAATTCCGCCGATACCTCCAAACAGGCTGATCGCTCTGGCGTGTGCCGTTCCTTTTAACGTCACATGCAACGTCGCGAGAATTTGCGGCATGATCAGCGCGGCGCCCGCACCCTGCATAATGCGCGCGCCAAGCAACTGTTCGATATTGCCCGCCATGCCGCACAGCAGTGAGGCCAGGCCAAAACACGCCACGCCCCACATAAACAGGCGACGGCGGCCAAGGTTATCGCCCAGCTTGCTGCCGGGGGCCAGGCAGACGGCAAAGGCCACGCCGTAGAGGGCGACGATCAGCTCCAGTTCGGTGGCGGTGGCGTGTAACGAATGGGTGATGGAATCCAGCGCCACGTTGGTGATTGAGGTATCAATCAGCGGCAGCATCTGGCCGGTTAACAGCAATATCAGGCCCGCACGACCCGGTGAAACAACTGACGTATTCATGGTGACTCCATTGCGTCAAACAGCGTAGAGTCGTAGCATCAACCATCTGATAAACGGGTACCAGTTCTTGCTTATACTGGTACTGACACTACCATGCAGGAGATGTTATGGCGCTGATGTCTGAACCTGTCACCTCTCTCCAGGATGACACCCGCAAGCAGCTGGGCGCGTTTTTGCGTGCCCGGCGCGAAAGCCTCGATCCGCAGCGGCTCGGCTTACCGCGCAGCGGCCGCCGCCGCACGCCGGGCCTGCGGCGAGAGGAGGTGGCGATGCTCGCGGATGTCGGCGTGACCTGGTACACCTGGCTGGAACAGGGCCGGGACGTCAATCCGTCCAGCGCGGTGATGGCCGCCATCGCAAAAGCGCTGCAATGCACCCCGACCGAAGCCCGACATCTTTTTGTGCTCGCCGGTTTGCCGCCGGGCGAAGCCCCGCAGGCGGTGTGTTGCGAGGGGATCAGCGAAGGCACGCGTCGCCTGCTGGATACCCTGATGCCGAAACCAGCCAGTATTCAGAAACCGAATTTCGATATCGTGGCCTGGAACGACAGCTTCGGACACCTGATGGGCGTCGATTTCAAAGCCATCCCGCCGGAAGATCGCAACTGTATTTACCTGTTCCTCACCCATCCGGCGTGGCGCGCGCGGCTCGGCAAACGTGACGACGTGCTGCCGATTTTCGTCTCCTACTTCCGCGCGGCCATGGCTGAGCACCGTGGCGACCCGCTCTGGGAAGCGAAGCTGGCGCGTTTTTTTGCGGTGTCCGAAGAGTTCAAAACCCTGTGGCACCAGCGTAACGACGTGCGCGGTGTGGAGAACCAGCTCAAGCTGTTCACCCATCCCGAGCTGGGGGATTTTCATCTCCAGCAGATGTACTGGTACTCCGCCCCGCGAAACGGATCGCGGCTGCTGGTCTATTTACCCGTGGATGAGGCAGGGGAGAGGGCGATGGCGTGGCTGGCGGAGCAGGGGAAATAAGTTTTTTGCGAGGGGCTTTCAGGGAATCAACGCGGATCCGGTCCTGCCTGGAATAAGCTGGTAAGGTGAATCACGAAAGGCAAAATTAGCCTTTAATGCAAATTGCCTTACATGCTAATATTATCAGGGATGAAATACAGTGTTCAGACTTATCGTTCATGCGGCAGTCAGGGAGGAGATCCTCTCATTGCCTGCGGGAGTACAGGCGAAGCTGATTCGCCAGCTTGATAAATTACGCAACAACCCGACAGTATTGCGTGAACCTGACAGCAAACCCTTACCCAATGGTTTGTTCGAAATCCGAACCGTCGGGCTGATCCATACTCGTGGGATCTACGTTTATCAGCGGGAAAGAACCATTTTTCTGCCGCGGGTGTTTATCAAGAAGACGCAAAAAACGCCCTCTGCTGAACTCCGTCTGGCACTGAAACGACAACAGGAGATGTTGGATGAGCAAAAAGATTATTGACTGGGACGAACTCAGAGCTGAACTGTTAAGCGATTCAGAAGTTCAGGCTTCCTTTGATGCAGAAGAGCGCAAGGAACGCCTGCGGGAGATGCTGGCGCAATGGCGCAATCATGCTGGTCTGACGCGCGCCCAGGTGGCGGAGCGGATGGGCGTCAGCGCACCGACGGTATCACGAATGGAAGCAAATATTACCCGGGCGAGTCTCGATACATTAACGCGTTATGCGCTGGTGTGCGGGGTAAAGCATCCGCAGATAACGCTTTACTGAAAACGGGCACGCCGATAGCCGGCGTGCCAGAAGCGCTTAGCATTCAGTCACAATCGTGCTCAGCGGCAGGCGAGATTTCGGCAGCGTGGCGTTGAAATCTTCCACGCTGTGATGCCCGACCGGGACCACCACCAGGCTGGTGAAGCCTTTCTCTTTCAGGCCAAACTCTTCGTCGAGGATCGCGGCGTCAAACCCTTCGATGGGGACCGCATCGAGGCCCATCGCGGCCACGCCCAGCAGGAAGTTGCCGACGTTCAGGTAAACCTGCTTCGCCATCCACTGGTCGTCATCTTTCAGATCCACGCGGTGCATGTCGGCAAAATAGCAGCGGCCTTTATGGTTCGCGGCTTTTGCTTCTGGCGTGGCGAAACGGCCGTCAGCCTCTTCCTGATCGACAACGCGCTCAAGCCAGGCATCGTCCATCGCGGTTTTCGCGCAGAACACCACCACGTGAGAGGCATCCAGCATTTTGCGTTCGTTAAACACATAGGTGCCCGCCGCGGATTTTGCCACGCGCGCTTTACCCTCTTCAGTGCTGGCAACAATAAAGTGCCACGGCTGGGAGTTGGTGCTGGACGGGCTGTATTGCAGCAGCGTTTTGATTTTTTCCGCTTCTTCTGCGGTCAGTTTTTTGGCTGGGTCGAACGCCTTGGTAGAGTGGCGTTTCAGGGCGACAGAAATAATATCCATAACAACTCCTGGTGATGAAATTCGCCCGCGGGCGGGCGTGAAAGGAAAGCAGATTACCGCGCGAAGCGGGAAAAGATAAGTGCGATTCGAGCGCTTATTCTGTTCGTCTCAGACGAACAATCAGGCTGGCCGAATCCACTTCTGATCTTTTTTCGGCAGTTTATCAACGACCAGATTCCACGAATCCGTAATCAGGTCGGTGACCAGTTCAGGCGTGATGTCGTCCGTGCCATAAAGTGAGATCCAGTGTTTTTTATTCAGATGGTAACCGGGCTCCACGCCACGGTAGATCTGCTGATTGAGCAGCGATTTTTCCGGATCGGATTTCAGGCTGACGTGGGCCCGACCGTGTGCGGTCGCCATCAGCATAAAAATTTTCCCGCCCACCTTAAACACGTCATACTCCGGGCCAAACGGCCAGCAATGTTCGGTAAAAGGCCTCTCCAGCGCGACGCGTCTGGCATGTTCCTGCAAGGATTTACTGTCCATGGTTATCTTCCTCAGCAAGCCCGCGCCACATGACTTCAAAGCCCAGCGCTTTAAAATCGACGGCACGGGACGGATCGCGCGCGGCAAACTCCATGGTGGTTTCAGCCAGCGATAAGAACATTGCATCACCGAAGGTCTTAAACTCGTCAGACATAAACACCGGGCGGATCGAACGACGACACAGTTCATGCAGTTCCGGGAACATGTCTTTCACCGCCTGCTCGGTTTCGGCGTTCAGCTTTTCACTGACGCCAATCTGGCGGATAGCCGCATGCGCCAGGGGGTTACGAATGCCCCAGTCTACATAGCTGTTCCAGATATTGCGGGTATGCTCTTTTGGCTCGGTGATGGTGCGATCGAGATTCGCCAGCATGGTCTGGCAGAGATCCTGCTTCAGATGCAGGTAGAGGGCATTCAGCAGATCGTCTTTGGTAGCAAAGTAGCGAAACAGTGTCCCTTCAGCGACGCCCGCATTACGGGCAATTAACGCCGTTGAGGCGGCAATACCTGACTGCGCAAACGCAGCCGTTGCTGCTTCCAGTAAGGCCTGTTTTTTATCTTCACTCTTCGGACGTGCCACTAAATTTTTCCTCCCGTCAATTGTAAAAGCCCTGATTGAAACACGAGCCTTGATACGCTGCAACGCGGAATGTCAAAGAACGAAAACCTTCTTGACGGCGTAATCATCCTATCTATAATGAGTGCTTACTCACTCATAATCAAGTGTCACCCGCGCAAACCATCGGATGGGGCGCGTAGGCGGGTCAGGAAATGAAAAAGCCTCTATTCATCTGCGTGGTGTTAGTCATGATTATTGCTTCAGCTGCCAGTTTACCGTTTGTACTGAATGCCGGATTTGGCCAGCCACCGCAGGGTGCGCAGCTCTCTGAAGTGGAAGCCTCTCCGCACTATCGCGACGGGCAATTCCATAACACGCTCCCTACGCCGGGCTTTACCGGGCAACAAAATATGCTGGTGGCGTGGTGGCAGTTCCTTACCCGTAAAACCGAAAACGCCCGTCCTGCGCAGCCGCTGCCGCTGGTGAAAACCGATCTAGCGAGCCTGTCGCCTGAACAGGACACGCTGGTGTGGCTCGGCCACTCCTCCTGGTATATGCAGCTGGCGGGGAAACGCATCCTGATCGATCCGGTTCTGAGTAGCTACGCCGCACCGTTCTCCTTCCTCAATAAAGCGTTTGCGGGGGAGTACCCGTGGCGTGCGGAGAGCATGCCGGAGATCGACCTGCTGATTATCTCCCACGATCACTATGACCATCTGGATTACGCCACCATCAAGGCGCTGCTGCCGAAGGTTAAGCGCGTGGTCACGCCGCTGGGCGTGGGTTCGCATCTGCGCTACTGGGGGATGAACCCTGAGATTATCGACGAGCGGGACTGGAACCAGTCGGTGCATATCAGCGATACGCTGACGGTGCACGTTCTGCCGGCGCGCCATTTTTCCGGGCGCGGCATTAAGCGTAACCAGACCCTGTGGGGCAGCTTTATGTTTGTCACCCCAGAGCGAAAGGTCTACTACAGCGGAGACTCCGGTTACGGCCCGCATTTCAAAGCGATTGGCGAGCAGTTTGGCGGAGTTGACTTAGCCATCATGGAAAACGGCCAGTACGACCAGGACTGGAAGTACATCCATATGCACCCGGCAGAAACGGCGCAGGCCTCGGCAGATCTCAATGCCAAAGCGGTCGTACCGGGACATAACGGGCGTTTTGTGCTGGCGAAACATACCTGGAACGATCCACTGATCCAGCTGGCGAAAGCCAGTAAGGATAAAAACTACCGGCTGCTGACGCCGGAGCTGGGCGAGCCCGTGCGGGTGAGTGATACCACGCAACAATTTCGCGAGTGGTGGGAATAATGTTTAAGCGAGAAGCAGAGGGGGAGAGCAGTATGACGATTTCCGCTCAGGTCATTGATACGATTGTCGAATGGATCGATGACAACCTACACCAGCCGTTACGCATCGAAGAGATTGCCCGCCATGCGGGTTACTCAAAATGGCATTTACAGCGGCTGTTTATGCAGTACAAAGGCGAAAGTCTGGGGCGCTACATCCGCGAACGCAAGCTGCTGATGGCGGCGCGCGATCTGCGTGAGTCAGACGAGCGCGTGTACGATATCTGCCTGCGCTACGGGTTTGACTCGCAGCAGACGTTTACCCGCATCTTTACCCGCACCTTCAACCAGCCGCCCGGGGCGTATCGCAAAGAAAACCACGGTCGGGCGCACTGAAAAACATCCCCTCACCCTAACCCTCTCCCCAAAGGGGAGAGGGGACGATTACACCCTCGCCCCTTTGGGGAGAGGGCCGGGGTGAGGGGATCAGACAGCACCATGCTTACCAGCTGTAATTCACCGTCGCCGTCACCGTCCGGCCAATCCCGTAGAAGCACGCCGTATCGCTTGCGCATGACGCCACATACTTCGTGTCTGCCACGTTATTGACGTTGAACTGCACGCTTGCCCCTTTCAGGCTGCGGTTCATCTCGCCCAGATCGTAGCGCAGCATCGCGTCATACAGATCCACCGATGGCACCTTGAAGGTGTTCTTCGCATCGCCGTAGCTGGTGCCGATGTAGCGCATCCCCACGCCAGCGGTCAGGCTCTTCAGCGCTCCGCCCGGAACGGTATAGCTGGCGAACGCCGATGCCATATGCGCTGGAATGCGCGCAGGCGTTTTGCCTTCAGTTCCCGCCACCGTGGTGCTTTCGGTTTTTGCATCGGTGTAAGTGTAGGAGCCAATCAGGTTGATGTTATCCATCAGCGTGGCGTGGATTTCCGCTTCAGCGCCTTTCGAACGCACCTTGCCCGCATTTTCGAACCAGCCTTCAGCGCTGTTATAGGTCGCTACGTTGTCCTGAGTCAAATCGTACAGCGCCAGGGTCATCAGCGTGGTGTCGACCGGCTGATATTTCAGGCCAATCTCGGTCTGCTCCCCGGTAGTGGGCCTGAATGGCGCGACGCCCGGCGCACGGTTGGTTTGCAGGTTCGGTTCAAACGAGGTGCTGTAGCTGATGTACGGCGACAGGCCAGAATCAAACGCGTACAGCAGGCCAGTGCGCCAGGTAAATTTGCTGTCGTTCTGCTGCGTAAAGCTGTTATCGGTGAAGTCGCTGGTACGCACTTCGCTCCAGTCGTAGCGCCCGGAAACCAGCCACTCCCAGTTGTTCCAGCTCATCTGATCCTGAAGATACAGGCCCATCTGGTCGAGATTTTGCTGCTCGTCGGACGCCGTATTGAAGGTACTTTCATCCACGTTCACGCCGTAAACCGGGTTTGTCCAGTCGAGGTCATACTGTGAGCCGCTCCCGCGCGCCAGCAGCTGTTTATTCTTACTGGTCTTGTAATCAAACCCGCCGAGCAGGGTGTGGTTGACGCTTCCGGTCTCCAGCAGATATTCCAGCTGGTTATCAAGGCCAAATTCGTTGGTCGTGCGCTCTTCACGCTGGGCGCGACGGGTCAACACCGTGCTGTTGGCCGCGCTGTTGGCGTAAACCAGATAACGATATTTCTGCTTGATGGTGGCGTAACGGGCGTTCTGGCGGAAGGTGAGGTTGTCGGCGAACTGGTGTTCCAGCTCGTAGCCAATCATCGTCTGCTCGCGCCAGGATTGATTGTAATTCGGATCGCTGACGTTAAAGTCGCGCGGGATGTACTTCCCGTCGGCACTTTTCACCGTGCCATACGCGGGCAGGAAGTTGCGGTATCCGGCATCCGGATCTTTCTGGTAGCTGGTCAGCAGCGTAAAGCGGGTCTGATCGTTCGGGTACCAGGTGATCGCCGGGGCGATCGCCATCCGCGTCTCTTTATAATCGTCCACCTGATTATGCTGCGTACGGGCGATACCGTTCACGCGATACAGCACGCGGCCGTCGTCGCTCAGCTTGCCGCCGAAATCAAACGCACCTTCGGCGAGATCGTTATTGCCGGTGCGGAACTGCACGTTGTGAATGGCCTCCGCCGTCGGGCGCTTGCTGGTCATACTGATTAACCCGCCAGGATTCACCTGTCCAAACAGCACCGAGGCCGGGCCGCGCACCAGCTCCACGCGCTCCAGCAGCCACGGGTCAACTGTGCCCGTCTGTGAGGAAGCCGTTGCGCCAAAGCTTAAGCCGTCGAGGAATTTCGGCACGTAGCTAAAGCCGCGCACAAACACCTCGTCGTTACGGTTAGACGAGCCCCGGTACTCGGTAAACACGCCCGCCGAGTAGCGCAGCGCCTGCGAAACGGAGGTGACGTCCTGCATGTTCATCTGATCGCGGGTGATCACCGATACCGACTGCGGCGTCTTCACGATCTCCGCGCTGGTCTTGGTGGCGGAGAGCGTTTTCGTCGCCACAATGCCTTTTACGGGCGCAGTGGGCTCTTCAGTCACGCCCTGCGTCACCGTAATCGTTTCTTCTTTCGTTTCTGCCTGAGCCGCGACGCTGGTCGTCGCCAGACTCAGCAGCCAGAGCTGCATTATCTTATTATTTTTAAACATTTTTATTGAACGTCCTTGGTTGCTATCGCCATAAAAACACCGGTAAAACGCCGTTGATGATATTGCAAATTATTACCATTTGCATTAGCGTTGTTAACAAATTTCGTTGGGGAACAAGCGGTAATGAAGAGGGTATGGAGTGGGTTGCTGTTGGGGATCGGCGCGCTGCCCGCCGTGGCGGCAACGTGCGAGCAGTCGTCCCGGCAGGGCGATGTTCAGGGAAAGTTTGATGCCAGCGGCGAAGTCTGCTTCTCCCTGCCCGAGCTGGATGAAAATTACGTTTCCGCCACGCTGCATGGCGTGACGGATGCGCGCCTGCTGGATGGGCAAAACCGTCGCATCCGCACGCTGATCGAAAACGGTCCTGCGGACGGGGAACACACGCTGCTGTTTGCCCTGCCGGTGAAACAGAACACCTCGCTGGTGCTACACGGCGAAGCTGGCAAGCCGTGGCGTTTTCAGTGGCGGATGAAAGAGACCTCTCCGTTACCACGCGTGCAGATGCTGGCGCCAGAAAGCCCGACGCTGAAGGCGCTGGCAAACGTCATTTCTGCCGGTGGAAGTACCGAGGCGTTCTGGCAGGCGCAGCGTCGACAGGGAACGCCGATGGTGGAGCCGGTAGATGCGGGCCATAAGCGCGTGACCTTTCTGTGGCGCGGCGCGCGGGATAACGTCTTCATTCTCGGCTCTCCGGCGGGGGATCACGATCCGCTGTTCCGTCTGGGCAACAGCGACGTCTGGTTCCGCAGCTACGTGGTCCCCGCTGATACGGTGATGCAGTACAAGCTCGCCCCCGATGTGCCGATCGTTGAAGGCTCTGCCCGCGATCAACGCCGCGCCATCCTGGTAAGCGCGCAGGCCGATCCGCTTAACCCGAATAGCTTTGGGGAGCAGAAGACCGATCGCTGGAATCGCTATTCTCTGCTCGATCTCAGCCCGGCGCGCTACTGCTCCGTTCGGGCTACGGCACAGCCGCTGTTACACGGGACGTTGAGCCGCCAGAGGCTGAGCAGCAACATCCTCGGCAATGCCCGCGACGTGATGATCTACCAACCGCGCGGCGCACAGCCTGCACGCTGGACGCTCATCCTTTTCGACGGACAGGTTTATCAGGACGAATACCATTTTGCCAACGTGCTGGACGGTCTGATTGCCCGACATCACCTGCCTCCGATTAACGTGGTGTTTATCGACAGCCTCGATCACGCCCGTCGCGGCAACGAGCTGCCGCCGAACCCGGATTTTGCTGACTTTATGGCGCACGAGCTGCTGCCGTGGCTGCGGGGGAAGGGCATCGGCATGCAGCGGCAGAAAACCGTACTGGCAGGATCAAGCTACGGGGGAATTGCCTCTTCATGGGTGGCGCTGCGCTATCCGCGCCTGTTTGGCAACGTGCTGAGCCTTTCCGGTTCTTACTGGTGGGCTCCAGAAGGTGACGCCCCCGGCTGGCTGACGCGTCAATACCAACAGTCTCGACCGTATCCGGTGCGTTTCTGGTTACAGGCCGGGAAGTTTGAAACCACGGGGCCGGGCGGCGGCATCTATCGCACCACGCAGGATTTTGAACAGATGCTGAGGAATAAAGGCTACCGCGTCAGCTTCCACCCCTCATCCAGCGGCCACTACTACGCGGCCTGGTGTGAAGCGCTGATCCACGGGATGCGCGATCTCACTGGCTTACGACGCCAGTGAAAACCAGCGGCGCCAGATGAAACGCAGGATAAAGAATTCGATGGCGCCGAGCACCAAAAACCACAGACAGAACAGAATGGTGTACAGCTGATTCAGATCGACCATATGAAAGGTCTGAACCAGCTTCTGCGCCAGCACCAGACCCAGCGACGGCGCGGGTAACAGCAGGCAGGAGAGCAGGGCCATCAGCAAAATGCCCCCTGCGGTGAGCAGCGATTCTAACGGATGTTTCATCGTAATGTTAATCGTCAGTTAAAAATGTCATTGTCCGGCATCCTGAAACGTAAAGCAATATCATCCCCGCTGGCAAAATTGGGTAAAAGGCCACCGTTATTCTGCGAATTAATAACAGAAAATAGATAATATTTTCGGGGCGATTAAATTAATATCGCGTTATGTAAATAAACGTCTTTCTCACGAAAATAATTTTACAAAGCTATAGGTGCTATATCCAATTAACGTCGCAATAACAATGGCTGCGACAATGTATAACGCCAGACGCCGTCCGCGATAAATACCAAACATGCTTCCTCCTCGTTTAGTGTTGGTTTAGAAATATTTTGTAAAAATCAACGCATCAAAATAATTTTAATCAGTTTTGAATAACCGGGTAGTCAATATATTGCGGTAGATCAATTTAACCCGCAAGACTTAAAAATGAATTATTTAAAGCCAGAAAGGAATTCCGGCTTCCGTCCACCGGATATTGAAGGAAAAATACCATGACCAAAAAAAATTTCTCGCAGAATATGCCACCCGCAGGCGGGCAGGCGTACCAGCAGACCGTAGAGCAGGTGCTTGCTCAGGCGCAGAGCCAGGCTAATGGCCTGGACCGTGCCGAGGCGCAGGCGCGTTTACAGAAGCATGGCCCGAACGCGCTGCCGGAGAAAAAAGGCAAGCCGGGCTGGCTGCGTTTTCTCGCGCATTTTAACGATGTCCTGATTTACGTCCTGCTGGCAGCCGCCGTATTAACGGCAGTAATGGGACACTGGGTTGATACGCTGGTTATTCTGGGCGTGGCGGTAATCAATGCCTTAATTGGCCACATTCAGGAAAGTAACGCGGAAAAATCCCTGAAGAGTATTCGCAATATGCTCTCCAGCGAGGCGCGCGTTATTCGTAACGGCAACCATGAAACTATCCCGACGACGGAAATCGTCCCGGGCGATATTATTGTGTTGCGCGCAGGAGATCGTATACCGGCGGATATGCGCTTAATCGAAGCGCATAATTTACGCGTGGAAGAGGCAATTCTGACCGGTGAATCCACCGTGGTGGATAAACACACGAACCCGCTGAACGGCGAATTACCGTTGGGCGACCGCACGAACCTGGTCTTTTCCGGTACGACGGTCAGCGCGGGCGGCGGCGTTGGCGTGGTCATTGCCACGGGCCAGGAGACCGAACTCGGCCACATCAACCAGATGATGGCGGGCATTGAAAAACACCGCACCCCGCTGCTGGTGCAGATGGACAAGCTGGGCAAAGCGATCTTCGCCATCATTCTGGCGATGATGGCCGCGCTGTTTGTCTTCAGCCTGGTGTTCCGCGAGATCCCGATGGGCGAGCTGCTGCTCTCCCTGATTAGCCTGGCGGTAGCCTCCGTACCGGAAGGTCTGCCAGCGATTATCTCCATTATCCTCTCCCTGGGTGTGCAGGCGATGGCGCGCAAGCGGGCGATTATCCGCAAGCTGCCGACGGTTGAAACCCTGGGCGCGATGACCGTGGTCTGCTCGGATAAAACCGGCACCCTGACCATGAACGAGATGACGGTGAAAGCCATCATCACCGCCGACACCTGCTATCGCGTGGACGGCAACAGCTACGAGCCGGTGGGCAACATCTACCTCGAAGGCAGCGACGAGCCGGTGCAGATCCAGCCGGGCACCGTGCTGGAGCAGTACCTGCGCACCATCGACCTGTGTAACGACAGCCAGCTGATTCAGGACGAGCGTGGCCTGTGGGGCATCACCGGCGGGCCAACCGAGGGCGCGCTGAAGGTGCTGGCGGCCAAGGCCCACCTCGAGCCGGTCGTGACCACGCTGGTTAACAAGATCCCGTTCGACTCTCAGTACAAGTACATGAGCACCCACTACCAGATTGGCAGTGAGGAGCAGATTTTGATTACCGGCGCGCCGGACGTGATTTTCGCCCTGTGTGAGCAGCAGCAGACCCGCAACGGTGCGCAAGCCTTTGACCGCGCGTACTGGGAAACGGAGATGGAGCGCTATGCGCGTCAGGGGCTGCGCATGGTCGCCGCGGCGTTCAAGCCAGCGAACGGCGAGCAGGCATTAACTCACGACGACCTGAGCCACGGTCTGATCTTCCTCGGCATTGCCGGGATGATGGATCCGCCGCGTCCGGAAGCGATTGAGGCGATTAACGCCTGCCAGCAGGCGGGGATCCGCGTGAAGATGATCACCGGGGATCACCCGCAGACGGCGATGAGCATCGGCCAGATGCTGGGGATCACCAACAGCGAGCAGGCGGTTACCGGCTACCAGCTGGAGAAGATGGACGACGCCGAGCTGGCGGAAGCGGCGGTGAAGTATGACATCTTCGCCCGTACCAGCCCGGAGCATAAGCTGCGCCTGGTGAAAGCGTTGCAGGACAAAGGCGAAATCGTCGGCATGACCGGTGACGGCGTGAACGATGCCCCGGCGCTGCGCCAGGCGGACGTGGGTATCGCGATGGGCATCAAAGGCACGGAAGTGACCAAAGAGGCGGCGGACATGGTCCTGACGGACGATAACTTCGCCACCATCGCCAGCGCGGTGAAAGAGGGACGTCGCGTTTACGACAACCTGAAGAAGACCATTCTGTTCATCATGCCGACCAACCTGGCGCAGGGGCTATTGATTGTGATTGCGCTGCTGGCGGGGAACATCATTCCGCTGACGCCAGTGCTGATCCTGTGGATGAACATGGCGACCTCCGCCACGCTCTCCTTCGGCCTGGCCTTCGAGGCCGCCGAGCGCAACATTATGCGCCGCCCGCCGCGTCAGACCGGGCAGCACGTGATGGACGCCTACGCCGTCTGGCGCGTGGCCTTCGTCGGCACCATGATTGCCATCGCCGCCTTTGCGCTGGAAGCCTGGCTGGCCCCGCGCGGCCACAGCGCGGAGTTCATCCGCACCGTGCTGTTGCAGATGCTGGTCTGCGCCCAGTGGGTATACATGATTAACTGCCGCAATACCGACGGGTTCTCCCTGAACCGCGGCCTGCTGGCGAACAAAGGGATCTGGCTGGTAACGGGCGTACTGTTCCTGCTCCAGGCGGCGATTATCTACCTGCCGTTTATGCAGATGCTGTTCGGCACCGAAGCGCTGCCGCTGCGCTACTGGTTCGTGACGCTGGCGGTGGCGGGCGTGATGTTCTTCGTCGTCGAAATCGAGAAGCGACTGACCCGCAGGTTCCGTAAGGCTGCATAACCTTTTGCCCTCACCTTAACCCTCTCCCACAGGGAGAGGGAACTCTGACCTCCCTCTCCCTGTGGGAGAGGGCCGGGGTGAGGGAAAACAACGCCGAGGTACTCCCATGAAATTCCCACTCCTGTTCGCGCTCCTCGCCTGCACCCTGCCACCCGCATTCGCCGCGGCCATTCCCGTGCGTGTCGCCACCGTGGAGCAGACCGCCCACGCCGCCGAGCGTCAGATCCCGGGTCGCATTGAAGCTATCCACACCGTTGAACTGCGCGCCCGCACGGAAGGCGTCATCACCAGAATCCACTTCCGCGACGGGCAGTACGTGAAAAAAGGCGACGTGTTGTTCGAACTGGACGACGCCGAGCCGCGCGCCGCCCTGCGTCTGGCGCAGGCCGAAGTGAGAAGCGCCGAAGCCACGCTGCGTCAGGCGCAGCAGCAGCTGTCACGCTTCGAAAGCCTGGGCAGCAGCAACGCCATCAGCCGCCACGACGTGGACAACGCCCGCATGCAGCGCGACGTAGCGAGCGCCGCGCTGGAGCAGGCGAAAGCCCGGCTCGACACCCGCAGCGTCACCCTCAACTACACGCGCATTACCTCACCGATTGACGGGCGCGTGGGGCACAGCAACTTTCACGTCGGCAGCCTGGTGAATCCTGCCAGCGGTGTGCTGGTGGAGGTGGTGCAGCTCGATCCCATCCGCATCGCCTTTGCGCTGGAAGAGGGCACGTTTGCCACTAAAGCCGGACAGCATGCGGATATCAGCGCCATGAAGCAGGCCTGGCAGGCGCTGATTGACAGCAACGGCCAGCGCATCAGCGGGGAACTCACCTCCGTGGACAACCGCATCGACCCGCGCACCGCCAGCGTGATGCTGCGCGCCGAGTTCGCCAACCCGCGCCATCAGCTGCTGCCCGGCGGCAACGTGAACGTCTACCTGCGTCCGTCAAGTGAGCAACCAGTGCTGACTCTGCCCGCCGCTGCCGTACAGCAGAATGGCCACGGATTCTTCGCATGGGTGGTTAACGCCGAGGATAAAGCCGAAATGCGTCCGCTGAAGGTCGCCGGACAGATCGGCCAGCAGTTCCAGATTGCCTCCGGCCTGAAGCCCGGTGAGCGAGCGATTACTGACGGTGCGCAGCGCGTGCAGCCAGGCGTTGCCGTCCAGATACTGAATTAAGGAGCCATCATGCTGACGTTTTTCATCAAACGCCCGCGCTTTGCGATGGTGATTGCGCTGGTCATCACCCTGCTGGGGGCCATCGCGCTGAGGATTATTCCGGTGGAGCAGTACCCGCAGATCACCCCGCCGGTCGTGAATGTGTCAGCGTCATGGCCGGGCGCCAGCTCGGCTGACGTGGCGGAGGCCATCGCCACGCCGCTGGAAACCCAGCTGAACGGGGTGGATCATATGCTCTATATGGAGTCCACCAGTTCGGACGAGGGTAGCTATAGCCTGAACATTACCTTTGCGGCAGGCACCGACCCGGATCTCGCCGCCATCGACGTGCAGAACCGCGTGGCGCAGGCCGTGGCGCAGCTGCCGACCGAGGCACAGCAAAACGGCGTGCAGGTGCGCAAGCGCGCCACCAACCTGATGATGGGGGTAAGCCTTTACTCACCGAACAACACCCACACGCCGCTGTTCGTCAGCAACTACGCCAGCACCCAGGTGCGCGAGGCGCTGTCTCGCCTGCCGGGCGTCGGGCAGGTACAGATGTTTGGCGCACGGGACTACAGCATGCGCATCTGGCTGCGTCCGGACCGCATGAACGCCCTGAACGTGACCAGCGATGACGTGGCGCAGGCGCTGCGCGAGCAGAACGTGCAGGGGGCGGCAGGCCAGGTCGGCACGCCGCCGGTGTTTAACGGCCAGCAGCAGACCCTGACCATTAACGGGCTGGGGCGCTTAAATCAGGCCGACGACTTTGCCAACATCATTATCCGCGCCGGGGAGATGGGTCAGCTGGTGCGCCTGAAGGACGTCGCCACCATCGAGCTTGGCTCGCGCAGCTACAGCTCTGGCGCGCAGCTGAACGGGCACGACTCTGCCTACCTCGGCATCTACCCGACGCCGTCCGCTAACGCCCTGCGCGTGGCCGATGCGGTGCGCGCGGAGCTGGAACGGTTATCCACGCGCTTCCCGGACGATCTGGTCTATGAAGTCAAATTCGACACCACCTCGTTTGTGGCCGCCACCATCAAAGAGATTGGCGTCTCGCTGGCGCTGACGATGCTGGCGGTGGTGGTCGTGGTGTCCCTGTTCCTGCAAAGCTGGCGCGCGACGCTGATTGTTGCCCTTGCCATTCCGGTGTCGCTGGTGGGCACCTTCGCGGTGCTCTATACGCTCGGCTACTCCGCCAATACGCTGAGCCTGTTCGCTATCATTCTGGCGCTGACCATGGTGGTGGATGACGCCATCGTGGTGGTGGAGAGCGTCGAAACGCTGATGGCGGAAGGGCAGAGCCGGACGGCGGCGACCGCGCTGGCGCTGCGCCAGATCGCCGGGCCAGTGATTGCCACCACGCTGGTGCTGCTGGCGGTGTTTGTGCCGGTGGCGCTCCTGCCGGGGATTGTGGGCGAGCTGTACCGCCAGTTCGCGGTGACGCTCTCGACTGCCGTCACGCTCTCAAGCCTGGTGGCGTTGACTCTTACGCCCGCCCTGTGCGCGCTGTTGCTGCGCCCGCGACCGGAGAAACCTGCGGCACTCTATCGCGCCTTTAACCACGGGCTGGACGCCACGCGCGGTTTCTACACCCGCATCGTGAACGTTTTAAACCTGCGCCCGTGGCTGGCGCTGCTGGCCACCGCGGGTGCGGCGGCGGTGGTGGTATTCAGCTTTATGTCGATGCCAAAAGGCTTCCTGCCCCAGGAAGACCAGGGCTACTTCTTCGCCAGCGTCCAGCTGCCGGAGGCAGCCTCGCTGGAGCGCACCGAAGCGGTGATGACCACCGCGCGCGAGCTGATCGCTAACAACCCGGCGGTAGAAGACGTGATTCAGGTCTCCGGGTTTAACATCCTCAACGGCACCAGCGCATCGAACGGCGGGTTTATCTCCATCATGCTCAAAGACTGGAGCGAGCGTCCGCCGCTGGATGAGGTGATGGGCGCCTTGCAGCGGCAACTGCTGGCCCTGCCGGAAGCCACCATCATGACCTTTGCGCCGCCGACGCTGCCGGGGCTGGGCAACGCCTCCGGCTTCGACCTGCGCATTCAGGCGCAGGCGGGGCAAAGCCCGGCGGAGCTGGAGCGCGTGACGCGTGAGGTGCTGGCGAAAGCCAACCAGAACCCGCAGCTGAGCCGCGTGTTCACCACCTGGAGCAGCAACGTGCCGCAGATGACGCTCACCGTTGACCGCGAGCGCGCGGCCCGCCTCGACGTGCCGGTGTCACGCATCTTCAGCAGCCTGCAAACCGCCTTTGGCGGCACGCGCGCCGGGGATTTCAGCGTCAACAACCGCGTCTACCACGTAGTGATGCAGAACGAGATGCAGTGGCGCGAGCGCGCGGAGCAAATCAGCGAGCTGTTCGTGCGCAGCAACAGCGGCGAGCGGGTGCGTCTGAGCAACCTCATCACCATCACGCCGACCGTCGGCGCGCCATTTATACAGCAGTACAACCAGTTCCCGTCGGTATCGGTGAGCGGCTCGGCAGCGGAAGGGGTGAGCAGCAGCACCGCAATGGCGTCGATGGGCGAGATTCTGGCGGAAAACCTGCCAGCCGGGTACGACTACGCCTGGAGCGGCATGTCGTATCAGGAGCAGCAGACCGGCAATCAGGCGATATGGATCGTGCTGGCGGCGGTGGTGATGGCGTGGCTGTTCCTCGTCGCCCAGTACGAGAGCTGGACGCTGCCGGCGAGCGTGATGCTCTCGGTGCTGTTCGCCATCGGCGGGGCGCTGGTCTGGCTGTGGCTGGCGGGCTACGCCAACGAAGTGTATGTGCAGATAGGTCTGGTGCTACTGATAGCCCTCGCCGCCAAGAACGCAATTCTTATCGTGGAGTTTGCCCGCGCCCGGCGCATGGATGGAATGGCGATTATCGATGCCGCACGGGAGGGGGCATCGCGCCGCTTCCGCGCGGTAATGATGACCGCCGTGTCGTTCATTATCGGCGTCCTGCCGATGATGCTGGCGACCGGGGCGGGTGCCCAGAGCCGCCGCATCATCGGCACTACGGTGTTCAGCGGCATGCTGGTGGCGACCGTGGTGGGGATAGTGTTCATCCCGGCGCTGTTCGTGCTGTTCCAGCGCCTGCGCGAGTGGGGCCACGGCCTTACGGACTCGTCGCCCACAGCTCACAGTGCTTCTGCACCAGAGAAATCAGCGAGCCGCCATCGGCGATAAAGTCCCGCATGCGCTGCGCCTCGCTCTTGCCCTGCTTTAACAGCAGGGCAATCTCATTGATTGCGCTTGTCGCGCCGAGCTTCTCGGCCGACGGCGCAACCTGCTCGAGCAGCCAGGCGGTATCTTCCGCCACGGTTTTGTGCTCGCCGGTATGTACGTCCGTCAGAATGCCTTCCAGCCCGTAGCGACAGGCCTGAAAACGGTTAAAGCGATACAGCAAAAAATCCCGTTCCTGATGCTTATACGGCCGCGCGGTCAGCAGCCAGTGCGACGTCGCCTGAATAAGCCCGGCGATGTTAATGGCGTGGCTGAGCGTCAGCGGCGTATCCATCACCCGCACCTCGACGGTGCCGAAGTGCGGGCTGGGGCGGATGTCCCAGTGCAGATCCTTAATGCTGTCAATCATGCTGGTGGAGCTCAGGCGGCGGAACAGCCCCTCGAACTCCTGCCAGCTGTTGACCCACGGCATCTGACCGTTATCCGGGAAGCCCGAGAAGATGTTGAGACGCGATGAGGCGAACTTCGTGTCCGTGCCCTGCATATACGGTGATGCGGCGGCCAGGGCGATAAAGTGCGGCACAAAGCGCGACAGGCCGTGCAGCAGGTAAATGGCGTCGTCCCCGGTCCGACAGCCGACGTGTACGTGCTGGCCGAACACCGTCGCCTGCAAAATCAGATAGCCAAAGCGCTCCAGCGTGACGTTATAGCGCTCGTCGTCGCACACTTCCTGCCGCTGCCATTTCTGGAACGGATGCGTCCCACCGCCGCAGATCTGGATATGCTGATCTTCCGCCGCGCGCAGGATGCTCTGCTGCATCACTGAAAACTGCGCCGCTGCCTGGTCGATGGTCTGGCACACGCCGGTGGCGATTTCGAGCATGCTTTCGGTGATGTCGTGTTTGACTTCCCCCCCTTTGATGTCGTCTTTGACGGCGGCGATGAGGGCAGAGGAGTCCTGGCTCAGATCGTAACCCGGCGGGTTAACCACCTGGAGTTCGAGCTCAATGCCGAGGGTATAAGGTTCAGAGGATTTGAAGTCGGGTAAAGGCATGGCGCACTCCGTTGTCTGTTATGAGTTGAGTATAGACAATGGGCGTGGCGCGCTCTTTTCAGGGTGGTATAACTGATAGCAGGCTTAGCAAAAGGGGAGTGATCCATGTCTGACTATCCAACCATTGCGCTGACAGGACCCGGTGCGATTGGGACCACCATCGCCGCGGTGCTGCATGAAGCGGGCCGCACGCCGCTGCTGTGTGGGCGCACCGCGCATCCGGAACTGCGCCTGCGTCATGATGAGGGTGAAATTGTGGTGCCCGGTCGGGTACTCACCGATCCCAGCGTCATTACGCGCCCCGTTGACCTCGTTTTTTTGGCGGTCAAAACGACGCAAAATGCCGACAGCGCCGGGTGGCTGCGCGCTCTGTGCGATGAAAACACCGTGGTCTGCGCGCTGCAAAACGGCGTGGAGCAGAAAGCCCAGCTTGCGCCTTTGGTCAATGGCGCAACGGTGCTGCCCTCGGTGGTCTGGTTCCCTGCCCAGCGCGAGCCGGATGCCTCCGTCTGGCTGCGCGCCAAACCGCGCCTTACGCTGCCGGACGTGCCGCAGGCGCAGCGGGTGGTGGAGGCGCTTCGCGGCACGCGCTGTGACGTTGAGCTCTCGACAGATTTCACTACCGTCGCCTGGCGCAAGCTGCTGCAAAACGCGGTCGCCGGGCTGATGGTGCTGGCCAATCGCCGCGCCGGGATGTTCAGGCGCGAGGATATCAGCGAGCTGGCGCTGGCCTACCTGCGCGAGGGGCTTACCGTCGCCCGCGCCGAAGGGGCGAAGCTGGACGATGCGGTGGCCCAGGAGATTCTGGCGAACTTCCAGCGTGCGCCAGTGGATTTAGGCACGTCGATCCTTGCCGACCGTCAGGCGGATCGCCCGATGGAGTGGGACATACGCAACGGCGTGATCCAGCGCTATGGCCGCAGGCACGGGATTGCGGTGCCCGTCAGCGACGTGGTGCCGCTGCTGGCGGCGGGGAGCGAGGGGCCGGGCTAACGGCCGCTGTTTTTCCGTTCGGCATAGTAATGGGCGGCCGTGCTGCCCATCGCTTTTCTAAACAAGGTGATAAACGCATTCATACCTGAGAGTGGCGGCGGGCCGATAGAGAGGAAGAGAGATGAATATGAATGTCCGCTCTGTGCCAGAAGCAGAAGTTGTTAACATTCCTATACAAGGGTAGAACTTTTAGGTGAACACTTCAAACCAAACTCTTAGCCACGTAATAATTTAAAACAAAACAATAAAATGAGAAGATATACAATTGGTGGCGTATTTTTAATTTTACATGTCTGCTGTTCATAAAGCCCTGATGGAGATTTACTATGAATGATAAGGATAAGGTCATGAGAGAGAAAACAAAGGATTTTTTGCTATCGTTAGGAGTTGTCGCGACTGGGCTGCTGCTTCTGGAGTTCAAGCATGTTTTTATCGCATTTTCAGTTTTGTTCATCTACAGCTTATATAAGCTGTACCCAGAAAGATATATGCTGGAAAAAATAATAAAAAGCACATTTTCTATTAAGTTTTATAATGTAGTGATATGGTTTATTTCATATGTATTGACGCTAAAAATGCTTAGTGTGATTTATGGTGTTGATGAGGAGTATTTGAAATATTCACCTGCCGTTGTTGCTATCCCTATTTCTATTTGTATTCTGTACTTCTTCTTGGTGCTTGTCGCCGGCATATCCAGTGCAGTAGGCATGATTACTGGTAACGTTGTTGGCTTCCTCCCCGAACGGGCAAAAGTTTATTATGAGCAATCAATCTTTGTCAGGTTTGTTACCATACTTCAATCTCTGGTGATTGTTGTAGCAATACCGTTCTTACTTGCCGCTATATCTTCAGGTTATGTCGCAAAGATAGCTATCTTGTCGGATGCGTCATTTGTATCTGATTGCGGAGTAAAGCAATGGGGGGTGATGTATCTAAGAAGAAACAACAATGAGTGCTATAGGTTTACTTTAAATAGGAATGTGTTTAGTGAACAGCCAGTGATTATGAATTCAAAAAAATAGAAAGGTGAGTTTCCCAGCCTTGGCTTTTACAGGTGAATCATGAGCAATAGAGTTGCGGGACAAATATATACGGTCCAACCAGACTCAGATACTAAAAAGTGATTCTACTCATCTTATTGCACATCATGAATCGCCACGGCTTCGGCAGCCAGCTTCCGCTCCTCGCTCTTAACGGACATTCAACAAACCACATTGCATTATGCATAAGGCCGAAATCCTGCTTTTTACCCCAGCAGAGCCCCGGCCTCCCATCACCCGCCTCAGTGCGCCGTTATATAAGGCTCCTTCACAAACTCCGCCAGCAGCCAGACCATATCATGCAGTAGCCCGGTGAGTTCTTTCGCCACGCTCACAGGCAACGTCCCGCCCATTACCGCCAGCGTTAACGCCACAGCATAATCCACCTGCAACGCCGTATCCTGCCAGCAGTCCGGTACGCAGGAGGCGATCTTTTCCCCCGCAATTAGCTGTTCCACCAGATACGGCGGAAGTTCCGAGTCACAGCGCTCACGCATTCGTTTTAGCGCAGCCAGCAGTTGCTTACAGAGCGTGGCAAATGTCACCGCATCGTCCGTTTCCACCAGTACGCTTACGTACGCCGCACAGGTGTCAGCCAATTCAAAGAGATCCGCAGAATCGGGAAGTTGCAGGTGAAGAAGGTGATGAAGAGCGCTTTCTTCAGTAAGCGCGTAAGAAAATCCAGGGATAGTAGCCATAAGGCATCCTCTTTATGCAAAAAATGTTAACCGCCCGATGAGTTCCTACGCTCAGAGGGGGTAGCGCTGACGGAGGTAGGAATACCGTGCATAAAGAAAAACGGCCAGCCTTTCGACTGCTCCGTCAGCGCCACCGTGATTCTAACGGGATATGCGCTGTCGCGACAAAAAATATCGCTTTATGCTAACGGGTTCCTACGCCCGGTTACGGATGTGCCGCAACGCAGGCACTTTACGACCGCGGAGAAGGGATGAAAAGGGATGCCCCTGAATTACATAAGGTTGCTTAAAAGTTTGCGAGGCGGCTTCCAAAGGGCATTGCCGGGTGGCGGCTGCGCCTTACCCGGCCTACAAAACCGCCAACAAGCCAACCAACCCGCGACACGAACCGTAGGCCCGCGCAAGCGCAGCGCCGCCGGGCACAGCCACACCGTAGCTACCCCTCGCTCATCATCGCCAGAAACCGCTTCACCGTCCGCGAACGCTCAAAACGCCGCCAGCAGAGCGCGATATCGGTATAAAGCTCCGGTGAGCGCAGCGCATGGTAGGTGACATTCGGCGGAGAAATAGCGGCCATGGATTTCGGCACCAGCGCGAACCCGCCGCCAGCGGAGACCATGCTCAGGGAAGAGGAAAGTTGTGAGGATTGCAGCGTGTGTTGCATATCGATCCCGGCCCGCTCGCAGCTGCCGTAAACGCGGTCATACAGCCCCGGTGCTACCTCCTGGGGGAACAGCACCACCGGCGTATCCCGCAGCTCGTCCAGCGCCAGATCGCCACATGCCGCCAGAGGATGATCGCGATGCAGCGCCACCACCATCGGCTCCCGATCGAGGATTTTTAATTCGAACACCTTACTGCTTTCGCACGGCAGGCGCACAAAGGCGATATCCAGCTCACCCTCCGCCAGCATCGTCGTCAGCGACGACATATTGGCTTCCACCTGGTGAACCTGCACCGCCATGTTCTGCACCTGAAACTGACGTATCAGGGCGAAGATTTTGGGATGAAAAGCATCTGAACTGGTGATGCCAATCGACAGGCTGCCGTTCAGCCCGCGCGCGATGCCCCGGGCTTTCTCCAGCGCGGCGTCGCTCAGCGCCAGGATCTTACAGGCGTCCTCATAGAAGGCCTCTCCCGCCTCGGTCAGCTCCACGCCCCGTGTCAGGCGCCTGAACAGCGGCGTGCCCACTTCCTCTTCGAGCCGTTTGATCTGCTGACTCAGAGGAGGCTGTGAAATACCCAGCGCTTTGGCCGCCCTGGTGAAGTGTCGCTCGCGTGCTACCGCGACAAAATAGCGCAGATAACGAAGTTCCATATCAAAAACGTCTCAAACCAGCATGGATTCTATATTGGAACTCTCTGCTGAATCGGGTCAACATTTATTTAACCTTTATAAATAAAGTTGAAGAGGACGGGCATGATGATGCATTCATCTGCATGCGACTGTGAGGCGAGTTTATGCGAGACCCTGCGTGGGTTCTCGGCTCAGCATCCTGACAGCGTGATCTATCAGACATCGCTAATGAGCGCCCTGCTAAGCGGCGTCTACGAAGGGGAGACGACCATCGCCGACCTGCTGGCACACGGTGATTTTGGTCTCGGTACCTTTAACGAGCTGGACGGTGAAATGATTGCCTTCAGCAGCCAGGTGTACCAGCTGCGCGCCGACGGCAGCGCCCGCGCCGCGAAGCCGGAGCAAAAAACGCCGTTCGCGGTGATGACCTGGTTCCAGCCGCAGTACCGCAAGGCCTTCGACGGGCCGGTCAGCCGTCAGCAGATCCACGACGTGATCGACCAGCAAATCCCCTCCGATAACCTGTTCTGTGCGCTGCGCATCGACGGCAATTTCCGCCACGCGCACACCCGCACCGTACCGCGCCAGACACCGCCGTACCGGGCGATGACCGACGTGCTGGATGACCAGCCGGTGTTCCGCTTTAACCAGCGCGAGGGCGTGCTGGTCGGGTTCCGCACCCCGCAGCATATGCAGGGCATTAACGTGGCGGGCTATCACGAACACTTTATCACCGACGACCGTCAGGGCGGGGGCCACCTGCTCGACTATCAGCTGGAGAACGGCGTGCTCACCTTCGGCGAAATCCACAAGCTGATGATTGACCTGCCCGCCGACAGCGCGTTTTTACAGGCCAACCTGCACCCCAGCAACCTTGATGCGGCTATCCGCGCCGTCGAAAACTAACAGGAGAACTACCGTGAACAGTGAGAAACAGTCACGTCAGTGGGCGCACGGCGCCGATATGGTTGTCGGCCAGCTGGAAGCGCAGGGTGTGAAGCAGGTGTTCGGCATACCGGGCGCAAAAATCGACAAGGTCTTTGACTCCCTGCTGGACTCCTCCATCGAGATTATCCCGGTGCGTCACGAGGCGAACGCGGCGTTTATGGCGGCAGCGGTAGGACGGTTAACCGGCAAGGCCGGGGTCGCGCTGGTCACCTCCGGGCCGGGCTGCTCCAACCTGATCACCGGCATCGCCACCGCCAACAGCGAAGGTGACCCTGTGGTCGCGCTGGGCGGGGCGGTGAAGCGGGCAGATAAAGCGAAACTGGTGCACCAGAGCATGGATACCGTCGCCATGTTCAGCCCGGTCACCAAATACGCCGTCGAAGTTAATTCACCGGACGCGATTGCCGAGGTGGTGTCGAACGCGTTTCGCGCTGCCGAGCAGGGCAGGCCGGGCGGGGCGTTTGTCAGCCTGCCGCAGGATATTGTCGACCAGCCCACCACGGGGGCGATTTTACCCGCCAGCACCGCGGCGCTGATGGGCCCGGCGCCGGAGTCAGCCATCAACGACGTGGCGAAGCTTATCGCGAAGGCCAAAAACCCGGTCATCTTACTCGGCCTGATGGCCAGCCAGCCCGCCAACAGCGCCGCGCTGCATAAGCTGCTGGAGAGAAGCCGTATTCCGGTCACCAGCACCTATCAGGCAGCCGGGGCGGTGAATCAGGAACACTTCACCCGCTTCGCCGGACGCGTCGGACTCTTTAACAACCAGGCGGGCGACCGGCTGCTGCATCTGGCGGACCTGATTATCTGCATCGGCTACAGCCCGGTGGAATACGAGCCGTCCATGTGGAACAGCGGCGACGCGACGCTGGTGCACATTGACGTGCTGCCCGCTTATGAGGAGCGCAAGTATGTTCCCGATCTGGAACTGGTCGGGGATATTGCCGCCACGCTGAATCTGCTTGCCAGTCGAATCGAGCACAAACTTGAACTCAGCCAGCGCGCCTCGGAAATTCTTGTCGATCGCCAGCATCAGCGGGACCTCCTCGACCGTCGCGGCGCATCGCTTAACCAGTTTGCCCTGCATCCGCTGCGCATTGTGCGCGCCATGCAGGACATCGTGAATAACGACGTAACGCTCACCGTGGACATGGGCAGCTTCCACATCTGGATCGCCCGCTACCTCTACAGCTTCCGGGCGCGTCAGGTGATGATCTCCAACGGTCAGCAGACCATGGGCGTGGCGCTGCCGTGGGCGATTGGCGCGTGGCTGGTCAACCCGGGGCGCAAGGTGGTCTCGGTCTCCGGGGACGGCGGCTTTTTACAGTCGAGCATGGAGCTGGAAACCGCCGTACGCCTCAACGCCAACGTGCTGCACATCATCTGGGTGGATAACGCCTACAACATGGTGGCCATCCAGGAAGAGAAAAAATACCAGAGGCTTTCCGGCGTCGAGTTCGGCCCGGTCGATTTCAAAGCCTATGCCGACGCGTTCGGTGCGAAAGGCTTTGCCGTCGAGAGCGCCGATGCGCTCGAACCGACGCTGCGTGCGGCAATGGATGTCGATGGCCCGGCCGTGGTGGCCATTCCCGTCGACTACAGCGATAACCCGCTGCTGATGGGCCAGCTCCATCTCAGCCAGATTTTGTGAATCAATATAAGGACAGAGAAATGCAAAAAGTGGCTCTCGTAACCGGCTCCGGCCAGGGGATTGGCAAAGCGATCGCGCTTCGCCTGGTGAAGGACGGCTTTGCCGTTGCTATTGCGGATTACAACGAAGAGACGGCGAAAGCGGTCGCGGATGAGATCACCCGTAACGGCGGGAAGGCCGTCGCCGTGAAGGTGGACGTCTCTGACCGCGAGCAGGTGTTCGCGGCGGTGGAAAAAGCCCGCACCGCGCTGGGCGGTTTTAACGTCATCGTCAATAACGCCGGGGTGGCGCCGTCCACGCCCATCGAATCCATCACGCCGGAGATTGTCGACAAGGTTTACAACATCAACGTGAAAGGGGTGATCTGGGGCATTCAGGCCGCAATTGACGCGTTTCGTAAAGAGGGGCACGGCGGCAAGATCATCAACGCCTGCTCCCAGGCGGGCCACACCGGTAACCCGGAGCTGGCCGTCTACAGTTCCAGTAAATTCGCGGTGCGCGGCTTAACCCAGACCGCCGCGCGGGATCTCGCGCCGCTGGGGATCACTGTTAACGCCTACTGCCCGGGGATCGTCAAAACGCCGATGTGGGCGGAAATCGACCGTCAGGTCTCCGAGGCGGCGGGTAAACCGCTTGGCTACGGGACGGAAACCTTTGCCAAACGCATCACGCTTGGCCGTTTGTCCGAACCGGAAGACGTGGCTGCCTGCGTCTCTTACCTCGCCGGGCCGGATTCCGACTACATGACCGGTCAGTCGCTGCTGATTGATGGTGGGATGGTGTTCAACTAAATACACAATACTAAAAAGCTCTGACATGAACTTTCCCCTGCTCCCGTGCAGGGGCTTTTTTTTGTCTCGTCAGCCATTGTGCATTACACTGCGCGCTGCAAAACTTTAGTCTTAAGATCTGACAGGCGGTAACAGCGATGAACGGTACAATCACAACGTGGTTTAAAGATAAAGGCTTTGGATTTATCAAAGATGAAAACGGCGACAACCGCTATTTTCATGTGATTAAGGTCGCCAACCCTGATCTGATTAAAAAAGATGCGGCGGTGACCTTCGAGCCAACCACCAACAGCAAAGGCCTTTCCGCGTATGCGGTGAAGGTGATCCCGGAGAGTAAGCATCTCTATATTGCGGGCGAGCGCGTGAAGCTCACCTCAATTAAATCCTTCGTGGTGTTCAGCGAGGAAGAGCCCGTTGAGACCAAAATCGACAAAGAGAATGCGGTGCTGTCGGTGGGGCTGCTGATGAACAGCATCAAACCCAAAACCGAGAAAAAGCCGGGCGAAATGCGCACGGTGAAGAAGCTGGCGATCACTACCTTCCAGAACACGACGCTGATCTTCACTGAAGATGAGATCGACATTGATGCCACGGTGAAGCTGCTGAAGTAACGTTTTGCCGGGTGGCGGCTACGCCTTACCCGGCCTACGAAATGCGTGCGGCACTCGCCGCCGCACGGTTTACCCCATCCTGTGCTCCCCCCGCAACATTGCTTCACGGTCAAATACCCGCTGGATCTCCCCGTGCGCCATAAATGCCGCCCGGTCGGACATATGCGCAATCACGTCCGCATCGTGGCTCACCAGCAGGTAGGTCATGCCGTGCTGCGCCTTCAGGCGGTTGAGCAGGTTCAGGATCTCCGCCTGTACCGACATATCCAGCGCCGAGGTCGGTTCATCCAGCAGCAGAAGCTGCGGGCGCAGCAGCAGCGCGCGGGCAATGGCCACGCGCTGACGCTGTCCGCCGGAAAGCTGATGCGGGTAACGCCTGCCCGCGTCGGCAGCCAGACCCACCTGTTGCAGCGCATCCGCCACCTTTTCGGCAACCTGGGTTTCGCCGTGGATGTTTAACGGCTCCGACAGGGTGCGGGCAATGGTGTGGTTCGGGTGCAAAGACGCCCACGGATCCTGGAACACCATCTGCACGTTACGGCGAAGCGCGCCTTCAAAACGTCGTCCTGGCCGTAAATTTTCCCCGAGGACGGAAATGTGGCCATTCCACTCGCGCAGCAGCCCCGCCAGCACGCGCAGAAGAGTCGATTTGCCGCAGCCGGATTCACCGATCAGGCTGAAGGTTTCGCCTTTTTCGATCGCAAAACTGGCGGCGGAAACCGCCGTTTTTTCACCAAAACTCACCCGGAGCTGGTTAACCTCAACGAGTGCCATTGTCGGCCTCCTTCCACGGTTGCGAACGGTCGAGCGTCGGCAGCATCTGGCCAAACGTCCCGGCGTTCGGGCGGCAGGTCCAGAGCGTGCGCGTGTAAGGATGGGTTGCCTGCGGCAACTGGCTCGCCGCCATTTCATCAACTTTCTCACCCTGATACATCACCAGCACGCGGTCACAGTGTTCCGCGACGAGCGGCAAATCGTGGCTGATTAACAGCATCGCCATCTGCCGCGCCTCGCACTGCTGTACCAGCAGCTCCAGGATCTGGTTGCGCAGGCGTGCGTCCAGCGCGGAAGTCGGTTCGTCGGCGATCAGCACCTGCGGGTTGTTGATGAGCGCAATGGCGATCATCACGCGCTGGCCCATGCCGCCGGAGAGTTCGCCGGGATAGCGCTGGAGCACGTGCTCGTTCAGCCCCACGGCGCGGATGATATCGTGAATGCGCGCCAGGCGTTCGGCGCGGGGCAGGCGCTGATGGAGGGTCAGCGCCTCATCAAGCTGGGCGGCGACGGTTTTCACCGGGTTTAGCGCGTAGCGCGGGTCCTGTAGAACCATCGCAATGCCGTTGCCGCGCAGCGCCTGCCAGCGGCGGCTGTTCAGGGTCAGCAGGTCGTTGCCAAGCACGTTAAGCCGCTTAGCGCTCACGATGCCGGGCTTGCGCACCAGCCCCATCAGGGCGCGGGCAGACATGGACTTGCCGGAGCCGGATTCTCCCACCAGCGCCAGCCGCTCGTTGCCTAACGTAAAGCTCAGGTTGTGGACCACGCGCGCGGCGGGGTAGTCGATATTTAGCGCATCGACGATGACGCGGTGTTCAGTCATGCTGTGGCTCCAGTACGTCGCGCAGGCCATCGCCCAGCAGGTTAAAGGCCAGGCTGGCAAACAGAATCGCCCCGCCTGAAATGGCGGCAATCCACCACTGGTCAAAAATGACCTGCATGCCGTCGGCTATCATCGCGCCCCATTCCGCCATCGGTGGACGTGCGCCCAGGCCAAGGAAACCCAGCCCGGCGGCGGCCAGAATGATCCCGGCCAGATCCAGCGCCAGCCGTACAATCGCGGAGGGCAGGCACAGGGGCAGAATATGGCCGACCAGCAGGCGCGGGCCGCGAATGCCCATCATCTCCGCGGCGGCCAGATAATCGCTGTGGCGCAGACGCTGGATTTCACTGCGCGCCTGGCGCGCATAGGCAGGCCAGGTCGTTAAGGCCAGCGCCAGCGCGCCGTTCACCAGACCGGGGCCGAGCATCGCGACAAACGCGAAGGCGAGGATCAGGCGCGGCATCGACATCACCACGTCGGTAAAGCGCATCAGGATGCGCTCCATCCAGCCGCCGTAGTAGCCTGACAAAATCCCCACCAGCAGACCGGCGGGGAGGGTAATAACGGTGACTAAGGCCACCAGCCCCAGTGCCGGACGGGTGCCGTAGATTAATCGGGAGAGCAGATCCCGCCCATAGCTGTCGGTACCCAGCCAGTGCTGCGCGTTGGGCGGTTGCAGACGCGCGGCGGCGTCCTGCCAGTTGGGGTCATGCGGCGCAAGCCACGGCGCGAACAGGGCAATAAGCACCAGCAGCGCGATGGCGATCAGCCCGCAAAACGCGGCAGGGGAGCGGCGCAGGCGGCGTAAGAAGAGATAAAACGGCATTAGCGCACCCTGGGATCGGTCGCCCGCACAAGCAGGTCGGTAAGGTTATTGATCAGAACAAAGCAGACGCCAATCAGCAGCGTACCGCCCATCACGGCGGTGGTGTCACCGGCGAACAGGGCCGTGGTGAGGTAGCGCCCGATGCCCGGCCACGAGAATACGGTTTCGGTTAATACCGCGCCCTCCAGCATGCTGGTGTAGGCCAGGGCAATCACCGTCAATAGGGTGCTGCGAATGTTCGGCAGCACGTGACGCAGCAGGATGGTCATCTCTCCGGCGCCTTTGGCGCGGGCGAGCAATATGTACTCTTTGTTCATCTCGCTCAGACAGGCGGAGCGCGTCAGGCGGGTGATACTTGCCAGCGAGTAGTAGGCCAGCAGCAGCACCGGCAGCACCAGGTGGCTGATGGCGTTGCGGAACGCCTCGCGGTCGCCGGAAAGCCAGGTATCAACCAGCGCAAATCCGGTTCGTGGCTCGACGGTGAATTGCCAGATGTCGTCCAGCCTGCCGGGGCCAGCGCTCCACTGTAGTTTCGCGTAGAACAGCGCCAGCATCAGCAGTCCGAGCCAGAATATCGGCACCGAATTGCCGAGCAGGGTGAGCGTTCTGATCGCTAAGTCCAGTGGCGAACCGGCGTAGCGGGCGCACAGTACACCCGCAATCACGCCGAGTACCGTGCCGATAATTAGCGCCAGCGTTGCCAGTTCCAGCGTGGCGGGAAAGGCGTGCAGCAGGTCCTGCAATACCGGCTGACCGGTAGCGCTGGCGGTGCCTAAATCCCCGTGAGCGAGGTTTTGCAGGTAGTGCCAGAACTGCACCGGCAGGGGCCGATCCAGCCCAAGCTGGTGGCGAACCTGATCGTAAGTGGACTGGCTGGCGTGATCGCCGACGATCTGCAATACGCGATCGACCGGGGAAAAGGCAGAGAGCGCAAACGTGACCAGCAGTAGCCCGAACAGCGTGAGCAGGAGAGTCAGCAGACCCTGAAGCACGCGGGTGGAAAGATGTGGCATGGGAAATCTCTTTATGCCGGGTGGCGGCTTCGCCTTACCCGGCCTACAAAAACCAGGAACGTAGGCCGGGTAAGCGCAGCGCCACCCGGCAACAAGGGCTACTTCGTAACGCGATCGTACCAGACCATATCCGCGTTCAGCCCCTGCTGATACCCCTTCACGTTATCGCGCACCACGATCTGGGTTTTGCCCTGGTCAACGAACACATACGGCGAGTTATGCTGTAACTGTTCCTGCATCTTCTTATACAGATCCAGACGTTTTGCCGGATCCGGCTCGGCAACCGCCGCCAGCGTAGCGTTGTTCAGCTCCGGAATTTTCCAGCCGTTAAGCCCGGCCACGGTGCTGGATTTCCCGTCATTCCATGCGAAGGCGCTGGCGTTGGAGTGCGCATCGAAGTAGTCCGGGATCCACAGACGTATGGCCGCCTGATGCTGTTTCGCACGCACGCGGGCGTACACCTGGCTACCCGCCGCGGGCAGCAGATCCACCTTCACGCCGCCCTGAGCGAAGCTCGCCTGCATGGATTGCGCGATGGTGATGAACGGCGGTTTATTCTCTACGTCCAGCGTGAAATGCGCGTCTTTGATGCCCGCCCTGGCGAGGATCGCTTTTGCTTTTGCCGGGTCAAACGTGAACGGATTGTCCTCCAGCGCGCCCGGCAGGCCGACCGGCAGGAAGCTCTGATGAACAAAATACTGGCCTTTCAGCAGGTCCTTGGTGATGCCTTCATAATCCACCAGCCAGCGCGAGGCTTCCCAGAACGCTGGATTATTCAGCAGCGGGTTAGCGCTGTTGCCGGTGTTAAACACCAGATAGTTTTGCTCGGCAGAAGGGATGCTCAGCACCTTCACGCCCGGCTTGCCGCTGAGGGCGCTTATCTGGTCTGCACCCAGATCGCGCGCCACGTCCGCATCACCCTGCTGGATCAGCAGGCGGCGGGAAGCGGGATCGGGGACGTTTTTAATGATGATGCTTTTAAGCTTCGGCGCGCCGCCGGGCGCGGATTCGTTGGCTTCCAGCACGATGGCCTGATGCGGCTGGTAAACGCGCATTTTGAACGCGCCGCTGCCCGCAGAGTGCATTTTTAACCACGCGTTGCCGAAGTCGTTATCCTTCACGTTCGCCGCAACCTGCTTTTCATCGACGATGGAGGCAATCGGCGTGGAGAGTATATTCAGCGCTACCGACGGGCTGACGTCCGCCGTCCAGCGAAGCGTGAGGGTATGGTCGTCCACTTTCTTCAGCTGGCTGGCGATGTTGCTGGCGTCCCAGCCCAGTACGTTGAGGATAAACGCCGGGGATTTGTTCAGCGTCACGGCGCGGGTATATGAGAAGATCACATCTTCCGGGCGCAGCGGGTTCCCGGAGGCAAATTTTGCATCGGGCTTAAGTTTGATGGTCAGGGTTTTTGCTGCCGCGTCCGCTTCCCAGCTTTCGGCCAGAACCGGGGTGATTTTTTCCGGGTTATCGCGGTCCGGCTGTACCAGACGCTGATACAAACTCGGTACGGTCTGGATGCTGGAAAGTTCGTTGGCTTCGGCCGGGTCAAGGCTCACGATATCATCCAGACCCTGGGCGACAACCAGCGTGTTGGGCGGGGTAGCGGCGTGAGCAGCGCTTGAGAGCGCAGCCAGCACCAGTAACGGCAGCAGTTTTTTATTCATAGCGATCCCTGAAGAAAATATATTGTGATTGTTTTATGCACCGTTACGGTAGGCTGGCTGAGGATTTCCTCAAAGTCGAAATTCTGCTTTGCTTATGCCCTCCGGGAATAACGCATTCGGTCTGGTTATGAGTCACCTCTCTTTTCGTTCGCTTTTTAACCTGCTATAACAAACTCCTTACCTTTCAGGGAGTCACCGCCGTGCCCGAAATCAATCAACATGGTCAAACCGTAAATGATATTGTCCCGGACTGGAAATGCGCCCGCGCGTTAACCCGTACCCTGCTCACCGGGCGGTATTGCCGCCTGGAGCCGCTGGATGCTGACCGCCATTCGGCTGATTTGTTTGAAGCCTATGCGCTGGGTGACGACAGCGACTGGACGTGGCTTGCCAGCACCCAGCCTGTGAGCGTTGAGGCCACTGCGCACTGGGTGCTGGGAAAGGTGCTGGATGACGACCTGGTGCCCTTTGCCGTTATCGATCTGCGCACCGAAAAGGCGGTAGGGCTGGTCAGCTATATGGCGATAGAACGCTTTCAGGGCTCGGTTGAGATCGGCCACGTCACCTGGTCGCGCAGAATGAAGGGCACCCGCGTGGGTACCGAAGCGGTGTGGCTGCTGCTGAAAAATGCCTTTGAGCATCAATATCGCCGGCTGGAGTGGAAGTGCGATTCGATGAACATCGCCTCACGCAACGCGGCGGAGCGGCTGGGGTTTGTCTGGGAAGGGCGCCTGCGCCAGAAGCTGGTGCGTAAAGGACGCAACCGCGACAGCGATATGCTTTCGATTATTGACGGCGAATGGCCGCAGCGCGATGCAGAGCTGCGCGCCTGGCTGGCGGCGGAGAATTTTGACGGGGAAGGACGGCAGGTTAAGCGGCTTGAAGCATTTCGGCAATAATTTCCCCTCACCCTAACCCTCTCCCAGAGGGAGAGGGGACGATGACACCCTCTCCCTTTGGGAGAGGGCCGGGGTGAGGGGAGAAGTTCGCACTCAGCGGCGAACCGGCGCCCCATCCGCCACATAATACGCCGCCGTGCTCTTCGCCAGCGGCTCGCGCCCGCGAATGGCGTCGGCAATCTTTTCGCCAATCATGATGGTGGTGGCGTTCAGGTTGCCGGTGATAATCTGCGGCATAATCGACGCATCCACTACGCGTAACCCTTCCAGCCCGTGAACCCGGCCTTCGCCGTCAACCACCGCCATTTCGTCGTAGCCCATTTTGCAGGTGCCGCACGGGTGGAAGGCGGTTTCGGCGTGGTTGCGCACGAACTCGTCCAGCTGTTCGTCGGTCTGGCATTCGATGCCCGGGCTGATTTCACGACCGCGATACTTGTCCAGCGCAGGCTGGTGCATGATCTCTCGGGTGATGCGGATCGCGTCGCGGAACTCCTGCCAGTCCTGCTCGTGGGACATGTAGTTGAACAGGATCGCCGGATGCTGGTGCGGATCGCGCGACTTGATGCGCACGTGGCCGCGGCTCGGCGAGCGCATGGAGCCAACGTGGCACTGGAAGCCATGTTCTTTCACCGCGTTCGAGCCGTTGTAGTTAATCGCCACCGGCAGGAAGTGATACTGAATGTTTGGCCACTCGAACTCCTCGCGGCTGCGGATAAATCCGCCCGCTTCGAAGTGGTTGCTCGCGCCCACGCCTGTGCCGCCAAACAGCCACTCCGCGCCAATCTTCGGCTGGTTCCACCATTGCAGGGCAGGGTAGAGTGAGACCGGCTCCTTACATTCATACTGAAGGTACATCTCCAGGTGATCCTGCAAGTTTTCACCCACCCCGGGTAAATCATGTACCAGCGGGATATCAAACTGCTTCAGCAGTTCAGCGTTGCCCACGCCGGAGCGCTGGAGGATCTGCGGAGACGCGATGGCGCCCGCGCACAGCAGCACCTCTTTCTTCGCCGTCGCTTTTGACGGAATGGTGCTTTCGCCTTCCAGCCACTCGACGCCCACCGCGCGCTTGCCGTCAAAGATAATGTGATCGGTCATGGCGTGGGTGCGGATGGTCAGATTCGGGCGCGGTTTGGCCTGGTCCAGATAGCCGCGCGCGGTGCTGGCGCGTCGGCCCTGCGGCGTGACCGTACGGTCCATCGGGCCAAAGCCTTCCTGCTGATAGCCGTTAAGGTCGTCGGTGCGCGGGTAGCCCGCCTGCACGCCCGCCTCTACCATCGCTTCAAACAGTGGGTTCACGCCCGGCTTAGAGGTGGTGACGCTCACCGGACCGTCGCCGCCGTGGTAGTCGTTCGGCCCCACGTCGCGGGTCTCTGCCTTGCGGTAGTAGGGCAGGCAGTTGAGGTAGCTCCAGTGCTCCAGACCCGGTTCTTTCGCCCAGTTGTCCAGATCCATCGCGTTGCCGCGCACGTAGCACATGCCGTTGATCAGCGACGAGCCGCCCAGCCCTTTACCTCGTCCGCACTCCATGCGGCGGTTGTTCATGAAAGGCTCTGGCTCGGTTTCATACGCCCAGTTGTAGCGCTTGCCCTGCAACGGGAAGGCCAGCGCGGCAGGCATCTGGGTGCGGAAGTCAAAGCGGTAGTCCGGCCCGCCCGCCTCAAGCAGCAGGACGGTGGTGTTCGGATCTTCAGTCAGTCGTGTTGCCAGTACGTTGCCGGCAGAGCCGGCTCCGATAATGATGTAGTCAAATTGCAAATAAACCTCCCGGTTAAAATATGGACTGGAATTTACCCATCTCAACCTGGATGGACTTCACCTGGGTGTAACTCTGTAGCGTCATCACGCCGTTCTCACGGCCAATGCCGGAGTGTTTGTAGCCACCGACCGGCATCTCTGCGGCGGATTCACCCCAGGTGTTGATCCAGCAGATGCCCGCTTCGAGCTGATGAATAGCACCGTGGGCGCGGTTCAGATCGGCGGTGACGATGCCCGCCGCCAGACCGTAGTCGGTATCATTGGCGCGGCGAATGGCCTCTTCGTCAGTGTCATAGGTAAGAATGGACATCACCGGGCCGAAGATCTCTTCGCGCACGATGGTCATTTCGTCGGTGCAGTCGGTGAACACGGTCGGGGCCACCCACGCGCCGTTGTCAAAGCCGTCACCCTTCAGCACGTCGCCGCCGCACAGCACGCGCGCGCCTTCCTCTTTGCCTTTGGCGATGTAGCGCAGCACGCTGTCGCGGTGCGGGAAGCTGACCATCGGGCCAAAGTTGGTGTTTTCATCGAACAGGTCGCCCGCGCGGATGCGGCCCACGCGCTCAACGATTTTTTGCTCAAACGCGGCTTTGACCTTCGCGGGCACGAACACGCGGGTGCCGTTGGTGCACACCTGACCGGAGCTGAAGAAGTTCGCCATCATGGCGATATCTGCCGCGAGATCCAGATCCGCGTCGTCAAACACTATCAGCGGAGATTTACCGCCCAGCTCCATCGTCACCTCTTTCAGGGACGAGGCCGCCGAGTTCGCCATCACCTTTTTGCCGCTGGCCACGCCACCGGTGAAGGAGACTTTGGCGATGCCCGGATGCTCGGTCAGGAACTGGCCGGTCTCTGCGCCCACGCCCGGCAGGACGTTAAACACGCCGTCCGGAACGCCCGCTTCGGTGTAGATCTCCGCCAGTTTCAGGGCGGTAAGCGGCGTCACTTCGCTCGGCTTGAAGATCATCGCGTTGCCCGCCGCCAGCGCCGGGGCAGATTTCCACAGGGCGATCTGGATCGGGTAGTTCCACGCGCCGATGCCCGCCACCACGCCCAGCGGCTCGCGGCGGGTGTAAACGAACGAGGTGTCGCGCAGCGGGATCTGGCTGCCTTCCAGCGCCGGGATCAGCCCCGCGTAGTACTCCAGCACGTCCGCGCCGGTAACGATGTCGACGGTCGAGGTTTCGGAATACGCTTTACCGGTGTCGAGGGTTTCCAGCGTTGCCAGCTCGTCGTTGCGCTCGCGCAGGATATCGACGGCGCGACGCAGGATGCGCGAGCGCTCCATGGCGGTCATCGCCGCCCAGATCTTCTGCCCGCGCTGTGCGCTTTCCACGGCGCGGTCCACATCTTCGTGCCCGGCGGCCTGCACGGTTGCCAGAACTTCACCGTTCGCCGGGTTGATGGTCTCGAAGGTGCGACCGCTGGTGGCGGATGTATAACCACCATTGATATAAAGCTGCTGTTCTGCCATTCGGGACATAAATTCTCCTCGGTTAATCGGTCGGTAAATGCTGGCTGATAAAGTGGCTGGTGAGCGACTGGGCCAGGGTTTTATCCAGCGGTTTGCCGCTGAGCGCAGCGCGCAGCCATAGCCCGTCAATCAGTGCGGCAAGCCCGTAGCCCGCCTCTTCAGCCTGTTCACGCGGCAGCTCGCGGCGGAACTCGTACACCAGGTTTGAGAGCAATCGGCGGCTGCTGACCTGCTGCAAACGGTAGAGCATCGGCTGATGCATGCTGCTGGCCCAGAAGGCCAGCCAGGCCTTCATCGCCGCGCCGCTGATCTGGGTTTCATCAAAATTGCCGCCGACAATCGCCTGCAATCGCTGCTCTGCGCTGCCGTCCGGCAGGGCGCGTAAACGGCTTAATACCGCGTCGCGCAGCTGACCGGTGATGTCACGCATGGTCGCTTCCAGCAGACCGTTTTTATCTTTGAAATAGTGGCTGATGATCCCCGTGGACACGCCCGCCCGACGGGCGATTTGCGCGATGGTTGCGTCATGCATTCCCACTTCATTAATTGCTTCCAGCGTGGCATCGATTAGCTGCCTGCGCCGGATCGGCTGCATCCCCACTTTGGGCATTTTTGCCACTCCATTCATCAGCGTTGGTTAACTATTAAAGCGGTTTTTGATTGGACGTTCAATATAAAATGTGTCTTAATTGTTGCGTATTTGGATTTCAATAGTTACAAAAACAGTGGGGATACTGGATGACAGACCTTTCACAGGACAGAGAAAAAGACAAAATCAACCCGGTCGTTTTTTATACGTCCGCCGGGCTGATTTTGTTGTTTTCCCTGACGACCATTTTCTTTCGTGATTTTTCTGCCGAGTGGATTGGGCGCACCCTGAACTGGGTGTCGAAGACCTTCGGCTGGTACTATCTGCTGGCCGCGACGCTCTATATCGTCTTCGTGGTCTGCATTGCCTGCTCGCGCTTCGGTTCGGTGAAGCTCGGGCCAGAGCAGTCTAAGCCCGAGTTCAGCCTGCTGAGCTGGGCCGCAATGCTGTTTGCCGCCGGCATCGGCATCGACCTGATGTTCTTCTCCGTGGCGGAACCGGTCACGCAGTATATGCAGCCGCCGGAAGGGGCAGGGCAGACGATGGAGGCTGCGCGCCAGGCGATGGTCTGGACGCTCTTCCACTACGGCCTGACGGGCTGGTCGATGTACGCCCTGATGGGCATGGCGCTCGGATACTTTAGCTATCGTTATAATTTGCCCCTTACCATCCGCTCCGCGCTGTACCCGATTTTCGGCAAAAAGATCAACGGCCCTATTGGGCACACGGTAGACATCGCGGCGGTGATCGGCACCATCTTTGGTATCGCGACAACGCTCGGAATTGGCGTGGTGCAGCTTAACTACGGGCTGAGCGTGCTGTTTGACATCCCGGATTCGATGGCGGCGAAGGCGGCGCTGATTGCGCTGTCGGTGATTATCGCCACCATCTCGGTGACCTCCGGCGTGGATAAAGGGATTCGCGTGCTCTCCGAGCTGAACGTCGCGCTGGCGCTGGGGCTGATCCTGTTCGTGCTGTTTATGGGCGACACCTCGTTCCTGCTGAATGCGTTAGTGCTGAACGTAGGTGATTACGTAAATCGCTTTATGGGCATGACGCTGAACAGCTTCGCCTTTGACCGTCCGACAGAGTGGATGAACAACTGGACGCTCTTCTTCTGGGCGTGGTGGGTGGCGTGGTCGCCGTTTGTCGGCCTGTTCCTGGCGCGTATTTCGCGTGGGCGCACCATCCGTCAGTTCGTGATGGGCACGCTGATCATCCCGTTCACCTTTACCCTGCTGTGGCTGTCGATTTTCGGCAACAGCGCGCTGCACGAGATCATCCACGGCAATGCGACTTTTGCCCAGGAAGCGATGGCGCACCCGGAGCGCGGCTTCTACAGCCTGCTGGCGCAGTATCCGGCGTTTACCTTTAGCGCGTCCGTAGCGACCATTACCGGCCTGCTGTTCTACGTCACCTCGGCGGACTCCGGCGCGCTGGTGCTGGGGAACTTCACCTCGAAGCTCAAGGACATTAACAGCGACGCGCCGAACTGGCTGCGCATCTTCTGGTCCGTCGCCATCGGCCTGCTGACGCTCGGCATGCTGATGACCAACGGTATCTCGGCGTTGCAGAACACCACGGTGATCATGGGCCTGCCGTTCAGCTTCGTGATCTTCTTCGTGATGGCCGGGCTGTATAAATCGCTTAAGGTGGAAGACTACCGCCGCGTCAGCGCCAGCCGCGACACCGCCCCGCGTCCGCTGGGCGCGCAGGACAGGCTGAGCTGGAAGAAACGCCTCTCGCGCCTGATGAACTACCCCGGCACGCGCTACACCAGCCAGATGATGGAGACGGTGTGCTTCCCGGCGATGGAAGAGGTGGCGCAGGAGCTGCGCCTGCGCGGTGCCTACGTGGAGCTGAAAAACCTGCCCCCGGAAGAGGGCGAAAATCTGGGGCACCTGGATCTGCTGGTGCACATGGGCGACGAGCAGAACTTTGTCTATCAAATCTGGCCGCAGCAGTATTCGGTGCCCGGGTTTACCTACCGGGCGCGCAGCGGGAAGTCGACCTACTACCGGCTGGAGACCTTCCTGCTGGAGGGCAGCCAGGGGAATGATTTGATGGATTACAGCAAGGAGCAGGTGATCACGGACATTCTGGATCAGTATGAACGGCACCTGAACTTTATCCATCTGCACAGGGAAGCGCCGGGGAATAGCGTGATGTTTCCGGATGTTTAAATGATGACAAACCCCTGTCGTTAACAATCCAGCCATCTTTCTTGCCGGGTGGCGCTGCGCTTACCCGGCCTACAAATCTGCTTTACCGTAGGCCTGATAAGCGAAGCGTCATCAGGCACGCCCTTCATTGACACAACTTTAATGATAATTATTTTCATTTAAATATAGCCTATGCTATACCTTATAGTACAGGCTAATTTTGCTTTGAATTTAATCACCTCAGGAGACTTCTGCGATGCATCCACGGCAAGGATTGAAGCGTTTGTTGCTCGGCGCGCTGCTCATGACCGCGACCACGACCGGCGCGCTGGCGGCTGAAAAGTTCCAGGTCATCACCACTTTTACCGTTATCGCTGATATGGCGAAAAACGTGGCGGGGGATGCCGCAGAGGTCACCTCCATCACCAAACCGGGCGCGGAAATTCACGAATACCAGCCCACCCCGGGCGATATCAAACGCGCGCAGAAGGCACAGCTGATCCTGGCGAACGGCATGAATCTGGAGCTGTGGTTCCAGCGCTTTTATCAGCATCTGAACGGCGTGCCGGAGGTGATTGTCACCAAAGGCATCACCCCGATGGGCATCAGCGAAGGGCCCTATAACGGCAAGCCCAATCCGCACGCGTGGATGTCGCCGGACAACGCCCTGATTTACGTCGATAACATCCGCGACGCGCTGGTGAAGTACGATCCGGCCAACGCACAGACCTATCAGCGCAATGCGGAAGCCTACAAGCATAAGATCAACGCCACTCTCGAACCGCTGCGCAAGCAGGTCGCGGAGATCCCGGAAGACAAGCGCTGGATGGTAACCAGCGAAGGGGCGTTCTCCTATCTGGCGCGGGATTTGGGCCTGAAGGAGCTTTACCTGTGGCCGATCAACGCCGATCAGCAGGGCACGCCCCAGCAGGTGCGCAAGGTTATCGATCTGGTGAAAAAACATCACATTCCGGCGGTGTTTAGCGAAAGCACGGTCTCGGATAAGCCCGCCCGTCAGGTGGCGCGTGAAACCGGCGCCCACTATGGCGGCGTGCTGTACGTCGACTCTCTGAGCGCGGAAAACGGCCCGGTGCCGACCTATATCGATCTGCTGAACGTCACCACCCGCACGCTGGTGCAGGGCATCCGTGACGGCATGAAGGAGTAACCATGCACGAGGGGATTGTTGTAACCGACGTGACCGTGACCTACCGCAACGGCCACACGGCGCTGCGCGACGCATCATTCAGCGTGCCGGGCGGATCGATTGCCGCCCTGGTGGGGGTGAACGGTTCCGGCAAGTCCACGCTGTTTAAGGCGGTGATGGGGTTTGTGCGGGCGGCGAGCGGCACTATCTCCATTCTGGGGCTGCCGCCTCACCGGGCGCTGCGTCAGAACCTGGTCGCCTACGTGCCGCAGTCGGAAGAGGTCGACTGGTCGTTTCCGGTGCTCGTCGAGGACGTGGTGATGATGGGCCGCTACGGGCATATGGGGTTTCTGCGTCGTCCCAAAGAATGCGATAAGCAGATCGTCACCGACGCCCTGAAGCGTGTAGATATGCTCGAGCTGCGCCATCGGCAGATTGGCGAGCTGTCCGGCGGGCAGAAGAAGCGCGTGTTTCTGGCCCGTGCGATTGCCCAGCAGGGCGAGGTGATCCTGCTCGACGAGCCGTTTACCGGCGTGGACGTCAAAACCGAAGCCAGGATCATCAGCCTGCTGCGGGAGCTGCGCGACGAGGGCAAAACGATGCTGGTCTCGACCCATAACCTGGGCTCGGTCACGGAATTCTGCGATTACACGGTGATGGTCAAAGGCACCGTGCTGGCGAGCGGCCCGACGGAAACCACCTTTACCGCCGAGAATCTCGAGCGCGCCTTTAGCGGCGTGCTGCGCCACGTGGTGCTCAGCGGCTCGGAAGATCGCATTATTACCGACGACGAACGCCCCTTCGTCACGCACCGTCAGGAGGCCAAATGAACGTGCTTCTCGAACCCTTCGGCTACGAGTACATGCTCAACGCGATGTGGGTCTCGGCGATGGTGGGCGGGCTATGCGCGTTTCTCTCCTGCTATCTGATGCTCAAAGGCTGGTCGCTGATCGGCGATGCACTGTCGCACTCCATCGTGCCGGGCGTAGCGGGGGCCTACATGCTCGGGCTGCCGTTCTCGCTGGGGGCGTTCCTGTCGGGCGGGCTGGCGGCGGGCAGCATGCTGTTTCTCAACCAGCGCAGCCGCCTGAAGGAGGACGCCATTATCGGGCTGATCTTCTCCTCGTTTTTCGGGCTGGGGCTGTTTATGGTCTCGCTCAACCCGACCTCGGTGAACATTCAGACCATCGTCCTCGGCAATATTCTGGCTATCGCCCCGGAAGATATCGTCCAGCTGGCGATTATCGGCGTGGTGTCGATAGTTATCCTGCTGTTCAAATGGAAAGATCTGATGGTGACCTTTTTTGATGAGAACCACGCCCGCGCCATCGGCCTGCGTCCTGAACGCCTGAAAATTCTCTTCTTCACGCTGCTGGCGGTCTCTACCGTGGCGGCGCTGCAAACCGTCGGCGCATTTCTGGTGATCTGTCTGGTGGTCACGCCCGGCGCGACCGCGTGGCTGCTGACCGACCGCTTCCCGCGCCTGCTGATGATTGCCGTCGCCATTGGCAGCATCACCAGCTTCCTCGGCGCGTGGGCCAGCTATTACCTGGACGGCGCCACCGGCGGCATTATCGTCGTGGCCCAGACACTGCTGTTCCTGCTGGCGTTCGTCTTTGCGCCGAAGCACGGACTGCTTGCCAGCCGACGTCGGGCGCGGGAGGCACACCCATGTTGACGCTGCTTCTCGAACCGTTCCAGTTTGCGTTTATGAACAACGCGCTGCTGATTTCACTCCTGGTGGCCGTGCCCTGCGCGCTGCTGTCGGTTTTTCTGGTGCTGAAAGGCTGGGCGCTAATGGGCGACGCCATGAGCCACGCGGTGTTTCCCGGCGTCGTGCTGGCCTGGATGATGGGCCTGCCGCTGGCGCTGGGCGCGTTCGTGGCCGGTCTTTTCTGCGCGGTCGCCACCGGATATCTGAAGGATAACAGTCGCATCAAACAGGATACGGTCATGGGGATCGTCTTTTCCGGCATGTTCGGCGCCGGGCTGATCCTCTATATCGCCGTCAAACCTGAGGTGCATCTCGACCACATTCTGTTCGGCGATATGTTGGGTATTAACGGGATGGACATTCTGCAAAGCGGTCTCGTCGCGGGGCTGATTGCGCTGGTGATTGGCCTGAAGTGGCGCGATTTTCTGCTGTTCTGCTTTGACTATCAGCAGGCGCAGGCGAGTGGCCTGCGCACCCGCTGGCTGCACTACGGCTTACTGTGCATGGTTTCGCTGACCATCGTTGCGACGCTGAAAGCGGTGGGGATCATTCTGTCGATTTCCCTGCTGATTGCGCCCGGCGCCGTGGCGGTGTTGATTACCCGACGCTTTCACATGGCGCTGCTGGTGGCGGTCGCCGTTTCAGCGCTGGTGTCGGTAAGCGGCGTTTATGCCTCGTTTTATCTCGACAGCGCGCCTGCGCCGACCATTGTGGTCCTGTTCGCGATGGTGTTTATCGTGACGTTTGTGGTGACCAGCGTGAAGGCTCGTCGCCAGGAGCGTGTGACAGCAGGGTGATGACCTGTTCACCGTGCTGCTGCCAGTGCAGGCGGAAGGCGGTGCCTTCTTCAAAGCCTGCCAGTTGACGGGTCAACGCCAGCGTGAGCGTCTTATCGTCGAGAATGGTAACGCGGGCGCTGTCAAAACCCATCCAGGCTTGTACCTGCGGAAAGAGGGCCTTAAACAGGCTCTCTTTGGCGCTGAAGACCAGCGTCAGGGCGAGGGCGAACGGGTATCCCTGGCGGGAAAGCACAGGTTCTTCCTGCGTATCAATAATGCCGTCTTTGATTTCCCTGGCTTCGTTTTCGAAGAGGATCGTTTCACAATCGATGCCGATAAGCGCCGGGTATTGCGTGACGACGGCTATCGCCTGCGTGCCGCTGTGGGTGATGCTGCCGGAAATACCTTGCGGCCAGAGCGGTTCCCCGCTGGGGCCGATGGCGGGCATGGTGTGGTCAGGTAAGGCGTGCGCGGCGGCGATGCGGCCTGCCAGGTGGTCGGCCTTGCGTTTGCGTCCGGCGTCAGCAAGCTGCGCGTGATGGGGGAGCCAGAGGAGATCGGCGTCGGTAAAGGTGGCGGGGTCGAAAGTGATGCGGTGGAGGGTGTGGCCGGCGAGAGAAAATGTGCTGTGGGTGGTGTGCATGGTTTTCCCTTCAGTATTGTGCGGCCTGATGCCCTCACCCCGGCCCTCTCCCATGGGGAGAGGGGGAAGTCACTGCCTTTATCAGAACCTCGTATTCACGCTCATATACCAGGTACGGCCCGGTTCATTATACGTATACGCGCCCGCACCGTACATATACGCGCCGGTGGTGGTATTACCCGTGGTCTGGGCGTTACCCGCACGCCACTGGCGCTTGTCGAAGACGTTGTCCACGCCGCCGGTCAGGCTGACGTTTTTGGTCACGTCCCAGGTCGCGCTCAGGCCAACGATGCTGTACGGGCTGACTTCGTCTTTCTCAGACCCGGTCACCGGCTGACCTTTGTAGTTGTACTTCTTCGGCTGCTGCTTGCCATACCAGGTGAAGGTCGACTGCAATGAGACATCCTGACGTACCTGCCAGCTCAGGGTAGAGTTCAGCGTATACTCCGGGATGATCGACAGACGATCGCCGGTCTCCTTGTTCTTGCTTTGCAGCATGTAGGTGATGTTGTTGGTCCAGTTGATGGTATCGCTGACCGGCACGTTCAGGGAGCCTTCCAGACCTTCTACTACCGCCTTCGGCACGTTTTCCCACTGGTAGATATCGGTGGTGACTTTGCCGGTGGACGTCTGGCCAATCGGCGCGTAGCCCGCTTCAATCTTGTTGCGGTAGTCGTTGCGGAACCAGGTCACGCCCGCCAGCCAGCCGTCGCGTTTCCACTCCAGGCCAATCTCTTTGTTGATGCTGGTTTCCGCTTTCAGATCGTCGTTACCCATCATGTAGCAGCCCACGCCGTCGGAACTGGCGTAGCAGCCCTGGCCTTTACTGTACAGCAGGTAGTTCGGGTTGGTCTGATACAGGCTTGGCGCTTTATAGGCGCGCGCGATGCCCATCTTCAGGGTGAAGTCATCCCCCAGACCCTGCGACAGGTTCAGGGACGGGCTCCAGTTGTTACCCACAATGGTGTGGTGGTCGAAGCGCAGGGCAGGGGTCAGCATGGTGCTGTCGGTCAGCTCCATGTTGTTTTCGGCGAACAGGGAGAAGATCTCCGCTGAGGTGTACGGGCTACGGTCTTCGCTCATGCCCGGGATAGTGCCCCCCTGTTGGGTTTGCGTGAAGGAGGTCGAGTCCTTCATGCGCTGCTGGTTCCATTCGGTGCCGAGCGTCAGGTTCTGGTTCACAATGAAATCAATCGGCAGGTTGATTTCGCTGTGCAGCATCACGTCGGCCAGGTCGGTATCGGTGAATTTATTGCTGTTGAACAGGCCTTCCAGACCGCCCGCCAGGCCTTCGCCCAGACGCGAGTTGCGGGTGTGCTCGTACTGCGCCCAGTTGCTGGTGGTAATGCCGTTATCCCAGCCGCCGTTCCAGGTCACCGCGAAGTTCTGACGATAGATACGGTTAGTCTCTTTACCGTAGTTCTTCTTCACCAGCCCGCTTGAGCTGTTGTCGTTGTTGGTATTCTGGGTATCGCCCGCGTAAAGGTTGTTCTGGCGGCTGTATCCCGCCTCAAACTCCAGGGACTGCATAGGCGCAAAGTCCCAGCGCACCACGCCGTTGATGTCTTTATTCTCGACCCCTTCACGGCCTGCCGGCAGCGTGTCGGCATATGCGCCGGTACGGTCAGACTGATGGCCCTGGTTAATGTCCCAGGCGTCGGCCTGGGTTTTATCCAGGTTACCGTACATGCGGAAGCTGAAATCCCCGCCCAGCGGGCCGCTCAGGCTGAAGTTAGTGCGTTTGGTGGAACCTTCGTCTTTATGCTCTGGCGCATTCAGGTAGGTGTTCCAGGAGCCGTGCCACTGGTCGTCAAATTTTTTGGTGATGATGTTCACCACGCCGCCCGCCGCACCGTTACCGTAGCGGGCAGCAGCCGGGCCACGGATCACTTCGATGCGCTCGATCATCTCCGGCGGGACCCAGCCGGTATCGCCGCGGGTATCACGCTCGCCGCGCCAGCCCAGACGGATGGAGTTGCGGCTGGTGACCGGCTTGCCGTCGATCAGGATCAGGGTGTTTTCCGGGCCCATGCCGCGAATGTCAATCTGACGGTTATTCCCGCGCTGGCCGCTGGTGGAGTTGCCGGTCAGGTTAACGCCCGGCATGGTGCGGATGATTTCCGCCACGTCGCGCGCGGGCGGGTTTTTGCGGATCTCGTCGGCGGTGATGGTCGACACGCCCGGCGCCTGCAAATTCTGCTCGGCGGCGGTGATCACCATGGTGTCTTCATGCTGCGCGGAGGCGGTGTTGTCGTCTGCCATGACGGGCAGCGCGACACCATAAATCCCTAAATTGACCAGCAAGGCCAGAGAGTGAATCTTCTTATTCATTGTACGTCCCGCTTTTATGGTTATTTAATGAGCGCGCTTCCCACAGCGCGGGCATTACGCTATTGCAAATGCAAATAGTTATCAATAATATTATCAATAAAATTTGCTCTGAAACAAAAAAGACTGTTAAACATGGGGTTATAAGGGTGACGGCGTTAACAACCGGAAGTGAAGCGTGGTGGCAGGCGAAAAACGGGCCGGAACGGGAACGTCATCAGGAAAACTATCGCGTGACATTCTGGTGGCGGGACCCGGCGGGAACGCAGAAAACGTCGACGGTTAAACGCGTCTGGCTCTACGTCACCGGTGTGACCGATCACCATCAAAATGCCCGTCCGCAGTCCCTTGAACGTATCCCGGATACCGACGTCTGGCAGTGGCAGGGCGAGTTCAGCCCGGAATGGCGCGGCAGCTACTGTTTTATCCCCTCCGACAATGAAAACGATTTTGCCAGCGCAGTGTTTGAAGGCGATCAGCCGGACCGCATGGCGCTGCGCGAAGGCTGGCGCAAACTATTGCCGCACGCGGTGTCCGACCCGCTGAATGCCCAGAGCTGGCGCGGCGGGCGCGGGCACGCCGTCTCGGCGCTGGAGATGCCGGAGGCGCCCGTACAGCCCGGCTGGAACCATCCCGATACCCCTTACAAAAAGCCTGTCTGCATTGAGTGGCACAGCGCGCGTCTGAAGAACCGTCGCCGCGTGTGGATTTTTACCACCGGGGATGAAAGCCCCGAGCGCCCGCTGGCGGTGCTGCTCGACGGGCAGTTCTGGGCCGAAAGCATGCCCGTCTGGCCTGCGCTGGCGTCGCTCACCCATGAAGGCAAACTGCCGCCTGCGGTCTATGTCTTAATCGACGTGATTGACACCGCACACCGCAGCCGCGAGCTGCCGTGTAACCCTGATTTCTGGCTGGCGGTGCAGGACGAACTTCTCCCGCAGGTGAAAAGCATGGCCCCGTTCAGCGACCGCGCCGACCATACCGTGGTGGCGGGTCAGAGCTTCGGCGGGCTCTCTTCCCTCTATGCGGGCCTCAACTGGCCGCAGCGTTTTGGCTGCATCCTCAGCCAGTCCGGATCCTACTGGTGGCCGCACCGCGGCGCGCAGCAGGACGGGCTGCTCATCGAACAACTCAAAGCGGGTGACAAAACCGCTCGCGGGCTGCGCATCGTCCTTGAGGCCGGGCGCAACGAGCCGCTTATTTTGCGCGCAAACCAGGCGATCCTCGCCGAACTATACACTCAGCAACCGGTTTTCTGGCGTCAGGTTGACGGCGGACACGATGCGCTTTGCTGGCGCGGTGGGCTGACGCAGGGGCTGATGACCCTCTGGCAGCCGCTTATTCAATAACGGAGTCTGTATGGAATTCAGCAATCCTTTCGATAATCCGCAGGGACAGTTCGCCATTTTGCAAAATGACCAGGGGCAGTACAGCCTGTGGCCGCAGCAGTGCGAGTTGCCCGCGGGCTGGCGCGTGGTCTGCGAACCGCAATCTCAGGAGGCGTGCCAGCAGTGGCTGGCGGAACAGTGGCAGACGCTTGAGCCGTCATGTTTTGCGGGGGAGCGCGCATGAACCGTCTCCCTCTTGTCGCCGCCCAGCCGGGGATCTGGATGGCAGAGCAGCTTTCCTCCCTGCCAAACGCCTGGAGCGTCGCGCACTACACCGAGCTGAAAGGCGCTATCGATGCGCCATTGCTGGCAAAAGCCATCGCTGAAGGCATGATGCAGGCCGACACCCTGCGGATGCGTTTTGCCGAAGATAACGGTGAGGTGTGGCAGTGGATCGATGAGGCCATGCTCCTGCCGGAGCCGTCCATCGTGCGCGTTGACTCCCACGACGCCGCCGTGGCGCTGATGGAGGCCGATCTCAACCAGAACCTGCGCGTCGACAGCGGTCAGCCGCTGGCGTTTCACCAGCTGATCCAGGTGGGAGAAAGCCACTGGTACTGGTATCAGCGGTATCATCATCTGGTGGTAGATGGCTTCAGCTTCCCGGCTATTACCCGTCAGATCGCCGCCACTTACGCTGCGTGGCAGAAAGGTGAATCCACGCCGGCCTCGCCGTTCACCCCGTTCGCCGAGGTGGTGGAGGAGTATCAGCGCTATCGCGACAGCGAGGCGTATCAGCGCGACGGTGCTTTCTGGGCCGAACAACGCAAACAGCTTCCTTCTCCGGTCTCGCTCTCTTCCGCGCCGCTGCCGGGACGCGCCGCCACCACCGATATCCTGCGCCTGAAAATTGCGATGGACGGCCGTGCGTTCAGCCAGCTTGCACAGATGGCAGGCCAGGCGCAGCGTACCGATCTGGCCCTTGCGCTGGTGGCGCTGTGGCTGGGCCGCCTGACCGGACGGCTGGACTACGCCGCCGGGTTTATCTTTATGCGCCGTATGGGCTCCGCCGCGCTGACCGCGACCGGACCGGTGCTCAACGTCCTGCCGCTGGCGGTGAATATTCGCCCGCAGGAGAGCCTGCCGGAACTGGCGCTGCGCCTGGCGAATCAGCTGAAAAAGATGCGCCGCCATCAGCGTTACGACGCCGAGCAGATCGTGCGCGACAGCGGACGTGCCGCAGGCGATGAAGCCCTGTTTGGTCCGGTGCTGAACGTCAAGGTGTTCGATTATCAGCTGAATATCGACGGCGTGGAGGCCATTACCCACACGCTGGCAACCGGCCCGGTGAACGATCTGGAGCTGGCGCTGTTCCCGGACGAGCAGGGCGGACTGAGCATTGAGATCCTCGCCAACGGGCAGCGTTACGACGAGGCGACGCTGAAGGGGCACGCGGCGCGCCTGAACGCAATGCTGACGCAGTTTGCCGCCAATCCGGACCTGCGCTGTGGCGACGTGGAAACCGTATCAGAGCAGGAATACGCCCGGCTGGCGCGCATCAACGATACCGGGCTGGCGCTGCCGTCCACCACGCTGGCGGATCTTGTGGCGGAGCAGGCGAGCAAAACGCCGGACGCCCCCGCGCTGGCGGATGCCCATACTGAACTGAACTACCGCCAGATGCGCGAGCAGGTGGTCGCGCTGGCAAACCTGCTGCGCGCGCGCGGCGTGAAGCCGGGCGACAGCGTGGCGGTGGCGCTCCCGCGCTCGGTGTTCCTGACCCTGGCGCTGCACGGGATTGTTGAAGCTGGCGCCGCCTGGCTGCCGCTGGATACCGGTTACCCGGATGACCGTCTGCGGATGATGCTGGAGGACGCGAAGCCGTCGCTGCTTATTACCACCGACGAGCAGCTTCCGCGCTTTAACGATCTGCCGATCGCCACCTTTAGTTACAACACACTATTACCGGCCACCGATGCTGAACCTCTGCGCCTGGCGAAGCCGGGGCAGACCGCGTACATCATCTTTACCTCCGGTTCGACGGGGCGTCCAAAAGGGGTGATGGTCGGCCATACCGCCATCGTTAACCGCCTGAAGTGGATGCAGGATCATTATCCACTGGCGGCGCATGACGTGGTGGCGCAGAAAACGCCGTGCAGCTTTGACGTGTCGGTGTGGGAGTTCTGGTGGCCGTTTATCGCCGGGGCGAAGCTGGTGATGGCCGAGCCGGACGCGCACCGCGATCCGCAGGCAATGCAGAGTTTCTTCGCAGAATATGGCGTAACCACCACCCACTTCGTGCCGTCGATGCTGGCGGCGTTCGTCGCCTCGCTGACGCCGGAAAACGTCGACTGTTGCAGGACGCTGAAGCAGGTGTTCTGTAGCGGCGAGGCGTTGCCGACTGCGCTGTGTCGCGAGTGGGAACAGCTCAGCCATGCGCCGCTGCACAACCTCTATGGCCCGACCGAAGCGGCGGTGGATGTCAGCTGGTATCCGGCGTACGGCCCCGAGCTGGCGGCGGTGGAAGGCAACAGCGTGCCGATCGGCTTCCCGGTGTGGAATACGGGGCTGCGCATTCTGGACGCGATGATGCGCCCGGTGCCGTTCGGCGTGGCGGGGGATCTCTATCTCACCGGCATCCAGCTGGCGCAGGGGTATTTGGGACGCCCCGACCTTACCGCCAGCCGCTTTATCGCCGATCCGTTTGCCCCCGGCGAGCGAATGTACCGCACCGGGGACGTTGCCCGCTGGCTGGACAACGGTGCGGTGGAATATCTAGGCCGCAGCGACGATCAGCTGAAAATCCGCGGCCAGCGCATTGAGCTGGGCGAAATCGACCGGGCGATGCTCGCGCTGCCGGATGTGGCCCAGGCGGTGGCGCACGCCTGCGTGTTCAACCAGGCGGCTGCCACGGGCGGCGATGCCCGCCAGCTGGTGGGATACGTTGTCTCTGAATCCGGCTTAACGCTGGATCGCGACGCGCTGCTTACATCACTCAAAGCCCAGCTGCCGCCGCATATGGTGCCGGTGGTGCTGCTGCAAATCAGCGCGCTGCCGTTAAGCGCCAACGGCAAGCTGGATCGCAAGGCGCTGCCGCTGCCGGAGCTGACCAGCAAAACTTCCGGTCGCGCGCCCGAGACGCAAACTGAAGTCACCGTGGCGCAGGCGTTTTCTGCCCTGCTGGGCTGCGCGGTGAACGATATCGAGGCCGATTTCTTTGCCCTCGGCGGCCACTCGCTGCTGGCGATGCGCCTTGCGGCTCAGCTCAGCCGTGCGTTCAGCCGCAAGGTCACGCCGGGGCAGATTATGGTCGCCTCGACGGTGAGCAAGCTTAGCGCCCTGCTGGACTCGCAGATGAGCGACGAGCAGGCGCAGCGTCTGGGGTATGAAACCGTTCTCCCGCTGCGTGAAAGCAACGGCCCCACGCTGTTCTGCTTCCATCCGGCGTCCGGCTTTGCCTGGCAGTTTAGCGTCCTGGCGCGCTACCTCAGCCCGCGCTGGTCAATCGTCGGCATTCAGTCTCCCCGGCCTGACGGGCCGATGCAGCAGTGTACGGATCTCGATGCGGTGATCGAGCATCATCTGAACACGTTGCGTAAGCAACAGCCGCAGGGGCCGTATTATCTGTTCGGCTATTCCCTCGGCGGCACGCTGGCGCAGGGCATTGCGGCGCGTCTGCGCGAGCAGGGTGAAAACGTAGCGTTCCTCGGCCTGCTGGATACCTGGCCGCCGGAAACCCAGAACTGGGCGGAGAAAGAGGCCAACGGCCTCGATCCGGAGGTGCTGGCGGAAATTGAGCGCGAACGTCAGGCGTTTATTGCCGCCCAGCAGGGGCAGGGCTCCAGCGAGTTGTTTAACGCCATTGAAGGCAACTATGCGGACGCGGTGCGGCTGCTCACCACGGCACATAGCGCGCGGTTTGACGGTAAAGCGACGCTGTTTGTCGCCGAGCGAACGCGAACCCTGGATCCGCAGGCCGCGTGGGCGCCGTGGGTGGATGAGCTGGAGGTGTACAGCCAGGACTGCGCCCACGTGGATATTATTTCACCGCAGGCGTTTGAAAAGATTGGGCCGGTACTGAAGGAAATTTTTGGATAGTGCAAATGCCCGGTGGCGCTGCGCTTACCGGGCCTACGGGAGCTGAATGTAGGCCGGGTAAGGCGTAGCCGCCACCCGGCAATTACCGCCGACCCAACGGCACCACCAACGGCGTACCCGCCACCGGATCGTCAATAATCATGCAGCGCATTCCGTAGATCCGCGCGATCAGATCCGGCGTCACAATCTCTTTCGGCGCGCCCTGCGCCACAATCTCGCCGTCGCGCAGCGCAATCAAATGCGTCGCGTAGCGGCACGCCTGGTTTAAGTCGTGCAGCACTGCCGCCAGGGTGTACCCCTGCGTACGATTCAGTTCGCTCAGCAGCTCCAGCAGGTCAATCTGATGGCTGATATCCAGCCAGGTCGTCGGCTCGTCCAGCAGCATGATGGAGGTCTCCTGCGCCAGCACCATCGCGATCCACGCGCGCTGGCGCTGTCCGCCGGAGAGGGTATCGACGCTTTGCTGGGCCAGATCGGTGATGCCCGTCGCCTGCATCGCTCGGTTCACCGCCTCGTCGTCCTCCTTGCGCCAGCGGGTAAACAGCGGCTGGTGCGGGTAGCGCCCGCGGGAGACCAGCTCCTGCACGGTAATATCCCCCGGCGTGGTGGCGTTTTGCGCCAGCAGCCCAATACGGCGTGCCACCTCTTTGCTGGCGAAGCGCTGGATCTGCTCCCCGTCGAGGAACACGCTGCCCTCAACCGGCGACATCAGGCGGCTCAGCGTGCGCAGCAATGTCGATTTGCCGCAGCCGTTTGGCCCGATAATGGCGGTGAAGTGGCCGTCCGGAATGGCAACGGATAAGTCCCGGGCAATGATTTTTTTACCGTAGCCGAGGGTCAAGTTTTCGCCGCGCAAGCGGGGTGTTGAATCTGTCATTTCTTGCGTGACTCCTGAACGAGCAAGACGATGAGGTAAATCCCGCCGAGGCTGACGGTCACCACGCCCACCGGCAGTTGATAAGGCGTAAACAGCCGCTGAGCGCAGAGATCGGCGGCCAGCAGTAATACTGCGCCGCACAGCGCTGCCTGGGTTAATCCCCAGCGCGCGGTGCCGCTAAGTCGCCGCGCGATATGCGGCGCGACAAGGGCAATAAACGAGATCGGCCCGGCGATGGCGGTAGACGCTGCGGTCAGCAAGACCGCCACCAGCATCAGCATCAGGCGCGAGCGCTCTACGCTCACGCCCAGCGCGCAGGCGCTGTCGTCGCCCATCTCCAGCAGGCGCATGCGCCTGACCAGCAGCAACGCGCCAATAAACATCAGGATAATCAGCGGCGCGGCGGGCCAGGTTTTTCCCCACGTCAGACCGTTGAGGGAACCGGCGTACCACAGCCCGGCGGAGAGTGCGGTTTCCAGCGACGCCTGTAGCAGAAGCCAGGTGTTAAACGCCATCAGCATCGCGCGGATGCCGATCCCGATGATGATCAGGCGGAAGGTGTCGATGCCGTTGCGCCAGGCCAGGGCCCAGATAAGCAGGGAGGTGAGAATGCCGCCCGCCATCGCCGTAAAGGTAATGGCCGTGAGATGCTGCCCGAACAGCACCATCGCCACCAGCACGCCGCTCCACGCGCCGGTATTCAGGCCCATCACGTCCGGGCTGCCGAGGGGGTTACGCATCAGCGACTGGAATATCGCGCCGCTGACGCCAAGCGCCGCGCCAACCAGGATCGCCATCGCCACGCGCGGCAGTCGCCATTCGGTGACCACCATGGTGATGTTACGCGGCGCGCTGCCGGTGAGAGCATGAAAGACCTGCGCGAAATCAAGCGTTACGGCACCGCTTTGCAGGCTCCAGACCGCCAGCAGCAGACTGGCGACGACCAGCAGGGCGACGCTGGTGAGTAATCGACGGGACGGGGCCATCATGCGCCACCCCCGCGTCTGCGTCGTACCAGGAAGATCAGCACCGGCGCGCCGATAAAGGCGCTGACCACCGAGACGCGCAATTCACCCGGCACCAGCAGGCGGCCCAGTACGTCGGCAAACAGCAGCAGGGCAGGGGTCGCCAGCAGCGTGACCGGCAGTGACCAGCGGTGATCCGCCCCCACCAGCCAGCGCGCCATGTGCGGCATCATCAGGCCGATGAAGGCAATCGGCCCGACGACGGCGGTCGCGCTGCCGCACAGCACGGTGATGACAAGCAGGCCCGTCAGCTGCGTGCGCGCCACGCGGTTGCCGAGGGCGGTCGCGGTGTCGCTGCCGAGGCTCAGGCTGTTGAGCGCCCGGCTTAAACACAGCGCCACGACGGCAGCGATAAACACCGGGAATGCCACCACTTTCAGGGTATCAAGGGTACGGATATCCAGCGAACCGGCCTGCCAGAAGCGCAGCTGGTCATACACGTCCGGGTTGAGCAGGGCGATGCCGTTGGACAAGCCTTCCAGCACCGCCGCGAGCGCCACGCCCGCCAGTGTCAGACGTACCGGGCTGAGCTGTCCGCCGCCCTGGCTGCCGGTAAAGGCCACCACCAGCGAGGCGGCCAGCGCGCCGCAGAAGGCCATCACCAGCTGTTCAGACGGAGAGGTGAAACCAAACAGCGCCGCGCCGAGCACAATGGCGAAACTGGCACCAGAGTTCACGCCGAGAATGCCAGGGTCCGCCAGCGGGTTGCGGGTGAGGGTTTGCATCAGGGCACCGGCAAGCCCGAGTGCGCCACCGGCCAGCAGGCCGGCAAGGGTGCGGGGCAGCCGGGCGTCGAGCACGATAATGCAGTCGGCGCTCTGGCAGGTACCGGAGAGTGCATCGACAATAACGGACGCGGGCAGCGGCTTCGCGCCAACCAGCAAACTGAGTGCAATCGCAAGGATCAACAGCAGCAATAAAACGGGCACGGCTACGGCGCGCACCGCGGAAGAGGAAAACGACATAGCAACGTCCATGATGTGATAATGATAGTAATTATCGTTATCTATCTTATTTGGCTATGTTAGCATGTGCGCCCATGGAAATGGTAGACCGATACCTCAAGGCCTTGTCATGAATCAAAAATCCTGGCTGCTCAACCTCAGCCTGCTGAAAACGCACCCGGCGTTTCGAGCGGTTTTTATCGCCCGCTTTATCTCCATTTTATCCCTCGGCCTGCTCGGGGTCGCCGTGCCGGTACAGATCCAGACCATGACCCACTCCAGCTGGCTGGTGGGGTTATCCGTCACCTTAACCAGCGGGGCGATGTTTATCGGCCTGATGGTGGGCGGCGTGCTGGCGGACCGCTACGAGCGTAAAAAACTGATCCTGCTGGCGCGCGGCACCTGCGGGGTGGGCTTTGTCGGGCTGTGTCTGAACGCAATGCTGCCGGAGCCGTCGCTGATGGCGATTTATGCCCTGGGCCTGTGGGACGGCTTTTTTGCCTCGTTAGGCGTGACGGCGCTGCTGGCGGCCACGCCCGCGCTGGTCGGGCGCGAAAACCTGATGCAGGCGGGGGCGATCACCATGCTCACCGTGCGCCTCGGTTCGGTGATTTCGCCGATGGTCGGCGGCCTGCTGCTGGCGACCGGCAACGTGGCGTGGAACTACGGCCTTGCCGCGGCGGGAACCTTTATCACCACCCTGACGCTGCTGCGTCTGCCGCTCCTGCCACCGCCGCCGCAGCCGCGCGAGCATCCGCTGAAGTCCCTGATGGCCGCGATTCGTTTTCTGTTCAGCAACCCGCTGATTGGCGGCATTGCGCTGCTCGGCGGCCTGCTGACGATGGCGAGCGCCGTGCGCGTGCTGTACCCGGCGCTGGCGGGCGAGTGGCAGATGAGCGCCTCAGAGATTGGCGTGCTGTACGCCGCCATTCCGCTCGGCGCCGCGTGCGGGGCGCTGACCAGCGGAAACCTGGCGCAGAGCGCGAGACCGGGGTTAATCATGCTGGTGGCGACGCTGGCCTCGTTTATCGCGATTGGTTTCTTCAGCCTGATGCCGGTGTGGGCGCTGGGGGTGATGTGTCTGGTGATTTTTGGCTGGCTGAGCGCGGTCAGCTCTCTTTTACAGTACACCCTGATCCAGACCCAGACGCCGGAAGGGATGCTCGGGCGCATTAACGGCCTGTGGACGGCGCAGAACGTCACGGGCGATGCGATTGGCGCAGCGATCCTCGGCGGGCTGGGGGCGATAATGACCCCGGTGGCGTCGGCGAGCAGCAGCGGGTTTGTGTTAGCCGTGGTTGGCGTAATTTTATTGGCGGTTTTGGTGGAGTTGCGTCGGTTCAGGCAGAACCTGTAGGTCGGGTAAGGCGTAGCCGCCACCCGACAAAAAGCCCGGTGGCGCTGCGCTTACCGGGCCTACGGGAAACGTGCCTCTTATTTAAAAATTGAATTCAAACGCTGCAACACCAACATCGCGCTGTAATAATCCAGGCGGAACGTCTCCGTTCCCAGCGCCCAGACACGCTTGTTCTTGACCGACGGCAGATGCGCCAGCAGCGGATTGGCGTAAATCGCGTCCACGTCTTTCTGGTCGCCGGCAAACACGAACAGCCCTTCGCCGTTCAGCCCCGTCGCCAGGTTTTCCCCGCCCAGCTGAATAATGTCGTGACGCTTGCCCTGGCTTTTCGAGGTGTGCAATCCATCAGGTAACGCCGCCAGCGTGAAGCCCAGCTGGTGCAGCAGCTTGCCCTGAGCCGAGTCTGTCGTCCACAGGTTCGCCGTGTGCGCCGCGGCGGTGTAGACGATGGCGTTCACCGGCTGCGGCGGCAGTTTCATCTGCTGCTTCACCTGGGCGAGCTGTTTATCGAAGGCAGCGATGCGATCTGCGGCCTGTGTTTCCTGCCCGGTGATCGTCCCCAGCTGGGTCAGCAGTTCCTGCCAGCTTTTGTCGTCGTAGTTAATGATAAGCGTCGGGGCGATGGCGGAAAGCTGATCGTAGAGTGCCAGCGCGGAATCCCCGCCGGTGGCGCTGATCAAAATCAGGTCCGGCATCTGGGCCGCGACGGCTTCGGCGCTCGGCTCGCCGATGTACAGCCGGGCAACCTTACGCTGTTTCGCGATATCGCCCCACTGACGTAAAAAGCCCTGTGCATCCGCCACGCGGTTGTTTGGCGTGGTGGCTCCGCTGGCAATAACCGGGGCGTCAATGGCCAGCAGGGAGCCGGTTAGGGTCACGCTGGTGGAGACAATGCGCGTCGGTTTGCTCTCAAGCGTATGTACGCCGCGGCTGTCTGTGACCTGACGCGGCCAGTCGGCGGCCGTCGCTGAGGTTAGTCCTAAAACAAAAAGTCCTGTTAAAAGAAAGGCATTACGGCAAACGGCAGGGAGTTTCACAGAGCGGCATCCTGTTTTTGTTGAAGTTAATGCTTCTCATTTTCATGATTGCGGGGAAGGGATGCAAGCGTTAGTCGCACAAGTTGTTTGCTCTGCGGTTGACACCAGGGCGATGTGGGATTAGGTTAGCCGACGAAAATATAAATGATAATCATTATTACTGCTTTTATCATTTTAGGAGGATGATATGGATACGTCATTGGCTGAGGACCTTCAGCACACCGCGACCACGCTGCAATCAGACAGCTTTTTCTTTATGTCGCCCTATCGCAGTTTTACCACGTCAGGCTGTTTTGCCCGTTTTTCTGAACCCGCCGTCGGCGGTGACGATCCGGCGGGCCCCTTTCAGCAGAAATTAGCTCAGGCTTTCCAGAATGCGAAAAACAGCGGCATTGCCCATCCGGTGATGGTAGGGGCGATCCCCTTCGATACCCGCAAACCGTCATCGCTGTTTATTCCGCAACGCTGGCAAACCTTCTCCCGCCCGGCGCGTCAGCAGTCCGCACGCTACGCCTCCGGCGCGCAGACGCTGAACGTGCAACAACGCACCGAGATCCCGCCGCAGCCGGTTTTCGAGGAGATGGTCGCTCGCGCCGCGTCGCTCACCGCCACGCCGCAGGTGAATAAGGTGGTACTGTCGCGCCTGATTGATATCGCCACCGACAAACAGATTGATAGCAGCGCGCTGATGGAGCGTCTTATCGCCCAGAACCCGGCGAGCTTTAACTTCCACGTACCGCTGGAAGACGGCGGCGTGCTGCTGGGCGCCAGCCCGGAACTGCTGCTGCGTAAAGAGGGCGCGCACTTTAGCTCGCTGCCGCTGGCGGGCTCTGCGCGCCGTCAGCCGGACGATGTGCTGGATCGCGAAGCGGGCACTAAGCTGCTGGCCTCCGAAAAAGACCGTCACGAGCACGACCTGGTAACGCAGGCGATGAAAACCATTCTGGAACCGCGCAGCCATCATCTGACCATGCCGGCTTCCCCGCAGCTCATCACCACCCCGACGCTGTGGCATCTGGCGACGCCGGTAGAAGGTGACGCGCGTGAAAACGAGAACGCCCTGACGCTGGCCTGCCTGCTGCACCCGACGCCAGCGCTGAGCGGCTTCCCGCATCAGGCGGCAAAAGAGCTGATTGCCGAGCTGGAGCCGTTCGATCGTGAGCTGTTCGGCGGCATCGTCGGCTGGTGCGACAGCGAAGGTAACGGCGAGTGGGTGGTAACTATCCGCTGCGCGCGGCTGCATCAAAATACCGTTCGCCTGTTTGCCGGCGCGGGCATTGTGCCTGCTTCCTCCCCGGTGGGCGAGTGGCGCGAGACGGGCGTGAAGCTCTCCACCATGCTCAACGTGTTTGGTTTGCACTAAGGAATACTCATGACCATCCCTTTTACCCGCTGGCCTGAGGATTTTGCCCGCCGCTACCGTGAAAAAGGCTACTGGCAGGATCTGCCGCTGACCCACATCCTGACGGACCATGCGGACAACGATGCGGTCGCGATAATTGACGGCGATCGCCGCATCACCTACCGCGCGTTTAATCAGGCGGTGACGAATCTGGCGTCTGTCCTTCAGGCGCAGGGGCTGCATCGCGGCGAGACAGCGCTGGTGCAGCTCGGCAACGTGGCCGAGTTCTACATCACCTTCTTCGCGCTGCTGCAAATCGGCGTCGCACCGGTCAACGCGCTCTTTAGCCATCAGCGCAGCGAACTCAACGCCTACGCGGAGCAGATCAAACCCGCCGTGCTGATTGCCGACCGCGACCACACGCTGTTCGCGGGTGATGATTTTCTCAATACCTTTGTGGATGCGCATCGCTCGGTACGCGTTGTGCTGCTACGCGGCGATAAGGGCGAACACGCGCTGGAGGCGGCGATTGCACGCCCGGCGGACAATTTCATCCCGAACCCGACGCCCGCCGACGAAGTGGCGTTCTTCCAGCTCTCCGGCGGCAGCACCGGCACGCCGAAGCTGATCCCGCGTACGCACAACGACTACGACTACAGCATCCGTCGCAGCAACGAAATCTGCGGTATCACTGCGCGCACCCGCTATCTGAACGCGCTTCCTGCGGCGCATAACTACGCCATGAGCTCGCCGGGATCGTTAGGCGTTTTCACGGCGGGCGGCTGCGTGGTGCTGGCTAACGATCCGAGCGCCACGCTCTGCTTCCCGCTGATTGAGCAGCATCAGATAAACGTCACCTCACTGGTGCCGCCCGCGGTCAGCCTGTGGTTGCAGGCGATTGCCGACGGCGCGGGGAACGCCCAGCTGAAATCCCTCGAACTGCTCCAGGTAGGCGGCGCACGTCTCTCCGCCACGCTTGCGGCACGTATTCCGGCGGAAATTGGCTGCCAGCTTCAGCAGGTGTTTGGCATGGCGGAAGGGCTGGTGAACTACACCGCCCTCGACGATGCGCCGGAGCGCATCATCAATACCCAGGGCCGCCCGATGTGCCCGGACGATGAAGTGTGGGTGGCGGACGAGGACGGCAACCCGCTGCCGCGCGGGGAAGTCGGGCGTCTGATGACGCGCGGCCCTTACACCTTCCGCGGCTATTTCAATAGCCCGGAACACAACGCCAGCGCCTTTGATGCCAACGGTTTCTACTGCTCGGGCGATCTGATCGCCATCGATGAGCAGGGTTACATCACCGTGCAGGGGCGCGAGAAAGATCAGATCAACCGCGGTGGCGAGAAGATCGCCGCCGAAGAGATCGAAAACCTGCTGCTGCGCCACGACGCGGTGATCCACGCCGCGCTGGTGAGCATGGAGGACAGCCTGCTGGGCGAAAAAAGCTGCGCGTACCTGGTGGTGAAACAGCCCCTGCGCGCGGTGGAGGTGCGCCGCTTCCTGCGCGAGCAGGGCGTCGCCGAATTTAAGCTGCCGGACCGCGTGGAGAGCGTGGATGCGCTTCCGCTCACGCCGGTCGGCAAAGTTGATAAGAAACAGTTGCGCCTGTGGCTTGCTGAACGCGCCCGGGGCTGAGGAACAGATAATGGCCATTCCAAAATTAACCGCATACGCGCTGCCAACCGCCGCCGAACTGCCGACCAGTAAAGTGAACTGGGCGTTTGAACCGGAGCGCGCCGCGCTGCTGATCCACGATATGCAGGAGTATTTCCTGAACTTCTGGGGCGAAAATAGCGACATGATGCAGCAGGTAGTGGCGAACATCGCTAAACTGCGCGCGTACTGCAAAGAGCACAATATTCCGGTGTACTACACCGCGCAGCCGAAAGATCAGAGCGATGAAGACCGCGCCCTGCTGAACGATATGTGGGGGCCGGGCCTGACTCGCTCGCCGGAGCAGCAGCGCATCGTCGCTGAGCTGACCCCGGACGAAGCGGACACCGTGCTGGTGAAGTGGCGCTACAGCGCGTTTCACCGCTCGCCGCTGGAGCAGATGCTTAAAGAGACCGGGCGCAACCAGCTTTTGATCACCGGCGTGTACGCCCACATCGGCTGCATGACCACCGCCACCGACGCCTTTATGCGCGACATCAAACCGTTCTTTATCGCCGACGCGCTGGCGGATTTCACCCGCGACGAGCACCTGATGTCGCTGAAATACGTGGCAGGACGTTCGGGCCGCGTGGTGATGACCGACGAACTGCTGCCGTCCGTTCCGACAACGAAAGCCGCGCTGCGTGAGCTGATCCTGCCGCTGCTGGACGAGTCCGACGAGCCGATGGATGACGAAAACCTGATCGACTACGGTCTGGATTCAGTGCGCATGATGGCGCTGGCCGCCCGCTGGCGCAAAGTGCACGGCGACATTGATTTCGTGATGCTGGCAAAAAATCCGACCCTCGATGCCTGGTGGGCGCTGCTCTCCCGCGAGGTGAAGTGATGGTTTTTGATTTCACCGGTAAAACGGTCTGGGTGACGGGCGCGGGTAAGGGCATTGGTTATGCGACCGCGCTGGCATTTGTGGAGGCCGGGGCGCAGGTGACCGGGTTCGATCTGGCTTTCCCTCACGGCGAATATCCGTTTGCCACCGAAACGCTGGACGTGGCGGATGCGGCGCAGGCGAGTGACGTCTGCGGGCGTTTGCTCAGCAGCCTTGAGCGGCTCGATGTGCTGGTTAACGCGGCGGGCATTCTGCGTATGGGCGCGACGGATCAGCTCTCGCAGGAGGACTGGCAGCAGACCTTTGCGGTCAACGTCGGCGGCGCGTTCAACCTGTTCCAGCAGACGATGGGCCAGTTCCGTCATCAGCAGGGGGGGGCGATTGTGACGGTGGCCTCTGACGCGGCGCACACGCCGCGCATCGGCATGAGCGCCTACGGCGCGTCGAAAGCGGCGCTGAAAAGCCTGGCGCTGACCGTCGGGCTGGAGCTGGCGGGCAGCGGCGTACGCTGTAACCTGGTGTCGCCGGGTTCAACGGATACCGACATGCAGCGCACCCTGTGGACCAGCGATGATGCGGAACAGCGGCGCATTCGCGGTTTTGGCGAGCAGTTCAAGCTCGGCATTCCGCTCGGTAAAATTGCCCGTCCACAGGAGATTGCTGCGACCGTGCTGTTCCTGGCATCCGATGCCGCCAGCCATATCACCTTGCAGGATATCGTGGTGGACGGCGGCTCCACGCTGGGGGCGTAATGATCTGGAAACGTCATTTAACGCTCGAGGAGCTGAACGCCACCAGCCTGAATACGATGGTGGGGCACCTTGGCATCGTCTATACCCGCCTCGGGGACGATACGCTGGAAGCGGAGATGCCGGTGGATGCCCGCACCCACCAGCCGTTTGGCCTGCTGCATGGCGGCGCCTCGGCGGCGCTGGCGGAAACGCTGGGCTCAATGGCCGGTTTTCTGATGACCCGTGACGGGCAGAACGTGGTGGGCACGGAACTGAATGCCACGCACCACCGCGCGGTCTCTCACGGTAAGGTACGCGGCGTGTGTCAGCCGCTGCATCTGGGCCGTTCCAGCCAGAGCTGGGAGATCGTGGTGTTCGACGAGCAGGGGCGGCGGTGCTGTACCTGTCGGTTGAGTACGATGGTGTTGGGGTAAGTCATTCAGCTGAAAGTGATCGGCTTAACACTGTGGTGTAAATCTCTGGTTTGACCACGCATTATTGCGTTTCAAAGTTGTTAAATTTTATCCGTTGTTCTAGAAACAAAATGTAACATCTCACTGTTTCACAACAACGGACAACAACTATGAACAACTCAGGGAAATACCTTACGTGGGCGGTGCTCTCCGTGGTGGGAGCCTTTGCCCTGGGCTATATCGCCCTCAACCGGGGGGAGCAGATCAACGCGCTGTGGATCGTCGTCGCCTCCGTCTGCATTTATCTGATCGCATACCGTTTTTATGGCCGCTATATCGCGAAGACGGTACTGGGCGTAGACGGCACGCGCATGACGCCGGCCGTGCGTCATAACGACGGGCTGGACTACGTGCCGACCGATAAAAAAGTGCTGTTCGGTCACCATTTCGCGGCGATTGCCGGGGCAGGCCCGCTGGTGGGGCCGGTACTGGCCGCGCAGATGGGCTACCTGCCAGGGATGATCTGGATCCTCGCGGGGGTGGTGCTGGCGGGCGCGGTGCAGGACTTCATGGTGCTGTTCGTCTCCACCCGCCGCGACGGTCGTTCACTGGGTGAGCTGGTGAAAGAGGAGATGGGCGCAACCGCCGGGGTGATTGCGCTGGTGGCGACCTTTATGATCATGGTGATCATCCTCGCGGTGCTGGCGATGATCGTGGTGAAAGCCTTGACCCACAGCCCGTGGGGAACCTATACCGTCGCCTTCACCATTCCGCTGGCGCTGTTTATGGGGATCTATATCCGCTATCTGCGTCCGGGGCGCATTGGTGAAGTTTCAGTTATTGGCCTGGTGTTCCTGGTGTTTGCCATTATCTCCGGCGGCTGGGTAGCGGAAAGCCCGACCTGGGCGCCGTTCTTCGACTTCACCGGCGTGCAACTGACCTGGATGCTGGTGGGCTACGGCTTCGTGGCGGCGGTGCTGCCGGTATGGCTGCTTCTGGCCCCGCGTGACTACCTCTCTACCTTCCTGAAAATCGGCACCATCGTCGGGCTGGCGATCGGCATTCTGATTATGCGTCCGACCCTGACCATGCCTGCGCTGACCAAATTTATTGACGGCACCGGCCCGGTCTGGACCGGCAACCTGTTCCCGTTCCTGTTTATCACCATCGCCTGCGGCGCGGTGTCGGGCTTCCACGCGCTGATCGCCTCCGGAACCACGCCGAAGATGCTGGCGAATGAAAATCAGGCCTGCCTGATTGGCTACGGCGGCATGCTGATGGAATCCTTCGTGGCGATTATGGCGCTGGTTTCGGCCTGTATTATTGACCCGGGCGTTTACTTTGCGATGAACAGCCCAATGGCGGTACTGGCCCCGGCCGGCACCGTTGACGTGGTTGCCTCTGCCGCGCAGGTGGTCAGCGGCTGGGGCTTTGCGATTACCCCTGAAACGTTGACGCATATCGCTAATGAGGTCGGCGAGCAGTCGATTATCTCTCGTGCAGGCGGGGCACCAACGCTGGCGGTGGGCATGGCCTACATTCTGCACGGCGCGCTGGGCGGGCTGATGGATGTCTCGTTCTGGTATCACTTCGCCATTCTGTTCGAGGCGCTGTTTATTCTGACGGCGGTGGATGCCGGTACGCGTGCGGCGCGCTTTATGTTGCAGGATCTGCTGGGGGTGATCTCCCCGAACCTGAAGCGTACCGATTCACTCCCGGCTAACCTGCTGGCGACGGCGCTGTGCGTGCTGGCGTGGGGCTACTTCCTGCATCAGGGCGTGGTCGATCCGCTCGGCGGGATTAACACCCTGTGGCCGCTGTTCGGTATCGCCAACCAGATGCTGGCGGGCATGGCCCTGATGCTCTGTGCCGTAGTCCTGTTCAAGATGAAGCGCCAGCGTTACGCATGGGTGGCGCTGGTGCCAACGGCGTGGCTGCTGATCTGTACCCTGACCGCGGGCTGGCAGAAAGCCTTCAGCCCGGACAATAAGGTGGGCTTCCTGGCGATCGCCAACAAGTTCCAGGCGATGATCGACAGCGGTAAGATCCCGGCACAGTACACCGAATCTCAACTGTCGCAGCTGGTGTTTAACAACCGTCTGGACGCCGGGCTGACCATCTTCTTTATGGTGGTGGTTGTGGTGCTGGCGTTGTATTCTCTGAAAACCGCGCTGGCGGCGTTGAAAGTCGACAAACCGACGGCGAAAGAGACGCCGTATGAGCCAATGCCTGAGAACCTGGACGAGATTGTCACCCAGGCGAAAGGGGCGCATTAACCCGTGTGCCGGGTGGCGGCTTCGCCTTACCCGGCCTACATTTCCTGTGAGATCAGAACTATGTTCGACACCCTTTCCAAAGCAGGTAAATACCTGGGCCAGGCCGCTAAAATGATGATTGGCGTGCCGGATTACGACAACTACGTCGAGCATATGCGCGTCAACCACCCGGACCAGACGCCCATGACCTACGAAGAATTTTTCCGCGACCGTCAGGACGCCCGCTACGGCGGCAAGGGCGGGGCGAAGTGCTGTTAACCCTCTTTTGGTAAATAGAGGCTGATCTGCTCCTGTTTACAGCCGTAAATTGCCGCCAGCTTTTCGCGGGTGCGCTTTTGCGGTCGGGAGTCCAGCGCTTCCAGCTGTGACACGGCGGACTGGCTGATGCCAAGCTTCTCCGCCACCTCCTGCTGGGACATGCCGCGTAAAATGCGCCAGGCGGCCTGTAGGCTGACGTTTTGCCAGGTCATGATGCTGCATACTTCTCCGGGCAATTCCACGTCATCCAGACTATCGTGTTCGACTTCAATATCCTCCAGATCGTCGTCGGTTTCGTCGTCAATTTCTGACATTTGTAAGAGCATACGAAAATATTCGTGATAGGGAATAACGGCGTACTGCGTTTTCCCGTTATCGTCCTTGATTAGCTGAACAGCCATAGGTGGCACTCTCCTCATGCAGGTAAGTCGTTGAAGTTCTGCGCTTGACGGCCAAAACATAACAATGGTTATCAGGATTGTCCCGAAGCGTATAGACGATGCGGTAATCGCCTACGCGAAGCCGGAAATGATCTTCGGTCGCCGATATTTTTTTGATATCTGGCCGGGGAGCCGAGCGGTCATCCAGCTCAGTAAGCTTTACCTCAATGCGACGCTGATACCGCTCGTCAATTCTGGAAAATGCCTTTTTTGCACCATTGGACCAGACAATCTTCATCCGTACCTCCACTGTACGCCCACACAAAATATAAGGAAATAATAAGACTATTAGATAAATTCCGAATTTCTAATGGGGTACTGTAGAGCGGAGAAAAAACGGGTGAAAGCGGCAAAACGCGAATCGTCGAGGCGCATCGAACAGGCCTCTGCCGGATGACAGAGGCTTGCAGAAAAAGATGCGATCAGGCGTTCAAACCGCCGTCCACGTCCAGACCGGTGCCGGAAATTTGCCCCGCAGCCCCAGCCCACGACAGGCGCCAGTAACCAGCGCCTTTTTACCTGTTAAATCGATCTGCATGATGACCTCGTTGCAAGAGTGGAGAGAATCATCATTAGGTATAGCCCGTCGGCGCGATTAACGGCTGAAGGATTCCACCTTCTCAAACGCGGCGCGCAGCACCTCAGGCGTTAACGTCACCGGCAGATAGTGAATCGACTCCACCGGGCGCAGGGTGTGGGCAATGACCTTATCCAGCTCGTCGCGGTTGTGAATATCGACGTCCAGCTCGCGAAGCGTGGTCGGCAGATTGAAGCGCTGGTACGCCGCCACCAGCTGCGCCAGCACGTCGTCCTGACCGAGCAGGGCGCTCTGCACCAGAATGCCGTAGGCCACCTTGGTGCCGTGCAGGTATTTTTCCGTCTGCGGCAGCACGGTTAAGCCGTTGTGCACCGCGTGCGCCGCCGCCACGCGGGTATAGCGCTCACCCAGACCGCCGACCATTCCGCCTCCGGCAATAATCGCATCCACCACGTCCCGGAACGCCTGCGTCTGTTCGCCGCGCTGCTGATCCGCAAGCGCTTCTTCGCTGCGTTCCAGCAGCACGTCACGGATCGCCAGCGCACCGTTCAGGCCAAGACGCACGGTCAGCGGCAGACTCTCAGGTTGAGGGGCGAGCACCGCCGCTTCGTACCACTTCGCCAGCGTATCGCCGATGCCCGCCAGCAGGTATTCCGCCGGGGCGTTAAGGATGATCTGCGGCTCCACCAGCACCAGAAAGTTGGCGTCGTCAAAAATCTCAAACTGTAGCGCCTGACCGGCATCGTTGTACCAGACGGAGAGCGGGGTCCACGCCGCGCAGGTGGCGGCGATAGTGGGAATGCCTACGAACGGCACGCCCAGACGACGCGCCACGGCCTTGACGGTATCCATTACCGCACCGCCGCCCACGCCAATCACCACGCTGGTTTCACTACCCGACTCGTTCACCAGATGGGTGACGTCACGCTCGCTGCAATGGCCCTTAAACAGCAGATGTTTTGCCCCCGTCGCGTTAAAACTCTGCGGCAGATAAGGGCGTGCGCCCTCGATTGCCCGCTCGCCGTAGATCCACACCGCGCGGGAAAGCTGTTCCGGAGTAAAGAAATCATCCAGGTGGGCAAGGCTTCCCGGATGAGAGAAGTAGTTCGCCGGGCCGGGCACGACGCGGATATCGGTGTTGCTCATGAAGTTGTCCTTTTTTAGCAAGCGCTAACCCGATGTTATGTCTGGACATCCGGATGGCTAATAATATTTTGCTTTAACTTATGCCTTTTACGTCGTTGTCAGTCAACAAGAGCTGTGAAAAATTCGCTAAATCAGAAGAGTAATGAAGGATTTACGCGGATGGTTTCCAGTCGCCTTGAGATGCGCGGTATCAGCCTGGCCTTTTCCGGCTTTCAGGCCCTGTCGCGCGTGGATTTCACCCTGAACGGCGGGTCGGTGCATGCGCTGACCGGCGCCAACGGCGCGGGGAAATCGACGCTGATGGCGGTGCTGTGCGGGACGCACGATCGTTATGAAGGCGAAATCTGCATTAACAACCAGCCGGTAAGTATCCGCGAGCCGCTGGACGCCAAACGGCTGGGTATCCACCTTGTGCAGCAGGAGGTGGATGTGGCGCTCATCCCCGGGTTAAGCATTGCCGAAAACATCATGCTTGACCAGCTGGCGCATCCGGGGCATCGCTACAGCTGGCGCGACATCCGCCAGCAGGCGCGGCAGGCGCTGGCGCAGCTGGATGTTTCGCTCGACGTACGCCGCTCCATCGACAGTTGCACGCTGGCTGAAAAACAGCAGATTTTGCTGGCGCGGGCGCTGTCGCACCACTGCCGTTTTCTCATCCTTGATGAGCCCACCGCGCCGCTGGACGCGCACGAGAGTGAGCGTCTGTTTGCGGTAGTAAGACGTCTGCAACAGCAGGGTATCGGCGTGGTGTTTATCTCTCACCGCATTCACGAGCTGAAGGCCATCTGCGACACCCTGACGGTGCTGCGCGACGGCAGGCTGATTGAGTCCGGCCCGATGGCGGATCTGAGCGGCGAAGCGATTGTTGAGAAGATGCTCGGCCATGAGCTGAGCGATATCTATCCGCCCCCGCGCCCGCCGCACGGTGAGGAAACGCTGCTGCGGGTGGAAGGGCTGCACGACGATGCGCTGCTGAAAGATATCTCCCTGCACCTGCGCAAAGGTGAAATCCTCGGCATTGCCGGGCTGGCGGGGGCGGGGAAAACGGAACTCTGCAAGGCGCTGTTTGGCGCCAGCAAAAGCCGCGTCGCGCGCGGCGAGCTGAACCATCAGGCCTGGAAACCGCGCGATCCGGCAGACTCGGTACTGCGCGGTCTGGCGCTGGTGCCGGAGGAGCGGCGCAAAGAGGGCATTTTTATCGACGAGCCGGTGAGCATGAACCTTGCCGTGTGCGCCGATAACAGCTTCTCGCGCTGGAGCCTGTTTGGTCATCGTCAGGCGTGGCGCTGGGCAGAAGAGGTGATTGCCCGCGTCGGTGTGCGCACGCGCGGGCCGGGGCAGGTGCTGCGTCGGCTTTCCGGCGGTAACCAGCAGAAGGTCGCCATCGGCAAATGGCTTCGCAATGACGCCAGCGTGCTGATATTCGACGAGCCGACCAAAGGCGTGGACGTGAAGGCCAAAACCGATCTGTTTCAGCTGATCGACGGCCTGGCGCGCGAGGGCAAAGGTGTCATTTACGCCTCGGGCGAGTTCGCCGAGCTGGTCGGGCTGTGCGACCGCATCTGCGTGCTGTGGGACGGGCGCATCGTGGCGGAAATCGCCGGGGCCGAGGCCCGGGAAGAGACACTACTTTATTATTCAACCGGAGGAACGGCGTCGTGAGCAAGGCCCTTTCAGTGAACGCGGCGGCGTCTGGCCGTCAGCAGATTTTCGATTTTCTCTACAGGTGGGGCATGCTGTTGACCGTCGTCGCGCTGGTGGCGGTGTTTGGCCTGGCGTCGGACAGCTTCCTCGATCCGAACAACATCATCAACATTCTGCGCTCGATTGCCATCGTGACGGTGATTGCCATCGGCGTCTCGATTTCGCTGACCGTCGGCGGGTTCGATCTCTCGGTGGGGTCAACCGCGTCGCTGGCGAACGCGCTGGTGATTTCGCTTTTCGTCTGGCACGGCTTCGGCACCACCGAGTCGATTCTGCTGACCCTTGCGCTCTGCACGCTGGTCGGTCTGTTTAACGCCTTTCTGATCGTCATCCTGCGCATTCCGGACATGCTCGCGACCCTTGCCAGCCTGTTTGTCATCCAGGGCGTGGCGATGACCTACAGCTACGGCGGGTCGATTACCGAGAACATGGTGCTGCCGAGCGGCGACATGGCGGAAGGGACCATTCCGGCGGCGTTCAGCCTGCTGGGGCAGGTGCCGACCATTGTGATCGTCATGCTGGTGGTGACGATTCTGGCGCAGCTTGGCCTGTCGCTGACCACCCACGGACGCCGGATGTACGCCATTGGCGGCAACCCGGAAGCCGCGCGTCTCTCCGGTATTCGTACCACGCGCTACAAGGTGGCGGCCTACGTGATCGCCTCGCTGCTGGCGGGACTGGGCGGAATTTTGCTGGCTTCGCGTATCGGTTCATCGCAGGTGAATGCGGGTGGCGGCTACCTGATGGATGCGGTGGCGGCGGCGTGGATCGGGTTCTCGCTGGCCGGGTCCGGCAAGCCGAACGCGCTGGGCACGCTGGTGGGGGCGGTGATCCTCGGCGTGCTGTCGAACGGGCTGGTGATGCTCTCCGTGCCGTATTACGCCATGGACATTATAAAAGGGCTGGTGCTCGCGATGGCACTGGCGATTACTTACATACAAAAACGCTGACAACACAACGGGATAATAAATGAAAAAGATTGCGCTCTCTTTGGTAGCTCTTGGATTACTCACTTCTTTGCCGGGCCTGGCGGCTACCCCCGCGCCGGTTCCGGCCGCCATTGCCAGCCATGACGGCCCCATTAGCATTGCGGTGATCCGCAACCTGGGCTCGGACGACAACACCACGCAGTTTGTTGCCGGGGCGATTCAGGAAGGGAAAAAGCTCGGCTTTAAGGTCAGCACGTTTTTAAGTAACGGGGACGACGCCAGATTCCAGGATTTCGTGAACCAGGCCATCAGCCAGAAATACGACGGGATTATTCTCTCTCAGGGGCGCGATCCGTACTCCACCGCGCTGGTAAAGAAGGCGGTGGATGCCGGGATTAAAGTTTCGGTGTTTGATACCGCCGTGAACGGCGAGATCCCGGGCGTAACCGTTACCCAGCAGGACGATGCCTCCCTGACCAACCTCTCTTTTGGTCAACTGGCGAAAGATTTCAACGGCAAGGCCAATATCGTCAAGCTGTGGGTCGCGGGCTTCCCGCCGATGGAGCGCCGTCAGGCGGCGTATAAAGAACTGCAAAAGCAGTATCCGGAGATTAAAGAGCTGGAGTCCATCGGCGCGGTCTCCTCTGACGTGCAGGGCGACACCGCCAACAAGGTGGGGGCGATCCTCGCGAAATACCCGAAAGGTAAAATCGACGCCATCTGGGGGACCTGGGATGCCTTCAGTCAGGGCGCGTATAAGGCGCTGAAAGAGAACGGCCGCACCGAGATCAAGCTCTACAGCATCGACATCTCCAACCAGGATCTCCAGCTGATGCGCGAGCCGGGTAGCCCGTGGAAGGTGAGCGTGGCGGTAGATCCGAAGCTGATTGGCGCGACCAACGTACGTCTGATCGCCAATAAGATTGCCGGAGAAGCGACGCCTGCCACCTACGATTTCAAGGCGGCGGCTATTCCGCAGGCGCTGCTGACCGCCCAGCCGGGCGCGGTGAACGTGGCGTCTCTGGGGAAAATCATTCCAGGCTGGGGCCAGACGGAAGATTTTATCGCGCCGTGGTTTGCGACGCTGGAAGCCAGGTCAAAATAATGCCCGGTGGCGCTTCGCTTACCGGGCCTACGGTGTTGTAGGCCGGATAAGGCGCAGCCGCCATCCGGCGAAAGGACTTATACATGTCTGCATTACCTCAACCCGAATACAGCCGCAATATGCGGCTGATTGGCCATAGCGACCAGGGCGGTCGTCCGGACGGAGTACAGCTGATGGTGCACCGTGGTTTCGCCTATATCGGTCATATGGTGTCGCAGGGCTTTTCCATTGTCGACGTGCGCGATCCGAAAAAACCAAAAGCCGCAGGTTACGTGCCCGCGCCGCCGGGTACCTGGAACGTACACCTCCAGGCGCACGACGATTTGCTGCTGGTGATTAACGCCCGGGATCTTTTTGCCGATGCGCGTTTTGCCGATGAGAAGGTCTACTACACCCGCCAGGTGGGGGAGACCGTCAGCGACGTGCAGGATAAAGTCTGGAGCGCCGGGCTTCGCGTCTTTGATATCTCCACGCCGGACGCGCCGCGCGAAATCGGCTTTCTGTCGCTGAGTGGCATCGGCATTCACCGCATCTGGTACGTCGGCGGCCGCTGGGCCTACGTTTCAGCGCTGATCGACGGCTTTACCGACTACATCTTTCTGACCATCGATCTTGCGGACCCGCGTAAGCCTGAAGTCGCGGGGCGCTGGTGGCTGCCCGGGATGAACCAGGCCGAAGGTGAGAAGCCGGACTGGCCGGAAGGAAAACGCTACGCGCTGCACCATGCGATTATTGCCGGCGACACCGCGTATGGCAGCTGGCGTGACGGCGGCCTGACGCTGCTGGACGTGAAGGACCGCACCCGGCCTAAGCTCATTAGCCACCGTAACTGGAGCCCGCCGTTTGGCGGTGGGACGCACACCGCGCTGCCGCTGCCGGACCGCGACCTGCTGGTGGTGCTGGACGAGGCGGTGCTGGATAACCAGCAGGACGGCGAAAAGCTGATCTGGCTGTTTGATATCCGCGAGCCGTCGAATCCGGTAAGTATTGCCACCTTCCCGCAGCCGGATGAAACTGACTACGTGGCGAAAGGGGCGCATTTCGGCCCGCACAACCTGCACGAGAACCGGCCGGGAAGCTTCGTCAGCTCAACGCTGATCTTCGCGACGTACCAGAACGCGGGCGTGCGCGCGTATGACATTTCCAATCCGTATCGCCCGGTAGAAACGGGAGCGCTGGTGCCCGCGGCGCCGGAGAGGATGATGGATACGCGGCCCAACCGCCCGCAGGTGATCCAGTCGTGCGACGTGTTTGTGGATGCGCAGGGGATTATTTACAGCACGGACTATAACGGCGGGATGTCGGTGATTGAGTATCTGGGGTGAGTTTTTGCCGGGTGGCAGCTTCGCCTTACCCGGCCTACATTTTGCACCCGTAGGCCCGGTAAGCGCAGTGCCACCGGGCAAACGTTCTCAACTGTACTGCCGCACTCGCGCCACCAGCTCTTCCGCGCTGTCGATGCGGTCGGCAATGACAATCAGCGCTTTACCGAGGGATATTGCATGGCGGAGGCATTCGTGGCGCATGGCTTCATCCTGGATGGTATCGATATCCGCCACGTGTGAAAGCCCGACGCTGCGGCGAATCAGCTCGGTGCCGCAGAACCCGATGGCGTCATGCCAGACCTTTTTCAGGAACGCGGAGGCATAGCCCGGCGCGCTGAGTGCGGCGTCGCGGGCTTTCTCGTTTGCCAGCGCCTGGAAGCGCTCCGCGAAGGTGTTCCACAGTTCCTGAATATCGTTCAGGCGCTGCTCGCGCGCGGCGGCGGCATCGCGAATGCCGAGGTGCCCAGGCAGGCCGCAGAAGTTCAGCAGCAGGTTGCCGATGGCGGTGCCAACGTCAAAGCCAATCGGCCCAAAATAGCCGAACTCAGCGTCGATGGCCTTCAGGCTGCCGTCGGCCACAAAAATCGAACCGCTGTGAATGTCTCCGTGCAGCAGGGCTTCGGCGTGCGAGAAAAAGCGGTGCTTGAGGGAGGCCACGGCGATTTTAAGCTGGGCGTCGTCGCGCAGGGCGGCAACATCGTTTTCCAGCTCGGCCGGGTAGCTGTTGCGCGCGTGGATCTGGTACGGATCGTTAAAGAACAGATCTTCGGTGATCTCGCACATCTCCGGGTTGATGAATTTCGCTACCTGCGCTTTTTTATCGTGCGGATGCAGATAAAAATCGCTGGTGTGGAACAGGGTGTGAGCCAGATATTCCCCCAGCTGACGCGCCGCCTGGGGGTAGTAAATGTTGTTAATCAGCTCGCCGCGCCAGATGCGATGGCTGGAGAGATCTTCCATCACCATCACCGCCAGTTCCGGGTCAAAGTGGTGGATTTTCACCGTGTGCTGCGGGCTGTGCTGGTAATGCTCGACCAGGGTTTGCGCTTCAAGACGGGCACGATCCAGCGTCAGCGGCCAGGATTCGCCGACGCAGCGTACATAGGGCAGCGCCTGCTTAACGACGATGCGGCTCACGCCCGCGCGGTCGAAAATTTTAAAGACCAGGTTGAGGTTGCCGTCGCCGATTTCCTGCGCCTCTACCAGCGATGAAGGATCGTCAAGTCCGCCAAACTGCCTGGCATACTCCACGGCGTCCTGAGCGGTAAAGGTACGGTATTGCGACATGGCCTGCTCCTCAGTTTTGCTAATTAAGACATGTAGACGTCTATACATCTGGAATTCATCCTGACACAATGTGCTACAACAACGCAACAGGGAATTAACGACATGCAGACATTACAGACGACCAGCCTGCGGGTGGCGGATAATCAGCTCTTTATTCTCGACCAGCAGGCGCTTCCACAGGAGAAACGCTGGCTGGATGCCTCGACGGTCGAGGCGCTGGTCGGGCACATCCACGCCCTGCGGGTGCGCGGCGCGCCGCTGATTGGTCTCTCTGCAAGCCTGTTGTTGGCGCTGTTAGCGGAAAGCGGCAAAAGCCGCGACGAGCTGGCGGTGGCGCTGGAAACCCTGCGCGCCTCCCGCCCGACGGCGGTGAACCTGATGAATAACCTCGATCGCATGAAGATTGCGCTGTGGCAGGAAGATTATATTCCGGCGCTGGTGGCTGAAGCGCTGCGGCTGATTGACGAAGACAAACGGCTCTGTGACGCTATTGCCAGTGCGGGCAGCGCGCTGGTGAAGCGCGGCAGCCGTCTGCTGACCCACTGCAACACCGGCGGGCTGGCGACGGCGGGCGTCGGTACCGCGCTGGGGGTGATTGCTCGCGCGCATCAGGAAGGCAAGGTAAGCAACGTCTGGGTGGATGAAACCCGTCCGCTATTGCAGGGCGGCAGGCTGACCGCGTGGGAACTCGGCGAGCTGGGCGTACCGTATCAGCTGATTACCGACTCCATGGCCGCCAGCCTGATGGCAAAAGGGCAGGTGGACGCCGTGTGGGTGGGTGCAGACCGCATTGCCGCCAACGGCGACGTGGCGAACAAAATCGGCACCTATTCCCTGGCGGTGCTGGCGAAGTTTCACGGCATTCCGTTCTACGTCGCTGCCCCGCAAACGACCCTCGACCCGGACTGCCTGAACGGTGACGCAATCCCGATTGAGCAGCGGGCGGCCAGCGAAGTGACGGGCGTGGCGGGGAGCTTTGGCGCGGTGCAGTGGGCGCCGCAAGAGGCGCAGGTCTATAACCCGGCGTTTGACGTTACCCCCGCCTCGCTGATTAGCGGCTGGGTGCTGGATACAGGCGTGGTCACACCGGACGAGGTAGCGAAAGGGAAATTTGCCTGAGTCCGGCTATCCTTTAAGGGCGTTCCCTGAGAGGACAACATCGTGACGCTCGATCCTGACACAGACTTAAAACTGGAGCGCGTGGTGGATGCACCGCGCGACCTCGGCGATTGCGCGTCATCCGACGAAGGAGATCCGCGAGCAACATGAGCAGATGGGCTTCCATGAAGGGTAGGGTGTTGTGCTGGATCAGCTGGTGGGGTATGTGAAGACTCTTCAACCCCCTCTCCCTTGAGGGAGAGGGATGGGGTGAGGGGGAGAATGCGTTGATCATGTTGAAGAAAGGTTTCTCTTTTTAGTATTCCTCATCTGACGAAATACTGGCTCTCCCTTTTCATCAAAGTATCTTTCCGGCCATATCACCTCCGGTGGAAGGTTAAGAGCCTGAGCGATAAGCAGTTCCCCTTTAGGCCATGGTCGGGAAAGCGCATTTGCCAGTGTGGATGAAGATAATCCAGCCTTTCGGGACAACGCAGCCAGGCTTGTTCCGTGTTTCTTTAGTGCGGCGATGATATCGGCAGGATGCCAGTTCTGATGACGCATTGTGTCCTCCTTACGTGTGTTTGTTACGCGCTTAATTATCCTGTTTTGGGATAAAAACACAACGGGAGGATATTCGATTTCAGGATATTTGTATGGAATCGGAACAATGGCCTCAGTTTACTCGGATGAATACCAACGTGTTATCAATGCATTGAAGAAAGCCCGTAAAGAGAAGGGGATTACTCAGGCGCAGCTTGCGGAAGCGCTGGGAAAACCACAGTCGTTTATTGCTAAAGTTGAAAACGGGGAGCGCAGGTTAGATGTGGTGGAGTTTGTGCATCTGGCGAGGTTGGTTGATGTGAATATATCGTTAATTTTGAATGAAATAATATAGATAAGAAAATAGCAAAGTTAATTATATGGTAAATGATAAAACATCGTGCTCAAGGGGCTAAAATGAATGATAAGTTACAAATTTATGCTGATAATATTAAAAGTACTGGATTTATTTTAGAAAGTAAAGTTTCTGATTTTTTAAATAATCATGGTTGGGGGGTTATTAATAATAAATATTATATAGATGATGTTCAAAGTGTTGCGCGAGAAATAGATATTATTGCTTACAAAGCGACAAAAGTTAGAGATGTATTAGTTTATACAACTCTCATAATTAGTTGTAAGAAAAATGAAGAAAATGTTTGGGCGTTATTAGTGAAAAACATTAAGCCCAATGATCCTAATATTGATTATGAGCCATTGAAAAACTGGAGTAATCACCCAATACTAAACTATGAATTGAATTTTAATAACAAAGAGAAAATCGGCGTGCCGGATGGTATTGTTTATGAAAAAATTTTCAACGTAACAAAAAATGTTTTTGCTTTTCAAGAAATGAGTAAGAAAAGTGGAAGATCAAATAATGATAAAAATATATTCAATTCGATAACGTCATTGATGAAAGCGCAGTCTTATGAGTTAACCTCTTTATCATCAAGAAAAAAAGAACGTAGTGTTTATTTTTTCCATCTAATGTCATTAATTGATAGTGAGATGATACTACTGGATTGTGAAGGAGATGAAATACATCCAAGCGAAACGGAATCGCATACTATCATAAGTAATTATATTATAAATGGTGAATCGACTGCTTCAAAAATAAATTTCATGACACTTAATGGTTTTTTAACTAATGAAATTTATTATCAAAAACTTCACGAATATTATGTAACTTATATCAATAAATGCTTTTCGAATTTTTACAATGATGCTTTTTCTAATATTGATAAACGTAAGATTTTAACAAAAGAGCTATGGCATAAGTATGGGGCAAAGTTATCGCTCGAAGTAATGAGGGGTTTTAAAGTATATGATCGTTTTAGCATAGATGACATCTGGCCTTCTGATGATTCGCTAATAGTTGAGATAACTACTAAGAGTTCGCAGCTTAACGAGCTGTTGGAGGGTAGCGAAAAAATAAAAGAGCAACTTCGAATTTATATTGAAGACGTTTTTAACATGAAAGTGAATAAAAAAATAGCTTTTATAGATGATATTCCATTTTGATTCGTTAAAAGTGCCATTGATTAACGTTAATGGCACTAGAAATGTAAATACCTATGCCAGCCTTGGATACGCATCCGCGATCGCATCACCTGTAAACTGCGCCACCCAACCCTCCGGGTTATCGAAAATACGAATCGCCGTAAAGTTCGGCTCTGAGCCCATATCAAACCAGTGCGGCGTGCCCGCGGGAACGGAAATCAGGTCGTTTTTCTCGCACAGCACCTGATACACCTCATCGCCGATGTGCAGGCAGAACAATCCCGCCCCTTCCACGAAAAAGCGCACTTCGTCTTCACCGTGAGTGTGTTCGTTCAGAAACTTCGCGCGCAGCGCCTCTTTCTGCGGATTGTCGGCGCGCAGGCTGATCACATCCCAGCTCTGGTAACCTTTCTCTGCCACCAGCTTGTCGATCGCATGCTGATAGGCCGCGATCACGGCTTCAGGCGCGGGATCGTGCCCTAAATCGCGATCCGCAGCCCAGCGTTCAAACCGCACGCCTTTGGCGTTGAGCTGTTGGGCAATCTCGGCGGCGTCGGTGCTGTGCCACTGGTGCTGACTGGCGTCTTTATCGGAATAAATGGTCAATGCGCTCATGAAGGGATCTGCTCCGGATTAATCTCGTCAAACTGGTGGATCTGATGATGATGGCTTGCGCCGTCATCTTCACCGCGAATCAGTTGCAGGGTGCGAAAACCCGCCTGTTCAGCCGCGTCCAGCTCCTGATGAATATCCGACAGAAACAGGATCTGCGACGGGGCAATGCCCGTTTGCGCCGCAATATTTTGATAAGACTGCACCTCGCGCTTGGCGCCAATGTGGGTATCAAAATAGCCGCTGAACAGATGAGTAATATCACCTTCGTCGCTGTAGCCAAATAACAGTTTCTGCGCGGCGACAGAGCCAGAGGAATAAACATAGAGATCAATCCCTTGCGCCTTCCATTTTTCCAGCGCGGGCAGTACGTCAGGATAGAGGTGTCCGGTAAAGTCACCGTTGACGTAACCGTCCTGCCAGATGATGCCTTGCAGGGCTTTGAGCGCCGTCGATTTGCGGTCTTCATCCATAAAGGTAAACAGTACGTTGATGAGATCGCTGACGCTGGCATGCGGAGCGCTGATTTCATCGCGCAGGTTGTCCAGAATCGATTTGACCGGCTCGGCGTACTGCTGCGCGGTCACGAAGGCCGCCAGCCGCTCACGCGCGTAGGGGAACAAAACATCATGGACAAAACGGATATCGCTGGTGGTCCCTTCAATATCCGTCACAATCGCGCGAATCATACTCTCTCCCATTGTCGTAAACGCATTTCGCATTCAAATAAGAATTCTAAACCTTCCAGATGACGGCGGGCTTCGGCCACGTCGCGTCCCCAGCAGGTTAAGCCATGGCCGCGCAGAAGAAAACCATAATTAAGCGGGCGTTCCTGCGCGTAATGGGCGATGCGCGAGGCGAGGGCGTCGATGTCCTGGTCGTTATCAAACACCGGGATGGCCACCGTATCCTGGTGCGTGGTCTGCCCGGTAAGGGATTTTTGCATCTCGAAACCGGTGATCTTCAGCTCGGCCTCGTTGACCAGACGCGACAGCACCGTGGCATTGACAGTGTGAACGTGCAGGACGGCGTTAGCCTCGGGAAACAGGCGATAGATGAGGGTATGCAGCCCGGTCTCTGCCGACGGTTTACGGCCAGACGGCGCACGGTTGGTGGCGATTTCAACCTGTAGAAAATCGGCGGTGGTCAGGCTGCCTTTATCTTTTCCGGATTCGCTCAGCCAGCACAGGTGTTCATCCTGACGCACGGACATATTGCCGCCGGTAGCGGGCGCCCAGCCTTTAGCGCCAATCCAGCGGCAGGCCTCGACCAGGTGTGTGAGTTGCAGGTTGTCTGTCATTTCCTTTTACCCTCTCGGTCAGGAATATTTATATCGTTTAGACGTCTAAGCGTCTTGATTGCCAAAGACTAACATCGTGTTATAGTGTCAGCAACATAAGTATTACAGGCAGGCACACTACAATGAGCAATAACCCGTTGATCCCGCAGAGTAAACTTCCAAATCTCGGCACGACGATTTTTACCCGGATGAGCGCTCTGGCGCAGCAGCATAACGCCATTAACCTCTCGCAGGGGTTCCCGGATTTTGACGGCCCGCGCTATTTGCAGGAGCGTCTGGCGTACCACGTGGCGCAGGGGGCAAACCAGTACGCGCCGATGACCGGCGTGCAGGCGTTGCGTGAAGCCATTGCGGATAAAACGGCTGAGCTGTATGGCTATAAACCTGATGCGAACAGCGATGTCACGGTAACCGCAGGGGCGACCGAAGCGCTGTATGCGGCGATAACCGCCCTGGTGCGTACGGGCGATGAGGTGATTTGTTTTGACCCAAGCTACGATAGCTACGCCCCGGCGATTGAACTGGCCGGCGGCGTAGTGAAACGCGTGGCGCTCCAGCCGCCGCATTTTCGTCCGGACTGGCAGGCGTTTGCCGCGCTGCTGAGCGATAAAACCCGGCTGGTGATCCTGAATACGCCGCACAACCCATCGGCGACGGTGTGGCAGAAGAGCGATTTTGCCGCCCTGTGGCAGGCCATCGCCGAACGTGAAATCTATGTTCTGAGCGACGAGGTGTATGAGCATATCTGCTTCGCCGAAGAGGGACATGCCAGCGTGCTGGCGCATCCGCAGCTTCGTGAGCGTGCAATCGCGGTATCGTCATTTGGCAAAACCTACCATATGACCGGCTGGAAGGTCGGGTACTGCGTGGCGCCCGCCGCCATCAGCGCTGAGCTGCGTAAAGTGCACCAGTATCTGACGTTTGCGGTGAACACACCCGCTCAGCTGGCGCTGGCGGATATGCTGCGCAGCGAACCCGGACACTACCGTGAGCTACCGGATTTCTACCGTGCGCGTCGGGATCGGTTTGTGGCTGCGTTGAGCAAAAGCCGTCTGGAGATTTTACCCTGTGAAGGGACCTATTTCCTGCTGGCCGACTACAGCGCGATTTCCGATCTGGACGACGTGAGTTTCTGCCAGTGGCTGACGAAAGAGGTGGGCGTGGCGGCCATTCCGCTGTCGGTGTTCTGCGCCGATCCCTTCCCGCATAAGCTGATCCGACTTTGCTTTGCGAAGCAGGAATCGACGCTGCTGGCAGCGGCAGCGCGGTTAAACGCGCTCTGACTATTTCACCGTCCAGGCTTCAGAAAAACGACGGTCTGCGAAGAGTTCGAGCAGACCGTTGATTTGTTTGAGGCGCAGCACTTCGTCGCTATCCATACCCAACTCCTGGCCAATTTTCTGCTCACTCCAGCCCATAAGCACCAGCTCGCGCACGATTTCTGACATGGCGTTGATCTGGTGGCGTCCGCGCGCGCGGTTGTGGCGAATGGTCGCAGCCATGCGGTCGAACTTTTCCTGCCGCGCTTTACGCAGGCAGGTGACAGGAAGGTAACCCTTAAGCTGGCGCTTCAGGGTCGCCCGGTTACTGCCGATATCATGGCGGTGAAAACCATCGACAATTTCGTAGTGCTGTGGCGCATTTTCCGTCACCACGATAGGCTGTGTGAATCCATCCAGCTCCAGTGACTTGCTGAGCAGCCGCTTTTCCGGTGGCGCGACGTTATTTGGGTTGTAATCGTTAGCGCTGATGTTTGTCTTTTTTATCCACAATACGCAATCGACGGGCTGATCGCGAAAAGGGCTGATTTCATGTAATGCCTGACGAAACGCATTAATAGCGGCTATTCGCTCTTCCTCAGAAAGTGCCTGAAGGTACGTTTCCATTTCGGTGATTATTCGTTGTTGCATAAAATCCCCCATTCCTTGCGTTTTGCTTTCACTCTGTCGCTGTAGCGCTGATAGTGTTTGGGCTTATTTGGGCTAAACGAAAGTGCCCGGCACCAATAGTCATTGTTGAGTAAAACCTTACAAATGCGTCGCCAGGAGGGGATATCTTTTGCACCAATGTCACCCTCCTGCGTATCGGGAATATCGTTCATGCCTCGCTTTTGATACCAGTGGAGATAAACCGCGATTTTATTGCGGTAATGTTCCGCCGTATTTTGCGGCATGCTGTCGAGTAGCAGCATGGCGTATTCGCGCCAGCCAAGATGGTCTGGTTTCAGGATCTTCCGGTGGCCATAAAAATGGTTATCGTGCCCGGCATAAATACCGCCGCTGCGCACCCCGCAGGCACGCTCACACATCGCCGCCCAGCGTTCGGGTTCAATGACATGATAGAGCCACAAGCCCTGACGCTGTTCCGGGCCAAACGGTTCGCAGATGCGCATATAACGCGGCGGCACCCCCGCCTTGTACATCAGGTCGTATAACGGGTTATAGCAACATTTCGATTTCGCGAACCACGTCCAGATGTCGGCGGTTTTCCAGTCGTACAGAGGGTAGATATACCAGGTGTGCCCGCCCGGTGCGACGGTCGTCCAGGGTTTATCGTCAGAAAAGCGCTGCTTACGTGCCGACGCGATAGCCAGAAAGCGGTTGTAGGATTCATCGGCGCGGATCCCCACCATGACGGCGGCAGGACGTTTTTGCGCATACCATTCGGCAAACTCTCGCACGAAGACTTCAAACGTCATTCCCTGCTGATAAAAATCGAAATAGTGATAATCGGTAATGGCATCTTCCGGTGGCTGGCGAACCCAGTTTGTCCCGGGTTCCCAGCACTGCCATTCAGGTTGAAACTGTGACAGGGCGTTCTGGGTCGTGAGCGGAAGCGCTACCCACCAGAACTGATGGATAACATCCCGATACAGCGTTCTCATCGTGTCAACATGCTGAATGGTTGAGGAGAATTGCGCTTCCCAGTCCAGAAAGATGACATCTATTTTTCGCTTTAATTGCCGTGCTTGCTGGGCAACGAGATGCAGCATCACGGTAGAATCTTTTCCACCGGAAAAGGAAACGCATACCCTGGAGAAATTGTTTAGCGTCCAGTCTATGCGTTCCGCTGAAGCGTCTAAAACATTTTCCTGTAAAGGGATTTTATAGATAGACATGGTTAATCGCATCCTGCGTGTTAAATGTCTGGAAAAAATTAAGACGATATTATGAAATCATTTTTCATTATTTTCACGGGATCATTTTTTCAGTTTGCGATTTTTATATTCATCATATAAATGATTTTACGCAGACGGATCGGAAAGACAGAGTTTATGCATTTTCTCAATGAACGTTGAAAAAACGCTGCTGTTCAGCGATGAACGGCTGTAAAGCATATAGACATGTATTTCGGGCAATTCAAATGGGGCGGCGATCCGTTTTATTTTTAACGTCTCTTTATAGGCTTCATAGATTGATACGGGTATAAAGCCTAACAGATCAGATGAACTGACCATGGAGATAAGCGAAATGATGGAGTCCGTGCGAAAAGCAATATCTCTTTCCGGGAAAAGGTCATTGGCGCGATTCTGGAACTCTTTAACGCCCGGGTGCGCACTCTGGTAAAAGGTGAATTTTTCCCGGTATAACGCTTCAAGACTGACCGTATCGGCGAGTCTTGGATGGTTTTCTCGGCAGATTAACGCTATTGGCACCGTGGCAAAGTGAGAACACACCACAGAGCGATTCTTAATTGGGGCAATAGTAAAGATCAGGTCGGCTTTACGGTAGGCGAGCAGGTCCTCTGCGGATTCCGGAGAGATAAGCATATCTCGTTGTTCTATCTCGTAATTTTCCTCTGACATTAGCAGCTTCATTGGTTCGAGCATATAGCCGGGCGACATCATTTGAGAGCAATAGATAACGAACTTTTTCTTGATGTCCGAGTGATGCATCATGTTGATCGTCTGCTCAATTTGGTTGAGATTCTGTTCAAGATGATGATGCAGGTTGGTGCCCACCGTGGTCGGCGTAATTCCCTTACCTGAGCGGATGAACAGGGGGTCATTGAGCTGGCCACGCAGACGTTGCAGCGACTGGCTCACGGCGGATGGCGTGATATAAAGTGTCTCGGCAGCCTTACTGATACTGAGATGTTGGTAAATGCATTCGAAGATGACTAACAGATTGAGATCGAATTTTTTTAGGTCGTAGAGGTTGGCCATGTTTCGTCCTGAGTGTGCTGTGTTTGCTGTCGTTATCACATCATGGAGTACGACAGAGGGAAGTTACCTTTAACAATCCGTGGGGGTAACTCGCTTAATTTAAAAATTAAGTGATCTTAATATATCACGGCTTTGGATTATTGAAACACAACTTCAAGATTTATTAAGATAATTTTATCTTTAAAGTGTGATTGAATTATTTGAATGACAACTGGCATTTATATATAGCGCGAAATTTATAATGAAATTAAATTTATAACGTTTCTGAGACCTGTTCGATTCTGCCTATCACAACCATAGGCAGGACTATCCCTCTTATGCATTGCTCAATGCGCGCACGGATGCTGTAATCAAACCGCTGTTACGGCCTTGATACAAGGTATGTAGAGCGCAACGCAACGCCAGCTTCGGCTGGCACTGAATGTACCTGCGGGGAATTCAGGTATCAGGGCCGCCCGTTGAGGCGGCCTTTTTACTTTCAGGCTTTCCTGTAAAAGGTTCACCTTGCTGTCTTGTTGTTGTTGTAAGGTTTGGCTGATTGATTTGATAAAGCATACGCATTAGCCCCGATGAACAAAGTTGGTTACCTTACATCTCAACGAAAACACGGAGGAAGTACAGATGTCCTTGATTAACACCAAAATTAAACCTTTCAAAAACCAGGCGTTCAAAAACGGTGAGTTCATCGAAGTAACTGAGAAAGATACCGAAGGCCGCTGGAGCGTGTTCTTCTTCTATCCGGCTGACTTCACCTTCGTTTGCCCGACCGAACTGGGCGACGTGGCAGACCACTACGAAGAACTGCAAAAGCTGGGCGTAGACGTTTACTCTGTTTCTACCGATACCCACTTCACCCACAAAGCGTGGCACAGCAGCTCTGAAACTATCGCGAAAATCAAATACGCGATGATCGGCGACCCGACTGGCGCCCTGACCCGTAACTTCGACAACATGCGTGAAGATGAAGGCCTGGCAGACCGCGCGACCTTCGTTGTTGACCCGCAGGGCATTATCCAGGCTATCGAAGTTACCGCTGAAGGTATCGGCCGTGATGCATCTGACCTGCTGCGCAAAGTGAAAGCGGCTCAGTACGTTGCTTCTCACCCAGGCGAAGTGTGCCCGGCGAAATGGAAAGAAGGCGAAGCGACGCTGGCTCCATCTCTGGACCTGGTCGGCAAGATCTAAGTCTGTAAAGCCTGGCGGCGCTACGCTTGCACAGGCCTACAGTATCGTAGGCCGGGTAAACGAAGTGCCACCCGGCAATCAATGGGCGCTCCCCGCGCCCATTTCATTCCAGCACCATGATGCAAGTTGCATTCAGGCAGCCCGTATAAGGCGGCTTGCATGATGACGTTTTAAGAGAGGGAAGAATAATGCTCGACGCTAACATGAAAACCCAGCTCAAGGCCTATCTTGAGAAACTGACCAAACCTGTTGAGCTGATTGCCACGCTGGACGACAGCGCGAAATCGGCAGAAATCAAAGCGCTGCTGACAGAGATTGCTGAGCTGTCGACGAAAGTGACCTTCAAAGAAGACAACACGCTGGCAGTCCGTAAGCCTTCTTTCCTGATCGCCAACCCAGGGTCTGACCAGGGGCCGCGTTTCGCGGGCTCTCCGCTGGGGCACGAATTTACGTCCCTGGTGCTGGCGCTGCTGTGGACCGGTGGTCATCCGTCAAAAGAAGCGCAGGCGCTGCTGGAGCAGATCCGCGATATCGACGGTGATTTTGAGTTTGAAACCTATTACTCACTCTCCTGCCACAACTGTCCGGACGTGGTGCAGGCGCTGAACCTGATGTCAGTCCTCAACCCACGCATTAAGCACACGGCGATTGACGGCGGTACGTTCCAGAACGAAATCACCGAGCGCAACGTGATGGGCGTTCCGGCGGTTTACCTGAATGGTCAGGAGTTCGGCCAGGGGCGTATGACCTTGACCGAAATCGTCGCCAAAGTGGATACCGGCGCAGAAAAACGTGCGGCGGAAGAGTTGAACCAACGCGATGCGTACGACGTACTGATTGTTGGCTCCGGCCCGGCGGGCGCGGCGGCAGCGGTCTACTCCGCACGTAAAGGGATCCGTACCGGTCTGATGGGCGAGCGTTTCGGTGGTCAGGTTCTGGATACCGTTGACATTGAAAACTACATTTCCGTGCCGAAAACCGAAGGCCAGAAACTGGCCGGGGCGCTGAAAGCGCACGTCAGCGACTACGACGTGGATGTCATTGACAGCCAGAGCGCCAGCAAACTGGTTCCGGCGGCGGTCGAGGGTGGTTTGCACCAGATTGAAACAGCGTCCGGCGCGGTGCTGAAGGCGCGCAGCGTGATCATTGCCACCGGCGCGAAATGGCGCAACATGAACGTCCCGGGCGAAGATCAGTATCGCACCAAAGGCGTGACCTATTGCCCGCACTGTGACGGCCCGCTGTTCAAAGGTAAACGCGTCGCGGTGATCGGCGGCGGTAACTCCGGCGTGGAAGCGGCTATCGATCTGGCGGGAATTGTTGAACACGTTACCCTGCTGGAGTTCGCCCCGGAGATGAAAGCGGACCAGGTGTTGCAGGATAAGGTGCGTAGCCTGAATAACGTCGATATTGTGCTCAATGCCCAGACGACAGAAGTGAAAGGCGACGGCAGCAAAGTGACCGGTCTGGAATACCGTGACCGCGTGAGTGGCGATATCCACAGCGTGGCGCTGGCAGGGATCTTTGTTCAGATTGGCCTGCTGCCAAACACCACCTGGCTGGAAGGCGCGATTGAGCGCAACCGCATGGGCGAGATCATCATTGATGCGAAATGCGAAACCAGCGTGAAGGGCGTATTTGCGGCGGGCGACTGCACCACCGTGCCGTACAAACAGATCATCATCGCCACTGGCGAAGGTGCGAAAGCGTCGCTGAGCTCGTTTGATTATCTGATCCGCACCAAAACCGCATAATAAAAGAAAGCAAGACGACACCTGCAATGCCAGAGGCCACCAAAAGGTGGCCTCTTTTTTTATCTCACGACCATCACCGGAATGTGGGTGTGGCGGATCACGCTGGAGGCGTTCGACCCCAGCAGGTGAGTGGTGATGGAAGGGTTACGTGAACCAATCACTACCACGTCGGCATTTAATTCCCCCGCCAGCTCATTAACGGCGTCGCGCACGCTACCGAACCGGACGTGGGTTTTGATGCGGGAAGGATCGATGCTGAAGTGCCCGACCATGGTTTGCAGGCGTGTCTCGGCTTCATGCTGTAAATGCTCTTCAAAACGACGCACATCAGCAGCGAAACGATGCAGGCTCAGGCTGGCAGAGCCCGGTAAAACATGCAGAAGATGAATAACTCCGTCCTGCTGCGCGAGAAATTCCGCGTGACGTACAGCCTTATCACTCAGTTCCATTTCGAAAACATCAACCGGCATAATGATTGTTTGATACATAACCGTTTCTCCTTGTTTATAAACGCTGAAATCATTCAACCACAAAATATAAAAGGTTTCTGTAATCCCGACAGCACTTTTTTATCTCGCCAGGATAAATCTCAAAACAGCCGGATTCCGGGGCAGATCCCGAGAGGTAGCTACCCTTTTATAAGCTTACCCACACCCTTTCGGAGGTTGCATGAAAGCTCTCACCTATCACGGTCCACATCATGTTCGGGTCGATAATGTCCCCGATCCGGGCATCGAACAGCCTGACGATATCATCCTGCGCGTAACGGCCACGGCGATCTGTGGTTCTGATTTGCATCTTTATCGCGGAAAAATTCCCAAGGTCCAGCACGGCGATATCTTTGGTCATGAATTTATGGGCGAGGTGGTGGAGTGCGGGAGCGAAGTGAAAAACGTGCAGAAAGGTGACCGGGTGGTGATCCCGTTTGTGATTGCCTGCGGTGACTGCTTCTTTTGCCAGATGCAACAGTACGCGGCCTGCGAAAACACGAACCGCGGGCAGGGCGCGGCGCTGAACAAAAAGCAAATTCCCGCGCCTGCCGCGCTGTTTGGCTACAGCCATCTTTACGGCGGCGTGCCGGGCGGACAGGCGGAGTATGTGCGCGTCCCGAAAGGCAACGTGGGGCCGTTTAAAGTGCCCCAGCTGCTGTCTGACGACAAAGCGCTTTTCCTGTCAGATATTCTGCCTACCGCCTGGCAGGCGGCAAAAAATGCGCAGATCCAGAAAGGCTCCAGCGTCGCCGTATTCGGGGCCGGGCCGGTGGGGTTACTGACCATTGCCTGCGCGCGGCTTCTCGGCGCAGAGCAGATTTTCGTGGTTGACCATCATCCCTATCGACTGCGGTTTGCCCAGGAGCGCTACGGCGCGATCCCGATTAACTTTGATGACGATAACGACGCGGCGGAGAAAATCATTGAGCAAACGGCCGGACAGCGCGGAGTGGATGCGGTGATTGATGCCGTCGGGTTTGAGGCCAAAGGCAGCACCACGGAAACGATCCTCAGTAACCTGAAAATTGAAGGCAGCAGCGGCAAAGCCCTGCGCCAGTGCATTGCTGCGGTGCGACGCGGCGGCGTGGTCAGCGTGCCGGGCGTGTACGCCGGTTTTATTCACGGCTTCCTGTTTGGCGATGCCTTCGATAAAGGGCTGAGCTTTAAGATGGGGCAGACCCACGTCCATGCCTGGCTGGGAGAGCTGCTGCCGCTCATCGAAAAAGGGCTGCTTACCCCAGAAGATATTGTGACCCACTATCTTCCGCTGGCTGATGCGGAACGCGCCTATAAGATCTTCGAAAAACGGGAGGAGGAGTGCCGCAAGGTGATCCTGGTGCCTGGCGCAGACACCCCGGAGGCAGCGCAGCAGAAAGTGAAGGGACTGGTGAATGCCTTCCCCGGCGGCGTTGTGTGAGGTTCCTCACTCACCAGTGGCGCTCAAGATACAGCACCGCCACGACGAGGATCGCCAGGATGATGAGAAAAACCAGTGTGATAACAAGTATCTCACCCATGACCGTCCCCACGGCACTACAACAGACTAAGCGTGGATTAAGCGGTTTTTGTCCGGTATAGCACAATAGGGTGAATTTGCGGAAAGAGGATGCGGGTGCATCCTCTGTGCAAAGCGGGGTCGCTTGTTCAGAAGGGATTAACGCAGGTAATCGCCAGCGGCTTCGGGCTGGTAGAGCAGCTCAAGCACTTCCAGGTGAGCTGAGGCACCGCCCGGGAGTTCCCAGTGGATGGTATCGCCCGTGCGCAGTCCAAGCAGCGCCGCGCCCACGGGTGCCAGCACCGACAGTTGCGTGCTGCTGTCGGTCATCTGCGCCGGATAGACCAGCGTACGGGTGAGCTCCTCTCCGGTGGTCAGGTTGCGGAACTTCACCTGGCTGTTCATGGTGACCACATCATGCGGCATGGTCTCAGGCGTACACATCTGCGCCCGGTCGAGCTCTTCGTTCAGCGCATCGGCTACCGGCAGCGAGGCGAATTCTGGTTTCTCCAACAGTCGGTCAATACGTTCTGCGTCGAGTTCATTGATGATAATCGTAGGTCTGGACATTTTTACTCCATGTCGTTAATGCTGCGTGTAACGCAGAAACCAATCCAAAAGAAAACCCTCGCCGTCTGGCAGCGAGGGTTTAACTTATCTGATGATACTGTCTGAAACCGTAAGTTTGAAGTGATGAAGGTCACAATCATGCGCCATATGAATTTTTGGCAATAAACCCGGCGTCCCGATTCACGCTGAACGGAAATTTCGTTACGCTGGAAAGACTGAACCCGGGCAATGCGCGTTGCAGCCCCAGCGTAGAGAGAGCGATATGTACTTTTACCAACCGTCTCAGGGGCACGGCCTGCCGCACGACCCGCTGAACGCCATTATCGGTCCACGTCCGATTGGCTGGATCTCATCCTGTGACAAGGCCGGTCAACTGAACCTTGCCCCGTACAGCTTCTTTAACTGCTTTAACTATCGCCCACCGATCATTGGTTTTTCCAGCAACGGCTGGAAGGATAGCGTGCGGAATATTACCGAAACGGGGGAGTTTGTCTGGAACCTCGCAACGCGCGATCTGGCCGAGGCGATGAATGAAACCTCCGCCACGCTCCCTCATGGCGAGGATGAATTTACCTTTGCCGGCCTGACGCCCGTAGCCAGCCAGCTTGTGAGCTCGCCGCGCGTGGCGGAAAGCCCGGTGAATTTCGAGTGTCGATTGTCACAGTGCATTCAGCTTACCGGCGCGGATGGGACACCGATTGATACCTGGCTGGTGCTCGGCGAAGTCGTGGGTGTCCATATCGCCGAGAGTTTGCTGGAAGAGGGGATATACCAGACCGCGAAAGCGCAGCCCATTCTGCGTGCGGGTGGACCGACGGCCTACTACGCCATCAGTGACAGCCATCGCTTCGATCTGGTACGCCCGGATGCGCGCAGGGGGTGATATGCGCGCAACCCTGTTGCCCGCCGATCAGCAGTTTTTTGCCGATCTGTTGAGCGGCCTGGTGCTCAACCCACAGCAGCTGGGGCGAGTCTGGTTTGCTCAACGTGGCGCGTCTGACGCTGTCGGAAGCGTGAGCCGCGACTGGCCACGGCTTGATGTCGTTCTTCGCGGGGAATATGGCAACAGACTGGTTACCGGGCAGCAGACCCTCTGCCAGGGGGAAATGCTGTTTCTTCCCGCCCAGGCCGCCAGCGTCCCGGTGTTTGAACGACCGGTCATGCTGCTGAGCATTCTTTTTGCGCCGTCGTGGCTGGGGCTGGTGTTTCATGATACCCGTCACGGGCGATCCGTGCCTGCGCAGCGACACGTTGAGCTTCCTCATCCTGAACGAGGCGAATGTGCTGCGATGCTGATGGCCCTGACGCACCTGAGCGCTTCCCCGCAGGATCAGGCCATTATTCAACCGCTGGTGCTGAGCCTGCTGCACTGGTGCCGGAAAGTGGTGTCGTCGCTGCCTGAACCGGGACTGTCGCGCGGGGATTTCCTCTATCAGAGCATTTGTAACTGGGTGCAGGAAAACTATGCTGAATCCCTGTCGCGGGACAGCGTCGCCGCGCTTTTTAATATTTCGGCCAACCATCTGTCACGCCTGTTCTCCCAACAGGGGACGATGAGTTTTGTGGATTACGTTCGTTGGGTGCGTATGGCGAAGGCGAGAACCATCCTGCAAAAATACCACCTGCCGGTGGGGGAAGTGGCGAAGCGCTGCGGCTATGCCGATAGCGACTATTTTAGCCGTCTGTTCCGGCGCCAGTTTGGCCTGACGCCGGGGGAGTATCGCGCACGCTTTCAGTGACAGTCAGAACGTGATTTCAGCGTTCAGCAGATCCAGGATACTTTGCGGCGTCGTTGCTGCAAACAGCGACTCGCGAAACGTTTTATTGACCAGCTTCCGCGCCAGCTGGGAAAAGACCTTCACGTGATTAATCCCTTCCTGAGCGCCGAGCGTCAGCATGATCACCAGCTCGACGTCGCCCAAATCCGACTCCCAGTCAATCGCCTTGTCCAGGCGTGCAATGCTGATGCTGGAGTGGCGTATCCATTGCGATTTGGTGTGAGGGATCGCCACGCCAAACCCGACGGCGGTGGTGACAATCTCTTCGCGCTGCCAGAGATCTTCTTCAAGTTCGAGCGGGTTTTCGGTCCTGCCATGAATCGCAAGATTTCCGCATAAGAACTGAAGCACCTGCTCTTTTGAGGTCAGCGGCTTGACCACGATAGTCTCCAGGGCCAGCAAGGGACGCGGCGGCGCTTCCGGTGTGAAATCCGCCAGCAGGGCTTCAATTTCCTCTGCGCTGCGGCTGTCGCAGGCCTTTTCCGCCAGCGCCCGGCAGGTTGCCATGTCCAGCTGACGCAGCTGGGTTTTTACCGCAGGGATGCGCGGCCCGCTCATGCTGAACTCATCTAAGCCCAGACCAAGCAGAAGAGGGAGGTAGCGCTGCTCTCCGCCAAGTTCCCCGCAAATGCCGACCCATTTCCCGTGACGATGCGCTGCGGCGACAATCTGGCGAACCATGCGTAAAAAAGACGGTGTGATGGGGTTATACAGCCCCGAAACGCGCGGGTTGTTGCGATCGACAGCGTAGAGATACTGAGTCATATCGTTCGAGCCGATACTGAAGAAATCCACCTCTTCGCAGAAGTGATCGATGATAAAGCAGACTGAAGGCACTTCAACCATGATCCCCAGCGGCAGGTGTGCGGTGTGACGTAACCCCTGTGAGGCCAGGGCGTCACGAACGTTTTGCAGCTCCTGTTTGATCCATAAAATCTGATCGAGACTGTGCACCATCGGGATCATCAACAGCGCATTGCCGCTCGCGCCTGCGCGTAAGATCGCGCGCAGTTGGGTGCGGAAGAGATCGGCAAATTCGGGATAAATACGAACGGCACGATAGCCGAGGAACGGGTTTTCTTCCTGGGGAATGTTCAGGTAAGGGAGCTGCTTATCGCCGCCGATGTCCATTGTGCGAAAGATGACCGGCTTGCCCTGCGCGGAGAGCAGCACCTGCTGATAGGCTTCGAATTGCTCCTGCTCGTCCGGCGCAGTGTCTCTGTCCATATACAGCATTTCAGTGCGAAACAGCCCGATACCCTGCGCGCCGCAGGTAAACGCCCCGGGCGCTTCCAGCGCGCTGCCGATGTTGGCGGCAATCTCTACCGGTACGTTGTCGCGGGTGAGTGCTGGAAGACCCGCATCTTTGATCTGCTGCTGGTGGCGTCGGTCGGCAAGGCGCTGCGCCACGCTATAGTAATCATTCACCGCGTCGTTGGGTTCAACGACCAGCACGCTACAGATGCCGTCCAGAATGACCTCTTTTCCCATCAACGGCGCCAGCGAGGCGACCGTTAAACCACTCAGCACAGGCACGGAGGCCGCGCGTGCCAGGATCAGCGTATGCGACGTCCGGCCTGTTTTTTCAAGCACCATGCCTTTCAGATACTGCGTGTCGAGGCTGAGAAACTGGCTGGGCGTCAGATCTTCCGCCACCAGAATAGTGGGGGCGCTGAGGGTGAATGCGGAGGTTTGCTGTAACTCCGGCCAGGTAATGTTAAGAAGCTGCTCGCTGATGTCGCGAATATCGCTGACGCGTTCACGCAGGTAGTCGCTGGCGGAGAGCGACAGCTTGTCGCAGATCAGCTCCATATTACGAATGATCGCCTCCGCAAGGCTTAGCCGCTCCTCGGCGATCAGTCGGCGTATGGTGCCGCCAAACTCCTCATCCTGGATCAGCGAAAGATGCGCGCTGAGAATGGTTTTACTCTCGCCGTCCAGCCCGCGCAGACGGTGGTTGAGCTGTTCAGCCAGCGTCGCCAGGCTGTGTTCCAGGCGGGTAATATCTTCCGGCGAGGCGGGGATCTGACAATAACGTTTGAGGTTATCGCTCTGCCAGCCTCGCAGAGTGCCAGCCCCGATGCCACTGGCGAGCGTAATGCCGTGCTGAAGGTGGGGAGCAAGCCTTACAAGCGAACGGGGCAGGGGATGCGCAACGTGCGGCGCGTCGCCGGAGGGAATACTGTCGCTGTCGATAAACGCGCCGGTGAGATACGCCTCCAGCACGCGTCGGGTCTGCTCCTCGTCGCTGCCGTTAATTTCCAGCACGCAGCTGTCATTAAACAGCGTACCGGTACTGATCAGCGCCAGCGAGCTTTTGGCATCCGCGTGAGTGTTAAGCCGTCTGTTGATAAAACGGATGTCGCTGCGCCATGCGCTGCACTGCTCTTTTAACGCCCAGGCCGGACGCGCATGCAGGCCGTTGGGCAGTGGGCAGAAAAATTCAATTGAAAGCATACTTCCTCCTGGCCGCGTGAGATCAGCATCTGAAGTCCGTCAGATGATCCACGGTCTCACGGTTCATGCATGCCACAAGCGCGACAAGCAGTTGTTGGGTGTGATGAATGTCTTTTTCGTCGGCAATGGATGCCGCGCAGTGCCCGTGTCGGGTCGGGGGACCAAGCACAAGAGTCGGCACGCCAGTGCCGGAGAGATGGATCGCCCCGCCGTCCGTTCCGCCGTTGCTGAACATGTCTTTTTGCAGCGGGATCTCCTGCGAGCGCGCGATCGTCTCAGCCAGCGCAATCAGTTTGGCTGGGGCGATGAGCGTTTTGTCGTACAGCACCAGCATCGGGCCCGCACCGATCTGGCGATGGTTGGCGCTGCCATAATCGAAATTTTTTGACCAGCAGGCGGTATCCAGCACCAGCGCGATATCAGGATGAATGGCGCGCGTGGCGGTCTGGCCGCCGCGCAGGCCGACCTCTTCACTTGAGCTGGCCACCAGCCAAAGCTCGCACTCGAGCGGCGTCTGGTGCAGCTCGCGCAGCAGCGCGATCAGCAGGTAACAGCCGAGACGATCGTCGAAGGCTTTACCCATCACCCGATTGTGGGGAAGGGTCTGAAAGGGTGTATCGAACGTCACGCGGTCGCCTGCGTCGATACCGGCGGCGAACACCTCCTCCGCCGACGTCGCGCCAATGTCGACACGCAAATTGTCAACGTTTTCTCCTTTCAGATCCCCATCCAGCAGTCCCGGTATTTTTTCCCCGTTACGCGTGGTGATGCGCACCGGCTGAAGGGTACGGGCCATCATGCGCACGTTGCCGATGGGCAGGACATCAATGGCCCCTTCGCGCGAGACGCTACGCACCATAAAACCGACTTCATCCATATGGGCGCAGACCATCACCTTCGGGCCCCGGCTCTGGTTGACGCGGATAAGCACGGAACCCAGCCCATCAAACTGAACCTCTTTATGGTATTTTTGCGCCTCACTGAGCAGGATGTCGCGCACCTCTTGCTCTGAGGCCGCAATGGCGTCTGCTTCGCTCAGGGCGCGCAGTAAATCTCTGTCCACTCTTGTTCTCCCGTCAGCAATAGCCGTTTGTCGAGGGTATAAAGCACCTCGGCGCCCGTTTCCGTCACCAGCACCACATCTTCAATTCGTACCCCGCCCTGGTGTTCAAGGTAGATCCCCGGTTCAACGGTCAGCACCATGCCGGGCTGCAACGGGGTGCGGTCGGTAGGGGAAAAACGTGGATTTTCATGGACATCAATACCAATGGCATGACCGGTGTTATGCCCGAACTGCGGGCCGTAACCTGCACGTTCAATCACGGAACGTGCGGCGCTATCGATCTGATGACAGGAAACGCCGGGGCGGATGGCATCAATGGCCGCCTGTTGTGCCGCCAGAACGATCTGGTACACCGCATAGAGAGGGTGCTCCTCCGGCGGCGTGTTTTGCCCGGCGACAAGAAAGGTCCTTGTCATATCCGAGCAATACCCCTGGTGTCGGGCGCCGAAATCAAGGGTGATCATCTCGCCAGGCATAATCACTTTGTCAGAGGCTTTGCCGTGGGGCAGCGCACCGCGCGGCCCGCTGGCGACAATGGTGTCGAAAGAGGGCTTGTCCGCACCCTCCTGCTTCATAAACCACTCCAGCTCGGCAGCGACTTCACGCTCGCGCATACCGGGCTGAATGAAACGCCGGATGTGCTGTGCGGCGCGGTCGGCAATGCCGCATGCTGCACGGATACGGTCGATTTCGTCAGAGGTTTTTATCTGCCGCAGCGCGTCGAGCGAGGTGCTGCAAAGGGTGGTATTCAGCGTATCGCGCCACAGCACGCCTGTTTGCCAGCTCACGTATTCACCCTCAAAGCCAAGACGGGCGAGATTGTCCTTCGCAATAATCTGGTTCACCGCCTGCGCAAACGGGTTCTCCGTGTTAAGCAGGTGCATTTCATAGCCCGCCGCTCGTGAAGCGATATCGCTGTAGTAACGGAAATCCACCAGGATATGTGCCGCGGTTTGTGACACCAGCACATATCCCGAACCGGTTGAAATGCCCAGGTGCGGCTGTTTATTCTGGCGCGAAGAGATGAGCACGCCGTCCAGTTTTTCCGCAGCCAGCCAGGCACGAAGCCTTCTCAGTAATTCCATGGTTCACCCCGTTACAGCGTGTCGATAGCGAGTTTTCCGCGCTTGTGCAGACTGTTACGAATAATCACGACCAACAGCGCGGTGATCGCCGCCCCGACCACAATACTGAGCATGTACGCCCCCAGATTGGTGACCAGCGGCCACGCCCAGATCGCCGATTCAGGGAACCACTGCACGGCACCGAGCGCGGTGGCGGTCATTGCACCCGCGATCGCACCCGCCATATACGCTGGCAGCGTCGCAAGCGGATTTTCCAGCAGGAACGGGATGGCCCCTTCACTGATGCCCATAAAGGCGAGGAACATGGCCGTTTTGCCTTGCGGATAAAGCTGCGGACTGAACAGGCGTTTGCCGGTCAGACGATGGTCAATCAGCGTAGCCAGCCCCAGACCAATGGGCGGAATAACAATCGCCACGGCGCGGGAGGTGATGGGCAGGACATGATCGGTTGTCAGCCCCAGGCCAACAAATCCCGCCGCTTTGTTAATGGGGCCGCCAAGATCAATCGCCGTGGCCGCCGCCATCCCGATGGCGTACATCATGGAGCCCGCCTGACCCGCCGCCAGCAGTACGGTCCGCATACCTGCATTCAGCCAGCCGCCAATCGGCGTGATGATGTAATACATCGCCAGCATCACAAACAGCGCCGAGAGGATTGGGATCAGAAAGGTGCTTTTAAAGGCCAGCAGATACTGCGGTACGTTAATACGGCTATTCAGCCATTTGACCAGATAGCCTGCGGCTATGGCGATAATCAGCGCGCCAATAAACGTGGAGGGCACGGGTTTGGTGGCAAGCCAGGTCAGTTTTTCCGCATCAAAGTTCAGCACCAGCGTCGGCTGCGTGGCGACAAGGCCACCGATAAACCCGGCCGGGAAGGCCAGCTTTCCGCCGATAGAGTTGGCGACAAAGGCGGCAAACATCGGGATGGCGAAGCTGAACAGCAGCCCGCCGAACGATTCGGTCAGATAGCCAAATTTCAATACCGAGAGATTGAAACCGGTGAATTTGCCTGAGTTAAGCGCGTCGAGAATACCGGTGTCAGGCGGGATCTCCAGCCAGACGTAGGCGATGAGCTGTGAAATGGCGAGGATAACCCCGCCCATGATAAGCGTTGGCACCATGCGGGATATCCCCGACATAATGTGCTGTGGAAGCTCTTTCCAGAAAGACGCACTGGCGGCAACCGGTGCGGATTTGATGGCAAGTGTGTCACCCTCGTGACTGTCCGGGCGAACCGCGCTGCGTTTTTTAATAGCCATGACGAAAACCCCTGGGTGTGAGGATTATTATTGTTCTGCTGCAATCATCTCTTCGATCTCTTTCAGGGTGCCTGCCGCGTTTTTAATGGCGTCCTGAAGCGTAATCTCATACACGTCGCGCGTTTCGAAGCGCTCATTGTCTTCCGGGGTGATCGCGATGGCGTGGATAATAATGTCAGCGTCGGCAATATCCTGTGGGGTCAGGCGATTCTGGATCCCGTCCGCGCCCTGGGTTTCAATTTTTACCTCATAACCGGCTTCCGTCGCTGCGTCTTCCAGCGCCTGGGCTGCCATGAAGGTATGTGCCAGGCCCATCGGGCAGGCGCACAGTGCAATCAGTTTTTTAGCCATGTGAAATTCCTCCTGTAGATAACGCCATGATTATGGCGGGGAGGTTTCAGTGATGTTTACCGGATTAATAATGCTTTAGCTGGAAAAATGATGCGTGTGAGCGGAAGTGTGAGGTTAATCGTCATATCACGGAAATCAATGAAAAGCCGGGCAAAAAGGTGCCCGGCGCAGCATCAGTAACCGGCTTTATCAATGACAAACTGTTTGCCGCAGTTGCCCGGATGCGGCTGTGGCGCAAAGGAGCCGGCAGAGAGCGGGTTGTTGATGGTGCTGGCGTTCAGCGAGATCTGCATCTCGGTCAGATAAGCCGGATTGCCGTGGCAGGTAAGCTTGAACGCTTTTACGCTCTGTTTCCCCCAGCTTTTGGCCACGGCTGCATCGAAGTCGCTGCGGCGGACGGTTTTGCCATAATTTTCCGCCAGAAATTTTCCTGCCGCGCTGTGCTTCACTTCCTGGTTCATGCGCACCATGGTGCCGAAGTAAGCGTCGGGATCAAAACCAAAGCAGACGCCGTGTTTCGCGTATTCATAACGTTCAAGGCAGGAGTTGCCGCCCGCGCCGGGCATCACGCTGTTCAGCTTCGCCGCGCCGGTTAGCGATAGTCCGGTCTCTGCGGCGTCACATTTGCGGCTGGCTTTTGCTTCCGGCATATTCGGAACCGGACGAGTGGCACAGCCGAAGCGCATCCAGCGGCGTTCATCCACTCCGCGAGCGGCAATAGATTTCGGCAGCGCGGGCCATAAGCCGTGGACGGTCAGAAAATCGGTTTTGTTGCTGCTCTCTTTTTGCAGGCGACACTCTTCCGGTTCGTCACGGTTACGTTCGACCATGCTCTGGCAAAATCCGGTTTGCCAGGAAAGGGCCAGAACGTAGCGATCGAAATCGCCGTACTGGGTTGGCTTAAGCGGATCTGCCTGAATTGAGAAGACACAGAGTGCAAGCGCTACTGCGCCAGACGGGATAACGATATCCTTCCTGAACATTTGCTTTCCTGATTGGTTGGGCGCGATTAATTTCTGGGGGTTATTAAAGCACAAAAAGCGCCCGCAGGCGCTTTTTGGAAATCAGGAATTTCGCTTAGGCAGCGCCGGGAACCAGTACTTCGGTGGCGATAATAACGATAATCAGGCCAACCAGCACCGGCACTGACGTGCGTTTTACCACTTCAAACGGAGAGATTTTCGCCATCCCCGCAACCGCAACCACCACGCCCGATACCGGAGAAATGGTACGACCCAGGTTGGAAGCCTGAAGCATTGGAATGGACAGGTAAGCCGGGTTGATGCCGGAGGAGTGCGCCAGCTTAGGGATCATCTCAACAAAGGCGTAGAACGGCGCGTTACCGGAGCCGGTTGTCATCGCCGCCAGCATGGTCAGCACCACCAGCACCAGCATCAGGATAATGCTGGCCGAGCCGAACGAGGTGGCGATAGAGATCAGGCTCTGAATAAAGCCGATGGTGCTCAGCCCCTGGGCAAACACCCCCGCGGCAACCAGCAGCATCACCACGCCCGCGAAGGCATCCGCCATACCGCGGAAGGCAACTTCCAGACCCGTGAACACTTTCTGGGTGTTAAAACCACGAACGAATTCCAGGATGGCCGCCAGCAGCATACAGATCACCAGGATAGTGATGATGTGCAGCTGCGGGCCCCATTTGCCGTCGAAAATAAGCACGCCAATAATCGGCGTGAAGGGCAGGATGGAATAAAACGCCGGGGCGGTAGTGGTGATTTCGCTGACGTCCATCATTTCGTGGCTGACGTTCTCTTTCTTATCGAGATAGCGTTGCCAGAAGAAATGCGCCACGCCCATGCCGAGAATAGCGGTGATGGAGATCGGCAGTGTGGTTTTGAAGGCGAAGTCAATCAACGACATTTCCGCGGCTTTTGCGGCCAGCACTACGTCACCGGAAGTAGGGGAGAGAATAATCGCCGCCGGAGAGGCGCAAATAGCCGCCGCTGCGCCACGGCTGATCCCGACGTTAACCATTACCGGGAACAACGTTGCCATTAACAGCACGCCAAGGCCCGTTGCTGAGGAAACGGCTAATGACATCAGACAGGCCAGGAAATAGGCCGCGACCATCAGCAGATAGGGGGAGTTAATATATTGCAGCGGCTTAGAAGCCAGCTTTACCACCATATCATTCGCGCCGATATGGGTCATATAGGCAGCAAATCCGCAGAGCATCATGATCATCATGCCCAGATCGCCGCCGCGGCTCATCAGCAGAATTTTTATATATTCCACAATATCGGTAGCGGTATATCCGGTACTGGCTTCGCTGGCGGGTAAAACCTGATGACCCATTAGCGCGCTAATGATCAGCAGCGTCAGGCCGCCGACAAATAGCACGCCGGTGGCTGAGTAACCTTTAATGATGTAGCGTGCTACACCAACAATGACCACGACTCCAATGAGGAGTTCGAGAAAAGTAAGCATGATTTCCCCTGTATCCTTGCTGCCCGAGAGACAAATAATCAATAAAAAAGAAGCTGAAATGTGCCGAATAAATGTCCAGTCCTTGCTGATTAAAATCAAGAAAGAGACTACTAAAGGCACTGATGACGATATTTCTGCTAACCCTGCGTCATTTATATTAAGACGTTATTGACCTGATGAATAGATATTATATGTCATTAAAATGATGGTGAAGTGTTAAGGTTTTGAGTATTACTTGCCGACAATCGATTTAAAACGTAAATCTCTTTAAAACCACTTCTCTTTCATTCTTTTGCCTGCTTATACTCGGTTCACTTTTACCCTATCCGACGATCTGAATATGCACGCCAGCTGGACATATCGCCTGCGCTTTATCAAAAAACATCTGCTGATGTTTTTGCTGGCGTTTGGCTGGCTGTTGATCCAGAGTCAGGTTGCCGTCGCCTCCCATCAATGTTCAATGGATTTGCGCGGTGAGGTGGCCACCATCCAGCATATGGACATGATGGCGCAACCGGGGCCGCATTATGCTGCCGGTGCTTCACCGCTGTGTGAAAAACATTGTGTGCCGGATCAGGTACAAAAAGATCCTGCCCAGCCGCATCTGGTGGCGCTGCCTGCCGCCATGACCCTGACCTTAACGACCCCAGAGTGCTCGTCTGCAAGCCATCCTGCGTGGTCCGTTACCCCTCCTGCTGTGGGGCCGCCGGCAACGATCCGCTATTGCCGGTTTCGGGAGTAAAAACCTGTTAATTCGTTGATTTTATTTACTTAACGTTTAACAGGAGTTTTATCATGCGTACCGTATTCCTTTCCGCGCTGGTTGGCGCGTCCGTCTCTTTCGCTTCTTATACCGTTCAGGCAAACCAGACCTGGCAGGGCCACGGCGTGGTTCAGTCGATCTCTGACAGCGCCGTCATGCTCCGGCACGAGGCCATACCGGAACTAAAATGGCCAGCAATGACCATGCCGTTTACTTTATCTGCCGGCGCCACGCTGAATGGCGCCAAACCGGGGGATGAAGTGACCTTCACGCTTGAGCGTGCGGGTGACGGTTTCCAGATTATCTCGCTGACGCCAGCACGCTAAGCGAGGTCACCATGAAACAACACACACTGAGCCTGTGGCTCGGTGGGGTGTTGTTCGGCCTGTTAACCTCCGCCGCGCAGGCGGAGCCGTGGACGCTCGAACACACCCTGACCGAAGCCCAGCGCTACTCGGCCGAACTCTCTGCCAGCCGTAACGAAGCGCAGGCGCTGGATGCGATGGCGGATTCCGCCACGCAATTACCTGACCCGAAACTGAAATTCGGCATCGAAAACGTGCCGGTACAGGGCAGCAACGATCGGCGGCTGACGCGTGAAGGGATGACCATGCAGAAGGTTGGCATCATGCAAAGCTACGTCAGCTCAGAGAAGCGGGAACGTAAAGCGCAGACCTTCCAGGCGCAGGCGCGAAGCGTGCTGGCAAAATCCGAAGCCGTCCGCGCCGCGCTTCAGCGTGATACCGCCCAGGCCTGGCTGGATCTGGCGCTGGCCCAGCAGGCGCTGAACACGGCCAGAACGCTGGTCCGTGAAACGGAACGCCAGCGGGGCGTGCAGAAGGCGAGCGTCGGGGCGGGAAGCGCCACGCCGGACAGCGTACTGGCCCTGCAAATGATCCTCAGCGCCATGCGCGACAAAGAGACGCTGGCGCAGCGGGATGTGCAGCTGGCGCAAAGCCGTCTGCTGGAGCTTACGGGGCACGCGATTACGGCGGTTCGCGGTCCGCTGCCGCGCTATCAGCGTCTTCCTGCCGATGAAAAAACGTTGCAGGAGGGGATCGTCAGGCACCCGGAAGTGGAGGCCGCACGACGTGAAGCCGAGACCGCGAAAGCGCGTTCAGCGCAATCTGCCGTGGCGGCGATACCCGATGTGGATGTGGAGGTCTATTACGCCCACCGCGCCGAAGGCTATGACGATATGGCTGGCGTGATGTTCAGCGTGGATCTGCCTTTGTTCCAGTCAAAACGTCAGGACAAGGATTACGCCGCCGATGTTTCCCGCTCAATGCAGGCGGTGGATCAACTGACGCTGCTCAAACGTGAACACATTGCCCAGGTGCAAACGCTGGTGGCGCAGTATCAGGCTGCGCAAACGGTGTGGCAGCGACAGCGGGACGAGGTACTACCGTTGCAGCGTCAACGGCTGGCGGTACTGACGGCGCAATATCGCTCTGGACAGTCGGCGCTTCCGGCCCTGCTGGAGGCGCGTCGTGGCGTACTGGATACGGAACTGGCGGTGAACCAGGCGGAGCGCGAAATGGCGCGAACCTGGGCTGCCGTGAACTGGCTGATCCCGCAGGAGCTGGCGCAATGAAAAAAACAACGTTAATGGCGATTGCCATCGCGATAGCTGCCGCTGGCGGCTATTTTGTCGGAAAGAAGCAGACGCATCAGCCGGCTGCGGCTGCACAACCCTCTGAACGTAAGGTGCTTTACTGGTACGACCCTATGGTGCCCGGTCAGCGCTTCAATAAGCCGGGTAAATCCCCCTTTATGGATATGGATCTGGTCCCGCGCTACGCCGATGAAGCACAGGCGGCGTCAGGCGTGGTCATCAGCACTCAACAGCAGCAAAACCTGGGGATGAAAACCGCCAACGTTGAGATGCGCCAGCTGGTTTCGCCGTTCTCGGCCTTTGCCACGGTTGCAACGGATGAACGTAACGTCTCGGTGGTGTCAGCCCCGGCCAATGGCGTGGTGTCAAAATTGTTTGTTAAGGCGCCACAGCAGCAGGTGAAAGCCGGAGAGGCGCTGGCGCAACTGTGGATCCCGCAATGGACCACCGCCCAGCAGGAGTATCTCGCGGTTCGTCAGCTTGGCGATGCCGCATTGACCCGCGCCGCACGCGAGCGGCTGGCGTTGCAGTTTATGCCGGAAGAGGTCATTCGTTTGCTGGAGCGTAGCGGTAAGCCGCAGACCACGCTCACCCTGCGCGCTGACCGGGCGGGCTATGTGGTGAAGCTGGACGTGCGGGAAGGGGCGCAAATCACCGCAACGGCGCCGCTGTTTGAGATCGCCAGCCTCGATCCGGTCTGGCTGGTGGTCGACTACCCGCAAACGCAGGCGCAGTCTCTGGCAGTGGGCAGCAACGTGGTCGCAACATCGGAAAGCTGGCCGGGGGAGCAATTCCACGGCACGGTCAGCGAATTGCTGCCGCAGATGGAGGCGTCCACGCGAACCCTGAAAGCCCGTATCGTGCTGGAAAATACCGCACATAAGCTGAAGCCGGGCATGTACCTCTCCGTCAGGCGTGCGGAAGAGCTGAAAGGCCCGCCGGTGCTGGCGGTGCCGGAAGAGGCGGTAATTAACAGCGGAGAGTCTGCGCGTCTGCTGCTGGCCACCGGGGATGGTTATTTCCAGCCTGTGACGGTGACAACCGGCCTGACGGCGCAGGGCTGGACGGCGATCCTGTCCGGGGTCAAAGAGGGCGATAAGGTGGTGACGTCCGGGCAATTCCTCATTGATTCCGAAGCCAGCCTGCGTAGCGTGATGCCGGAGGTGACGCCATGATTGCCGCTGTGATTCGCGCTTCGTTGCGTAACCGCCTGCTGGTGATCCTGGCCGCGCTGATGATGGCCGGCTGGGGCTGGTGGGCGGTGCAGCGCGCGCCGCTGGACGCGTTGCCCGATCTGTCTGATGTGCAGGTCATTATCAAAGCGAGTTACCCCGGAAAAGCGCCGCAGGTGATTGAAGATCAGGTGACCTGGCCCCTGACAACCTCCATGTTGTCTGTGCCGGGCGCTAAAACCGTGCGTGGTTTTTCAATGTTTGGTGACGCTTATGTGTATGTGCTGTTTGAGGATGGCACCGATCTCTACTGGGCGCGATCCCGGGTGCTGGAATATTTAAGCCAGGTACAGGCGCAGTTTCCGCCAGGCGTGAAGGTGTCGCTGGGGCCAGATGCGACGGGCGTGGGCTGGATCAACGAATATGCGCTGATCGACCGTAGTGGAAAACACAGCCTGGCAGATCTGCGGGCCCTTCAGGACTGGACGCTTAAGTTCGAGCTTAAGACGGTACCGAATGTATCTGAAGTGGCAAGCATTGGCGGAATGGTGCGTCAGTATCAGATCGTGGCGGACCCGGCGAAGATGCGCGCGCTGAATATTACCCACAGCCAGCTATCCGGCGCAGTGCAGGCCGCCAATAAAGAGAGCGGGGGCGCCCTGCTGGAGATGGGCGAAGCGGAGTATATGGTGCGGACAACGGGCTATTTGCGCTCGCTGGAGGATTTTCGCAATGTGGTGATCGCCACCCGCAATGGCGTGCCTGTCCTGCTGAAAGATGTCGCCACCCTTGGCATTGGCCCGGAGATCCGCCGGGGCGTGGCGGAGCTTAACGGTGAAGGGGAGGTCGCTGGCGGCGTGATCGTGATGCGCTACGGGCAGAACGCGCTGGAAACGCTTCGTGCGGTAAAAGCGAAACTGAGCGAGCTGCAAAAAACGCTGCCGCAGGGCGTCGAGATTGTTCCGGTCTACGATCGCTCCACGCTGATTGAGGACTCAGTCAAAACGCTGACGCACAAGCTGCTCGAAGAGTTTGCCGTGGTGGTACTGGTGTGCGCGCTGTTCCTGTTCCACCTGCGCTCCGCGCTGGTGGCGATGGTCTCTCTGCCGCTGGGGATCCTCGGGGCTTTTGTGGTAATGCACTATCAGGGCATTAACGCGAATATGATGTCGCTCGGCGGGATCGCCATTGCCATCGGGGCGATGGTGGATGCGGCAATTGTGATGATTGAAAACATGCACAAGGTGCTGGAGCAGTGGCGGCATGATAATCCGGGCAAGGAGCCCGCGCCGGGGGAATACTGGCGTCTGGCGGAAAAGGCGGCGGTTGAAGTGGGACCGGCGCTGTTTTGCAGCCTGTTAATCATCACGCTGTCATTTATACCGGTTTTTTCGCTGGAAGCGCAGGAGGGGCGAATGTTCTCGCCGCTGGCGTTCACCAAAACCTGGTCGATGGCCGTGGCCGCCGGGCTTGGGATCACCCTGGTGCCGGTGCTAATGGGCTTTTTCATTCGCGGGAAAATCCCGGATGAGAAGGCAAACCCGATCAACCGCCTCCTGATCCGCCTGTATGAGCCGCTGCTGGACAAGGTACTGACCTTCCCGAAAACGACCCTGGCACTGGCATGTCTGCTGCTGATCGCCACACTGTGGCCGCTGAGCCGCCTGGGCAGCGAATTTATGCCGCCGCTGGATGAAGGGGATTTACTCTATATGCCCTCCACGCTGCCGGGGATCTCTGCTCGCGAGGCATCGCGGCTGCTTCAGCAGACGGACCGCTTGATCAAAAGCGTCCCGGAGGTCGCGAGTGTGTTTGGCAAAGCCGGTCGGGCGGAGTCGGCAACCGATCCCGCGCCATTAACCATGCTGGAAACAACCATCCACTTTAAGCCCCGCGAGCAGTGGCGGCCAGGAATGACGCCGCAAAAGCTGGTGGAGGAGCTCGATAAAACCGTGTCGCTGCCGGGCATTGCCAATGTGTGGGTGCCGCCTGTCCGTAACCGCCTGGACATGCTGGCAACCGGGATCAAAAGCCCGGTCGGCATTAAGGTGAACGGCAATAATATTGCCGACATTGAGCGCGTGGCCCGGCAGATTGAGCAGGTGGTGAAGGACGTTCCTGGCGTCTCCTCTGCGCTGGCGGAGCGTCTGGAAGGCGGGCGCTACGTGGATATACGTATCGACCGGCAAAAAGCCGCGCGCTACGGCGTTTCCGTCGATGAACTGCAAAGCCTGGTCTCCACGCTGGTCGGGGGTGATAACATTGGCGAGGTGATCCAGGGACGCGAGCGGTATCCCATCAACCTGCGTTATCCCCGCGATTTGCGTGATAACGTCGACACGTTGCGGGTGTTGCCGGTAGTGACCGCCAGCGGTAGCCAGGTGGCACTGGGGGAATTGGCCGATATCGTCGTGACGGAAGGCCCACCGATGCTAAAAAGTGAAAACGCGCGCCTTTCCAGCTGGATCTACGTGGACTTGCGCGGGCGCGATCTGAAGTCCGCCGTGGATGAAATGCAAAAACGGGTGGAGGAGAAGGTGGTATTGCCGCAGGGCGTGTCTCTCTCCTGGTCCGGGCAGTTTGAATATCTGGAACGCGCGACCGCGACGCTCAAAATAGTCTTACCTGTCACGCTGATGATTATATTCGTCCTTTTATGGTTAACCTTCAGGCGGATATCAAATGTCCTGATAATAATGGGGACATTGCCTTTCGCGCTTATTGGGGGCGTGTGGTTACTGTGGCTGCTTGAATATAATTTGTCAGTGGCGGGGGCCGTTGGCTTTATCGCCCTTTCCGGGGTGGCGGCAGAATTCGGCGTAATTATGGTTCTTTATTTGAATCATGCGCTCGATAAATATCACAGGCTGGAGCCAGAAGGGGGAAATACGGTGCTGATGCGGGCGATCCACGAAGGTGCCGTGCTGCGCGTGCGTCCGAAGGTGATGACGGTCGCCACTATTATGGCGGGACTGCTGCCCATCATGTGGGGCAGTGGGAGTGGCTCAGAGGTGATGCAACGTATTGCCGCGCCGATGATTGGTGGCATGGTAACGGCACCGTTATTATCGATGTTAGTTATTCCCGCACTCTACAAATTGTTACATCAACGTTAAATATGTCAACTGCATGTGCTTATTCAGGCATGCAGTTTATGTATCCTCAGATTATTCCCAGGAACGGGATGGTAATTAGGAATAACACCCATGCTGTTAAGCGTTCATTCAAGTATTCTGTGTTAAGGTCTGCACCGAATACTAAATATGGTAATGGCATTGTGATTGTACGAATTAAATTCCCCCTGATTTTGTTGTTTATTATTGGGCAGTTATCGTTTGCGTCTGCGGTTAATGCAGACAGCAATACAGCGGATAAAGGCTGGTTCACCACCTTCACGGATAACGTCGCGCAAACATGGAACGAACCTGAGCATTACGATCTCTATATTCCGGCCATTACGTGGCATGCACGTTTTGCCTACGATAAAGAAAAAACTGACCGTTATAACGAGCGTCCGTGGGGGGCCGGCTTCGGTCAGTCTCGCTGGGATGAAAAAGGTAACTGGCATGGCCTGTACCTGATGGCGTTTAAGGACTCCTACAATAAATGGGAGCCTATTGGTGGCTACGGCTGGGAAAAAACCTGGCGTCCGTTATCAGACGACAACTTTCGTCTGGGGCTGGGCTATACGGCAGGGTTCACGGCGCGTGATAACTGGAAATACATTCCTGTTCCGGTACTGCTGCCGCTTGCCTCCATCGGCTATGGTCCGGCAACGTTTCAGATGACCTACATACCGGGTACCTATAACAACGGTAACGTTTACTTTGCCTGGATGCGGTTTCAGTTTTAACTAAATTTTTCTGCTAAATCGGCCAAAAAACGCACAGATATTGAAATGTAAAGGATAAAAATCGAACAGCGAAAATTAACGCGACTTTTGTCACTTTTTATCAAAGATCCGCTGGACAAAACGCCTCACAATTGTTGTACTGATACCCGACACAGCATTTGTGTCGTTTTTTAATGTAAAGGTAATTTTGATGTCTAAGATTAAAGGTAACGTTAAGTGGTTTAATGAGTCCAAAGGATTCGGTTTCATTACTCCTGAAGATGGCAGCAAAGACGTGTTCGTACACTTCTCTGCAATCCAGTCTAATGGTTTCAAAACTCTGGCTGAAGGTCAGCGCGTAGAGTTCGAAATCACTAACGGTGCCAAAGGCCCTTCTGCTGCTAACGTAATCGCTCTGTAATTCAGACGCGTCAGCAAGAATTTCAAAACCCGCTCAATGAGCGGGTTTTTTTCGTTCTGAATCAACCAATAAGATAGATCTTCAGGAAGCTGGCGACAATCGCGACGCTTAGCAATACCATACCCACGCCTGACAGAGTTTCTTTCATGCTATCACCCTCGTTCAATATTGAGCCAAGAGTGACAGAGAAAAATTAAGCCAACATTAAGGTTGCCGCGCTTAATGTCCGCTGGCGGAGGAAAATAACCAGAATGCGATCGCAGTCATCGCAAACGAGCCAAGCATGTTAACGGCAATGTTGGTCAGCGCCCAGCCCATCCGGCCTTCCTGAAACAGAAATACTACCTCCGCAGAGAAGGTAGAAAACGTTGTTAAGCCGCCGCAGAAACCAGTTGTAATCAGAACCTTCCACATAGGGTCGATGTTGGTCATGCGATTAAACCAGGCCAGCCCCATCCCAATAATAAACGCCCCGATCAGATTTGCCGCCAGTGTCCCCATCGGAATGGCCTGATGCAGGGGGTTAAACCGCATGCTTAAGAGCCACCGCGCAACGCTACCCGTGCCTCCACCAATAAAAACGGCTATAAGTAGTTGTAACACTGTCAATACCTGCTATTTGCTGTGTAAGTGCGTCGAGTGTAACGCTGTTTTTAACCGGGAGACAATTATGTATGTTGCAGTAGGGCAGTTCGCGGTGACGCCGGACTGGAATGAAAACGCGGAAAAATGCGTCTCCCTGATGCATCAGGCGAAGCAAAAGGGGGCGTCGTTGCTGGTACTTCCCGAGGCGTTACTGGCCCGTGATGATGGCGATCCAGACCTGTCGGTAAAGTCTGCGCAAACGCTGGAAGGGGCGTTTCTGAAACGACTGCTGGCCGAAAGCGTTGGCAACACGCTCACCACCATCTTGACGGTCCATATTCCGTCCTCGCCGGGGCGCGCGGTAAACACGCTGGTGGCGATACGTGAGGGTGCCACCGTCGCGAGCTACGCCAAACTTCATCTGTATGATGCGTTCAGCGTTCAGGAGTCGCGCCTGGTCGATCCGGGGAGTGTAATTCCGCCGCTGATTGAGGTCGAGGGTTTTAAGATTGGCCTGATGACCTGCTACGATATCCGTTTTCCCGAGCTGGCGCTGAACCTGGCATTGCAGGGGGCCGAGGTGCTGGTTCTGCCTGCCGCGTGGGTCAAAGGACCGCTTAAGGAGCATCACTGGGCGACGCTGCTGGCAGCACGTGCGCTGGATACCACCTGTTACGTGGTAGCCGCGGGTGAATGTGGTAACAAAAATATCGGGCAGAGCAGGGTTGTCGATCCGCTGGGGGTGACGGTTGCGGCAGCAGCGGAGACGCCTGCGTTATTGCTGACGGAGATAATTTCCGCCCGAATAGCGCTTGCGCGTCAGCAATTACCTGTTCTGCGCAACCGCAGGTTTGCGCCACCGCAATTAATGTGATGTTTTTTTCAACAATGCTTGATTCACCTTGTTACAGATTGCTATTGTGTGCACGCGCCAAATGACCGTTAATACGTTCAGGTTTTTTGGCGGAATGCAGCCTGTTTCATGTAAAGAAGGTATTTATGGGTGAGATTAGTATTACCAAACTGCTGGTGGTTGCCGCACTGGTCGTCCTGCTGTTCGGTACCAAGAAGTTACGCACGCTGGGTGGAGACCTGGGGGCTGCCATTAAGGGCTTTAAGAAAGCAATGAACGATGACGACGCGGCAGCAAAGAAAAGCGCCGAAGATGACATCACTGCACAGAAGCTTTCACACAAAGAGTAATGGCAATGCTGCAAGGCTTGCATAAAAAAACCGGCTCACGAGGCCGGTTTTTTGTTTTACTGTAAATAAATTTTACAGCTTTATTTCACTTCTTCGCCCTTCGCCTGCATATCGGCGTGATAAGAGGAGCGAACAAACGGACCGCACGCGGCATGGGTAAAGCCCATCGCCATCGCTTCGGCTTTCATTTCATCGAACTCATCCGGGCTCACGTAACGCTGTACAGGCAGGTGGTGACGGCTTGGCTGGAGGTACTGGCCCAGCGTCAGCATGGTGACGCCGTGGCGGCGCAGATCGCGCATCACTTCAATGATCTCAGCGTTGGTTTCACCCAGGCCGACCATCAGGCCGGACTTGGTTGGAATATGCGGATGGGCTTCTTTAAAGCGCTCCAGCAGCTTCAGCGACCAGTTGTAGTCTGCACCGGGACGTACCTGTCGGTAGATACGCGGTACGTTCTCCAGGTTGTGGTTGAACACGTCTGGTGGCGTCGCGGTCAGGATATCGAGCGCGCGATCCATACGGCCACGGAAGTCTGGCACCAGCGTCTCAATCTTAATGTTCGGGCTTTTTTCGCGGATGGCGGTAATACAGTCAGCAAAATGCTGAGCACCGCCATCGCGCAGATCGTCACGGTCAACGGAGGTGATAACAACATAACGCAGCGCCATATCGGCAATCGTCTGCGCCAGTTTTTGCGGTTCGTTTGCGTCAGGCGCAACAGGACGGCCATGGGCAACGTCACAGAACGGACAGCGGCGGGTGCAGATGGCACCCAGAATCATAAATGTCGCGGTACCGTGATTGAAACATTCAGCAAGGTTAGGGCAGGAGGCCTCTTCACAGACAGAGTGAAGGCCATTTTTGCGCATCGCCGCTTTGATCCCCTGGATACGCGAAGAGTCGGCCGGAAGTTTGATTTTCATCCATTCCGGTTTTCTTAACAGCGCCTCGCGCTCTGTAGCCACGTTTTTAACCGGGATAAGGGCCATTTTATCGGCATCGCGGTATTTAACACCGCGTTCCATCACAATGGGTTTACTCATAGCGTGCGTGTTCCAGTTGCGAATATCGAAGGAAAGCGTTTCAATTCAAGGGAATGTTGTAATTATCAACTATTTTTGAACGAACGACAGGCAGTATATCATTTAAAGGGGCGATAAAGCAGCCTGCCAGGTCGCCAATTTGTAAAATAGTTGTTGTTTTGTGCCTTTTGCCCCGCTTGCGGCAGGGGCTTGTGCTGAAAGGCGGGATTAGAACGCCTGGCGGATCACGTTAATGACGTTTTCCAGCACCGGATCGCGCAGGCTTAGCTTGTTGTAATGCAGTGAGATTTCAACAGATTCCGTCGTAAGTTGACTCAATGGAATGCTCTCCAGCGGCCAGCACTTTTGAAGCAGAGTGAAGAGACGCACAGGCATAATACAGAGCAAATCGCTGCTGCCAATAAGGGCCGCGAGGGTAAACATATTGTAACTGCTGAAGCTGATCAGACGGTCCGGGAACAGTTCGTCAATACGCTGGCGCAGCGGATCCGGACCCTGCCCCTCGGACATAAAGGTTGCATGTTCGTAATGACGCAAATTTTCAGGCGTCAAAGCTGCGCCCAAAGCAGGATGACTCTGACGACATACGAGCGCCAGAGAGTCGGTATAGAGAACGTTATGCCCTAATGCCCTGGCCGCGAAGCTGTTGCTGTCGATAATAAGGTCCGTCTGGAATTGTGCCAGCTGAGTTTCCGGATCGTTAACGGGCACGTTGCGGATCAGCAGCTGTGGCGCATGCTGTTTAACAGCCTGGTAAATAGCGGGCATGACCAGAACGCCCACAGAGGGAGAGGTGCCTATGGTGATGGTTCGTTGCTTATCGTAACTGCCGGTGAGATCCAGCGCGCCCAGAATCGATTCCAGACCCTGGCTGATGTACTCATGCAGATGGGTGGCGTACGCGGTGGGGGTTACGCCCTGGCCTTTACGAATAAATAAGGGATCGGGAAATATCGCGCGCAATTTTTGAATTGACTGGCTAATAGCGGAGGGCGTGAGATTAAGAATTTTCGCAGCATTAACGATACCTTTGTGGACATATACCGCCTCAAAAATAGTCAATAAATTGAGATCAATATTACGTAAAGTCCGGAAAATTTGCGGCTTATCTTCGCCGCTGGTTTCATTCAGGCGTTTGGCTGGTAAATTAGTAGGCTCCACGCTCTTACTCCGTATCCATTCACAATATGAATGATAGTTGAATTTATTTATTATGCTTGCAGAGATTCGTAAAGTGTTTCGCAAGTTTCCCTTGTTTATCGAAAACAAGCAGTTGGGTGATTATCACGCACGTTACACGATACCCGGTGATGGTACTATTAAGGTTCTAATTAATATGGGACGCTAATATATGGGCGACTCGAAAATATAGAATATGCGGTTTATTGTAAAGCGTAAATGCGGCAATTAAGCAGTGGCTGGTCAAATAACCGAACCACTGTCGGAAGTGTGTTAAGCAGCAATATATTCGTAGTCAGGATTGTTAAGCAGCGCTAAAAACTTCTTCAGAAGCACGGGGCGGATATTCTCAGGGGTGGCGGTATCGACCCACTGGCGCATTTGCGTCATTTCCATACCGGCATACCCGCATGGGTTGATGCGCTGGAAAGGAGTCAGATCCATATTGATATTCAGCGCCAGCCCGTGGAACGAGCAACCTTTACGGATACGCAGCCCCAGCGAACAGATCTTCATCTCTCCCACGTAGACGCCCGGGGCATCGGCGCGAGGGTGAGCATCGATACCATACTCAGCGAGCGTGTTCACCACGGTTTGTTCCAGTAAGGTCACGAGCTCACGCACGCCCAGCTTTCTGCGTTTCAGGTTAAGCAGGACATACATTAGCTGCTGGCCCGGGCCGTGGTAGGTTACCTGTCCACCGCGATCGCTCTGGATCACCGGGATATCACCCGTCATCAACAAATGTTCGGCTTTTCCTGCCTGGCCTTGAGTAAACACCGGCAAGTGTTCAACCAGCCAGATTTCATCAGGGGTGGTGTCATCGCGCATATCGGTAAAGTCATGCATAGCCTGAGAGACTGGCTCGTAAGGCTGTAGCCCAAGATGGCGGACAAGAATTTTATCCTGGTACAAAAGGACGTCTCCGAAGACAAGGGAGAATAGGTAACGGGGAGTATATCACAGCGGGGAAGTGGGTTACCCGGCAAACCGGGTAACCGCTGAGGGACTACAGCACCATACGAACAATTTCGATATTGCCGAGCTCTTCGTACAGCGTCTCAACCTGCTCAATGTGTGTCGCAGTGATGGTGATTGAGACCGAGTGGTAGTTACCTTTGCTGCTCGGTTTGACTGATGGAGAGTAGTCACCCGGCGCATGGCGCTGTACCACTTCAACCACCTGATCAACCAGCTCAGGTTTCGCCAGACCCATTACTTTGTAAGTAAAAGGGGTAGGGAATTCAAGCAGTTCGTTAAGTTTGGTTTTCATGTCAGCTCCGGCGTGTGTATAAAAAATAATAACTCCCGCCACGGGGCGGGAGTTTTACTGATACGTAGTATATGGGGATCAAAATCACACTTTCAAGTGTTCGATTTTTAACCAAACCAGTGATGGAACATCAGCTTAATGTAATCAATGATTTTGCCGAAGAAATTGCCTTCAGGAATTTCCTCCAGCACCACCAGCGGGCGCTGATCGATGGTTTTGCCATCCAGCTGGAAGTTGATAGTACCCACGACCTGATTCTTTTGCAGCGGGGCGTGCAGCTCGGTGGTATTCAGCACGTAGCTGGCTTTCAGATCTTTCATACGACCACGTGGGATCGTCAGATAGAGATCTTTGTCCACGCCCAGGGAAGCGCGATCGTTATCGCCAAACCAGACAGGTTCAGAGGCAAATTCTTTACCGGCTTTCAGCGGGTTCACGGTTTCGAAGAAGCGGAAGCCCCAGGTCAGCAGCTTTTTGCTTTCCGTTTCGCGGCCTTTAAACGTACGTCCCCCCATCACGGCAGAGATCAGACGCATCTGGCCTTCAGTGGCGGAGGCCACCAGGTTATAGCCGGCTTTATCGGTGTGGCCAGTTTTGATGCCGTCGACGTTCAGGCTGTTGTCCCACAGCAGGCCGTTACGGTTGGTCTGACGAATGCCGTTGAAGGTGAACTCTTTCTCTTTGTAGATAGAGTACTCGTTTGGCACATCGCGGATCAGCGCCTGACCGATCAGCGCCATGTCACGCGCGGAACTGTACTGACCTTCGGCGTCCAGGCCGTGAACGGTCTGGAAGTGGCTGTTTTTCAGGCCCAGGGCGGAGACGTAGCTGTTCATCAGGCCCACGAACGCGTCCTGGCTGCCCGCTGCAAAATCGGCCATGGCCACGCAGGCGTCGTTACCGGACTGCAAGTTGATGCCACGGATAAGCTGAGAGACCGGAACCTGCATACCAGGCTTCAGGAACATCAGCGATGAACCTTTGAACACCGGGTTGCCGGTTGCCCACGCATCGTTACCGATAGTCACCAGGTCGGTTTCTTTGAATTTGCCTGCTTTCATGGCCTGGCCGATAACATAGCTGGTCATCATTTTGGTCAGGCTGGCCGGATCGCGGCGGGCATCGGCGTTCTGTTCTGCCAGAACTTTGCCGGAGTTGTAATCAATCAGGATGTAGGATTCCGCGTCGATCTGCGGAACGCCAGGGATCATGGTCTTGATGTTCAGGTCATCCGCGTGAGCTGCGGAGAACGCAGCAGCGCAAAGGGCCGTGGTCAGCGCCATGCGCTGCACAAAACGAGCAGAAAAAGTGGTCTTCATGGTCAGAACTACGACATCCGTGATGGAATTAAAAAAAGTGCCTTACTATAGCAAATGCTATACGGGCAGGCATCCGACTTTCATCATGAGAGTGTTAACGTGCTTTACACAAACTGACATTTCGGATACCACCGAATAATTATTTTGCAACAGCGATAAACGACTGGAGCTGCGCCTCGCTCTGCAAACGCTGTTGCAGGGACGCTGCCTGCGATTTGCTGGCAAACGGACCCATCTGGATACGCCATACCGCACCGTTTTGCTCAACGCGGCCTGGCACGCCAAACTGCTTGCTTAAACGCTGCTGATATTGCTCTGCACGGGTCCGATCGCTGACGGCGCCAACCTGAACCACGTAGCTGCCGCTCGCCGTCGCAGGCGCCGCAGTCTGCGTAGCAGCAGGCGCGGTCACCGGGGCGGGTTGTGTAGCGGGTGCAGCAGCGACGGGCGCAGGCGCTGGGGCAGGTTCATTTGATTCAATCACGCCCGGCGCTAACGTGGTGGGTGCGCCAAGGAAACCACTGCTTTTCACCGGGGCGCCTGTCGCGTCTTCACTTTGCAGCGTATCGTTGCTGATAGCGCGCACTTCACCCTGCGGCTGTGTGAGCTCTGCCGGCGTTGAAGCGCCCCCCATACCACCGCTCAGATCCGGGCGAGCGGGCAGGGCATAGGTCTGTTTCGCGACCGTGGTACAGGCCGTGCCCGGGCCGGACAGCGAACCATCCTGCGCCACGATAATCGGGTCGATACGCACTTTAGTATTGTTTGAGGTGTTCAGACGGTCGGCCGCCGCGCGGGACAGGGAGATCACGCGATCGCTGCCGTAAGGACCGCGATCGTTGATACGCACCACGATCATTCGGCCATTCGCCAGGTTAGTGATGCGTGCATAGCTCGGGACAGGCAACGTCGGGTGTGCCGCCGTGATCTGCATCGGATCGAAGGTTTCACCCGACGCGGTCAGATTGCTGCCGGGCTCAGCGTCATAGATGGCAGCAAAGCCAGCCTGGCTGAAACGGGAAGGATCCTGAACGATTTTATAGCTTTTACCGTCGCGCTGATAATCCTGATTCACGCTGGCGTTCAGCGGTTCATAAACGGGATCGGCACCGCTAATCTCAACAATCGGGCCATTACAGACCGCAGGCTGCGGCGGCGCGACGGTTGCCTGTTGCTGACCATCATCACTTGTACAGGCGGCAAGTAAACTTGCTGCGATGCAGATCCCCAGCCACTGCTTACGCATTGCGATCCCCTTATTTTTATACGCTTTTGGACAACATTTTCCTGTGGGTATGGATCGACATGACGATACCAAACCCGGCCATCAACACGATCAGTGCCGAGCCCCCGTAACTCACCAGCGGCAGCGGTACGCCAACAACCGGCAGAATACCACTCACCATACCAATATTTACGAAGACATAAACGAACAAAATCAACATTAATCCGCCTGCCATGACGCGACCAAAGGTGGTTTGCGCGCGCGCGGCAATCCACAAACCTCGCATGATCAGCAGCACGTAGAGTGCAAGCAGCACCAGGATGCCAACCAGCCCTAACTCCTCAGCCAGAACGGCAAAGATAAAGTCGGTGTGGCGTTCCGGTAAAAATTCGAGCTGCGACTGCGTACCGTGCAGCCAGCCTTTACCGCGCAGGCCGCCGGAGCCAATCGCAATCTTCGACTGAATAATATGATAGCCTGCGCCCAGCGGATCGGTCTCGGGATCGAGCAGCATCATAACGCGCTGACGCTGGTAATCATGCATCAGGAAGAACCAGAGGATGGGGATAAACGCGGCAACCAGCACCACGGCGATACCGATCAGACGCCAGCTCAGGCCGGACAGGAACAGGACGAACAGGCCGGAGAGGGCGATAAGAATTGAAGTACCGAGGTCCGGCTGTGCGGCCACGAGCAGCGTCGGCAGGAAAATCAGCACCAGCGCAATGGCGGTATTTTTCAACGACGGGGGGCAGACGTCGCGGTTAATAAAGCGCGCCACCATCAGCGGGACGGCGATTTTGGCGATTTCCGACGGCTGGAAGCGGACAATCCCCAGATCCAGCCAGCGTTGCGCCCCTTTCGAGATGGCGCCGAAAGCATCTACTGCCACCAACAAAATGATACAGAAAATATAGAGATAGGGCGCCCAGCCCTCGTACACGCGCGGCGGTATTTGCGCCATCACCACCATAATGACCAGACCCATGGCGATCTGGCCGATTTTACGCTCCATCATGCCGATATCCTGGCCGCTGGCGCTCCAGATAACGAGGGCGCTATAGACCAGCAGAGCCAGCAGGATCAGCAGCATGGCAGGGTCGATGTGGATCTTGTCCCACAGCGATTTTTTATTCGGATTATCCGTCATGATTATTGGTCCTCCGCCGCAGCGGCTGCCGGGTTTTCAGCTGGCAGTTCGGTGTTGTTGTCACCCAGCATGATGTGGTCGAGGATTTGACGCATGATGGTACCCACCGCCGGGCCTGCGCCGCCGTTCTCAAGAATCATCGCCACCGCAACCTGCGGGTTATCATAAGGGGCAAACGCCGTCATGAGCTTGTGGTCACGCAGACGTTCGGCAATTTTATGTGCGTTATAAGTTTCATTCGCTTTCAGACCGAAGACCTGAGCCGTACCTGATTTCGCGGCAACCTTATACGGTGCGCCGGCGAAATATTTGTGCGCCGTCCCGTTAGGACGGTTGGCTACACCGTACATGCCGTCTTTCGCGATTTCCCAGTAGCCGGAATGAATGTCACCCACCGGCGGCTCGTGCGGCTGTATCCACGGCACTTTTTTGCCGTCTTCAACGGTGCTTTGCAGCAGGTGCGGCACTTTCACAACGCCATCGTTAATGAGGATCATCATCGCCTTGTTCATTTGCAGCGGCGTTGCCGTCCAGTAGCCCTGGCCGATCCCTACCGGAATGGTGTCACCCTGATACCAGGGTTTTTTAAAGCGCTTCAGCTTCCATTCGCGGGTTGGCATGTTGCCGGAACGCTCTTCCGCCAAATCTATACCGGTGTAATGCCCGTAGCCGAATTTGCTCATCCATTCAGACAGACGATCAATACCCATGTCGTAGGCGACCTGATAGAAGAAGGTATCCGCCGACTCCTCCAGTGATTTGGTCACGTTCAGATGGCCGTGGCCCCATTTTTTCCAGTCGCGGTAGCGTTTCTCAGAGCCAGGTAACTGCCACCAGCCGGGGTCAAACAGACTGGTATTGCGGGTGATGACGCCCGCGCTTAGCGCAGACACGGCGACATACGGTTTAACCGTTGAAGCTGGAGGATAAACCCCCTGCGTCGCGCGATTCACCAGCGGCGTGTTTGGATCGTTGAGCAGGCCGGAGTAATCCTTGCTGGAGATGCCATCCACGAACAGGTTCGGATCGTAGCTTGGCATCGAAACCATCGCCAGAATGCCGCCGGTACGCGGGTCGGTCACAATAACCGCAGCACGGCTACCCGCCAGCAGCGTCTCGATATACTGCTGTAGCTTCAGGTCGAGCGTCAGATAGACGTCATGCCCCGCCTGCGGGGGAACCTCTTTCAGCTGACGGATCACGCGGCCACGGTTGTTAACTTCAACCTCTTCATACCCGGTCTGACCGTGCAGCACGTCTTCGTAATAACGTTCGATCCCCAGCTTGCCAATATCATGGGTTGCGGCGTAGTTAGCCAGCTTGCCGTCTTTATCAAGGCGTTCGACGTCTTTATCGTTGATTTTGGAGACGTAACCAATGACGTGCGTCAGCGCGGAGCCGTAAGGATAGTAGCGGCGTTTATAGCCTTTGACTTCCACACCGGGGAAACGGTACTGGTTAACGGCAAAACGGGCGACCTGCACTTCCGTCAGGTTGGTTTTTACCGGAATGGAGGTGAAGCGGTGAGAACGTGCGCGCTCTTTTTTGAACGCAGCGATATCGTCATCAGTCAGGTCGACAACGCTTCTCAGCGCGTTCAGCGTATCCTGCACGTTATCCACTTTCTCGGGCATCATCTCTATCTGGTAGATGGTGCGATTAAGCGCCAGCGGCGTGCCGTTACGATCGTAGATAATGCCGCGGCTGGGCGCGATGGGCACCAGCTTGATACGGTTTTCGTTTGAGCGGGTCTGGTAATCGGTATAGCGGACAATTTGCAGATTATAGAGGTTGGCGATCAGCACGCCGGTAAGCAGCAAAATCCCCGTAAAGGCGACCAGCGCCCGGCGCACAAACAGCGCGGACTCAGCCGTATAGTCGCGAAAAGAATTCTGTAGTTTCATCCGCTGCTTAAATTACCCTGGTCAGTCATTACTCGCGGTGATAAGGGTGGTTGGTAGTGATGCTCCATGCGCGATACAAACTTTCTGCCACGAGAACCCGTACAAGCGGGTGGGGCAACGTCAGCGCCGAGAGTGACCAACTTTGTTCTGCTGCCGCTTTGCAGGCGGGAGATAACCCCTCTGGTCCGCCAATCAACAGACTGACGTCCCGACCATCCTGCTTCCAGCGCTCCAGTTCGTGCGCCAGCTGCGGCGTATCCCAGGGTTTGCCCGGGATATCGAGGGTCACGATGCGGTTTTTGCCTGCGGCAGCCAGCATCAGCTCTCCCTCTTTATCGAGAATACGTTTGATATCTGCGTTCTTGCCGCGCTTTCCTGCTGGGATCTCCACCAGTTCGAACGGCATATCTTTTGGGAAACGACGCAGATACTCAGTAAAACCGGTTTGTACCCAGTCCGGCATTTTGGTGCCGACGGCGACCAGTTGCAACTTCACGCATTAACCCCAGAGTTTTTCCAGCTCATACAGGCGACGGCTCTCTTCCTGCATGACGTGGACAATCACATCGCCGAGATCGACAACCACCCAGTCAGCGGTCGCTTCACCTTCAACGCCCAGCGGAAGCAGCCCTGCCGCGCGCGATTCCTGAACAACATGGTCAGCAATCGAAACAACGTGACGAGTTGAGGTCCCGGTGCAGATGATCATGCAGTCGGTGATGCTGGATTTACCCTTAACGTCGATAGCGATGATGTCCTGACCTTTCAGGTCATCAATTTTGTCGATAACAAAATCCTGGAGTGCTTTACCCTGCAAGTTTTCCCCCTGGGTGTATGAGATTGTACAACTATGAATTCGTGGTCAGTCAGTATACCTGAACTGACGCCAGTCGCGGGACAAATGTCACCGCCCGGCTTTTGAAGGCGGGTATCATCCCACCCTCCGCCTGATATTGCATCGCCATTTTTGTAAAACAATTTCTGTAAAGCAGCGATCGGCGGGAAAGTCTGGCAGCGGAGGATATCAGTATGGCTTAGCCTGTCAAGGCAGGATAATCATTAACGGACAATTTCGCCGGCGATGCTCAGACATCTGTACTTTTCTGATACAGACCGTGTGCGTGGATATAGGCCAGCACGGGCGAGGGGAGGAGATCGTCACAGTCTAAACCCTGCTGGAGACGCTCGCGGATGAGGGTTGCGGAAATATCAAACCACGGCGTTTCAGCGAGGTAAATTTTCCCGGCGGGGAGACTGTGCAGGTCTTCTATATTGTCCGTCAGATGCGCGTCAAGCCACTGCTGATGCTGTGCGTCGCGCATGGTCAGCGGGTAGCCCGGACGGCGGCAGACCAGCAGATGACTGTTTTCCAGAATGGTTTCGTACTGGTACCAGCTGGGAAAGTTGAGCAAGGAATCCTGGCCGATGATAAACGCCAGCGGTTTCATGGGCCCTTGCTCAGCGCGCCACTCCCGCAGCGTTTGCGATGTCCAGGAAGGGGTATCTCTGCGCAGTTCACGCTCATCCAGCGTGAAGAGAGGCTTATCGGCGATAGCCAGTGCGAGCATCGCTTTACGCTGCTCGCTGGTTGCTTCTGGCTGAGGACGGTGCGGCGGAACATTGTTGGGCATGATGATTACCCGCTGCAACCCAATCAAATTCGCGAGGATTTCTACCGGCTTAAGATGCCCATAGTGTACCGGGTCGAAGGTCCCGCCATACATTGCCTGTAAAGAATGCATATCACCCATCGATAAATACGTCTGCCAGCGCCTTATGGCAGAGCAGCAAAGAGAGGCTCTCCAGCTCCGCCCAGACAGACTGGCCGTAATCCTGTTTTAACGTCAGTTCGGCGCGCATCAGAAGTTGTACTGCCTGACGCAACTGCTCCTGGCTCAGGCGGTTTATCGCCTCCGTGGTCATCGCCCGACGGTTTTGCCAGACGCGATGTTTGTCGAATAAGGCGCGCAGGGGCGTGTGTGCTGACTGGCGTTTAAGGTTGTTCAGCAGCAGTAATTCGCGCTGGAGCGTACGGAGCAGGATGACCGGCTCACTCCCTTCCAGGCGCAGCTGTTGCAGGATGTGCAGGGCACGCTTACTTTTCGCCGACAGCAGCGCATCAACCCAGTGGAAGGGGGTAAAGTGCGCGGCATCATTCACCGCCTGTTCCACGCGCGGCAGCGTCAGCTTACCATCGGGCCACAGCAGGGCGAGCCTGTCCAGCGCCTGCGCCAGTGCCAGAAGGTTGCCTTCGTAGCAGTAGCACAGGAGCTGACTGGCGGCCTCATCCAGCTGCAAATTGTGCTGCTTTGCTCGCGCGGCAACCCATTTTGGCAGATGCGCCTGCTCTGGCGTCTGGCAGGTGACCAGCACCGCACTGGGGGCTAGCCGGGTAAACCAGGCCGCGTTTTCCTGCGCTTTTGTGAGTTTGTTGCCGCGTACGATAAGCAGCAGATCGTCGTGTAACAAACTTACCAGCATGGCCAGCTGTTCATTGATAGCAGCGTTAGGTCCATTCTCTGGCAGCAGGATCTGGATTGTCTGACGAGAGGCAAACAGGCTCATGGCCTGACAAAGCGAGAAGATAGCGTTCCAGTCGGTACTGTTATCGATCTGGAACGTATGATGCTCATCGAAACCCTGCGCGGCTGCCGCATGGCGAACCGCATCAAGGCTTTCCTGAAGTAACAGGGGGTCATTGCCGAGTAGCAGATAGGCCGCGCGCAGCCCTTCGTTGAGCTGCGCGCGGAGTTGTTCAGGATACAACCTGATCATCAGTTACCCAGAGACGTTGGCATATCCGGCGTGCTGGCATCCGGTGTTTCGATGACGTCAGCGCCTTTTTTCGTCGACGCGGCAATGGCAGGCAGTCTGCGGATCAGCTGTTCCGCGGCCTTATCGTACATCTCTTTGATGATAATCTGCTGTTCGGCGTCTTTTGCCAGCGCCGTCTGCGGGTTATCGAAGAACGAGCGGTAGACTTTGGTATTGATAGGGTAAATATCTTTACCTGGCATCAAGACGGCCGCATCAACGGTAAGCACCATCTGATATTCCGCCGTCCGCCCATCCTGGAAGATCGAGGCCGTATCTTGTGACAGCGTTGATTTCAGGACGCGAAGCGAAGGAACATCCTGACGCAGGGTTCCCTTCTCGATCAGCTCAACATCGTTCAAACGCAGCTGGTTACGAATGGCCCGGCTCAGCGGTCCGTTCGGATCGGATGAGTCGAAGATCATTGTTTTCATCTGAGCAGGCACTGCCGTGGTGTTGCGCAGGTGCCAGCCGCAGCCAGCGGTGACCAGCACCGCCAGAGATAAGAGTATTGTTGCCAGTTGTCGCACGTTTCCTCCCGCGCTTAGCCAACGACCAGATTCAGCAGTTTACCAGGTACGTAGATCACTTTACGTACGGTAACGCCCTCAAGGTATTTCGCGACCAGATGCTCCTGGCTTGCGCGCTCGCGAACCTGTTCTTCGGTTGCGTCGACCGCGACGGTAATTTTACCGCGCACTTTACCGTTAACCTGCACCACCACCAGCGTGGTGTTTTCCACCATAGCGGATTCATCCGCCACTGGCCACGGCGCGTTGTCGATATCGCCTTCGCCTTTCAGCTCCTGCCACAGGGTGAAGCTAACGTGCGGCGTGAACGGGTTAAGCATGCGAACGACCGCCAGCAGCGCTTCACGCATTAAGGCGCGATCCTGCTCGCCGTCCTGCGGGGCTTTCGCCAGCTTGTTCATCAGTTCCATAATAGCCGCAATTGCGGTATTGAAGGTCTGACGACGACCAATATCATCGGTGACTTTCGCAATGGTTTTATGAACATCACGACGCAGCGCCTGCTGATCTTCGCTCAGTGCAGCCACGTTCAGCGCTGGCGCATCACCCTGAGAGGTGTGCTCGTACACCAGTTTCCAGACGCGTTTCAGGAAGCGGTTTGCCCCTTCAACGCCGGATTCCTGCCATTCCAGCGTCATATCTGCCGGGGAGGCGAACATCATGAACAGACGCACGGTGTCAGCGCCGTAACGCTCAACCATTACCTGCGGGTCGATACCGTTATTTTTCGACTTGGACATCTTGCTCATGCCGGTATACACCAGTTCATGACCTTCGGCGTCTTTCGCCTTCACGATACGGCCTTTCTCGTCGCGCTCCACAATCGCATCAACCGGAGAAACCCAGTTACGCTCGCCGTTCGCGCCAACGTAGTAGAACGCATCTGCCAGCACCATACCCTGACACAGCAGCTGTTTTGCCGGCTCGTCGGAGTTGACGAGGCCTGCGTCACGCATCAGTTTGTGGAAGAAGCGGAAGTAGAGCAGGTGCATGATGGCGTGTTCAATGCCACCGATGTAGATGTCTACCGGCAGCCAGTAGTTTGCTGCATCGGAATCCAGCATGCCTTCTTTGTACTGCGGGCAGGTGTAGCGCGCATAGTACCAGGAGGATTCCATAAAGGTGTCGAAGGTGTCGGTTTCACGCAGCGCTGGCTGACCGTTGACGGTGGTTTTCGCCCACTCAGGATCGGCTTTGATCGGGCTGGTGATGCCGTCCATGACCACGTCTTCCGGCAGGATCACCGGCAGCTGATCTTCCGGCGTTGGCATCACGGTGCCATCTTCCAGAGTCACCATTGGGATTGGCGCACCCCAGTAACGCTGACGGGAAACGCCCCAGTCGCGCAGACGGTAGTTCACTTTACGCTCGCCCACGCCCAGGGAGGCCAGCTTGTCGGCGATGGCGTTGAAGCCTTCTTCGAAGCTCAGGCCGCTGAACTCACCGGAGTTAAACAGGGTGCCTTTTTCAGTCAGCGCTTGCTCAGAGAGATCGGGCTCAGAGCCGTCAGCGGCAAGAATAACAGGCTTGATGGTCAGGCCGTATTTGGTGGCAAATTCGTAGTCGCGCTGGTCGTGACCCGGCACGGCCATCACTGCGCCTGTGCCGTATTCCATCAGTACGAAGTTGGCTGCCCAGACAGGGATCGCTTCGCCCGTCAGCGGGTGAATGGCTTTAAAGCCGGTATCAACGCCTTTTTTCTCCATCGTCGCCATGTCGGCTTCGGCCACTTTAGTATTGCGGCATTCGTCGATGAAGGTCGCCAGTTCCGGATTGTTTTCTGCCGCTTTCTGCGCCAGCGGGTGACCTGCGGCCACGGCCAGGTAGGTCGCGCCCATGAAGGTGTCCGGACGGGTGGTATAGACGGTCAGGGTCTGGTCGTAGTTCTCAACGTTGAAGGTAATTTCCACACCTTCGGAACGGCCGATCCAGTTGCGCTGCATGGTCTTAACGGTATCTGGCCAGTGGTCCAGATTATCCAGATCGTTCAGCAGTTCGTCAGCGTAGGCGGTGATTTTGATAAACCACTGTGGGATCTCTTTACGCTCTACTTTGGTGTCGCAGCGCCAGCAGCAGCCGTCGATAACCTGCTCGTTCGCGAGAACGGTCTGGTCATTCGGACACCAGTTAACGGCAGAGGTCTTCTTGTACACCAGGCCTTTTTTATACAGCTCGGTGAAGAATTTCTGCTCCCAGCGGTAGTATTCCGGGGTACAGGTTGCCAGCTCGCGGCTCCAGTCATAGCCAAAGCCCAGCATTTTCAGCTGGTTTTTCATGTACGCAATGTTGTCGTACGTCCACGGAGCCGGTGCCGTGTTGTTTTTCACCGCCGCGCCTTCAGCAGGCAGGCCGAACGCATCCCAGCCGATAGGCTGAAGAACGTTTTTGCCCAGCATACGCTGGTAGCGCGCAATCACGTCACCGATGGTGTAGTTACGCACGTGGCCCATGTGTAGTCGTCCAGAAGGATAGGGAAGCATCGACAGGCAGTAATACTTCTCTTTGCTCTCGTCTTCGGTTACTTCAAAGGTGCGCTTCTCGTCCCAGTGTTGCTGGACTTTTGATTCTATCTCTTCCGGGCGGTATTGCTCTTGCATGGCAGCCAGTGGTCCTGTGTTCAATACAGCTACAAATGTAGCCAATGGATGTGGTAATTCAGATCCGCATAGCATAGCCCAAACGCCCGCGTCAAAACAGCCTTTCACGCAAATGCACTTTGCAGGAATTTACCGGGTCTGTGCTTCACCTGACAAAGCGGCGGCGAAATAAGGTCTATTATTAGAGACAGTTACTTACCCGGGAGGCAAAATGATGAACAAGGTTGCTCAATTTTACCGTGAACTGGTAGCGACTCTGACGGAACGGCTGCGTAACGGCGAGCGTGATATCGACGCGCTGGTCGAACAGGCACGCGCACGCGTGACGCAAACGGGTGAGTTAACGCGAACCGAAGTGGAAGAGGTGACGCGCGCCGTGCGCCGTGACCTGGAGGAGTTCGCGCGAAGCTATGAAGAGAGCCAGGACGAGATCGCCGACAGCGTTTTTATGCGGGTCATCAAAGAGAGCCTGTGGCAGGAGCTGGCGGATATTACCGATAAAACTCAGCTGGAATGGCGTGAGGTGTTTCAGGATTTAAACCACCACGGTGTCTATCACAGCGGCGAAGTAGTGGGGTTGGGGAACCTGGTGTGTGAGAAGTGCCACCATCATATAGCCGTTTATACGCCGGAGGTGTTGTCGCTGTGTCCGAAGTGCGGGCACGACCAGTTCCAGCGTCGGCCATTTGAGCCATAGGTAAAAGCAAAACTGTTTGCACCCTCTCCCTGTGGGAGAGGGCCTGGGTGAGGGCATCAGGCCGCAGAATAATAAGCCAGCCGCTCCGCCAGTAAATCCACAAACGCTTCCCGATCGATATCCACCATTACCGTGGTATTCGGCTTGTTTCCCGTCAGCGAGTAATAGTCCACCACCGTCATTCCCTGGGTATATTTCCCCTGTGTTTCCACACCAACCCAACGCTCGACCGTGGTAAACATTTCCGGCTTCAGCAGCCAGGCGATGGTGCATGGGTCATGCAGCGGGGCGCCGTGGAAGCCCCACTTCTCGGCTTTGTGATACTCCATAAAGAAGTCGAGCAGCTCGGCCACGGTCGTTGCAACCGGGTTGCCCACGGCGCGGAAGCGTTCAATATCGTCTGTCATAATCTGTGCCCGATGCGTCACGTCCAGCCCCGCCATCACAATCGGCAGGCCCGACTGGAAGACGATTTCCGCGGCTTCCGGGTCAACGAAGATGTTGAACTCTGCTGCTGGCGTCCAGTTCCCCAGCCCCATTGCCCCGCCCATGATGACGATACGGGCGATGTTGCTGTGCAGTTCAGGATGGCTGTTCAGCAGCAGCGCTACGTTGGTCTGCGGGCCGGTCGCCACCAGCGTCACGGGCTCTGCGCTCTCACGCAGCACCTTCGCCATGAGCTCGACGGCAGTGCAGTTTTGCGGTGCGAAATTCGGCTCCGGTAGCGCCGGGCCATCCAGCCCACTCTCACCGTGAACATTATCCGCAATGATCAGCTCGCGCATCAGTGGCTTAACGGCGCCACCTGCGACCGGAATATCGGTGCGTTTCAGCAGCGTCAACATGCGCAACACGTTTCGCAAGGTTTTATCCGGCGTCTGGTTCCCGGCGGAGGAGGTGACAGCTTTTACGTCCAGTTCAGGGGAAGCAAGAGCAAGGACGAGTGCGATCGCGTCATCATGACCCGGATCGCAGTCGAGAATAATTGGCTGTGCCATAGCGTTCTCCATTCTCAGCATTATTTGTGACAAGGTTAACGCTGCGATGTGACGCCGAATAGAAAAAGAGATCTAAAGCGTGAAGCAGTGCGCAATCCACAGATTGCGCACTAAAAAGATTAATGCAGGATTTTGGCGAGGAAGTCTTTTGCACGTTCAGATTTAGGATTTGCGAAGAACTCTTCTTTTGGTGAGTCTTCAACAATTTTCCCTTCATCCATGAAGATCACGCGGTTGGCCACTTTACGGGCGAAGCCCATTTCGTGCGTCACCACCATCATGGTCATCCCTTCGTGCGCCAGCTCCACCATGACGTCCAGCACTTCGTTGATCATCTCAGGGTCGAGCGCGGACGTCGGCTCATCAAACAGCATTGCCACCGGATCCATGCACAGCGCACGCGCGATTGCCACACGCTGCTGTTGGCCGCCCGAAAGCTGGGCCGGGAACTTATTCGCATGCGCAGACAGCCCGACGCGTTCCAGCAGCTTCAGCCCCTTTTCGCGCGCCGCTTTTTTGTCGCGCTTCAGCACTTTGACCTGCGCCAGCGTCAGGTTCTCAATGATGGACAGGTGAGGGAACAGCTCAAAATGCTGGAACACCATCCCTACGTGGGAGCGAAGCTGGGCAAGGTTGGTTTTCCTGTCATTTACTTTGGTGCCGTTAACGACAATCTCGCCCTGCTGGACAGGTTCCAGCCCATTAACGGTTTTGATAAGCGTGGACTTACCGGAACCGGACGGGCCGCATACCACTACCACATCGCCTTTTTTTACTTCTGTTGAGCAGTCGGTCAGCACCTGAAAGTGCCCATACCATTTAGAAACATTTTTCAGGGAAATCATTATACCGTCCTTTTCTTCAGCCAGCTGACCAACAGCGATGCGCTTAAACTAATCACAAAATAGACCCCGCCCGCGAAGAGGATCATCTCAACCTGCGTTCCGTCACGTTCGCCAATGGTGGAGGCGGTACGGAAGAAGTCTGCCAGACTCAGCACGTAGACCAGGGAGGTATCCTGGAACAGGACGATGCCCTGCGTCAGCAGCAGCGGAACCATGGCGCGAAACGCCTGCGGCAAAATAATGAGCTTCATGGACTGCCAGTGCGTCATACCGAGCGCCAGCGCAGCGCTGGACTGCCCGCGAGAGATACTCTGAATACCTGCGCGGATGATCTCTGAGTAGTAGGCGGCTTCAAACATGGAAAACGCCACCATGGCAGAGATCAGGCGGATATCGGTCTTTGGCGACAGTCCCAGTACGTTCTGTAAAAAGCCGGGAACAATCAGATAAAACCACAGCAGCACCATGACCAGTGGAATGGAGCGGAATACGTTAACGTAAGCCGTGGCAAACCAGGCGAGCGGCTTAAAGCTCGACAGGCGCATCACTGCCAGCAGGGTGCCCCAGACAATACCGACGATAATGGCGATAACGGTGATCTTTAAGGTGATTGCCAGTCCATCCAGCAGATAGGGCATGGAGGGAACAATGGAACTCCAGTCAAAATCGTACATTTATTTGCCCCCCAGATTGCCCGGCAGGCGTACTTTGCGTTCAACCAGGTTCATCACCAGCATGATGAAAGCGTTAATCAGAACATAGGCGAGCGTGATCGCCGTGAAGGATTCCCAGGCGTGAGCGGAGTAATCCAGCAGTTTGCCCGCCTGTGCCGCCATATCCACCAGACCGATGGTTGAGGCGATAGCCGAGTTTTTTACCAGGTTCATCATCTCGGACGTCATCGGCGGAACGATGACGCGGTAAGCGTTAGGCAGCAGTACGTAACGGTAGGCCTGGGGCAGAGTCAGGCCCATTGCCAGTGCCGCATTCTTTTGCCCGCGCGGCAGTGACTGTATGGCGGCACGTACCTGCTCGCAGACGCGCGCAGCGGTGAACAGCCCCAGACACAGCATAGAGGAGACAAAAAATTGTACGTTAGGATCCAGCTCGGCCTTAAACCACATGCCGAGATCTTCCGGCAGCAGTTCCGGGATCACCAGATACCAGGTAAAGAACTGCACGATCAGCGGAACGTTACGGAACAGTTCCACATAGAGCGTGCCAATCGAAGAGAGAAAACGGTTAGGGACGGTACGCAGAATACCGAACAGCGAACCGACAAGAAACGCGATAATCCACGCCGTTATCGATAACGCAACGGTAACCTGAAAGCCGCTCCACAGCCAGCCGAGATAGGTGGTGTTGCCGAACGGGGCTTGTTGCAGAAAGATGCCCCAGTTCCAGTCAATTGACATAGTAAACTCCAGAAAAAAAAGGGTAGCAGCGCTACCCTCGAAGATTGGTGAGAAGCTCAATTTTTGCGCTGAGTGGGGAACGACCACTCAACGTATAGTCTGTCCATGCTTCCCGACAATCGAGAGGGCAGGAGATCCCGCCCCTGTCGTTCTAATTAGTTAAGAGCTTTGTCGTTTGGTGATTTGAACAGCGCTTTCATGTCGTCAGACAGTTCAAAGTTCATGTTCAGGTTTTTTGGTGGAATTGGGTTCTTGAACCATTTGTCGAACCATTTTGCCGCTTCGCCGGAGGTTTGCGCCTGAGCGATGGTGTCATCGATCAGTTTCTTGAAGTCCTCGTCACCTTTACGCAGCATACAGCCGTAGGCTTCTTTCGACTGGGCGGTACCGACGATTTCCCAGTTGTCTGGTTTCTTCGCTTTCGCGCGTTCGCCCGCCAGCAGGGCGTCATCCATCATAAACGCGACAGCACGGCCGCTTTCCAGGGTACGGAAGGAGTCGCCATGGTCTTTCGCGCTGATGATGCGCATGTCCATTTTCTTCTCGTCGTTCAGCTTGTGCAGCAGCACTTCGGACGTGGTACCGGAGGTCACGACAACCGCTTTGCCTTTCAGGTCAGCAAAATCTTTGATGTCGCCGCCTTTCTTCGTCAGCAGGCGGGTGCCCACAACGAAGATGGTGTCCGAGAAAGCGGCCTGTTTCTGACGTTCAAGGTTGTTGGTGGTTGAGCCACATTCAAAATCAAATGTGCCGTTTTGCAGCAGAGGAATACGGTTCTGTGAAGTGATGGGGATCAGCTTCACTTGCAGGTCAGGTTTGTTCAGCTTTTTCTTCACGGCTTCAACGATGGCGTTGGAGTAATCCTGTGAATAGCCCACGACTTTTTGCGTGTTGTCGTAGTAAGAGAACGGGACAGAAGATTCACGGTGGCCGACCACGATCACGCCGTTTTTGGCAATCTTGTCGAGAGTGCTTCCTGCTGCCGGAGCGTCTTCAGCGTGGACAACCCCCGCAGACATTCCCATAACCAGCATTGCTGTGGCCAGTTTACGTAATTGCATACCCAACTCCTTTCTTATCAGCGCCAGTGACGCATAGATACCCATTGTGATGTTGTTATATCTCGCGCAATGCGAGTGCAGTGTTATGCAAGCTTGTTAACATTTAGTCTGGCTTAATGTAAAGATTTTGCTGCGTTATTGTTTATTTTTGCGAAGCGCGCCGCACCATTCAGAGGCAATAATCCCTCATTGCACCGTTTCGGTGCTACCGATGATCTACGCTGGTGCGACAAAGTTGCACGTTAAGCCAGACAGCGTTGATGTGAATAAACAAAGCAACAGGCGTGCCAGAATTGAAGTTTGGGAGGAAATTGTCGGGTGGGGGCGGCGGAGAGTAGGCCGGGTAAGGCGTAGCCGCCACCCGGCAACAGAAGGTAAGGTTATTTACGACGCTGACGCAGGCTCATCAGTACTGCGCCAAAGCCGAAGAGCAAGGTCAAAATCCACAGCGGCCAGTTCCCGGTGCGCGCGTAAGGCGTAAGCCCGGTAGTTGGCGTGACGTTAGTAGTCAGCACCTCACGGGTAAATTGCGGGATCATGGCCTGGATTTCACCCTGCGGACCAATCACGGCGGTAATGCCGTTATTGGTGCTGCGCAGCAACGGACGCGCCAGCTCCAGAGAACGCATTCGCGCCATCTGGAAGTGCTGCCACGGGCCAATCGATTTACCGAACCACGCATCGTTTGAGATGGTCAGCAGATAGTCGGTGTCCGGGCGGAAATTATCGCGCACCTGCTCGCCGAGGATAATCTCGTAGCAAATGGCGGCCGTCAGGGCAAAACCGTGCGCATGCAGCTGCGGCTGAACGTAAGGGCCCCGGCTGAATGAGGACATCGGCAAATCAAAGAACGGTGCCAGTGGGCGCAGAATAGACTCCAGCGGAACAAATTCGCCAAACGGTACAAGGTGGTTTTTGTTGTAGCGATTGGTGGAGGTATAGCTGTATTCGCTGTCCTTACCGAGCGTAATGATCGTGTTGTACGTGTCATAGCGGTTCTGCTGATTGAGACGCGCATCCACAATTCCGGTGATCAGCGTACTGCCGCGCGCGCGCAGCAGATCGTCCATCATCTTCAGGAAGGGCTGCTGATTGATCTCCAGGTCCGGGATCGCAGACTCAGGCCAGATGATGAGCTGCGATTTGCCCATCACCTTTTCAGTGGCGTTGGCGTAGATTTTCAGCGTGTTCAGCAGCTGATTCTCATCCCATTTCAGGGACTGCGGGATATCGCCCTGTACCAGAGAAACCTGCGTGGCGCGCGCGGGCTCCAGCGTAAACCACTGGATATAACGCAGCGGGAAGGGCAGGGCAAACAGGATCAACGCGGCAACCAGCGGCTTCCAGTTACGTGTCACCAGAGCCAGCACCAGAAGGCCGCTGACCGCCATGAGCAGGAAGTTGATCGCCTCCACGCCCATGACCGGGGCCAGGCCTTTCAGCGGGCCGTCTACCTGGCTATAGCCGAACTGCAACCACGGGAAGCCGGTCAGTACCCAGCCGCGCAGAAATTCGGTGATTTGCCAGACAACGGGTGCCGCTATCGCCACGCGCAGCCAGGTCGTTTTTGGCCACAGGCGAGACAGGATGCCCGCGAACAGGCCGGTGTAGAGTGAGAGATAGGCGGCGAGCAGCACAACCAGGAAGACGTTAACCGGCCCCGGCATTCCGCCAAATTGCGCGATACTGACGTAGACCCAGTTGATACCAGAGCCGAACAGCCCCAGCCCCCAGAAGTAGCCAATGGCCGCGGCCTGTACCGGACGACGGTTCAGGGTAAGACCCTGTAGCCCCATCAGGGAGAGAATAGCGGCCGGCCAGATATCGTAAGGAGAAAAAGCCAGCGTACCGCTGGCTCCGAGTAACAGCGCCAGCAGCAAACGGACGCGCTGGCGTTCAAAGAGTGGGGCAAATGCCATTTACATTAATCTTCCAGTTTTGGCACCGGTGAGTCGTCCGGCATTCTGACGTGAACCTGAATAATACGTCGGCTGTCAGCCATTGCGACCTTGAACTGGTAACCATCGATGTCAACGGTTTCACCGCGGGCCGGAAGATGGCCGAAGGCCTGCATCACCAGACCACCAATGGTGTCCACTTCTTCATCGCTGAAGCTGGTGCCAAAGGTATCGTTGAAGTCTTCAATGGAGGCCAGCGCGCGCACGGTCCAGGTGTGGCGGCTCAGCTGACGGAAGTCGATATCCTCTTCTTCGTCATACTCATCTTCGATTTCGCCCACGATCAGCTCAAGGATGTCTTCGATTGTGACCAGACCGGAAACGCCACCAAATTCATCAATAACAATCGCCATGTGATAGCGCTGGGAGCGAAACTCCTTCAGCATCCGATCCACACGTTTACTTTCCGGCACAACCACGGCCGGGCGTAACACCTTTTCCATACTGAAGGCTTCGGCATCGCTGCGCATAAACGGCAGCAGATCTTTCGCCATCAAAATCCCTTCAATGTGATCTTTGTCTTCGCTGATGACCGGGAAACGTGAGTGAGCCGATTCGATAATCACATCGAGGCACTCGTCCAGCGTCTGGTTGCGTTTCAGGGTAATCATCTGCGAGCGGGGGATCATGATGTCGCGGACGCGCTGGTCGGCGATGTCCATCACCCCTTCGAGCATTTCGCGCGTATCTTCGTCGATAAGGTCGTTCTGCCCGGAATCACGAATCAGCTCCAGCAGTTCATCACGGTTTTTCGGTTCGCCGTGGAAAAGCTGGTTCAGAATGAGGGAGAAAAATCCCTTTTTAGTGGTTGTCGTGTCGCTACTGTGTGAATTGTCGTCGCTCATGGCGTTTGTTAAGGGTTCTCTTGTTAGTTCAATGTTAACCGCCGCGCTATGTCCCTGCGCGGCGGCATGGTAGTCAGTGACTGACTATTCTTTCTCGGCAATGTACGGATCCTCATAGCCCAGAGCAAGCATTATCTCTGTCTCGAGGGATTCCATCTCTTCCGCTTCGTCATCTTCAATATGGTCGTAACCCAGAAGATGCAGGCTACCGTGCACCACCATGTGTGCCCAGTGCGCTTCCAGCGGCTTTTGCTGCTCTTTGGCTTCCTGCTCAACCACCTGACGGCAGATGATCAGATCGCCCAGCAGCGGCATCTCAATGCCCGGAGGGGCTTCGAACGGGAAAGAGAGCACGTTGGTCGGCTTATCTTTCCCGCGGTAGGTCAGGTTGAGCTCATGGCTTTCTGCTTCATCCACCAGGCGAATCGTGACCTCTGATTCTTCCTGAAACTGGGGGATAACGGCATCCAGCCATTTCTGAAACTGTGCCTCTTCTGGCATGCCGGAATTATCTTCACAGGCCAGCTGTAAATCGAGGATCACCTGACTCATTTCTGTTCATGCTCCTGCGCTTCGCGCTTACGTTCTGCGGCCAGTTCGGCCCTGCGCTTCTGATCTGCCTCTTCCCAGGCCTCATAAGCGTTAACGATACGCGCGACGACCGGATGGCGTACCACGTCTTCACTGTGGAAGAAGTTAAAGCTGATTTCCTCTACCTCGGCCAGGACTTCGATGGCGTGACGCAGACCCGATTTGGTGTTACGCGGCAGGTCAATCTGGGTGACGTCACCGGTGATAACCGCTTTCGAGTTAAAGCCAATACGCGTCAGGAACATCTTCATCTGTTCGATGGTGGTGTTCTGGCTCTCATCCAGAATGATGAACGCGTCGTTAAGCGTACGGCCACGCATGTAGGCCAGCGGAGCAACTTCAATCACGTTACGCTCGATGAGCTTTTCAACTTTCTCGAAGCCGAGCATTTCGAACAGCGCGTCATACAGCGGACGCAGGTAGGGATCTACTTTCTGACTCAAATCACCCGGCAAGAAGCCCAGTTTTTCACCGGCTTCAACAGCAGGGCGGGTCAGCAGGATACGGCGGATCTCCTGACGCTCGAGCGCATCAACCGCAGCGGCAACCGCCAGATAGGTTTTACCCGTACCCGCCGGGCCTACGCCGAAGGTGATGTCGTGGTCGAGAATGTTGGCGATGTACTGCGCCTGGTTCGGGGTACGAGGCTTAATCACGCCGCGTTTAGTTTTGATGTTGATGGCTTTGCCATAGTCCGGCACGCTTTCCGCGCTCTGCTCAAGCACGCGCGCCTCTTTAATGGCCAGGTGGATCTGTTCAGGTTCAATATCCTGGATCTCTCCGCGCATCGGGGCGGTATCAACATACAGGCTGCGGAGAATATCTGCCGCGGCGTTGACGCAGATTGGGCGTCCGGTGAGTTTGAAATGCTTATCGCGACGATTGATTTCGATACCCAGACGTCGCTCCAGTTGTTTGATGTTGTCATCAAACGGCCCGCACAGGCTCAGCAGGCGAGCGTTGTCTGCGGGCTCAAGGCTAATTTCACGCGTATCTATGTTCAAACTGTTCCTCTTTAATTGGTTAACTGACCTGTGGCCACACGGCGTAATAAAACGGTCATTACCGAAATTATTCACGCCACAGAATAAAGGCGCAAGCGTTGCGGTAGATATTGGGGGTGATGAGAGGAAATACAAGGCCTGCCGGACAGGCAGGCCAGAAGGATCAAGGCTGGTAAATACCTACGCCAGAGTCGTTGACTTTGCGGGTGCGAGAGATAACGGATTCCGGCGTCTCGGCAATACGCAGACCCATTTCGTCCTCAGTGCGTACCACCTTCCCGCGCAGCGAGTTCGTGAGTACTTCGACAATCTCGACGTCCACAAACTTACCGATCATGTCCGGGGTGCCTTCAAAATTCACCACGCGGTTATTTTCGGTTCGACCAGACAGTTCCATGACGCTCTTACGGGAGGTGCCTTCCACCAGAATACGCTGGACAGTACCGAGCATACGACGACTCCAGGCGTTGGCCTGCTGGTTGATACGCTCCTGTAGAATATACAGACGCTGCTTTTTCTCTTCTTCCGGCACATCGTCAACCATATCGGCCGCAGGGGTGCCCGGGCGCGCAGAGAAGATAAAGCTGTAGCTGACGTCGAAATTCACCTCGCCGATGAGCTTCATGGTGCGCTCAAAGTCATCAGCGGTTTCGCCAGGGAAGCCGACGATAAAGTCGGAGCTAATCTGGATATCCGGGCGCGCTTCACGCAGCTTGCGGATGGTGGACTTATACTCGAGCACCGTATGTGGACGACCCATCAGGTTCAGCACGCGATCAGAACCGCACTGGATCGGCAGGTGCAGGAAGCTCACCAGCTCTGGCGTATCGCGATAGACGTCAATAATGTCGTCGGTAAATTCCATCGGATGGCTGGTGGTAAAGCGAATGCGGTCGATGCCGTCAATCGCCGCCACCAGACGTAGCAGTTCAGCAAAGCTGCCGGTGGTACCGTCGTAGTTTTCCCCGCGCCAGGCGTTCACGTTCTGACCCAGCAGGTTCACTTCACGAACGCCCTGCGCGGCAAGCTGCGCGATTTCAAACAGAATATCGTCTGCCGGGCGGCTCACTTCTTCACCGCGGGTGTAAGGCACCACGCAGTAAGTACAGTATTTGTTGCAGCCTTCCATGATGGAGACGAAGGCGGTCGGGCCATCAGCGCGCGGCTCAGGCAGACGGTCAAATTTCTCGATCTCCGGGAAGCTCACGTCAACCACCGGGCTACGGCTGCCGCGAACCTGATTAATCATCTCTGGCAGGCGGTGCAGGGTCTGAGGGCCAAAAACGATATCCACATAGGGGGCTCTCTGGCGGATCAGCTTACCTTCCTGCGATGCGACGCAGCCACCCACGCCAATGATCAGGTCCGGATTTTTCCGTTTGAGAAGCTTCCAGCGGCCTAACACATGAAAGACTTTTTCCTGTGCTTTTTCACGAATTGAACAGGTGTTCAGCAGCAGCACATCGGCTTCTTTCGCATTTTCAGTCAGCTGGTATCCGTGGGTGGTATCCAGCAGATCGGCCATCTTCGATGAATCGTATTCGTTCATCTGACAGCCCCAGGTTTTTATATGGAGTTTTTTAGTCATCGACTTGCTCAGCTCAGGATTGCAAGCCGCGTATTGTAATGCTTTGGTGCGGTTGTGACCAGTATGAAGGTTGTCAACCTCAGGGTCGCAAAAATCCGGTAAACTTAAGGTATTCTCCAATAAGGAATAGTGACCATGACACTCCTGAACACCGAAGTTGCCGTTGTTGGCGGCGGTATGGTCGGCGGCGCACTGGCGCTGGGGCTGGCGCAGCAGGGATTTGACGTAACCGTTATTGAACAGGCGGCTCCGCCGGCATTCGATCCTGCCAGCCAACCGGACGTGCGTATTTCCGCCATCAGCGCGGCCTCTGTTGATCTGCTTCGCGGGCTGGGCGTCTGGGAGGCGGTGCTGGCGATGCGCGCGCACCCATACAGCCGTCTTGAAACCTGGGAGTGGGAAAATGCTCACGTGTCGTTTGATGCCGCCGAGCTGAAACTGCCGCGCCTGGGCTATATGGTGGAAAACAACGTGCTCCAGCAGGCACTCTGGCAGGCGCTGGAGGCGCACCCGAAGGTGACGCTGCGCGTTCCGGACTCGCTGAAAGGCCTGCATCGTCATGAGGGCGGGTATCTCCTGACGCTGGACAACGACGATGAGCTGGCCGTGAAGCTGGTGGTGGGGGCGGATGGCGCGAACTCGCAGGTCAGGCAGATGGCAGGCATTGGGATCCATGCCTGGCAGTACCAGCAGTCCTGCATGCTGATCACCGTTCAGTCAGAAAACGCGCCGGGCGAAAGCACCTGGCAGCATTTTACGCCGAACGGCCCGCATGCATTCTTGCCGCTGTTTGATAACTGGGCCTCGCTGGTGTGGTACGACAAACCGGCGCGCATTCGACAGTTGCAGGGGCTGTCCATGGATCAGTTGCAGCGCGAAATTCGCCAGCACTTCCCGAGCCGTCTGGGCAACGTGACCCCGGTTGCCGCCGGCGCATTCCCGCTGATGCGACGCCATGCGTTACAGTATGCCCGTGAAGGACTGGTGCTGGTGGGAGATGCGGCGCACACCATTCATCCGCTGGCGGGGCAGGGGGTGAATCTGGGATACCGTGACGTCGATGCGTTACTGGATGTGCTGGGTAACGCTCGCGCCCACGCGGAAGCCTGGGCCAGCCATCAGGTACTGAAGCGCTACCAGACGCGCCGTATGGCGGATAACTTCATTATGCAGTCGGGGATGGATCTGTTCTATGCCGGGTTCAGCAATGATGTTGGTCCGGTGCGTATAGTGCGCAATATTGGATTGATGGCAGCGGAACGCGCCGGTGGGCTGAAGCGTCAGGCCCTGAAATACGCCCTCGGACTCTGATCTTTATTCCCTCTCCCCGTGGGAGAGGGCATCAGGCCGCACTATTCTGAACAACAAAAACAAAAAAGCCCGCAGAGCGGGCTTGTTTGTTTTAAGTGGCTGGGGTGCAGGGATTCGAACCCCGGAATGCTGGTATCAGAAACCAGAGCCTTACCGCTTGGCGACACCCCAATTGCGTTAAACAAACTGCTTAACGACTTTAAAGTGGCTGGGGTACGAGGATTCGAACCTCGGAATGCCGGAATCAGAATCCGGTGCCTTACCGCTTGGCGATACCCCAACAATGTTCAGTTTACCGAATCGTATTCGATAACATAAATATGGTGGCTACGACGGGATTCGAACCTGTGACCCCATCATTATGAGTGATGTGCTCTAACCAACTGAGCTACGTAGCCAGTACTGCAATCTTCGATGGCTGGGGTACCTGGATTCGAACCAGGGAATGCCGGTATCAAAAACCGGTGCCTTACCGCTTGGCGATACCCCAATACCGCGGAGAACCGCATAATCGAAGAAATATGGCTGGGGTACCTGGATTCGAACCAGGGAATGCCGGTATCAAAAACCGGTGCCTTACCGCTTGGCGATACCCCATCCGTGCAACGCTTACCTGGGAATGGTGCGGGAGGCGAGACTTGAACTCGCACACCTTGCGGCGCCAGAACCTAAATCTGGTGCGTCTACCAATTTCGCCACTCCCGCAAAAAAGATGGTGGCTACGACGGGATTCGAACCTGTGACCCCATCATTATGAGTGATGTGCTCTAACCAACTGAGCTACGTAGCCATCTTTTTTTCGCGTTACCTTATCGGCGTTGCGGGGCGCATTATGCGTATAGACCCTTGCAGCGTCAACACCTTTTTCAATGAAAATAGTCGGAATGTGACTGTTTGGTTAGGTTGCGAACAGCGAGGCCGAATATTCGACAATTATTGGTTATTAATCGATTTTATGCGGAGAAAAGAGAGGCAAAAAAATCAGGCCCTGGAGGGCCTGATGATACTCTGAACATTATTTATAGGCAGACTGGTGAACGCCCACCGCGCGTCCTGACGGATCGTTCATCGCTTTGAATGATTCATCCCATTCAATGGCTTTAGCAGAAGAGCAGGCGACCGATGGGCCACCCGGTACGCACTCTGCTGCGCTTGGAACCGGGAACAGCTCCTCAAAGATCTCACGGTACAAATACGCTTCTTTCGAGGCTGGCGTGTTGTACGGGAAACGGAAGCTCGCAGTTTCCAGTTGTTGATCAGAAACCTGTTTCGCCGCCACCTCTTTCAGGGTGTCGATCCAGCTGTAACCCACGCCATCCGAGAACTGCTCTTTCTGACGCCACGCCACGCTCGCCGGCAGGTAGGATTCAAAACATTCACGCAGGATATGTTTCTCCATTTTGCCGTTGCCGCACATTTTGTCCTGCGGGTTGATGCGCATCGCCACATCAAGGAATTTCTTATCGAGGAACGGCACGCGGGCTTCCACACCCCAGGCGGACATCGCTTTGTTGGCGCGCGCGCAGTCAAACATGTGCAGCGCCTGTAGCTTACGCACCGTTTCTTCATGCAGCTCTTTGGCGTTTGGCGCTTTGTGGAAATAGAGGTAACCGCCAAACACTTCGTCAGAACCCTCGCCGGAGAGCACCATCTTGATGCCCATCGCTTTGATCTTCCGCGACATCAAATACATCGGTGTGGAGGCGCGAATGGTGGTCACATCATAGGTTTCAATGTGATAGATCACATCGCGGATCGCATCCAGACCTTCCTGTACGGTGAAGTGAATTTCATGGTGCACCGTGCCGAGATGATTTGCCACTTCCTGGGCGGCTTTCAGGTCAGGTGCCCCTTCCAGACCCACGGCAAAGGAGTGCAGCTGCGGCCACCAGGCTTCAGATCGCTCCTGATCTTCCACGCGACGTGCGGCGAATTTCTTGGTGATCGCGGAGATCACGGAGGAGTCCAGACCGCCGGAGAGCAGTACGCCGTAAGGTACGTCTGACATCAGGTGGCTTTTCACTGACTCTTCCAGGGCCTGACGCAGTTCGGCTTTGTCCGTCACGTTGTCTTTCACCGCCTCATAATCAAACCAGTCGCGCTGGTAGTACGGGCGGATCTCGCCGTCTTTACTCCACAGGTAGCTACCTGCCGGGAACTCTTTGATGGTGCGGCACACCGGCACCAGGGCTTTCATCTCTGAGGCAACGTAGAAGTTGCCGTGCTCATCGTGTCCCATGTACAACGGGATAATACCAATATGGTCGCGGCCAATCAGGTAAGCGTCTTTTTCGCTGTCGTACAGGGCGAAGGCGAACATACCTTGCAGATCGTCGAGGAACTCCGGGCCTTTCTCCTGATACAGCGCCAGGATCACTTCGCAGTCTGAGCCGGTCTGAAACGCGTAGCGATCGCCGTACTCGGCGCGCAGCGCCTGATGGTTGTAAATTTCACCGTTAACAGCCAGCGCGTGCGTTTTTTTCTCGTTATACAGCGGCTGTGCGCCAGCGTTGACATCAACAATGGAGAGACGTTCGTGAGCCAGAATCGCTTTATCGCTGGCGTATACGCCTGACCAGTCCGGACCGCGATGGCGCATCAGGCGGGACAATTCGAGTGCTTTTTTACGCAGTTCGCCCGCGTCAGTTTTAATATCCAGTACGCCAAAAATAGAACACATAACCTTCTCCGTTAACCCTGTTGCGTTGTGATGTTGCTTGCTTATGAAAATGCCGCAAAAGGGGGAGGGGGCGCAAGCGTTTTACCGATGAAAACGTAAAAAGTGCAATGGCGATTGCCGAATCTTAAAAAAAGAGTATGTCTTAAGCAATTCTATTGATGATTTCTCAATGAAGGGCTGATTTCGTTAGATGAAGTGATGTTTTCAGACAGCAGAAATGAAAAACCACGCCCTGAGGCGTGGTTCTGAATCAAATAACGTCGATTTCGTCGACAGAGGGGTAAATCCAGCTTGGCCGGAACGGCATCGTATCAATGTCATCAAGCTGTGAAACGCCAGAAAGCACCAGGATGGTTTCAAGCCCCGCCTGGAAGCCAGCCAGAATATCGGTACGCAGGTTGTCGCCCACAATGACGGTTTCTTCTGAGTGTGCCTGCATCGTATTCAGTGCGGCGCGGATGATCCACGGGCTCGGTTTACCGACAACAAACGGCTTACGACCCGAGATTTTTTCGATACCGGCGCACAGCGCACCGCAGGCGGGATAAAAACCACGACCGTGCGTGTCCGGGTTGGTGGCGATAAAACGCGCACCGTTGGCGACAAAGTAGGCTGCCTTATGCATCATCTCCCAGTTAAAGGAGCGCGTTTCGCCCACGATGACAAAGTCCGGGTTCACGTCGGTGATGGTGAAGCCCGCTTTATACAGCTCGTGGATCAGCGCACCTTCACCAACGACATAGGCTTTTTTGCCTTCCTGACGCTTCAGGAAATCCGCGGTCGCCATCGCAGAGGTATAGAACACGCTGTCCGGGACGTTGACGCCTGCGGTAGCAAAGCGGTTTGCCAGATCCTGACCAGTCTGTGAAGGGTAGTTCGTGAGAAGAACCAGTGGCATTCCTTTGTCGATGATGCGGTGAAGAAACTCCGCAGCACCCGGCACGGCAACGTTGTCGTGCATCAGCACGCCGTCGATATCACAAATTACATTCTTAATGGTCATGGACAATCCGACATCAAAAAAAGAAGGCGTTACTATAAGGTCCGATCAGGATTCCAGCAAATGTTGCAGCAGGATCCCGTTGAGCATGGCACGTTTTACCAGGGCGAATGCGCCAATTGCCGAGCGGTGATCGAGCGTAGATCGCACCACCGGCAAATTCTGGCGAAATGCCTTCAGCGCCTGGGTATTGATGCAGCCTTCAATGGCGGGCAGTAACACTTTTTCGGCTTCAACGATCTCGCCGGCAATCACCACTTTCTGCGGATTAAACAGGTTGATGGCAATGGCGATGGTCTTACCCAGGTGGCGTCCTACCTGTTCGATCACTTCGCAGGCCAGCGCATCGCCTTTGTTTGCCGCTTTGCAGATGGCGCCGATCTTACAATCGTCCAGCGTGACGCGGCTCTGGTAACCCTGCTCCAGCAGATGGCGAACGCGATGTTCAATGGCGGCATTGGCGGCAACGGTTTCAAGACAGCCAAAGTTACCGCAGTGGCAGCGCTCGCCAAGCGGTTCCACCTGGATATGACCAATCTCGCCTACGTTACCGTTACGGCCAATAAAAATGCGGCCATTCGAGATGATGCCCGCACCTGTACCACGGTGAACGCGCACCAGAATAGAGTCTTCGCAGTCCTGGCTCGCACCAAAGTAGTGCTCCGCCAGCGCCAGCGAGCGAATATCGTGACCAACAAAGCAGGTCAGCTTGAAGCGCTTTTCCAGCGCCTCAACCAGCCCCCAGTTCTCTACCTTAATATGCGGCATGTAGCGAATAACGCCGCTTTCCGGGTCAACCAGGCCGGGCAAAATCACCGAGATGGCGATGAGTTCACGGATCTTGCGCTGACAGCTTTCGATAAACTGCGCAATGGTATTCAGCAACGCATGTTCAAGCGTCTCCTGCGTGCGCTCAGGAAGGGGGTAGTGTTCTTCGGCAATGGCCTTGCTGCTCAGATCGTAGAGCGTAAGCGTGGTGTCATGACGTCCTAAGCGAACGCCAATGGCCTGAAAATTGCGGGTTTCCGTGACGATGGAAATCGCGCGGCGGCCCCCGGTGGAGGCCTGCTGATCGACTTCTTTGATCAGGCCGCGCTCAATGAGCTGACGTGTAATTTTTGTCACGCTGGCGGGAGCAAGCTGGCTTTGTTCGGCTATCTGAATGCGCGAGATTGGCCCGTGCTGGTCAATCAGGCGATAAACCGCCGCGCTGTTAAGTTGTTTAACGAGATCGACATTACCGATTTGAGCTTGTCCGCCTGGTGTCATACTTTTACTTACTCAGTGACGACCTCGTTACCATTAACGATGGTCTTAATAATTTTATAATCGTGTGTGAACGCCGTCAGGTTTGCAACCATACCTGGCGCAATACCGCCGAGCTGTTTATCGACGCCAATGGCGCGCGCCGGATAAAGCGTGGCCATGCGCAGCACTTCCTCAAGCGCGATGCCGCAATGTTCAACGAGGTTACGTACCCCTTCGATCATCGTCAGAGAAGAACCGCTCAGCGTGCCGTTCTCATCAACACACAGTCCATTCCGGTAGTATATTGTTTTACCAGCAAAAATGAACTGCTCAATATTCGCTCCTGCCGGAGCGGTAGCATCCGTTACCAGGCAGAGCTTGTCGCCTTTCAGACGCTTGGCGTTGCGGATGTTGGTGTAATCGACATGCAAGCCGTCGGCGATAATGCCGCAGTAGACGTCTGGTTCATCCAGAATGGCGCCAACCAGTCCCGGTTCGCGGCCAGTAATATAGGGCATCGCGTTATAAAGGTGTGTGGCAAACGTAATGCCTGCGCGGAAACCGGCCTTCGCCTCTTTCAGCGTCGCGTTCGAATGGCCCGCAGACACCACAATCCCGGCGGCGGCCAGTTTGCTGATGACCTCCGTGCCGGTCATTTCCGGGGCCAGCGTTACTTTGGTGATCACATCGGCATTGGCGCACATGTAATCCACCAGCTCGGCATCCGGTTTGCGCACGTAGTTTGGGTTATGGGTGCCTTTCTTGACCATATTCAGCCATGGTCCTTCCAGGTGCAGGCCCAGCGCCTGATTCGGATGTTTTGCCAGGTATTCGCGCATGACGCGGATACCCTGTTTCATCAGGTCATCGCTGCTGGTGATCAGCGTTGGCAGATAGCTGGTGCAGCCCGATTTCTCGTTGGCTTTTTGCATGATTTCCAGCGTTTCAACCGATACCGCCTCTGCGGTATCGTTAAACTGGACACCGCCGCAGCCGTTGAGCTGTACGTCGATGAAACCGGGGGAGATTACTGCTCCATTGAGGGAACGCTGTTCGATCTCCGGCGGCAGTTCCGCCAGCGGGCAAACACGTTCAATCAGGCCATTGGCGATTACAATCGCATGGTCATCCAGAATTTCATGGCCGGTATAAATCCGACCGTGGGTTAAAGCGTACATATCGACCCCCGGTTAAAAAAAGCGACCGCCCCGGATATAAAGAGGCGGTTATTCAATTACAGACCTTTGATGTTCTCAGCTTCCAGCTCGTTGAAGTATTTCAGCGTTTTCACTTTCAGCTCCATGGTGGACGGTTCGTCACACACGACAACCGCTTTTGGATGCAGCTGTAAGCAGCTGATCGTCCACATATGGTTCACGTTACCTTCAACGGCAGCCTGAAGCGCTTGCGCTTTCACCGCGCCCAGCACCAGAATCATCACTTCTTCGGCATCCAGCAGCGTGCCCACGCCCACGGTCAGCGCGTATTTAGGTACCTGATTGACGTCGCCGTCAAAGAAGCGGGAGTTAGCCACGCGCGTATCATGGGTCAGCGTTTTAATACGGGTACGGGAAGCCAGTGAAGATGCCGGTTCGTTGAACGCGATATGACCATCGTTGCCTACGCCGCCCATAAACAGGTGGATTTTACCGTAGGAACGGATCTTTTCTTCATACTGACGGCATTCTGCGTCAATATCAGGCGCGTTTCCATTCAGCAGGTTAATGTTTTCAGCCGGAATATCAACGTGATCGAAGAAATTACGGTGCATAAAGCTGTGGTAACTTTCCGGATGTTCCTTCGGCAGGCCGACATATTCGTCCATGTTGAAGGTCACAACGTGTTTAAAGCTAACCTGGCCCGCTTTGTGCATTTCAACCAGAGCTTTATACGCGGTCAGGGGCGTGCCACCGGTTGGAAGACCGAGAACGAAAGGACGATCGGCTGTTGGTTTGAACGCGTTGATGCGGTTAACGATATGACGAGCAGCCCATTTTCCGACTTGTTCAGCTGTTGCCAGGGGAATCAGTCTCATTATTCACCTCTAAAGTTTAAGTAAAAGTGGGCGGATGATTAGTGCAACCTGAACTAAGCGTAACCTGGAACCTTTCAGGCCGGATCAATCCGTCTTGATTTTTTGAATGATAAAATAAGTTTTCGTCGTTAGCCAGTGAAAGGGAGGGTTTAATACGATATTTGGTGACAATAATCACAAAAAATAGGTGTTTAATTTGCGATACGAATTAATTTTTCACACACTCACACTGCCAGTGAATCATCAACTGTATCTATCGTTCGTGACACAATAAAAACATAGTTTATGCGCGAGTCTTAACAAAGGGTCTCGTAGGGGGAATAGGATGAATATTTTAGGTTTTTTCCAGCGCCTCGGTAGGGCTTTGCAGCTCCCTATCGCCGTGCTACCGGTTGCAGCGTTGCTGCTGCGATTCGGGCAACCCGATCTTCTTAACGTGCCGTTTATTGCCCAGGCAGGCGGCGCAATTTTTGACAACCTGGCGCTGATTTTCGCCATCGGTGTGGCGTCAAGCTGGTCAAAAGACAGCGCTGGTGCCGCGGCACTGGCAGGGGCTGTCGGTTACTTCATCCTCACGAAAGCGATGGTAACCATCAACCCTGAAATCAATATGGGTGTGCTGGCAGGTATCATTACCGGCCTGGTGGGTGGCGCCGTGTACAACCGTTGGGCAGGTATCAAACTTCCTGACTTCCTGAGCTTCTTCGGCGGTAAACGTTTTGTGCCGATTGCGACGGGCTTTTTCTGTCTGATCCTCGCCGCCATCTTTGGCTACGTTTGGCCACCGGTGCAGCATGCTATCCATGCGGGTGGCGAGTGGATCGTGTCTGCGGGCGCAATGGGCGCGGGCATCTTCGGTTTCATTAACCGTCTGCTGATCCCAACCGGTCTGCATCAGGTACTGAACACCATCGCCTGGTTCCAGATTGGTGAGTTCACCAACGCGGCCGGCGCGGTATTCCACGGTGATATCAACCGCTTCTACGCAGGCGACGGCACCGCGGGCATGTTCATGTCTGGCTTCTTCCCAATCATGATGTTTGGTCTGCCTGGCGCGGCGCTGGCAATGTACCTGGCTGCGCCGAAAGCGCGTCGCCCAATGGTTGGCGGGATGCTGCTGTCCGTTGCGATCACCGCCTTCCTGACCGGCGTGACCGAGCCACTGGAATTCCTGTTCATGTTCCTGGCTCCGCTGCTGTATCTGATGCACGCGATCCTGACCGGTATCAGCTTGTTCGTCGCCACCCTTCTGGGTATCCATGCTGGCTTCTCCTTCTCCGCAGGCGCCATCGACTATGTGTTGATGTACAACCTGCCGGCGGCAAGCAGCAACGTCTGGATCCTGATGGTGATGGGCCTGATCTTCTTCGTTATCTACTTCGTTCTGTTCAGCGCGGTTATTCGTATGTTTAACCTGAAGACGCCGGGCCGCGAAGATACGAAAGATGATGTTGTGACCAGTGAAGCCAACAGCAATACCGAAGAGGGTTTAACCCAGCTGGCAACCAACTACATTGCCGCTGTGGGTGGCACCGACAACCTGAAAGCGATCGATGCCTGTATTACCCGTCTGCGTCTGACCGTAGGTGACTCCGCGCGCGTGAGCGATGCAATGTGCAAACGCCTGGGTGCGTCTGGTGTGGTGAAACTGAACAAACAAACCATCCAGGTAATCGTGGGTGCGAAAGCCGAATCTATCGGCGATGAAATGAAAAAAGTGGTTGCCCGTGGGCCGGTCGCTGCCGCCTCAACGGATAACGCGGCAGTGGCTGACGCGCCGGTTGCAAAACCGCAGGCTGTGCCAAACGCGGTGACCATCGCTGCGCTGGTTTCTCCGGTGACAGGTGACGTTGTTGCGCTTGAGCAGGTGCCTGACGAAGCGTTCGCCAGCAAAGCGGTCGGTGACGGCGTGGCGGTGAAACCAACGGACAAAACCGTGGTCTCTCCGGCTGCCGGTACTATTGTGAAAATCTTCAACACCAACCACGCGTTCTGCCTGGAAACGAAAAAAGGCGCGGAGATCGTTGTCCATATGGGTATCGATACCGTTGCGCTGAACGGTCAGGGCTTTACTCGTCTGGTGGAAGAGGGTGCTGAAGTGGCGGCAGGTCAGCCGATTCTGGAAATGGATCTGGACTTCCTGAATGCCAACGCGCGCTCCATGATAAGCCCGGTCGTGTGCAGCAACATCGACGACTTCAGCGGTCTGGTGATCCAGGCGCAGGGTCAGGTGGTTGCAGGCCAGACGCCACTGTATGAGATTAAAGGCAAGTAATCGCTCCTGAGTAGAGTTATGCCTTTAGCGGCGGGGGATATCCTCCGCCGCTTTTTTTTGCAGCAATTGCCCCCATTATTTTCTTCCGGGACGTTTTAAGGGTTGTCACTACGTCCGGCTTATAAGATCATATGCCGTTATACGTTGTTTACGCTTTGAGGAATCCACGATGAGTGAGGCAGAAGCCCGCCCGAGTAACTTTATTCGTCAGATCATCGATGAAGATCTGGCCAGTGGTAAGCACACCACAGTCCACACGCGTTTCCCGCCGGAGCCAAATGGCTACCTGCACATTGGTCACGCCAAATCGATCTGCCTGAACTTTGGTATTGCGCAAGATTACCAGGGGCAGTGCAACCTGCGTTTCGATGACACCAACCCAGTAAAAGAAGACATCGAATACGTTGAGTCGATTAAAAACGACGTGCAATGGCTGGGCTTCAACTGGTCTGGCGATATCTGCTACTCCTCAGACTACTTCGATCAGCTGTATGCCTATGCGGTTGAACTGATTAACAAAGGTCTGGCATACGTCGACGAATTGTCTGCTGACGAAATCCGTGAATACCGCGGTACGCTGACTCAGCCTGGTAAAAACAGCCCGTTCCGCGATCGTAGCGTGGAAGAGAACCTGGCGCTGTTTGAAAAAATGCGTGCCGGTGGCTTCGAAGAAGGTAAAGCGTGTCTGCGTGCCAAAATCGATATGGCGTCTCCGTTCATCGTGATGCGCGATCCGGTGCTGTACCGCATTAAGTTCGCTGAACACCACCAGACCGGTAACAAGTGGTGCATCTACCCGATGTACGACTTCACCCACTGCATCAGCGATGCGCTGGAAGGCATTACGCACTCTCTGTGCACGCTGGAATTCCAGGACAACCGTCGTCTGTACGACTGGGTGCTGGATAACATCACCATTCCTGTGCATCCGCGTCAGTACGAGTTCTCTCGTCTGAACCTGGAATACACCGTGATGTCCAAGCGTAAGCTGAACCTGCTGGTCACCGACAAGCACGTTGAAGGCTGGGACGACCCGCGTATGCCGACCATCTCTGGCCTGCGTCGTCGTGGCTATACCTCGGCGTCCATTCGTGAGTTCTGCAAACGTATTGGCGTTACCAAGCAGGACAACACCATCGAAATGGCGTCTCTGGAATCCTGCATTCGCGAAGACCTGAACGAAAACGCGCCGCGCGCGATGGCAGTGATCGATCCAGTGAAACTGGTCATCGAAAACTATCCGCAGGGCGGAAGCGAACTGGTCTCGATGCCTAACCATCCGAACAAACCGGAAATGGGCACCCGCGACGTGCCGTTCAGCGGTGAAATCTGGATCGATCGCGCCGACTTCCGCGAAGAAGCGAACAAGCAGTACAAGCGTCTGGTGCTGGGCAAAGAAGTGCGTCTTCGTAACGCCTATGTGATCAAAGCCGAGCGCGTAGAGAAAGATTCGGAAGGTAACATCACGACCATCTTCTGTACGTACGACGCAGAGACGCTGAGTAAAGATCCGGCGGATGGCCGTAAAGTGAAAGGTGTGATCCACTGGGTGAGTGCGCAGCATGCGCTGCCGGTTGAGATCCGTCTCTACGATCGTCTGTTCAGCGTACCTAACCCAGGCGCTGCGGAGGACTTCCTGGCGGTTATCAACCCTGAGTCGCTGATTATCAAGCAGGGGTATGCCGAGCCGTCTCTGAAAGCCGCTGAAGCCGGTAAAGCGTTCCAGTTTGAACGTGAGGGTTACTTCTGCCTGGACAGCCGTTACAGCACGGAAGAAAAACCGGTATTTAACCGTACCGTCGGTCTGCGTGATACCTGGACTAAGATCGGCGAATAATAACGCTGCCCTGGTCAATGAGAAACAAACGCCGCGTAATGCGGCGTTTTTTTATTTAACGATCATGTCGTTAAGCATTGGCATAATCATTTAAAGCCAACATTCCAGGTCAATGTGGTGCTACTTATTTTATTTAAAAAAAGTTTGTTGTTTTCCAAAAACAGAAACGCTGAAAAATATATTCACAATATCAATGTTACTTACTGAAAATTAGCGCATTCCCCCGCCAGTACTCGCTTCCCGGTAAATGTTACAAAGCACTACGAAATATGTGCTCTTCGTCATAATCCTGACTTTTGCCTGATTAAAAGCATTGATAATTCGCGTCGCGAAAAATAACCTAAAGACGGTAGTTAATTCGAGGGTATTTCTGACTACCCCTGACCACTTGGTCTTTTCTGTTTTTCGCCGTTTAAGGCGTTTTAATTCGTCAAAGAGGAATAATCTATGCGTACGTTCAGTGGCAAACGTAGTGCGCTGGCGCTGGCTATCGCCGGTGTGACAGCAATGTCGGGCCTGGTGGTTGCGCCAGAGGCAAAAGCAGCAGGTTTCATTGAAGATTCCACCCTCACGGGCGGTATTTATTACTGGCAGCGTGAGCGTGACCGTAAAGACGTCACTGAAGATAAATACAAAACCAACCTTTCTCACTCGACCTGGAACGCCAACCTGGATTTTCAGTCGGGATATGCCGCCGATATGTTCGGGATCGATATCGCAGCGTTCACCGCAATTGAAATGGCCGAAAATGGCGACAGCGGCCATCCGAACGAAATTGCGTTCTCCTCCAGCAATAAAGCCTACGACGAAGACTGGTCCGGCGATAAAAGCGGAATCAGCCTGTATAAAGCGGCTGCAAAATTCAAATATGGTCCGGTCTGGGCGCGTGGAGGTTATATCCAGCCAACCGGTCAGACGCTGTTAGCACCGCACTGGAGCTTTATGCCAGGCACTTATCAGGGTGCGGAAGCCGGTGCTAATTTTGACTACGGCGATGCGGGGGCGTTGAGCTTCTCCTATATGTGGACCAACGAGTACAAAGCGCCGTGGCACATTGAGATGGACAAGTTCTATCAGAACGATAAAAAAACCAAAGTTGATTATCTCCACTCGCTGGGGGCGAAGTACGACTTCAAAAACGATCTGGTGCTGGAAGCTGCTTTTGGTCAGGCTGAAGGCTATATCGATCAGTACTTTGCTAAAGCCAGCTACAAATTTGATATCGCGGGTAGCCCGCTGAGCACCAGCTATCAGTTCTACGGTACGCGCGACAAAGTCAGTGATGGCAGCGTAAATGATATCTATGACGGCACCGCGTGGTTACAGGCGTTGACCTTCGGCTACAAGGTAGGTCAGGTTGATTTACGTCTGGAGGGAACATGGGTCAAGGCAGAAGGGCAGCAGGGCTACTTCCTGCAACGTATGACGCCAACCTACGCCTCTTCCAATGGTCGTCTGGATATCTGGTGGGATAACCGCTCTGACTTCAACGCCGACGGCGAAAAGGCGGTCTTCTTCGGCGCAATGTATGACCTGAAGAACTGGAACCTGCCTGGCTGGGCAGTGGGTGCGTCCTACGCGTACGCCTGGGACGCGAAGCCAGCAGATATGGCTACGCCAGACGCCTACTACGATCCGAATTACCGTCTGAAAGAGTCTTCATACAGTCTGGATGCGATTTACACCCTTCAGGAGGGCCGTGCGAAAGGCACGATGTTCAAACTGCACTTCACCCAGTATGACAACCACTCCGATATCCCGAGCTACGCGGGCGGTTACGGCAACATCTTCCAGGATGAACGTGACGTGAAATTCATGGTCATTGCGCCATTCACAATCTTCTGATGAATACGCAGGCGGGCGAAATCCCGCCTGCATGGAGACTGCATATGATGAAAAAAATGGTAATCGTTGCGCTGCTGGCATCGGGGCTGGTGGCGTGTGCGCAGGATCAGGCGCAGAAAGAAGACTCCCGTCTGAAGGAGGCGTATAGCGCCTGCATCAATACAGCACAAGGATCGCCAGAGAAGATTGAAGCCTGCCAGAGCGTGCTGAATGTGCTGAAAAAAGAGAAAGCGCATGAGCAGTTTGCGACGCAGGAAAATGTTCGCGTGATGGATTACCAGGCCTGTATCCAGGCGCGGAAAAGCGGTAACGATCAGGAAGTGGCGAAGCGTTGCGATAAGATCTGGGACGAGATTCGCAATAACAATAAATAAGTTGCTTTATGCCCGGTGGCGCTGCGCTTACCGGGCCTACAACGGTGTCACAGCCCGTAGGCCCGGTAAGCGCAGCGCCACCGGACTTTTTTCAGGCAAAAAAAAGCCAACCTTACGGCTGGCTCAGAGTATGAACACGATATTATTTCGCGTCGTGCGCGTGGTCGTCTTCGCGGCAATCGCCTTCAGCGCAGTGACCGTACAGGTACAGGCTGTGGTTGGTCAGGCGGATGCCATGACGGGCGGCGATTTCACGCTGGCGTGATTCAATGGAATCATCGCTAAATTCAATGACCTTGCCACAGTCGAGGCAGATCAGGTGATCGTGGTGATGCTGCTGAGTCAGCTCGAACACGGATTTACCGCCTTCGAAATTATGACGAGTAACAATGCCCGCGTCATCAAACTGGTTCAGCACACGATAGACGGTTGCCAGCCCAATCTCTTCACCCATATCGATAAGACGCTTATAAAGGTCTTCCGCACTGACATGGTGATTGTCTGGCCCCTGAAGCACTTCAAGGATTTTTAACCGAGGAAGCGTTACTTTCAGGCCAGCTTTCTTTAATGCGGTATTGTTGTCAGTCATGCGGAATCTGTCCTGTTGCTAAACGATTCACTTCAAAAGAAGAAGTGACAGAAAATGCACTTGGGATAATGCGTCTCATTATAGAACTGCCATGGCTAAATGAAAACTGCAAGTCTCAAGCAAAGTATGCTTATAAAAACGTGGTATCACCAACAAACTTGTTCGATGGCACCCACTTTTTACCAGGGGGATATTGTACAGGTCTGGGCGAAAAAGTTAAAAGTTTGTAGCAATTAATTTAATCGGTTTTACCTGGAAAACGGGCGCAACCGGAGTTGCGCCGCAGGGATATCAGGCGTTAAGGATATCGTCCAGGTTCAGCTCTTCACGAACCTGCTTAACCCATTTTTCTACACGCTCAGCGGTCAGCTCTGGCTGACGGTCTTCATCAATGGCCAGGCCAACGAAGTGATCGTCATCTGCCAGACCTTTGGACGCTTCGAAATGGTAACCCGCCGTTGGCCAGTGACCGACGATCGCCGCACCGCGTGGCTCAATGATGTCGCGAATAGTGCCCAGCGCATCACAGAAATACTCAGCATAGTCTTCCTGATCGCCACAGCCAAACAGGGCAACCAGCTTGCCGTTGAAGTCTACTTCTTCCAGCGTCGGGAAGAAATCGTCCCAGTCACACTGTGCTTCACCGTAGTACCAGGTCGGGATGCCCAGCAGCAGGATGTCATAGCCCTCGAGATCTTCTTTGCTGCTCTTGGCGATGTCATGCACATCAGCAACGTCTTTACCGAGCTGTTTTTGAATGTTTTTTGCGATATTTTCAGTATTGCCGGTATCACTGCCAAAGAAAATGCCGATGATTGCCATGAGTAAAATAACCTCTTGAAACTTAATGGTATGGTGGCGCAAATTGTCCACGGATAAGGGCAATAATAGCAGAACAGGCAACCCTGCGGAAACAGCTATCACGCAGGACTGCACTCTGTGCTACATGAAAAAGGTAATATTGGGGATTTTCTGACTCACGCCTTGCCGCGTAACGTCTCAAGCTGGGCGATCAGCATCTCTTCGATCAGTTCGCTGCGGCTGATGTTGCGCGCGTCAGCTAACTCGTTAAGCGCATCGACGGCATCGGCATTCAGCTTCAGTTCGACACGCTTAAGCCCACGATTTTTATCGCGTTTAAGCTGGTTGCGTTTATTGATACGCAGCTGTTCATCGCGCGAAAGCGGATTCGTTTTCGGTCGTCCCGGTCGACGCTCATTCGCGAACAGATCTAGTGTCGTACGGTCCGTTTGTTCTTTGGCCATGATTCTGAGACTTCGGGGGAAACACGCCGCCCTGCTAATGCCCGGGCGATAAGCGCGCCATCATACATCACCCAAATCCACACGCCAACGACTGGAAGCCCGTCGTCTTCCGGTCGCTGGCTTTTTAATCAATTCGCTGTATCAGTAAGATAGCGGCGAATGGCGCGCAGGACGGCATCCGGTTTTTCCGCGTGTACCCAGTGCCCGGCACCCGCAATAACGTGAGCGCGAGCCTGCGGGAATTGCGCCAGCAGCGTGTCACGGTATGCATCAGTGACGTAAGGGGAGTTGCCGCCGCGAATAAAAAGGGTAGGGTGCGGCCAGGCGGGGACGGTTTCCCAGCCCACAATATGCGAATACTGATCCCACAATACCGGGACGTTAAAGCGCCATTGTCCGTCAACAAACGATTTCAGCAGGAACTGGACCACGCCTTCCTCATCAAGATGCTCACGCATAACGGCAGCCGCCTGCTGGCGGGTTGCGACACCCGCTTCGGTGACCGCATTGATGGCGGCAAAAATCTCATCGTGACGGCGAACGTCGTAATTGACGGGCGCAACGTCGATGACCACCAGCCCGGAAATTCGCTCAGGGGCCAGCGCAGTGAGCGCCATCACCGCTTTGCCGCCCATTGAATGCCCGATAAGCGTCGCTTTCTGGATATTATTCGCATCGAGGGTGTCCCGCAGATCCTGCGCCATGGCTGCGTAGGTCATCTCCTCCGAGCGCCCAGAAAGACCGTGATTGCGCATATCAACCTGGAGGATCGCGTGATCGGCCACTAAATCGCGCGCAAGCACACCCAGATTATCCAGGCTACCAAACAGGCCGTGAACCAGTACGATGGGAGAATTATTGTTCGGCGATTGTGCAGTTTGCGCTCGGGTATTCAATTTCATGGCAAAGTTCTTTTTTTAGGTTTGTCAGGTTAGGGTATCATGTTGACCATTCTGCCGCCCGGGGGCAAGGATCCAGTTTAATCTGACTTTTGCCGCCAACCTGGTTTGACGCTATCCGCTGTTGGGATTTGACCTTATAATCTCAACGACTTGTATTCAGATAAGATATCGCACTGGATTAAGATGAAAACAATCGAAGTTGATGACGAACTCTATCAGTATATTGCCAGCCAGACGCGGCATATTGGGGAGAGCGCGTCCGACATTTTACGGCGCATGCTCAAAATTTCCGCCGCCTCACAGCCCACTCCTGTCACTAAAGATGTCGTGTCTCAGCCGAGCGTTGTTGCACAAGTAAAACCTGCCGTCATGCCGGCAAAAGACAAAGTGCGAGCGATGCGCGAGCTGCTGCTGTCCGATGAATATGCCGAGCAGAAAAAGGCGGTTAACCGCTTTATGCTGGTGCTGTCTACACTTTACTCACTGGATAACAACGCATTTGCAGAAGCGACAGAGTCGCTGCACGGTCGCACGCGCGTTTACTTCGCAGGCGACGAGCAGACCCTGCTGCAAAATGGCAACCAAACCAAACCCAAACACGTTCCCGGTACACCATACTGGGTGATCACCAACACCAATACGGGCCGTAAGTGCAGCATGATCGAACATATCATGCAGTCCATGCAGTTCCCGGCGGAATTGATCGAAAAGGTTTGCGGTACAATTTAACCCTTGCATCAGAAGGACCAGGCAATGGCAAATCACAGCCGTGCAGGACAACCTGCACAACAACGCGATTTGATTAACGTCGCTCAACTGACCGCGCAGTACTACGTGCTGAAGCCGGTGGTGGGCAACGCAGAACACGCAGTGAAGTTTGGTACATCTGGCCACCGCGGTAGTGCGGCGCGCCACAGCTTTAACGAACCGCACATTCTGGCCATTGCTCAGGCCATCGCGGAAGAGCGCGCCAAAAATGGCGTCACCGGTCCGTGCTATGTAGGGAAAGATACCCACGCCCTGTCTGAACCTGCTTTTATCTCCGTGCTGGAAGTGCTGGCGGCGAACGGCGTAGACGTGATTGTTCAGGAGAACAACGGTTTTACGCCAACGCCAGCGGTTTCTAACGCTATTCTGGTACACAACAAAAAAGGTGGCGCGCAGGCTGACGGCATTGTGATCACCCCGTCCCACAACCCACCGGAAGATGGCGGCATCAAGTACAACCCACCTAACGGTGGCCCGGCGGATACCAACGTCACGAAAGTGGTGGAAGATCGTGCCAACGCGTTACTGGCTAACGGTCTGAACGGTGTGAAACGCATCTCGCTGGATGAAGCCATGGCCTCCGGCCACGTGAAAGAGCAGGATCTGGTGCAGCCGTTCGTGGAAGGGCTGGCGGATATCGTTGATATGGCCGCTATCCAGAAAGCCGGTCTGAAGCTGGGCGTGGATCCACTGGGCGGCTCCGGTATTGAATACTGGAAACGCATTGCCGAGCACTACAAGCTGGATCTGACCATCGTGAACGATCACGTCGATCAGACCTTCCGCTTTATGCACCTGGACAAAGACGGCGCGATCCGTATGGACTGCTCCTCCGAATGCGCAATGGCTGGCCTGCTGGCGCTGCGCGACAAGTTCGATCTGGCGTTTGCCAATGACCCGGACTACGACCGCCACGGTATCGTCACCCCTGCCGGGCTGATGAACCCGAACCACTACCTGGCTGTTGCGATTAACTATCTCTTCCAGCACCGTCCGCAGTGGGGCAAAGAGGTCGCGGTGGGTAAAACGCTGGTCTCTTCCGCCATGATTGACCGTGTGGTCGATGCGCTGGGCCGCAAGCTGGTGGAAGTGCCGGTGGGCTTCAAGTGGTTTGTTGACGGTCTGCACGACGGCAGCTTCGGGTTTGGCGGTGAAGAGAGCGCGGGGGCATCCTTCCTGCGCTTCGACGGCACCCCATGGTCAACCGATAAAGACGGCATCATCATGTGCCTGCTGGCGGCGGAAATCACCGCGGTCACCGGTAAGAACCCGCAGGAACATTACAACGAGCTGGCGGAACGTTTTGGTGCGCCAAGCTATAACCGTATTCAGGCTGGCGCCACGTCTGCGCAAAAAGCAGCTCTGTCAAAACTCTCTCCGGAGATGGTCAGTGCCAGTACCCTGGCAGGTGACCCGATCACCGCGCGTCTGACGGCGGCGCCGGGTAACGGCGCATCGATCGGCGGCCTGAAAGTGATGACCGAAAACGGCTGGTTCGCCGCGCGTCCATCCGGTACGGAAGATGCGTACAAAATCTATTGTGAAAGCTTCCTCGGCGCTGAGCACCGTCAGCAGATTGAGAAAGAAGCGGTAGAGATTGTCAGCGAAGTGCTGAAAAACGCGTAAGTCGTGATCTGGTGCGGGCTGATGCCCTCACCCCGGCCCTCTCCCACTGGGAGAGGGAGAAAACATAAAAAACGGCAACCTCAGGGTTGCCGTTTTGCATTGACCTCGTAGGCGCGGTAAGCGCCAGCGCCACCGGGCTTCTTTTTTAACTATGTTTATTCTTCAGTTCAAACCGTGGTGAGACCAGACCGTACAGCGTCCAGCCCATGAATGTCACCATCGCCCCATACAGCATCGCCTCCTGACCGGACGAGTAGAGCGCATAGAAGCTGTAAATCGCCCCAATCAGCGCCACGATATTGGCCGCCCGGGCTTTGCGCGGATCCACCTTCGCCACCTTCTGAATAATCACCAGCGCCGCCATCGACAGAATGTACGGAATGATGTTCGTCACCACCGCCAGGTTGACCAGCACGTTAAACTGGCTGTTCAGCGACGGGCTAATGGTCATCAGCGACAATCCGCTCTGGAAGATGACAATCGCCAGCATGCCCTGCACCGGTGCATCCGCTTTGGTGACGCGGGAGAAGATTTTCGGGAAATAACCTTCGTCAGCGGAAGATTTGAATACCTGGGCGATGGTGAACTGCCAGCCCAGCAGCGAGCCGCAGCAGGACATCACCATCAGTCCCATGATCACTTTCCCTACCTCCGGCGTAAACATCTGCGCAAACGCCAGTCCGAACGGCGCCGTGGAGTTAGCCAGATCCATGTTGGGCACAATTCCCGCAATCACGTTGGTCGAGACGATATAGATCACCGCCGCCCCCAGCGTCCCGCCGAGTACCGCGATCGGCACATTTTTCTCCGGGTTTTCCACCACTTCCGCATTCGCACAGGCCGACTCCAGCCCGAGGAAGGCCCACAGCGTCATGGCGATGGACGATCCCACGGCGGTGAAGAACGGTACGTGATGCGGATTCCAGGAATTGGCGTACAGCGACGGGCTGAACCAGAACCAGCCGATGATGCACAGGCCGACAACCGGGATGATGACGCCCCAGACGGTGATGCTGCTGAGCTGTCCGGTGATGCGCGCGCCGCCAAAGTTAGCGACGGTGCAGATCCAGAGCACGCCGATGGTCGCCAGCCCAATTTGCACCGGGGTCAGCGTCGCGCCAAACAGCTCTGTGCCGTAACCGACAGCGGAAATGGCAATCGCCACATTGGCGATCAGCAGCGACACGCCATAGGTATAGTTCGCCATAAAGTTACCGGACTTACCAAACGCATATTCGGCATAGCCGCCCATCCCGCCGGACTTGCGGCTGAACATGCCGCACTTGGCAAACGCCCACGCCAGCGCCATCGAACCCACGGCGGTAACAAGCCAGGAGATAATCGAAATCGTCCCCACTTCAGCGAGCTTGGTGGGGAGCATGATGATCCCCGAACCCATCATATTCACCATGGTGAGAATAGTGAGTTGCACCACGCCCATCTTGTTGGCCTTACTCATAATTTTTCTCCTTTCAGCAGCGATGGCTGAGCGGCAGGTTGTTTGATGACGTAGCAGCGCACCTGTTTGCGACCGTCACACTCCTCGACGTAAACCCCCTGTAACTCCGGCGCAAAACCCGGCAGCAGATTGATCCCGTCTTCCAGCGCGGCGAAATAGCGCAGCACGGAACCGCCCCAGACTTCTCCCGGCACCACGCACAACACCCCCGGTGGGTAAGGCAGCGCGCCTTCCGCGGCGATACGGCCTTCCGCGTCGCGCAGGGACACCAGCTCGACCTCACCGCGCAGATAGGCATAGTTCGCCTCCTGCGGGTTCATCATGACGCGTGGGAAGTGAGACTTGCGGAACATCTCTTTTTGCAGTTGCTTCACGTTATGGCGGGCGTAGAGGTCATGCATCTCCTGACAAATCTGACGCAGGGTATAATCCGCATAACGTTCCGGATGTTGCTTATAAAGAGAGGGCAGAACCTCTTTCAGCGGCACATCGCTCTGGAGCAGTTTTTCGAAGCGCACCAGCTGGGCGACGAGCTGCTGCAATTTGCCCATGTCCTCCGCCGGGGTGAGCAGGAACAGAATGGAATTGAGGTCGCATTTTTCCGGCACGATACCGTTTTCACGCAGGAAGTTGGCGAGGATGGTGGCGGGCACGCCGAAATCATCGTACTCACCGGTGCGGGCGTTGATGCCCGGCGTAGTCAGCAGCAGTTTGCAGGGATCGATAAAATACTGATGCTCGGCATATCCCTCAAAGGCGTGCCAGCGTTCGCCCGGAACGAAATGGAAGAAGCGCAGATCGGTAGCAATCTCGGCCGTATCCCAGCTTTCCCATGGACGGCCGTCCACCGTCTCCGGCACGAACGGACGAATAAACTGACAGTTCTGAAGGATCAGTTTCCGCGCTTCGATACCCGTCACCACGCAGTCCATCCACATGTTGCGCCCACTTTGCCCCTCGTGCATGCGGGCGTTGATATCCAGGGCGGCAAACAGCGGATAAAACGGGCTGGTGGAGGCGTGCATCATAAAGGCGTTGTTGAGGCGTTTATGCGGGACATAGCGCGGCTGGCCTTTTATGTGGCTGTCCTTCTTATGGATTTGCGAGGTTTGCGAGAAGCCCGCCTGCTGCTTATGCACCGACTGGGTCACCAGAATGCCCGGATCGTTTTCGTTCAGCTCCAGCAGCAGCGGCGAGCAGTCGGCCATCATCGGGATAAACTGCTCGTAACCCACCCAGGCGGAGTCAAACAGAATGTAATCGCACAGGTGACCAATCTTATCCACCACCTGACGGGCGTTATAAATGGTACCGTCGTAGGTGCCCAGCTGGATCACCGCCAGACGGAACGGACGTTTATCCCGCGCACGGCCAGGCGCGACCTCTGACACCAGCTCCCGCAGGTAGCTCTCGTCGAAACAGTGTGCGTCGATACCGCCGATAAACCCGTACGGGTTGCGCGCCGTTTCCAGATACACCGGCGTCGCGCCCGCCTGTAACAGCGCCCCGTGGTGATTAGATTTATGGTTATTGCGATCGAACAGCACCAGATCGCCTGGCGTGAGCAGGGCATTGAGCACCACCTTGTTGGAAGAGGAGGTGCCGTTCAGCACGAAGTAGGTTTTATCCGCATTAAAGACTTTTGCCGCATGCTGCTGGGCGATGCATGGCGCGCCTTCGTGGATCAGCAGATCGCCCATTGCCACGTCGGCATTGCACAGATCGGCGCGGAAAAGCGTTTCGCCAAAGAAATCGACAAACTGGTTTCCGGCCGGATGGCGGCGGAAGAACTGGCCTCCCTGATGTCCGGGGCAGTCAAACGCGCTGTTCCCCTGCTGGACGTAATCGACCAGCGCGCGGAAGAACGGCGGGCGGAGCTGGGTTTCGTACTTCTGCGCAGCCGCTTCAAGCTGGCGTCCGTAGTACGCATTGCTGGTGTCAGAGTACTCAAAAACGCCGTGAATACGCGACAGAAATTCAGCCGGAACCCTTTCTTCTTTATGCGTGGCAATAAACACCGGGATGCCGAATCCCGTGGCTTCTATTTCTTCTATGGCGCCATTGAAAATATCGCTGACGGCCAGAACCACGGCTGCCACATCAATATAATCTGATGCGGTGATATCCACGATGTCGCGCGAAGTGGTAAAGCATTCAGGGCAGGCACGGCTGACGGCAATTTTTAACGTTTTCATCTTTATCTCTTTATTTCAGGCAATATGGGGCCCTCGACTTCTTGCGGTAAAGAAATCGATTATTTCCGGAAAAAAAAGCAAAGCGTGTCCGCTGATACGAAATCAGTTAATTGCTTTTTTGCGGAGTAGAATTCAGTCCGCCCGGTTGCGGAGAATCTGAATCACAAGGAGTGAGCGCAGGTGTTCACAGGCAACAGCCTGTAAAATAGCGTTTTTCAGGATAACCTGTAAGCAGATGCGCCAGAAGTCGAAGGACTACCGGGCGTTAAAGAGATGAAAGTCAAAACAGTTACGGTGGGCAAACATCATGATATGTGTTGTCCGCCTTATATGGGGCATTAAACGATTATTGTTTTCCATGTTCAGTTTCCTTTCAGTAATTGAAAGCATGGTCATTTTATCCAGGAAAAAGGGATTAACTGTGAAACAGATCACCAATAACCGATCATTTCAGAAATAATTAGTCGTTTTGAGTGAATAACGCAGATCAAAATGCTGTTTTGTTGGTTCGGTGTTAAATTGATGTTTTTATTGTGTTTAAAGAGGGCGAATATAGCCATGAAAATACTCTCATCGTTATTTTCATGGCTATATTTAGGCTGGTATGTTCTTTATTTAAAATTAAAGTGAATACTTATTCAGATCATAAACCGATATCCGATACCGGTTTCTGTTAATAAATGACGAGGACGCGCGGGATCGGCTTCAAGTTTCTGGCGAAGGTGTCCCATATAAATGCGTAAATAGTGACTATGCTCGACAGCATTCGGTCCCCAGACCTGGCTTAACAGCTGTCGCTGCGTTAACACTTTTCCGTGGTTATTGAGCAGCACGGCCAGCAGACGAAATTCGATAGGCGTAAGGTGGATCTCTTCTTCCCCTCGCACGATGCGGCGGGCGGCAAGATCGACGCGAATATCGCCAAAGGCGTACACCGGATCGGAAGAGGACGTGGCACTGTGTCGACGCAGCGCCACACGAAGCCGGGCCTGTAACTCGCCAATGCCAAACGGTTTGATCAGATAATCATCCGCTCCGGCATCCAGCGCGGCGATTTTATCCGTCTCTTCGGTGCGGGCAGAGAGCACCAGAATGGGCATCTGGCTCCACTGACGCACCTCACGAATAAAATCGATGCCGTCGCCATCCGGAAGTCCCAGATCCAGGATCACCAGATCTGGCTTGCGGGTGGCGGCTTCAATTAACCCCCGTTGAAGCGTACCGGCTTCATGCACGCGCAAGCCGTCGCCTTCCAGCGCGGTACGCAGAAATCGGCTGATAGCGAGCTCATCTTCAACAATCAGAACGTTAATCACAAATCCTCTGGTAATTCATCAAGTTCTGGTGGGGTTTCAAGAGGAAGTGTAACACAAAAGCGTGCCCCACCTTCCGGGCGGTTCTCTGCGGAAATGGTGCCACCATGCACGTCGACAATCGCCTGGCAGATCGCCAGACCCAGCCCAACGCCCGGAATGGCGGATTCCTTATTACCGCGCGCAAATTTTTCGAATATGGCGCGCTCCTGACCGGCCGGAATACCCGGCCCGTTATCCCAGACGTCGAGCCGCAGCACACGTTTATCCACCCTGGCAGCAATCCCCAGCCGGGCCTTTGTCCCGGCGTATTTAGCCGCGTTTTCCAGCAGATTAATCAGCACGCGCTCAAACAGCGGGCCATCCACATGGATTAACGTCAGGGGTTCCGGCATGTCCAGCTCAATATGGCGCCCGCCGAGACCCGGCTCCAGCATCTTCAGCGCACTGCCGACAACCTCCTCAAGGGTGAGCCACTCTTTTTTGAGGTTAAACCCGCCGGACTGAATGCGCGCCATGTCCAGCAGGTTGTTCACCAGGCGCGTGGTATTCAGCACGTGCTGGCGAATTTCGCTGGCCTGCATCGCGTGCTTTGATCCTTCCGCCGCCAGATCCAGCGTCAGAATTTCGGACTGGCCAAACAGCACGGTAAGCGGGGTGCGCAAATCGTGAGACAGCGCTGCCAGCAGCGAATTGCGAATACTTTCGCGCTCGCTTGCCAGCCGCGCCTGCTCTTCGCTGGCGGTGAGCGCCAGCCGTTCAAGGGCGCTGGCGACCAGCAGGGTGAAGGTTTCCAGCAGGCGCTGCTGCTCTGGGATCATCAGCTGACGCAGGTTAGACGGCTCGACGATGACCAGCCCGTGATTTTTATCCGCGCTGCGCAGCGGCAGGATCTGGTAAGGCACGCCGGGCAGCGTGTCGGTGCCGGCGCCGGCAGGTAACCCCTTATCGAAACTCCAGCGGGCAATCGCTTCATCCCAGGGCGTCATCCCCGAAGGGGAGGTCAGCGGGCGAAGGCGCCCCTGTTCGTCGGGGAGCAAAATCAGGTTACTGGCATGAAAGGTCGAACGAATAAACTGCTCGCTGGTCTGCACGATATCCCGCTGCGTGCGGCCAACCGCCAGCGATTTTGACATTTCATACAGATGGCGCGTGCGCTGCTCGCGATAGCGGGCAATGCGTGCCTGGTAGCGTACGCCTGCCGTCAGATTCCCGATCACCAGCCCGACGGTAAGCATCACGGCAAAGGTCAGAATGTACTGCACGTCCGAGACAGCAAGCGTCCCGCGCGGAGCGATAAAAAAAAGGTCGAAGCTGATGACGTTGATCACCGTTGCCAGCACCGACGGCCAGCGGCCATAAAAGAGCGCGACCACAACGACGCCGAGCAGATAAATCATGACCAGATTGGCGGCGTCGAAGGCGATGAGCCACTGGCTGGCAATCACCGTAATCAGGGCGCAAAGGACCACGGCCACCAGGCAACCCCGGATCTGAATGCGCCATTTATCGCCAAAGGTGCGAGCATCCGGCGTACGGTTGGGCAGAGGGGCGGGCTTGTCATCCAGCGCGACGATGACTAAATCAAGATCCGGCGCGCGGCGGGCCAGCCTGTCGGCAAAAGATTCGCGGCTAAACCAGCGGCGATGCTGTCGACGTCCAATGACAATCTTGCCCAGGTTGTGCTCGCGCGCGTAGCGCAGAATGGCTTTATCTTCCTGCGGTTCGGAAAGGGTGGCGGTTTCGGCACCCAGCTCCTGCGCCAGCCGCAGCGCGCTCAAAATGGCGCGACGCTGATTTTCTGGCAGACCATGCAGCTGCGGCGTTTCGACGTAGACCGCGTGCCAGACGCTGCCAAATTTCGCTGCCAGCCGGGCGGCGGTGCGAACCAGTTTTTCGTTGCCGCTGCCGTGACCAATGCATAACAGAATGGCGTCCCGCGTGTGCCAGACGCGCTCTTGTCCCTGTAGGTCTCGCCAGGCGCGCATCTGGTCATCAACGCGATCGGCGGTGCGGCGCAGGGCCAGCTCGCGCAGGGCAATCAGGTTTCCTTTGCGGAAAAAATGTTCGATGGCGCGTTCGGCCTGGCCGGCAATATACACTTTGCCTTCGTGCAGGCGCTGGCGTAGATCGTCCGGCGGCAGGTCAACCAGTACGACTTCATCGGCAGAATCAAAAAACGGATCGGGGACGGTTTCCCGCACCTGGATACCGGTTACGCCGCTCACTACGTCGTTCAGGCTTTCCAGATGCTGAACATTCACCGTGGTGAAGACGTCAATGCCTGCCTCAAGCAGCTCCTCAACATCCTGCCAGCGCTTCGGATGGCGGGAGCCTGGCGCATTGCTGTGCGCTAGTTCGTCCATCAGGATCAGGGCAGGGCGGCGGGCGAGGGCGGCATCAAGATCAAACTCCGTGACCAGCCGCCCGCGATGGCTGATACGCTGGGGCGGCTGCGTCGCCAGCCCCGTCAGCAGCGCAGCCGTCTCTTTGCGACCGTGGGTTTCCACCACGCCGATGAGAATATCAAGCCCCTGCGCCCGAAGCCGCTGGGCTTCCGTCAGCATGGCGAAGGTTTTCCCGACGCCCGCGCAGGCGCCGAAGAAAATTTTCAGCTTGCCGCGGTGGGCTTCAGCCGTCTGTTCAAGCAGCCTGTCCGGATCCGGGCGCATGGGCTCGTCGGTCATTTAGTTTTTCCTTAGCGCGTCCAGCGCCAGATTCAGCTCAACAATATTCACTACCGGCATGCCGATAAAGCTGACCAGCGGCTTTTGCGTATGTTCTGCAACCAGCTGGCTCACCTGCTCGACGGTCAGCTGACGGGCGGCTGCCACGCGTGGGATCTGCCACACCACCGCATCCGGCGTCAGGCTGTAATCCAGCCCGCTCGCGGAAGCGGTGATCAGCTCAACCGGCACCTCACGGCTGGCCTGCGGATTCGCGGCGCGCAGGGCGGCAACGCGTTCAGCAACGGCTTTGTCCAGGTCAGGATTACTGCCAGCCAGATTGCTGCCGCCGGAGGCCATTGGATTATACGGGCTTTCCGCAGTGGCGGAAGGGCGTCCCTGGAAGTAGCGCGGGTCCGTAAAGTTCTGCCCAATCAGACGCGAGCCGCGGTTTTCACCGTTCTGGATAATCAGCGAGCCGTTGGCCTGATCTTTAAACCACCACTGGCCCAGCGCGGTAGTCATCAGCGGGTAAAGCCCGCCGGTAATCAGAGACAGCAGAATAAACAACAGTATAGCGGGACGTAACATCGTCATTGGATCCACCTTTTAAACCAGCCCGAACAGCGTTAACAGCATGTCGATAACCTTGATCCCAATAAAGGGCACCCCCAGCCCACCCAGACCGTAAATCCACAGGTTACGGCGCAGCATGGCGGCGGCCGTCAGCGGCTTATAGCTCACCCCTTTCAGCGCCAGCGGAATAAGAAAGACAATAATCAGCGCGTTGAAGATCACCGCGCTCAAAATGGCCGAGGCCGGAGAGTGCAGGTGCATCACGTTCAGGGCATTCAACTGCGGGTAGGTTGCCGCAAAAGCCGCCGGAATGATGGCGAAATACTTCGCCACGTCGTTGGCGATACTGAACGTGGTCAGCGAGCCGCGCGTCATCAGCATCTGCTTCCCGATATGTACCACTTCGATCAGCTTGGTCGGGTTCGAGTCGAGATCCACCATGTTGCCCGCCTCTTTTGCCGCCTGGGTACCGGAGTTCATCGCCACCGCCACGTCGGCCTGCGCCAGCGCTGGGGCGTCGTTGGTGCCGTCGCCGGTCATCGCCACCAGACGGCCTTCCGCCTGATACTGGCGAATGAGTGCCAGCTTCGCTTCCGGCGTCGCTTCGGAAAGGAAATCATCCACGCCCGCTTCGGCGGCAATGGCCGCCGCAGTCAGACGGTTATCCCCGGTGATCATCACTGTTTTAATGCCCATCTTACGCATCTGGGCGAAACGCTCTTTAATACCGCCTTTAACGATATCCTTCAGGGCGATAACCCCCAGAACGCTTGCACCTTCCGCCACCACCAGCGGGGTTGCTCCCTGACGCGCCACGCTTTCCACCAGGTTGTCGACTTCCGGGGGGAAGTGTCCATTATTGGCTTCAATATGACGGCGAATGGCATCAACGGACCCTTTACGGATCATCCGGTCCTGAATGTTAATTCCGCTCATTCGGGTTTGCGCTGTGAAGGGCACGAACGTGGCGTGCAGGCTCTGAACGTCGCGCTGGCGCAGGTTAAAGCGCTGCTTGGCGAGGATCACGATACTGCGGCCTTCCGGCGTTTCATCGGCCAGCGAGGAAAGCTGCGCCGCGTCAGCCAGCGTTTTTTCATCCACGCCGGGAGCAGGTAGAAAGTCAGAGGCCTGACGATTGCCCAGGGTGATGGTCCCGGTTTTATCCAGCAGCAGCACGTCTACGTCACCCGCCGCTTCAACGGCGCGTCCGCTGGTGGCGATGACGTTCGCGCCCAGCATCCGGCTCATCCCCGCCACGCCAATCGCGGAAAGCAGGCCGCCGATAGTGGTGGGGATCAGACAGACGAGCAGGGCGATCAGTACGGTGATGCTAACCGCTGTACCGCCGTAGGCGGAGAAAGGCCACAGGGTCGCCGTTGCCAGCAGGAAAACAATGGTGAGCGCCACCAGCAGAATGGTCAGGGCGATCTCGTTCGGCGTTTTACGACGCTGTGCGCCTTCCACCATGGCGATCATCCGGTCGAGAAAGGTTTCGCCCGGGTTAACGCTGCACTGGATCACCAGCCAGTCGGAAAGAATGCGCGTTCCGCCGGTAACTGAGGCGAAATCTCCGCCCGACTCACGGATCACCGGTGCGGATTCCCCGGTAATGGCGCTTTCGTCTACCGATGCGCCGCCCTCAATCACCTCACCGTCGCAGGGGATGATGTCGCCAGCTTCCACCAGCACCACGTCACCTTTGCGCAGTTCATCCGCCGGAACGTGGTCCATCTGCGCGCCGTATTTAGGTTCGCGTAATTTGCGCGCAAAGGCGGTCTTTTTTACCCCTTTCAGGCTGTTGGCCTGTGCCTTACTGCGGCCTTCCGCTAACGCTTCGGCGAAGTTGGCGAACAGCACGGTAAACCACAGCCACAGGCTGATGGCGGCGGTAAAGGTTGCATTCCCTGAAAGGTGTCCCGTTCCCATGGCAATCGCCAGTGCGGTGGTGAGTAAACTTCCAGTCCAGACAATAAACATCACCGGGTTGTGCCACTGCACGCGCGGGCTCAGTTTTTTTACCGCATCCATGAGGGCCTGACGAACTAACGTCGGTTCGAGCAGGGCCAGTTGTTTACGACTCATGACAAATTCTCCGCAAAATCAGCGTAAAGAGAGATATTCCGCAACCGGGCCTAACGCGAGGGCGGGGATAAAGGTCAGGGCACCCACCAGCAAAACGGTGCCAATCAGCAGGCCGACGAACAGCGCGCCGTGAGTCGGTAACGTACCGGTGGTGGTCGGCTGGATCTTCTTATTCACCAGTGTTCCAGCGATCGCCATGACGGGAATAATCACGCCGAAACGTCCGATGAACATGCAGAACGCCAGCAAACAGTTCCAGAACGGCGAGTTGGCGCTTAATCCTGCAAAGGCGCTGCCGTTGTTGTTGGCGGCAGACGAAACGGCGTAAAGCACTTCGCTAAAGCCGTGAATGCCCGGGTTAAAGATGCCGTTGCGCCCGGCGTCGGTCATCAGCGCCAGCGCGGTACCGAGCAGCACAAGGGTGGGGGTGACCAGAATTGCCAGCGCGGTTAATTTCATTTCGCGGACGTCGATTTTTTTGCCGAGATACTCCGGCGTGCGACCGATCATTAGCCCGGCGATAAACACGGCGAGCAGAACGAACAACAGCATGCCGTACAGCCCCGAACCGACCCCACCGAAAACTACCTCGCCAATCTGCATCAGCCACATCGGGATCATGCCGCCGAGCGCGGTAAAAGAGTCGTGCATGGCGTTCACTGCCCCGCAGGAGGCCGCCGTGGTGACCACCGCATAGAGGCTGCTGGCAAGAATGCCGAAGCGGCTCTCTTTGCCTTCCAGGTTGATATTGCTGTTAGCCCCCAGCTGCATGAAGTGGCTGTTGCCGTTCCATTCGGCCCACATCACCAGTGCTACGCAGACCACGAAGATCAACGACATCGCCCACAGCAGCGTACGTCCCTGGCGGCGATCGTTAACCACATCGCCAAAGGCGAAGCAGAGCGCGGCGGGGATCAGGAAGATCGCCAGCATCTGTACAAAATTGGTTAATGCCGTTGGGTTTTCAAACGGATGCGATGAGTTGGCGTTGAAGAAGCCGCCGCCGTTGGTGCCCAGCATCTTGATCGCTTCCTGCGACGCCACCGGCCCCATAGGAAGGAGTTCCCTGGCCCCTTCAAGCGAGGTGTAAGGGGTATAAGGCAGCAGGTTTTGCAGAGTGCCTTGCTGAATAAAGAACAGGGCAATAATCAGCGCAACAGGCACCAGGATCCAAAGGGTGATGCGCGTGACATCAACCCAGGCGTTGCCGAGGGTGCTGACATTCTGACGGGCAAACGCGCGCGTCAGGGCGAAGATCACCGCGATACCGCTGGCCGCAGAAAGAAAGTTTTGCACGGTTAACCCGGCCATCTGGCTGAAGTAGCTGAGCGTGGTTTCACCAGCGTAAGACTGCCAGTTGGTGTTGGTGACAAAGCTGACCGCCGTGTTCAGCGCCAGATGCCAGGATAAACCCGGTAACTGCTGCGGGTTCAACGGCAGACTGCCCTGGAGCATCAGCAGCGTAAAGAGGGCAATAAGCCCCAGGATATTCAGAAGCAGTATCGCCATCAGGTACTGGCGCCAGTTCATTTCCCGATCGCTGATACCTGAAATGCGCCAGAGCACGTTTTCAATATTTCGCGTGCCCGGCAATGGCACGTTGTTTATCAGACGCGCCAGCGCTGTTCCCAGCGGCCTGGCGAGCACAAACAGCACCAGTAAAAAGCTGGCAATAAGCAAAAACGCCTGAGCAGCCATCAGAATGCCTCCGCATTAATCAGGGCATAAATCAGATAACCCAATAACAGGAACACCAGCACGATGCCGGCAATCAGACCTGCACTCACAATCCACCTCCGGGTGACTTTTGTTGTTGTACAAACGGTAGGATTTATGGCGCAAAGATTTCGCAAAAATCAGAAGGGCAGGTGTAAAAAAAGTATAAAAAGGGAAAGACCACAATTTAACTATTGGTAAGTAAATCGTTAACTTTTTTGTAACTTAATTACAGGCGGGAATGTAAATATTCACGAAATGGATGAAAATAAGTGGTCGGATGAGTAGTAAAATTACAAACAAAGCGGTATTATTTTAACCAGGTCACAGATTTCACATTTTCCGGAGACGGTTTCCGGCCAACTACAGGGGAGAAAATTATGGATCTTTATAAAGAGTTTCCGGTTCATATCATTTTCATGCGTCGCACTTTCGCCGTAGTGGCTGGCGTGCTGGCCCTGCCGGTGATGCTGTTCTGGAAAGATCGCGCACGTTTCTACAGTTATCTGCACCGCGTCTGGGCGAAAACCAGCGAGAAACCGGTGTGGATGGATCAGGCCGAGAAAGCAACCTGCGATTTCTACTGATACGGTATGACATCGTAGCCATAAAAAAACCGCCTACAGCAATGTGGCGGTTTTTTTGTCCCTCGGGATTCGCGGTCCGTTGGGTAATCTTGCAGCCCCTACCCGGGATTTTTATCATACCCTTCTTTAAAAAGTTCACAATCCACTTCACCTTTATAAATTCCTAATTTTACTGAAATAACTTACTTTTGGTGTTGGTGCTAATTATGATGCCACGTCCCTTTCCGCCATCTCGCAAATGGGCATCGGTCCTGGGAAAGGTGTATCCATAGCCGTAAAGCAGCCCACCTACCCGGGCTTGTGTCCACCGATTTATCACCGGTGGTGATAGGTGGAGCGGTTAGCAGCAGGGACCGCATAGTGAAACGCTATTTATGCATCGCGTTCATTGTCGCCAGCGCACTCGTTGTAAAGAGTGATAAACCGGATGTGTTTATTGCCTTTACCCTGATAGCGCAGGACAAGTAGCGTTAAGGCCGCCTCGGGCGGCCTTTTTTATTTCATCCCGTCTACACTTCATGGCAAAGTAGTTCAATGCATGCCTTTTTCCTTTTACGGCATGCCCTTACGGACATAATGGACAATTGCCTGGAGTTTTATGCCCACCCATCTGGTTTGGTTTCGCGCGGATTTACGCATTCACGACAACTTCGCTCTCGCGGCGGCCTGCCGCGCTAAAGACGCGAATGTGCTGGCCCTGTTTATCGCCACGCCTGAACAGTGGCGGCAACATGACATGGCGCCCCGGCAAGCGGCACTACTCAGCGCGTATCTGAATGACCTGCAACATTCACTGGCTGAAAAAGGCATTCCGCTGATCTATAAAGAGGCCCATGATTTTGCCGCGCAGCGCCAGACGGTGCAGGCAATCTGCCAGCAGCACGCAGTAACGCATCTTTATTACAACTATCAGTATGAATTCAACGAGCAACAGCGGGATCGTAAGCTGGAGAAAACCCTTGCGGGCGTGGTCTGTGAAGGCTTTGATGACAGCGTGATGCTCGCGCCGGGCAGCGTAATGACCGGTAGCCACGAAATGTATAAAGTTTTCACGCCGTTTAAAAATGCCTTTATCAAACGCCTGAAAGAGGGGCTACCTGAGTGCGTTACCGCCCCGACCGTGAGAGGGGAAACGATAACGGATCTGCCGGCGATCAGGCTGAATTATCCCCAGCAGTCGTTCGATGAAACGGTATTCCCCGCCAGTGAGAAAGCAGCTATTGACCGGTTGCGTCAGTTCTGCACGCAGGGGGCGGCTGAGTACGAGGCGCGTCGGGATTTTCCAGCGACTGAAGGCACCAGCCGCTTGTCGGCCTGTTTAGCGCTGGGCGCGCTCTCTCCGCGCCAGTGTTTACATCGCCTGCTGGCGGAACAGCCTCAGGCCTTAGACGGGGGGGCGGGCGCAGTGTGGCTGAACGAACTGATCTGGCGTGAGTTTTATCGCCATCTGATGACGTATCATCCTGATTTGTGTAAACATCGGCCCTTTATTCGTTGGACCGAACAGGTACAGTGGCAGTCGAATGAGAAGCTGCTTAAAGCATGGCAGCGTGGGCTCACCGGCTTCCCGATTGTTGATGCGGCTATGCGGCAGCTCAATGAAACCGGGTGGATGCATAACCGTCTGCGTATGATTACCGCCAGCTTCCTGGTGAAGGATCTGCTTATCGACTGGCGAACCGGAGAACGTTATTTTATCTCTCAGCTGATCGATGGCGATCTGGCGGCGAATAACGGCGGCTGGCAGTGGGCGGCCTCCACCGGAACGGATGCGGCTCCCTATTTTCGGATCTTCAATCCGACCACGCAGGGACAACGATTTGACGCCGACGGCGAGTTTATCCGTCGCTGGCTGCCGGAGCTTAAGGATGTCCCGGCCAAAGCCATTCATGAACCCTGGGTATGGGCGGATAAACAGCGTGTTACCCTGAACTATCCCCGTCCCATTGTCGACCATAAACAGGCGCGCGTCGCCACGCTGGCGGCGTACGAAGCCGCCCGAAAAGTTTGAGAGAATGATGATGAAAAACAGTGAACTGGAACGCCTGATTAACGAAAAACTCAACACGGCTTCGTTTAGCGACTACGGCCCGAATGGCTTGCAGGTGGAGGGGCGCGAGGCGGTGCAAAAAATCATCACCGGCGTAACGGCAAGCCAGGCGCTGCTGGATGAGGCGGTGCGTCAGGAAGCCGATGCGGTGATTGTCCACCACGGTTATTTCTGGAAAAACGAATCACCGATTATTCGCGGCATGAAGCGCAACCGACTCAAAACGCTGCTGGCGAATGACATCAACCTGTACGGCTATCACCTGCCGCTCGATGCGCATCCTGAACTGGGAAATAACGTTCAGCTTGCGCAGCTGCTGGGGATTACCGTGATGGGCGAAATTGAACCTCTGGTGCCGTGGGGCGAACTGTCGATGCCGGTTCCGGGTCTGGAGCTGGCTTCGTGGATCGAAGCGCGCCTGGGGCGTCGTCCGCTGTGGTGCGGCGACACCGGGCCGGATACCGTGAAGCGCGTGGCATGGTGCACCGGCGGCGGCCAGGGCTTTATTGACAGCGCGGCGCGTTTTGGTGTCGACGCCTTCATTACCGGCGAAGTCTCCGAGCAGACCATTCACTCAGCCCGTGAACAAGGCCTGCATTTTTACGCGGCGGGCCATCACGCCACCGAGCGTGGCGGCATCCGCGCCCTCAGCGAGTGGCTGACGGAAAATACCGGTCTGGATGTGACGTTTATTGATATCCCTAATCCGGCCTGATGAGAGGTAGTTAAGTGCAGCGAGCGCGTTGTTATCTTCTGGGTGAAACCGCGGTAGTTCTGGAGCTTGAGCCTCCGGTGACGCTTGCTACGCAAAAGCGTATCTGGCGTCTGGCTCAGCGACTGCCCGAGCTACCCGGCGTGGTTGAAGCTATTCCGGGTATGAATAATATCACCGTGGTGCTGCGTGATCCGCACACGGGGGCGCTGGATGCCATTGAGCGTCTGCAACGCTGGTGGGAGGAGAGCGAGGCGCTGGAGCCGGAATCGCGGACGATTGAGATCCCGGTTGTCTATGGCGGCAAGGGAGGTCCCGACCTTGTCGTGGTGGCCGAACACTGTGGATTAACGGAGAAGCAGGTTGTGGAGCTGCATAGCTCAGTCGACTATGTTGTCTGGTTTTTGGGATTTCAGCCGGGTTTCCCCTATCTGGGCGGGTTATCGCCCCAGCTGCATACGCCGCGCCGGGCTGAGCCGCGCCTGAGCGTACCGGCGGGCAGCGTGGCGATTGGTGGCGAGCAAACGGGAATTTATCCGCTCGCCTCACCGGGAGGCTGGCAGCTGATTGGGCACACGTCCACGCCGTTATTTGAACCAGGCCAGGACGCGCCCATACTCCTGCGTCCGGGGGATACCCTGCGCTTTATCCCGCAGAAGGAGGGGGTATGTTAACGCTTATTCGCGCAGGGCTTTACACCTCGGTACAGGATGCCGGGCGTTTTGGGCTGCGTCAGTCGGGCGTGAGCTACTGCGGTGCGCTCGATCGCCCTTCGCTGGAGATTGCCAACCTGCTGGTAGGTAACGCAGGCAGCACGGCGGCGTTAGAAATTACGCTGGGTCAGTGCGTGATTGAGTTTGGTCAGGAAACCTGGTTTGCCTTAACCGGCGCGGGCTGTGACGCGACGCTGGACGGCAAAGCGGTGTGGACCGGCTGGCGATTGCGGGCGAAGGCCGGGCAGCGTCTGACGCTCAAGCGTCCTCTGCACGGCGTGCGCAGCTATCTTGCGGTGGCGGGGGGGATCGACGTGCCGGAGGTGTTGGGCTCATCCAGCACCGACCAGAAAGCGGGAATGGGCGGCCATGAAGGACGGCTGCTGCGTGACGGCGATCGTCTGCGGATAAAGACCTCAACGCGCCATTTCACCACCACGCAGGGCGTGAAACAGCTGCTGTGGGGGAACGTGATCCGCGCCTTACCAGGACCGGAATACCATGAGTTTGATGAAGCCGCGAAAGAGTCTTTCTGGCGCTCGCCGTGGAAGATCAGCCCGCAGAGTAACCGCATGGGTTACCGGCTTCAGGGCCAGCCGCTGACCCGCACGACTGACCGGGAGCTGCTTTCCCATGGTCTGTTGCCCGGGGTGATTCAGGTGCCGGGCAACGGGCAGCCCATCGTACTGATGAACGATGCGCAAACCACGGGGGGATATCCGCGTATTGCCTGCATTATCGAAGCGGATCGCTACCATCTGGCGCAAATTCCTCTAGGTCAGCCCATTCATTTTATGCAGTGTTCGCTGGAGGAGGCGCTGAAAGCCCGGCAGGATCAGCAGCGTTATCTCGAACAGCTGGCCTGGAGGCTCGATGGTAAAGATTGATTTAAACGCCGATCTGGGGGAGGGCAGCAACGCCGATGCGGCGCTGATGACGCTGGTCTCCTCGGTGAATATCGCCTGCGGGTTTCATGCCGGCGATGCGCAGACCATGCTGGCGAGCGTGCGCAATGCCATGAAAAACGGCGTGGCGATTGGCGCTCACCCCAGCTTTCCCGACCGGGAAAACTTTGGTCGCACAGCGATGGATCTGCCGCCTGAGACGGTTTACGCGCAAATGCTCTACCAGATCGGCGCGCTGGAGGCGATAGTGCGCGCTGAGAATGGCGTGTTGCGCCACGTCAAGCCGCACGGCATGCTCTATAACCAGGCGGCGAAAGATCCGGCGCTGGCGGATGCCATTGCCCGCGCGGTGCGGGACTGTAATCCACAACTGATTCTGGTAGGCCTGGCGGGCAGCGAGCTTATTCGTGCCGGAGAACGGCTGGGGCTGACTACGCGGCAGGAAGTGTTTGCCGATCGGGGATACCTGCCGGACGGTAGCCTGGTTCCGCGTACGCAGGCCGGTGCGCTGATCACCGACGAAGGTAAAGCACTGGCGCAGACGCTGGAGATGGTGCGCTTCGGGCGAGTAACCTCAACGGAGGGGACAACGGCAAACGTTCAGGCTGATACGGTGTGCTTACACGGTGACGGCGAGCATGCGCTCCAGTTTGCGCGACGCCTGCGGGCGGCGTTCTCGGAAGAGGGCATTGTTGTCAGCGCAGAATAATCATGAAAGGACAATAACATGCCAGAAGGTCCGGAGATCCGCCGCGCGGCGGATAGCCTGGAGGCGGCGATAAAGGGCAAACCTCTGACACACGTCTGGTTTGCCTTTCCTCAACTCAAGCCGTTTGAATCGCAGCTGGTGGGGCAGACGGTGACCCACATTGAAACGCGCGGCAAGGCGTTACTCACCCACTTTTCCCATAACCTGACGTTATACAGCCATAATCAGCTTTACGGTGTCTGGCGGGTGGTGGAGGCGGACGAGCAGCCGCAAACGACCCGCGTGCTGCGCGTGCGGCTACAAACGGCGGATAAGGCGATCCTGCTTTACAGCGCCTCTGATATCGAAATGTTAACGCCGGAGCAGCTGCTGACGCATCCGTTCTTACAGCGGGTCGGGCCGGACGTGCTGGATCTGCGCCTGACGGAGAGCGACGTGAAGGCCCGGTTGTTATCACCTAAATTCCGTAACCGGCAGTTTTCCGGCCTGTTCCTCGACCAGGCCTTTCTGGCCGGGCTGGGTAACTACCTGCGGGTGGAGATCCTCTGGGAAGTCGGGCTGGCGGCGCAGCACAAGGCGTCTCAGCTCAATGATGAACAGCTTGATGCGTTATCCCATGCGCTGCTGGATATCCCACGCCTGTCGTACAACACGCGCGGCGTGGTGGATGATAACAAGCATCACGGGGCGCTGTTCCGCTTCAAGGTGTTTCATCGGGCAGGTAAAAAGTGTGAGCGGTGCGGCGGGGTGATTGAGAAGGCGACGATCTCTTCCAGGCCGTTTTACTGGTGTCCTGGGTGCCAGATGTAAAAAAGCCGGGTGGTGGCTACGCCTTACCCGGCCTACATCTCGCACTTGTAGGCCCGGCAAGCGAAGCGCCGCCGGGCGTGTTTTTTAGCGCTTAATGTCAGACTTAAAATCACGCTGCTCGTAGCCGGTATACAGCTGACGAGGACGCGCGATTTTCATGCCTTCGCTGTGCATTTCGTTCCAGTGCGCAATCCAGCCCACGGTACGCGCCATGGCGAAGATTACGGTGAACATGGAAGACGGAATGCCCATCGCTTTCAGAATAATGCCAGAGTAGAAATCGACGTTCGGGTAGAGTTTCTTCTCGATGAAGTACGGGTCGTTCAGCGCGATGTGTTCCAGCTCCATCGCCACTTCCAGCAGATCATCTTTGGTGCCCAGCTCTTTCAGCACTTCGTGGCAGGTCTCACGCATGACGGTCGCGCGCGGGTCGTAGTTTTTGTAAACACGGTGACCGAAGCCCATCAGACGGAAGGAGTCATTCTTGTCTTTCGCGCGGCGCACGAACTCAGGAATGTGCTCAACGGAGCTGATCTCTTCCAGCATCTTCAGCGCCGCTTCGTTCGCGCCGCCGTGCGCCGGTCCCCACAGGGAGGCGATGCCCGCAGCGATACAGGCGAACGGGTTCGCGCCGGAAGAGCCCGCGGTACGGACGGTAGAGGTCGAGGCGTTTTGTTCGTGGTCAGCGTGCAGGATCAGAATACGGTCCATCGCGCGTTCCAGCACCGGGTTCACTTCGTACTCTTCGCACGGCGTGGAGAACATCATACGCAGGAAGTTACCCGCGTAGGAGAGGTCGTTGCGTGGGTACACAAACGGCTGACCGATAGAGTATTTGTAACACATCGCCGCCATGGTAGGCATTTTAGACAGCAGACGGAACGCCGCGATATCACGGTGACGTGGGTTATTCACGTCCAGAGAATCGTGGTAGAACGCCGCCAGCGCACCGGTAATACCGCACATGACCGCCATCGGATGAGAGTCACGACGGAACGCATGGAACAGACGGGTAATCTGCTCATGGATCATGGTGTGACGGGTCACGGTGGTTTTAAATTCATCGTACTGGGCCTGCGTCGGTTTTTCGCCGTTCAGCAGGATGTAGCACACTTCCAGATAGTTGGATTCGGTGGCTAACTGATCGATGGGGAAGCCGCGATGGAGCAGGATACCTTCGTCACCGTCAATGTAGGTGATTTTGGATTCGCAAGATGCGGTGGAGGTGAATCCAGGGTCAAAGGTGAATACCCCTTTGGAACCCAGCGTACGGATATCAATAACATCCTGACCGAGCGTGCCTTTTAGCACATCCAGTTCAATAGCATCATCACCATTTAGGGTGAGTTTTGCCTTTGTATCAGCCATTTACGGTCTCCTTAGCGCCTTATGCTTAAGACTGCGCTTTACCGGATTTGCTTTCAGCTGTTAATCATCGTTACCAGATTGTTATTTGGCTTACCGCTCAGCTCACGAGGAGAAACCAGGGTACAGAGCTATGGCGCCTTGCAGGTAAACGAATGAAATATCAGTGAAACAACAGCAAATCAGCGTTTTTGCAGTCCGAATTATTCAAACCTGTATATCACTAATAACTGTCCTGATAACTTCGGTCAATACCATCACACTGTTACATAACTATTTGTCAGGTGAAAGAGAGACCTCATAACTTTTGCGCATTATATGCCTTTTCTGATGACGTTTGTAACAATATTGTTTAACATTTGTCAAATCAGATGATTAAAAATTAAAAAGATGTTGTTATCGTGACCCCGATCACTGTTCCAGAGAAAACCCAACAAACTGTATGTAGGTTAATTGTAATGATTTTGTGAACGGCCTATACTGCCGCCAGGTCTCCGGAACACCCTGCAATCCCGAGCCACCCAGCGTTGTAACGTGTCGTTTTAGCATTTGGAAGCAATGTTTTGCATGACGCGCAGTTATAGAAAAGGAACGCTGTCTGACCCGCATCGCAGTCCGGAGGAAGGAAACAATAAGAACAGCATGTGGGCGTTATTCATGATAAGAAATGTGAAAAAACAAAGACCTGTCAATCTGGATCTGAAAACGATCCGATTCCCTGTAACAGCAATAGCGTCCATTCTGCACCGTGTTTCTGGTGTGATTACGTTTGTGGCGGTCGGTATCTTGCTGTGGTTACTGGGAACCAGCCTCTCATCCCCTGAAGGATTCCTCCAGGCCTCAGCCATCATGAACAGCTTCTTCGTGAAATTTATCATGTGGGGCATTCTGACCGCGCTGGCCTATCACGTGGTTGGCGGCGTTCGCCATATGCTGATGGACTTTGGCTACCTGGAAGAGACGTTCGAGGCCGGTAAACGTACCGCTAACATTTCATTTGTGATCACTGTCGTGCTTTCACTTCTCGCAGGAGTTCTCGTATGGTAAGCAACGCCTCCGCATTAGGACGCAACGGCGTACATGACTTCATCCTGGTCCGTGCTACCGCCATCGTTCTCACCCTTTACATCATCTATATGATCGGTTTCTTCGCGACCAGCGGCACGCTGACGTGGGAAATCTGGAGTGGTTTCTTCGGATCGGCCTTCACCAAAGTGTTCACCCTGCTGGCTCTGTTCTCCATCCTTATTCATGCCTGGATCGGCATGTGGCAGGTGTTGACCGATTACGTTAAACCGCTGGCGATTCGCCTTCCGCTGCAACTGATTATTGTTGTTGCTCTGCTGGTTTACGTCATTTATGGATTTGTTGTGGTGTGGGGTGTGTAATGAAACTGCCAGTCAGAGAATTTGATGCTGTTGTGATTGGTGCGGGTGGCGCAGGTATGCGCGCCGCACTACAAATTTCCCAGAGCGGCCAGACCTGTGCGCTGCTCTCTAAAGTATTCCCGACCCGTTCCCACACTGTGTCTGCGCAGGGCGGTATCACCGTTGCGCTGGGTAATTCCCATGAAGATAACTGGGAATGGCATATGTACGATACGGTAAAAGGTTCCGATTACATCGGTGACCAGGATGCCATCGAATATATGTGTAAAACCGGCCCGGAAGCGATTCTGGAGCTGGACCACATGGGTCTGCCGTTCTCTCGTCTGGAAAATGGCACCATCTATCAGCGTCCGTTTGGCGGCCAGTCGAAAAACTTCGGCGGCGAGCAGGCGGCACGTACCGCAGCGGCGGCTGACCGTACCGGCCACGCGCTGCTGCACACGCTGTATCAGCAGAACCTGAAAAACCACACCACAATTTTCTCCGAGTGGTATGCGCTGGATCTGGTGAAAAACGCCGATGGCGCCGTGGTGGGTTGTACCGCCCTGTGCATCGAAACCGGTGAGGTGGTCTACTTCAAAGCCCGCGCAACCGTTCTGGCGACCGGCGGCGCAGGCCGTATCTATCAGTCCACTACCAATGCCCATATCAACACCGGTGACGGCGTTGGGATGGCGATCCGCGCTGGCGTGCCGGTGCAGGACATGGAGATGTGGCAGTTCCACCCAACCGGTATCGCCGGTGCGGGCGTACTGGTGACAGAAGGCTGCCGTGGTGAAGGTGGCTACCTGCTGAACAAACATGGCGAGCGCTTCATGGAGCGTTATGCGCCAAACGCAAAAGACCTTGCGGGCCGTGACGTGGTGGCGCGTTCCATCATGATCGAAATCCGTGAAGGCCGCGGCTGTGACGGCCCTTGGGGTCCACACGCGAAGCTGAAACTCGACCATCTGGGTAAAGAAGTGCTGGAATCCCGTCTGCCGGGCATTCTGGAACTGTCCCGCACCTTCGCTCACGTCGACCCGGTGAAAGAGCCAATTCCGGTTATCCCAACCTGTCACTACATGATGGGCGGTATTCCGACCAAAGTGACCGGTCAGGCGCTGACCGTGAACGAGCAGGGCGAAGACGTAGTCATCCCTGGCCTGTTCGCGGTAGGCGAAATTGCCTGCGTATCCGTGCACGGCGCAAACCGTCTGGGCGGCAACTCCCTGCTGGACCTGGTGGTATTTGGTCGTGCGGTGGGTCTGCATCTCCAGGAGTCTATTGCCGAGCAGGGCGCGCTGCGTGATGCGACCGACGACGAAATAGATGCCTCTCTTGAGCGCCTCAACCGCTGGAACGGCAACCGTAGCGGCGAAGATCCGGTGGAGATCCGTAAGGCGTTGCAGGAGTGTATGCAGCACAACTTCTCGGTATTCCGCGAAGGTGACGCGATGGCCAAAGGGCTTGAGCAGCTGAAAGCGATCCGCGAGCGTCTGAAGAATGCCCGTCTGGATGATACCTCCAGCGAGTTCAACACCCAGCGCGTTGAGTGCCTGGAGCTGGATAACCTGATGGAAACCGCGTTCGCCACTGCGATGTCGGCAAACTTCCGTACCGAAAGCCGTGGCGCCCATAGCCGCTTCGACTTCCCGGATCGTGATGACGAAAACTGGCTGTGCCATTCCCTGTATCTGCCAGAGTCGGAAACCATGACGCGTCGTAGCGTTAACATGGAACCGAAACTGCGTCCGGCGTTCCCGCCGAAGATTCGTACTTACTAATGCGGAGACAGGATAATGAAACTCGAATTCTCAGTTTATCGTTATAACCCGGATGTAGACGATGCTCCGCGTATGCAGGATTACACCCTCGAAGCGGAAGAAGGTCGTGACATGATGCTGCTGGATGCCTTAATCCAGCTGAAAGAGAAAGATCCTACGCTGTCGTTCCGCCGCTCCTGCCGTGAAGGGGTGTGTGGCTCTGACGGTGTAAACATGAACGGCAAAAACGGTCTGGCCTGTATTACGCCAATTTCAGCGCTACAGCGTTCTGGCCAGAAAATTGTGATCCGTCCTCTGCCTGGCCTGCCGGTCGTACGTGATTTGGTGGTGGACATGGGGCAATTCTATGCACAATATGAGAAGATTAAGCCTTACTTATTGAATAATGGGCAAAATCCACCCGCTCGCGAGCACTTACAGTCTCCTGAGCAGCGTGAAAAACTCGATGGGTTGTACGAGTGTATTCTCTGTGCATGCTGTTCAACGTCATGCCCGTCATTCTGGTGGAACCCGGATAAATTTATCGGCCCTGCGGGTCTGCTGGCTGCCTATCGCTTCCTGATCGACAGCCGCGATACCGAAACCGAGAATCGTCTGGAAGGGCTAAGTGACGCTTTCAGCGTATTCCGCTGCCATAGCATCATGAACTGCGTCAGTGTGTGTCCTAAGGGGCTGAACCCGACGCGCGCCATCGGCCATATTAAGTCGATGTTGTTGCAGCGCAGTGCGTAAGTAACAACGCCGGATGGCGCTGCGCTTATCCGGCCTACGTAACAGTAGGCCCGGTAAGCGTAGCGCCACCGGGCAAATTGCAGAAACCTTTAAAAACTGCCAGATAAGTAAATAATCGAGACGTTCAGCGCGAGACAAGGCGCGGTTGAACGAATCCCCTGGAGCATAGTTGACTATGTGACTGGGGTGAGTGAAAGCCGCAACGCAGTCGCAGCCGGAACGACGAAGATTATTTAGACAGTTTCTAAAGGTTCCTTCGCGGGCCACAAAGAGCTCGCAGGTGAACCCCGGCACGTACACGTGGTGTGCGTGGTAGTTTCTACGGCGAAAGTAAGCATAAAAATGCTTAAGGGATCACGATGCAGAACGGCGCAATGAAAGCCTGGCTGGACTCTTCTTACCTCTCTGGTTCAAACCAGAGCTGGATAGAACAGCTCTATGAAGACTTCTTAACCGATCCTGACTCAGTGGACGCAAACTGGCGTTCCATGTTCCAGCAGTTGCCTGGTACAGGGGTCAAACCGGATCAATTCCATTCAAAAACACGTGATTATTTCCGTCGTCTGGCGAAGGATGCCTCACGTTACTCTTCTGCGATTTCCGACCCTGACACCAATGCGAAGCAGGTTAAAGTCCTGCAACTTATCAACGCTTATCGCTTCCGTGGTCACCAGCATGCGAATCTCGATCCGCTGGGACTGTGGCAGCAGGAACGTGTAGCGGATCTTGATCCGGCTTATCACGATCTGACCGAGGCCGATTTCCAGGAAAGCTTTAACGTAGGTTCCTTTGCCATCGGCAAAGACACGATGAAGCTGGGCGATCTGATTGACGCGCTCAAGCAAACCTACTGCGGCTCCATCGGCGCGGAATATATGCACATTACCTCCACCGAAGAGAAACGCTGGATCCAGCAGCGTATCGAATCCGTGGCAGGCCACGCGAATTTCTCAGCAGAAGAGAAAAAACGTTTCCTCAGCGAACTGACCGCAGCGGAAGGCCTTGAGCGCTATCTGGGCGCGAAATTCCCTGGCGCAAAACGCTTCTCACTGGAGGGCGGCGATGCGTTAGTCCCGATGCTGAAAGAGCTGATTCGTCATGCCGGTAAGAGCGGCACGCGCGAAGTGGTGCTGGGCATGGCGCACCGTGGTCGCCTGAACGTGCTGGTTAACGTGCTGGGTAAAAAGCCGCAGGATCTGTTCGACGAATTTGCGGGTAAACATAAAGAGCACCTCGGCACCGGTGACGTGAAGTACCACATGGGCTTCTCGTCAGATATCGAAACCGAGGGCGGTCAGGTTCACCTGGCGCTGGCGTTTAACCCGTCGCACCTGGAAATCGTCAGCCCGGTGGTTATCGGTTCCGTGCGTGCGCGTCTGGATCGTCTGGACGAGCCGAGCAGCAATAAAGTGCTGCCAATCACCATTCACGGTGATGCGGCGGTCACAGGGCAGGGCGTGGTTCAGGAAACCCTGAACATGTCGAAAGCGCGTGGTTATGAAGTGGGCGGTACCGTTCGCATCGTAATCAACAACCAGGTGGGCTTCACCACCTCTAACCCGCTGGATGCGCGTTCCACCCCGTACTGCACCGACATCGGTAAAATGGTTCAGGCACCCATCTTCCACGTTAACGCGGATGACCCTGAAGCCGTTGCTTTCGTTACCCGTCTGGCGCTGGACTTCCGTAACACCTTCAAGCGCGACGTGTTCATTGACCTCTTCTGCTACCGCCGTCACGGCCACAACGAAGCGGATGAGCCAAGTGCAACCCAGCCGCTGATGTACCAGAAAATCAAAAAACACCCGACGCCGCGTAAAATCTACGCTGACAAGCTGGAAAGCGAAAAAGTGGCGACGCTGGAAGATGCGACCGAGATGGTCAATCTTTATCGCGACGCGCTGGATGCGGGTGAATGCGTAGTGAAAGAGCTGCGCCCAATGAACATGCACTCCTTTACCTGGTCGCCGTATCTCAACCACGAGTGGGACGAGAGCTACCCGAACAAGGTTGAGATGAAGCGTTTGCAGGAACTGGCTAAACGCATCAGCACCGTGCCGGAAGCGATCGAGATGCAGTCCCGCGTGGCCAAGATCTATGGCGATCGCCAGGCAATGGCGGCGGGTGAGAAGCTGTTCGACTGGGGCGGCGCGGAAACGCTGGCCTATGCGACGCTGGTTGACGAAGGTATTCCGGTTCGTCTGTCCGGTGAAGATGCGGGTCGTGGCACCTTCTTCCACCGTCATGCGGTTGTGCACAACCAGTCTAACGGTTCAACGTACACTCCGCTTCAGCACGTGCATAACGGTCAGGGCCAGTTCAAGGTCTGGGACTCCGTGCTGTCAGAAGAAGCAGTTCTGGCCTTCGAATACGGCTACGCCACCGCAGAACCCCGCACTCTGACCATCTGGGAAGCGCAGTTCGGTGACTTCGCCAACGGTGCGCAGGTCGTCATCGACCAGTTCATCTCCTCCGGTGAGCAGAAGTGGGGCCGTATGTGCGGTCTGGTGATGCTGCTGCCGCACGGCTATGAAGGACAAGGTCCGGAGCACTCCTCCGCGCGTCTGGAGCGTTATCTGCAACTCTGCGCCGAGCAGAATATGCAGGTTTGCGTGCCGTCCACTCCGGCTCAGGTTTACCACATGCTGCGTCGTCAGGCGCTGCGCGGTATGCGCCGTCCGCTGGTAGTCATGTCACCAAAATCCCTGCTGCGCCATCCACTGGCGGTCTCCAGCCTGGAAGAGCTGGCAAACGGCACCTTCCTGCCGGCCATCGGTGAAATTGACGAGCTGGATCCGCAGGCCGTTAAGCGTGTCGTAATGTGTTCTGGTAAGGTTTATTACGACCTGCTGGAACAGCGCCGTAAGAACGATCAGAAAGATGTCGCCATCGTGCGTATCGAACAGCTTTATCCGTTCCCGCATCAGGCGATGCAGGAAGTGCTGAAACAGTACGCTCACGTTCATGATTTTGTCTGGTGCCAGGAAGAGCCGCTCAACCAGGGCGCATGGTATTGCAGCCAGCATCATTTCCGTGAAGTGATTCCATTTGGGTCTGCCCTGCGTTATGCAGGTCGCCCGGCCTCCGCCTCTCCGGCGGTAGGGTATATGTCCGTTCACCAGAAGCAGCAACAAGATCTGGTCAATGACGCGCTGAACGTCGATTAATTAAAGGATACATAATGAGTAGCGTAGATATTCTTGTTCCCGACCTGCCTGAGTCCGTAGCAGATGCAACCGTCGCCACCTGGCACAAAAAACCAGGCGACGCGGTAACCCGTGACGAAGTGCTGGTAGAAATCGAAACTGACAAAGTGGTACTGGAAGTACCGGCTTCAGCGGATGGCATTCTGGATGCAGTCCTGGAAGATGAAGGTACGACCGTCACTTCTCGCCAGATCCTGGGTCGCCTGCGTGAAGGCAATAGCGCGGGCAAAGAGTCCAGCGCCAAATCTGAAGAAAAAGCGTCTACCCCGGCCCAGCGCCAGCAGGCGTCTCTGTCCGATCAGACCAATGACGCGCTCAGCCCGGCGATCCGTCGCCTGCTGGCTGAGCACAGCCTCGATCCGGCAGCCATCAAAGGCACCGGCGTGGGTGGCCGTCTGACGCGCGAAGACATCGACAAGCATCTGGCAAAAGCGCCTTCTGAGGCGAAAGCGGAAGCGAAAGCCCCTGCGGCAGCACCAGCGGCACAGCCAGCTCTGGGCGCACGTAGCGAAAAACGCGTGCCGATGACCCGCCTGCGTAAGCGCGTGGCCGAGCGTCTGCTGGAAGCGAAAAACTCCACCGCGATGCTGACCACCTTTAACGAAGTCAACATGAAGCCAATCATGGATCTGCGCAAGCAGTACGGTGACGCGTTTGAAAAACGTCACGGTATCCGTCTGGGTTTCATGTCCTTCTACGTGAAAGCGGTAGTTGAAGCGCTGAAACGCTACCCGGAAGTGAACGCGTCTATCGATGGCGATGACGTGGTTTACCACAACTACTTCGACGTCAGCATGGCGGTTTCTACCCCACGCGGCCTGGTTACCCCAGTTCTGCGTGACGTAGACACCCTGGGTATGGCTGACATTGAGAAGAAAATCAAAGAGCTGGCCGTGAAAGGCCGCGACGGCAAGCTGACCGTTGAGGATCTGACCGGCGGTAACTTCACCATTACCAACGGTGGTGTGTTCGGCTCGCTGATGTCTACCCCGATCATCAACCCGCCGCAGAGCGCGATCCTGGGTATGCACGCCATTAAAGATCGTCCAATGGCGGTAGACGGTAAAGTGGAGATCCTGCCGATGATGTACCTGGCGCTCTCTTACGATCACCGCCTGATCGACGGCCGCGAGTCCGTAGGCTTCCTGGTTGCCATTAAAGAGCTGCTGGAAGATCCAACGCGTCTGCTGCTGGACGTCTAGTTTTTGCAGTCTTGCCCGGCGGCGCGTTGCTTGCCGGGCCTACAAAGCACTACCTAACGATTACCTGAAGGATGGATAGAACACATGAACTTACATGAATATCAGGCCAAACAGCTGTTTGCCCGGTATGGCTTACCGGCTCCGGTGGGTTATGCCTGTACTACCCCGCGTGAAGCAGAAGAAGCCGCGTCTAAAATCGGTTCCGGCCCGTGGGTAGTTAAATGTCAGGTTCACGCTGGTGGCCGTGGTAAAGCGGGCGGTGTGAAGGTTGTTAAGAGCAAAGAAGAGATCCGTGCGTTTGCTGAACATTGGCTCGGCAAGCGTCTGGTAACCTACCAGACAGATGCGAACGGCCAGCCGGTTAACCAGATCCTGGTTGAAGCGGCAACCGACATCGCGAAAGAACTGTACCTCGGCGCAGTCGTAGACCGTAGCTCCCGTCGCGTGGTGTTCATGGCGTCTACCGAAGGCGGCGTGGAAATCGAAAAAGTGGCGGAAGAGACCCCGCACCTGATCCACAAAGTGGCTATCGATCCGCTGGCGGGCCCAATGCCTTACCAGGGTCGTGAGCTGGCGTTCAAACTGGGTCTGGAAGGCAAGCTGGTTCAGCAGTTCACCAAGATCTTCATGGGTCTGGCGACCATCTTCCTGGAGCGCGATCTGGCGCTGATCGAGATCAACCCGCTGGTGATCACCACCCAGGGCGACCTGATCTGCCTCGACGGCAAGCTGGGCGCTGACGGCAACGCGCTGTTCCGCCAGTCCGATCTGCGCGAAATGCGCGACCAGTCTCAGGAAGATCCGCGTGAAGCGCAGGCTGCACAGTGGGAACTGAACTACGTGGCGCTGGATGGCAACATCGGCTGCATGGTTAACGGTGCGGGCCTGGCAATGGGCACCATGGACATCGTTAAGCTGCACGGCGGTGAGCCAGCGAACTTCCTCGACGTGGGCGGTGGCGCAACCAAAGAGCGCGTAACCGAAGCGTTCAAAATCATTCTCTCTGACAGCAACGTGAAAGCGGTTCTGGTGAACATCTTCGGCGGTATCGTACGTTGCGACCTGATCGCCGACGGTATCATCGGCGCGGTAGAAGAAGTGGGCGTTAACGTTCCGGTTGTTGTACGTCTGGAAGGGAACAACGCTGAACTCGGCGCGAAAAAACTGGCTGACAGCGGCCTCAATATTATTGCAGCGAAAAGTCTGACGGATGCAGCTCAGCAGGTTGTTGCCGCAGTGGAGGGGAAATAATGTCCGTTTTAATTAATAAAGATACCAAGGTTATCTGCCAGGGCTTCACCGGTAGCCAGGGGACTTTCCACTCCGAACAGGCGATTGCCTACGGTACGCAGATGGTTGGCGGCGTAACGCCAGGTAAAGGCGGCACCACCCACCTGGGCCTGCCGGTGTTCAACACCGTGCGTGAAGCGGTAGAAGCGACGGGCGCAACCGCGACCGTGATCTACGTACCGGCGCCGTTCTGCAAAGACTCTATTCTGGAAGCGATCGACGCAGGCATTAAGCTGATCATCACCATCACCGAAGGCATCCCGACGCTGGATATGCTGACCGTGAAGGTGAAGCTGGACGAAGCAGGCGTGCGCATGATCGGCCCGAACTGCCCAGGCGTTATCACTCCAGGCGAATGCAAAATCGGCATCATGCCGGGCCACATTCATCGCCCAGGCAAAGTGGGTATCGTGTCCCGTTCCGGTACCCTGACCTATGAAGCGGTTAAGCAGACCACCGACTACGGTTTCGGCCAGTCCACCTGCGTGGGCATCGGCGGTGACCCGATCCCGGGCTCTAACTTCATCGACATCCTGAAGCTGTTCCAGGAAGATCCACAGACCGAAGCGATCGTGATGATCGGTGAGATCGGTGGTAGCGCGGAAGAAGAAGCGGCTGCTTACATCAAAGATCATGTGACCAAGCCGGTGGTGGGTTACATCGCGGGTGTGACCGCGCCGAAAGGCAAACGTATGGGTCACGCGGGCGCGATTATCGCAGGCGGTAAAGGTACGGCTGATGAGAAATTCGCAGCACTGGAAGCCGCAGGCGTGAAAACCGTTCGCAGCCTGGCGGATATCGGTGAAGCACTGAAATCCATCATTAAGTAAGTCCTCTCTGCTCCCCGAATGGGGCGCGTTGAAGTATAAAAAAATGTCCGTTTCGACATGGTTGGCCGCTGTAAAGCGGCCTTTTTTTATTGCCTGCGTTTAGCCACCAGAGTGAATTTATAGTCGTCGGTGTTAAACACGTTGCGACTGTATTCAAATACCCGGCCGTCTTTCAGAAAGCCACGAGAGACTTTTTCCAGAATCGGTTTTGCCGGATCGAGCGCCAGGGCGGCAATCGCCTCATCCGATGGCATGACTGGCACCAGCTCCTGCTCGCTGCGATCGATCACCATCTTTTTGATCTGCTCAATGTAATGGTATTTCGACTGTTCCATCACTTCCCAGGTGAGGTCGGGGAACATCGCCAGCGGCATCCATGTCTCTTCCAGATTCACCGGCTTTTCCCTGATGAAGCGTACGCGCTTGACGTGCCAGACCTTATCATCCGGATTGAGCGCAAGTTTTGCCGCGAGCCGCTCATCGGCTTTCACCACTTCGAAGACGCTGACGTCGCTGTGCGTATCGACGTTGCGATCCGCTAACTTTTCGTAAAAACCGGTGAGCTGATAAATATCGTAATTCACCCGCTCCTCTTTTACATACGAGCCGCTGCCCTGAATACTTTCGATGATCTGCTCGTCGGCGAGCAGCTTCAAAGCCTGCCGCACGGTGACCCGGCTGACGCTAAACGCCTCCTGAAGGCTGGATTCCGTCGGCAGCGCGTCGCCAGGTTTTAACTCACCGGCATTAATTTTCTCGCGGAACGCATCGGCGATCTGCCGGTACATCGGTTTATTGCCCATTGTGTCGCGCCTTTTTAATACGTTTTCAGGGAATTATGCCTTCAGTGGTAAATTTGTAAATAATACAAATAAGATACAAATATCAGTGTTAGTGAAAATGATCACATAAATGTATTATCCGGTCTGCCACAATCCTGCCCAGACAATAACTTTGGATAGGTGAGGATCTTATGAACCTGACGACTCTGACCGACCCCCGTGCTGTCTGCGTGCAGGCGCAGTTTACCAGCCGTGATGAGGCAATCCGTCAGCTTGCGACGCGGCTGGTGGCGTTGGGCAAAATAGCCAACGCCGATACGTTTCTGGCAGACGTTTTCCATCGGGAATCGCTTGGCCCGACGGCGCTGGGCGAGGGGCTGGCCGTACCTCATGGTAAATCAGTGGCGGTAAACGAAGCGGCTTTTGCCGTGGCCACACTGCGTGAGCCGCTGGCCTGGGAAGGTGTGGACGGACCGGAGGAGGTCGAGCTGATTTTTCTGCTCGCCATTCCTCCCGCACAAGCGGGATCAACGCATATTCAGGTCCTGACGGAACTGACGTCTCGCCTGGCGGATGACGAGCTCAGGGCGCGCGTGATGACGGCGACCAGCGCGGAAGCGGTGCTTGCGGCGCTGGAAACAGCGCCTGACACACAAGAAACCGCCGTTGCGGAGAATGCCCCGACGATCGTCTGCGTTACCGCCTGTCCGGCCGGGATCGCCCATACCTACATGGCAGCGGAGTATCTCGAAAAAGCGGGACGTAAGCTCGGCGTCAATGTGGTGGTCGAAAAGCAGGGGGCAAATGGTATTGAGGGGCGCATCACCGCGCAGCAGTTGCAGGAGGCAAAAGCGTGTATCTTCGCGGCGGAAGTGGCGATCAAAGAGCGTGAGCGTTTTCAGGGGATGCCCGCCATTTCCGTGCCCGTCGCGGAACCCTTACGCCATGCGGAAGCGCTCATTGAGCGTGCGCTGGCGCTACAGCCTGTATCCGATGCGCGTCCTGCGCACGTCGACACGGACGCGAAAAAGTGCGTTAAAACCGAACTCAAGCAGGCGCTGCTCAGCGGTATCTCCTTTGCGGTACCGCTGATTGTCGCCGGCGGTACGGTGCTGGCGGTGTCGGTACTGCTGGCGCAAATCCTGGGCTTGCAGCATCTGTTCGATCAGGAAAATTCGTGGCTGTGGATGTACCGCAAACTGGGCGGCGGGATGCTCGGTATTCTGATGGTGCCTGTTCTGGCGGCCTATACCGCTTACTCGCTGGCGGATAAACCTGCGCTAACGCCGGGCTTTGCGGCGGGTCTTGCCGCCAATATGATCGGCTCTGGTTTTCTCGGGGCCATCGTCGGCGGGCTGATTGCGGGCTACCTGATGCGCTGGGTGAAAAACCACATCCGGCTGAGTAGCCGCTACAACGGCTTTCTGACCTTTTATCTCTATCCGGTGATTGGCGTGCTGGGCGCAGGCAGCCTGATGCTGTTTGTGATCGGCGAACCGGTGGCCTGGATCAATAATGCCCTGACCGCCTGGCTTAACGGTCTGTCCGGCGCGAATGCGCTGCTGCTGGGGGCGATCCTGGGCTTTATGTGCTCGTTCGATCTGGGCGGTCCGGTCAACAAAGCCTCTTACGCGTTCTGTCTGGGAGCGATGGCCAATGGCGTATACGGGCCTTATGCGATTTTTGCCTCCGTCAAAATGGTATCGGCCTTTACCGTGACGGCATCAACGATGCTGGCTCCGAACCTGTTCAAACAGTTCGAAATTGAAACCGGCAAGTCCACCTGGCTGCTGGGGCTGGCGGGCATCACCGAAGGGGCAATTCCGATGGCTATCGAGGATCCGTTGCGGGTCATTGGCTCATTTGTTCTGGGGTCAATGGTGACCGGAGCGATTGTCGGGGCGATGGGGATTGGGCTATCCACCCCCGGCGCGGGCATTTTCTCGCTCTTCTTACTGCATGATGCCGGGCTGGGCGGCGTGATGGCCGCTGTCGGCTGGTTTGGCGCCGCGCTGGCTGGCGCCGCAATCTCTACGCTCATTTTACTGCTCTGGCGACGCCAGGCCGTGAAGAGCGGCACCTACGTGACTGAAGACATACCATCGTAAACACGCACTGACAGGAAACGAAGATGAAAGCTGTATCTCGCGTTCATATCACGCCACATATGCACTGGGACCGGGAGTGGTACTTCACCACCGAAGCGTCACGTATTCTTCTGGTCAATAATATGGAAGAGATCCTCACCCGTCTTGAGCAGGACGCAGAGTATAAATACTACGTTCTCGACGGCCAGACGGCGGTGCTGGAAGATTATTTTGCCGTGAAACCGGAAAACAGGCCACGCGTGAAGGCGCTGGTGGCGGCCGGGAAGCTGATTATCGGGCCGTGGTATACCCAGACGGACACCACCCTTGTCTCCGGCGAGTCGATTGTCCGAAATCTGATGTACGGTATTCGCGACTGTCTGGCCTTTGGCGAGCCGATGAAAATTGGCTATCTGCCGGACTCCTTCGGCATGTCTTCCCAGCTGCCGCACATTTACAACGGTTTTGGCATCACGCGCACCATGTTCTGGCGCGGGTGTTCCGAGCGGCACGGTACCGATAAAACCGAATTTCTCTGGCAAAGCCAGGACGGCAGCGAAGTGACGGCACAGGTGCTGCCGCTGGGCTACGCGATTGGTAAGTACTTACCGGAGGATGAGGCCGGGCTGCGCAAACGGCTCGACACGTACTTCGAGGTGCTGGAAAAAGCCTCCGTGACGAAAGAAATTTTACTGCCTAACGGCCATGATCAGATGCCGCTCCAGCAGAACATCTTTGCGGTGATGGATAAGCTGCGCGAAATCTATCCGCAGCGTCAGTTTGTGATGAGCCGCTTCGAGGAGGTGTTTGACCACATTGACGCGCACCGCGATGAACTGGCGACGCTGAAAGGGGAGTTTATTGACGGTAAATATATGCGAGTGCACCGGACGATAGGCTCCACGCGGATGGATATCAAAATCGCCCACGCCCGGATAGAGAATAAAATCGTCAACGTCCTTGAGCCGCTGGCCACGCTTGCCTGGACGCTGGGCTTTGAGTATCACCACGGCTTGCTGGAAAAAATGTGGAAAGAGATCCTCAAGAATCACGCCCACGACAGTATCGGCTGCTGCTGTAGTGACAAAGTGCATCGTGAGGTGATGTCACGCTTCGAGCTGGCGGAAGACATGGCCGATAACCTGACATGCTTCTATATGCGCAAGATTGTCGACAACATGCCGCAGAGCGAGGAAGACAAACTGGTGATGTTTAACCTCACGCCCTGGCCGCGTGAGGAAGTGATTAACACCACGATACGTCTGCGCGCCAGCCAGTTCCGCCTGCTGGACGATAGGGGGAATGAAATCCCTTACTGCCTGCGCAGCGCGCGTGAAATCGACCCCGGCTTGATTGACCGGCAAATTGTGCATTACGGCAACTACGATCCCTTTATGGAGTTTGATATCCAGCTCAATCAGATCCTGCCATCAATGGGTTACCGCACGCTCTATATCGAGCCGCACGTGGCCGGCAAGCTGCTGGCGGCAGAAAAATCGTCGGAGGCGTTGCTGGAAAATGCTTTCTGGGAAATAACGTTAAACGACGACGGCACCCTGCGTCTGCTCGATAAAGCGTCCGGGCTTATCTATGACCGCGCGCTGGAAATAGAAGAGAGCTCGGATGATGGCGATGAGTACGACTACTCGCCTTCACGGGAAGAGTGGAGACTCACTTCCGCTCAGGGCGAGCATGAGGTTGAGGTGATCCACGAGGCCTGGCAGAGCAGGGCGGTGATCCGCCATCGCATGGCGGTGCCAGCGGATCTCGCTGAACGTTCTGCGCGTCAGCAGACGGGAACGCTTGAGGCAGAACTCACGGTCACGCTCAGCCATAACAGCCGACGTATCGACGTTGAGGCGCGTCTCGGAAATCACGCGGATGACCACCGTGTGCGGGTGCTGATCCCGACGCCATTTACCACAGACACGGTGTTAGCCGATACCCAGTTCGGTTCGCTGACGCGTCCTGTACAGGATGAAGCGATGGCGAACTGGCAGGAGGAGGGCTGGAAGGAAGCGCCGCTGCCGGTGTGGAATCTGCTTAACTACGCTGTGCTCCAGGAACGGCGTAACGGGATGGCGCTGTTTACCGAAGGGTTGCGCGAATTTGAAGTGACTGGCGAGCGTCAAAAAACGTTTGCCCTGACGTTGCTTCGCGGCGTGGGGGTGCTTGGGAAGGAAGATTTACTGCTGCGCCCCGGCAGACCGTCCGGGATCAAAATGCCGGTGCCTGATTCGCAGATGCGGGGCCAGTTAACCTGTCGCTTTAGCCTGTTCAGTTTTAATGGTACGCCCGTCAGTGCTGGCGTTGCGCAGCAGGCGAAGTCGTGGTTAACGCCAGTGCACTGCTATAACAAAATCCCGTGGGATGCGATGAAGCTTAACCGCGCCTCTTTCACCACCCCTTGTAGCTATAGCCTGTTAACGCTGGCGCCTAACGGATGCGTACTCAGTGCGCTGAAAAAAGCGGAGGATCGTGACGAGATGATTCTTCGTCTGTACAACCCTGCGGAGACCCGCTCCGGTGACGTGGCTTTGTCTGTGAACCGTGAGGTCCAGGCCTGTTGCGAAACGGACATGAATGAGGTGCGCAAGGCGCAAGGGGAGGAGGGTTCAGCCATTACGGGGTCGTTCCGGCCATGCCAGTCACGCACCTTTAGCATAAAAATTGAAAGGTAATCCTCCGAACAAAATAAAGGCCGCAGGAATGCGGCCTTTATTTCATCAAATAGTCACGAAAGGGTGTTAATTTTAAGATTATTAAAGGTGAATGAAATGTAATCGCTTCGGCGGGTAGCAAAGCGAAAGAAAAATACTGTGAAGCAGATAACATTATATGTTTATCTTCCGGCAAAATGCGTTTTTTCTTGCGCGTTAATAAAAATCACAACTGTTTATATTATCTTCTGGCTTTTATAACCAATAACGCCTTTAAATATACATATTGTTAACAAGGTTTTTACTATCCGCACCACAAAGAAACATCATTAACAGCTCTGACTGTTTTTGATTTAAATCAATGTTTAATACTTGGAAAAAGGCTCCGAAAGGCGTTAAATTGTTCCCGATCAAAATGGCCGAAAAGTGGTAATTTTGCTATAAATTGATCGCCGTCGAAAAACGTAAATCTGTTCGAATAAAAACCTGTTTATTGTAAGGGTTTTGCAGCGTATTATATTTACGGGATCAATTTGGTTTTTTCTTAACGTATTTGTAACCTTTCATCATTGCTTTTTCCTCCTGAAGAGAATAAGCAACGAAGAAGGGAAGCAGATAACTTTGTATTGGGGCATGCGTGTGGATCCTTATCTAACGGGGTTCACTCTCGGAGTCTTCATGCGATGAGCAAGGAGTCATAATGTTAGACGTAGTCGAACTGTCGCGCTTACAGTTTGCCTTGACCGCGATGTACCACTTCCTGTTTGTGCCGCTGACGCTCGGTATGGCGTTCCTGCTGGCCATCATGGAAACGGTTTACGTCCTCTCCGGCAAACAGATTTATAAAGATATGACCAAGTTCTGGGGCAAGTTGTTTGGTATCAACTTTGCGCTGGGCGTGGCAACCGGTCTGACCATGGAGTTCCAGTTCGGGACAAACTGGTCTTACTATTCCCATTATGTGGGGGATATTTTCGGTGCGCCGCTGGCCATTGAAGGTCTGATGGCCTTCTTCCTCGAATCCACCTTTGTAGGTCTGTTCTTCTTCGGTTGGGACCGTCTGGGTAAAGTCCAGCATATGGCGGTAACCTGGCTGGTGGCATTAGGCTCCAACTTGTCCGCACTGTGGATCCTGGTGGCGAACGGCTGGATGCAAAACCCAATCGCATCTGATTTCAACTTCGAAACCATGCGTATGGAGATGGTCAGCTTCGCTGAGCTGGTCCTGAACCCGGTTGCTCAGGTTAAATTCGTTCACACCGTGGCGTCTGGCTATGTGTGCGGCGCGATGTTCGTGCTGGGCATCAGCTCCTACTATATGCTGCGCGGCCGCGACTTCGCCTTTGCCAAGCGTTCTTTTGCTATCGCAGCAAGCTTCGGTATGGCCGCGATTCTGTCCGTTATTGTTCTGGGTGATGAATCCGGTTATGAAATGGGCGACGTGCAGAAAACCAAACTCGCCGCAATTGAAGCTGAATGGGAAACCCAGCCGGCACCGGCAGCGTTTACCCTGTTCGGTGTGCCTGACCAGGAAGCGCAGGAAAACCGCTTCGCCATTCAAATTCCTTACGCTCTGGGTATTATCGCCACGCGCTCCGTCGACAAACAGGTGACTGGCCTGAAAGATCTGATGGTGCAGCATGAAGAGCGTATCCGTAACGGGATGAAAGCCTACTCGCTGCTGGAACAGCTGCGCGCCGGCTCTACCGACCAGGCCGTTCGCGATCAATTTAACGACGTGAAGAAAGACCTCGGTTACGGTCTGCTGCTGAAACGCTATACCCCGAACGTCTCCGACGCGACGGAAGCGCAGATTCAGATGGCAACCAAAGACTCTATTCCACGCGTTGCGCCGCTGTACTTCGCGTTCCGCATCATGGTGGGTTGCGGCATTATCATGCTGCTGATCATCGCGGCCTCGTTCTGGTCAGTCATTCGTAACCGTATCGGTGAGAAAAAATGGCTGCTGCGCACCGCGCTGTACGGTATCCCACTGCCATGGATTGCTATCGAGTCCGGCTGGTTTGTTGCGGAATATGGCCGTCAGCCGTGGGCGATCGGTGAGGTGCTGCCAACAGCGGTAGCGAACTCCTCCCTGACCGCAGGCGACCTGATCTTCTCCATGTTGCTCATTTGCGGTCTGTACACCCTGTTCCTGGTGGCTGAACTGTTCCTGATGTTCAAGTTCGCGCGCCTTGGCCCAAGCAGCCTGAAAACCGGTCGCTACCACTACGAGCAGTCTGTTGCGACTACTCAGCCGGCACGCTAAGACAGGAGTCATCAAATGATCGATTATGAAGTATTGCGTTTTATCTGGTGGCTGCTGATCGGTGTTCTGCTGATTGGTTTTGCGGTCACCGATGGTTTCGACATGGGCGTGGGCATGCTCACCCGTTTCCTCGGTCGTAATGACACCGAGCGTCGAATCATGATCAACTCCATCGCCCCGCACTGGGACGGTAACCAGGTGTGGCTGATCACCGCAGGTGGCGCGCTGTTCGCTGCCTGGCCGATGGTCTACGCGGCTGCGTTCTCCGGCTTCTATGTGGCGATGATTCTGGTGCTGGCTTCTTTATTCTTCCGTCCGGTGGGTTTCGACTACCGTTCCAAGATTGAAGACACCCGCTGGCGTAACATGTGGGACTGGGGCATCTTCATCGGTAGCTTCGTTCCACCGCTGGTCATTGGTGTGGCGTTCGGTAACCTGTTGCAGGGCGTACCGTTCCACGTCGACGAATATATGCGTCTGTTCTACACCGGTAACTTCTTCCAGCTGCTGAATCCGTTTGGTCTGCTGGCGGGCGTGGTGAGCGTGGCGATGATCATCACCCAGGGCGCAACCTATCTCCAGATGCGTACCGTAGGTGAACTGCACCTGCGTTCCCGCGCTACCGCTCAGGTGGCGGCGCTGGTGACGCTGGTCTGCTTCGCGCTGGCAGGCGTGTGGGTGGTGTATGGTATTGATGGATACGTGGTGACCTCCGCGATCAACCACGCTGCACCGTCTAACCCGCTGACCAAAGAGGTGGCGCGTCAGGCCGGTGCATGGCTGGTGAACTTCAACACTACCCCTGTGCTGTGGGCTATCCCGGCTCTGGGTGTGCTGCTGCCACTGCTGACCGTGCTGACGTCTCGTCTGGAGAAAGGCGCTCTGGCGTTCGTATTTTCTTCCCTGACGCTGGCGTGCATCATCCTGACGGCCGGTATTGCGATGTTCCCGTTCGTGATGCCATCCAGCACCATGATGAATGCCAGCCTGACCATGTGGGATGCAACGTCCAGCCATATGACGCTGAACTTAATGACCTATGTGGCTTGCGTGTTCGTTCCGATTGTTCTGGCTTACACCATCTGGTGTTACTGGAAAATGTTCGGTCGTATCACTAAAGAACATATCGAAAGCAACACCCACTCTATGTACTAAGTAAGGAGCTGAATATGTGGTATTTCGCATGGATTTTAGGGACGCTTCTTGCCTGTGCGTTTGGTGTCATCACTGCCCTGGCGCTTGAGCATGTAGAAGCGACCAAAGCAGGTGAAGAAAAGCACTAATGAATATTATCGCAACGTTATATGCGGTAATGGATAAGCGCCCCTTAAGGGCGCTTTCCCTCATTATGGCATTACTGCTGGCAGGCTGTATCTTCTGGGACCCGTCGCGCTTCGCGGCGAAAACCAGCGAGCTTGAAATCTGGCACGGCTTCCTGATTATGTGGGCGGTGTGCGCAGGCGTGATTCACGGTGTCGGCTTTCGTCCGAAAGCGCTACACTGGCAGGGCATCTTCTGCCCACTGATTGCCGATCTGGTTCTCCTCGCCGGTTTGATTTTCTTCTTCTTCTGAATAAGAAATGTCCGTTAACGTTATGGGCTTACCCTGGCCCATAAAAATTTACTCTCCGTTTACTTTCTCCCATTCCAAACCATCATTCCCGCGCGTATAGTAGCGAAGTTTGAAAGCTCCAACTTTTCTTGTATTACCGGGATGTAAAGTGAATACAACGCTGTTTCGATGGCCGGTACGTGTCTATTACGAAGATACCGATGCCGGTGGTGTGGTCTACCACGCCAGCTACGTTGCTTTTTATGAACGGGCACGCACAGAGATGCTGCGCCATCATCACTTTAGTCAACAGGTGCTGTTGGCTGAGCGAGTTGCCTTCGTGGTACGCAAGATGACGCTTGAGTATTTTGCGCCTGCCAGACTCGACGATATGCTCGAAGTCCAAACAGAAATTACATCAATGCGCGGAACTTCACTGGTTTTCACGCAGCGGATAGTCAATGCAGAGAACACGGTACTGAACTCAGCTGAAGTCCTGATTGTCTGTGTTGATCCAACCATAATGAAGCCTCGTGCGCTTCCTAAGTCTATTGTCGCGGAGTTTAAGCAGTGACTGACATGAATATCCTTGATTTGTTCCTGAAGGCAAGCCTTCTGGTTAAACTTATCATGTTGATTTTGATTGGTTTTTCAATCGCATCCTGGGCCATCATCATCCAGAGAACGCGTATCCTCAATGCCGCTGGCCGCGAAGCCGAAGCGTTTGAAGATAAGTTCTGGTCGGGTATTGAGCTTTCGCGTCTGTACCAGGAAAGCCAGGGACGCCGTGATAACCTTTCAGGCTCCGAACAAATTTTCTACAGCGGTTTCAAAGAGTTCGCTCGCTTACATCGCGCTAACAGCCATGCGCCGGAAGCCGTGGTAGAAGGGGCGTCGCGTGCGATGCGCATCTCCATGAACCGCGAACTGGAAAATCTTGAAACGCATATTCCTTTCCTCGGAACCGTTGGCTCCATCAGCCCGTATATCGGCCTGTTTGGTACGGTGTGGGGGATCATGCACGCCTTTATCGCCCTTGGGGCGGTGAAGCAGGCAACGTTGCAGATGGTTGCGCCGGGTATCGCAGAAGCACTGATCGCGACCGCAATCGGTCTGTTCGCCGCAATTCCGGCGGTAATGGCGTACAACCGTCTGAACCAGCGCGTGAACAAACTGGAACTGAACTACGACAACTTTATGGAAGAGTTCACCGCGATTCTGCATCGTCAGGCGTTTACCAGCACCGAGAGCAACAAGGGGTAAACCATGGCCAGATCGCGTGGACGAGGTCGTCGCGAGCTCAAGTCCGAAATCAATATCGTTCCGTTACTGGACGTGCTGCTGGTGCTGCTGCTGATCTTTATGGCGACGGCGCCCATCATCACCCAGAGCGTGGAAGTTGATCTGCCGGATGCGACAGAATCACAGGCGGTAAGCACCAATGACGATCCTCCGGTCATCATTGAGGTTTCCGGCGTAGGGCAGTACAGCGTGGTGGTAGAGAAAGATCGTATGGATCAGCTTCCGCCAGAGCAGGTTATTGCTGAAGCGCAACGACGCCTGGAGTCAAATCCGAAGACGGTCTTCTTAATCGGTGGTGCGAAAGACGTACCATATGATGAAATTATCAAAGCGCTGAACTTGCTACATAGCGCGGGCGTTAAGTCAGTTGGCTTAATGACTCAGCCTATTTGATCATCTGCGTAGTTTTTGGGAACCGATAGTGTCAAAGGCAACCGAACAGAACGACAAGCTTAAGCGAGCGATAATCGTCTCCGCAGTGCTGCACGTAATTCTTTTTGCAGCGCTGATCTGGAGTTCGTTCGATGAGCACCTTGATGCATCAGGCGGCGGTGGGGGCTCGTCCATCGACGCCGTCATGGTGGATCCCGGTGCGGTAGTGCAGAACTATAATCGCCAGCAACAGCAGCAGGCGAGCGCAAAACGCGCGGAAGAACAGCGTGAAAAACAGGCGCAACAGCAGGCGGAAGAGCTGCGTGAAAAGCAGGCCGCCGAGCAGGAACGTCTGAAGCAGCTTGAGAAAGAGCGTTTGCAGGCGCAGGAAGCCGCTAAAGAGCAGGCGGAGCAGCAGAAACAGGCTGAAGCCGCAGCGAAGAAAGCTCAGGAACAGCAGAAGCAGGCGGAAGAGGCGGCAGCCAAAGCCGCAGCAGACGCGAAGGCGCAGGCAGATGCTCAGGCTAAGTTAGCCGCAGACGCGGCGAAGAAAGCGGCTGCTGATGCGCAGAAGAAAGCGGAAGCCGAAGCAGCGAAGAAAGCCGCTGCTGATGCCCAGAAGAAAGCGGAAGCAGAAGCTGCGAAGAAAGCCGCTCAGGAAGCAGAGAAGAAAGCTGCTGCCGATGCTGCGAAGAAAGCGGCTGCTGCCGAGAAGGCTGCGGCTGAAAAAGCGGCTGCCGCTGAAAAAGCTGCGGCTGATAAAAAAGCGGCTGCCGATAAAGCTGCCGCAGCTAAAAAAGCTGCTGCCGAAAAAGCCGCAGCCGACAAGAAAGCTGCCGCTGAAAAAGCCGCTGCCAGGAAGGCCGCTGCTGAAAAAGCTGCCGCTGAAGCAGCCACCGCTGACGATATCATTGGCGACCTGAGTTCTGGTAAGAATGCGCCGAAAACTGGCGGTGGGGCAAAAGGGAGTAATGCAGCCCCGGCGGGAAGCGGTAACACTAAGAACAACGGTGCTTCTGGCGCTGAGATTAACGACTACAAGAACCAGATTGCTGCGGCTATATCCAGCAGGCTTAACGATAAATCATTGTATACAGGGAAAACATGCAGACTGCATATTAAACTGCATACTGATGGTACCGTGCTGAGCGTTGAGTCTGAAGGAGGCGATGACGCGTTATGCCAGGCTGCACTTGTGGCAGTGAATCAGGCAAAACTGCCAAAACCTCCGTCACAGGCTGTCTATGAAGTGTTCAAAGACGCTTCGCTGAACTTTAAGCCGTAAGCAGAGCTGCGGTTATCGGGTTCTGATAGTTTTGTGTATTTGAGTTTGTTAACCTTCTGCTAAATTATCCAGGACTTATTGTTCGGATAAGGGAGATATGATGAAGCAGGCATTACGATTAGCTTTTGGTTTTTTAGTACTGTTGACGTCAGCAGTGCATGCCACAGTAAGCATCGACATTACCGACTGGAACGACTCAGCGCGTCCAATCGGTGTCGTTCCGTTCCAGTGGGCAGGCCCGGGCGCTGCGCCTGAAGATATTGGCGGCATTGTTGCAGCTGACCTGCGTAACAGCGGTAAATTTAACCCCTTAGATCGTTCTCGTCTGCCGCAGCAGCCGGGTACCGCTCAGGAAGTTCAACCTGCTGCATGGTCTGCACTGGGTATTGATGCCGTGGTTGTCGGACAGGTTACTCCTGCGCCAGACGGCGGCTATAACGTCGCTTATCAGCTGGTGGATACCGGCGGTGCGCCGGGTACCGTTCTGGCTCAAAACACGTATAAGGTGAACAAGCAGTGGCTGCGTTACGCAGGCCATACGGCGAGTGACGAAGTGTTTGAGAAGCTGACCGGTATTAAAGGTGCGTTCCGTACTCGTATCGCGTACGTAGTACAGACCAACGGCGGCCAGTTCCCTTATGAGCTGCGCGTCTCTGATTACGATGGCTACAACCAGTTCACCGTACACCGTTCACCACAGCCGCTGATGTCTCCGGCATGGTCTCCGGACGGCTCTAAGCTGGCGTACGTGACCTTCGAAAGCGGCCGTTCCGCGCTGGTTATCCAGACGCTCTCTAACGGTGCTGTGCGTCAGGTTGCGTCATTCCCGCGTCACAACGGTGCGCCTGCGTTCTCTCCGGACGGTACCAAACTGGCGTTTGCCCTGTCTAAAACCGGTAGCCTGAACCTGTACGTGATGGATATTGGTTCTGGTCAGATCCGTCAGGTCACGGATGGTCGTAGCAACAACACTGAGCCAACCTGGTTCCCGGACAGCCAGAATCTGGCCTTTACGTCTGACCAGGCAGGTCGTCCACAAGTTTATAAAGTGAATATCAACGGCGGAGCAGCGCAGCGTATTACCTGGGAAGGTTCTCAGAACCAGGATGCTGACGTCAGTGCCGATGGTAAAACGATGGTAATGGTCAGTACTGCGGGTGGTCAGCAGCACATTGCCAAACAAGATCTGGTAACGGGGGGCGTACAAGTACTGTCGTCAACGTTCCTGGATGAAACGCCAAGTCTGGCACCTAACGGCACCATGGTAATCTACAGCTCTTCTCAGGGGATGGGATCCGTGCTGAATCTGGTTTCTACAGATGGGCGTTTCAAAGCGCGTCTTCCGGCAACTGATGGACAGGTAAAATCACCTGCCTGGTCGCCGTATCTGTAATAATAATTAATTGATTACTAAAGGAATCTTAGAAATGCAACTGAACAAAGTGCTGAAGGGGCTGATGATCGCTCTGCCTGTTATGGCAATCGCAGCGTGTTCTTCTAACAAGAATGCAAGCAATGACCAGAGCGGCGAAGGCATGATGGGTGCCGGCACCGGTATGGACGCTAACGGCAATGGCAATATGTCTTCTGAAGAGCAAGCGCGTCTTCAGATGCAGCAGTTACAGCAGAACAACATCGTTTACTTCGATCTGGATAAATACGACATCCGTTCTGACTTCGCTGCAATGCTGGATGCGCACGCAAACTTCCTGCGTAGCAACCCGTCTTACAAAGTCACCGTAGAAGGTCATGCGGACGAACGTGGTACTCCGGAGTACAACATCTCCCTGGGTGAACGTCGTGCAAACGCTGTTAAAATGTACCTCCAGGGTAAAGGCGTTTCTGCTGACCAGATCTCCATCGTTTCTTACGGTAAAGAAAAACCAGCAGTACTGGGTCACGACGAAGCGGCTTACTCCAAAAACCGTCGTGCCGTACTCGTTTACTAAGAGAATTGCATGAGCAGTAACTTCAGACATCATCTGATGAGTCTGTCGTTACTGGTTGGAATAGCGGCCCCCTGGGCCGCTTTTGCTCAGGCACCAATCAGTAGTGTCGGCTCAGGCTCGGTAGAAGACCGGGTCACTCAACTCGAGCGTATTTCTAACGCTCACAGCCAGCTTTTAACTCAACTCCAGCAGCAGCTTTCCGATAACCAGAATGATATTGATTCCCTTCGTGGTCAGATCCAGGAGAGTCAGTATCAGCTTAATCAGGTTGTGGAGCGCCAGAAGCAAATTTTGTTGCAGATGGATAGCCTTAACAGCGGCGGAGCAGCAGCACAGCCAGCAGCAGGCGATCAAAGCGGTGCGGCAACGCCTGCACCTGCGGCAGATGCCTCCGCGTCGTCTGGTGCGCCTGTACAGAGCGGTGACGCGAATACGGACTACAACGCGGCCATTGCCCTGGTGCAGGACAAATCGCGCCAGGACGATGCTATCGTTGCGTTTCAGAACTTCGTTAAGAAGTACCCTGATTCCACTTACCAGCCAAATGCGAACTACTGGCTGGGTCAGTTGAATTACAACAAGGGTAAAAAGGATGATGCGGCGTTTTATTTTGCCTCTGTGGTGAAAAATTACCCGAAATCACCGAAAGCGCCTGATGCGATGTATAAAGTCGGCGTGATCATGCAGGACAAAGGCGACACTGCAAAAGCCAAAGCGGTTTATCAGCAGGTGGTTGCGAAATTCCCGGGTACAGACGGCGCCAAACAAGCGCAAAAACGTTTAAGTTCGATGGGTTGATTATCGCATGACCAGAAATCGCGTCATTTCTGGTCGTGCAGCATGATTCCTAAGCAGTTAAGTGATCTTCATCGAAATTTTTGTTGCGCAGAATTCTTAAATCAGTAATATATGCCGCCGTTGCCACGGGATATCAAACAACGTGAAAGCAGCGCAAAAGTGGGTCGTTAGCTCAGTTGGTAGAGCAGTTGACTTTTAATCAATTGGTCGCAGGTTCGAATCCTGCACGACCCACCACTTAAAGCAGTTCTGGCAGTACAGAGTGGGTGATTAGCTCAGTTGGTAGAGCATCTCCTTTACACGGAGGGGGTCGGCGGTTCGAGCCCGTCATCACCCACCACTCGGGTCGTTAGCTCAGTTGGTAGAGCAGTTGACTTTTAATCAATTGGTCGCAGGTTCGAATCCTGCACGACCCACCAATTTTATTGGTTCCGAGTGATAATTCAGGCAACACCCGAATGGGTCGTTAGCTCAGTTGGTAGAGCAGTTGACTTTTAATCAATTGGTCGCAGGTTCGAATCCTGCACGACCCACCAGCCTGAATAGATTTGAAGTACATCCCGCAAGGGGTCGTTAGCTCAGTTGGTAGAGCAGTTGACTTTTAATCAATTGGTCGCAGGTTCGAATCCTGCACGACCCACCAGTGTTGAAAGGCGCCCTAAAGGCGCCTTTTTGCTATCTGTCGTTCGCCAGTGCCTTGTAGGTCGGGTAAGGCGAAGCCGCCACCCGACAGATGCTACCGGCATCAATTCCCGATGACATTCCCCCTCAAATTCGCTATCTTGTTTAGTATACAAAACACCATTGCCTCATTTTTGTTATCTCATGCAAAACAAAGGCAATATTGTTAAGCCAGTAAAACGAGAAGCCATAATGAGCGTGATGTTTGATCCCGAAACCGCAATCTATCCCTTCCCGCCGAAGCCCGCTCCGCTAAGCCGGGATGAAAAACAGTTCTATCTTGAAAAAATCAAGCGCCTGCTTAAAGAGCGTGATGCGGTGATGGTGGCGCATTACTACACCGACCCGGAAATTCAGCAGCTGGCAGAAGAGACGGGCGGCTGTATCTCAGATTCCCTGGAAATGGCGCGTTTCGGTGCAAAACATCCTGCCTCCACGCTGCTGGTTGCAGGTGTGCGCTTCATGGGCGAAACGGCAAAAATTCTCAGCCCGGAAAAAACCATACTGATGCCGACGCTGAATGCCGAATGCTCCCTTGACCTCGGTTGCCCGATTGATGAGTTCACCGCCTTCTGTGATGCCCACCCTGATCGTACCGTGGTGGTCTATGCCAACACGTCTGCGGCGGTGAAAGCCCGGGCAGACTGGGTGGTGACCTCTAGTATCGCCGTTGAGCTGATTGAGCATCTGGACAGCCTGGGGGAGAAAATCATCTGGGCGCCCGATCGTCACCTGGGAAACTATGTACAAAAACAAACCGGTGCGGATGTGCTGTGCTGGCAGGGCGCCTGTATCGTTCACGACGAGTTTAAGACCCAGGCCCTGACGCGCATGAGAGGATTATACCCGGACGCCGCGATTCTGGTGCACCCGGAATCCCCGCAGTCCATCGTCGACATGGCGGATGCCGTCGGGTCAACCAGCCAGCTCATTCATGCTGCGAAAACCCTGTCACACAAGCAGCTCATTGTGGCGACCGATCGCGGTATCTTCTACAAGATGCAGCAGGCCGTGCCGGAAAAAACGTTGCTCGAAGCGCCGACCGCCGGAGAAGGGGCGACCTGCCGAAGCTGCGCGCATTGCCCGTGGATGGCGATGAATGGGCTCAAAGCGATTGCGGAGGGGCTGGAGAACGGTGGCGAAGCGCATGAGATCCACGTGGATGCCGCTCTGCGTGAAGGCGCGTTAATTCCACTTAACCGTATGCTGGATTTTGCGGCTACACTACGTACTTAACTTATTACGCCCCGGAGAAAAAATGGATTTTTTTAGCACACAGAACATCCTGGTTCATATCCCGATTGGTGCGGGCGGCTATGACCTGTCGTGGATTGAAGCGGTGGGTACGCTGGCCGGTTTACTCTGTATCTGGCTGGCCAGCCTTGAGAAGATCAGCAACTATGCGTTCGGGCTGATAAACGTCACGCTGTTTGCGATCATCTTTTTCCAGATCCAGCTCTACGCCAGCCTGCTTCTACAGCTGTTCTTCTTCGCAGCCAATATCTATGGCTGGTACGCCTGGTCTCGGCAAAACAGTCAGCAGGAGGCGGAACTGCAAATCCGCTGGCTGCCGTTGCCAAAAGCCATCGCCTGGTTCGCGGCCTGCGTGGTGGCTATCGGCTTTATGACCGTCTTTATTGATCCGGTATTTGCCTTCCTGACGCGCGTGGCGGTCTCGGTCATGTCGGGTCTGGGATTAAATGTGACGATGCCTGAGCTTCAGCCGGATGCCTTCCCGTTCTGGGATTCCTGCATGATGGTGTTGTCGATTGCCGCAATGATCCTGATGACCCGTAAATACGTTGAGAACTGGCTGCTGTGGGTGGTTATCAACGTCATTAGCGTGGTGATTTTTGCCCGCCAGGGTGTTTATGCCATGTCGCTGGAGTACATGCTGCTGACGGTCATTGCCCTGAACGGCAGTCGCATGTGGATTAACAGCGCGCGTGAGCGTGGCTCGCGCGCGCTTTCCCGTTAATGGTGATGGGCGTGTGAGTGGCCGGACTGCGCCTCGTTCAGGTGACAGTCTGGCCCGTTACATGGCTGATACTCCATCTGGATGGTGGCGTGCGCAATTTCGTAGTGATGCTCAAGGAAGTGCCGAATACGTTCAAGCAACGCATCGTGATCGTGGGGCGGAATAACCTGAACGTGCAGCGTCATAAGCGGTTTCTCACCCACCAGCCAGACGTGAACGTGGTGAACGTTACGGACTTCAGGAATGGAACGACACAGATTGCGTTTTAGCTCGCCAATATCCAGCGACGTGGGAGCGCCTTCCAGCAGCTCATTGACGCTCTCTTTCAACAGCCGCCAGGCACTGCGTAATACAAGGCACGATACCAGCACGGAAAGAATCGGGTCGATGGGAGTCCAGCCCGTGCCCATAATGATCAGCGCGGCTACGATGGCCCCTACGGAACCCAGCAGATCGCCCAGCACATGAAGCGCCGCGGCCCGTACGTTCAGATTTTTTTCACTGCTGCCGCGGTGCAATATCCAGAACGCCAGAATATTGGCGACCAACCCGGCAATGGCGATAACCATCATTGTCGTCCCGGCTATCGGTTGTGGATGCCGAAAGCGCTGAAAAGCCTCCCAGACGATAAGAAGAGTAATGACCACCAGTGCAATCGCATTCACAAAGGCGGCAAGCGTGGTCAGTCTGAGCCAGCCAAAGGTGTGGCGAGTATTGGGAGGGCGACGGGCAAACTGCACGGCCAGCAGAGCAAACAGGAGCGCGGCAGCGTCGGTCAGCATATGCCCGGCATCGGCCAGCAGCGCCAGCGATCCGGATATCAGCCCGCCTGTTACCTCAATTATCATAAAGGTGGCAGTGACGCCAAAAGCCAGCAGAAGCCGTTTGGCATTTTCATCGCCAGTGGAGTGGGAATGGGAGTGGGAGTGCGCCATGGTATCGTTCCTGATTTATTATTATTTTTAGTGTAGCGTTTTTAAGAGCTTAAATAAAAAAGGAGAGCATTCGCTCTCCCTGTTTTACCTTACGGAAGGTTACTGGGTAGTACCGTCCGTTTTGGTATTGGCATCGCTGCCTACTTTGTCATTCGGGTCCGGGCATTTCCCGTCTTTACACACAGAGTTTTTATGAACCTCGTCGGTGGTCATACCCTCATGGTTCATCGTGCCTGTGCTCGTCCCGCCGGTGTTGGTATTGCCCGTGTTGATATTACTGTTATCAACATTGTTTGGCGCAATATTCTGTTTTGCATCCGGCGCAACCTGGCCCGCTTCGGCAGCGGCATTCGCGTCGCCGTTGCTGCCGGATGAGCCTGCGTCAGCAGCCAGTACGCTACCGCTTGCCAGAGTAAGGGTTGCCGTCAGGAAAAGCGTAGTCAGTTTCGTCATTTTCATCATGGTGCTCCTGTTCTTATCGTTACGCTGGATAACATTCTCCAACAGTGCATCTTGTTCAGTGGCGAAAGATCCCAGTTTCCTGATTTATGTCAGGATGGAATCGCGTATAAATATTTAAAAACAGTCGTTACAAGTAAAAAGCTTAGGCCAGATCTCATTTTTCGCTATTTTGTTGTGTATTTTAGGCGAATTCCAGGAATTATCTGCGCGAAGTGTAAAAGCCCGTTTACACTTCGTGGCCGACAAGTTAGATTGAAAGGATTGCTTTCATTACTAAAGATATGGCAGAGCCGGAAAGAAGATGAATTATCAGAACGACGATTTACGCATTAAAGAGATCAATGAGTTATTACCTCCCGTAGCGCTCCTTGAAAAATTCCCCGCCACCGAAAATGCCGCCAACACGGTGTCTCATGCCCGCAAGGCGATCCACAAGATCCTGAAAGGTAGCGACGATCGTCTTCTGGTGGTCATTGGGCCGTGCTCCATTCACGATCCTGCTGCGGCCAAAGAGTATGCGTCCCGTCTGCTCGCCCTGCGTGAAGAGCTGAAAGGCGAACTGGAAATCGTGATGCGCGTTTATTTCGAAAAACCGCGTACCACCGTGGGCTGGAAAGGGTTGATCAACGATCCGCATATGGACAACAGTTTCCAGATCAACGACGGCCTGCGCATTGCGCGTAAGCTGCTGCTGGAGATCAACGACAGCGGGCTGCCTGCTGCCGGAGAATTCCTCGATATGATCACCCCGCAGTATCTGGCTGACCTGATGAGCTGGGGCGCTATTGGCGCGCGTACGACGGAATCTCAGGTTCACCGTGAGCTGGCGTCTGGCCTGTCATGCCCGGTGGGGTTCAAAAATGGCACTGATGGCACCATTAAAGTCGCTATTGACGCCATTAATGCGGCGGGCGCGCCGCACTGCTTCCTGTCGGTGACCAAGTGGGGCCACTCCGCTATCGTGAATACCAGCGGTAATGGCGATTGCCATATCATACTGCGCGGCGGTAAAGAGCCTAACTACAGTGCTAAACACGTAGCGGAGGTAAAAGCAGGGCTGGAGAAAGCGGGTCTGGCACCGCAGGTGATGATCGATTTCAGCCATGCCAACTCCAGCAAACAGTTTAAAAAGCAGATGGAAGTCGGCGCAGATGTGTGTCAGCAAATCGCCAGCGGTGAACGCGCAGTGATTGGGGTGATGATTGAGAGCCATCTGGTGGAAGGCAACCAGAACCTGGAGGGCAGTGAGCCGCTGGTCTACGGTAAGAGCGTGACGGATGCCTGCATTGGCTGGGACGATACCGATGCGATCCTGCGTCAGTTGGCGGATGCGGTTAAAGCGCGTCGCGGCTAAGTTTGTCCCGGGCAATAAAAAAGCGTGGATTGCTCCACGCTTTTTTTATGTCCGGCGAATATTACTTCGCTTTACCCTGGTTCGCCACGGCCGCCGCTTTTGCAGCGATTTCGTCGGCGTTACCCAGGTAGTAATGTTTAACTGGCTTGAAGTTTTCGTCGAACTCGTACACCAGCGGCACGCCGGTAGGGATATTCAGCTCGAGGATTTCATCTTCACCCATGTTGTCCAGGTATTTCACCAGCGCACGCAGGGAGTTACCGTGAGCAGCGATAATGACGCGCTCGCCGCTTTTCAGGCGTGGCAGAATGGTTTCGTTCCAGTAAGGCACAACGCGGTCGATGGTCAGCGCCAGGCTTTCGGTCTGCGGCAGTTCAGCCTCAGTCAGCTTCGCGTAACGCGGATCGTGGCCCGGGTAGCGCTCGTCATCTTTGCTCAGCTCTGGAGGCGTGACCGCAAAACCACGACGCCACTGCTTAACCTGCTCGTCACCGTATTTTTCTGCGGTTTCCGCTTTGTTCAGACCTTGCAGCGCACCGTAGTGACGCTCGTTCAGTTTCCAGGATTTCTCAACCGGCAGCCAGGCCTGATCCAGCTCGTCCAGAACGTTCCACAGGGTATGGATGGCACGTTTCAGCACAGAGGTGTAAGCAAAGTCAAAGGTGAAGCCTTCTTCTTTCAGCAGTTTACCTGCCGCTTTTGCTTCGCTCACGCCTTTCTCGGACAGATCAACGTCATACCAACCGGTGAAGCGGTTTTCGTTGTTCCACTGGCTTTCGCCGTGGCGCACCAGGACAAGCTTAGTATTAGCCATTTCTTACTCCTCAAGCATTTTTGAATGATAACAATTCTCATTATATTGCCGTGACTGTGCCAGCAGCAACGCTTAACCCTAACCATAGCGAAAATAGTTCGAGAGTGTAAGATGCATGTGAATCCAGGGTTATGATTTTGTCTGCGATCGCCGCTATTTTCAGCAAGGCGGAGATAAAAAAGCCCTCGCGATGAGGGCCAGTCTTTTTTGCCGGATGGCGCTTCGCTTATCAGGCCTATATTCGTAGGCCCGTGCGCCGCCGGACATTAAGCGCGCGGAATGAAATGATACTCGGTGACGCTTACGTACTCTTCACCCGGACGTAGCACGCAGTCCGGCTGCGGCCATTCAGGATGGTTAGGCGTGTCCGGCAGGAACTCGCTCTCCAGCGCCAGTCCTTGCCAGGCGCCGTAGGCGTCATGTTCACGCGCCGTGGTACCCTCCAGATAGTTACCGGAGTAGAACTGTAGGGCGGGGGCGGTGGTGTAGACCGTCATCTGTAACTTCTCATCAGCAGACCAGACCTGTGCGGCAGGTTGAGAAAGATCGCCTTTTGCCTGCAACAGGAACGCGTGGTCGTAGCCTTTCACCTTGCGCTGATCGTCATCACTCAGGAAATCCTGAGCAATGGTTTTCGGCTGACGGAAATCAAAGCTATTTCCGCTTACCGGTTTCAGCGCCTGATAAGGGATACCCATCTCATCGACCGGGAGATACTCGTCCGCCAGGATCTGGAGTTTGTGGCTGCGGACATCGGTCTGATTACCGTCAAGGTTGAAATAGGCGTGGTTAGTCAGATTGACCGGGCACGGCTTATCGACGGTCGCGCGATACTCAATGGCGATGCGATTATCTTCGGTCAGGGTGAAGCGCGCGGTTGCGGTGAGATTGCCCGGGAAGCCCTGGTCTCCATCGAGGGAGTCCAGAGAGAACCAGACCTCACCGTCATTTTGCTGCACAATCTTCCAGCGACGTTTATCAAACCCTTCCGGGCCGCCGTGCAGCTGATTTTCGCCCTGGCTGGCAAGCAGGGAATACGTTACGCCGTCCAGCGTAAACTGGCTTCTGGCGATGCGGTTAGCGTAGCGGCCTATGGATGCGCCCAGAAAAGCGGTCTGCTCGATATACTGCTCCGGCGATGCGCAGCCAAGCAGGGTTTCGCGCACGCTGCCGTCAGGCATCGGTACGCGGGCAGAAAGTAACGTTGCGCCCCAGTCCATCAGCGTAACCACCATCCCGGCGCTGTTGCGCAGGGTTAACAGGCGATACGGCAGACCATCCGGTGCGAGTGTTGGTGTTTCGTTTAGCACTGTCCGGCTCCTTGTGATGCTTTGCAGACATAGAAAGTTTCTTTGATGCCCGTTTTGGCTTCGTACTGTTTTGCCACCGCGTCCTGAATGGCAGGGACCAGCTCTTCCGGCACCAGGGCGACGACGCACCCGCCAAATCCGCCGCCGGTCATACGCACGCCGCCTTTGTCGCCAATCGTGGCTTTCACAATTTCAACCAGGGTGTCGATTTGCGGCACGGTGATTTCGAAATCGTCACGCATGGAGGAATGCGATTCGGCCATCAGCTCGCCCATCCGCTTCAGGTCACCTTTTGCCAGCGCGGAGGCGGCTTCTACGGTACGGGCATTTTCCGTCAGTATATGACGCACGCGCTTCGTGACAACCGGGTCCAGCTCGTGGGCAACCTTGTTAAATTCATCAAGTGAGACATCACGCAGGGCTGGCTGCTGGAAGAAGCGCGCGCCGGTTTCGCACTGTTCGCGACGGGTGTTGTACTCGCTGCCCACCAGGGTGCGTTTGAAGTTGCTGTTGATGATCACCACAGCCGCCCCTTTAGGCAGTGGAACCGCTTTGGTCCCGAGGGAGCGGCAGTCAATCAGCAAAGCGTGTTCTTTCTTGCCCAGCGCGGAAATCAGCTGATCCATAATGCCGCAGTTGCAGCCTACGAACTGGTTTTCCGCTTCCTGACCGTTGAGGGCGATTTGCGCCCCGTCCAGCGGCAGATGATAAAGCTGCTGGAACACGGTGCCGACCGCCACTTCCAGCGATGCGGAAGAGCTTAATCCCGCCCCCTGCGGCACGTTGCCGCTGATCACCAGATCGGCCCCGCCGAAATTCTTGTTACGCTTTTGCAGGTGCTTCACCACGCCGCGAACATAGTTCGACCACTGCTGGCTGTCGTGGGTCACGATCGGCGCATCGAGGGAAAATTCGTCAATTTCGTTGCCGTAATCCGCGGCCATCACTCTCACCTGACGATCGTCGCGTTTCGCGCAGCTGATCACCGTCTGGTAGTCGATGGCACACGGCAGGACAAAACCGTCGTTATAGTCGGTGTGCTCGCCGATCAGATTAACGCGGCCTGGCGCCTGGATAACATGGGTGGCAGGGTAGCCAAATTTTTCAGCAAACAGGGATTGTGTTTTATCTTTCAGACTCATTTTTAGACTCCTGATTCGCGGTAATGGACGTCGCTAACGGCACGCAGACGTTCTGCCGCCTGTTCCGCCGTCAGGTCGCGCTGGGTTTCCGCCAGCATTTCATAGCCCACCATGAATTTACGTACCGTCGCAGAACGCAGCAGCGGCGGGTAGAAGTGTGCATGTAACTGCCAGTGTTGATTCTCTTCGCCGTTAAACGGCGCGCCGTGCCAGCCCATGGAGTAGGGGAAGGAGCACTGGAAGAGGTTGTCGTAGCGGCTGGTCAGTTTTTTCAGCGCCAGCGCAAGGTCGTCTCGCTGGGCGCCGCTGAGGTCCGTAATGCGCTGAACATGGGCTTTCGGCAGCAGCAGCGTCTCAAACGGCCACGCCGCCCAGTAAGGGACCACCGCAAGCCAGTGCTCGGTTTCCACCACGGTACGGCTGCCATCCGCCAGCTCACGCTGGGTGTAATCCACCAGCATCGGCGAACCGTTCTGGGCGAAATACGCTTTTTGCAGTCGGTCCTCACGCTCGGCTTCATTCGGCAGGAAGCTGTTCGCCCAGATCTGACCGTGCGGATGCGGGTTGGAGCAGCCCATCGCCGCGCCTTTGTTTTCGAACACCTGCACCCAGGGATAGCTCTGCCCCAGCTCCGCGGTTTGCGCCTGCCAGGTGCTGACCACCTCTTTCAGGGCCTCCACGCTCAGCTCCGGCAGCGTTTTGCTGTGATCGGGCGAGAAGCAGATCACGCGGCTGGTGCCGCGGGCGCTTTCGCAGCGCATCAGCGGGTCATGGCTTTCCGGCGCGTCTGGCGTATCGGTCATCAGCGCGGCAAAGTCGTTAGTAAACACGAAGGTGCCTTGGTAGTCCGGGTTTTTATCGCCCGTCACGCGCGTATTGCCCGGGCAGAGGAAACAGTCCGGATCATGCTGCGGCAGCGTCTGTTTGGCAGGCGTCTCTTGCGCCCCCTGCCAGGGGCGCTTGGCGCGATGCGGTGAAACTAAAATCCATTGCCCGCTGAGCGGGTTAAAACGACGATGCGGGTGATCGACGGGATTGAATTGCGTCATGACAAATCCTTAATCCGGATAACCCTGCGGATGGCGTGACTGCCAGTGCCAGGTATCCTGTGCCATTTCATCAAGCGTGCGGGTGACACGCCAGTTAAGCTCTTTATCCGCTTTGGTGGCATCGGCCCAGTAAGCCGGGAGGTCGCCATCACGGCGGGGAGCGAAGTGATACTTCACCGGCTTGCCGCAGGCTTTACTGAAGGCATTCACCACGTCCAGCACGCTGCTGCCGATCCCGGCGCCGAGGTTGTAAATATGCACGCCCGGTTTATCCGCCAGCTGCTGCATCGCCGCCACGTGGCCGTCGGCCAGATCCATGACGTGAATGTAATCGCGCACGCCGGTGCCATCTTCGGTGGGATAATCGTTACCAAAAATCGCCAGGGAATCGCGGCGCCCTACGGCAACCTGCGCGATATACGGCATCAGGTTATTAGGAATGCCCTGCGGATCTTCGCCCATATCCCCTGACGGATGCGCGCCAACCGGGTTGAAGTAGCGCAGCAATGCGATGCTCCACTCAGGCTGGGCTTTTTGCAGGTCGGTCAGGATCTGCTCTACCATCAGCTTGCTTTTGCCATACGGGCTTTGCGGCGTACCGGTCGGGAAGCTTTCAACGTAAGGAATTTTTGGCTGATCGCCGTAGACGGTCGCGGAGGAGCTGAAGATAAAATTTTTAACGTTGGCCGCTCGCATGGCGGAGATCAGACGCAGGGTACCGTTAACGTTGTTGTCATAGTACTCAAGCGGTTTTGCCACCGATTCGCCAACCGCTTTCAGGCCCGCGAAGTGGATAACGGTTTCAATCGCGTGATCGTGAAGGATTTCAGTCATCAACGCTTCATTGCGGATGTCGCCTTCCACGAAAGTCGGCTGTTTACCCGAAAGGCGTTCAATGACCGGCAGCACGCTGCGCTTACTGTTGCACAGGTTATCAAGAATGACGACATCGTGGCCGCTTTGCAGCAGTTGCACACAGGTATGACTTCCTATGTAACCGCTACCACCTGTTACCAGAACTCGCATATTTCGCTCCATTAGGCTTATGGTATGAATTAACCATAGCATATCAGAGACGCGAAAAGTGTGACATGGGATAAAATAGTGGTATCGTTTACACTGGTTTTCACACGCGCTTTTTCACAGACTGAGTGCATTGTAGATCAAAGAGATAGAGATGTATTGTTGCAGGTTGTCTGAAAAGCGGAGGGCAGCGCCCTCCATGTGTTAATCGATTTTGCTCAGCAGGTAGCGGTATTGCTCGCCGTCAGGGACAAATTCCAGCCGATGGGTGATGCAGGACGGGGCATCTTCAGCATGGTGGGACACAAACAGCAGCTGGGTTTCACCTTCGCTAATCAGGACATCCACAAAGCGGCGGATCAGCTGACGGTTGAGCGGATCCAGCCCCTGCAACGGTTCGTCAAGAATCAGCAGCGTAGGGTGCTTGACCAGCGCGCGGACGATCAATGCCAGCCGCTGCTGCCCCCACGACAGGCTGTGGAATGGCGCATCGGCGACCCGGTTATCCATACCCAGAATATCCAGCCACTGCTGCGCCAGCTTGTGCTGCTTGTCGGATACCGCCTGATAAATACCAATGGAGTCGAAGAAGCCAGAGAGGATCACGTTTCGCACCGTGGTGCTCACCCGGTAGTCCAGGTGCAGGCTGCTGCTGACATAGCCGATGTGCTTTTTGATATCCCAGATGGTTTCCCCGCTGCCGCGGCGACGGCCGAACAGGGTGAGATCGTTGCTGTATCCCTGCGGGTGATCCCCGGTGATCAGGCTCAGCAGCGTGGATTTACCCGCCCCGTTGGGGCCGACGATCTGCCAGTGCTCACCAGGATTAACCGTCCAGCTGAGGTGATTAAGAATAGGGCGATCGTCGTAAGCAACCACCCCATCGCGCAGCACAATGCGCGGCTGGTCAGGCTCCAGCCCGTGGCGTGCTGAAGGCGCATCCGGCTCCGGCAGGGCAATACCGTCCAGTTTCTCGCTGTGCGCCAGCTGCGCAATCAGCGCCTGCCGAAGCAGTACGGCTTTCTCGCCGGTTTCGGTCAGGCTACAGTCCGCCAGCACGCCCGCATAATGTACGAAATCCGGGATCTCATCAAAGCGGTTAAGAACCAGCACAAGCGTGTATCCCTGCTGGTTAAGCGACGCCAGCAACGCTGCCAGTTGCGCGCGGGATTGCACATCCAGTCCGTCAAACGGTTCATCCAGGATCAGGAGTTCCGGCTCGCTCATCAGCGCCTGACACAGCAGCGTTTTGCGCGTTTCACCGGTTGAAAGGTATTTAAAGCGGCGATTAAGCAGGGCGGTAATGCCAAATTGTTCCGCCAGCTGCTGGCAGCGGGCAGGATCTTTTATCTCATCCTGGATAATTTCCGCCGTCGTGCGGCCGGTATCTTCTTCGCCGGGGCTGAGCAAATCGGTATTGTTACGCTGCCACTCATCGCTGACCAGCTTTTGCAGCTGTTCGAAGGAAAGGCGCGTCAGCCGGGTAAAGGTGCACCGACGTTCACCCTTCAGTTGGGTTAATTCGCCTGCCAGGGCGCGGGCCAGCGCGGATTTTCCGCTGCCATTCGTGCCCACAAACGCCCAGCTTTCTCCGGCGCGAAGGGTTAACTCTGGCAGCGATAAGGTACGGGTATCGCTAAGACGAAACGTGCCTTGCGAAATATGCAATGATGACATGTGTTATCCCATTTTTTGCAGCAAGAGATGTCAGGGATACTCAGTGTTAACGGGGTTGTCAATGCGCTTAGCACAATGTGGCGATAATTACCCGGTCTGCATTGAAATATGCGGTCACCACAGCACCTTCGTCTAATTCGGTCGCGTCGTTCACCGGAACGGTGGCGCAGAGCAACTGTCCATCCGGCAGGGTCATCAGCACTTCACACTGTTCTGCGCCGCGCTCGATGTGGCTGATACGCCCGCGTAGCTGGTTGTCGGCCTCTGCGGCCTGCTCAGGGTTGAGTGCGATGCTGATCCAGGGCGCTTTGAGTAATACCAGCACCTCCTGACCTTCGTTCAGCCCAAGGCGTTGACCACTTTGCGCGGTGATGGCGGCTTTCAGACGCGTCGTACCGTCCGCGAGCAGGATCTCGATATGCTCCTGCACCTGCGAATGATCGCGCCCCGTCACCGTACCAAACCACTGGTTGCGGGCGCTGGTCTGCAAAGAGAAACGGGAGATGGCGCCCAGCAGGCTGTCCAGCGGCAGATTGTCGTCATCGCTCAGCACATCAAATGCTTTTTGCTGGATCTGCGCCAGTAAATCGTAGAGCTGGATCAGACGTTGCCCGTAACGCGTCAACACGGCGCCGCCGCCGCCTTTCCCGCCGGTGGCGCGCTCAACCAGCGTGTGTTCGCTCAGGGTGTTCATGTCGTTAATTGCATCCCAGGCGCTTTTATAGCTGATGCCGGCGTTTTTGGCTCCCTGGCTAATCGAGCCAGTTTGTTCTATTTGTTTTAACAGGGCGATGCGTCGCGGATCGGCGAAAAGCTTCTGCTGAAGTCGTAGTGTGAGGAGAATTTCGGCCTGCATAACAGTGTCCCGGCAAAAAGGCTATTGTGACCCAAATGCCCGGGGGCGGAAAGCGCACCGCACAAAAGGGGATGTTTTTCTTACTTTTCAGGGTAGAATAAGCCGTTCACAAGATCTGGAGAAAACCATGTTAGAGTTGTTGAAAAGTCTGGTATTCGCGGTAATCATGGTGCCAGTAGTGATGGCTATCATCCTCGGTGCCATCTACGGCCTGGGTGAAGTGTTCAACGTCTTTTCGAACATTGGTCATCGTCGTGACCAGCCTAAAAAGCAGCAATGATTTCCTCCAAAACGCCCGGCCAGCCCGGGCGTTTTGCTCTCAAGTTTATTCCTTTCCCGCCGATATCTTTTACAACGTTCCTTGAGTTTACGCATTAATGGGTACGATTTAGCGCTAGGAACGCCTGCGATATGTCGTTATATTTATTTGTATATAACGACACGCACAGGAGCTTCAAATGGCACGTTCATGGGTACGCCTTTTCGCAGGGGCAACGCTGACTCTCTCACTCACCGCCCACGCACTGGCGGATGAAGGAAAAATCACGGTCTTTGCGGCGGCGTCGCTGACTAACGCGATGCAGGATATTGCTGCGGTATACAAAAAAGAGAAAAACGTCGAGGTGGTCTCGTCGTTTGCCTCCTCGTCCACGCTGGCCCGCCAGATTGAAGCGGGGGCACCCGCGGATCTGTTCATCTCTGCCGATCAGAAATGGATGGATTACGCGGTGGAGAAAAAATCTGTTGATACGGCTACCCGCGAAACGCTGCTGAGAAATAGCCTGGTGGTGGTCGCGCCCACAAACAACAAGCAGGACGACATCGCCATCAACAAACAGACGGACTGGACCCGTCTGCTCAACGGTGGCCGTCTGGCGGTAGGCGATCCGGAGCATGTTCCTGCCGGGATTTATGCGAAAGAAGCGCTACAAAAACTGGGTGCATGGGAGACCTTATCGCCGAAGCTGGCTCCCGCAGAAGATGTGCGTGGCGCGCTGGCGCTGGTGGAGCGTAACGAAGCGCCACTCGGGATCGTTTACGGCTCCGATGCCGTCGCCAGTAAAGGTGTGAAGGTGGTGGGCACCTTCCCGGAAGACTCGCATAAGAAAGTAGAATATCCTGTTGCGATAGTTGATGGACATAAAAATGCGACCGTGACGGCCTTTGTTGACTACCTGAAGGGGCCGGAAGCGTCCGCGATCTTTAAACGTTACGGATTTACGACTCACGAATGATATTGACCGAACCTGAATGGCAGGCCGTGCTGCTGAGCCTGAAAGTCTCTTCCCTGGCGGTTGCGCTGAGTTTGCCCTTTGGGGTGTTCTTTGCCTGGTTACTGGTTCGCGTGAAGTTTCCAGGCAAAGCCCTGCTCGACAGTGTTCTCCATCTTCCGCTTGTCTTACCGCCTGTGGTGGTCGGATATCTGCTGCTGATCTCCATGGGGCGACGCGGTTTTATCGGCGAATGGCTGTACGACTGGTTCGGACTGACCTTTGCTTTCAGCTGGCGCGGCGCGGTTCTGGCCGCGGCAGTAATGTCCTTCCCGCTGATGGTGCGCGCTATCCGCCTGGCGCTGGAAGGGGTGGATATCCGGTTAGAACAGGCCGCCCGCACGCTGGGCGCAGGCCGCTGGCGGGTATTCCTGACCATTACGCTTCCGCTCACGTTACCGGGCATTATCGTCGGTACGGTGTTAGCCTTCGCCCGCTCGTTGGGTGAGTTTGGCGCGACCATCACCTTTGTGTCGAACATTCCCGGCGAGACGCGGACCATCCCGTCGGCCATGTATACCCTGATTCAGACCCCGGGCGGCGAAGGTGCGGCGGCCCGGCTGTGTATTATTTCGATTGTGCTCGCTCTGGTCTCGCTGCTGGTATCTGAGTGGCTGGCGCGCCTCAGCCGTGAACGGATGGGGAAATCGTGATGCTGGAACTCAACTTTACGCAAACCCTGGGCAGCCACACCCTGACGCTGAACGAAACGCTGCCTGCCAGCGGTATCACCGCCATTTTTGGCGTGTCCGGGGCGGGGAAAACGTCGCTGATTAATGCGATTAGCGGCCTGACGCGTCCCCAGTCTGGCCGTATTGTGCTAAATAACCGCGTCTTAAATGACGCGGAGAAGAAGGTCTGCCTGTCACCGGACAAACGCCGTATCGGCTATGTGTTTCAGGATGCGCGCCTGTTTCCGCACTACAGCGTTCGCGGGAACCTGCGTTACGGCATGGCAAAAAGCATGGCCGGACAGTTCGATAAGCTGGTGGCGCTGCTGGGAATCGAACCGCTGCTGGATCGTCTGCCGTCGTCGCTGTCGGGTGGTGAAAAACAGCGCGTGGCGATTGGCCGCGCCCTGTTAACCGCGCCGGAACTGTTGCTGCTGGATGAGCCGCTGGCCTCGCTGGATATTCCGCGCAAGCGCGAGCTGCTGCCGTATCTGCAACGTCTGGCGCGGGAAATCAATGTGCCAATGCTCTACGTCAGCCATTCGCTGGATGAGATCTTACATCTGGCCGACAAAGTGCTGGTGCTGGAAGCGGGCAGGGTGAAGGCATTCGGCAATCTGGAGGAGGTGTGGGGCAGCAGCGTTATGCATCCATGGCTGCCAAAGGAGCAGCAGAGCAGCATTCTGAAGGTGAGCGTGCTGGAGCACCATCCGCACTACGCGATGACCGCACTGGCGCTGGGCGATCAGCATTTGTGGGTGAATAAAATCGATACGCCGATTCAGTCCACGTTACGGATCCGCATTCAGGCGTCGGATGTCTCCCTGGTCCTGCAACCGCCGCTGCAAACCAGTATCCGCAATATTTTGCGCGCAAAAGTGGCGCAGTGTTTTGATGATAACGGCCAGGTGGAAGTGCAGCTGGAAGTAGGCAACAGAACGCTGTGGGCGCGCATCAGCCCGTGGGCCAGGGATGAGCTGGGCATCAAGCCTGGCCTGTGGCTTTACGCGCAAATCAAGAGCGTTTCCATAACCGCCTGATTACAGCAGGTGGGTATAAATATACTGCGCGATGCTGTCGGTGGTGTTATCGCCAATCACCACGTCAGCGCGCGCTTTCACCGCGTCATCGGCATTACCCATCGCCACGCCCGTTCCGGACGCTTCCAGCATGCTGATGTCGTTATAGTTATCGCCGAAGGCAATTACGTCCTGCATTGATCCGCCCTGCGATTCGACGAACTGGGTCAGACGCTTTCCTTTGCTGTTTCCTTTGCGGGCGATATCCACCTGATCGTGCCAGGACCATTCACATTCCAGACCCAGCGTATGCTCGACATGTTTTGCGAAAGTATTCAGTTTGGCGGTGTCTTCATCGGTCAGGGCAAATTTCCAGATTGCGTCGACGTCTTCCGCCGCCTGGCGCAGGGAGGAAACCTGAGTGAACACCGGACGCTGCGCTTCCGGCAGAGACAGAGCCCAGTTGCTGGTGCGGATCACATGGCCGGTAGGGCGTTCATACACCATGGCGTTATCCACATACATCAGGCCGTGAATGGCGTGCTCATCCAGTAAATCAATTAATTGCAGCGCCTGCGTAACGGGAAGCGGATCGGAGGCTAAAACCTTTTTTGCCTGATAATCATACAAATAGGTGCCATTACAACAAATTGCAGGTGTATCTAAGCCCAGTGCCTGATAAAAAGGATGAATGGCTACGTGATGTCGACCCGTTACGATGAGAAGTTGATACCCCGCTTCCTGGGCTCGTTTGAGGGCCTCAAGAGAAGAGGGGAGCAGGGTTTTCTGAGGGGTAAGCAGTGTTCCGTCTAAATCCAGGGCAATCACTCGCGAGGTCATTTTTTCTTCCGGGTTAATGTTGAATTTAAGGTCTGTCGGGATGGTACACCGAGAGCGGAACCCTGCAAAATCCCGGACTACAATTCAGCATTCACCGTTAAAAATAATCAGGAGTATTCATGAAACAAACCGTTTATACCGCCAGTCCTGAAAGTCAGCAGATCCATGTCTGGCGTTTGAATACAGAAGGTTCGCTTACGCTGGTTCAGGTTGTTGATGTGCCAGGCCAGGTGCAGCCGATGGTCGTCAGCCCGGATAAACGTTTTCTTTATGTCGGCGTACGCCCGGAATTCCGCGTACTGGCATACCGCATCTCCCCGGATGACGGCGCGCTGACCTATACCGCAGAAGCCCCGCTGCCGGGCAGCCCGACCCATATTTCCACTGACCATAAAGGCAACTTTATCTTCAGCGGCTCCTACAATGCAGGCTGCGTGAGCGTCACCCGCCTGGAAGACGGTATTCCCGTTGAAACCGTCGACGTGGTAGAAGGGCTAGAAGGTTGCCACTCCGCCAACATTTCGCCGGATAACCGCACGCTGTGGGTGCCAGCGCTTAAGCAGGACCGCATCTGCCTGTTCACCCTGAGCGATGACGGCCATCTGGTCGCGCAGAGCCCGGCGGAAGTCACCACCGTGGAAGGCGCAGGCCCGCGCCACATGGTCTTCCACCCGAATCAGCAGTATGCCTATGTCGTTAACGAGCTGAACAGCTCGGTAGACGTGTGGGAACTGAACGATCCTAATGGACAGATCGAGTGCGTACAGACGCTGGACATGATGCCATCTGATTTCTCCGACACACGCTGGGCGGCAGACATTCACATTACGCCGGATGGCCGTCACCTGTATGCCTGTGACCGTACCTCCAGTCTGATCACCATCTTCAGCGTCTCTGAAGACGGCAGCGTTCTGGCAGTTGAAGGCTTCCAGCCGACAGAAACCCAGCCGCGCGGCTTTAATGTCGATCACAGCGGCAAATACCTGATTGCGGCGGGGCAGAAATCCCACCACATTGCGCTCTATGAAATCCAGGGCGTGCAGGGTCTACTGGAAGAGAAAGGACGCTATGCGGTCGGACAAGGGCCGATGTGGGTTGTGATTAACGCTCATTGATCCGTAGACGAAAAAAAACCTCGCAAATGCGAGGTTTTTTTATGCGCGGTTAATGCATGAGGTAGGCCGGGTAAGGCGCAGCCGCCACCCGGCAGCAGGCATTTTACTGCTTCGGCTCAGCAACCACTTTGCTACCCAGACCGCGGTTGTTATATTCCCACATGCGGTTAAAGTTAGCGTCATTCAGGTTACGCTGCACGTTGTCTTTCTCATCCACCGTGCCGGTGTTGCCGGAGAAAGGACGTTTCGAGATCGCCGCATCCGCCCACGGTTTTGCCATGTTAAAGCCTTCGTTAATCACGCTGTCGCGGATCACGACCTGGCCGTTAGTGGCGGAGTCCACGTCCAGAGAGCGACCAAGCTGCGCCACGCCATCGCCAGCAGCAGTAAAGCGGCTATTCACGGCCAGGAAGCCATAGAACAGGTTAGACTGCGTGGCCGGGGCAAAGACGTAACCTTCCTGCTGCGTACGTGAATTCACCACGCGAAAGTCGGTGTTATCAAATACCACCGCGCCGCGGCCAGAGACCATATCCACGTCGCCTTCAATGTAGCTGTTGGTGACCAGAGTACGCGTCAGACGGTTGTTCTGAAGGGTATTCTGCACGCCGCTGTTGGTCACGAAGAAGGTGTTCTGGCGGCCCAGGATATTGACGTTGTTAATCTGTACCTTGTCGCCATCGCTACGCAGCGCCACGGCCTGATGATTACCTGCGTCAACGCTGTCGCCCAGGGTGTTCTGAATGGTCAGGTTCTGCAATTGCAGGCCATTGTTCTGTGACCAGAATACCGCCGAACACATCACGCCAATGGTGGCGGCACGCTTGCGCTGGCAGTTATCAAACATATACCACGCCGGTTTACCTGGCATGTATTTACCGGCCGGGTTCACCAGATGGCGCCAGGTGGTGCTGTCGATCTCTGAATCAATCGCCAGGCCAATTTTTACGTCGACCGCTTTTTCGCCCAGGCCGTAAAGCGTAATGCTTCCCGGTGCCGCCGGAACATAAACGGTTCCTTCGTATTCACCCGGCAGGATGGCAATGTACTGACGAGATGCGCTGTGTTTGGTGATTGCGGCATCAACGGCTGCCTGAATAGAGGTGTGTGTAACGCCCTCTGCCCCGGCCGGGCCGACAACGAAGTCTGGCTGTTTCGGCAGGTTAATAGAAGAAGGCGTCCACGGGGCTGCATTGGGATCCATCGCCGAGAAATAGTGCGCACGGGTGAAGTTCTTCGCTTCAGCCGCTGACAGGATCGGACGGGAAGCGGTGCCCGGAGCAACCTGCTCAGAAGGTTGCTGATCCGGTGGTGTTGAACTGCAAGCGGATAAAGTCACGCCAAAGGCGAGTGCCAACGCCAGACGGGAAATCCTGGAAATATTCAAGGTAATGCTCCTGGGTATGCAAGTCTTATCTGGATAGACGAAATAGCCTGCTTTTTTATACTAAGTTGAGCGAAACGGGAAGATAAAAACCGGAAAAGTTGCATTTTTGCCCGCAGGCGACGGGAAAGTCATCACAAATAAATAACATTTTCCCCCAATGCGGTTGACAGCAGGCGGCAGATGAAAATAAATGTCTATACAACCCATGACAAGTGGAAGGCACATGCAGCAGCTTCATCCCGATGATGTGATATGGCGAAATGCGCGACTGGCAACCCTGGCGACAGGTGAGGCGGAGCCCTACGGCCTGAGAGAACAACATGCCCTCGTTGTGCGCGGCCAGACGATTCTGGCCATTATTCCTGAATCCGGGATCCCCTCCGGGCATCGTCAGTGTGTCGATCTCGACGGGCGTCTGGTTACCCCCGGCCTGATCGATTGCCACACCCATCTGGTGTTCGGCGGCGATCGCGCAGCGGAATGGGAGCAACGGCTTAACGGCGTGTCATATCAGACCATTAGCGCGCAGGGCGGCGGAATTAACGCCACGGTCACGGCCACCCGCAACAGTTCGCCGGAAACGCTCCTGACGGTGGCGCAGCAGCGACTCCAGCGGCTGATGAATGAAGGCGTAACGACCGTTGAAATCAAATCGGGATACGGACTGAATGCCGAAGCCGAAGAGAAAATGCTGCTGGTTGCCCGCCAGCTCAGCCTGAATAATCTGGTCGATATCAGCCCGACGCTGCTGGCCGCGCACGCCGTTCCTGCCGAGTACCGACACGATCCGGATGCCTATCTGGCGCTGGTCTGTGAGCAGATTATGCCCACGCTGTGGCAAAAAGAGTTATTTGAAGCGGTGGACGTGTTTTGTGAAAACGTCGGCTTTACCCCGGCGCAAACCGAGCGCCTGTTCCGGGCCGCCGCCGCGCTCGGGATCCCGGTAAAAGGGCATGTAGAACAACTGTCGAATCTCGGCGGCGCGGCGCTGGTCAGCCAGTATAAAGGGCTGTCGGCCGATCATATTGAGTATCTTGATGATGAAGGTATTCAGGCGATGGCGCAAAGCGGCACGGTGGCGGTATTGCTCCCCGGCGCGTTCTATTTTCTTCAGGAGCGCCAGCGTCCACCAGTGGCGAAGCTGAGAGAGCAGGGCGTGCCGATGGCGGTGGCTACCGACTACAACCCGGGCACCAGCCCGTTTGCCAGCCTGCATCTGGCAATGAACATGGCCTGCGTCCAGTTTGGCCTCACGCCGGAAGAGGCCTGGGCTGGCGTGACGCGGCATGCGGCGCAGGCGCTAGGACGTGGTGCGACGCACGGGCAGTTAAAGCCCGGTTATGTGGCTGATTTCGTCGTCTGGGAGGCGAATCATCCGGTTGAGATGGTTTACGAGCCGGGGCGGAATCCTTTGTATCAACGCGTGTTTCGGGGGCAGGTAGCATGAAACTGTGGCATCCCGTTTCTCCGCAGGTCTGGCAGGGTCGTGACGACAGCGCCGAGTCCAGCACCGCGAAACGTCTCTTCCAGACCATACAGCAGCGCGAACACTTTTCTCCCGCGCCGTCAGGCATCGCCCTGCTGGGCTTTGAATGTGATGAAGGGGTTAAGCGTAACCAGGGCAGGCCCGGTGCTGCACAGGCGCCCGATGTGTTGCGTGGCGCGCTGGCGAATATGGCGAGCCATCAGGGGCATGCGCGCCTCGTGGATATGGGCGCTATTTATGTTGAAGGCCACGCGCTGGAGGCGGCACAGCAGGCGCTGAGCGAGGCCATAACCGCGTGCCAGCAATCCGGGATGCGTACTCTGGTTTTCGGCGGTGGACATGAAACCGCCTGGGCGCACGGGCGCGGCGTGCTGGACGCCTTTCCGAACGATTGCCTTGCGGTGATCAACCTGGATGCGCACCTCGATTTACGCAAGGCCGAACGGGCAACGTCCGGCACGCCGTTCCGCCAGCTGGCGCACTACTGCGCGTCTCAGTCGCGGGTGTTTCACTACGCCTGCCTGGGGGTAAGCCGTGCGGCGAATACTCAGGCGCTGTGGGAGGAAGCTGAGCGGTTGAACGTGACGCTGGTTGAAGATCTCGATTTTCGCCGGGATGCGCTATCCGCGCTGGATAGCGTGCTTGCGCAGGCAGACCGGGTTTATCTCACCGTTGACCTTGATGTGTTGCCTGCCGCAGAAATGCCCGCCGTGTCCGCCCCTGCGGCGTTGGGGATCCCGGCGCTGGATCTGTTCCCGGTGATTGAGCGTATCTGCCGAAGCGGTAAACTACAGGCGGCGGATCTGGTGGAATTCAATCCGCACTACGATCGGGACGGACAGGGCGCTAAGCTCGCCGCCCGACTGGCCTGGCAAATTGCTCACTGGTGGGCATAACAACATTCAAGGAGTCATGATGTTTTCACGCTCGCCCCTGCCGCAGCCGAGCCCTCCCGCGCCTTTTTACGAAAAGGTGAAGCAGGCGATCAGCGAAAAAATCGCCGCCGGCGTCTGGCGCCCGCACGACCGCATTCCGTCCGAGGCCGAGCTGGTGGCGCAGTTTGGCTTTAGCCGAATGACCATCAACCGCGCACTGCGTGAACTGACCGATGAAGGGTTGCTGGTGCGTTTGCAGGGTGTCGGAACCTTTGTCGCCGAGCCAAAAGGACAGTCGGCGCTGTTTGAAATCCGCAGCATTGCCGATGAAATTGCCGCCCGCAACCATCAGCACCACTGCGAGGTGCTGGTGCTTGAAGAGACGCAGGCCAGCGCCGAACAGGCCATCGAGCTGAACGTTACCGAGGGCACCCGGATTTTCCATTCGGTGATGGTGCATTATGAGAACGACATTCCGGTCCAGATTGAAGATCGCTGCGTCAACGCGGAGCGGATACCGGATTACCTGAGCCAGGATTACACCCAAACCACACCGCATGCGTATCTCTCGCTCGTCGCCCCGCTGACGGAAGGGGAGCATATCGTGGAAGCCGTGCGCGCCACGCCGCAGGAGTGCGTGCTGTTGCGTATTAAAGAGCACGATCCCTGTCTGCTGATCCGCCGTCGTACCTGGTCGTCCTCGCAAATTGTGTCGCATGCGAAGCTGCTATTCCCGGGGAATCGCTACCGGTTGCAGGGCCACTTTATGTCATAAGTTTTATAAGCGTGATCGCTAACGCAATATAGCAAAATTGTATCTTTTTTGTTAAATCCGACCTTGTGTGTGCTTGTCTATACAAGTATATCTAAATGCATCACCTGTCCCTTATGAGGAACACACAATGTCGTCAGATAAATACCGCAAGCAGGATGTCCGCGCCGCGCGCGGCACCACGCTCACCGCAAAAAGCTGGCTCACCGAAGCACCGCTGCGCATGTTGATGAACAACCTTGATCCTGAGGTAGCAGAAAATCCCCACGAGCTGGTGGTCTACGGCGGCATTGGCCGCGCCGCGCGCAACTGGGCGTGCTATGACGCGATTGTCGAGTCTTTGACGAATCTCGAAAACGACGAAACGCTGCTGGTGCAATCCGGCAAACCGGTGGGCGTATTCAAAACCCATAAAAATGCGCCCCGCGTGCTGATTGCCAACTCCAACCTGGTGCCGCACTGGGCGACGTGGGAACACTTCAACGAGCTGGACGCAAAAGGGCTGGCCATGTACGGCCAGATGACCGCGGGTAGCTGGATCTACATCGGCAGCCAGGGGATTGTGCAGGGCACGTATGAAACCTTCGTGGAAGCGGGCCGTCAGCACTATAACGGATCACTGAAAGGCCGCTGGGTGCTCACCGCTGGACTGGGCGGCATGGGCGGCGCGCAGCCGCTGGCCGCGACGCTGGCGGGCGCGTGCTCCCTGAACATTGAGTGCCAGCAGAGCCGCATCGATTTCCGTCTGCGTACCCGCTATGTTGATGAACAGGCCGACAACCTCGATGACGCGCTGGCGCGCATCAAAAAGTACACCGCTGAAGGCAAAGCCGTGTCGGTTGCCCTGTGCGGCAACGCGGCGGATATTCTGCCGGAACTGGTGGCGCGCGGCGTGCGTCCGGATCTGGTCACCGACCAGACCAGCGCTCACGATCCGCTCCACGGCTATCTGCCAAAAGGCTGGACGTGGGAAGACTACCAGCAAAAAGCGGAAACCGATCCTGAGGGCACGGTACTGGCGGCTAAACGCGCCATGGCGGAACACGTCTCCGCGATGCTGGCCTTCAGTAAGATGGGTATTCCGACCTTTGATTACGGGAATAACATCCGCCAGATGGCGAAAGAGATGGGGGTGAATAACGCCTTTGACTTCCCCGGCTTCGTGCCCGCCTATATTCGTCCTCTGTTCTGCCGCGGCATTGGGCCGTTCCGCTGGGTTGCACTGTCCGGCGACCCGGAGGATATCTACAAAACCGACGCCAGAGTGAAAGAGATTGTCGCCGACGACGAACACCTGCATCGCTGGCTGGATATGGCGCGCGAGCGCATTAACTTCCAGGGCCTGCCGGCGCGTATCTGCTGGGTCGGGCTGGAGTGGCGGCAAAAACTCGGCCTCGCCTTTAACGAAATGGTGCGCAGCGGCGAAGTCTCCGCGCCGATCGTCATTGGCCGCGACCACCTGGACTCCGGCTCTGTCGCCAGTCCGAACCGTGAAACCGAAGCCATGCGCGACGGCTCGGATGCGGTCTCCGACTGGCCGCTGCTGAATGCCCTGCTGAACACCGCCAGCGGCGCGACCTGGGTATCGCTGCACCACGGCGGCGGCGTCGGGATGGGCTTCTCCCAGCACTCCGGGATGGTCATCGTCTGTGACGGAACTGATGAAGCGGCCGCGCGTATCGCTCGCGTGCTGCACAACGACCCGGCAACCGGCGTGATGCGTCACGCGGATGCGGGTTACGAGATTGCCATTGATTGTGCCAAAGAGCAGGGCCTGAACCTGCCGATGATCCCCGCCACACAAGGAAAGCCTGCATGAACGCGTTAACACTTACTCCCGGCTCGCTGACGCTCAAACAGCTGCGTCACGTCTGGCGTCAGCCGGTGACACTCTCCCTTGATGAAAGCGCCCACCGTGCCATTAACGACAGCGTGGCCTGCGTGGAGGCGATTGTGGCGGAGGGGCGCACCGCCTACGGCATCAATACCGGGTTTGGCCTGCTGGCGCAGACCCGCATCGCCACGCACGATCTGGAGAATTTACAGCGTTCGCTGGTGCTGTCGCACGCGGCGGGGGTTGGCCAGCCGCTGGACGATGAGATCGTCCGCCTGATGATGGTGTTGAAAATCAACAGCCTGGCGCGTGGGTTTTCCGGCATTCGTCTGAGCGTGATCCAGGCGCTGATGGCGCTGGTCAATGCGGAAGTTTATCCGTGGATCCCGGCGAAGGGCTCCGTCGGCGCCTCCGGCGATCTGGCGCCGCTGGCGCATATGTCGCTGCTCCTGCTGGGTGAAGGCCAGGCGCGCTGGCAAGGGGAGTGGCTGCCTGCGAAAGAGGCGCTGAAAAAAGCTGGCTTAACGCCGATCACCCTCGCGGCAAAAGAGGGGCTGGCGCTGCTCAACGGCACGCAGGCGTCGACCGCTTTCGCGCTGCGCGGTCTGTTTGAAGCGGAAGATCTGTTCGCCTCGGCGGTGGTGTGCGGTGCACTGACCACTGAGGCGGTGCTCGGCTCGCGTCGTCCGTTCGATGCCCGCATCCACGAGGTGCGCGGCCAGCGCGGGCAGATTGATGCCGCTGCCATGTACCGCCACGTACTTACCGATACCAGCGACATTGCCGATTCGCATCACAACTGTGAGAAGGTGCAGGATCCGTATTCCCTGCGCTGCCAGCCGCAGGTGATGGGCGCATGCCTGACGCAGCTGCGCCAGGCGGCAGAAGTGCTGCTGGTGGAGGCCAATGCGGTGTCCGATAACCCACTGGTATTTGCTCAGGAAAACGAGGTGGTTTCTGGCGGTAACTTCCACGCCGAGCCGGTGGCGATGGCCGCAGATAATATCGCCCTGGCGATTGCCGAAATCGGGGCGTTGTCTGAGCGTCGAATCGCGCTGATGATGGATAAGCACATGTCCCAGTTGCCACCGTTCCTGGTGCGTAACGGCGGCGTAAACTCGGGCTTTATGATCGCCCAGGTCACCGCCGCGGCACTGGCAAGCGAGAACAAAGCCCTGTCGCATCCGCACAGCGTGGACAGCCTGCCAACCTCAGCCAACCAGGAAGATCACGTTTCGATGGCCCCGGCTGCCGGGCGTCGCCTCTGGGAGATGGCCTCTAACACCCGCGGCGTGCTGGCGGTGGAGTGGCTGGCGGCGTGTCAGGGTATTGATTTGCGCGAAGGGCTAAAATCCAGCCCGCTGCTGGAGCAGGCGCGCCAGGAACTGCGCGAGCACGTTACGCACTACGATGACGACCGCTTCTTTGCGCCGGATATTGATAAGGCGATGCAGCTTCTGGAGGAAGGACGGCTGGTGGGGCTGTTACCTTCGGTGCTGTGATTTTTACCCTCACCCTAACCCTCTCCCACAGGGAGAGGGAATTGTTAGGTTTTCTCCCTCTCCCTGTGGGAGAGGGCCGGGGTGAGGGCATCAGCCCGCACGATTACGAATACATCGCCGTAATCGACGCGCTACCCAGCGAATGGAAATGCACGTTAAAGCCTACCATCGCGCCGCTCGCCCCTTCGTCGACCTCAATCTTGTCCACATCCAGCGCGTGCACGGTGAAGATATAGCGGTGCGTTTCCCCTTTTGGCGGCGCCGCGCCGCCGTAGCCCGCTTTGCCAAAGTCAGTGCGCGTCTGAATCGCACCGTCAGGCAGAGCGACCAGATCGGAACCGGAGCCCTGCGGCAGCACGCGCGTGTCGGCGGGCAGGTTTGCCACGATCCAGTGCCACCAGCCCGACCCGGTTGGCGCATCCGGATCGTAGCAGGTCACGACAAAACTTTTGGTTCCCGCTGGCACATCGTCCCACGCCAGATGGGGAGAGATATTATCCCCCTGATAACCCATCCCGTTAAACACGTGACGTTCCGGCAGCTTTTCGCCGTCGCGCAAATCTTTACTGATGATTTTCATCCGATTTCCCTCGTTACTCACTCATTCAGAAAGTGTAACGCATGGGGTTAAATCGCGAAATGCGCTGAAGTGTTAACGGCTTCAACCACTGCCCCGGTCAGCTTGCGGAGCTGATCCGCAGAAATGCTGTACGGCGGCATGAGGTAAATCAGCTTACCGAAAGGTCGCACCCACACGCCCTGGTCAACGAAGAAGCGCTGCAACGCGGCCATGTTCACCGGATGCGTTGTCTCGATTACCCCGATGGCGCCCAGTACGCGGACGTCCGCGACGTATTCCGCCTCCGCCGCCGCGCTTAACTGCTGCTTCAGCTGCGCCTCAATCGCCGCCACCTGCGTCTGCCATGCGCCGCTTTCCAGAATGGCGAGGCTTTCGCTTGCCACGGCGCAGGCCAGCGGGTTGCCCATAAACGTCGGGCCGTGCATAAAGCAGCCCGCGTCGCCGTCGCTGATGGTATCGGCAACCTGGCGGGTGGTAAGCGTGGCGGAGAGCGTCATGGTGCCGCCGGTGAGCGCTTTCCCCAGGCACAGAATATCCGGCGCGATCCCCGCATGCTCGCAGGCGAACAATTTCCCGGTGCGGCCAAAGCCGGTGGCGATCTCATCGGCAATCAACAGGATCCCTTCGCGGTCGCACATCTTCCGAATCCGCTTCAGCCACTCGGGATGGTACATCCGCATTCCGCCCGCGCCCTGCACAATCGGTTCGAGAATAACGGCGGCAATCTCGTGGCGATGGGCCGCCATCAGCCGCGCGAAGCCCACCATGTCCATCTCGTCCCATTCGCCGTCGAAGCGGCTCTGCGGGGCTGGCGCAAACAGGTTTTCCGGCAGATAGCCTTTCCACAGGCTGTGCATGGAGTTGTCCGGATCACATACCGACATCGCGCCGAAAGTGTCGCCGTGATAGCCGTTGCGGAAGGTAAGGAACCGCTGGCGCGTTTCGCCCTTCGCATGCCAGTACTGCAACGCCATTTTCATCGCCACTTCCACGGCCACCGAGCCGGAGTCGGCCAGGAAAACGCACTCCAGCGATTCAGGCGTCATCGCTACCAGGCGACGGCATAAATCCACCGCGGGCTGATGCGTGATCCCGCCAAACATCACGTGTGACATCTGGTCAATCTGCGCTTTCATCGCCGCGTTCAGTCGCGGGTGGTTGTAGCCATGGATCGCCGCCCACCAGGAGGACATCCCGTCAACAAGCCGCTCGCCGCTGGCAAGATGCAGCTCGCAGCCGTGGGCCGAGGCTACCGGATAGACGGGAAGGGGGCGGGTCGTGGAGGTGTAAGGGTGCCAGATATGCTGCTTGTCGAAGGCGAGATCGTCCTGGGTCATAATCGACTTGTAAACCATTTTGAAAAGTTTTAGGTTTACAAGTATAAACCGAACCGACAATTAACAAAACCCTTTGGAGAAGCCCGATGGCTCACCACGCACGCTGGACGATGTCGCAAGTCACTGAATTATTCAATAAACCTTTCCTGGAGCTGATGTTTGAAGCGCAACAGGTGCACCGCCAGCACTTCGATCCGCGTCATGTTCAGGTCAGCACGCTGCTGTCGATCAAAACCGGGGCTTGCCCGGAAGACTGCAAATATTGCCCGCAAAGCGCGCGCTATAAAACCGGTCTCGAATCCGAACGCCTGATGGAAGTCGAGCAGGTGCTCGACTCCGCGCGCAAGGCCAAAAACGCTGGCTCGACCCGCTTCTGCATGGGCGCGGCGTGGAAAAATCCACATGACCGCGACATGCCCTATCTGGAGCAGATGGTGAAGGGGGTGAAGGCGATGGGGCTTGAAGCCTGCATGACCTTGGGCACGCTGAACGAGGAGCAGGCGCAGCGTCTCTCGGCGGCGGGGCTGGATTACTACAACCACAACCTCGATACTTCGCCGGAGTTCTACGGCAACATCATCACCACGCGCACCTATCAGGAGCGTCTGGACACGCTGGATAAAGTGCGTGATGCGGGGATCAAGGTCTGTTCCGGCGGGATCGTGGGACTGGGCGAGACGGTAAAAGATCGTGCCGGCCTGCTGTTACAGCTGGCAAACCTGCCGACCCCGCCGGAAAGCGTGCCCATCAACATGCTGGTGAAGGTAAAAGGGACGCCGCTGGCGGATAACGAGGACGTGGATGCCTTCGATTTCATCCGCACCATCGCGGTGGCGCGCATCATGATGCCGACCTCTTACGTTCGCCTCTCTGCCGGTCGCGAGCAGATGAGCGAGCAGACCCAGGCGATGTGCTTCATGGCCGGGGCCAACTCCATCTTCTACGGCTGCAAACTGCTGACCACGCCAAACCCGGAAGAGGACAAAGATGTCCAGCTGTTCCGCAAGCTGGGGCTGAACCCACACCAGACCGAGGTACAGGCGGGGGATAACGAGCAACAGCAGCAGCTGGAGCAGCAGATTTTTAACGCCGACACCGACCAGTTCTACAACGCGGCAGCCGTATGACCTGGCAGGCACGTATCAGGACCGCGCTCGACGAGCGGCGGGCGGCGGATGCGTTTCGGGTGCGCAGGGTAGTGGAAAACGGTGCAGGCCGTTTTCTCTCCCGGGAAGGAGAGCGGTTCTGTAATTTCTCCAGCAACGATTATCTGGGCCTGAGCCAGCACCCGCAGATCGTTCGCGCCTGGCAGCAGGGCGCGGATCGTTACGGCGTGGGCAGCGGTGGCTCCGGGCACGTCAGCGGCTACACCACGGCGCATCAGGCGCTGGAGGAAGAGCTGGCCGACTGGCTGGGCTACCCGCGGGCGCTGCTGTTTATCTCCGGTTTTGCCGCGAATCAGGCGGTGATTGCCGCCCTGATGGGCAAAGACGACCGCATCATCGCGGACCGCCTGAGCCACGCGTCCCTGCTTGAAGCGGCCAGTCTCAGCCCGGCGCAGCTGCGGCGTTTTGCCCATAACGATGCCTCTCAGCTGAACGTCCTGCTGGGTAAACCCTGTTCAGGGCTTCAGCTGGCGGTGACGGAAGGGGTATTCAGCATGGACGGCGACAGCGCGCCCCTTGCCACCTTGCATGACGTCGCAAAACAGCAGAACGCCTGGCTGCTGGTCGACGATGCCCACGGCATTGGCGTCACCGGCGAGGAGGGGCGCGGAAGCGCGCACCAGCAACGCGTCAGGCCGGAACTGCTGGTGGTCACTTTCGGCAAAGGCTTTGGCGTCAGCGGCGCCGCGGTGTTGTGCAGCGAGCCGGTGGCCGATTACCTGGTGCAGTTCGCCCGGCACCTGATCTACAGCACCAGCATGCCCCCGGCGCAGGCCGTGGCGCTCTCTGCGTCGCTTGCGGTGATCCGCGGCGAAGACGGCGCTGAACGCCGGGCGCGCCTGGCCGACCATATTCAGCGTTTTCGCCGGGGGGTAAGCGCACTGCCTTACCGGCTTACCGACTCGCACAGCGCCATTCAGCCCGTGATTGTGGGTGAAAACCATCGGGCGCTGATGCTGGCACAGGCGCTACGAGAGCGCGGGCAGTGGGTCACGGCGATCCGCCCACCCACCGTGCCGCCAGGCACCGCGCGCTTGCGTCTGACGCTCACGGCAGCGCACGAGCCGCAGGATATCGATACGCTTCTGGAGGCACTGTATGTCTCCCGTCAATAAACAGGCCGTTGCCGCCGCGTTTGGCCGGGCAGCGCAAAGCTATTCACAGCACGATGAGCTGCAACGCCTGAGCGCCCGCGGGCTGCTGGCCGCGCTCGGTGAGGGGCGTTTTGCGCAGGTGCTCGACGCTGGCTGCGGGCCTGGCGGCAATAGCCGCTACTGGCGCGCAACGGGTAGCCACGTCACGGCGCTGGATTTATCCGCGCAGATGCTGGATGAGGCCCGCCAGCAGCAGTCAGCAGACCGTTATCTGGTGGCCGATATCGAGGCCATCCCGCTGGAGGATGCGCTGTTTGACCTCGTCTGGAGCCATCTGGCGGTGCAGTGGTGCGCCAGCCTGCCGCAGGCCCTACGCGAGCTATACCGCGTGGCGCGGCCCGGCGGAGCGGTGGCCTTTACCACCCTGCTGGAAAGTTCATTGCCAGAGCTGAATCAGGCGTGGAGGGCAGTGGATGCGCAGCCGCACGCCAACCGGTTTCTCTCGCACCAACAGGTCACTCAGGCGCTGGCAGGCTGGCGCTATCGCAGCATGGTCCAGACCGTCACCCTCGAATTTAGCGATGCGTTAAGCGCCATGCGATCGCTTAAGGGCATAGGCGCGACGCACCTGCACGCCGGACGGGAGAAGAAACCCCTTACCCGTGGCCAACTCCAGCGTCTCGAGCTGGCCTGGCCGCAGGAGCGGGGCCGATTCCCGCTCTCTTATCATCTTTTTCATGGGATTATTGAACGTGACTGAACGTTATTTTGTTACCGGCACGGACACTGAAGTCGGTAAAACGGTTGCCAGCGCCGCGCTGTTGCAGGCGGCGCGTCTGCTGGGGAAAACTACGGCCGGGTATAAGCCCGTAGCCTCCGGCAGCGAGATGACGCCGGAAGGCTTACGTAATACCGATGCGCTGGCGCTACAGCGTAACAGCAGCCTTACGCTGGCCTATTCTGCGGTGAACCCCTATACCTTTGCTGAACCCACCTCGCCGCACATCGTCAGCGTCGATGAAGATCGTCCGATTGATTTTTCGGTGCTCTCTTCCGGGTTACGCGTCTTGGAAACGCAGGCCAACTGGGTGCTGGTGGAGGGGGCTGGCGGCTGGTTTACCCCGCTGTCCGACGAGCAGACATTTGCTGACTGGGTGCAGGCCGAGCAGCTTCCGGTCATTCTGGTGGTTGGCGTGAAGCTTGGCTGTATCAATCACGCCATGCTGACCGCCCAGGCCGTGCAGCAGGCCGGGTTGCGTCTGGCAGGGTGGATTGCCAATGACGTGGTAGCGCCGGGTAAACGTCATGCTGAGTATCTGGCGACGCTGAAGCGGGTGCTGCCTGCGCCGTTTCTCGGCGAGATCCCGTGGCTTGCCGACGGCGCAGAGCAGGCGGAAACCGGACGCTATCTCGACCTCAGCGCCTTATGTCCCGCGCCATCCAGTGCGCAATAAGGTCGTCATCCAGCTCGTTAACGTGGCCCTGTGCCACGTTACGCCCGCGATAGAGCATGCAGAAACGATCCGCTACCCGGCGGATAAACGACAGCTGTTGCTCCGCTAACAGCACCGTCATTCCCAGCTCCCGATTCAGCCGCACCAGCAGCTGCCCCAGCCTGCGCGCGAAACCGTGCCCTGCGCCATGCATGGGCTCATCCAGAATCAGCACGCGCGGACGATTAACCAGCGCACTGGCGAGGGCCAGCTGATACTGGTCGTCAGGGGACAGCGCAGAGGCACGGCTCTGTCGCAGCGGAAAAAGCTCCGGAAACAGGGCATACACGTCACTTTTTGATGCCGGGTCGGGTTTCCCCGTCGCCCGCATAGCGATATGCAGATTTTCATCGACGGTCAGCTGCGAAAATATCCGCCGATCCTGCGGGACGTAGCCTATCGTCGGCGGCGCCGGGAATGCGGACGCAGGGTTGAGCAAGTTATGCGGCGGCGCGCCAGCCTCATGCCAGATGATGGTGCCGCTCTCGACGGGCACCTTTCCGGTAATGCAGTTCATAAGCGTGGATTTGCCCATGCCAGGCAGGCCAACAATGCCCGTACAGATGCCTTGCGGGAAATCGATATTCACGTTCCATAGCGTATGTTGGCTTCCGTAAAACTGATTTACAGCACGCAGACTCAACATCTTTCTCTCCTTAAAAATGTGTGGGGTGATGCACAGAGTGATGTCTGCAAAACGCCTGCCAGGAACTTCATAATGATTAAAAAAAGGCCATTTTTAGGAATAACTCACTATCAAAAGCTGAACGTTTATACGAATTGCACACTCCCGGTGCTGCGTATGTCGAATTGTGGTGCAGGAGAAATGACAGAATTGTGATTAAGATCTCGCCAGTCGCTTATGAAAAAATGAACGTTTTCCGGGCAAAAAAGAGTGATAAAAATTTTTACTGCCGCTTCGTGGGAAAAACCGGGAATTTGCTGGAGTGCATGCTGTACGGGCTGGAGGCAGTTATCCACTATTCCTGTGGATAACCTTGTGCATTAGAGTTAGAAAACCCGCGATAAGCGAGAGAATACGCGGGTTACAACCAAATTGATGCGAAACGCGGCTTAATAAATTAGTCTTTATTTTTTAACGAATTAGATAAAAGCAATTCCCTCAACGCCAGCGAGACCTGTTGCCATAAAACTTTCATAACCGCCCTTGACAAATGTTAAAAAAGTAATAGTTCTGGGGATAACCCCCTGAGGCTGGTGTTTTATTTTGTCACAGTCGAAATTTGGCTCGCGAACGCACTAATCCTCTCTGCGCTACGCTAAATATCCTGACACGCTACTGTTTTTTCATCCAGTGTTTTTTACTGGCAATCCTGGCCACAACGAGTAAAATTACTCACCTGCCGCTTATTCTGTCATCAGGTCGTCGCCCATGAGTAAACCGTTTAAACTGAATTCTGCTTTCCGTCCTTCCGGGGATCAGCCCGAGGCTATTCGTCGCCTGGAAGAGGGGCTGGAGGACGGGCTGGCGCACCAGACCCTGCTGGGGGTTACCGGTTCGGGCAAAACCTTCACCATTGCCAACGTCATTGCCGATCTCCAGCGTCCGACGATGGTTCTCGCGCCGAACAAAACGCTGGCGGCGCAGCTGTATGGTGAGATGAAAGAGTTCTTCCCGGAAAACGCGGTGGAGTATTTCGTCTCCTACTACGACTACTACCAGCCGGAAGCCTACGTTCCCAGCTCCGACACGTTTATCGAGAAAGATGCCTCGGTGAACGAACATATCGAGCAGATGCGTTTGTCGGCGACCAAGGCGCTGCTGGAGCGTCGTGATGTGGTGGTGGTGGCCTCGGTGTCGGCGATCTACGGCCTGGGCGATCCGGATCTCTATCTCAAGATGATGCTGCACCTGACGCAGGGGATGATCATCGATCAGCGTGCGATTTTGCGCCGTCTGGCGGAGTTGCAGTACACCCGTAACGATCAGGCGTTCCAGCGCGGGACCTTCCGCGTGCGCGGCGAGGTGATTGATATCTTCCCGGCGGAGTCGGACGATATGGCGCTGCGCGTGGAGCTGTTCGACGAAGAGGTTGAACGCCTGTCGCTGTTCGATCCGTTGACCGGTCACGTCGAGTCGGTGATCCAGCGCTTCACCATCTACCCGAAAACGCACTATGTAACGCCGCGCGAGCGTATTGTGCAGGCGATGGAAGAGATCAAAACCGAGCTGGCGGACCGCCGCAAGGTGCTGCTGGCGAACAATAAGCTGCTGGAAGAGCAGCGCCTGAGCCAGCGTACCCAGTTCGATCTGGAGATGATGAACGAGTTGGGCTACTGCTCCGGCATCGAAAACTACTCGCGCTACCTCTCCGGGCGCGGGCCGGGCGAAGCGCCGCCGACGCTGTTTGACTACCTTCCGGCGGACGGCCTGCTGGTGATCGACGAATCCCACGTTACGATCCCCCAGATCGGCGGGATGTACCGCGGTGACCGCGCGCGTAAAGAGACGCTGGTGGAGTACGGGTTCCGACTGCCGTCAGCGCTGGACAACCGTCCGATGAAGTTTGAAGAATTTGAGGCGCTTGCTCCGCAGACCATCTACGTATCGGCCACGCCGGGCAACTACGAGCTGGAAAAATCCGGTGATGACGTGGTGGACCAGGTGGTGCGTCCGACCGGGCTGCTGGATCCGATTATCGAGGTGCGTCCGGTGGCGACGCAGGTGGACGATCTGCTCTCGGAAATACGTGCCCGCTCCGTCATCAACGAGCGCGTGCTGGTTACCACGCTCACCAAACGTATGGCGGAAGATTTGACGGAGTATCTGGAAGAACACGGCGAGAAGGTGCGGTATCTGCACTCGGATATCGATACCGTGGAGCGTATGGAGATCATCCGCGATCTGCGTCTGGGCGAGTTCGACGTGCTGGTCGGTATTAACCTTCTGCGAGAAGGGCTGGATATGCCTGAGGTGTCGCTGGTGGCGATTCTGGACGCGGACAAAGAGGGCTTCCTGCGTTCCGAGCGCTCGCTGATCCAGACCATTGGCCGCGCCGCGCGTAACGTCAACGGGAAGGCGATCCTGTACGGGGATAAAATCACCCCGTCGATGGCCAAAGCGATTGGCGAAACGGAACGTCGTCGCGAGAAGCAGCAGCGCTACAACGAAGAGCACGGCATCACGCCGCAGGGGCTGAACAAGAAGGTGGTGGATATCCTGGCGCTGGGTCAGAACATTGCGAAGACCAAAGCGAAAGGCCGCGGCAAGGCCCGTTCAGTGGTGGAAGAGGATACCGTCGCGCTGACGCCGAAAGCGTTGCAGCAGAAGATCCACGAGCTGGAAGGGCAGATGATGCAGCACGCGCAGAATCTGGAGTTCGAAGAGGCCGCGCAAATCCGCGATCAGCTGCATCAGCTGCGGGATCTGTTTATTGCGGCATCGTAGTTTTTTGCCCGGTGGCGTTTTCGCCCTCTCCCTGTGGGAGAGGGCCGGGGTGAGGGCATCAGGCCGCACAAAACGAACCTAACCTAATGCCTGAATCGCCTTCTCCAGCGCCTCGCGCAGCAAATGGCGGTCGTGGCGATATTTAATATCGCTGGCTTCCAGCGGCTCCTGCACCACCACGCGATCGCCAATCCCCGATACATCCACTTTCGGCCCGACCACGACACCATCGATAATTTTCTTACCAACGTACTGTTCCATCAGGTCCAGCTTATCCGCCAGCGACAGGCTTGCCGCCGCCGGGCTGAGTTCGCGGCCTAAATTACCGATATAGACCATGGGCGCAGGCGTTCTGCGCAGCGCCTGCGCCAGCTCTTTCACCAGCAGGATCGGCATCAGGCTGGTATAAAAACTTCCCGGCCCAATCAGGATCAGATCGGTCTCGGCAATCGCTTCTACCGCTTCACGCGTTGCGGGTACGCTGGGGTAGGTCATTAGCTCTTTTGGCGGAAGAAGAAGCTGGTCGATATTCACTTCACCATACACTTCGTGATCGTCGGCATCGATCGCCATTAAATCCACCGGCTGTTCGGACATCGGGATCAGGAATGCATCCACCTTTAACAGGTTACGAATTAAATTGATCGCTTCCAGAGGGCGCACGCTCAGGTGATCCAACGCCTTTAACATCAGATTTCCAAGGTTATGGCCTGAAAGTTCACCATTTCCGCCAAAACGGTACTCAAACATCGCCGAGGCCACGCTAGGCTCCGTGATAAGCTGGTTGAGGCAATTGCGCATGTCACCCCAGGCAATCCCGCCTTCAGCGCGTCGGATCCGCCCGGTTGAGCCGCCGTTGTCCGTTGTTGTCACGATGCCCGTCAGGCGCGAGCCCAGTGACGATAACGACGACATCACGCGTCCCAGACCGTGACCTCCGCCAAGAGCGACCACGCGGTCCAGATCCGCAAAAGTGCGATTGCGCATACCTATTCCTTATCCTGTTAAGCTTGCGTCACAGTAACGCAACTACTCCTAAAAGACGATGCCTCTCACAAACCATAATGACGTATATCAATGCGAAAGCGCTGTTTTTGCGTATTCTGTAGTGAAAATGCACGATAACATCGTTATATATAAATTTATATAGCGAAAAGCGACAATGGCGAAGTGGCGATTTCCACGCTACTATCGCCATAACCACGTTTTCAAAACTGAAAACATACACTCTAGCCCTGGCGCCTGTGTCGAGAGATATGGCGCCCTGGCCGTGGCGGATTTGCCACCAGGGTACAGAAAGAAATGACTGTGCCTCCCGATCTGGAAAGGTGTACATGGCTTCACAACTTACTGATGCTTTCGCGCGTAAGTTTTTCTACTTACGTTTGTCGATTACCGACGTGTGTAACTTCCGTTGCACCTACTGCCTGCCCGATGGCTACAAGCCGGGCAGCGTCACCAATAATGGCTTTCTCTCCGTGGATGAAGTACGCCGCGTCACGCGCGCGTTCTCTGAACTTGGCACGGAAAAAGTGCGTCTTACCGGGGGAGAGCCCTCCCTGCGCCGTGATTTCCCTGACATCATTGCCGCCGTGCGTGAAAACGAACGTATCCGCCAGATCGCGGTGACCACCAACGGTTACCGCATGGCGCGTGACGTGGCGAACTGGCGCGATGCGGGGCTGACGGCGATCAACGTCAGCGTCGATAGCCTGGACGCCCGTCAGTTCCACGCCATTACCGGCCAGGATAAGTTCCAGCAGGTGATGGACGGCATCGATGCCGCGTTCACCGCCGGTTTCGACAAGGTCAAAGTCAATACCGTGTTGATGCGTGATGTGAACCACCATCAGCTGGACACTTTCCTGGCGTGGATCAAACCGCGCCGCATTCAACTGCGTTTTATTGAGCTGATGGAGACCGGGGAGGGTAGCGAGCTGTTCCGTCGCCATCATATCTCCGGCATGGTTCTGCGCGACGAACTGCTGAAACGCGGCTGGATCCACCAGATCCGCCAGCGCAGCGATGGCCCGGCGCAGGTCTTTTGTCATCCGGATTATGAAGGCGAAATCGGCCTGATCATGCCCTATGAAAAAGACTTCTGTGCCAGCTGCAACCGCCTGCGCGTCTCCTCCGTCGGCAAGCTCCATCTTTGCCTGTTCGGGGATGGCGGCGTCGATCTACGCGATTTGCTGGAAGATGACGCCCAGCAGGACGCGCTTGAAGCACGTATTTCCGAGGCGCTGACGCACAAAAAGCAGACCCATTTCCTGCATCAGGGCAACACCGGCATTACTCAGAACCTGTCCTATATCGGCGGGTAATCAGGCTTTAGAAGGAACCAGAAGATGAGTCAGGTAAGCGCGGAATTTATCCCGACACGCATTGCTATTCTTACCGTTTCCGAACGTCGTGGTGAAGAGGATGATACCTCTGGCCACTGGCTGCGCGAGGCGGCACACGAAGCCGGACACCAGATTGTTGATAAAGCGATCGTCAAAGAAAACCGTTACGCCATTCGCGCTCAGGTCTCACAGTGGATTGCGAGCGATGACGTCCAGGTGGTGCTGATCACTGGCGGCACCGGCTTTACCGCAGGCGACCAGGCACCGGAAGCGCTGCTCCCGCTGTTCGATCGCGAAGTGGAAGGCTTCGGCGAAGTGTTCCGCATGCTCTCCTTTGAAGAGATTGGCACCTCTACGCTTCAGTCCCGTGCCGTCGCGGGGGTTGCGAATAAGACGCTGATCTTCGCCATGCCGGGGTCGACCAAAGCCTGCCGCACCGCGTGGGAAAACATTATTGCCCCGCAGCTGGATGCCCGTACCCGTCCGTGTAATTTTCATCCCCATTTAAAGAAATAAGCTATGTCACAACTGACCCACATAAACGCCGCTGGCGAAGCGCATATGGTGGATGTCTCCGCCAAAGCCGAAACGGTGCGCGAGGCGCGTGCTGAAGCGTTCGTCACCATGCTGCCGGAGACGCTGGCGATGATTATCGACGGCAGCCATCACAAGGGGGACGTGTTTGCCACCGCCCGCATCGCCGGTATTCAGGCCGCTAAACGTACCTGGGACCTCATCCCGCTCTGCCATCCGCTGATGCTCAGCAAAGTGGAGGTAAATTTGCAGGCGCAGCCGGCGCATAACCGCGTGCGTATCGAGTCCCTGTGCCGCTTAACCGGGAAAACCGGCGTGGAGATGGAGGCGTTGACGGCGGCCTCCGTGGCGGCGCTGACCATCTACGACATGTGTAAAGCGGTACAGAAAGATATGGTGATTGGCCCGGTGCGTCTGCTGGCAAAAAGCGGCGGCAAATCCGGCGATTTTAAGGTGGAAAGCCATGATTAAGGTGCTCTTTTTTGCCCAGGTGCGTGAGCTGGTGAATACCGACAGCCTGACGCTGGACGGCGCTTTCGAAAACGTCGCCGCCCTGCGTGCGCATCTGGCGGCGCAAGGCGACCGCTGGGCGCTGGCGCTGGACGAAGGCAAACTGCTGGCCGCCGTGAATCAGACGCTGGTGGAGTTGACCCACCCGCTGGCCGATGGGGACGAAGTGGCCTTCTTCCCGCCGGTCACAGGGGGTTAAGATGACGGAAACCCGAATTCTGGTCGGCCATGAGCGTTTTAACGTGGGCACGGAATATGACTGGCTGGCCGGGCGCGACGAAGACGGCGCGGTCGTGACGTTTACCGGGAAAGTGCGTAATCATAATCTCGGCGACAGCGTAAAAGCGCTGACGCTGGAGCACTATCCGGGAATGACCGAAAAATCGCTGGCGGCCATTGTGGAAGAGGCGCGAGGCCGCTGGGCGCTGGGGCGCGTTACGGTTATCCATCGCATCGGCGAAATGTGGCCCGGCGAAGAGATTGTGTTTGTCGGCGTCACCAGCGCCCATCGCGGGAGCGCGTTTGCGGCGGGGGAGTTCATCATGGATTACCTCAAAACCAAAGCGCCGTTCTGGAAGCGTGAAGCGACGCCGGAAGGTGAGCGCTGGGTGGAATCACGCGACAGCGATAAACAGGCTGCCAGCCGCTGGTAACAGGTTTACGTGGATGTGTTAGTCTTAACGTGTGTGTTTACTTAATCAGGAGTGAATCATGGACCGATTTCCGCGTTCCGATTCGATAGTTCAGCAGACCCGTAGCGGGCTGCAAACCTACATGGCTCAGGTGTATGGCTGGATGACGGTTGGCCTGCTGCTTACCGCGTTTATCGCGTGGTATGCGGCAAACACGCCTGAACTGATGATGTTTATCTTCTCCAGCAAAATCACCTTCTTTGGGCTGATTATTGCGCAACTGGCGCTGGTGTTCGTGCTCTCCGGACTGGTGCACAAGCTCAGCGCAGGTATGGCGACCACGCTGTTTATGCTCTATTCGGCGCTGACCGGGCTGACGCTTTCCAGTATTTTCATCGTTTACACCTACTCTTCCATCGCCAGCACCTTTGTGGTGACCGGCGGGATGTTCGGTGTGATGAGCCTGTACGGGTACACCACCAAACGTGACCTGAGCGGCTTCGGCAACATGCTGTTTATGGGGCTGATAGGGATCGTGCTGGCGTCGCTGGTGAACCTGTGGCTGAAGAGTGACGCGCTGATGTGGGCGGTGACCTATATCGGGGTGGTGATCTTCGTGGGCTTAACCGCTTACGACACCCAGAAGCTGAAAAACATCGGTGAACAAATTGATGTTCGCGACAGTTCAAACCTGCGCAAATACTCGATTCTGGGCGCGCTGACGCTTTATCTGGACTTCATCAACCTGTTCCTGATGCTGCTGCGTATCTTCGGCAACCGTCGCTAGTTATTTCCCCCTCACCCTAACCCTCTCCCTCAGGGAGAGGGGATTGCACGGTGCGGGCTTTTCTCCCTCTCCCCGTGGGAGAGGGCCGGGGTGAGGGCATCAGACCGCAGCGCTACCCGACACAACTCACTTCGCCAACATCCTCTCGTTCTTCGCGCGCAGCTTCTTCGCCCGACTCTCCAGCACCAGATAACAGACCGTTGCCAGCGCCAGCGGCAGGAAGTAGTAGATCATGCGGTACGCGAGCAGGGCGGCGATAATCGTCCCGTGAGACACATGCTCCCCCGCAAGCAGCGCGATAAACACCGCTTCCAGTACGCCAATACCCGCCGGAATATGCACAATCACCCCGGCAATACTGCTGACCAGCAGCACGCCCAGCACGAAGAAGTAGTTCACATCTTCGCCAATCAACAGCCAGATAATGGCCCCCATCGCCATCCAGTTAGCGCTGGAAACCACCATTTGCAGGACGGCAAATTTCCATGACGGCAGCACCAGCTTCTGGCCTTTAATGGTCATGTGGCGACGTTTGGCAAAGGCGCAGGCCCACAGGTAGGCGGCGATGATCAGCAGCAGAACGATGCCCAGAATGCGCAGCGTGGCCTCATCGATATACCAGTGCGCAGGTAGCTGCACCACGCCGATGGTGAAAATCACCCCGCCGAGGAGAATATAGCCCAGCCAGTTGGTGGTGATACTCAGCGAGAAAATGCGCGTGATGGTGCCGCCCGGTAAGCCAAGGCGGGAGTACAGGCGATAGCGCATACCAATCCCGCCCACCCAGGTGCTGAGCGTCAGGTTAAAGGCGTAGCAGATGAATGACACCAGCATAACCTGCCGTTTGGCAAGCTTATGCCCGCAGTAGGCGCGTCCCAGCAGGTCATAGCAGCCGTACATCAGGTAGCTCACAATCACCAGCCCAACGGCCCCCAGCAGGACTGTCCGGTTGTAGTTGCGAATAACCTTCCATACCTCTTCCCAGTCTACCTTCTGGGCATACACCACCAGCAGGACCGCGACGGCAATGAAGAACAGCCAGGTCAGGATTTTTTTCGCCAGCCGCCAGCGAGGATGAGATTTCGACATCAGGTTTTCCCTCCATCTTCCGCCTCTACGCGGTCCTGGGTTTCCATTTCGGGTTGCACAGGCGGATCCACCAGCGCCAGTTTCGGCGTATGCGCGGGCAGCCAGCCCACCATGGCCGGGAAGTGGCGCAGGAAGTGGAACACCACCACGCCGATGCCCACGTTCCACCAGCTGCGTTTCGGCACCATGGACTCATCCACACGCACGCAGTCTTTGTTGATCAGACCCTGAAGGTTATCGCGCAGGGTCTGATTAAACTGGCGATCGTGGATGATCAGGTTCGCTTCCAGATTGAGCGATAAGCTCAGCGGATCAAGATTGCTGGAGCCGACGGTCGCCCAGTGGTCATCCATCACGGCGACTTTGCCGTGCAGCGGGCGGCGACGATATTCATAGATCTGCACACCGCTTTTGACCAGATAGCGATAGAGCAGACGCGCGCCCACCTTCACAATCGGCATATCGGGCTCACCCTGCACGATGAGCTTCACGCTCACGCCGCGTCGGGCCGCGTTGCGCATGGCGTGCAATATCCGGTAACCGGGGAAGAAATAGGCGTTGGCAATAATCACCTCGCGCTTCGCGTTCGCCAGCATCTTCAGGTAATGACGCTCGATATCGTCCCGGTGCTCCTCGTTATCCCGCCAGACAAACAGCGCCTGCGCCTCGCCGGGCTTGCGGTTCTCTTCCGGACGATGACGGCGTCGCCACCAGCGGCGAGCGGCCTCTTTGCCGGGTAAGTTTTCCAGCACGAACAGCTGAATGTCCTGAACTACCGGTCCCTCAATGCGGATTGCATAATCCTGTTTGGCCTCAGGACCGTAATCCGACATATGCTCGGCGGAGTAGTTAATGCCGCCAACGAAGGCCACCGTTTCATCCACCACCACAATTTTGCGGTGCATTCGACGGAACAGGTTGGTGCGCATGCCGAACAGACGCGGGCCGGGATCGTAATAGCGGAACACCACCCCTGCGGCGGTGAGCTCGTTAACAAATTCGTCGCTGAGATCCGGCGAACCATACCCGTCGAGCAGAACCTCGATTTTTACACCGCGACGGGCGGCATGCAGCAGGGCGCTGTGCAACTGCCTGCCCACGTCGTCTTCAAACCAGATAAACGTTTCGAGAAAGACTTTCTGCTGTGCGTGGCTAATCGCCTCAAAAACCGCCGGATAAAAGTTATCGCCATTTTCCAGCAGCGTAATACGGTTACCTTCCTGCCATGTGCATTTCATAAGTGGATCTCCGCGCTGAGTGGGGCATGGTCGGAGAGATGTCGCCAGTTGAGTAAAGCCAGCGCAGTCGGGCTGCTGGCGTGGGCATTTTTTACGTAAATGCGGTCAAGGCGCAGCAGGGGGAAGCGCACCGGAAACGTCCGCGCGGGACGACCGCGTGAGCGGGTAAAGATCTCCTCCAGCCCCGCCTTCACCTTCAGCGGATGGTTGGCCCGCTGTCGCCAGTCGTTGAAATCACCGGCCACCACTACGGGCTCGCCCTCCGGCAGCGCATTGGTCCAGTCTGCCAGCATCTGTAGCTGGGCCTGACGGTGGGCTTCACGCAGGCCAAGATGAACACAGCCCACATGAATGGGAAAATCGAGCGCCGGGGGGGTGATACGACAGTATAACAGCCCGCGTTTTTCGCTCTCGCCAACGGAGACGTCGCGGTTCTCATAATGCTCGATAGGAAAACGCGACAGCACCGCGTTACCGTGATGCCCCTCCGGGTAGACCGCATTGCGCCCGTAGGCGTAATCGCTCCACATGGTATCCGCCAGAAACTCGTAGTGGGGCGTGTCGGGCCAGTTTTCGAAATGCATAGGGTGCACTTCGTGCGCGCCCATGACCTCCTGGAGGCAGACAATATCGGCGCTGACGGTGCGTACCGCGTCGCGCAGCTCCGGTAAAATGAAGCGGCGGTTAAATGCTGTGAAGCCCTTATGAATGTTTATCGTCAGCACCTTAAGCGAGAAATGCTGCGTTTTTTTGCTCATAAACACCTTCCTGGGTGACTATCCCGATGAAAATAAAGTGTAGTAGGCGTCACAAAAAGATGCGGCGTTACGGAATTTTCCGTAAAGTGCGGTAGTCTGAATTAGCAGAGAAAAATCCTTCAGGAGAGAAGCCATGAAGTGGCAACAACGCGTTCGTGTCGCAACCGGTTTGAGTTGCTGGCAGATAATGTTGCATTTACTGGTCGTGGCCGTACTGGTGATGGGCTGGATGAGCGGCACGCTGGTGCGTGTCGGCTTAGGGTTATGCGTGGTTTACGGCGTGACCGTGCTGTCGATGCTGTTTTTACAGCGTCACCACGACGCGCGCTGGCGTGAAGTGGGTGATGTGCTCGAAGAGCTCACCACCACCTGGTATTTTGGTGCGGCAATGATCGTCCTGTGGCTGTTGTCACGCGTGCTGCAAAACAACCTGCTGCTGGCCCTGGCGGGTCTGGCTATCCTCGCAGGGCCTGCGGTGGTGTCATTGCTCACCAAAGAGAAAAAACTACGCGATGTTTCGTCTAAACATCGCATAGGCCACTGAGCCCGTTGTGGCCGCGATGACCAGTAGCGGCCACAAACTTCCCCATACAATATCCAGACTCGCATCCTTCAGATAGATTTGCTTGGTGATATCCGTGAAGTGACGAATCGGGTTTATCCACGTCAAATCCTGTAACCATACCGGCATGTTCTCCACTGGCGAAACGTACCCTGAAAGCAAGATCGCCGGCATCATAAAGACAAACACCCCGATAAACGCCTGCTGCTGCGTTGAGCAGAGCGCGGAAATCAGCAGCCCAAACCCCACCAGCGACAGGCCGTAAATTACCATCGTGAAGTAAAACAGCGCCAGCGATCCGGCAAACGGGATCTGGTACGCCCATATTCCCACCCCCAGCACGATGGTGGCCTGGAACGTCGCGACAATCAGTGCCGGCACCGCCTTGCCGACAAATATCTGCCAGGTGGCGAGCGGTGAGACCAGCAGCTGATCCAGCGTACCTTGCTCACGTTCGCGCGCCACGGACAGCGAGGTGACAATCATCACGCCAATGGTGGTGATCATGGCGATCAGCGACGGCACCACAAACCATTTGTAGTCCAGGTTCGGGTTGTACCAGTTGCGCACCACCAGCTCGCTGTTGTTGGGTTTGGGTTTGCCTGCCATCAGCTCCTGCTGGTAATCCTTTACCACCTGTTGCAAATAGTTCGCCGCAATCTGGGCGCTGTTGGAGTTACGTCCGTCGAGGATCAGCTGCATCGGCGCGGTCTGGAATGTGTCCAGGTTGCGGGAGAAGTCCGCCGGGAAGCGCACCAGCAATAATGCTTTCTGCGTGTCGATGGTGGGCTGGATCGCCTGCGGGCTTTCCAGAAGCAGGACATGGGTAAAGGCTTTGGCGCGGGCGAAACGCTGCGTCAGCTCGACGGAATGCTTGCCGTTGTCTTCGTTGTAAATGGCGATGGTGGCGTTGGTGACCTCCAGTGTGGCGGCAAACGGAAACAGTACAACCTGAAGCAGCACCGGCAGCACCAGAATGGCGCGGGTCTGCGGCTCGCGCAGCAAGGATTGCAGCTCTTTGCGGATCAATGTCCATAAACGGTGAAACATCGCGTCGTCCTCCTGTCGGGTGGCGCTTGCGCTTACCCGACCTACAAAATCCGATGGCTAATCTAATCTTCTTTTCGTTTTCATCCACGTCAGCCCGATAAACATCACCGCCGACGCCAGCAAAAACAGGGTGTTGATAATCAGCACCACCGGAATATTTCCCGCCAGGAACAGGCTTTGCAGGGTGCTCACAAAGTAGCGCGCCGGAATGATGTACGTCACGGCGCGGATCACCGCCGGCATACTGTCTATCTGGAAGATAAAGCCGGAGAGCATAATCGACGGCAGGAAGGCGGCATTAAGCGCCACCTGCGCGGCGTTAAACTGGTTGCGGGTGATGGTGGAAATTAACAGTCCCATCCCCAGCGTGCTGAGCAAAAACAGGCTGGTAATAAAGAACAGCAGCACCAGCGAGCCGCGGTACGGCACGCCAAGAATAAATACCGAGACCAGCATACAGAGCAGCATCGCCAGCATGCCGAGGAAGTAGTAGGGGATCAGCTTGCAGAGCAGCAGCTCGACGCGCGTCACTTCGGTCGAGAGCAGCGCCTCCATGGTGCCGCGCTCCCATTCGCGGGCGATCACCAGCGAGGTGAGGATCGCGCCAATCACCGTCATGATGATGGTGACCGCCCCCGGAATAATAAAATGCTGGCTGATGGCGGCGGGGTTAAACCAGTAGCGCGTCTGCACGTCAATCAGCGGTTCAGACTTTTCCCCCCGGTCTTCGGCGCGCTGCATCTGCCAGAGCTGCCAGATCCCCTCCGCATAGCCCTGCACGAAGTTGGCGGTGTTCGGCTCGCTGCCGTCGGTGATCACCTGAATTGGCGCATCGGCGCCCGGGCGTGCCATATTGGCGGCAAAATCGACCGGAATGACGATCAGACCGCGAATTTTTCCGGCCTGCATTTTCTGGATCAGTTCCTGCCGGTTGTCGCTGATGGTGGCATCGATGTAGGGCGAGCCGGTCATGGCGTGGGTGAAGTCCAGCGCCTCTTCGCTCTGCTGCTCCAGCAAAATCCCGACCCGCAGCTTGCTGGAGTCGAGGTTAATCCCGTAGCCGAAAATAAACAGCAGCAGCAGGGGGATCACCACCGCAATCAGCCAACTGCTGGGGTCACGCACAATCTGCCGCGTCTCTTTGACGCACAGGGCGCGCACCCGGCGCCAGGAAAGGGTGTTACTGCGCATGAGTATTCTCCTTATCCCAGTCGTGGATGAGGGTGATAAACGCCTGCTCCATGGTCGGGTCTGGCTGCGCGTCGTCGGCGGCCTGCGCTTTCAGGTCATCCGGCGTGCCGTGGGCAATCAGCTTGCCGCGATAGACCAGCCCGATGCGGTCGCAATACTCTGCCTCGTCCATAAAGTGGGTGGTGACCATCACGGTCACGCCTTTTTCCACCATGCTATTGATATGCAACCAGAATTCTCGGCGGGTGAGGGGGTCCACGCCTGAAGTCGGTTCATCAAGAAACAGGATATCCGGCTCGTGCATCAGTGAGCAGGCCAGCGCCAGCCGCTGTTTGAAGCCAAGCGGCAGCGCTTCGGTAGCGTGTGAGGCGATATCGGTCAGGCCGAAGGCGTCGCACATGCGGCCGATCTTCTCATTCTGTGCCCGTCCCCGCAGGCCGTAGACGCCGGAGAAAAATCGCAGATTTTGCTCCACCGTCAGGTTGCCGTAGAGCGAAAACTTCTGCGCCATATAGCCCAGGTGCTGGCGCGCCTTGCCGGAGCTGACTTTGAGATCCATGTTCAGCACCAGCGCTTTGCCGGAGGTTGGTACCAGCAGGCCGCACATCATTTTAAAGGTGGTGGATTTCCCCGCGCCGTTCGGCCCGAGCAGGCCAAATATCTCGCCGCGCTTCACGGCAAAATTGACGTTATCGGTGGCGGCGAAATCGCCGAATTTTTTGGTGAGCGATTTTGCTTCAATGACCGTTTCGCCCGCCGTGCCTTCCACCGTGTGCAGGATGGCGCCAAGCGGTGATTCTGAGGTTCCCGCCCCGCCCAGCAGATCGATAAACGCATCTTCAAAGCGCGGCGCGGTCTCTGTCATGTCGATCTCAGGCATACCCTGCGCACGGCGGATATCGTCGGCGGAAGTCTCTTTTTTGAGGATCACGCGCACCGAACGGCCCTGAATCATCCCGTCGCTCACCTGCGGCAGCTTCAGTACCCGTTGCAGCAGCTTGCGGTTGGACTCCTGCGCGCTGTGCAGCAGAAAACTGCGCCCGGCCATGGTTTGCGTCAGCTCGGTGGGTTCGCCCTGATAGAGCAGTTCGCCTTCATTCATCAGCAGCACGTCGCGGCACTGCTCTGCTTCATCAAGGTAAGAGGTACTCCAGAGGATCAGCATGCCGTCACCCGCCAGCTCGTGCACCATCTGCCACAGCTCGCGGCGGGAAATCGGGTCCACGCCCACGCCGGGTTCATCCAGCAATAGCACCTTCGGTTCGCCCACCAGCGTGCAGGCCAGCCCCAGCTTCTGCTTCATCCCGCCGGAAAGTTTGCCCGCCAGCCGGTCGGTGAACGGGCCGAGGGAGGTAAACGCCAGCAGACGCTGGAAGGTTTTCTGCCGGGTTTCGCCGGTAACGCTGCGCAGATCGGCATACAGATTGAGGTTTTCCATTACCGTCAGATCTTCGTACAGACCAAACTTCTGCGGCATATAGCCGAGCATGCCGTGGAGCGCCGCGTCGTCTTTGATCGGATCGAGGCCAAGCACGCTGGCACTGCCTTCATCCGGCTTCAGCAATCCCGCCAGCATCCGCATCAGCGTGGTTTTACCCGCGCCGTCCGGCCCCACCAGCCCGGTCACATAGCCTTTCTGAATCGTACAATTCAGCGGTGCGACCGCCGGTTTGGCCATTCCCGGGAAGCGTTTGACCAGATTGTTGAGCTGGATAACCGCATCATTCATGTCGTTCCCCGTCGTTTAAGGTCACGGTAACAGGCATGCCCTGACGCAGCGCGTCGTCCGCATCGGTGACGATGATGCGCAGGCGGTACACCAGGTCGGTACGCAGGTCCGGGGTTTCAACGGTTTTTGGCGTGAACTCGGCGGTAGGGGAGACGAAGCCCACTTTGCCGTGATACGGCTTGTCCGGGCGACCGTCGGTATAGAGCAGCAGTTCGCGGCCCGGCTGCATCTGGCCAAGATTTGGCTCATCAATGTAAGCGCGCACCCACACCGGACGGGTTAAGGAGAGCGTTAACACGGTGCTGCCCGCGCTGAGAATGCTGCCCGGCTCCACGGCGCGGGTCATCAGCGTGCCGTCAGACGGGGCGACTAACGTGGTGTCGTGCAGATCCAGCTCCGCCTGGGCTAACTGCGCCTGCGCCTGCTCAAGGCTGGCCTTCGCCTGGGCAATGTCCTGCGCACGGTTACCGGTGCGGTACTGGCTTAGCTTATCCTGGGCAGATTTCAGCGTCGCCTGTGCCTGGTCGCGGGATGAGCGCGCGTTTTCCAGGTCGTTGGCGGAAATAGTACGGCTTTTCCATAAGCCTTGCTGACGGTTATAGAAATTCTGCGCATAGTCATAGGCGGCTTTTGCCTGCTTAACGGCAGCGGCCGCCTGGGAGATCTCTTCGTCACGGTAGCCCGCCAGCATCAGGTCGTATTGCGCCTGTGCGACGGAGACGCCTGCTTTTGCCTGCATCAGCGCGTTCTCAAACGGGGCTTTGTCCAGCATTCCCAGCGTCTGCCCGGCTTTGATGGCATCGCCTTCGTCAACGTTCAGCGAGGCCAGCCGCCCGCCGACGCGGAAGCTCATGTTCACGGTGCGGATATCCACGTTGCCGTACAGCGTCAGGCCACGATCCTGCTGGCTCTGATACCACAGCCAGCCACCGATTCCCGCAGCAAGTAACACAACAACCACCAGAATGATGGCGACAGGTTTTTTCATGACTTCTGGCTCCTTTGCGTTAAGCCTTGCAGGATCAGATCAACGTGACAGGTAATGACCTGGCTAATTTGCGCGGCTTTATCCTCATCGAATTGTGTCCAGCCCGTACGTAACAGGATGGTCTCACGCCCCAGACGGAAGGCGAGCACTTCGCCCAGCAGGGCGTGGGTATGCAAAATGGTGTCGGTATCGCTGGCGTCCCGTCCGGTATAGGCGGCGATCAGCCGGGTCAGATGGCTGTGCATCGGGGCGATCACCTGATCGTGCACCAGCTGGTACGCGGCAGTGGGGGAGAGCTGCTCGCGGGAGATAAATTTGCTCAGGTTCAGCGTATCGTCGTGCGTCAGCAAGCGGATCATGTTGTGACAGGCGTTAAGGATCAGCTGGCGGATGGCAGCCCGGTCAGGCTCTGGCTGGCTGAACAGCGCGGTGGCTTCTTCCACGTGCGGGCGAAAGCTGGTGCCGATAAAATCCGCGATCCACTGGGCGCAGGCAAGGTATAAATCCTCTTTTGAGCCAAAATAGTAGGTGATGGCCGCAATATTCTGCCCGGCCTGAGCGGCGATATCCCGCGTGGTGGCATGCAGACCATACTCGCCAAACTGCGCCAGCGCGGCGGCGATAAGCTGACTTTTCGCCTGTTCGCCTTTGGTTGTCGTTGGGGTTGTATTCATAGCAGCATTAAAAATTAATCAATCGATTGATTAAGATTATGCCTGATTTGCGCAAACGTCGAGTCATCGCCGGGGATATTTTATGCGCCACGTCACAAAAGCTGCTACACTCCGCTCCTTCGCGACATTGTGGTTTTTGTCCTTCTATTCGTTATATCTCCCTGAAAACTACACCTGTGATGGTCGGGGCGGTTCGGAGTTTTTATGTCTTTTGATTCCCTTGGTCTGAACCCGGAAATTCTGCGCGCCATCGCAGAGCAGGGCTACGTTGAGCCAACCCCTATCCAGCAGCAGGCCATTCCGGCCGTTTTGCAGGGCCGTGACCTGATGGCAAGCGCGCAGACCGGTACCGGTAAGACCGCGGGCTTTACCCTGCCGCTGCTGGAGCTGTTGGTAAAAAACCAGCCGCACGCCAAAGGCCGTCGTCCGGTGCGTGCGCTGATCCTCACCCCAACCCGCGAACTGGCGGCCCAGATTGGCGAGAACGTGCGTGAATACAGCCGCTACCTCAACATTCGTTCGCTGGTGGTTTTCGGCGGGGTAAGCATTAACCCACAGATGATGAAGCTGCGCGGCGGCGTGGACGTGCTGGTGGCAACGCCGGGGCGTCTGCTGGATCTGGAACACCAGAACGCGGTGAAGCTCGATAACATCGAAATTCTGGTTCTGGACGAAGCCGACCGTATGCTGGATATGGGCTTCATCCACGACATTCGCCGCGTGCTGGCGAAGCTGCCGACGCGTCGTCAGAACCTGCTCTTCTCCGCGACTTTCTCCGACGAGATCAAGGCACTGGCGGAAAAGTTGCTGCATAACCCGCTGGAAGTGGAAGTCGCGCGCCGCAATACCGCCTCCGAGCAGGTGACGCAGCACGTGCACTTTGTGGATAAGAAGCGCAAGCGGGAACTGCTCTCCCAGATGATCGGCCAGGGCAACTGGCAGCAGGTGCTGGTCTTTACCCGCACCAAGCACGGCGCTAACCACCTGGCGGAACAGCTCAATAAAGACGGTATTCGCAGCGCGGCGATCCACGGCAACAAGAGTCAGGGTGCGCGTACCCGCGCGCTGGCTGATTTTAAATCCGGCGACATACGTGTGCTGGTGGCAACCGACATCGCCGCCCGTGGCCTGGACATTGAAGAGCTGCCGCACGTGGTGAACTACGAGCTGCCAAACGTGCCGGAAGACTACGTGCACCGTATCGGCCGTACCGGCCGTGCGGCGGCAACCGGGGAAGCGCTCTCTCTGGTCTGCGTGGATGAACACAAGCTGCTGCGCGACATCGAACGTCTGCTGAAGAAAGAGATCCCGCGCATTGAAACCCCGGGTTATGAAGTGGACCCGTCGATCAAAGCTGAGCCAATTCAGAACGGTCGTCAGGGCGGCGGTCGCGGTCAGGGTGGCGGTGGTCGCGGTCAGCAGCCGCGTCGTGCCGAAGGTGGCGCGCCGAAATCTTCGGGCAAACCGCCGCGTCGTAATAACGACAGCAAACCAGCCGGTGAAAACCCGTGGCGTAGCGGCGAAGGGAAACCGACAGGCGAGGGGCAGCGCCGACGCCGCCCGCGTAAACCTGCTAACCCGCAGTAATCTGGAAGCCCGGTCGTAAAGCCGGGCTTTTCTTTTTGCGGCAGCGGAGAGAAAGTGCCACAATAGTGGCTGTTTATACAGTATTTCAGGTTTTCCGATGGCTTTAACCGCTGCGCTCAAGGCGCAAATTGGCGCATGGTATAAGGCGCTACAACAGCAGATCCCCGATTTTATCCCCCGAGCCCCGCAGCGGCAGATGATTGCCGACGTGGCGAAAACGCTCGCCGGGGACGACGGGCGACATCTGGCGATTGAAGCCCCGACCGGCGTCGGGAAAACCCTGTCGTATCTCATTCCCGGCATTGCCATCGCGCGGGAAGAAGACAAAACGCTGGTGGTCAGTACCGCTAACGTGGCCTTGCAGGATCAGATCTTCAGCAAAGATTTGCCGCTGCTGCGCAAAATTATCCCCGATTTACGCTTCACCGCCGCCTTTGGTCGCGGGCGCTACGTCTGCCCGCGCAATCTGGCGGCGCTGGCCAGCAGTGAACCCTCCCAGCAGGATCTGCTCGCGTTTCTTGATGACGAGCTGACGCCAAACAACAAGGCGGAGCAGGAGCAGTGCGCAAAGCTAAAGGCCGATCTCGACGGCTACAGGTGGGACGGCCTGCGGGATCACACCAGCCAGGCGATCGGCGACGACCTGTGGCGCAGGCTCAGCACCGATAAAGCGAGCTGCCTGAACCGCAACTGTCACTACTATCGCGAGTGCCCGTTCTTTGTCGCCCGGCGTGAGATTCAGGAAGCGGAGGTGGTTGTCGCCAACCATGCGCTGGTGATGGCTGCCCTGGAGAGTGAAGCGGTCCTGCCGGAGCCCAAAAACCTGCTGCTGGTGCTGGATGAAGGTCATCATCTGCCCGACGTGGCGCGGGATGCGCTGGAGATGAGTGCGGAAATTACCGCCCCGTGGTTTCGCCTGCAACTCGATCTGTTCTGCAAGCTGGTGGCAACCTGCATGGAGCAGTTCCGCCCGAAAACCACGCCGCCGCTGGCGGTCCCGGAGCGGTTGAGCGAGCACTGTGAAGAGGTGTACGGCCTCATCGCCTCGCTGAATAACATTCTCAACCTGTATCTCCCCGCCACCCAGGAAGCGGAACACCGCTTTGCGATGGGTGAGTTGCCACAGGAAGTGATGGAGATTTGCCAGCAGCTGGCGAAGCACCTTGAAAAGCTGCGCGGGCTGGCGGAGATGTTCTTAAACGATCTCAGCGAGAAAACCGGTACCCATGACGTGGTGCGCTTGCACCGCATTCTGCTGCAAATGAACCGCGCGCTGGGCATGTTTGAGGCGCAGAGCAAACTCTGGCGGCTGGCCTCGATGGCGCAGGCGTCCGGGGCGCCAGTGACAAAGTGGGCCACCCGCGAAGTGCGAGACGGACAGGTACATCTGTTCTTCCACTGCGTGGGCATCCGCGTGGCCGATCAGCTGGAAAAGCTGATCTGGCGCAGCGTGCCGCACGTGGTAGTGACGTCGGCAACCCTGCGTTCACTGAACAGCTTCTCAAGGTTACAGGAAATGAGCGGCCTGAAAGAGAAAGCGGGGGACCGTTTTGTGGCCCTGGACTCGCCGTTCAACCACTGTGAGCAGGGCAAGCTGGTGATCCCGCGCATGAACTATGAGCCGCTTATCGATAACGAAGAGCAGCATATTGCGGAAATGGCGGCCTACTTCCGCGAGCAGGTTGAGAGTAAAAAATACCCCGGTATGCTGGTGCTGTTTGCCAGCGGCCGCGCGATGCAACGCTTCCTGGAGCACGTCACCGATCTGCGCTTACTCCTGCTGGTGCAGGGCGATCAGCCGCGCTATCGGCTGGTGGAAACGCACCGTAAACGCATTGATAACGGCGAGCGTAGCGTGCTGGTGGGGCTACAGTCCTTTGCGGAAGGGCTGGATTTAAAAGGCGACTACCTGACGCAGGTGCATATCCATAAAATTGCCTTCCCGCCCATCGACAGCCCGGTGGTGATCACCGAAGGCGAATGGCTGAAAAGCCTTAACCGTTATCCGTTTGAAGTGCAAAGCCTGCCTGCGGCGTCGTTTAACCTGATCCAGCAGGTCGGGCGCCTGATCCGTAGCCACGGATGCTGGGGTGAGGTGGTGATTTATGACAAACGTCTGCTCACCAAAAACTATGGCCAGCGGCTGCTGAATGCGCTGCCGATCTTCCCGATTGAGCAGCCAGAAGTGCCGGAGGTAAAAAAACGCCCGGCAAAACCCTCTGCCGGGCGTACAAAAAGCATCCGTGCAAAGAGGCGCGGTCCTACTGGTAAGTGAATGTCACCTGAATCACGCTGCTGAACGTCCCGGCAGTGACGGGCATTGAGGTGGCGTAGTAGCGTGCGGACAGAGGAAAGGTTGCCGTGTGGTCGCTCGGATTGATGGCGGCGTTAAAGGCGGCCTGCGGGGCAATCAGTATTTTGTCCTGTCGGTCTGCCAGCTCCAGCGCCAGTCCCTTTGCGCTACCGATATTGGCAAATTTGGTCGGATGCACGCTGTCTGCCTGGCCATAGAAAAAGGCCGTGGCAAGCGCCAGCGTGGCTGGGCAGTGCGATACTGACAGGGAAAAGTCTTTCCACTCGCCGGTATCGCCCACGTCTTTAAAACTGCCCGACACCGCCTGGCCTAAGTCCACCGTCAGGTTGCGGCTGGCGCTGTCAATGACGCAGGTATTGGCGTAAATATTTCCCGTCATCTGGATCTGAATGTCGTCTGCGTGAGCCTGGGCCAGTAAGCCCACCGCCAGAAACGCGATTGTCTTTTTCATGTTTGTCACTTATAGGCGAGAGTGATGGTTGCTACGGTGTTGGCGGGGCCGGGCGTCACCACATCGCTGGTCTGCTCGTAGCGAACCTGAAAGGGGATATCCAGCGTTTCATTGGCAACGGCCTGGCTTTGGGTGTTGACGTAGGAGTCAAAGGTCGCGATATGGTCATCAAACAGCATTCTTACCCCGACGCCCCTTGCCATGCCCGTCTGCTTCGTCAGTTTGATCACTCCCTCAAATGCCGTTTCGTACCCGTTAGCACTGGTGATTTTTAGCTCAGGCTGAACGGTTGTGTCACAGTTAACGGTGATATTAAACGTCTGAGCGGGGCTGGATAAAAACCCCACGCTCATAAAATCACTGACGGGAAAATCGCCCAAATTAACGGTGAGATTTTTTGGCGAAACAGAGCAGGTGACCTGATGCAAAATGACGTTACCTGCATACGCAATATGATTAGGGCTGCCGATCCCTTCATGGCCAAAAACGCCAATGCCGAATTCGGTCTGAGACTGCACCAGCGTGCCGGATGTCACGGCGTCGCTTGTTTTCACCAGTTCAAGCGTGACGTCAAAGTTAAACGACTGTGTGCCATCGGTAGAAACATAGGCAACAGGCGTTCCGCGTGAATCGCACTGTACTCCGCCGGCTCCGCTGATTCGCTGACCCTGATCGTTCATTAGTGCGACCCCAATCCCCGGTACGCCGGAATCATAAACGCCCCTGAGCCCAGGAATTTCCGCGCCGGTGCCGTAGTAGCAGGAAACAATTTCCAGACCGCTGTCAATACTCTGATCGCAGTGCCCGGCAACATGAACGCTTTGCTCTGTACCCGGGATAGTTGCGCCAACGGCCAGCGTCGTCGGGACAGAGATGGAGGCCACGTTAATCATTTTGGGCAGATCCGGCGTGGTGCAGGTCGCCTTCGCATGCGGCATAAATAACGCGGCGGTTCCCAGAACCAGTAAGAAAAAGCACTGTTTAATCATTTGCATAATCGTTAGCCTGAACGGTAATCAATGACACTGCGCGGCAGCGTTAATGATGCTGGTTTTCTCTTTCTCATCCGTTAGCGCATAGTCAGCGACGCAGTGCTCGCTCGCCTCCTGTCCCCAGGAAACGTTGAGATGCCCTTGCTGTGGCAGACCCGAGAGGTAAGTCTGGCCGTCATTTCCGACAATAAATTCGCTGTCCTTATCCCCGGTGGTGACCGTTGCGCCGAAGGGCAGCGGTTTACCATTTTGTGTAAGCGTCATCAGGACGCGATTACCCACGCGGGTAGTAAAGCTGGCGCGCACCACGGCCCCTCGGGTCGGCGTCACAATTTGCGCCGCGTGGGTGACGTCGGCATCCTCCGGCAGCGTTTCGGTATCCAGTGCGATGGTGTTATGGCGATACGCGGTCACGAACGGCACGACGGTATAGCCACGGAAGTCAGTCTCCACGCCTGTCTGGTTGGTGATATGGGTGCCGTGCGTACCTGGCGCTTTCACCAGCGCGATGGTTTCACCGAGCGGCTGGCTCAGGGTTATCCCGTTAGCGTGGGCCACCACGCCGCCCTGCAAACCGACGTTCAGGGTCTGCTGATACTTATCCTGACTGACGCCTGCGCTCACTTCGCCGTAGGTCGCTTTGTAATCGGTGTTGATGCTGGTGGAGTTACCGCTGCCGGTGCTGCTGAGCCCTTCCTGGATATTCCAGTTCAGGTTGTCTTCTTTCAGGGCCGTACCGTTAAGACCGATGTTCTGCGTGGTGCCATCTTTGGTGTTGTTCAGGTTGTACGTGGCCCAGGTATTATGCATCCAGCGATCCAGCGGAACCGAAACGCTCAGCGAGAACTGGTTGTCGTTTGTTACCTCATTACCGTCTTCATCGCTGTCGTGGGTGTTTTTGTTCATGCTGTAGCTGAGGCTGTAGCTCACGCCGTGCCAGCTGTTGTTGTAGCTGACGCTCAGGGAGGTCATGTTCTGGCTCTGGCTCCAGTAAGTTTCCTTCACCATGCTCAGCGTCACCGACCCCCAACCTTCTGGCAGCGTCTGGTCAATGGTGGCTTCTGTACGGGCGCGGCGCTGCTGGGGAGCAGACCAGTCGTCGGCGCGGGTATACGACTCCATAGTGTCGTCCAGGGTGTAAAACCCCTTGCTGTTATAGCGATAGCCCGCAAGCGAAAAGTTGGTGCCTGAACCGGCGAAATCTTTGCTGTAGCGTACGCGCCACGACTGGCCCTTGCTGGACTGCTGTTTTTTCAGCAGGGCTCTGGCGCGGGTCACGTCAATGGAGAACGCCCCGAGATCGCCCATGTTTTTCCCGGCGCCGAGCGCCTGGGACTGATAATGGCTGCTCTGCTGCACGCCGCCGTAGGCCGTGAAGCCGTGAGGTAAACCGTAGATGGCGCTTCCCTGGGCAAACGGGGTCTTTTCAACGTCTTTGTCATAAGAGCGATAACGCCCGGCGGTTACGCTGTAGCGCAGGTTTTTTTCACGCTGCAATACCGGCACGGAGGCAAACGGCACCACGAAATGACTTTCGCTGCCGTCAGTTTCTTTCACCGTGACCTGGAGGTCGCCGCTGCTGCCGGTGGGGTAGAGGTCGTTAATTTCGAATGCGCCCGGCGCGACCGTGTTCTGATAAATCACGTACCCGTTCTGGCGGACCATCACCAGCGCGTTGCTGTGGGCGGTGCCGCGAATAATAGGGGCATAGCCTTTTTCGCTGTCCGGCAGCATGTCGTTGTCGGATTTCAGCTCCACGCCGGTGTAGGGGACGCTGTCAAAAACGTCGGAAGGTGAGGTGCTTTGGCCCACCGTCACGTCACTTTTCATCGCCACCATATCGCGTTGCGCATAGGTATAAACGGAGGTGAATTTCTGTTTCTCCTCGTGGCCCGTGGTGCTGCGATTCCAGGTGGAGTAGTTACGAACGCGCCATGCCCCGAGGTTGAAGCCGGGACGCAGGTTAACGTACTGGCTGCTGCTATCCTCTTCACCCTGCTGGCGCGCATGGCTCTGGCTGGCGTTGACGCTGTAATTAAGCAGGCCCGCGTTGATCCCTTCGTCAAACTCTTTCGGGTCGATGTAACCGCGTGGCACCTGTCCGAGCGCCTTTTGCGGAATGCTCAGCAGCAGCTGCTGGTTGCGCACGCGAAAGGTCGCGGATGCCGAAGGGATGGCGTGTAGATCGGCGCATTGACCTTCTGCCCTCAGCTGCGGATATTTTTGCGTTTTGATCCCGAGGCTCTTTAATTCGTCCAGTGTAAAACAAGGCTGAAGAGTGCTGGTGCCCTGCGGATCTTTAACTACGTTAAAGGTCACGTCACGGGTATCAATTTTATTGTTATTGATAAATACCGCGACCTGATATTTACCTGGCGCCTGACCGGGACCTTTTTCATAGACAGACAGATCGGTCTTTTCCTGCTGCGGGTTATCAATGTCCAGCAGGGCAGGGTTAAAATAATCATCAGCCAAAACCTGCTGCGCAAAGATCGCCATTGCCAGGCAACAAAAAGTCATCAGCAATGACGAAAATCGGCAGGTGAACGGCTTTTTATGGCGGTACATGATGATTTTATTACCGGGCAATATTATTAATGAACGGGTTTAGACCATGTCTGGCTGATGCTGCCGTAATCCGTAATAATGGAATACACGACGGTCGAGCCTCCGACATTGCCAGGTAAAGCAAAATGCGTTTCAGTTTTCGGCACAGCCCAAGTGGCTTTCGTGATTTTCTGACCATTCAGGGTGACGGCCTGAAAATTCATATAGAAAGGCGTGGGATTGTTCACCACTAAATCATTCCCTTCGCGATGCCATTCAAGTTTATCGGCCATATCTTCTGGTTTGCCTTTTACCTCTGACGGGCGATAGAGCAATTTAATTCGGGTGTTAATGGCAATTTGCAGCGTATTTACGCCTTCAACCTGCTTTGAGGAAGGGATCGATTTAATATTCAGCCAGTACAGAGATTCCCTGTCTTCCGGTAAATTTCCTCCCGTACGCACCACGCGTAGTACGTTATCTTCTTTCGCATCCAGTCGGAAAAGCGGCGGGGTGATCAGGAACGGTGCTTTGGCCAGGTTTTTACCACCGGAATCGACCCAGGACTGCACCAGATAATCCGTGGTATCTGGGTTTGAAAGACCAAGAGATGATTCCTTTTTATCTCCCTGATAGACCAGACGGGTGCCATTGATCACGACACCCGCCTGTGCCGAGGCTGCTACCAGTAAAAGAGTGCTCAGTAAATAACCGTGGCGCATAAAGATTTCTCAATAAAAAGATGAGATATTAATGCCCGCAAGAGCATTAATATCTCAGGATTGATAAGATCAGTTATAAATAACGGTGAAGGTCGATACAGAGTTAGCAGGGCCCGCAGTAACTGCCGCCTGAGTTTGAATATAACGCGCACCGAACTCCAGGTCGTTAACCTCCGTTCCGGAGGCTAAAGGATATTGCTTCGAAGGGGTATACAGAGTGACAGGCTGCCCGGAAGCGTCCATTAGCTGAATAGCTACACCAGTAGCCGCATCGGTATCGGGCGTTAATGCCAGCGTGGCATTATTATCCGCATCCGGGGTACCACCGAAGTTAATCGCAGCCGAGGTTACGGTTTCCGGACAATTGGTTAACTTAATATCAAACTTCGTGAGTGTGCTGGTAGAGCCTGCGCCGGTAAATACCGTTTTAGATACTTTTCCTAACTGAACATCTAATGGATTACTTAATCCATTCACGACCTGGCAAGCAGAATCGATAATTTCTCCGGTGAAATTAATCTGCCCTTCACCGTTGGTTTCCGCAAATGCGGATGCAGAACACCCCACCGTTGTGGCGATAAACAACCCTAATGCAACCTTGTTCATAGTAAATCCCAATGTGTTTCTGGCAAAAACGTTGCCTGGACGTTTTTACCGTTGACCCTTAATAACTTTCCGATGTTTATTTAATCAAAAAAAGGGCAGGTACGAATCTTTAGTTCCAATCACAAATAATGCAAATAGTGCTTGAGTTTATTTTTTTACCTGAAAACAGCAGGTTGATAATGATCACAAAACACTATCGGGTGCGTGTTCATCGGGCTATATTGTTAACAAGATGATGCTGTCAGGAGAAATGTCGTGGATTACCGCAAAATTATCAAAGAGGTAGGGCGTGGGAAAAACCATGCTCGCGATCTGGACCAGGAAACGGCCCGTGCGTTGTACACGCATATGCTGAATGGCGACGTGCCGGATCTGGAAATGGGCGGCATTCTGATTGCGCTGCGCATCAAAGGGGAAGGTGAGGCGGAGATGCGCGGTTTTTATGAGGCCATGCAGTCGCAGACGATGCGTTTAACCCCGCCCGTCACGAAGCCGATGCCGATTGTGATCCCGACCTACAATGGCGCGCGTAAGCAGGCAAACCTCACGCCGCTGCTGGCTATTCTGTTGCAGAAACTCGGTTTCCCGGTGGTGGTGCATGGCGTGAGCGAAGATCCGACGCGCGTGCTGACAGAAACCATACTGGAATTATTAGGCATCGAACCCACTCTCCATGCTGGCCAGGCGCAGGCAAAGCTGGAGGGGAACCAGCCGGTCTATATTCCCGTGCGCGCGCTCTGCCCGCCGCTGGAAAAGCAGCTGGACATGCGCTGGCGCATGGGGGTGCGTAACAGCGCCCACACCCTGGCGAAGCTGGCGACGCCGTTTGCCGAAGACGCCGCGCTGCGTCTTTCCAGCGTCTCCCATCCGGAGTACGTGACGCGGGTCGGTCAATTCTTTGCCGAAATCGGCGGGCGAGCGCTGCTGATGCACGGGACTGAAGGGGAGGTTTACGCCAACCCGCAGCGTTGTCCACAGCTGATGCTGATTGAGCCTGCCGGGACGCGGGTCGTGCTGGAACGTGGGGAAGAGAACAGCGATGTGATCCTGCCTGAGTCGAAAGATCCGCAAGTCACCGCGCACTGGATCGTACAGTGTCTGGCCGGAAAGGTGCCGGTTCCGCAGTCTATCAAGCTGCAAATGGCCTGCTGTCTGCTGGCGGCAGGGGAAGTGGCGTCCGTGGAAGCCGGGTTGCAGCGCGTGGCGCAGTCGTTTTAAGCAAAAAAAAGCCCGTCCAGTGGCGGACGGGCAAACAAGGGTAACAACAACAGGGTCAATGAGGGTTGGAGCATCTCACCAGAGGGTAGGGTGAGGGTGGAGCATAATTCGTTCGATTACTTGTAGATAACCGCAGTACCGCTCAGTTTGTTATTACCGTTAGTGGAGGTGATGGTGTATCCACTTGCGCCGGCAGCGGCAGCTTTTTCCGCCAGTTTGGCTTCCAGACCGTCCAGCGTGGTCGCGCCTTCAGCACTCACCACCCCGATTTTATTCAGATCCTGTGCCTGAGTAGAGGAGACTGGCTCTACGGCGAAAGCGCCGAAAGACAGAGCGGACAGGGCAACAGCGGCAACAGCATATTTGATGGTTTTCATAGGTCAATTCTCGCAGGTTATTCTGTTAAGGGGACGATGTTCCGTCGATGTGATAATTATCACGGTTTTTAGTGGAAGATAAAATCGAAGAGAATTGACGTGGTTACTCAAAAAAATTGAATGACAAATAACTTATTGATTATTAATAAATTCAGAAGCGCAATTGACATTTCTTGGGGATGCGCTTTACAGAAGCCATCGGAAGGGCACGTTTTGCTACGCGTTTCGCTAAAAGTCGTGAGCGTAAAGTAAACGGCTGGCGCGGTTAACTTCGGTAAAGGAAAGTCAACGTAACTGGCTGTCTTTCGATCCTCTACGATTATATCCTGAATGTGCCGCATTTTTTGAATCTTTCTCCTGCTGACAGGCAATGCATAGCCGTACGCCAGGAATGGCTTTACGCCGTGCTTCAGGAATCGGATCCCCGCACTCTTCGCATTCCGTCAAACTTTCGCCGCGCGGAATTTCACCGCGAGCACGCGCGACCGCATCTTCAATGGTACTGTTGATCTGTTCGTTAACGGCGTCGTCATTCGCCCAGCCGGAAGCCATCATGTTCTCCTGATCTGTTTAAGCCATTCATCTTAATATGGGGTTAAAAAACGCACAGTCAAGGCGAAGGAAGGAAATGAGAACTGCATCTGCCTTGCAGATGCAGTGTGGGAAAAGAGGGCGTTATTTATAGATAGTCGCGGTGCCGTACATATGGTTATCACCACCGGCGGCGTTCACCACGAAGCCTTTAGCCCCTTCCTGACGCGCTTTTTCGGCCAGCTTGTCCTGAAGGTCATCAAGGTTGCTTGCCCGGCTGACAGAGACCGTCCCGGCCGCACGTAGCTGGCTGGTGTCGTTGCTGTCGGTCAGAGGTTGAACGGACCAGGCTGAGAACGATGCGCCTGCCAGCGCACCCGCAATAATAAAGGTCAGATACTTTTTCATAATCACATCCTCAGGGGAAACAACAGGTGATTCCTCTTAAGTTTAGAAGCCTGACGCACGTGATTTAGCGCAAAAATTTGATGATGATCTGCTTATTTTTTGAACGATAAATTCTGACAATTTGCTGACAGATCATAGACATACAGGTTGCTGATTTTCGTCGGTTTTTTGTGCAGCGCAGACAGATATTTACCCCCGCGCCGTCACAGGGTATCTTACGCGGCTGTCTAAAGGAGAATGCCATGACTTCCCAAAAGCCGGGATTGCACCCGCGTAACCGCCACCGTAGCCGCTACGACATGAAAGCCCTGTGCCTGAGCTGCCCGGAATTGCAGGATTTTATTGTTCAGACACCAGCCGGTGAACCGTCGGTAAACTTTGCCGATCCGCTGGCGGTTAAGACGCTGAACAAAGCGCTGCTGGCCCATTTTTATGGCGTTACGCACTGGGACATCCCGGATGGCTTTCTCTGCCCACCGGTGCCAGGCCGTGCGGATTATGTCCATCATCTTGCCGATCTGCTGGCAGATGATAATGGCGGCGTGGTGCCGAAACAGGCCACCGTGCTTGATATCGGTACGGGCGCGAACCTGATCTACCCCCTGATAGGCGCACATGAGTACCAGTGGCGGTTTACCGGCAGCGAGATCGGCGCCGAGGCCTTTGCCAGCGCACAGGCCATTATCAACGCTAACCCAGGGTTAAGCCGGGCCGTTCGTTTGCGTCGTCAAAAGGATCCCGCTGCTATTTTCAACGGCATTATTCACAAGAACGAACAATATGATGCCACCCTGTGCAACCCGCCATTCCACGACTCCGCCGCCTCCGCACGTGCGGGCAGTGAACGCAAGCGGCGTAACCTGGGCCAGGCTGAAGATGGCGCGCTGAACTTTGGCGGCCAGCAGCAGGAGTTGTGGTGCGAGGGCGGGGAAGTGGCATTTATTTTGCGCATGATTGCCGAGAGTAAGGGCTTCGGTCGTCAGGTGAAATGGTTTACCACGCTGGTCTCCCGCGGCGATAACCTGCCGCCGCTTTACCGCGCCCTGACCGACGTCGGCGCGGTGAAGGTAGTCAAAAAAGAGATGGCGCAGGGCCAGAAGCAGAGCCGCTTTATCGCCTGGACCTTTATGGACGATAACAAACGCCGCAAATAGCCCCCCATCGCAGGCCGGGTAAGGCGAAGCCGCCACCCGGCTCGGTTACAGCGTCGGCTCCTGCGGAGGCAGCGGCGAAGCGGGCGGCGACAATACCTGATACGTCTGCACCGGCGCTCTCACGTTCGCCAGATCGAAGTGTTTTTTCACCATGCTGTCGAGGGCGAAGCGCACCGTCCACTGCTTAAGGGGCTGGGTGGTGAACGACACGCGCAGGGTAAAGGCAGTGTTCGTCAGCCCGACGATACCCGCGAACGACGGTTCACCAATCACCAGCCCGCGAATATCCTCCATCTCCATCAGTTCGCTCACCGCATCCCGCAGCGCCTGCTTCGCCTTATCTGCATCCTCATGACGATCGACATCATAATTCGCCACCACCGAACCAATGCCGCGCACAAAGTTGGCAAAGGTGGTGATCGATGACCACGGAATAATGTGGTACGCGCCGGTATCCTGACGTACGCCGACGGAGCGAATGGACATGCGTTCCACCGTGCCGGTGAGCGGTCCTATGGTCACCAGATCCCCGGTGTTCATCCCGTTCTCAAACTGGATAAAAATGCCGGTGATAATATCCTTCACCAGCGTCTGCGAACCAAAGGAGATCGCCAGCCCAAGCGCACCGGCACCCGCCAGCAGCGGGGCGATATTCACGCCGATTTCCGACAGTACAATCATGATGGTGATGGTGCTGATGATCACCGCCAGCGCGTTGCGGCACAGGGTCAGCAGCGTGCGGGCGCGGGCGCTCGGCAGCGGCCTGCCGTGGACATCCGACACCAGACGGTTTTCGATAAGGCTTGCCAGCAGCGTCCAGCCGACGGCGGAGAAGAACAGGATCAGCGCGATACGAATAAGAATATCAACGGTCTTTTCCCCCGCGCCGTTATGCAGCCAGTTCCAGAAATCAAACAGCCCCCACGCGTTCAGCAGTAGCATAATTGCCACGCAGACCGTCAGAATACGCGCCACCTTCAGGGATACCGTCATCCAGCCATTTACCCGCTTTTGCAGTTCCGGGTAGTTACGCTGAACCTGCGGCGACAGGGTGATCGTTTTCGACAGCCAGCGGGAGAGCAGGCCAGAGACAAAGGCCGCAATGCCGATAATCGCCAGGCTTTTGAACGTCGCCCCCATCATAAATTTCAGGCTATTGCCCGGATCGAACAGGGAGAAGAAACAGAGCACAATAAAATAGGCGCTGGCCAGCCAGTGCCACACCAGCGCAAAGGCGCGAATAAAGAGGCTGAAAAAGGAGAGGGAGCGATCGGCCAGGTGCAGCAGGCTGTCGGTGATCGCTTTTTTATTGTGGAAGATGAGGTACAGCGCCCAGACGGTAATGCACAGCATGATCAGCACGTTCGCCAGCGCCCCGAACTGCACGTTAACCTGGTTGGAAATAATCGGCACGGCAACCAGCAGGCCATAACCGATCAACCCGCTCAGCACGCTGAGCCGCACCGCCCAGTATTTGGCGCTCTGATCCGAAATGGCGAAGGGGCGAAGGTCCGGCACGCGCGGGCAGAAGATCAACCGCAGGAGGGCTTTAAAGAACTCAATCAGGGCAAACGCATTGAGGAACAGTCCCTGCTGAAACGCGATGGTTTTGTTTCCGGTATTAAGGCGGTCGGCCAGCATCTGGCCGACAAACAGCGTCAGGGCCAGCAGCAGCAAATCGATGACAAACGCCCCGGTAATCATTGCCGGAAGATGCAGCCAGCTGCTTTTATGCTGGTTCTTTTTGCGCCCCCACTGGCCCATTTTCCGGTAAAGCGGCCAGACAGACAGGCGCAACAGCCAGTAAAAAATGAAGACGGCGCCGGCCAGAATGGCAAACTGGGTGGCGGCTGCGGAAAAGGTGTGAGGATTAAAAGGCTTATGTGAGGTGCCAACCAGGTTGCGATAGAGCTGGGCAAAACGCGACGACAGGGCTTCCCCGTAGCGGCGACTGATGTCGGTGACGTTTTCCAGCACCGTTTTTTCTTCTTCGGCTTCCGGCGGCGCAATAGCAGGAACCGGATCCTGAGGCGGCGTGGCGGCCACCTTCCTCAGCTGATCGATCAGCTCCTGTCGGGACGTGTCGTTCTCAAGCACGTCGGCCAGCGCGCCGTAGGCGGCTTTTTTCTTTTCAGCGTCTGGCTCTGGCGGCGCATTTTGCTGGGTGGCGGTGGCTCCGGTGGTAACGCCGGGCAGGGTTACAGCAAGTGATGGCGCGCTAAACATGCTAAACAGTAGCAACAGGATCCACGGCACGGCGTCCTCCGACAAAAATATCGTGCAAAATGATAAGTATAGAGCGCGGGGAGCGGAGGGGAGTTTTTGGGAACAATCCGGCGTAAAAAAGCCGGGCATGCCCGGCTCTGGGTGTGTCTATCAGGAGACGTGTTGCAGGAACTCCTGGAGGCGCTGGCTTGGTGGGTTCGCAATCAGCGCCTGCGGATTCCCGTCCTCCGCGATACGGCCCTTATCAATGAAGATCAGACGGGACGCCACCTTTTCGGCAAAGCCGATTTCGTGGGTAACGATCACCATCGTCATGCCTTCTTCCGCCAGATCCTGCATAACTTTCAGCACTTCGTGACGCAGCTCCGGGTCGAGTGCCGACGTTGGCTCATCGAACAGCATCATCTTTGGCTTCACCGCCAGCGCACGGGCAATGGCCACGCGCTGCTGCTGGCCGCCGGACAGCTCGGAAGGATAGTGGTGGGCACGCTCCGCCAGACCAACCTTCGCCAGCAGATCTTTTGCCAGCGCTTCCGCTGCCGCTTTGCTGGCCCCGCGCACGCGCAGAGGACCGAACATCACGTTTTCCAGCGCCGTGAGGTGCGGGAACAGGTAGAACTGCTGGAACACCATGCCCGCTTCCTGGCGGATCAGGCGCTCGTCCACTTTCGGATCGTTAACCTTCAGACCATCGACGATCAAATCGCCGCTGGTGATCTCCTCAAGCTTGTTAATGCAGCGCAGCAGGGTGGATTTACCGGAACCGGACGGCCCGATGATCACCACCACTTCGCCCTGCCTGATGTTCAAATCGATATTGTGCAGCACCTGGGTTGGGCCAAAGTGCTTGGAAACGTTTTTAAATTCAATCACAGGATTTTCATCCTTCTTTCAAGACGACGCAGAACAAAGCTCAGGACAAGCGTGATAATCAGATAGACAACGGCGACCGCACTCCAGATTTCCAGAGCGCGGAAGTTACCCGCGATGATCTCCTGGCCCTGACGGGTCAGTTCGGCCACGCCGATAACAATAAACAGCGAGGTGTCTTTAATGCTGATGATCCACTGGTTACCCAGCGGCGGCAGCATGCGGCGCAGCGCCAACGGCAGGATCACGTGACGAATGGTTTCGCGACGGGAAAGACCTAACGCCAGGCCGGCTTCGCTGAAGCCTTTATGAATCGACAGCACCGCACCGCGGGTAATTTCCGCAATGTAGGCGCCGGAGTTGATCATGATGGTAACAACGGCGGCGCTGAACGGGTCGATGCGCAGGTCGGTGAAGGCCATCGGCAGGGCGAAGTAGATGAACATGACCTGCACCACAATGGGGGTGCCGCGGATCACTTCGATGAAAACCAGTGCGATGTGGTTTGCAATCCAGCCGCCGTAGGTGCGGGCGAAACCGGCCACCAGACCGATAATCAACCCGCCAACCAGACCGAGGACCGAAATCCACAGGGTCATTTTAGCGCCTTCAAGCAAGAGAGGAATGGCAGGCCAGATGGCGCTCCAGTCAAACTGCATGATGTATTCCTGTATACCGTGGTGAAAAACAAAAAACGTAGGCCCGGTAAGCGGAAGCGCCACCGGGCGTTACAAACCTGAAGTCAGGTGAAATTATTTAGGCTCGGTACCGAACCATTTTTTGTAGATTTCGTTATAGGTGCCGTTCTCTTTCAGGGTTTTCAGCGCGCCGTTAACTTTGTTACGCAGGTCGTCGCTGCCTTTCGGGAACGCAATACCGTACTGCTGAGCTTCCAGGGAATCACCTACCGCTTTGAACTTGCCATTACCGGCGGTTTTGATGAAGTAAAGGATGTTAGGCGTGTCGTGCAGCACCGCGTCAGCGCGGTTGGTGCCCAGTTCCATGTAAGCGTTGTCGATGTTCGGGAACTGACGCAGGTCTTTGGTTTTGATGTTGGCTTTCGCGTAATCAACGGAGCCGGTGCCGCTCTTCACGGCGACCACTTTACCGTCGAGATCTTTCACGCTTTTCACGTCGTTGTTATCCGCTTTCACCATCACCAGCAGGCCGCTTTTGTAGTAGCCGTCAGAGAAGTCGATGGCTTTTTTACGCTCTTCGGTAATGGTGATGCCTGCCAGCGCCAGGTCAACGTTTTTGGTTTGCAGTGCCGGGATAATGCCGCTGAAATCCATTGGCTTCAGGGTGTAATCCAGTTTGAGTTCTTTTGCGACAGCGGCCCACAGATCCACGTCAAAACCAACGTATTTATCACCCTGTTTGAATTCAAACGGTACGAACGCCGTGTCAGTCGCCACAACCAGTTTGTCGGCAGCCTGCGAGGACACCGCAAACGCCAGGGTAAGTGCAGCCAGTGAAACTTTTAATACAGACTTCATAGCATTTCCTTTTATATCCACGGGGCGATCCCCTGCGAGAACCTCAGGCACAATGAAAAAATCGTGCCAATTTTACAAGCTGTTGTTTTGCAAAGGGGATGATGTCACGCATTGCACAAAAAGCGTGGCAATTTTGCCAGGTTGCACCAGAATGGAGCACCGTTTTGGTGCGCTTCGTTAAGGTCTTCTGACAGGGGGATATTTAGCGCAGAATCTGACGAAAAAACAATCTTCCGTTAACGGTTGTGTGAGGTGATTATTACATTTTATTCACTTTTGCGGCCGTTGCGGGCAAAAGTGCGCACCATAAATGTGCAAAACCCCCGCCAGGGGCGAGGGTTATTCGGACAATCCGCAGGGATTATTCGATGTTGGACTCAATGAACCACAGGAACTGATCCAGGTCGCGTGATGCGGCAGTGAAGATATCAGCGGTATCTTCATCTTTGGCTTCGCCAATCGCTTTACGAACATCATTCGCCACAATCGCATAACGATCCGCCAGCTCTTTCAGGTGATCCTGAACGGTATGGATATCCAGCGGATAGCTTTTCAATGGCGTTTTGCTGTTGATCACCTGTGTGGTACCCAGTGCCACGCCACCCAGCTGTACGGCACGTTCGGCCATGGTGTCCAGGTGAGTCACCAGTGCTGTGCGGAAGCCATCCAGCATTTCATGAACGGCAATAAAGTTTGCACCGCGCATATTCCAGTGGGCCTGTTTGGTGATCAGCGAAAGATCGATGAACTGGACCACCTGGCGATTCAGCAACTCGATGGTCGCTTTTTTATCGCTATCCGATACATCGTTACGGGTATAAAGCAGATTAGACGCTTTCGTTTTCACCAGTTTAGCGGTACTCATAATCTCATATCCTCTTGATGTTTGTGTCCCAGGTAATTACGGGACTAAGTATAGCACCGGATTTTTTCTCTGCGGTTTGGCTCTGCCTATCGGTTTAATAGCGAAAGGAAGGTTGTATTATCAACCATTTGAAAAGTAAGTGGTTTATTTAAATTGATACAGATCAATCTTAATTCACTCTCCAGGAAAGCGAGCAGGTGAAATATTTTGGCAATAGGAGAGAGTTTGTAAGAAATTATTTGAGCGACTGACGTGGCGTATATTCTGCATGGCGGGTTAGCCATGCAGAATTTAAGGTTTAGTTGAGGTCTATTTTTTCCACTTTAGGTTCCGGACGCATGGTCAGGGTGGAGCCCATTGACGCCGCGATAATGGAACAGAGCGCCAGCGTTTGTACCAGGGTCAGGGTTTCACCGAGGAAAATCATTCCTGAGATGGCGGCCAGCGCGGGCTCCATGCTCATGAGCGTACCAAAAATGCGTGTGGGCAGGCGCGTCAGGGCGATCATCTCCAGAGAGTAGGGCAGCGCCGTGGAGAGAATGGCAACCGCCAGCCCAACCGGCAGGATTGACCATTGCCATATTGAGTCTGTCGCTTGTGCCATTCCAATCGGGACAAAGATAACGGCGGCAATCAGCGAGCCTAAGGCGACCGTCGCGGGGCCGTGCTCTTCCCCCGCACGCTGGCCAGTGAGAATATACACCGCCCAGCATGCCCCCGCGCCCAGCGCCAGAGCTGCCCCTGTCAGATCGATTTGTGAAACGCTTTGCCCGAGCGGCAGCAGGAACCATAGCCCCAGCACGGCCAGTACGACCCAGATAAAGTCTACCGGACGACGAGAAGAGAAGAGGGCAACCGCCAGCGGGCCGGTAAATTCAAGCGCGACCGCGATCCCCAGCGGGATCGTCTGAATAGAGAGATAGAACATGTAGTTCATCCCTCCCAGCGCCAGCCCATAAAAAAGCAGTGGCAGTCGCTGCTCCTTTTTAAACCGTAGCCGCCAGGGTTTAAAAACAACCACGAGGATCAGGGTGCCTAATGCGATACGCAGCGCCGTGACGCCGGGCGCACCAACCAGCGGAAACAGCGATTTTGCCAGCGACGCACCGCTTTGTATGGACATCATCGCGATAAGTATGACTGCCACCGGCATCCAGACCGACGATTTACGAGGTAAACCTGGCATCCTTTCTCCTGTCAATTTATGTCAAATGAGGTAAAAGTCGCAGTGTAATGGAAATAAGCTGCAACGGTTGAGCTACTGTTGAAAAAAATCCAGGGAAAATCCGTAAAATGAGAAAACGTTGATGATTTTATCGCCTGAAAGATTAGGAATAATCTGGATGAACTAAATGGCGATGACGCGCACTATTAGCATTTACAGGTGAAAATCTGGAGTTATTTGAACGAGATAGCTGGTGCTGGAAATGTTCTGTTACAGGAAAGGTCGCATTAGACATCGTGAATGACAAAGAGTTTCACAGAATTTTTTGATATATTTAAAACTTACGGACTTACTTGAAGCACATTTGAGGTGGTTATGAAAAAAATTGCATGTCTTTCAGCACTGGCAGCTGTTCTGGCTGTTTCCGCAGGTACCGCTGTAGCGGCAACTTCTACTGTAACCGGTGGTTACGCTCAGAGCGATATGCAGGGCGTGATGAACAAAACCAACGGTTTCAACCTGAAGTACCGTTACGAGCAAGACAACAACCCGCTGGGTGTGATCGGTTCTTTCACTTACACCGAGAAAGATCGTACTGAAAATGGCTCTTACAATAAAGGTCAGTACTACGGCATCACCGCGGGTCCTGCTTACCGCCTGAATGACTGGGCAAGCATCTACGGTGTTGTAGGTGTTGGCTACGGTAAATTCCAGCAGACCGAAAACCAGGGTCTGAACCGTACTGCAAGCAACAGCGACTATGGTTTCTCCTATGGCGCAGGTATGCAGTTCAACCCAATCGAAAACGTTGCTCTGGACTTCTCCTATGAGCAGAGCCGTATCCGCAACGTTGACGTTGGCACCTGGATCGCGGGCGTAGGTTACCGCTTCTAATCACTTCGGTGAGCCAGTAAAAAATCCGCCCAATGTGGCGGATTTTTTTTGTTTGTACCCTCTCCCCGTGGGAGAGGGCCGGTGAGGGCATCAGCCCGCACGAAACGGCAGAAATTACTTACTCTTAATATCGAAAATATCCGTCCCAAGATGGTTATAGTCGACTTTCTGTAACTTAAAGTTGGTAATGTAAACTGGCGGGCCCTTCTTCCCGGAGATAAACGGGTAATCATTTTTTATCTCTTTCGCCTTAATCCCCGTCCATTGTGAGAAGAATTTCAGGAAATCGTTCGCGGAACGGCGCGCTTTGATGATGCGATGCGTTTTGTCATCACTCGACAGCACCATAAACGGTACCTGGAAGTTTTGCTGGAACTTGTCATCGTGTGCCAGATACTGCACCTGTTTACCGCGCTCCTTAAATGCCAGACCGTGGTCAGAGAAATGGACCATCGAGAAGCTGTCGCCGCTGTTGCGCAGCTGTGCGTACAGCTTGCTGAGCAGATCGTCGGTTTGCGTCATGGTGTAGAGATAACACGAGGTCTCTTTGGATTGCACAAACTCCGCATATTTTCCCCCGGTACGATCGCATGCCTGCGGGTGTGACCCCATCAGGTGCAGGACAATCAGCTGCGGCTGGGTGCGCTGAGTAGCAAAGACCTGCGCCGTCATTTTTAGCAACGCTTCATCTTTTGTGTTTTTATCGGCTTCGAAATCACCGCTTTTCAGGAACTGTACCTCGTCGGCACGCTTCGCGATGCTGGCGATGGCGGTATCATACTCGCCGATCTGTCCCTGGTTAGAGAACCACCATGTCTGAAAACCTGCCCGGTTGGCCAGGGTGACAAAATTATCCTGAAACTGCGGTTTTCCATCCACCACGCGGTTGAGCGTCAGACCGAGTGATTTCTGCGTCGAGCCGCTGGCCGCCACGTAGTCGGTAAACAGCGTACCGTTAACGGCGCTGGCAAACGGCGTGTTATCCCAGTGACCGCCAAACGCGCCGAGCGCATCGCGACGCGCGCTTTCACCGATCACCACCACGTAGGTGTGATACTTCGGTTTCACCGCCAGCACATTCCAGGTGTCTTTCATGGTGGAAAGCTCGGCCATACGCGCCTGCTCGTCGAGCACTTCCTCGTTATTCACCACCACGTCTTTGACGAAGCGAAACACCGGATACCCGGTATCTTTAAGCTTAAACACGCCGCCCCAGGCCAGATTTTGTACCGGTGCAACAAAAAACGTCACCACGCTAAAGGCCAGGCACAGGCTTTCAATTTTACCCCATGCCTTTTTCCCGACGGGCTTACGACGAACCGCAATCACGCCGAGGGCAAAAATGAAAAGGCCAACCACGTAGTTGTACCACGGAAAGATCGTCAGGATCTCTGTGGACTCTTCCATATTGGTGGAGTGGAGCGCCAGCAGAGTATTAAAGTTCGGCGCGCCATAGGCCTGGCCAAACGGGAAATAGGCGGCAGCAATCAGAGAACAGATCCCGATAAGCACTTTCTGCACGCGCGGTGCGCTTCGCCAGAGCAGGTGAAGAATACAGGTGAATCCGACGGCATAAAGCAGGCTAAAGGGGTAGCCAAGAGCAAAGTTAATCAACAGCGATTGCAAAAAATAGAATCCCGTCCACGGGCTTAAGGCCCGGCTGCGGGTAACAAGTGTATCAATCAGGGTTACGTTCATAGATCACTATCACGAAAACGCCATGTGCTCACCCTGGCGTCAAGGGTCAAAGCCTGCCGGACAGTGCGTGGAAAGGGAATGAGAGGTCCGCTTCAGCGAGCCGCAAATTGTGCAGGGCTGCAAGAAGATAGTGCGAGCGTGAATTAAGGTCAACAGTTGCTAAACAGATGTTTTGCGAAGGGGGCTGCAAATCCGCAAAAATAATCGGGAACAGGCCAGTTTACAACGTAAGTGTGACGGGAAAATGAAGCGGCGTACCGCGACGCCGCCTAGTGGGAAGAATTGTCGTCCTGCTGCGGTTTGGCGTTAAACATATCGCACAGCATGTTCAACAGCATCAGGCGCACTTTAAAAGGAGAGTGGGTAAACACGTTCATACACCTCTTGAATTCATTCATAAGACCTCCTGATTCATGATCCCTTCGATCCGTGAAGGGTGACTGCATTACATACAGATATAGCACAGGCTATATTGTATAGCTATGGCTAATTCGTTAATTTTTTGTGCTTGTAGAGCTATGGTTTACAATGTGCGCTCCGTTACAGGGCGCTGGAAGCGTCAACCCCATTGAGGAAGCACAATGAACCGTCGCGCAGGTAAGCCAACAACAAAAAAAACGACGCAACTGGTGAACGTTGAAGAGCATGTGGAAGGCTTCCGCCAGGTGCGCGAGGCGCACCGCCGGGAGCTGATTGATGATTATGTCGAACTGATCTCTGATCTGATTCGTGAGGTGGGAGAAGCGCGCCAGGTGGATATGGCCGCACGCCTTGGGGTGTCGCAGCCAACCGTTGCAAAAATGTTAAAACGTCTGGCGTCGGTCGGGCTGATCGAGATGATCCCCTGGCGCGGGGTGTTTCTCACCGCTGAGGGCGAAAAGCTGGCGCAGGAGAGCCGCGAGCGCCACCAGATCGTCGAGAATTTTTTACTGGTGCTGGGCGTCAGCCCGGAAATTGCCCGTCGGGATGCCGAAGGTATGGAACACCACGTCAGTGAAGAGACGCTGTTGAAGTTCCGCGAGTTTACGCTCAAATACGGTCCCTCCGCTGAATGAACATCCCCGGCTTGCAGGCCCTGAAACGCGATCGCTTTTTCCATCTTTTACTGATCACTGGCGTTGGGCTCAGCGTCTTTGTGCCCTTCACGCCGCACACCTGGCCGGCGGCCATAGACTGGCGCACCATTATTACTCTGAGCGGTTTGATGATGCTCACCAAAGGCGTGGAGCTGAGCGGCTATTTTGACGTGCTGGGGCGCAAAATGGTGCGCCGCTTCGCCACCGAGCGCAAACTGGCCCTGTTCATGGTCTTTTCGGCGGCGCTGTTGTCGACGTTTCTCACTAATGACGTGGCGCTTTTTATCGTGGTGCCGCTTACGCTCACGCTGCGTAAGCTGTGCGAAATACCGGTTACCCGTCTGATTATCTTTGAAGCGCTGGCCGTCAATGCGGGCTCGCTGCTCACGCCGATCGGTAACCCGCAGAACATTCTGCTGTGGGGACGCTCCGGCCTGTCGTTTACCGCGTTTACCGGGCAGATGGCGCCGCTGGCGCTGGCGATCGTGGCGTCGCTGCTGGCGGTGGGCTGGTTTGCTTTCCCGAATAAATCGTTGCAGTACCACAGCGGTACAACCGGCCCCCATTGGCAGCCGCGTCTCGTCTGGAGCTGCCTGGGGCTGTATATCGTTTTCCTTATCGCGCTGGAGTTAAACCAGGCGCTGGCGGGCGCGCTGCTGGTGGCGTGCGGCTTCCTGTTCCTCGCCCGGCGGGTGCTGGTGAGCGTTGACTGGACGCTGCTGCTGGTGTTTATGGCGATGTTTATTGACGTCCATCTCCTGATCCAGCTTCCGGTATTGCAGAACGTTCTCCATAGCGTCAGCGGTCTGTCGCAGCCGGGATTATGGCTGACGGCGATTGGTCTCTCGCAGGTGATCAGTAACGTGCCGTCCACCATTTTGCTGCTTAACTATGTTCCCCCAACGGTACTGCTGGCGTGGGCGGTCAACGTCGGCGGCTTTGGGCTGCTGCCTGGCTCGCTGGCTAACCTCATCGCCCTGCGGATGGCCAACGATCGCCGCATCTGGTGGCGCTTCCATTTATGGTCAATCCCGATGCTGCTCTGGTCAGCGGCGGTCGGTTTCGGACTATTCCTTCTCATATAGTGCGCAATTTGTCAGTTTTTCCTGGCAAATGTATAGCAACGTCCTAGCTTTAGTGAACGGCATAGTGTGATGCCGCTCACTGACAGGACCGTTGCTGAACTATGGCAGAAGATCAAAACCCACCTGCTGACGAGCAGGATCAAAACAATAACGAGCGCAAGCGCCCGGGGAAAAAACCGTTAATTATCCTTGGCATCGTGGTCATCGTGATGGTGATTGTGGCGCTGGTCTGGTGGTTTTTAACCCGTAACGAAGAGACCACCGACGACGCCTTCACCGACGGCGACGTAGTGACCATTGCCCCAAAAACGGCAGGCTACGTCACCGAACTTCGCGTGCGGGATAACCAGCGCGTGAAGAAAGGGGATGTGCTGGTGGTGATCGATCCGCGTGATACCACCGCCCAGCGCGATCAGGCCCAGGCCCAGCTTGGGCTGGCGATTGCGCAGTTGCATCAGGCGCAGGCGCAGCTGGCGCTCTCGAAGGTGCAATATCCCGCTCAGCGCGATGAAGCCAAAGCCCAGGTACTGAAAGCCCAGGCGGATATGGCCAACGCGCAGGCGGAGTACCGCCGTCAGCGCGGCGTTGACCCGCGCGCGACCACGCAACAAAGTATCGATGCCGCGAACGCTCAACTGCGGAGTGCCCAGGCGGGTCTGGCCAGCGCGCAGGCGCAGCTGGAAGTGGCGGAGCAGGTTCAGCTGCAAATCCGCCAGCAGGAGACCAACGTCGAAGCCCGCGAACGGCAGGTCGATCAGGCCAGAGCGCAGCTGGAAACCGCCAACCTGAACCTCTCTTATACCGAAGTCCGCGCCCCGTTCGACGGTTTTGTCACCAAACGCAACGTCCAGCCCGGTACGCTGGTGCAGGCAGGTACGGCGCTGTTCTCGCTGGTTTCCCCGAACGTGTGGGTGGTGGCGAACTTCAAGGAGTCGCAGCTTGAGCGCATGAAGCCGGGCGACAAAGTGACCGTGTCCGTCGATGCCTGGCCGGATATGGAGCTGGAAGGCCATATCGACAGCATCCAGCAGGGCAGCGGCTCGCGCTTCTCCGCCTTCCCGTCGGAAAACGCCACCGGTAACTTTGTGAAGATCGTTCAGCGCGTGCCGGTGAAAATCGTCATTGATAAAGGGCTGGATCCGAATAAGCCGCTGCCGCTGGGGCTGTCGGTTGAACCGAAGGTCACCGTGGAATGACGGATCACAGCCACGATAACTGGAAGCCCGCCAGTAACCCGTGGGCGGTGGCGATTGTGGTCACCCTGGCGGTGTTTATGGAAATTCTGGACACCACCATCGTCAACGTGGCGCTGCCCCACGTCGCGGGGTCGCTCTCGGCCAGCTATGACGAATCCACCTGGGTGCTCACCAGCTACCTGGTGGCGAACGGCATCGTGCTGCCTATCTCGGCCTTTCTGAGCCGTCTGTTTGGCCGCAAGCAGTTCTTTCTGATCTGCATTGTGATGTTCACCATCTGCTCGTTCCTGTGCGGCATCGCCACCGAGCTATGGCAAATCATCCTGTTCCGCGTGATGCAGGGGTTCTTTGGCGGCGGATTGCAGCCTACCCAGCAGTCGGTGCTACTCGACTACTTCAAGCCGGAGGACAGGGGCAAAGCCTTTGGCCTTTCATCCATTGCCATTATCGTCGCGCCGGTACTCGGTCCCACGCTGGGGGGCTGGATCACCGATAACTACTCCTGGCGCTGGGTGTTCTTTATCAATATCCCGGTAGGGATTGTGACGGTGCTGGCCATCTATCAGCTGCTGGAAGATCCGCCGTGGGAGAAAAAGTCGGAAGAGAAGCTCACCGTCGACTGGACGGGGATCGGCCTGATCGCCCTCGGTCTTGGCTGTTTGCAGGTGATGCTCGACCGGGGCGAAGATGATGACTGGTTCTATTCGAACTTTATCCGCACCTTCGCAGTACTGACGCTGGTCGGCATTATCGGCGCGATCTACTGGCTGATGTATGCCAGAAAGCCGGTGGTGGATCTGCACTGTATGAAGGACCGCAACTTTGCGATCTCCAGCCTGCTGATGGCGGGGATGGCGATGATCCTGTACGGCAGTTCGGTGGTTATTCCGCAGCTGGCGCAGCAGGATTTGGGCTATACCGCCACCTGGTCCGGGCTGGTGCTCTCGCCCGGCGCGGTGCTGATTGTGCTGACCATCCCGCTGGTGCTGAAGCTGATGCCGGTGGTGCAGACGCGCTGGATCATCACCTTCGGCTTTACCTGCCTGGCGGTGTCGTTCTTCTGGTCCCGCACGCTGACGCCGGATATCGACTTCGAAACGCTGGTGCTGTTCCGCAGCGCGCAGTCGATAGGGCTGGGGTTCCTGTTTGTGCCGCTGACCACCATCGCCTTTATCTCGATCCCGAGGCGGCTTAACGCCGACGCGGCGGCGCTGTTTACCATGTTCCGCAACGTGGCCGGCTCGATTGGGATTTCGCTCTCGACGGCGGCGATCACCGAGCGCTCGCAGGCGCACAGCGCGCATCTGGCTTACCACGCTTCGCCGTTTAACGAGCAGTTCCAGCTGGCGATTCGCGAAAGCGCCCAGGCGATCCAGAACTTCACCACTCAGGTGGGCGATCCGACCGGCATTGCCACCGGGCGGATGTACCAGACGATGATCGAGCAGTCGCGCTTTCTGGCCTACATCGACGTCTTCACCATTCTGAGCGCGGTGGCCCTATTACTGATTCCGTTTTGTTTGTTGCTCTCGCCGGTTAAGAGCGAGGGGAGTGCAGGAGCACACTGATGATACACAGACGTTTACACCCCCTGATGATAATGATGCTGCTGGTGGGCTGCGCCGTCGGGCCGGACTACCAACAGCCAGCACCGCCCGCCACCACGCACTGGAACGATAAGGGCGACAGCGCGGTGAAATCGCAAACTTCCTCCGCGGCCACCAACCCGCGCTGGTGGAAAACCTTCGGCTCGCCGCAGCTCGACAGCCTGATTGAACGCGCCATCGCCGGGAATCTGACGCTACAGCAAACGGTATTACGCATTGCCGGCGCGCGCGAACAGATTAACCAGGCCGGCGGGGCGTTTTTCCCGTCGGTGAATGGCAATGTGCAGGCGACGCGCCAGCAGCTTGGGCTGGAAGGTGAGCTGAAATCCCACGGCGTGTATGACCAGTTGAATAATGTCGATCCTGAACTGCGGGGCGCGTTAGGCCCGCTGACGCAGCCGATAAACCTCTATCAGGGCAGCTTCGACGCCCAGTGGGAAATCGACCTGTGGGGCAAGGTGCGCCGTCAGGTAGAAGCGGCTGAGGCGCAGCAGCGGGCGGCGATCGAGCAGCGTAACGATGCGCTGGTCTCGCTGGAAGCCGAAGTGGCGCGGGCGTGGCTACAGCTGCGTGGGGCGCAGAGCATCATTGCCACGCTTAATACGCAAATTGAAAGCGCACAGCAGACGCTGGATCTGACCGAAAGCCGCCAGCGGGGCGGGCTGTCGCCGCAGATGGACGTGGAGAACGCCCGGGCGCAGCTGGGCAATCTTGAAGCGCAGCTGCCGCAGTATCAGGCGCAGGAACGCCAGGCGATGAACGGGCTGGCGATCCTGCTCGGCAAACCGCCGGGCGCGCTGGATGCCGAACTGCAATCCGTGCAGCCGATGCCTGCCCTGCCAGATATTGTGCAGACCGGTATTCCGTCCACCCTGGCGCGCCGTCGCCCGGACGTGCGCGAAGCCGAGGCGAATCTCCATGCCGCCACGGCGCAGATTGGCGTCTCGGTGGCAGAACTGTTCCCGAGCTTTACCCTCTCCGGACAGTTTGGCCTGCGCAACAGTGAATCTAACTGGCTGACCGACTGGAGCAGCCACTTCTACAGCTTTGGCCCGCAGGTTTCCATACCGATTTTCCAGGGCGGTCGGCTGGTCTCCAGCGTCAAGGTGGCGCGCGCGCAGCAGGGGGCGGCAGTGCTGGACTATCGCCAGACGGTACTGACGGCGCTCGGCGACGTTGAAAACGCGCTGGTGAGCTATCGCACCGACCAGCAGCGTGAAGCGGGCCTGGCGAAAACCATCGACGCGCTGCAAAACGCCTTTGATCTCGCCAGCGACAGCTACCGGCAGGGGATCGCCAGCTTTATTGACGTGCTGGACGCCCAGCGTCAGCTCGCTCAGGCCGAACAGCAGCGGGCGCAGGCGCAGGTGCAGAGCGCGCTTGACCTGGTGGCGCTCTACAAAGCCCTCGGCGGCGGCTGGGAGCCGTATCAGCAGGTGCGGCTGCCAGACTACAGCGTCTTTGGCGACGCCCCGCGCGGATAGATTCAGAGGATTGGGCAAGAAACGGACAGGAACGCCACATTCGCGATGGCTGGGGGGCGGGTATAACTAACAGACACCCAATCGACATGCGAGGAAAGCGTTATGCGTTATCAAAAACTGGGCAATACCGGACTGTTTGTTTCTGAACTCTGCCTCGGCACCATGACCTTCGGCGGTGAAGGCGGCATGTGGGGCAAAATTGGTCAGCTTCAGCAAAGCGACGCCGAGCAGCTGGTGGGCCGCGCGCTGGACGCCGGGATCAATTTTATCGACACGGCAGATGTCTACTCGGAAGGGCGTTCAGAGGAGATCACCGGGCAGGCGCTGAAGAACCTGAAAATTCCGCGCGAAAACGTGGTCGTTGCCACCAAGGTGTTCGGTGAAACCGGCACAGCGGGGGTGAACTCGCGCGGTAGCTCGCGCTATCACATCATCAGCGGCGTGAAGGAGAGCCTGCGTCGCTTGCAGCTGGATCATATCGATCTCTATCAGCTGCACGGTTTCGACCCCGCGACCCCCATCGAGGAGACGCTTTACGCGCTGGATAATCTTGTGCAGCACGGTCACGTACGCTATATCGGCGTCTCGAACTGGGCGGCATGGCAGATTGCCAAAGCGCTCGGCATCTCTGAGCGTCTGGGGCTGGCGCGTTTTGCCTCATTGCAGGCGTACTACACCATCGCCGGGCGCGACCTTGAGCGCGAACTGGTGCCGATGATGCAGAGCGAAGGCGTCGGGTTGATGGTATGGAGCCCGCTGGCGGGGGGTCTGCTGAGCGGAAAATACGATCGCGACGGGCAGAGCGCGGCCGGTAGTCGTCGCCTGGCGTTCGACTTCCCGCCAGTGAATAAAGATCGCGCCTTCGACTGCGTGGACGTGATGCGTACCATCGCCGAAAGTAAAGGCGTTTCCGTGGCGCAAATCGCGCTGGCGTGGCTGCTGCACCAGAAAGCGGTGACCAGCGTCATTATTGGTGCGAAACGCGTCGATCAGTTGGATGACAACATTGCCGCAACCGGCGTTCAGCTAAGCGATGATGAGCTGAAACAGCTGGATGCGGTCAGCGCGCTGCCGCGCGAGTATCCTGGCTGGATGCTGGAGCGCCAGGGCGAGTACCGTCGCAATCAGTTAGCGCAACAATAACCTTTCTTTCCCCGGTGGCGCTTGCGCTTACCGGGGCTGCGTTCCCTTGTAGTGACATATTAACGTTATGTCACTACACGAAATACCAATGGGCTGTTCTCTTCTTCCGCAGTTTCAGTATGCCAGCTTTACGAAAGCACAGGGCGGTACCCGGGAAGAATCACTCCGGGCCAATGCGTGCGTTTCATTAATGCGCGCATCCATGTATTAAGGATTGCCTTAATCCTCCTCAAATGATATTAATTATCATTCTTATTATAAAAATAATGGCAGTTTAAAATATCTGGCAAGGATGTGAGCTTAACGATCGATCACTTTTGCGTTAGGCATGTATTAGGGAATGGGTATGAGAATTATCAAGATCTTCTGGCCGCTCACTGCGCTCCTGGCAGGGTTGAACAGTCAGGTATCACTGGCAAAATCCTCCGATGATAACGACGAGACCCTGGTGGTGGAAGCCACCGCTGAGCAGGTACTCAAACAGCAGCCGGGCGTGTCGATTATTACCAGCGAAGATATTAAAAAGAACCCTCCGGTCAACGATCTCTCCGATATTATTCGCAAAATGCCCGGTGTCAATCTGACCGGCAACAGCGCCTCGGGTACACGTGGTAATAACCGCCAGATCGACATTCGCGGCATGGGGCCGGAGAACACCTTAATTTTAATTGATGGTGTACCGGTGACGTCGCGCAACGCCGTGCGTTATAGCTGGCGTGGAGAGCGTGATACCCGCGGCGACACCAACTGGGTGCCACCGGAACAGGTTGAGCGTATTGAAGTGATCCGCGGCCCTGCGGCGGCACGCTACGGTTCGGGCGCAGCGGGCGGGGTGGTGAACATCATTACCAAACGCCCTACCAACGACTGGCACGGTTCGCTGTCGTTATACACCAACCAGCCGGAAAGCAGCGATGAAGGCGCTACGCGTCGCGCCAACTTCAGCCTTAGCGGGCCGCTGGCTGGCGATGCGCTGACCATGCGCCTGTACGGAAACCTGAATAAAACCGATGCCGACAGCTGGGATATTAACTCCTCGGCCGGTACGAAAAACGCGGCCGGGCATGAAGGGGTGCGCAACAAAGATATCAACGGCGTTGTCTCGTGGAAATTAAATCCGCAGCAAATTATCGATTTCGAAGCCGGATATAGCCGCCAGGGGAATATCTATGCGGGCGATACGCAAAACAGTTCTTCCAGTGCCGTCACTGAAAGCCTGGCGAAATCCGGCGAAGAGACGAACCGCCTGTACCGGCAAAATTATGGCGTTACACATAATGGTATCTGGGACTGGGGTCAAAGCCGTTTTGGTGTCTATTACGAGAAAACCAATAACACCCGCATGAATGAAGGATTATCCGGTGGCGGTGAAGGGCGTATTTCGGCGGATGAAAAGTTCACGACCAATCGCCTGAGCTCCTGGCGAACCAGCGGCGAGCTTAATATTCCGCTGAATGCGCTGGTCGATCAAACGCTGACCGTGGGTGCGGAGTGGAGCCGCGATGAGCTCGACGATCCTTCCTCTACCAGCCTGACCGTGGATGACAGTGATATCGGCGGCATTTCTGGCTCGGCTGCGGATCGCAGCAGTAAAAACCATTCCCAAATCAGTGCGCTGTATATTGAAGATAATATTGAGCCGGTTCCCGGCACGAATATCATTCCCGGCCTGCGCTTTGATTATCTCAACGATTCCGGCGGTAACTTCAGCCCCAGCCTGAACCTCTCGCAGGAATTGGGGGATTACTTCAAAGTCAAAGCGGGGATTGCCCGAACCTTTAAAGCACCAAACCTGTATCAATCCAGCGAAGGTTATCTGCTCTACTCGAAAGGCAACGGTTGTCCAAAAGATATTACATCGGGCGGCTGCTACCTGATCGGTAATAAAGATCTCGATCCGGAAATTAGCATCAATAAAGAAATTGGGCTGGAGTTCGCCTGGGAAGATTACCATGCCAGCGTGACCTACTTCCGCAATGACTACCAGAATAAGATCGTGGCCGGGGATAATGTTATCGGGCAAACCGCTTCCGGCGCATATATTCTCCAGTGGCAGAACGGCGGGAAAGCGCTGGTGGACGGTATCGAAGCCAGCATGGCGTTCCCGCTGGTGAAAGATCGTCTGAACTGGAATACCAATGCCACCTGGATGATCACCTCGGAGCAAAAAGACACCGGTAATCCGCTGTCGATCATCCCGAAATACACCATTAATAACTCGCTTGACTGGACCATTACCCAGGCGTTCTCTGCCAGCGTCAACTGGACGTTATACGGCAGACAAAAACCGCGTACTCATTCGGAAACTCGTAGTGAAGATACTGGCGGTCTGTCAGGTAAAGAGCTGGGCGCTTATTCGCTGGTGGGGACGAACTTCAATTACGATATTAATAAAAATCTGCGTCTTAACGTTGGTGTCAGCAATATCTTAGATAAACAGATCTACCGATCTTCCGAAGGGGCGAATACCTATAACGAGCCTGGCCGGGCTTATTATGCCGGTGTTACCGCGTCATTTTGATCGTAGTGTTACAGGTGTACTGCCCGCGTCAAGGCGGGCAGTGTTTAGCGGCTTAATGAATGACAGCCTGCTGTGTTACCTGCGTTTTCACCACTGATATCTAACAGCGCTCCGCGGAAGGAGGCGTTGAACATCGGCCCGTGTCCCAGGTTTGGGAAATCCCAAAAGGCGGCATTGACGCCTTTATCTTCCAGCGTGGCGAGGGTGGCATGAATTTTCGTCAGCACTCCGGCAGCATGTGTTTCCCGGTTATCGCCCGGTGTCGCCGAACCTTCCATTATCATCAGGCGCCTGGCGCAGTATTGCGACGGCTCAACCGCCGTGATGCGGCTCAGTAGCGCATCATGGCCTCTGCCCAACGACGGGCTGGCGCTGTAATACGTCCGGAAATAAGGGGAAGACAGCCATGCATCCAGCACGAACAGGCCGCCGTAGGAGTGCCCCCACAGGCCGCGACGCTGCCGATCGATATTCAATCCCTGTTCCACCTTTGGCGCTATACGCGTTTCCAGTAACTGGCGGAAGTCGTTGCTACCCTCACTCTTACGGCTAAAACGCCCGTTGCGGGTATCCGTTTTGCCGCTTTCTGCTGCTGGCGTATAGTCGTAGGCCCTGCCGTTGAGATCGAAGGGGAGGTTGGTCTGATACCCGACAGCCACAATCACCGGCGGTGATTTTTCTGCCAGCTGTTTGAGCAGGTCGTCGTTCAGGCGGTCCATAACTGCGTTGCCGTCGAGCATATATAAAATCGGGTAGCCCGACGCCGGTGCGGCCTTATTTGGCACGGCCGTCCATACCCGATAATGGCGGCTGCCATCGGCGGAGTCGAACGAGTTGACGCTGAAATGGTAAAACGCAGAGCCTTTATCGGCGATATTCGGCCCCAGTGGCTGCATATCCGGCTTTGCGAAAGCGTGCGCATTCCAGATAAGGGTGAGACCAGAAAGAAGAGTGACAAGCGCCTTGCGTGAGCGTGTTGGGCGATACTCGCGGGCATACATCTGATGTTTATTCCTTTTCCGCAGGTGACATTTTCTTTATTCAGGAAGCCTGTACAGTTGCCTGAAAGTGTTCGCGGGTCAAGTCAACCCTGGAGTAAACCAAGCCCGTCAATCAGTGCGCCGCGCCACCATGCGTAATCGTGACCCCCGGTATACATTGCGCAATGGCTGTCGACGCCAGCGGTAAGCAACTGCTGATGCAGCCGCTGAACGTGGGGTACCGTCGAACCTTCCAGCGATCCCACGCACAGGCGGATGCGCACGCCCTGCGGCGGGGCAGAAAGCAGATGTTCGCTCACCCATGACGTATCGGTTTCGCTGAACACGTTTGGCCGGCTGGCACCCTCTGGCGTCCACCACATCGAAGGGGAGTGGCTGAGCGCCAGCCCGAACGTTTCCGGTGCGTAACGAGCGGCCATGAGCGCGCTGACCCCGCCGAGGCTCTGTCCGGCCAGCACGGTGCGCGAACGGTCTGCCCACCGCCGCTGCGGGTGTTCGGCGCGGATCGTCGGCAACAACTGGTCGGCGATATCCTTTATCAGCTCGCTGCGCCCGCCGAGTATCGCAGTTCGCTCGTGTTCATCGATATTGTCGATGCCAAGTACAGCCACAGGCACGATGCGTCCGTTGTTTATGGCGGCGTCAATTGCCGCGCATACGCCAAGGTGATCGAACCAGGTTTCACCATCGGGCAGTACCACCAGGCCGAGGGGCTGCGAAACATCAACGTCCGGCAGATAGAGCCGAACCCGGCGCGATTCCCCGGCGAGAGTGCGCGCCGAGGTAAGCAATTGCCCGCTGGGTGACCCGCCGCGCCATTCGGACTGGGCGGGGGCTTTATCAAGCGCCAGCACCGACTCCTGTGTGCTTCCCCGAACGTTGATCCCCGGCGTTTTGTTTAGCGGATCGGCGTGCCCGACGAGGGTAGCAAAGCGGCCTCCGGACTGTGCAATCGTCTCGGCCGGGGTGCCGGGGGGGATTTCCACCAGCGAATAGGAGCCGCAGTAGCTTGCGGGTAAACGCAGTGTCAGAGTCCAGATATCCGTCGCGGGAAGGGCGGTCATCATCCCTTTCGCCACGTGCTCTTTATCCGTCACCCGATTCAGACGCAGATAAACGCCCTGTAGAGGGTGCCTGGCGCGCCACAGAAATGTCACATCACGCTCGTCTTTCGCTCCGTCGACTGGCGTCACCAGCGGTACATTTAGCGACTCAGCGTCTCGCCAGAAGTCAGAAAGGTTAGCAATGTGGCCTGCTGCCAGCTGGCTGCGCAGCCTGGCGATAGCAGAGGGATGTTGTTGCATGTTCAGCATTCACTCTCTTTGAATATGAAGGGTGTCAGTATAAATAGCTAAAGCGGCTATTCCGGGAACAGCCGCTTTAGCGCGTGTTTTGTAATGTCTTACGTGCGCAATTACTCTTCCACGATTTCCCCCGTGATGTCGTGCTGGCGATGGGGAACAGAGCTGCCGACGCTGTCATGCCACAAGCGGGTGTAGAGGCCGCCGGCCGCTAACAGCTGTTCGTGGGTGCCGTATTCCGCAAGCTGCCCCTTATCGATAACGGCAATCAGATCGCAGCGCTGCGCGGTGGTCAGACGGTGCGCCACAATCAGCGCCAGGTGCTTCCCGGTGTGCGCGACGTCTGTTAACGATGACATCAATCGCTCTTCGGATGTGCGATCCAGGCGTGAAGTGGCTTCATCGAGCAGCAGGATGTGAGCATTCGCCAGTTGTGCGCGGGCCAGCGCAATCAGCTGGCGCTGACCTGCGGACAGATCGGCACCGCCGTTATTCACCGGTGTCCGGAATCCCTGCGGCAGATTGCGCACCGTCTCATACAGCCCTGCCCGTTGAGAGGCAATCTCAATGTCGTCATTGGTACTGGATGGCCGTGAATAACGAATGTTTTCCGCGATATCACCACTAAACAACGCCACATCCTGATCGACCAGCCCAATCTGGCGACGGTAATCGGCAAGCGAGGCATCATCAATCATCCGATCGCCAATGCTGATCCTGCCGTGGGTGGGGGAATACAATCCGGCGATCAGCTTAATCAGCGTTGACTTACCCGCACCGCTGCGACCAACGACCGCGACGACCCTTCCCTCAGGGATTGTCAGGGTAAGTTTGTTCAGCGCGGGTTCAGGGCTGTCGGGATAACTGAACGTGACCTCATCAAGATGCAGCGCGCCGGTGGCGGGCGGTGCGGAAGAGGGCTCGATGTTCTCTGTGCCTTCGGTCGCCAGCAGTTCATTGATATGTTTGCCGCTGGCCGTCGCCTGCTGCCAGGCGTCGACAATTCCTGATAACTGCTGCACTGGCCCATAGAATTGCCCCAGCAGCAGGAAGAAAGCCGCCAGCACCCCGGCGGTCATTTCGCCTTCGGCGACCCGCGATGCACCCACCAGAAGAACGGCGGCATAGGAGGCCTCGGTGCAGAAGGTCAGGAACGGGAAATAGACGGCAAGGTATTTTTGCGCACGTACGCGGGTCGCACGGAACCGATCCGATAACGCGCGCAGCCGGGCGGCTTCCTGTTCCTGCTGGCCATGCGATTGCACAACGCGCAAGCCGGAGACTTTCTCCTGCAGGGTGCTGTTGACTTTGCCTATTTCCAGCCGCGCCTGCGCATAAGCAGGGGAGCTGAGGCGGCGATAAATCCAGGTTGCCAGTGCGACCACTGGCACCGCGCTTAATGCCGTCAGCGCCAGGAGCGGGTCGAGCCAGAACATGGCGGCGGCGATGGCGAACATTGTCACCAGGCTGGTGGCTGCACCGGCAAGGCCGTTTTGCAGAAAGCGGGCGAGAGAGTCCACATCTACGGTCATGCGGGTCAGACGTGAATCGACATGCTTTTCATGCCAGGGGAGACCAAGACGCAGCATATGGCCGAAGCTGCGCAAGCGCACCGTATGCTGGACTGACTCTGCCGCTCTGGCGGCGAAGACAGTCTGTAGTGAATAACAGCACCAGCTCACGGCCACCAGGCACAGGGCGAATAGGGCACAGAGGCCGATAGTCGACATATCGCCTGTGGCAACGCCGGAGTCAATGCCGCGCTGCAGCAGTATCAGTACCCCGACGCCTGCCGCCGAATCGAGGGCGATCAGCAGGGCGGCGATGACGAACATCCACGCCACGGGCTTCAGCAGCGACGTGACTTTGCGGCCTTTACCGGCCAGCGCCTGCTGTACTGCATTTTCCGGCACGCGCGTCATACGGGCGACAAAGCCTTTATCCCCCGTCTGCGCCGCATCGTCTTGTGCCGCTGGTACGGTCGGCCACAATCCATTAGGCCCACTGTGGGAAGGCGCGAGGAAATCGCCGTCGCCGGTCATCAGCGCGCGGAACGCCGGACAGCGCGCTTCAAGTTCTGCCTGGGTTCCGGTGTCCACCACCCGGCCCTTATCCAGCACCACAATCCGGCTGGCTAACTGAAGCGTCGAACGGCGTCGGGCAATCACCAGCAGCATATGCTTTTCGTCAGCATAGCGACTCAGCGCGGTGTTGATCTCCGCTTCAGTACCGGCATCGACCGCCGAGGTGGTGTCATCGAGGATCAACACTTCCGGCGCGGTAATGAGCGCCCGCGCCAGCGCGATTCGCTGCCTCTGTCCGCCGGAAAGATTCGTACCGCGTTCGGTTAATTGGGTATCGAAGCCTTTCGGCAGGGCGTTGATAAAATCGCTGGCTCCTGCTGCCCTCGCCGCGAGGCGAATGTCGTCCGCCGTTGCCTGAGGGTGCCCGTAGGCGATATTTTCCGCCACCGTACCGGCAAACAGAAAAGCATCCTCAAACACAACGCCTACCCGACGACGAAGCGCCTCCAGCCTGAGATCGCGGAGGTTCTGTCGGCCTGCGCTGGTGTTGAGCCATATCTCTCCGGCGCTGGGATCGTAAAAACGCGCCAGCAGCATCAGCAGCGTGGATTTCCCTGAACCCGATGCGCCCACTACCGCCACGGTTTCACCGGCGTGCAGGGAAAAGGAGACATCGCTGAGGATGCGTCTGCCGCCACGGTACTCGAAGCTCATATTCTCCAGTTGCAGCCCGATAACCTGACCGTTAATCGCCTCCGTCCCGTCTTCCATCTGCGAACGGGTGTCGATCAGAGCAAACACGCGCTCCACGGACGCCTGGGTGCGCTGGGCGATAACCAGAAACGATGCCAGTACACGGGTTGGCCCGGTCAGCATCGCGAGGAAGCTGGCAAACGCCACGAAGGTGCCGAGATCGATGCGCCCGTGCATAACCGACCAGCCGCCGTAGCACAGCAGGACGATTTGCCCGAGCACCGGTAGCGCCAGCATGGTGGCACCTGGCATCGCCTGCGAGATGGCCGCGCCGATGCGTACCCGCACCATCTGCCGCGACTGGCGATCCAGCCAGCGCGTTTCACGCAGCTCCGCCACGCAGGATTTTACCACTGAGATCTGCGCCAGCACCTCGCGCATATGTTCGGTGAGATTTGCCAGTCGGTCCGAGGCCAGCCCGGTTTGCGCAAAGACCCGGCGACGCGCGCGCAGCGCAGTGATAGCCAGGCATGCCAGTACGCACACGACGATGAGCGTCATGGCGGGTGACATCCACAGCATCACGGCAATGCCGGCAATGTAATAAGTGAACACCGCCAGCGGCACCGGGCACATCTGTAGCAGGGTATGCACCTGCTGCAGATCGCTGTTGGTCCGTGAAATCACCTGCCCGGTGCGCAGTGCGTCCTGGCCTGCGCCGTCAAGTTTTTGAATACTGTCGAATGCCCGTCCTCGCAGGGTGTGCTGCACCCAGAGCGAGAGCTCCCCGGCATAACCGCGGCGCACGTAGTTACCGATGAAATCAAAAAAGGCAATCAGCAATAGCCCGCAGGCCAGCCACGGCAGACGAGTCGGATTGCCCGCCAGCGCGTCGTTCACCGCTTGCCTTGTCAGCAACGGCGTCAGCGCGGCCAGCAGAATGGTCGAGACCGACGCTACCACTACGATGATGCTAAGTTTCTTACGTTCCCAGCACACGCGTGCCAGGCGAACTATCCAGGACCGCGCAGGAGTGGGAGAGTGAGTCGCAGGCATTAAGCCTCCTCCGTCTGTAAACAATAGGATCCAAGTCGGATCGCTGTGCAAAAAAAAGCGCCAGCCCGATCCGGTCCCGCATTGTTACGGGCGTATCTCCTGGATGCGTGCTGGCGTATGATCGTCATGACGGCGTAGTGGCTACCCTTTCTGTACCCTCGCGATCAGGCTTTTCGCCACCTCGCTCGGACAGGGTTGCGCTGCCATTTCCGCCGCTACCTCTTCAGAGGCGTCGCGAAGCGCGCGATTGTCGAGGAAAGCATTGATCATGCTGCTCGACAGGCCGTCGTCGCCGGGGATGATCCCGCAGCCGCGTTCGACAACAGCGCGGGCATTTACCGGGCGATCGGCACCCTGGCCGAAGACGATCTGTGGAATACCGGCGTGCAGCGCCGTCAGGGTATTGCCCGCGCCACCATGATGAATGAAGCCATCTGCGCCGTTCAGGAAGGCTCCCATGGGTATCCAGTCGACCAGGCGAACATTTGAGGGCAGTGAGCGCAGATCCGACCGCGCATTGGCCGAAAGATGCAGGATGATCTCGGCATCGACTTCACTGGCGGAATCCATCACCCAGGCGATCAGGTCAAGGCCGTCGACCATCGGTTTGACGGTACCGAGACTCACCAGCAGACGTTTACGGTCGGGCGTCCTCTCCCACCACGGTTCCCACACCGAGCCGCCGTTGTACGGGACGTACTGCATGGGAATAATGGGTTCTCCGTCGTTTTCAAGAATGCTCATGCTCGGTGGTGTTACGTCGATCCAGGCCATATCGCGCGGTGCGGCCCCAACGCCGTGGCGATGATAGGCGTCCGCGAGCGAACGCGTTACGCCTTTGATATGCCAGGGCGTATGGCCGAAGCCGACGGTTTGCATTACGACCGGTATATCGTATTTGGCGGCAATCAGAGGCCCGATGACCCCGAGCGGCGGGTAGATGATGAGATCGGGTCGCCAGTGTCCGGCAAACTCCACCAGGTGGTCGGCCATCTCTTCGCTGAAGAATGAGAAGTTGCCCATTTTTGTGCCGATGTTGCTTTCTTTTCGCTGTGCCTCGCGGCGGCGATAGTCAGCTTCAGAATCAAAACCGGGTGCGGCGTCAAATACCACCAGCCCAGCTTCTGCCGCTTTTTGGGCGAATTTTCCTCCGCTGGCGATCAGCACTTCATGGCCGTTAACGCGAAACGCCTGTGCCAGAGACAGCACAGGATACAGCAGCCCATAGAGAGGCGGGCCTACAAACAAAATACGCATGAGAAAATCCCTCTCCGCTTGACGAACTAAATCAGGAAGTCGACGCAGTCATATGCCAGCAGCAGGACGTTAATTTTCGTTAAGCCTGCTTTGACAGACGCTGCGTCCTTTTTGAGTTTCATCAGCCTTACGAACGGTCCTGTCGCTGACTATTCCGTGACGTAGGCTGGTGAATCGGGAATTCCTTATCCCGGCTTCCATTAACGCTTACGCGCCGTTGTCCTTTTGAACAGCCCAGGCGGCGTCGTGCTGCCACGCCGCGGTGTTCAGATGCATTTGTTGAGTGTGAGACCGTTCAACAAACCTGGAGAGGCTTGTTTCCTGAGACCTCTGTATACCTTGCCAGATAAACCATCAGTGCAAATGCTAATGATAATAATTACTATTATCATATGTGGGTTGCAACTATAATTAAGCACTTAATGCACAATGAATCGATTATGGGAAAAATCGCAGGTGGGGCTCAGCAAAAGGGGACTCTGTGGATTTAGGCACAAAATCCCACGCTTGCGGCGGTTTACAGGCGGACCTGGTGATTCTGTGTAATTGATGGCGGGGGTCTACGATGACGCTACTTCACCAAATAGCGCGGGTTTACCTCCCGTAAATACTGGCGATGTTACTATGATGCCTGATTCACTGCTGTTTATCGTTATGGAAAACCTGCGTAATGTTAACAAAATTCCCTCCCCGACGCGTAATGACCTGTGCTGCGGCTCTGCTAATTATTTTTAGCATCGCCTTGTTCTTCTTCCTGATAAGCCCCGAGGTTCCTGAGTATGTTACCGCTCCAGTACGCATCGGCGATATTGAAAACGCCGTACTTGCTACCGGTCGAATTGATGCGATTGAGCGGGTCAACGTTGGGGCACAGGTTTCTGGCCAGGTTAAGTCGCTGAAAGTGAAGTTAGGCGATCGTGTCACTAAAGGACAGCTCATCGCTGAAATTGATGACGTGCCGCAGCGGAATGATTTACGCAACGCAGAAGCTGCTCTCAACGTGGTAAAAGCGGACCTTCAGGCTAAGCAGGCGCAGTTGAAGCAAGCCTCATTGCGTTTTAAGCGCCAGCGCCAGATGTTAAATGAGGATGCCAGCTCGAGAGAAGATTTCGAAACGGCTGAAACCACGCTGGCCAGTACCCGCGCTGAGCTATCGGCCCTGAATGCCAAACTCGTCCAGGCGCAAATTGATGTCGACAAGAAAAAGGTCGATTTGGGTTATACAAAAGTTGTTGCTCCCATGGACGGCATTGTTATTGCCGTTGTCACCCAACAGGGCCAAACGGTTAACTCCAGCCAAAGTGCGCCGACCATTATCAAACTCGCACGTCTGGACGTGATGACAATTAAAGCCCAGATCTCTGAGGCGGATATCACGCGAATTTCACCGGGACAGAAAGCCAGATTCACCATTTTCTCTGAGCCGGATAAGCATTATGACGCCACGTTACGTACCGTTGAACTGGCACCTGAGTCGGTTATGAAAGATGATAGCCTTGCCAGCAGTAGCTCAGCCTCAGGGTCAGGCACGTCAAATGCTTCGGTGTACTACAACGCGCTGCTGGATGTCCCCAATCCAGAAAATCGGCTGCGAATTGCCATGACAGCACAGGTGACCTTGCTGGCTGGAGAAGCTAAAAATACGTTACTGGTGCCGATTCAGGCTGTGCACAAGGTGAGTGGCAACAAACAGCAGGTGCAGATATTGACCAGTGATAAGCGGCTGGAAACCCGTGAGGTCAAAACCGGCATTACTAACAGTGTGGATATCCAGATCCTGGACGGTGTAAAAGTCGGGGAACATGTTGTGTTATCGCAGCCGGGTGAAAAAGCGCCCGGGGAAGGGTTTGTATCTTGAGTAATATCATAGAACTCAAGGGCATCAGCCGCACCTACAGGAACGGTGGACAGGATCTCACCGTGCTTAAAGGGATTGATTTGACTATCGCTGCTGGGGAGATGGTCGCGATCATCGGCGCCTCCGGTTCCGGTAAGTCAACCCTGATGAATATTATGGGCTGTCTCGATGTCCCTGATTGTGGCGATTACTTTATCAGCGGTCAAAATGCCGCCCAGCTTTCACCTGACGATCTGGCAAGGATCCGCCGTGAGCACATCGGTTTTATCTTCCAGCGTTATCATTTAATGCCCGACCTGAGCGCGTTAAGTAACGTTGAAATTCCGGCGATTTATGCCAATAGTGAGCGCGAAAAGCGCCGTCTGCGCGCGGCGACATTGCTTGGAAGACTCGGGCTGGAAGATCGTGAACATCATAAGCCGGGAGAGCTTTCAGGCGGCCAGCAGCAGCGTGTGAGTATTGCCCGCTCGCTGATTAACGGCGGTGAAATCATTCTGGCGGATGAACCCACCGGCGCGCTGGATACGCAGTCCGGTCAGGAGGTACTGTCAATACTCAGTGAACTGAATCAGCGTGGCCATACCGTGGTTATGGTGACACATGATATGAAGGTAGCGCAGCATGCTAACCGTATTATTGAGCTGCGTGACGGTGAAATTATTTCTGATACCGGCAGTCGTGTTACCTCCGGGGTTGCCCTTAAACGACCTGACAGCGTTCAGCAAAGCTGGTGGCAAAGTATTGTTGACCGTACCCGTGAATCCCTGCACATGGCGTTAAAAGCGATGAATGCGCATCGCCTGCGCACGACGTTAACCATGACGGGCATTATTTTTGGTATCGCCGCGGTTGTTACGGTGGTGGCACTGGGTGAAGGCGCGAAACAGCGAACCCTTGATAATATCAAGGAGCTTGGAACCAACGTGGTGAGCATCTACCCGGGAAGGGATTTCTTTGACGACAGCACTGAAGCCATTCGTACACTGGTCCCGGCAGACGCCGAAGCATTAGCAAAGCAGGGGTTTGTTGACAGCGTCAGCCCCGAAGTTAACGCTTCCGACAACATTCGCTTTCTGGGTAAATCCGCTACCGCCACGATCAATGGCGTTGGGCGCGATCATTTTCGCGTAAACGGTATTGAACTGTTGCAGGGATCAACTTTCCAGGACGATCGAAATGCCTCGCAGGAAGTCATCATTGATGAAAACGCCCGCAAGGCGTTATTTGACGATGCGGGACTCAAGGCACTTGGGCAAATCGTTTTTCTGGGTTCCGTGCCTGCACGGGTTGTCGGCATCGCCAAAGGGAACAGCCGAAGCTATGCGCCTAATCGCATTAACGTCTGGATGCCTTACAGCACGGTGATGTATCGAATGACAGGAAAACCGGTGTTGACCAGCATCAGCGTAAGGCTTAAGGATGATGTTGCCAACGAGGCAGCGGTCAGCGCTATTTCTCAGCTTCTCACTCAACGCCACGGCGTGAAAGACTTCCAGCTTTATAATTTCGAGCAGATTCGACAATCAATCGAACGGACCTCAATGACCTTTAGCATCCTGATTCTGATGGTGGCCTGCATCTCGCTGATGATCGGCAGCATTGGGGTGATGAATATCATGCTGGTGTCGGTCACGGAACGGACCCATGAGATTGGCGTACGAATGGCGGTCGGTGCGCGTCAGGGCGATATCATGCAGCAGTTTATGATTGAGGCTGTGCTGGTATGTCTAATAGGCGGAGTGTTAGGTATTGCACTGTCGTATGCCGCCGGAGCGTTGTTCACCGCGCTGGCAGGGGGCATTTTCACCGCCATTTATTCGTGGCAGGCCGCTGCTGCCGCATTCTTCTGCTCAACTTTAATCGGCATGATCTTTGGTTATCTCCCTGCCCGCAAGGCAGCAAGGATGGATCCGGTCGTTTCACTGGCCAGCGAGTAACCCATGAAAATATTATCCCCTTTAACGGTATGCCTTGTTGTCCTGCTTAGTGCTGGCTGCGCCGACTCTCTGAAAAGCGACTATCAGCCTCCTGAGGTGAAATACCCTGCCAACTGGTATCAGGCGGATGCTGCGGAGGAGAGGATGCCGTTCGACTGGCAGGCCTTTAACGATCCAGACCTCGACGGCTGGCTGCGGCAGGTGATGGTGCGCAATAACGATGTCGCTGGAGCGGTATTGCGTGTTTATCGCGCCCGCCTGGAAGAAGAGCGGATTGGCATCACAAACGATCCGGGACTAAAAGGTTCGCTCGCGCTTGACGGTAAAAAACAACTGAACAGCTCAGCCCACTGGAGCAGGGGCAGCGTTGCCAGTATTAATACCAGCTATGAGCTGGATCTGTGGGGCAAAATAGCGCGGCAGCGCGATGCGAAGGCGTGGGCACGTTTTGCCTCGGAAGAGGATCTGCGTTCTGCACGCCTGACGCTGCTTTCAAATGCCAGTAATAATTACTGGCGCTTAGGCTTTATTAACCAGCAGCTGTCTGTCCTGCAACAAAGCATCAACTATGCAAAAGAGACGCTGCGCCTGGCTAACGCGCGTTATGCCGCGGGCGGTGCCTCCTCTCTGGATGTTGTGGATGCTCAGCAGGGCGTGCTTTCGCAGGAAAACAGGCTGGCGGCGTTGAAGAATGAACGTTTACAGGCGCTCAATCAGCAAGCCGTTTTGCTTGGAACCGCGCCGGGCAGCGCGATAGTCGAACCGAAAGCGTTACCAATGGGACCACTGCCGCAGGTCAGTGGAAAGATCCCGGTCAACGTGCTGCGGCATCGACCCGATATCAGCGCTAAAGAGTGGCGGGTACGGGAAGCATTGGCCACCGTTGATGTCCAGCGTACTGCATTTTATCCAGCGTTTAGTCTGACCGGCTCGCTTGGCACCAGCAGCAGCAGCCTTATGGCCTTCCTGGAAAATCCTGTAGGCTCTGTTGGAGCAAACCTGACCCTGCCGTTCCTGGAATGGAGAGAAAGGGGCATGGACGTGAAGATTGCCCGAAACGACTACGAGCAACGGGTTCTGGAGTTTAAACAGGAACTTTACAAGGCGATGAGTAGCATAGAAGATGCGCTTGCTTTGCGTCATCAACTCCTGGAACAGGAGACGCTTCTACGTGAAGGCCTGGAACTGGCGAAAAAATCAGAGAGGCTAAACGAAGTTCGCTATCGCCAGGGCGCGGTGCGAATTTCTTTCTGGCTTGATGCTCAGGAGAAACGCCGTCAGGCTGAACTGGCACTGTATGAAAATCGCTTTAACCAGTTAAATAATCTGGCAAAAATCTATATGGAGTTCGGCGGTTCGGTATCTTTTCCCTGAATTGCGCAGACTCATTTACGTCTGGCAGCAATAGGACTTGCTGCCAGGGCGCAGTTCGCAAGACATCCCTCGTCATTATTCAAACCCATCTCACAAAAATCGTTCCTCCCCTTTGATCGAAATTTCATCTCCGGCTATATGACTAGTCATATCATTTAAATGACTAGTCATATAGGAGGCAACCATGAATCAATCACTGCCAGCCAACTTCTTATGGGGCAACTCGGTGTCGAGCATGCAGACGGAAGGGGCCTGGAATGAGGGCGGAAAGGGGATGTCGGTGTATGACATTCGCGAAGCCGGTGAAAATATCTCTGACTGGAAAGTGGCCACCGACTCCTACCACCGCTACCGGGAAGATTTCGACCTGATGCAGGATCTGGGCATGAACTGCTACCGCTTCCAGATCTCCTGGAGCCGCGTCTGCCCGCAGGGTGACGGCGAGTTCAACGCCGAAGGCATCGCGTTTTATGACCGTTTTATCGACGATCTGATCGCCCGCGGTATCGAGCCGATGGTCTGCCTCTACCACTTCGATATGCCGCTGGCGCTGGCACAGGAGTACAACGGATTTAACGATCGTCGCGTGGTGGAGGCGTTTATCCGCTACGGCAAAAAGATGATCGACTGCTTTGGTGACCGGGTGAAGTACTGGCTGACCTTTAACGAGCAGAATATTTTCCACATGCCGATAGCCTTTCGCATCTCCGGCTATATGAAGGGGGAGGAAACCCTGCGCGAGCTGTACGAAGTGCAGCATCACACCATGGTGGCGCACATGGCGCTGACCGAGTACCTGCACCAGACTAAGCCGGGCAAGCTGATGGGCGGCATGCTGGCGCACCAGCTGATTTATCCGGCCACCTGCAAACCGCGTGACATCTTCTGCGCCCAGCAGTACGACGAATTCCTCAACCAGAACCTGCTGCGCGTCTTCGCGGGCCAGGGCTACAGCCCGGCGGTGATGGCGGTGGTGGAGCAGGAAGGCTTCGGCGATATCTACCGCGCAGACGATCTCGCGCTGTTTGCGCGCACGAAGAACGACTTTATGGCCTTCAGCTACTACGCCAGCAAAACGCTGGACAGCGATGCCATCCCGGAAGGCACGCCGGTGAACTATTACCTGCTGCACGGCGAGAAAAACAATCCGTACCTGAAGGCCACCGAGTGGAACTGGCAGATCGACCCGCTGGGCTTTCGCACCATCATCACCCGCTATGCCAACGACTGGCGGATGCCAGTATTCCCGATTGAGAACGGCATTGGGGTGATTGAGTCCTGGGATGGCGTAAACCCCATAGAGGATACCTACCGCATCGACTACCACCGGGCGCATATCGAGGCCATGAAAGAGGCGATGTTCGAGGACGGGGCAGAGGTGATGGGCTATCTCGGCTGGGGGTTGATTGACATTCTCAGCTCCCAGGGCGACATGCGTAAGCGCTACGGCGTGGTCTACGTCAACCGGGAAAACCACGACCTGAAAGACCTGAAGCGCGTGCCGAAGAAGAGCTACGCGTGGTTAAAACAGGTTATCCATACCAACGGACGCGAGATGTAAGCCGTACGCTGCCGGGCCGTTTTTGTGACTGATTGATGGGAACACTCCGCTATGTCTGAAACAAAAATAACACCGCACATGCAGTCTTTTGTCGATAAATTTGTTGAGTTCTCGGCGCGCCTGGCAAACCAGGTGCATCTTCGCTCCCTGCGCGATGCCTTCGCCACGGTAATGCCGATTTTCATTCTCGCCGGTCTGGCGGTGTTGGTGAACAACGTGGTGTTCCCCTGGATCTTAGAGGGCGACACGCTTACGCAGTTTAAGGTGTGGGGCGAGGCGATTATCAACGGCACGCTGAACATCGCCGCGCTGCTGCTGGCTCCGATGATTGCCTGGTCGCTGGCGCGCAACAAAGATTTCGACAATCCGGTCTCGGCAGTGGTTATCGCCGTCAGCAGTTTCATCATCATGATGCCGATGCGCTTACAGATTACCCCCATCGGCAGCGACGCCACGGTAAACGTTACCCAGGTGCTGACGTTCGCCAATATCGGCTCCACCGGGATTTTCGCCGGGGTGCTGATTGGGCTGCTCTCAACCGAGCTGTTTATCGCCATTTCACGGCTCAGGGCGCTGCACATTTCGCTGGGCGAGAACGTACCGCCAGCGGTGAGCAAATCCTTTACCGCGCTGATCCCGACGATCCTCACGCTCTCCCTGTTTGCGGTGCTGGCGGCCATACTGGCGAACGTGCTGCACACGGATCTGATCCATCTCATTACGACATTTATTCAGCAGCCGCTGCGGCTGATCAACACCAGCCTGCCCGGGACGATCTTCATCTACAGCTTCGGTAACTTCCTGTTCACGCTCGGTATTCATCAGTCGGTGGTCAACAGCGTGGTGCTGGAGCCATTCCTGCTGATCAATACCAATGAGAATATGCTGGCCTTTGCCAGCGGCCAGCCGATCCCGCACATCATCAACAACATCTTTGTGCCGACCTTTGGCATGGTGGGCGGGACGGGCAGCACAATCTCATTGCTGATTGCTATCTTCATCTTCTCAAGACAGAAATCAGCGAAGCAGGTGGCGCGTCTGTCGCTGGCGCCGGGTCTGTTTAACATCAACGAGCCGGTGATTTTCGGCCTGCCGATAGTCTTTAACCTGCCGCTGATGATCCCGTTTGTGCTGCTGCCCGCTATCGGGATTTACTTTGCATGGCTCTGTACCACGCTGGGGCTCATGTCGCGCTGCGTGGTGATGATCCCGTGGACGACCCCGCCGATCCTCAGCGCCTGGCTGGCGACGGCGGGGGACTGGCGGGCGGTGGTGGTGCAGTTGGCAATCATCGTATTTGGTGTATTCTTCTACCTGCCTTTCCTCAAAGTTGCCGAGCGAGTGGCGTTGAAAAACAGCGGGACAGAACACTAATTTAAGGAAGGACGATGGCGGCGAAGTACATCACCATAGCGCGGGAAATTAAGAAACGCATTATCACCCAGCAGTACGCCGCCAATGAACCTCTGCCGGACCAGTTCGCGCTGGCGGCGGAGTTCAGCACCAGCCGGATGACCATTCAGCAGGCGATGCGTCAGCTGATCGTAGAAGGGCTGGTCTATACCCGACAGGGGCAGGGCACGTTCATCCGCAAAAATTTCCTCCAGCTTTCCCAGTGGGATCTCTCCGGCAGCGACTACTTCGGGGCGACCAAAACCTGGGAACATTTAGGCACGGTGACGAGCCAGGTGGTGCACTTCGAACTGCGCTTCCCGAACGAGAAAGAGCAGGCATCGCTGATGATAAATCCGGATACGCCGATCTATGACTTTATCCGTCTGCGTTTACTGAACGGTGAGCCGATGTCTCTGGACGCTACGGTAATGCCGCTCAATCTGGTGCCCGGTCTGAACAAAACCCATCTTGAAAGTTCGGTATTCCGGTATGTACAGGAGACGCTGGGGCTGAAGATCATGGGATCGTATCGGGTGGTGCGGGCGCTGAAGCCCAGTGCGCTGGATATGCAACACCTTGTCTGCGAGCCAACCGACCCGGTGCTGGAGGTAGAGCAGGTGATCTATCTTGAAGATGGTACGCCGCTGGAGTACGCCCATTGTCACTATCGCTATGACCATGGCGGCATCGTTATCGTGAATAACGGATAAAAAAAAGCGGGCCCCGCGGCCCGCTTTTTTAATTCTCACGATTAGTTCAGACGCACCGGCATACCGGAACGGTTCTGAATCGCCTGGTCAACGATGGTCGTGTCAACATCCGCCTGAGAGGTGACGGACTGCACCGCGCTGGTCAGCTTAATCGGTACGATTTCGTTGTTGTTGATCTGATCTTCGCTGGTGGACAGCGGGTTATGCACTTCAATGTAACGGCTGCCGTCCGGCTCTGACGTCGCTTTCACCGGTTCGTTAATGAACTGCACGCGCGTACCGACCGGCACGTTATCGAACAGGAATTTGATGTCTTCATTACGCAGACGCACGCAGCCGTGGCTTACGCGCAGGCCGATACCGAAGTTGGCGTTAGTACCGTGAATGGCATACAGACGTCCAATGTACAGCGCGTACAGACCCATCGGGTTATCCGGGCCGGCAGGCACAACGGCTGGCAGCGGTTCGCCGGCAGCAATGTACTCAGCGTGCATTTTGGCGGTCGGCGTCCAGGTTGGGCCCGCTTTCTTACGCTCCACTTTGGTGGTCCAGTTCAGCGGAGTGTCTTTACCCAGCTGACCGATACCGATAGGCAGCACGATCACGGTGTTGGTGCCTTTCGGGTAGTAATACAGACGCATTTCGGCGCTGTTAATCACGATACCTTCGTGCACGGTATCCGGCAGGATCAGCTGCTGTGGAATGTTGAGTACGGTACCCGCTTTCGGCAGATACGGGTCAACGCCCGGGTTCGCCTCAAGCATGTTCGACAGACCGAGCTGATACTGCGCCGCGAAGTATTCCAGCGGCTGAGAGTTCCCTTCCGGCACCGTCACCACCTGGTTTTCACCCACCAGACGGCTTCCGTCTGTCGGCAGGGGATACGTCACCGCAGACGCGGTCTTACAAAAACCTACTACGGCTAACGCCGCCGCAAAAAGCGTTGTTAATTTCATGTTCATGTTATGCGAGGTATCTAAGCCATTCTGGCGATGAGTTGATAAGTCTGAATCGGTAATGGGAGCGCATTATATGTGCATTCCCGTTAACTGGGAATTCAGATGTGTACGAAATCACATTTTTTTCGATTTTGTTAAAGTTTAGTGGATTACCGCAACACGGGATCTCAATTCGGAATTGTGGCATAATGCCGCGTTTATCACACTTTTCGCAGGAATCTCTCCGTGTTAGTTACCAGCAACGTCACTATGCAGTTTGGCAGTAAGCCGCTGTTCGAAAACATTTCCGTCAAATTTGGCGGCGGCAACCGTTACGGCCTGATTGGTGCCAACGGTAGCGGAAAATCCACCTTTATGAAGATCCTTGGCGGTGACCTGGAGCCAACGCTCGGTAACGTGTCGCTCGACCCTAACGAGCGCATCGGTAAGCTGCGTCAGGATCAGTTCGCCTTCGAAGAGTTCACCGTGCTCGACACCGTGATCATGGGGCACGCGGAGCTGTGGGAAGTGAAGCAGGAGCGCGATCGTATCTACGGTCTCGCTGAGATGAGCGAAGAAGATGGTTACAAAGTGGCCGACCTGGAAACGCAATACGGCGAAATGGACGGCTACTCTGCGGAAGCGCGTGCGGGCGAACTGCTGCTGGGCGTCGGTATTCCGGTTGAACAGCATTACGGCCCGATGAGCGAAGTCGCGCCAGGCTGGAAGCTGCGTGTGCTGCTGGCGCAGGCGCTGTTCTCTAACCCGGACATCCTGCTGCTCGACGAACCGACGAACAACCTGGACATCGACACCATCCGCTGGCTGGAGCAGACGCTGAACGATCGCGACAGCACCATGATCATCATCTCGCACGACCGTCACTTCCTGAACATGGTGTGTACTCACATGGCGGATCTGGACTACGGCGAGCTGCGCGTTTATCCGGGCAACTACGATGAGTACATGACGGCGGCAACCCAGGCGCGCGAGCGTCTGCTGGCCGACAACGCCAAGAAGAAAGCGCAGATTGCTGACCTGCAATCCTTCGTCAGCCGCTTCAGCGCCAACGCCTCTAAATCGCGCCAGGCAACGTCGCGTGCCCGTCAGATCGACAAAATCAAGCTGGAAGAGGTTAAAGCCTCCAGCCGTCAGAACCCGTTCATCCGCTTCGAGCAGGACAAGAAGCTGTTCCGTAACGCGCTGGAAGTGGAAGCCCTCACCAAAGGCTTCGATGAAGGCCCGCTGTTCAAAAACTTCAACCTGCTGCTGGAAGTGGGCGAGAAGATTGCCATCCTCGGCGCCAACGGCGTGGGTAAATCCACTATGCTGAAAACCCTGGTGGGTGAACTGCAACCGGATAACGGTACCGTGAAATGGTCTGAAAACGCGCAGATTGGTTACTACGCGCAGGACCATGAATATGAGTTTGAAAACGATCTGACCGTCTTCGACTGGATGAGCCAGTGGAAGCAGGAAGGCGACGACGAGCAGGCGGTACGCAGCATTCTGGGGCGTCTGCTGTTCAGCCAGGACGATATCAAAAAGCCCGCCAAAGTGCTCTCCGGTGGTGAAAAGGGCCGTATGCTGTTCGGCAAGCTGATGATGGAAAAACCGAATATTCTGGTGATGGACGAACCGACCAACCACCTGGATATGGAATCTATTGAGTCGCTGAACATGGCGCTGGAGATGTATCAGGGCACCCTGATCTTCGTCTCTCACGACCGGGAGTTCGTCAGCTCGCTGGCGACCCGCGTGATCGAAATTACGCCAGAGCGCGTGGTGGACTTCACCGGTAACTACGAAGATTACCTGCGCAGTAAAGGTATCGAGAGTTAAAAAAATAGCCGGGTGGCGGCTTCGCCTTACCCGGCCTACGTTCTATCCCCTCTCCCTGTGGGAGAGGGTTAGGGTGAGGGCAACAGGCCGCACTACACCACCCACTCGCCCCCTTCAACTCCGTTCACCCGCAGCGTACGTTTTTCCCCCGCCGGTAATGACACCTTCAGCGCCTTCCATGCCGGACGATAGTCGCCGCGCGCATTCACCTTCAGGTTGATACTTGCGCCGTCGCACTCCATCTCCCATTCCACCCACAGCGCGTTGCCGTTCTGGTAGCCCCAGCTTTCGCCGTCATCCTCAAACAGCAGCCCGGAGGTGGTGCCGACGCCTTTCACCGGGAACAGTTTCAGCTCACGGGTATCGTCTTTATCGGCGCTCACGTGACGGATGCGTTCGCTGAGCGGCAAACCGGCACCGGCGCGCACCAGCAGCGGCAGCTTTTCCAGCGGCGCATCAAGGACGATCGCTTGGCCGCCCGCATACCATGCGTGGGTGTAAAAATCGTACCAGCCGGTTTCGTTATCCGGCAGCCAGACGCGGCGCTCGCGCTGCCCGGCTTCGACGACGCTGGCCACCAGCAGGTCACGGCCCAGCAGGAAATCGTCGCACTCTTCAAACGTCTGCGCATCGTGCTCATGATCGAGGAAGGTCGGGCGCAGCATCGGCTCATCGTCGGCGTGCGCCTGCCAGAGCAGGGTGTAGAGATACGGCAGCAGGCGGTAGCGCAGTTCAATGGCGCTGCGAATCGCAGGCGTGACGCCCGGGTACATCCACGGCTCGTTCACCGTGTGATCATCGTTCCACGAATGAATGGTAAAGCGCGGGTGCATCACGCCGTTCTGTACCCAGCGCACGAACAGCTCGGCATCCGGCTTGTCGCCGGAGAAACCGCCGACGTCGTGACCGACGTTGAACAGTCCGGACAGGCTCATGCCCAGCCCCATGCGGATGTTATAACGCAGGGTGTCCCAGTTGGTGCGGTTGTCGCCGCTCCAGGTCTGAACGTAGCGCTGCATCCCGGCGCAGCCGGAGCGGGAGATCAGATACGGACGTTTCTCCGGAGCAAAGCGCTGCTGCGCTTCCAGCGAGGCGCGCATCATCAGCAGCGGCATCACCGGGCGAATGTGCTTGATGGCGATTTCCTGACCGAAGCCATAGCAGCGCGCTTCCCCGTCCCACACTTCATACTCGTTGTTGTCGTTCCAGGTGGAGTCGATGCCCATCTCCAGCAGCTGCGTGGTCACGCCGTGCTGCCACCACTGCACCGTCTGCGGGTTGGTGAAGTCGAGATGCGATCCTTCGTCATCCCAGAAGCTGGAACGTTCAGGCGCATCGGTTTCTGAATCACGAATGAACAGGCCGCGTTCCGCCACTTCGCTGTAGCGGGGATGATCCTGCAACAGACACGGCTTGATGTTGGCCGCAAGCCGCAGCCCCGCGTCGTGGAACGCCTGGCTCATCACCTTCGGCTGCGGCACTTTGTCGTAGTTCCAGTTAAAGACGTAGCGCTTGCCGTTAATCGAGGTATAGCCGGAGGAGAGCTGGAACGAGTCGCACGGAATGGCATGCTCATCGCACAGGCGGATGAAGTTCATCAGCTGGTTTTGCGCGTCCGGCGCGTCGGTGTAGTGCATGGTCGAGCCGCTGTAGCCCAGGCTCCACTTCGGTCCGAACAGCGTTTTCCCCGTCAGGCGCACGAAGGCTTTCGTCACGTCCAGCACGCGCTTGCCGGTGAAGAGGTAGTAGTCAATATCGCCCGCTTCCGCCTGCCAGCGGCGGTAGGCGGTGTGATAGTTGTCGATCTCGTTACCCAGATCCAGCCAGCAGCTGCTCAGGTTATCGTAGAACAGACCGTAGCTCACGTCATCGCGACGGGTGAGGGTGAACGGGATGTGCTTGTAAAGCGGATCGGTGCTGGCCGCGTTATAGCCCATCGCGTCCAGGTTACGCATCTCATAGCGTTTGCCGTTGCGCTGTAAATCACCCGCTTTCTCACCCAGACCGTAAAAACGTTCATCCTTACGTCGGCTAAGATAGTGCGCCACGCCGTCACCGTGGGCGTTCAGCAGGTAGGCGCTGGTCGGGCGGTCATTGACCAGCGGCTGCCACTCGCCCGCCTCATTGCGGTAGTGCCACTCCAGCCACAGCGGCTGGTGGACGGTGACGCGCAGCTGTTCAGTCGCTACGGTTAACGTGTCGTCCCGCTGCGTCAGCGTCCAGGCAGGGCAGGTGAAGCCGCTGACATCGTCACGACGGCGGCCTTCCCACGGCACATCTTGTTCCGGCGCGATGCTCCAGGTGCGGTTCAGCGCCAGCTCGCCTTTACGTTTGATCAGCACACGGAACAGATTCTCTTCCAGCACATACAGACACAGGCGGTGCTGGTTATCGATTAGCAGTTCCAGATGATTCGCCGACTGCGTATCGACGGTCCAGTTTTTCAGGTTTTTCATATGCAATACATCCACTATCAGGCGCGCTTGGCGCGACGTTCAGCAATAAATGCCACCAGGAAGACAGCGCCAAGCAGGTCAAAGAAGCCCATGGCGATAAAGAGCGGGTTGAAGCCGATTTTGTCGGCGGTCACCCCAATCAAAAGGGAGAACAGGAAGCTGGCGATCCACGCCGCCGAGCCGCGCATGCCGTTGACCGTCGCCATCTGGCCTTTGTCGAACGACTCCACGACCAGCGCGCTAAGCATGCAGGAGATGATCTGGTGCCCGAAGCCGCCGATGGAGATCAGCACGATGGTGATATACGGGTCGCGGGTCACGGCCACGACGGCCAGAGAAATCATCAGAAACGCGCCGGTGACGGAGCTGGCTACCACCGAGTTGACGCGGGTGCAGCCAAACCAGCGGGTGTAGAGCCGGGTCAGGTAGCCGCTCGCCACGCTGCCGAGGTCGGCGGCCAGGAACGGCAGCCAGGCGAACATCGCGATCTGTTTCAAATCCATACCGTGCTCTTTGGCGAGGTACAGCGGCACCCAGAAGCTCAGCACGGCCCAGGCCGGTTCCGCCATAAAGGCCGGGATGGCGATACCGTAGAACCGTTTGTTCTTCGAGACGGTTTTCAGCGCGGTCAGGAAGGGCAGTTTGACCGGCGCAGGTTCGTTATCCTGCTTGATAAACGCCAGCTCATCGCGGCTCAGGTTCGGGTGCTGTTCCGGGTTGTGATAAAACGCCCACCACAGGATCACCCACAGCAGCGCCAGCACGCCGGTAAACATAAACGCACCCTGCCAGCCGAACGACGCGTGGGCAAAGTAGATGATAGGCGGGGCCAGCATGGCCCCAATGGAGAAGCCTACCCCCGCCCAGCCTGCGGCAACAGGGCGCTCTGATTTCGGGAACCATTCGCCGATGGTTTTGGCGTTCGCTGGCGTGGCGGCGGCTTCGGACGCACCCATAAAGAAGCGCAGAATCGCCAGGTGCAGCCAGCTTCCGGCGCCCGCGTGGAAGATACACATCAGCGCCCAGATCCCGGCGCAGACCATAAAGCCGATTTTCAGGCCGATAACGTCAATCAGCCAGCCGCACAGGGGCTGGAAAATGGTGTAGGCGATCTGGAACGCGCCGACGATCCAGGAGTACTGCTCGGTGGTGATCCCGAGGCTCTCTTTCAGCTCAGGGGCGAGAATACCTAACGAGTTACGGGTGATGTAGTTAACGGTCACGCCGAGAAGAAACAGCACCAGTACGTACCAGCGCAGGTTCCTGATGACGCGACGTGTTTTGCTTGTCGCAACGGTGTTATTGATGTCCTGACTCATTTTCTTCTCCACAAGACGGACGGTAAGGGGACAAAGGTTCAGGTGTCACACAGCGTCAGGCGTTTGAAAGTTATCTGTTTTAGAGCGCTAAGCTGCTATACAACTAGTATGGAAGTTGTGTGACAGGTTCACCTTAAGAAAGAAATTGGGCAGGGAATAGTGGATTTTGTGCAAACTTTCTCATAACCGAGGTTTAATTTTCGGCATTATGGCCTTCTCGCAAGTTATTACCTGATAAACATGTTGTGAAAATTTTTTCATTTCACATCCGGAGCCAGATCACAAAATGGACAAAAGGCTTAAAATCACCGAAATCGCCGCCCGTACCCAGCTCTCCATCAGCACCGTTTCTCGCGTGCTGGCGGGGAAGGCAAACACCAGCGAAAAAGCACGGGCAAAGGTGCTGGCGTGCGCGCGGGAGCTGGGGGTAATGGACGGCATGGCGGCGGGGCGTCTGCTGCTTAACAGCCTGGTGGTGTTTGCCCCGCAGCGGGCGTTTGACGAGCGGTCCGACATCTTTTACTACCGCGTCATCCAGAGCGTGAGCAAAGGGCTGGCCTCGCACGAGGTTCGCCTGCGTTACTGTGCGCTGGAGGAGAACGACAGCGATGCCCAGCTGTTTCTGGCCCGCATGAACGAAGCGGACACCCAGGCGGCGATCCTCCTCGGTATCGACGATCCGCATATCCACGATCTGGCGGTAGACGTGGGCAAACCCTGTATGCTGATTAACTGCCGGGACCGCAACATGCGCCTGCCCGCCGTCGCGCCGGATCATCGCGCGATTGGCAAGCGGGCGGCGGAGTACCTGTTCGAGATGGGGCACCGGGAGGTGATGAACGTGCTGTGCCTGCGACGCTACACCATGGAGCTGCGCCTGTCCGGGATCCGCGACGCGTGGCACGGTCATAACCTCAGGTTCAGCGACAGGCGCGACCTGCTGATGGTGTCCAGCTTCAGCGCCAGAGAGACGGAGCAGCTGGTAAGCGAGTGGCTTCACCAGCAGAAAGGGAAGGACCTGCCGACGGCGTTCCTGGTTGGTGGTGATTTTATGGCGGCGGGGACCATCAGCGCGCTGCAAAAACACGGTCTGCGCGTGCCGCAGGATGTCTCGGTGATGAGCATCGACGGCTTTAATCTCGCGGCGATTCAGGATGTGCCCTTAACCGCGGTACATGTTCCGCGTGATGAGCTGGGAACGGAAGCGGTGCATATGCTCCAGCAGCGGCTGATGCGCCCGGATGCGCCGGTGGGAACATTGCTGCTAAACGGCACGCTGACCGTGCGGGAGTCGGTACGGCGGATACGTCAGGGGAAACGACGTACCGCCGTAGAGCGGGAAGGGCTGTACGACGGTTAAGCCATGCCCAGCGCGCGCCTGCCGTGGATGTTGAGATCGGCCACGGTAAAGCGGCCCTGCCAGCTTTTCTCATAATCCTCGCGCGGGAAATCGCCCGGTGACGCGCCGGTTTCCAGCGCTTCCTTGACCTTTTTCGCATAGGCGAGATTCTTCTCGCACATTGGCGCGGCAGGAATATACATCACGTTGCCCCAGCCCTGCTGATTTTCCACCGGCGCGACGGAGTGGATCACATCGCAGTGCCACCACACGGAATCACCGGCTTCCAGCGCCGGAATGCTGGTTAACGCTTCGATCAGCAGCGGATGCCACTTCTCAGAAATCGGCAGCACGCGCCCCGGCGCCACGCCGCACAGCTCGTCTTCCGGCACGTCGTCCAGCAGCGGACGCAGCAGAATATAGGCCATTGCCTCCGGGATCGGCACCACGTGCAGCAAGCCCTGTCCGGGGATCATGTCCGACAGCGCCGTCCAGCCCTGGAAGGTGCGGAACACCGAGCATTTGGTGGTGTTATCGACGGTGTACTCTTCCACTTCGGTACGATGCGCGGCATTCCACGGATCGTATTTCTCAACGTTGCCGTCAAACACGCGGGCGAACACCTGCTGATAAGCGGGCAGCAGCCAGCGCTCCAGCGCGCCAGAATCGGTGTGTGCGCCAAGTCCTTTCGAGGTGGTTCCGGGCGGGCGGCGGCGGATGCGGTCAGGGTAAATCACGCTCACGTCCGGGTCGAACCACTGTTTACCGTTGCTCTCAAATGTCCATAAACGGTTCAGGAATGACTGTACCTGCGCCATCTCTTCACTCTGGCGCGCCTGCATTTGCGCCTGAGACCAGTAGATCGGATAAATCTCCGGACGAGAGGCCGTTAAGGTGCCGAAGAAGTTATCGCCGGGTCCTTTGTACACCTCGTCAAATTTGTTCAGATCGAGGTAGTCGAGCATCGACTGATCCCACGCCAGCGCCTGCTCGCGCGGGAAGTGGCCTTTGATCACCGCGCAGCCGCGACGTTTAACGGCTTCGCGCTGTTCGGCGGTGATCGTGCCGTTTTTCACGTCGGCAAAAGGGATCACTGGCCAGACGGTTTCGCCTTTGTTTTTGAGAGCGTTGATTTCCGCCACGCGGGTGGCGATTTTATCGCTGAGCCGGTCGAACACCGCCTGCACGTCGCCGATCTGCGCGCGTAATTCACGTTTCATCTGACGGATTGCCGCTTTATGGTCCGCTGGCAACGTTTCGCTGGTAAAGGTCATAACTGCCTCGCATCTTTCATTCGAAAGTAAAAGTGTCTACAAGTGATACTTTAAGTTAAAAAAAAGTTAATGCAAGTTTAAAACCTTGACGGGTGCCACAGGATGGGAAAAGAGTGAGAGGCCGGAGCGAGGCTCCGGCAGGTAGGGGGATCAGGCGTCGAACGGGGAGTGCGCGTCGAGCACGGACTGAATCACATTCAGCGCGCCCTGATGGTTGTTATCGTCGGTAGTGTAACGGCTGACCTCTTTAATGCTGTCCGCCGCGTTGCCCATCGCAAAGGAGTATTTTACCAGCTTCAGCATTTCCGCATCGTTGCCGCTGTCGCCAATGCCGACGCACGCCTGAGGTGAGACTTTCCAGCGTTTAAGCAGGCGGCTGATGCCGTTGGCCTTGTGCAGGCCGGGGATAATCAAATCGACAAAACCGAAGCCGCTGGTGACCGGCTTCATGATGCCGTCCAGGGAGACATGCAGTTTATCAACCAGATTCGGGATATCGCTGTCCGGCAGGTTCAGGGAGAATTTAAACAGCACGTCGTCAATTTCGCGGTAATCGCTGATGGGTTTTAAGCGATGGTAGTGTTTCGACATCAGCTTCACGAACGCTTCTGGTGCTTTATCGCTGACGTACGCGCTCTCCAGCCCGCAGGCCACAAAGTTCAGCCCTTTGTCTTTCAGCAACTCGCCAATGACGATCTGCGACTCATGACGCGTCAGTTCGCCGTGGAAAATCTGTTCGCCGTGATCGAAGACCAGCGCGCCGTTTTCCGCGACGAAGGAGATCTGATCTTTCAGCTCCGGGAAGAAGGAGATGAGCTGGTAATACTGGTTGCCGCTGGCGACAACAAATTCAATGTCGCGGGCTTTAAGCTGCTCAAACTGTGCCTGGAAGCGGTCACGATCGTACTGCTTGGCATCATCAAGGAAAGTTCCGTCCATATCGGTGACGATAACTTTTACGGTCATACTGTGCTCCTGGGTCACTGCGTTTGAAACATTCTAATAACAAGGTGACGGGGAGCACAAATTTAATTTCATTCGAAAGTCAAAGCAAAACGGCAACCGAAGTTGCCGTTTTTAGTGTTTTCTCCCTCTCCCCGTGGGAGAGGGCCGGGGTGAGGGCATCAGCGTGCGCATTTCCCCCTCACCCTAACCCTCTCCCTAAAGGGAGAGGGGATAAACCGTTACAGCGTATGCTCAGTACGGGCAATAATATCGTCCTGCGCATCCGGCGACAGGGCGGTGAAGAACGCCGAGTAACCCGCGACGCGCACCACCAGGTCACGATACTGATCCGGGTGTTTCTTCGCTTCCAGCAGCGTTTCGCGGGAGACGATGTTGTACTGAATGTGCCAGCCTTTATGCACCTCGAAGAAGGTGCGCAGCAGCACCATCAGCTTCTGGCGATCGCTGTCGTTTTCCAGCGTCGACGGGTTCAGCTTCTGGTTTAGCAGCACGCCGCCGAGAATCGCTTCCGTCGGCAGTTTACCCACGGAGCCAATCACCGCCGTCGGGCCGAGGTGGTCGGTACCGGAGGCCGGGCTTGCCCCTTCCGCCAGCGGGGTGTGGGCTTTACGGCCGTCCGGCGTCGCCATGGTTGCTGCGCCAAACGGCACGTTTGCGGAGATAGACGACGTGCCCGCGTAGTAGTTACCCCCAATCGGGCCGCGGCCGTAGCGTGGGTTGTGATACTGCTTCAGCTCTTCAATGTAGGTCTGATAAGCACGGGTCAGCAGCAGGTCCACGCTGTCGTCGTCGTTGCCGTACTTCGGCGCGCCGTTGATCAGGCGCTGGCGCAGCTGCTCGTGGGTCAGCCCCTCGAAGTCATCCGCCAGCGCCGCCGCCAGCTGTTGCTGACCGATAACGCCCTGGTCAAACACCAGCTTCTTCACCGCTGCCAGGCTGTTGCCAAGGTTGGCGATCCCCACCTGTAGGCCGGAAACCCAGTCATACTTCGCGCCGCCCTGCTTAATGCTTTTCGCGCGTTCGATACAGTCGTCCACCAGCGCCGAGCAGAGAATATCGTGGACGTTCTCTTCCAGCATGGTGTCCACCACGTACTCGATCTCAATGGATTTGCGGGTGTAGTAGCGGATCTGGTTATCCCACGCCGCCATGACCTCATCGAAATTCCCGAAATTACCGGCAGAAAGCGCTTTTTCCTGCGGCAGGAATACCTGGCCGCTGGTGGCGTCGCGACCGCCTTCCAGCGCCGCCAGCATCACGCGGGCGAAGTTGATAAAGCTCATGCCGGTGCAGCGATAGCCCCACTTGCCGCCGACGGCGGTTTCGATGCAGCCAATCGCCGCATAGTCATACGCGTCCTCTCGTTCCACGCCGAGCTTGATAAATTCCGGGATCACGATTTCATCGTTGTTAAACGCCGGCATCCCGAAGCCGCAGCGGATCACCTGCACGCAGGCGTCGAGGAAGTCGTTGCTCATGCCCGCGTGGTAGCGCACGCTCAGGTTCGGCTGGGTGGAGCGCAGACGGCCGCAGGATTCGAGAATGGCGTAAGAGAGCGGGTTGACCGCGTCCATCGGTTCACCGTTGACCAGCTTCTGGCCGCCGATGGTGACGTTCTGATACAGCGGGCTGCCCGCAGAGGCTTTGGAGTGCGAGCCGGAGCGGATTTTGTTCACTTCCAGCAGCTTCAGCCAGCAGCTGTGCAGCAGCTCAATGGCGTGCTCGCGATCCAGACTCTGGTCCAGCTCCACGTCGCGGCGGTAGTACGGGTAAAGGTACTGGTCCATACGGGCAAAGGAGACGGAGTGACCGTTGGACTCAATTTGCAGGATCAGCTGAATGAAGTAGCACAGCTGTAGCGCCTGCCAGAAGGTTTTTGGCGGTTGGTGGGCGATGATGTCGCAGTTTTCCGCCATGGCCAGCAGCTCGTCGCGGCGGCTGTCGCGGGTTTCTGTTGCGGCCATTTCACGCGCCAGGTCGGCAAAGCGTTTGATGTGCAGGCTTACGGCTTCCAGCACGATATCAATGGCTTTCAGGAACTGGTCGCCGTGCAGATCGTCCAGCACCGTCAGGTTGATGCGCGACCGGCGCTCGGCCATTTTCGCGCGCAGGCCGTCAAGCCCTTTCTCCAGCACCAGCGGGAAATTCACCGCCAGGTGTGCGTCACCGGAGGTCATGTTGCCTTCCGCTTTGATGATGCCGGTTTCCAGCAGGCCTTTCTGCTCGTCGGTGAACATGCCGTAGCAGCGGTCCTGCACCGTCTGGCCGCGCCACCACGGGCAGATCTCATGCAGCACGCGCTTGTTCTCTTCGCTCACCGCAAAGCCTGCGCCCGGGCGGTCCGCCAGATCGTCAATCTCTTTCTCAATCCAGGAGACGGTATATTCCGGGAAGATCGGCGCGGCGCGCACTTCGCTGGCCTGGTTACCGATAATCAGCTCGTCATGCTTGATCCAGATGGTACGCTCGGCCAGGTGATGCGCCAGCGCCAGGGCGCGACGTACCGGGATCGGCTTGTCCATGTGCTGCTGATACATTTCGGTGTAATGCTGCGCGCGCTCGGTACAGACCGGCGGCTTAACGATATGCACCAGCGCCGTTTTGTGCGCCTTGATGCGCTCGCTGAGGGTGTTGAGATTCAGGGTGGTCATAAGTTTATCCTCGTAAGGTCGCGGTTAACCCTTTCTGGCAGGCATACTGCTGCGCGAAGTCCAGCAGGGCAGGGTTATCCAGCGGTTTGTCAGGGGCAGAGTAGGGTTGGCCGAGCAGGGTGTATTTGTTCATGCCCAGCGTGTGATACGGCAGAAAATGAATATCGTGAACGCCGAGTTCGTCGGCGGCGAAATTGGTAATGGCGGTAACCGACGCTTCATCGGCGTTAAAGCCCTGGATCAGCGGCACGCGAATGGTGATTTTTTTCCCGGCGGCGGCCAGGCGCTTCAGGTTGTCCAGGATCCGTTTGGCTGAGCCATCGGTCCACTGTTTAAATACGTCACTGTCCACATGTTTCAGGTCCGCCAGGAATAGATCGACATACGGCAGTGACGGCTCGATATAATGCCATGGTACGTGAAGGCAGGTTTCAACGGCGGTATGAATGCCTTGTTCATGGCTGGCTTTAAACAGGGCATGTGCCAGCGCCGGGTTCATGAACGGCTCGCCGCCGGAGAGGGTGATCCCGCCGCCGCTGCGGTCGTAGAAGGGCTTGTCGCGCAGCACGGCGGCCATAATCTCCTCCACCTGCTTCTCTTCACCGCAGACGGTAAGCGCCTGGGTCGGGCAGCAGTCGGTGAGGGCAGTGAGCGTCTCGTCGTTAAGCTTCTCACGATGAATGACCAGCCCGTTCAGCGCGCGTTCAACACACCCCGGCGCGGCCTGCTGACACAGGTCACAGCCGTCCAGGCACAGACGGGCATCAAACAGGACGTCCCGCGTGCGGGAGCGGCTTTCCGGGTTCTGACACCAGCGACAGCCCAGCGAGCAGCCTTTCAGGAATACCACGGTTCGAATACCGGGACCGTCGTGGGTGGAGTAACGCTGTATATTGAAGATCATTTTCTTGCCCTCGAATTACATATGAAGATTAAATTACTTTCGAATGAAAGTTATCTTGATATGGGTCAATTCCTGAGCAGGTTTTGCTGTGATAGGGTAAGTGCAGGCTAATTTTGAGGGTGACATCATGGAACTTTATCTCGACACATCTGACGTTGCGGCAGTCAAAAAGCTGGCGCGTATCTTCCCGCTGGCGGGCGTGACCACTAACCCAAGCATTGTGGCGGCGGGTAAAACGCCTCTGGAAGAGCTGCTGCCCGCGCTGCACGACGCGCTGGGCGGCAAGGGCCGGCTGTTCGCTCAGGTGATGGCGAAGACCGCCGAGGGAATGGTGGAAGACGCACGTAAGCTGCGCGCGATAATCAATGACCTGGTGGTGAAAGTGCCCGTGACCGCTGAAGGACTGGCGGCGATCAAAATGCTGAAAGCAGAAGGGATCCCGACGCTGGGTACGGCGGTGTATGGCGCAGCACAGGGGATGCTCTCCGCACTGGCGGGGGCTGAGTATGTGGCTCCTTACGTGAACCGCGTGGACGCGCAGGGCGGGGACGGGATCCAGACGGTGGTCGAACTGCAACAGTTGCTGACCCTGCATGCCCCGCAGTCAAAAGTGCTGGCGGCGAGCTTTAAAACCCCGCGCCAGGCGCTGGACTGCCTGCTGGCAGGGTGCGAGTCCATCACGCTGCCGCTGGACGTGGCGCAGCAGTTTATTACCTCTCCGGCCGTGGATGCGGCAATTGTGAAGTTTGAGCAGGACTGGCAGGGGGCGTTTGGGCGGACGTCTGTCTGATGCGGTTGCCGGGTGGCGCTAACGCTTACCCGGCCTACGTTTGCATCGCTGTTGCCGGGTGGCGCTGACGCTTACCCGGCCTACGTTGCATCGCTGTTGCCGGGTGGCGCTGACGCTTACCCGGCCTACGTTTGCATCGCTGTTGCCGGGTGGCGCTAACGCTTACCCGGCCTACGTTTGCATCGCTGTTGCCGGGTGGCGCTGACGCTTACCCGGCCTACGTTTGCATCGCTGTTGCCGGGTGGCGCTGACGCTTACCCGGCCTACATTCGCATTGCTGTTGCCGGGTGGCGCCGTTCGAGCCGTTGTAGGTCGGGTAAGGCGAAGCCGCCACCCGACTTTTTTATTTGCTGCACACCTCACACCCGGGATTACGCATCAGCTTCATCTCGCGGAACTGGCAGGTCATTGCGTCATACATCACGATTTTACCCGCTGCGGGCGTGCCGTAGTGCGCCAGCACTTTGATCGCCTCCATCGCCTGCAAGGAACCGATAACGCCAACCAGTGGCGCCATCACGCCCGCCTCGACGCAGGTCAGCGCATTCTCGCCAAACAGACGGCTCAGGCAGCGGTAGCAGGGCTCTCCTTCAGCGTAGGTGAAGACGGTGATTTGCCCCTCCATGCGAATGGCCGCGCCGGAAATCAGCGGCGTTTTACGGGCAAAGCAGCCCGCATTGAGCTGGTTGCGAATGGCGACGTTATCGGTGCAGTCCAGCACCAGGTCATGCCGTGCAATCTGCGCAAACAGCGCGTCGTCATCCAGCATCGCGTCAATCAGGGTGAACTGAACGTTGGGGTTAATGCGCGCCAGCGCCGTGCGTGCTGATTCCACTTTAGGCTGACCGACCGTCGCGTCGCTGTGCAGCGTCTGGCGTTGCAGGTTGGACACCGACACGGTGTCGAAATCCAGCAGCGTCATGCTGCCGACACCCGCCGCAGCCAGGTATTGCGCCGCTGCGCAGCCCAGCCCGCCCAGGCCCACAACCAGCACGCTGGCCGCCTTGAGCGCTTCCTGGCCCTCGAAATCAAACCCGCGTAGCACGATCTGGCGGTTATAGCGCATCATCTCCGGGTCGCTCAGTTCCACCGTCATGTCAGCCTCCGAACAGGTGGTTAAAGCGTTCCACTTCAACCCATTCGCCCGCCGCAACGTGGCCGCGATCGCGCTCCAGCACGATAAAGCAGTTCCCCTGACTGAAGGAGCTAAAGATGTGCGAACCCTGATGCCCGGTAGTGCTCACCTCCAGCTCGCCGTCGGCGTTGCGCGCCAGAATGCCGCGCTGGAAATCGAGACGGCCCGGTGATTTTTTGAGGCGCGTTGCCGCCCGCACGCGCACACGCTCCGGCAGCGGGCTGGCATTGTTGCCTGAAAGCTTCGCCAGCAGCGGGATCACCAGCTGGTAGAAGGTAAGCGCGGCGGAGACCGGGTTACCCGGCAGGCCACAGAACCAGCTGTGCGGAAGTTTGCCAAACGCGAACGGTTTGCCCGGTTTAATCGCCAGCTTCCAGAAGGCGATTTCGCCCAGCTCTTCAAGCAGGGTTTTGGTGTAATCCGCTTCGCCAACCGATACGCCGCCGGAGCTGATCACCACGTCGGCAGAGGCGTCAGCGTCGATAAACGCCGCGCGCAGTTTTTGCGGATCGTCAGGAATGATACCGAGGTTAATCACCTCACAGCCCAGCTGCTCAAGCATCAGGTGCACCGCCAGACGGTTGGTGTCGTAAATCTGCCCCTCGTTCAGTGGCTGACCCGGAAGCTGTAGCTCGTCTCCCGTGGAGAACACCGCCACGCGCACTTTGCGGACCACGTCAATCTCCGCGATGCCAAGCGATGCCAGCACCGGCAGTTCGGCGACCGTCAGCTTTTGCCCGGCGGCAAAGACCGTTGCGCCCAGGGTAATGTCTTCCCCGATGTGGCGGATATTTTGTCCCGCTTTGACGCTGGCGGTAAAGCGCACGCCGTCGTCCGTTTGTTCGGTCTCTTCCTGCATCACCACGGCTTCACAGCCCTTTGGCACCGGTGCCCCGGTCATAATGCGCACGCAGGTGCCCGCTGGCCACTCACCGTTAAACGGCTGCCCGGCAAACGCTTTACCTGCCACCGGCAGCGGCTGACCCGTTTGCAGATCCGCCAGACGTACGGCATAGCCGTCCATCGCCGCGTTATCGAACCCCGGCACGTTCAGCGGCGAGACGATATCGCGCGCGGCAATACGGCCAAAACAGCGCACAAGCGGCAGTGTCTCAACGTCGTGCAGTGGAGTAATGCGGTCAAGCATCTGCGAGAGTGCCGTCTCAAGCGGCATCAGTCCGGCGGTAAAATCCATGGTGGGCTCCTGCGGAGTAACAACGAAAGCGCTCATTATGGCAGAAAAGTGCGGCTAACTGTATGACCCGATGGGTGTACGCTTTACATCACAGTTGCGTCTTTCTATATTCAAAAATCATCTGAAGATTCGTCGACGATAATGATATTTATAGAAAAAGCAGCCAGCCAGGCTGATGGGTGATGCGAAATGAGTAAAGCGGTTATCGCAATTCATGGCGGTGCCGGGGCAATCACCCGTGCACAGCTCAGTCCCGAGCAGGAGAAGCGTTATATTGATGCGCTGAACGCCATTGTGGAAACAGGCCAGCGGATGCTGGAAGCGGGCGACAGCGCGCTGGACGTGGTGACCGAAGCAGTACGTCTGCTGGAGGAGTGCCCGCTGTTTAATGCCGGTATTGGCTCGGTCTTTACGCGCGATGAAACGCACGAGCTGGATGCCTGCGTGATGGACGGCGTCACCCTGAAGGCGGGCGCGGTAGCGGGCGTCAGCCGTCTGCGTAATCCGGTGCTGGCCGCGCGTCTGGTGATGGAACAAAGCCCGCATGTGCTGCTGGCCGGGGCGGGGGCGGAAAAATTTGCCGTCGAGCACGGGATGGACACGATCTCGCCCGATCTTTTCTCCACCGAGGAGCGTTACCGGCAACTGCTGGACGCCCGTACAGCGGGGATGACGCAGCTGGACCATGCCGCGCCGCTCGATGAACGCAGCAAAATGGGCACGGTAGGCGCGGTGGCGCTGGATAAAGCCGGTAATCTCGCCGCCGCGACGTCGACAGGCGGTATGACCAACAAACTTCCCGGTCGCGTCGGCGACAGCCCGCTGCCGGGGGCCGGGTGTTACGCCAATAACGCCACCGCGGCGGTGTCATGCACCGGCACCGGCGAAGTGTTTATCCGCGCGCTGGCGGCCTACGACATTACCGCGCTAATGGATTACGGCGGATTAAGCCTGAGTGAGGCCTGCGAGCGGGTAGTGATGGAGAAACTGCCGGCGCTGGGCGGGATTGGCGGCTTAATTGCGGTGGATCGGGAGGGCAACGTGGCTCTGCCGTTCAACAGTGAAGGGATGTACCGGGCGTGGGGGTATGCCGGCGATGCGCCCAGCACAGGCATTTATCGTGAATAAGGGGGCATTGCGTGCCGCACCGTGAAGAGCTGGACAACTGCGAAGTGCTGGCTGTCCACCAACTGAATATTGCGTTTCAGGAAGAGCGGCAGTTCATCCCCGCAGTACAGAATTTATCGTTTTCGCTCAGGCGCGGCGAGACGCTGGCGATTGTTGGCGAATCAGGTTCCGGTAAATCCGTTACCGCGCTGGCGCTGATGCGTCTGCTTGAGCAGACGGGCGGGCAGGTCACCAGCGAGCGGATGCTGTTGCGCCGTCGCAACCGTCAGGTTATCGATCTCAACGAGCTGAGTGCGTCCCAGATGCAGGGGGTGCGCGGGGCAGATATTGCGATGATTTTTCAGGAGCCGATGACCTCCCTGAACCCGGTTTTTCCGGTGGGCGAGCAGATTGCCGAATCTATCCGCCTGCATCAGGGACTGAGCGGTGATGAGGCGCTCAACGAAGCAAAACGGATGCTGGAGCTGGTGCGTATCCCTGAGGCGCACGCGATTTTGTCCCGCTATCCGCATCAGCTTTCCGGCGGCATGCGCCAGCGGGTGATGATTGCGATGGCGCTGTCGTGCCGTCCGGCGGTGCTCATTGCCGACGAACCCACCACGGCGCTGGATGTCACCATTCAGGCCCAGATCCTGCAACTGATTAAGGTATTGCAGCAGGAGATGGAGATGGGGGTGATTTTCATCACCCATGATATGGGGGTGGTGGCGGATATTGCCGATCGGGTGCTGGTTATGCATCAGGGCAATGCCGTGGAAACCGGCACGGTGGAGCAGGTCTTTCATGCGCCGGTGCATCCTTATACCAAAGCGCTACTGGCGGCGGTCCCGCGTCTGGGGGCCATGAATGGCAGTGATTTTCCGCGCCGTTTTCCGCTGTTCTCACAGACCGAACAGGGCCAGCAGGAAGACGAAACCGAGCAGGATACGGTGGTTCCCGGCAGGCCAATCCTCGAAGTGCGTGACCTGGTGACCCGTTTCCCGCTGCGTAGCGGGATCCTCAATCGCGTGAAGCGCGAAGTGCATGCGGTTGAAAACGTCAGTTTTGATCTCTGGCCGGGCGAAACGCTGGCGCTGGTGGGGGAGTCCGGCTGCGGTAAATCCACCACCGGGCGGGCGCTGCTCAGGCTGGTGGCGTCGCAGGAGGGGAGCATCACCTTCAACGGTGAGCGCATCGACACGCTCCCTAACAGTAAATTGCAGGCGGTGCGCCGGGATATTCAGTTTATATTCCAGGATCCTTATGCGTCGCTCGATCCGCGCCATACGGTGGGGTACTCGATTATGGAGCCGCTGCGGGTGCATAACCTGCTCGACGGTGAAGCCGCGCAGCGCCGCGTCGCATGGCTGCTGGAGCGCGTGGGCCTGAAGCCGGAGCATGCCTGGCGTTATCCGCACGAATTTTCTGGCGGTCAGCGACAGCGTATCTGCATTGCGCGGGCATTGGCCCTCAATCCGAAAGTGGTGATTGCGGATGAGTCCGTGTCAGCGCTGGATGTCTCTATCCGCGCGCAAATCATCAATCTCCTGCTCGATTTACAGCGGGATTTGGGCATTGCGTTTCTGTTTATCTCCCACGATATGGCGGTGGTGGAGCGGATCAGCCATCGCGTGGCGGTGATGTACATGGGGCAAATTGTTGAAATCGGCCCACGTCGGGCGGTGTTTGAAAACCCGCAGCACCCTTACACCCGCAAGCTGATGGCTGCCGTACCGGTTGCCGATCCTGAGCATCGTCACGCCCAGCGCGTGCTGTTGCAGGACGAAATGCCGAGCAATATTCGTAAACGGGGCGAAACCCTGGAGCGCGTGGCGCTGCGTGAGGTGGGACCCGGTCATTTTGTCGCACCACCGCGTCAGGGCAATGCATTCTCGCGGTTATAACTTACAACAGGCAGGAGAACACAATGGTTCCTTTTGTTGCTCGTAAATGGCTGCTGGCCGCGAGCGTGACGGCTGCGCTGGCCGCCGCCCCCGCGTTCGCGGCGAAAGATGTGGTGGTGGCTGTGGGGTCTAACTTCACGACCCTGGATCCGTATGATGCCAACGACACTCTTTCTCAGGCGGTGGCAAAATCCTTCTACCAGGGGCTGTTCGGCCTGGACCGCGAAATGAAGCTGAAAAACGTGCTGGCGGAAGGCTATACCGTGTCGGACGACGGGCTGGTCTATACCGTTAAGCTCCGTACCGGCGTGAAGTTCCAGGATGGCACCGACTTCAACGCCGAGGCGGTTAAGGTCAACCTGGATCGTGCCAGCAATCCGGAAAACGGTCTTAAACGCTACAACCTGTATAAAAATATCGCCCAAACCGAGGTGGTTGATCCGGCGACGGTGAAGATCACCCTCAAAGAGCCGTTCTCGGCGTTCATCAATATCCTGGCGCATCCCGCGACGGCGATGATTTCCCCCGCCGCCCTGAAAAAATACGGCAAAGAGATTGGCTTCCACCCGGTGGGGACCGGACCGTACGAACTGCTCACCTGGAACCAGACCGATTTTGTGAAGGTGAAAAAATTCGCCGGATACTGGCAGCAGGGGCTGCCGAAGCTGGATACCATCACCTGGCGGCCGGTAGTGGACAACAACACCCGCGCCGCAATGCTGCAAACCGGCGAAGCGCAGTTTGCCTTCCCGATCCCGTACGAACAGGCGGCGCTGCTGGCGAAAAACAGCAAGCTGGAACTGGTGGCCAGCCCGTCGATTATGCAGCGCTACATCAGCATGAACGTCACGCAGAAACCGTTTGATAACCCGAAGGTGCGTGAAGCCATCAACTACGCCATTAACCGCCAGGCGCTGGTGAAGGTGGCCTTTGCCGGCTACGCCACCCCGGCGACGGGCGTGATGCCGCCAACCATTGAGTACGCGCAAAGCTATCAGCCGTGGCCTTACGATCCGGCGAAAGCGCGGGAACTGCTGAAAGAGGCGGGCTATCCGAACGGCTTTAGCACTACGCTGTGGTCGTCGCATAACCACAGTACCGCGCAGAAGGTGCTGCAATTTACCCAGCAGCAGCTGGCGCAGGTGGGTATTAAAGCCAGGGTCACGGCGATGGATGCCGGACAGCGAGCGGCGGAAGTGGAAGGCAAAGGACAGAAAGAGAGCGGCGTGCGGATGTTCTACACCGGCTGGACGGCTTCAACCGGAGAAGCGGACTGGTCCCTGTCGCCGCTTTTTGCTTCCCAGAACTGGCCGCCAACGCTGTTCAATACCGCGTTCTACAGTAATCCGCAGGTGGATAAAGATCTGGCCGATGCCCTGAAAACCACCAAACCGGAAGAGAAAGCACGCCTGTACAAAGAGGCGCAGGACATTATCTGGAAAGAGTCGCCGTGGGTGCCGCTGGTGGTGGAAAAACTGGTCTCAGCCCACAACAAAGCGCTGACCGGTTTTTACATCATGCCGGATACGGGCTTTAGCTTTGATGACGCGGATTTGAAATAAAACTCATGCTGAATTATGTGTGTAAACGCCTGCTGGGGCTTATCCCGACGCTGCTGATTGTGGCCGTGCTGGTGTTTTTGTTTGTCCATATGCTGCCCGGCGATCCGGCGCGTTTGATTGCCGGACCGGAAGCGGATGCGACGGTTATTGAACTGGTGCGTAAACAGCTCGGTCTTGACCAGCCGCTGTACAGGCAATTTCTGCGTTACATTGGCAATGTCCTTCAGGGCGATTTCGGCATCTCAATGGTGTCGCGTCGTCCGGTGTCGGAGGAGATCGCCAGCCGCTTTATGCCTACCTTCTGGTTAACGATTGCCAGTATGAGCTGGGCGGTTGTCTTTGGCCTAGGCGCGGGGATTGTCGCCGCCGTCTGGCGCAACCGCTGGCCGGATAAGCTCGGTATGGCGCTGGCGGTCACCGGCATCTCTTTCCCGGCGTTTGCGCTGGGCATGCTGCTGATGCAGATTTTCTCCGTCGAGCTGGGCTGGTTGCCGACCGTCGGGGCCGACACCTGGAAGCACTACATTCTGCCCTCTATGACGCTAGGCGCGGCCGTTGCGGCGGTTATGGCCCGGTTTACCCGCGCCTCGTTTGTCGACGTGCTGAGCGAAGATTACATTCGCACCGCGCGGGCAAAAGGGGTGAGTGAGAAATGGGTCATTCTGAAGCATGGTTTTCGTAATGCGATGATCCCGGTGGTCACGATGATGGGGCTACAGTTCGGCTTCCTGCTGGGGGGCTCTATCGTGGTTGAGAAGGTCTTTAACTGGCCGGGGCTGGGGCGCCTGCTGGTCGACTCGGTCGATATGCGTGACTATCCGGTTATTCAGGCTGAAGTCCTGCTTTTCTCGCTGGAGTTTATTCTTATCAACTTAGTGGTGGATGTGCTTTACGCCGCCATTAACCCGGCCATCAGGTATAAGTAAGATGCGATTACTGAACTGGCGTCGCCAGGCCATTTTAAACGCTATGCCGGGGATCAGGCCGGACCATATTCGCACCCCGTGGGTTGAGTTCTGGCGTCGATTCCGTCGTCAGCCCGTCGCTATGGTCGCCGGGTTGTTTGTGTTACTGCTGATCCTGGTGGCGATTATCGCCCCCTGGATAGCCCCGTTTGATGCGGAAAACTACTTCGACTACGACCGGCTGAACGATGGTCCGTCGATGATGCACTGGTTTGGCGTGGACTCGCTCGGGCGCGATATATTCAGCCGCGTGCTGGTAGGGGCGCAGATCTCACTGGCGGCCGGGGTCTTCGCGGTGCTGATGGGCGCAGCAATTGGCACCGTGCTGGGGCTGGTGGCTGGGTACTACGAAGGCTGGTGGGACCGCATCATCATGCGTATTTGCGACGTGCTGTTTGCCTTTCCCGGTATTCTGCTGGCGATTGCCGTGGTGGCGGTGATGGGCAGCGGCATGGCGAACGTCATTATCGCCGTGGCGGTATTCTCGATTCCCGCTTTCGCGCGTCTGGTACGTGGCAACACGCTGGTGCTGAAGCAGCAGACCTTTATCGAGTCGGCGCGCAGCATGGGAGCCAGCGATGCCACCATCCTGTTCAGCCATATTCTGCCGGGAACGGTCTCGTCTATCGTGGTCTATTTCACCATGCGCATAGGCGTGTCGATTATCTCGGCGGCCAGCCTGTCGTTTCTGGGGTTAGGGGCACAGCCGCCGACGCCGGAGTGGGGCGCGATGCTGAACGAGGCGCGGGCGGATATGGTGATTGCGCCACACGTGGCGATCTTCCCGAGCCTGGCGATTTTCCTGACCGTGCTGGCGTTTAACCTGCTGGGGGATGGGCTGCGCGACGCGCTGGATCCGCGGATAAAAGGGTAGTGCTGTGGAATGTGCCGGGTGGCGGCTACGCCTTACCCGGCCTACAAAAGGGAAGCAGGGTGTTTAAACCCGGCTACCCCACAGGTCATACTCATCCGCGTTTTCAACCTTCACGCGAATAATATCACCCGGCTTAACCTGTGTTTCGCCGTTCAGGTACACCGCGCCATCGATTTCCGGTGCATCCGCCATGCTGCGGCCAATCGCGCCTTCTTCGTCCACTTCGTCGATAATCACCAGAATTTCGCGGCCCACTTTCTCCTGCAAGCGTTCAGCAGAGATCTGCTGTTGCAGCTGCATAAAGCGGTTCCAGCGCTCCTCTTTTACCTCTTCCGGTACCTGGTCCGCCAGCTCGTTGGCCGTTGCGCCTTCAACCGGGCTGTACTTGAAGCAGCCGACGCGATCCAGACGCGCCTCTTTCAGGAAGTCGAGCAGCATCTGGAAATCTTCTTCGGTTTCACCCGGGAAGCCGACAATAAAGGTGGAGCGCAGGGTCAGATCCGGGCAGATCTCACGCCACTGCTTGATGCGCGCCAGTTGGCGATCCACGGAGCCAGGACGTTTCATCAGCTTCAGAATGCGCGGGCTGGCGTGCTGTAGCGGGATATCCAGATACGGCAGGATTTTGCCTTCCGCCATCAGCGGGATCACATCGTCAACGTGCGGGTAAGGATAGACGTAGTGCAGGCGCGTCCAGATCCCGAGCTTAGCCAGCTGCTCGCACAGGCCGACCATGCTGGTTTTCACCGGCTCGCCGTTGTGGAAACCGGAGCGGTGTTTGACGTCCACACCGTAGGCGGAGGTGTCCTGGGAGATGACCAGCAGCTCCTTCACGCCCGCGTCGGCCAGGCGTTTGGCTTCTGCCAGCACCTCGCCAATCGGACGGCTCACAAGATCGCCACGCATCGACGGTATGATGCAGAAGGTACAGCGATGGTTGCAGCCTTCGGAAATTTTCAGGTAGGCGTAGTGGCGCGGCGTCAGCTTTACGCCCTGTTCCGGCACCAGGCTCAGGAACGGGTTGTGCTTTGGTTTGGGCACGTAGTGATGAACATGTTCCAGCACCTGCTCGTAGCTGTGCGGGCCGGTGATCTCCAGCACTTTCGGGTGCACTTCGCGGATCTGATCCACCTTCGCGCCCAGGCAGCCGGTGACAATCACTTTGCCGTTTTCCGTCAGGGCTTCACCAATGGCTTCCAGTGACTCCTGGACCGCGCTGTCGATGAACCCGCAGGTGTTGACGATCACCATGTCGGCGTTGTCGTAGCTTGGCACCACGTCATAGCCTTCAGTGCGAAGTTCAGTCAGGATGCGTTCGGAGTCCACCAGGTTCTTCGGGCAGCCCAGGGAGACAAAGCCGATTTTCGGCGGGTGCGTAACATTGCTCATAGGTTAAAAATTCATCAATTATGGAGTTATCAGGGCGGGATTTTACAGCGTATCGCGGGGGATTTATACACTCTTGATGGCGCAGTTGAGGCGGGCAATCGTTGTAACATTGTAAAGAATGTTAATCAGTTATCGTTTATTGATCTCAGGCATTACATTGTACAAAAAATGACCTTATCCTTAATAAGGTAACAAGGCTGACAGGGGAGGAAATAGCATGTCCGTTGACAGACTGAAACGCGATCTGCTTAACAAGCTGATCAACGCCCGAATCGACCTGGCCGCATATCTGCAACTCCGCAAGGCGAAAGGGTATATGTCAGTCAGCGAAAGCGAAAATCTGCGTGATAACTTCTTTGAACTTTGCAATTTCATGCGTGAAAAAGCACCCATCCTGAAAGCGCACTGCGCTGAAAGCGAATTAGTAGCGCTGCGCCGCGCCGCCGAGGTGCTCTCCATCGCCGGGGTCTGTTTGATGAACGGACGTCACGACTGCCCGAATTTTATTGCCGTTAACGCGGAGAAGCTTGAAAACTGCCTGACCACGCTCGCGCTTTGCATCATGTGTCTGAACAAGCCGGAAACGCTTGCCCGGCACTGAACCCGGGGGAGGCAACTCCCCCTTCTGATTAAGCTTTTGTAAAAGTGGTAACGCACCCGGGAACAGTGGCTAATCTTTAAGCCATATGTCGATAAAGGAGTGCGTTATGCCTCGATCCTCGCTGATTTTCCTTCCAGTCTTGATATTCCCGCTTTCACTGCTTGCAGCGCCTGAGACGGTTAAGGTTGACGTGTTACAGACAAAACTGGATCACCCCTGGTCGCTGGCGTTTTTGCCAGATAACAAGGGGCTGCTCATCACGCTCAAAGACGGGCAGCTTAAGCACTGGCAGGCAGGAAAAGGGCTCTCCGATCCGATTGTCGGCGTGCCGAAAGTATGGGCGAGCGGCCAGGGCGGACTGCTGGACGTCGCGCTGGCCCCGGATTTTGCACAGTCACGGAGGGTCTGGCTCAGCTTCGCCGAGGCAGGTAATGATGGCAAAGCGGGTACCGCGGTGGGCTACGGGCGGTTGAGCGATGACCTGTCGCGCATTGAGGGCTTCCAGGTGGTGTTCCGACAGATGCCGAAGCTCTCTACCGGCAACCACTTTGGCGGACGGCTGGTGTTCGACGGCAAAGGCCATCTCTTTATTGGCCTGGGTGAAAACAATCAGCGCCCGACGGCGCAGGAGCTGGACAAGCTTCAGGGCAAGGTGGTGCGCCTGACGGAGGACGGAAAAGTGCCGCCGGATAATCCGTTTGTGAACACCGCTGGCGCGCGCCCGGAAATCTGGTCCTATGGCATTCGCAACCCGCAGGGGATGGCGATGAATCCGTGGAGTGACACGCTGTGGCTCAACGAACACGGGCCACGCGGGGGGGATGAGATCAACATTCCTGAGAAGGGCAAAAACTACGGCTGGCCCCTGGCGACGCACGGGATCAATTACAGCGGCCTGAAAATCCCGGAAGCGAAAGGCGAGCACGTTGAGGGCACCGAAAAGCCGCTGTTTGTCTGGAAAGTGTCGCCCGCCGTCAGCGGCATGGCGTTCTACAACAGCGACGTCTTCCCGCAGTGGAAAAACAAGCTTTTTATCGGCGCGTTGAAGGAGAAAGACGTCATCGTGCTGAGCGTGAAGGGCAATAGCGTGACGGAGGACGGACGCATTCTGGGCGATAAAGATCAGCGTATTCGCGATGTGCGCGTCGGGCCGGATGGCTATCTGTATGTGCTGACTGACGAGACGGACGGGCAGCTGCTGAAAGTCAGCCCGTCCGGGTCGTAATCAGGTCACCGGGATCATCACCACGTTGCGATACGCCGGGCGCTCGCTAAGCTGCTGGATCCAGCGCTCCAGGTGAGGGCGCGGGCTCCAGCTAAGACCCATGTTAGTGAGGTTCCAGACGAAGGGGGCGACGGCGATATCGCCCACGCCGAAAGTGTCGCCGGAGAACCAGGTGTGCTTCGCCAGTTCGTCGTCCATCATCGCGAACAGAGATTCGCAGGCGTCCTGGGCGGCATGAATGGCGGGATAATCACGTTCGGCTTCCGGCGTGCGGATCAGCCCCATCAGGATCACCCGGTGCGTGGGGGAAAGCGTCTGGTTTGCCCAGTCCATCCATTTTTCGCCCTGCGCGCGGCGGGCTGGATTTTCAACCCACAGCCGACCCTGGCCGTACTGCGCGGCGAGATAACGCACGATGGTGTTGGACTCCCACAGCGTGGCGTCTGTCTCGTCATCGCGCAGCAACGGCACCAGTCCGTTTGGGTTCATCGCCAGATAGTCGGCGTCTTTATTCACCCCGAACGCCATGCCAGCCATGATTTGGTTGAACGGTAAATCCAGCTCCTCCAGCGTCCAGAGCACTTTCTTCACGTTAGTCGAATTGTTCCTGCCCCACAGCGTAATCATATTTACTCCCGATGAGATGTGAATCCGAGTCAGCTTTTCGCCATGGTGAGATAAACCTAACAATTACGCAACAGATGCTAAAAAAAACGCCGCAATCAAAGCGTATCTGAATGTTATTGCATAAACTTTAAAAACTTTACCTGGAACAGGTTTCTTTGAACGCTGTAGTGCGCTATTACTCATCGCTTCTTGCGACACGGTGATTGTGACGTGATTTTTAGAATGGACACTCGGGTGGCATTTATGACGCAAAAAACTTCTTCTCTGCGCAGCCTGGCGGCAGGCTCGGCGCTGCTTTTCCTTTTTGCCCCAACGCTCCATGCGGCGGAACAGACGGCGCCCGAAGCGCCGCCTGTCGATGCGCGCGCCTGGATCCTGATGGATTACGCCAGCGGGAAAGTGCTGGCGGAAGGTAACGCCGACGAAAAACTCGACCCGGCGAGCCTGACGAAAATTATGACCAGCTATGTGGTCGGTCAGGCGTTGAAAGCGGGCAAGATCAAGCTGGATGACATGGTCACCGTCGGCAAAGATGCCTGGGCGACGGGTAACCCGGCGCTGCGCGGCTCGTCCGTCATGTTCCTGAAGCCCGGCGATCAGGTCTCCGTTTCCGATCTGAATAAAGGGGTCATTATTCAGTCGGGAAATGATGCCTGTATTGCGCTGGCCGATTACGTCGCAGGCAGTCAGGACTCATTCATTGGGTTGATGAATGGCTACGCGCAAAAACTGGGTCTGACCAACACCACCTTTAAAACCGTTCACGGCCTGGATGCGCCCGGTCAGTTCAGTACCGCGCGCGATATGGCGCTGCTGGGCAAAGCGCTGATCCATGACGTGCCGGATGAGTACGCCATCCATAAAGAGAAAGAGTTTACCTTCAACAATATCCGCCAGCCTAACCGTAACCGTCTGCTCTGGAGCAGTAACGTTAACGTGGACGGCATGAAAACGGGGACGACCGCCGGGGCCGGATACAACCTGGTGGCTTCTGCGACGCAGGGCGACATGCGCCTGATCTCGGTGGTGCTGGGGACGAAAACCGACCGCATTCGTTTTAATGAATCCGAAAAACTGCTGACCTGGGGTTTCCGCTTCTTTGAAACCGTCACGCCGATTAAGCCGGACGCCACCTTCGTCAGCCAGCGCGTCTGGTTTGGGGATAAAAGCGAAGTGAACCTGGGGGCAGGTGAAGCGGGTTCTGTCACCATTCCACGCGGTCAGCTGAAAAACCTGAAAGCCAGCTATACCCTGACCGAGCCACAGCTGACCGCGCCGTTGAAAAAAGGCCAGGTGGTCGGGACGATAGATTTCCAGCTTAACGGCAAATCCATTGAGCAGCGTCCGCTGGTGGTGATGGAAGCGGTGGAAGAGGGCGGCTTCTTCAGCCGGATGTGGGACTTTGTATTAATGAAGTTCCACGGCTGGTTTGGCAGCTGGTTTAGCTAGGTTTTTGCCGGGTGGCGCTGCGCTTACCCGGCCTTCGTTTGAGCCGTTGTAGGCCGGGTAAGGCGAAGCCGCCACCCGGCACAACCTCAATAGATCAACTTCACCTGCTGCGCCTTTGCATACGACACCAGCTCGTCATCCGGGCGGCAATCACTGACGATGGCGTCAAAGCGCGACAGTTCCCCCATCCTTGCCGGACGAACCTTGCCAAATTTACTGTGATCAACCACCAGCACATGCTGCTGTGCGGCGTTGAGCGCCCACTGTTTCACCGGTAACTCTTCAAGATTAAAACAGGTTGCCCCCTGTTTCACATTCACACCCGCCGCAGAGTAAAAGGCGATATCCGGACATACATTGCTCAGCGTGTCCTGAATATTCAGCGGTTTGAAGATGGCGTTGCTGGCATGAAACTCGCCGCCGCACAAAATCACCCGGCACGCCGGTTTCTCCTGCAAGGCCAGGAAGGTGTTTAGCGAATAACAGACGGCGGTAAAGGGAACGGTGCTGTCGATGGCCTCGATGATCCACGGGGTTGTCGTACCGCAGTCAAAAAACAGCGTTTGATGCGGCTGCACCAGCGAGGCGGCGAGCCGCGCGGCTTTGCGCTTCTCTTCCACCAGGCGTGTTTTTTGATCGCTTAACAGATAATGGCTGGCGCTACGCGGCTCCAGAACAATATACCCGCCAAGCAGCACAACGGGGGCGCTGTCGCTGTTCAGATCGCGACGAATGGTCATTTCAGACACGCCAAGCAGGGTAGCGGCTTCCTTAAGATGCAGCTTATCGCTGCGCTTCAGCGCCTGAAGCAGCTGAGCAATGCGGTCATCGCGACGTGTTTCCATAGATCCTCGGGCTAAAAAAGTGAGCCCCCGCAGGGCGGGGGCTCAAGTGTAACCTGACGGACCGGGGTTAGTCACGTATCCAGCCTTTGCGGATCGGAAGGGCAAACAGAACGCGATAGGCCTGTGATAATCCACGATAAAGCGCCGGACCAAAGAGGCTCCACAGGATGGCTGCGCTGACGCAGCCCATCAGCCCCACCAGGAAACCGCCGACCATATCCAGCGGCCAGTGCACGCCCAGGTAGACGCGGGACCAGGCGATGGCGACCGCCACCCCCATCAGCACCATGCCGGACCACAGGCGATGCCAGAACAGGAAGGCCAGCGCAAAGGTGAAGATCACCGTGCCGTGATCGCTCGGGAACGAGTCATCCGGCGCATGGTGCAGGAAGTTGTAGCCGACGTGCTCGACAAACGGACGATCGTGCGGGAAGGCGTGGCCCAGCACGTAGCTTGCCAGCACGCTCACGCCGATCGCCATCGCCATTTTGATCACCAGATGGCGCTGGGCGGTGACCTGTGTACGAGGTCCCCATAACCAGAGGATCACCGCCAGCGCCGGTACAATGCTGATCACATCTTTCGCAATGAAGGTGGCGAGATCGATCATCCATTCCGGTGATGCTGGCGTGGCGTTGAGCAGGTAAAACAGTTCGTAGTTCAGATTTTCTAACATAATCTCGTTACTCTTTAGCAAACCAGGTGGAAACCAGCCCGTAAACCAGCACCTGGGAAAACCAGACCCACCACCCGGCCCACAGGTTGTGAGAGAAAAAATGCGCGCCGCGCATGACCTGCCCGAATCCCATCAGCAGCCCCATAACAACGCCTAACGCGACAAAGGACCAGGCCAGGCGCGGACGTTCACGCCAGAAGGCAAAAAACAACCCCATCACCATAAACCCGCTTGAGGCGTGGCCGCCGGGAAAGCAGCGTCCCGGTCCGCTGTCTGCCGGAACGGCGCTGAACAGGGGATACGAGACGGCTTTGCCGCCATACTCCACCAGATCCCACGGACAGCTGTGGTGGCTTATGCTTTTCAGCACCCCAACTACCAGCGCCCCCAGCCCCATCAGAAGCGCGGCCGTCACCAGCCGGGCATTGCGTTTGTAAGCGCCGTAAATCAGCGATGCGGCAGCCAGCGCAATGGTCACATATTTCGCCAGCCGATGGTTCAGCAGATCCAGCAGCGGGTTTTGCTGTAGCGGGAAATGGTGCGTCGCCGCGTCATACCAGAAGCCGGTTATCCATCGGTCAAGCGATTCATCGCGCGAAAGCCAGGTAAAAAGCAGCGCAAGGACGATCAGCCCGAAAAGCTGATAACCATAAAAGCGGGCAGGCAAACGGTAAAGGCTTTTTGTCTTATTTGTCGGTAACTTAGATAATTCTGAAGGGCTGACGGCGTGTGTCATAGTTTCGGTCAATAACGTGAAATAGCACTATCATAGGGAGGGCAACTTAAGGAAACCTTAAACAACAACGATAAGTGCCTTATTTCTGTGTTTTCACGTGATTATGCTATCTCAGACAGCGGCAATTCATTACACTCATCGCGATTTTTTCATACTAAAGAGATTGCATGATAAACCGTTCTTCTTCCGGTAATCGTCTGGGTCGTCAGGCGTTACTTTTTCCTCTGTGTCTGGTGCTTTACGAATTCTCTACCTACATCGGCAACGACATGATCCAGCCAGGCATGCTGGCTGTGGTTGAGCAGTACAACGCAGGTATTGAGTGGGTACCTACATCCATGACCGCCTATCTGGCGGGCGGCATGTTTTTACAGTGGCTTTTAGGGCCGCTGTCGGATCGTATTGGCCGCCGCCCGGTGATGCTGACGGGCGTGGTGTGGTTTATCGTCACCTGTCTCGCCACGCTGCTGGCGCAGAACATTGAGCAATTCACGCTGCTGCGTTTCCTTCAGGGCGTGAGCCTGTGCTTTATTGGCGCCGTGGGCTACGCCGCTATTCAGGAGTCGTTTGAGGAGGCGGTATGTATCAAAATAACCGCGCTGATGGCGAACGTGGCGCTGATTGCGCCGCTTCTGGGGCCGCTGGTGGGAGCCGCATGGGTCCACGTTGCGCCGTGGGAAGGGATGTTCGTCCTCTTTGCCGCGCTTGCGGCCATCTCTTTCTTTGGGCTGCACCGTGCGATGCCGGAGACCGCCACCCGCCTGGGCGAAAAGCTCTCGCTTAAAGAGCTGGGGCGTGACTATAAGGCGGTGCTGCAAAACGGCCGTTTTGTCGCGGGCGCGCTGGCGACGGGCTTTGTCAGCCTGCCGCTGCTGGCGTGGATTGCCCAGTCGCCGGTCATTATCATCAGCGGCGAACAGCTTAGCAGCTATGAGTATGGCCTGTTACAGGTGCCGATTTTTGGCGCGCTGATTATCGGTAACCTGGTGCTGGCACGTCTGACGTCCCGCCGTACCGTGCGTTCGCTGATTATTATGGGCGGCTGGCCCATTGCGGCAGGGCTGATTATCGCGGCGGTGGCGACCGTAGCCTCGTCCCATGCGTACCTGTGGATGACGGCGGGGCTGAGCATTTACGCGTTTGGTATTGGCGTGGCGAATGCTGGCCTGGTGCGCCTGACGCTGTTCGCCAGTGAAATGAGTAAAGGCACGGTGTCTGCCGCGATGGGGATGCTGCAAATGCTGATTTTCACCGTCGGTATTGAGGTGAGCAAGCATGCCTATGCTTTCGGCGGTAACGGACTGTTCAGCCTGTTTAACCTCGCCAACGGCGTGCTGTGGATTGCCCTGATGGTGGTATTCCTGAAAGACAAACGCGTCGGAAACGCCCTGCAACCGTAATTCTTATTCCCTCTCCCCCGTGGGCGAGCTCGGGACAGTCCCCTCTCCCTGTGGGAGAGGGTTAGGGTGAGGGCACCAGAGCGCACGGAATCAATTAAACGGCGCCTCCCCGTCCAGCACCCTATCAATTACGTCCAGCACCCCTTCGTCATTATTATGTGGCGCTTCATAGCGGGCCACCGCTTTAATATGCGGTCTGGCATTGGCCATCGCGAAGCCAAACCCAGCCTGTCGCAGCATCTCCACGTCGTTACCGCTGTCGCCAAAGGCTACCACTTCACTGTCCTCTATGCCCCAGCGCGCTTGCAGGATCCGCAGGCCGTTAGCTTTGTGTACGCCGGGGATAATCAGGTCGATACTGCCGTGTCCCGTGGTCACCGGCACCATGATGTCGCCAAGCTTCTCATGCAGCAGCGCCTGAATGCGCGGAATTTCGTCGTCAGAAACGTTAAGCCCGAATTTGAAGAAAATATCGTTGAGGTTGTCAAAGCTACTGACGCTTTCAAGGCGGTGATAGTATTTCGCAGCAATCTCTTTGAAGAGGTCGTTATACGTTTTCAGCGTGTAGGCGCTGTTTTTTCCGCAGGCAATTATCTCAATGCCGGGCACATCGTTTAACAGGGTGGCGACGGTCAGGAAGTGCTCTTTCGACAGTTCGCCGTTAAACACATCTTCGCCCGCATCCACCACCCAGCCGCCGTTTTCGGCGACGAAGGCGATTTCATGGGCGATCTCCGGGAAAAATGAGATCAGCTGATAGTACTGGTTTCCGCTGGCGACCACAAAACGGATACCTTGCGCTTTCATGCGCGCGTACTGCGCCAGAAAACGCGCGCGATTATAGGTTTTCGCATCGCTCAGGAAGGAGCCATCCATGTCGACTGCAATCAGTTTAACGCTCATATCCCTTCTCCATTGACGTTGTTTCTGCTTCCGGTTTTGCCACCGCTCGCGCCACCAGGGCGGCAATGATGACTAACCCTAATACCACCAGCATCGCGCTGCGTAACCCGTAGTGCTCACCGAGGAATCCAAGCAGCGGCGGCCCCACCAGGAAAGCGAGGTATCCCGTGGTCGCTACGACGCTCACGCGCGTCGGCGCGTCGGGGCCGGTATCGCTGGCAGCGGAAATGGTCAGCGGGAAGCCAAGGGAGGCGCCCAGTCCCCACAGGATCACCGACACACCGGCAATCCAGTCCACATCCACAAAGATAATCATCGCGATGCCCAGCCCACCCAGCAGGGCGCTGGCACGGACGACAGCCACGCGGCTGTAACGGTCGATAAACCAGCCCCCGGTAAAGCGTCCAACGGTCATGCCGAGCGTAAACCCGGCGTAAATCAGCGAGCCGGAGGTGGGGCTAAATCCGTGCCCGTCCACCATCAGCAACGGTAGCCAGTCGTTGGCGGAGCCTTCAGCAAACGCCATCGCCAGCACCACCACGCCAATCAGCATCAGCTGGAAATCGCGATAGAAGGGCAACCCTTTTGCCGCAGACTTCTGTTCGTCCGAGGCATTTTGTCCTGTGCCTGCGGGAATAGCCCTGATGCCGGTGAGGATCGGGATAATACAGACCAGCGCCGCGAGTAAAATGTGCACATTGGCCGCAATGCCCAGCGCCGTCAGCGCCATCCCCACGCCCGCGCCTGCCAGCGTGCCGAGGCTGTAAAAGCCATGCATCATCGGCAGCACCGTTTTGTTCATCGCCTGTTCAACGGCGGCCCCCTCGACGTTAATGGCCACTTCCGCCGCACCAAAGCTGCCGCCAAATACCATCAGCCCAAGGGCAAACATCAGCGGCGAGGCGAACCACAGCGCCACGCTCAGACCGAGCATACCTACCACTGCGCAGCACATGGTGGTGCGGATCACCGCGCGCGTGCCAAAGCGTTTCACCAGCCAGGCCGAGCAGAGGATGCCGCTCATCGAGCCAATCGACAGGCCAAACAGCACGATCCCCATCTCCGCCGTCGAAACGGATAGCGTATCGCGGATTGCCGGGGTGCGCGTTGCCCAGGAAGCCATCAGCAGCCCGGGGATGAAGAAGAACATAAACAGCGCCCACATGCGCAGATGCAGGGCTTTGCGAGGAGAAGTTAGCGTCATTGGGATCAGCACCAGAAGTACAACAATAGCGACAACACTAGCAACTTTGTGTACATTTGTACATAAACCGGATGAGGATTTTATGAGCAGACCACCGAACGACCCTAACCGCCGCGAGAAGATACTCCAGGCGACGCTGGACACCATTGCTGAGCACGGTATTCATGCCGTCACGCACCGCAAAATTGCCACCTGCGCAGGCGTGCCGCTGGGGTCGATGACCTACTATTTCGACGGGATGGAGTCGCTTCTGGAGGAGGCATTCACGTGGTTTACGCAGCAGATGTCTCAGCAGTACCGGGATTTCTTCGCGGGGGTTACGGGGCGCGAGAGGGCGTGCGAGGCCATTACCACGCTGATCCACAGTTCAGCCGTGACCACGCCACACAATATGGCGCTGATGTATCAGTTATACGCGTTTATGCACCGCAGCGCCGCGCTGAAAACGGTGATGCAGGACTGGATGAAGATGAGCCAGGCTACGCTGGAGCAGTGGTTTGATCCGGCCACCGCCCGCGCGCTGGATGCGTTTATCGAGGGGATGACGCTGCATTTTGTGACCGATCGGTCGCCGTTAACCCGGGAGGAGATCCGGGTGATGGTGGGGCGAATTGCAGGCGAGGATACCGTCTGATAGCACTCGCCCCGGCTACGCTTACTGTCGGGAGATTTTTTTCCCGCTGGCGTCAACGACGACTTCGCCATCTTCCTTTGTAAATGCCCCTTTTTGCGCGTCCGGAAGGATGTCGAGAACGACTTCAGAAGGACGGCACAGACGGGTGCCCAGCGGTGTCACTACAATCGGACGGTTAAGCAGGATGGGGTATTGCAGCATGAAATCGATAAGCTGGTCGTCGGTGAAATTTTCCCCCGCAAGGCCCAGTTGCTCATAAGGCTCGACGTTTTTGCGCAGCAGATCGCACACGGAAATCCCCATGTCTGCAATCAGCCTGGTCAGTTGATCGCGTGACGGCGGGTTTTCCAGATAGAGGACAATCTCTGGTTCCGTACCGCTGTTGCGGATCATCTCCAGCGTATTGCGCGACGTGCCGCAGGCGGGGTTGTGATAAATGGTGATGTAGCTCATATCAGTGACTCATTATGGTGTGAAGGAGAGACGTAGCGCGAGTGCGGCGAGCGTCACAAAGAGAACCGGCAGGGTCATTATGATGCCCGTCCTGAAGTAGTAGCCCCAGGTAACAGTCATGTTTTTCTGTGCCAGCACATGGAGCCAGAGCAGGGTAGCCAGACTTCCTATGGGGGTAATTTTCGGCCCCAAATCGCAGCCAATCACGTTAGCGTAAATCATCGCCTCTTTAACCAACCCTGTTGCAGCACTACCCTCAATGGAGAGCGCGCCAATCAGCACCGTTGGCATATTGTTCATTATGGATGACAGGAAGGCGGTGATAAATCCGGTTCCCAGCGTGGTGACCCAGAGTCCGTATCCGGCTAAGTGATCAAGAACGCCTGAAAGAGACTCCGTCAGCCCGGCGTTGCGCAGGCCATACACCACCAGATACATCCCCAGCGAGAAGATAACAATTTGCCACGGCGCGCCGCGCAGCACTTTTCCAGTGTTAATGGCGTGCCCGCGTTTAGCAACGGCAAACAAAATCAGCGCGCCAGTTGTTGCGATAGCGCTGACCGGGATACCCAGAGGTTCAAGCACAAAGAAACCGACAAGCAGTAGCAGCAGCACGATCCAGCCCGTTCTGAACGTTGGCAGGTCGTGAATGGCCCGTGCGGGCTCGCGGAGTTTTGCCTGGTCATATTCGGGGGGAATTTCTTTTCGGAAGAACAGATGCAGCATCACCAGCGTTGCGGCAATCGCAGCGATATCAACCGGGATCATCACCGAGGCGTATTCGCTGAAGCCCAGCTTAAAGAAGTCCGCCGACACAATGTTGACCAGGTTGGAGACAATCAGCGGCAGGCTGGCGGTATCGGCGATAAATCCCGCCGCCATCACGAACGCCAGCGTAGCCTGCTTGCTGAACCCCAGCGCCAGCAGCATAGCGATGACGATAGGGGTGAGGATCAGCGCCGCGCCGTCATTGGCAAACAGCGCCGCCACGGCTGCGCCCAGCAGCACGATCCAGGTAAACAGCAATCGCCCGCGACCGTTTCCCCAGCGGGCAACGTGCAGCGCGGCCCACTCGAAAAAGCCGGACTCATCCAGCAGCAGGCTGATAACGATAACCGCGATAAACGTTGCCGTCGCATTCCAGACGATATTCCACACCACAGGGATATCGTTAATGTGGATAACGCCGCTCATCAGCGCCAGCGCGGCGCCAATGGTCGCGCTCCAGCCGATGCTGAGCCCTCTGGGTTGCCAGATGACCAGCACCAGTGTGAATAAAAAAATCGCTCCTGCCAGAAACATCTTTTACTCCATTATATCTGTTATTGTGAATATGTTTTGGTCAGCACGAGCCCGGAAGTCGGTTTTTCAGCTTCATACGCGTCTCTTCCCGCAGGCAGTTCCAGCTGGTGTCGATAACGGTTGCCGCCCATGCAGGCATGTTGGGAGAGAGACGGTAGTAGATCCACTTACCCTCGCGACGGTCGATGGCCAGCCCGGCCTCGCGCAGTAAGGCCATGTGGCGGGAGACTTTCGGCTGCGGCTCGTTGGTAGCGGAGCAGAGATCGCAGACGCACAGCTCGCCCGCTTCACGCAGAAGCATGACGATGGAGAGGCGCGTTTCGTCGGAGAGGGTTTTGAAGAGCTGAACGGGGTGAAGCATCTGGCGATCCTGCGTGGTTTTTATCATATACATTAAATCATATATGTTTGTGGCGAGTGAGGGAAGGGCAATAAGGGCAAATAAATGCCCTTAAAGAAGTACTTTTATTTTACGCCGTAGTGCGTTCGTTCCAGGCGTCACTGTGCTGGATGTTCCCATCAACAATGCGCCAGGTGATCTTCTCATACTGCAAGCTGACGCTTTCGACGTGGTTAATTTTATCGTTGGCCGCGATTTTCACATTAGGTACGCTACAGTTAACCCCAGTCACCTTCACGTTCTCCATGAAGACTGTGTAATAGCACACTTCCTGACCGGCATCGTTAATATGATAGAACTTAATTTCTGCGCTTTTTAGCGCCTGGCCAGTGGCGGCAGCTTTATAAAGATATGGGGTAGAACTATCCACCTCCTTTTCGATCCTCATAGAAGAGTGCTGTCGTGTACCGGTAATCGCTCCATTTGCGCTGTTAACAGGAAGATTGATACCGTGACTTAAACCGATTATCTCAATGCTTCCTTCGCGGTCCTGAACATCTACTGAGCCTTTGATATCTGCGCCGCCGTCGTCTTTGAGCCACATATAGGGAGGGATTGGCATATTATTTTTTCCTTATTTTATTGAATAACTTCATTGTTAAGAGATAGAAAACCGTTGTGAGAGTAAACAGGATTAAAATATCGGTGTTTATATATGTTTCGTACATTGTTTCCGCATTCACATCACCATAGATGAAGCCGCAAATAGCAGTTGCAACATTATGATTAATATAATCTGTAGAAGGACCCAGCGTGCGTCCTAGCGGAAAGCTAATTAACACAAACCAGACGGCCTTAAGCAGTCTTGATCCCCATTTACGGGCAAGTGTAGCTATATCCACCGTCAACAACCTCAATACAGCCGCGAGCCATAAGTGAACGCATACATGGAACCTGAATAAGCTCTGTGTTCATAAGAGCGTTACGGATTAATGCATAATCGGAGTTATGAGCGATTGTTATACACCCTTCTGACACTGTACCGGGATGGAGTCTGAACAGCCCGCGATAGACGTGATCAACCCATGTTCCATCGTCGATTCCCCAATCATCCTTATATAAAGCAAACCACTCATCACGGCCAAATTCCGCACCGGATCTTATTTTGTTCCATTGGTCCTGAACATGAGCTTTTAATGAGGATAAGAAACCCCCTGAGCCTCGATCAACAATCCAATATTTACCTGGGGGAATTGGGCCTGCACCTTGTATTGCGCCACAAGTTCCTTGATTACGGTAAGTTCCCTGTCCGGAATGCGCCATAAAGATGCCAACCCCATATAAATTAAATGGGGCGTAGTCAGCACCATTTAGCGTCATTGTTCCATTTATAGCCATACATACCAACCCTTCTAGTCACCGTTGGATGTTATCTTCGGCATGGTCGCCATCTTTAATCCAAATACTACTGCTGTAAAGTCCATCTCTGTTAATTCCATTATTTACATTTATTCGCCGCAGCATATGCCCGCAGATGAGATGAAAATTCAAACCTGATCATGTTAAACCCAAGGAATCTGTTTTTAGGAAATTGACCAGGTAAATTTTAACCAAGTAATAGAAATGACTTACGAAAGTTCCCACACTGCCAGGACGATTTTATTAGCCATTAGCAATAACGGTTGAAATGAAACTGATGTTCTTGCGCATCCTTTCAGAAACATTTGATGTGCGACAGTTAACCTTATTTCCTGATCTTGATGGTTTTTGTAAAGCGTCCACTGAGCATGTTAAGAGGTGGGATAACGAAAGATGGTGATACATGTATTTTTTAGTCGCCATTTTGCCGCCACTGGGCTTGATGATGCAATATAACCTGTTGATTTTAATGTTAATAAAATTCAGGCAACAAAAAACCCATCAACCTTGAACCAAAACGGCGGGGTTGATGGGCTCCACAAATTGGGGACATCAAAGAAAAGCAGTGGCACTAGTTATGACTGCACCCTGCGTAAAAAGTTCTGCGCGTAACGAAAATTTTTTCAGCTACACGCAAACTTGAGATTTATCCGAGTCCTGGCCAGATAATGATGATCAGCGTACCCGCCAGCGTCAGCAGCACGTTGGCGATGGCGTACGTGCCTGCATAGCCCAGCGCCGGGATATTGCTGCGCGCGGTGTCGCTGATGATCTCCATCGCCGGTGCGCAGGTGCGCGCGCCCATCATCGCGCCGAAGAGCAGGGCGCGGTTCATGCGCAGCACGTAGGCGCCGAACAGGAAACAGATCACCACCGGTACCAGGCTGACGATAAGTCCGGAAACCAACATTTGCCAGCCGACCGCGCCCAGGCCGTTGCCAATGCCGCTCCCGGCGCTTAATCCGACACCCGCCATAAAGACCATCAGACCGAACTCTTTCACCATGTTCAGCGCCCCCTGAGGGATATAGCCGAAGGTGGGATGGTTCGCTCGCAGGAAGCCCAGCATGATCCCGGCGAACAGCAGACCGGCTGCGTTACCAATGCCGAAGCTAAAGTTGCTGAACTGGAAGGTTATCATCCCGATCATCAGGCCGACAATAAAGAAGGCGCAGAAGGCTAACAGGTCCGTCACCTGGCTGTGGATCGAGATAAAGCCGATACGGTCGGCAACGGTTTTAACCCGTCGGGCATCGCCGCTGACCTGCAACACATCGCCTTTATTGAGCACCACGTTATCGTCGATAGGCATTTCAATTTGGCTGCGGATCACGCGGTTGAGGAAACAACCGTGGTCGGTCAGCTTCAGCTGTGCCAGACGGCGGCCCACGGCGTTGTGGTTTTTCACCACAATCTCTTCGGTGACGATACGCATGTCCAGCAGGTCGCGGTCAAACACCTCTTTCCCGTTGCGGAAGCTCGGATCGAGACGCGCGTGGGCGTCCGGGTAGCCAACAAGGGCGATGTCATCGCCCATCTGGAGCACCGCGTCACCGTCCGGGTTTGCCAGAATGCCGTTACGACGGATACGTTCGATGTAGCAGCCGGTCTGACGGTAGATCCCCAGCTCGCGCAGGTTTTTCCCGTCGGTCCAGGCAACCAGCTCCGGCCCGACGCGGTAGGCGCGGATCACCGGCAGGTAAACTTTACGTTTGGAGTCCGTGTCCAGGCCGCGCTCGCGGGCGATGGTCTGGGCGCTGGTCTGGAGATCCTGATGCTGAAGTTTTGGCAGATAGCGCGCGCCAACAATCAGGCTCACCAGACCAATCAGATAGGTCAGGGCATAGCCCAGGCTCAGGTTGTCCAGCGCGGAGGAAAGCTGCGTGCCTGCCATGCCAGAATGACGAAGCGTATCCCCCGCGCCAACAAGCACCGGCGTGGAGGTCATCGAGCCTGCCAGCATACCGGCCGTTAAGCCGATGTCCCAGCCAAACAGTTTGCCCAGCCCTGACGCAATCAGCAGGGCGCTGCCGACCATCACCAGCGCCAGCATCAGGTAATTTTTGCCGTCTCGGAAGAAAATGGAAAAAAAGTTCGGACCGGCTTCCACGCCTACGCAAAAAATAAACAGCATGAAACCTAAGTTAAGCGCGTCCGTGTTAATACTGAAATGTTGTTGACCTAATAACAGGGAGACGACTAAAACGCCAATGGAATTACCAAGTTGAACTGAACCCAGGCGTAATTTACCCAGACAAAGGCCCAGCGCCAGTACCACAAATAATAACAGGATGTAATTCCCATTTAACAAGTCTGCGACGTTTATATTCACGGAGGCTAACTTCTTGTTTACCAGTAAGTTGTTGAATGAAAGGACTATTTGGGCTACTGTTTTCAGAGTCAGGGAATCACTTTGCATCTCCCCGCTTCCTGATAAATACCCTAAACACTAGCAGTCGGTTAGTTTAATCGTAATAGCTACCGACAGCCACCTATTATCGCACGACTTCTGTGCGTGCTTTGGCAAGGATTGCCGCATTGCTTTATCTGACTGGGCGTCCACCGGACGATTTTTGTATTTGATAGAGATAAGTCAGGAGGATAGTTTGAACTTTAAACGAAACTGGGCTGGCGTAATCAGCTGTTTTTTGCTGTTTACGGTCGTTTGCATGTCGCTCGCTTTTAACGTGAAAGGCGCCTTCAGAGCGTCCGGTCATCCCGAGCTGGGCCTGTTGTTCTTCATCCTGCCGGGGGTAGTCGCTGGTTTTCTCTCGCGTAAAGGCGAGGTGGTGATGCCGCTTATTGGGGCAATGCTTGCGGCCCCGCTCTGCCTGCTTCTGATGCGCGTGCTGTTTCTCTCGTCGAGAAGCGTCTGGCAGGAAGTGGCGTGGCTACTGAGTGGCGTTTTCTGGTGTGCGCTGGGCGCGCTCTGTTTCTTATTTACGCGCAGCCTGCTGCAACAGAGGAAGCACCGTAAATAAAGACGCCCTCAGGGTGAGGGCGTCTTCGCATTACTGAGCCGCAAACAGGCCCAGGTGTTCTTTGGCGTAGGCCTCAAAATCGGTGCAGCCGCCGATGTGTTTCTGATCGAGGAAGATCTGCGGCACGGTTTCAACCGGTTTACCCACGGTTTTTTCCAGATCGGCTTTAGTGATGCCTTCCGCGTGGATATCCACGTAACGGAAGTTGAAATCATCACGTTCTTCAGTCAGTTTCTCTGCCAGCTCTTTCGCGCGTACACAGTAAGGGCATCCTGGACGACCAAAAATTACTGCAAACATTTCTCTCTCCTCAAAAAACAAGCCTGACGGCGAATGGCGCCTATAGTGCACGATAACCTGCCGTCATGGAAAGAAGGTTTCACCTGTCACTTTGATACAGTCAGGCTATGTTTCGCCAATTACATCAGGTGGATCATTGCCTATACTGGCTGCCATACGTTTTACGCAACACAAAGAGAGACAAAATGACGCCAACCATTGACCTGCTTCGTTCCCACCGTTCCATTCGCCATTTCACCGATGAGCCGATTACCCAGGCGCAGCGGGAAGCGATCATCGACAGCGCAAGAGGCACCTCCAGCTCCAGCTTTTTGCAGTGCAGCTCCATTATCCGCATCACCGATCCGGCGATGCGTGAGCAGCTGGTAACGCTGACGGGCGGACAAAAGCACGTTGCCCAGGCGGCTGAGTTCTGGGTGTTCTGCGCCGATTTTAACCGTCATCTGCAAATCTGCCCCGAGGCCGAGCTGGGGCTGGCGGAACAGCTGCTGCTGGGCGTGGTGGATACGGCGCTGATGGCGCAAAACGCGTTCACGGCGGCGGAATCGCTGGGGCTTGGCGGCGTCTATATTGGCGGGCTGCGTAACAACATCGAAAGCGTGACGGAACTGCTGAAGCTGCCGAAACACGTGCTGCCGCTGTTTGGTCTGTGCCTCGGCTGGCCGGCGGATAACCCGGATCTGAAGCCGCGCATTCCTGCTGCGATGCTGGTGCATGAAAACCACTACCAGCCGGTCGACCAGGACGTTCTGCATCAATACGATGAAGAGCTGGCGAACTACTATCTGACGCGCGACAGCAACAACCGCCGCGACACCTGGAGCGACCATATTCGTCGCACCATCATTAAGGAGAACCGCCCGTTCATTCTCGATTACCTGCACAAACAGGGCTGGGCAACGCGGTAGTCCATTCCTCCTGCGCCTCGTGTATGATAGGCAGGCTTTTACCATGTCTTTAGAGAGGTGCAGGGTGAAAATTGCCATATTGTCCCGGGATGGAACGCTCTATTCATGTAAACGCCTGCGAGAAGCGGCGGCGAAACGCGGACATCAGATTGAGATCCTCGATCCGATGTCCTGCTATATGAACATCGACCCTGCGGCGTCGTCGATTCATTACAAAGGCCGCAAACTCCCGCATTTTGATGCGGTAATTCCCCGCATTGGCTCCCAGATCACCTATTACGGTACGGCTGCGCTGCGCCAGTTTGAAATGCTGGGAAGCTATCCGCTCAACGAGTCCGTGGCGATCTCCCGCGCCCGCGATAAGCTGCGCTCGCTGCAACTGCTGGCGCGCCAGGGGATCGATCTGCCCGTCACCGGGATTGCCCACTCCCCGGACGACACCAGCGATTTAATCGACATGGTGGGCGGTGCGCCGCTGGTTATTAAGCTGGTGGAAGGTACGCAGGGTATTGGGGTGGTACTGGCGGAGACGCGTCAGGCGGCGGAAAGCGTGATCGACGCGTTTCGCGGTCTGAATGCCCATATTCTGGTGCAGGAGTATATTAAAGAGGCCAACGGGTGCGACATCCGCTGCTTTGTGGTGGGCGATGAGGTGGTGGCCGCCATAGAGCGGCAGGCAAAAGAGGGCGACTTCCGCTCTAACCTGCACCGCGGCGGTATCGCGCGGGTGGCCCTTATTAGCGAGCGCGAGCGCGAGATTGCGGTGAAAGCAGCGCAGACGCTGGGCCTGGACGTGGCGGGGGTCGATCTGCTGCGTGCCGGGCGCGGGCCGCTGGTGATGGAAGTCAACGCCTCGCCGGGGCTGGAAGGGGTGGAAAAAACCACAGGCGTCGATATTGCAGGTAAAATGATCGCATGGATTGAACGCCATGCGACGCCGGGATTTTGCCTGAAAACGGGCGGTTAAATGGATCGGCGCGCACTTTTTGCGTAATCTGGACAACGTTTTTATTTAAGAGGCTGCACAGCGATGGATTTACAGGTCGTACCTACACTGGATACGTTACGTCAATGGCTCGATGATGCCGGTATTACTTTCTTCGAATGCGACTCCTGCCAGGCGCTGCATCTGCCTCACATGCAAAATTTCGATGGCATTTTCGATGCCAAAATCGATCTGATTAACGACGTGATCCTGTTCTCGGCGCTGGCTGAAGTAAAGCCTTCTGCGCTGCTGGCGCTGGCGTCTGATCTGTCAGCGATCAACGCCAGTTCTTTGACGGTGAAAGCGTTTCTCGACATACAGGATGATAATCTGCCAAAGCTGGTGGTTTGCCAGTCTTTATTCTCCGGCGCGGGGCTCTCCTTCAAGCAATTCGCCTGGTTTATGCGCCTGAGCGAAGAGCAAATTTCAATGGTAATGATGGAAGCCAACGCACATCACCTGCTGTATAGCGCGGAAGATGATGCCGAGAATAATGATGCATCTCCCAATTTTCTCCACTAAGCCTGTCTGACTTTTGCGCAGTCGCTGCCAGAGCGGCTGCATAACACCGTTTTTTCTGCTGCTTTTAACCTTTCTTTAAAGAGTTTTTCACCTCCTCTCCGGCCGTTTCGGCTTATCACGTAGACATAATCTGCATAAAAAATTGATAAAAGGCGTTTTTTCGTCTGGGCTATAGCCGGAGACACGGGCTACAGTTATTCTTGCGGTGCTTAAAAAAGCGAGCGGAACCTGCCGGGAAGAGGGGGGTATTTTATTTCGGGCAGAGCGACAAACTATGCATGATTATTGCATATCTTCAAGCTGCACAGTTTTGGTTCGTTTGTTAACGAACTTTCAGAAGGAATAACAATATGATCGCCTTGAATAAAAAATGGTTATCGGGTCTGGTTGCGGGTGCTCTGATGGCCGTCTCTGCCGGCACGCTCGCTGCGGAACAAAAAACGCTGCACGTCTATAACTGGTCTGACTATATTGCGCCGGACACCGTCGCGAATTTTGAAAAAGAGACCGGCATTAAGGTTGTCTACGACGTATTCGATTCCAACGAAGTGCTGGAAGGCAAACTGATGGCGGGCAGCACCGGTTTCGATCTGGTGGTGCCGTCGGCAAGCTTCCTGGAGCGTCAGCTGACCGCCGGTGTCTTCCAGCCGCTGGACAAGAGCAAATTACCGAACTGGAAAAACCTCGATCCGGACGTGCTGAAGCTGGTGGCGAAGCACGATCCGGAGAATAAATACGCGATGCCTTACCTGTGGGCGACCACCGGTATTGGCTATAACGTGGATAAAGTCAAAGCGGCGCTGGGCCCGGACGTCAAGCTGGACAGCTGGGACGTGGTGCTGAAGCCGGAAAACCTCGAGAAGCTGAAAAGCTGCGGCGTCTCTTTCCTCGATGCGCCGGAAGAGATTTTCGCCACCGTGCTTAACTATCTCGGCAAAGATCCTAACAGCAGCAAGGCTGACGACTACACCGGTCCGGCAACCGACCTGCTCCTGAAGCTGCGTCCGAATATTCGCTACTTCCACTCCTCTCAGTACATCAACGACCTGGCTAACGGGGATATCTGCGTGGCCATCGGCTGGGCGGGCGATGTCTGGCAGGCGGCGAACCGCGCGAAAGAGGCCAAAAACGGTGTGAATGTTTCCTACTTCATTCCGAAGGAGGGGGCGCTGGCGTTCTTCGACGTCTTCGCGATGCCGGCTGATGCGAAAAATAAAGAGGAAGCGTATCAGTTCCTCAACTACCTGATGCGTCCGGAGGTGATTGCCCACATCAGCGACCATGTCTACTACGCCAACGGTAACAAGGCCTCCGTGCCGCTGGTGAGCGAAGAAATCCGCAATAATCCGGCGATCTATCCGCCAGCCGATGTGTTTGCCAAGCTCTTCACCCTGAAAGTGCAGGAACCGAAAATTGACCGTGTGCGTACCCGCGCGTGGACCAAGGTGAAAAGCGGTAAGTAACGGCGTTTGATATCGTTGCCCGGTGGCGCTGTCGCTTACCGGGCCGACAGATCCCGTAGGCCGGGCAAGCGTTAGCGCCGCCCGGCGATGCGCACCCTGACGGTGCGTTTGCACCAGTGTTGATCTATGCCGGAGAACACCCCGTGAATGACGCGATCCCCCGCCCGCAGGCGAAAGTCCGTAAAGCGCTGACCCCGCTTCTTGAAATTCGTAACCTCACCAAATCCTTCGACGGCCAGCATGCCGTGGACGATGTCAGCCTGACGATCTACAAAGGTGAAATTTTTGCTTTGCTCGGCGCATCGGGCTGCGGCAAATCCACACTGCTGCGTATGCTGGCAGGCTTTGAACAGCCTACCGCCGGGCAGATCGTGCTGGATGGGGTAGACCTCTCCAGCGTGCCGCCGTACCAGCGGCCCATAAACATGATGTTCCAGTCCTATGCCCTGTTCCCGCACATGACCGTTGAGCAGAACATCGCCTTCGGCCTGAAGCAGGACAAACTGCCGAAAGCCGAAATCACCGCGCGCGTGGCAGAGATGCTGAGCCTGGTGCATATGCAGGAGTTTGCGAAGCGTAAGCCGCATCAGCTTTCCGGCGGCCAGCGTCAGCGCGTGGCGCTGGCAAGAAGTCTGGCGAAGCGTCCAAAATTATTACTGCTCGACGAGCCGATGGGCGCGCTGGATAAAAAGCTGCGCGACCGGATGCAGCTGGAAGTGGTGGATATCCTCGAGCGCGTGGGGGTGACCTGCGTGATGGTGACTCATGACCAGGAAGAGGCGATGACCATGGCCGGGCGCATTGCGATCATGAATCGCGGTAAGTTCGTGCAGATCGGCGAGCCGGAAGAGATCTATGAACACCCGACAACCCGCTACAGCGCGGAGTTCATCGGCTCGGTGAACGTCTTCGAAGGGCTACTGAAGGAACGCCAGGACGACGGTCTGGTGATTGAATCGCCGGGGCTGGTGCACCCGCTGAAGGTTGATTCTGATAACTCCGTGGTGGACAACGTGCCGGTTTACGTTGCCCTGCGCCCGGAAAAAATCATGCTTTGCGATGAGCCGCCCGCCGATGGCTATAACTTTGCCGTGGGCGAAGTGGTGCACATTGCCTATCTCGGCGATCTGTCGATTTACCATGTGCGCCTGAAAAGCGGCCAGATGCTCAGCGCCCAGTTACAGAACGAACACCGGTATCGCAAGGGACAGCCAACCTGGGGCGACGAAGTGAGCCTCTGCTGGGATGCGGACAGTTGCGTAGTCCTGACGGTATAAGGAGCGGCCATGAGCACATTTGAACCACCAGCCCGCGTCAAAAAACCGGGCGGTTTCGCGCTCTGGCTGGCGCGCATGCAGATGGCGCATGGCCGCAAGCTGGTCATCGCCATGCCCTATATCTGGCTGATCCTGCTGTTTCTGCTGCCGTTCCTGATCGTCTTTAAGATCAGCCTGGCGGAGATGGCGCGGGCGATCCCACCGTATACCGATCTGTGGGAGTGGGCCGACGGGCAGCTGACGCTGACCTTAAACCTCGGTAATTTCCTGCAACTGACCGACGATCCGCTCTATTTCGAAGCCTATTTGCAGTCGTTACAGGTTGCGGCTATTTCTACGATTTGCTGCTTGTTGATGGGCTACCCGCTGGCGTGGGCAGTGGCGCACAGCAAGCCGTCGACGCGAAATATTTTACTGCTGTTGGTCATTTTACCGTCGTGGACGTCGTTCCTGATCCGCGTGTACGCGTGGATGGGGATCCTGAAGAATAACGGCATATTGAATAATTTCCTGCTGTGGCTTGGGGTCATCGACCAGCCGCTGACGATCCTGCACACCAACCTTGCGGTGTATATCGGGATTGTCTATGCCTATCTGCCGTTTATGGTGCTGCCGATCTATACGGCGCTGACGCGAATCGATTACTCGCTGGTGGAAGCCTCGCTGGATCTCGGCGCACGCCCGTTGAAGACTTTCTTCAGCGTCATTGTGCCGCTCACCAAAGGCGGGATCATCGCCGGATCGATGCTGGTGTTTATCCCGGCGGTCGGGGAGTTTGTGATCCCGGAACTGCTCGGCGGCCCGGACAGCATCATGATTGGCCGCGTGCTGTGGCAGGAGTTCTTCAATAACCGCGACTGGCCGGTGGCCTCGGCGGTGGCGATCGTCATGTTACTGCTGCTGATCGTGCCGATCATGTGGTTCCACAAACATCAGCAGAAACAGATGGGAGACCACGGATGAACAACTTACCGGTAGTACGCTCCCCGTGGCGAATTGCGATCCTGATTATCGGCTTTACCTTCCTGTATGCGCCAATGCTGATGCTGGTGATCTACTCGTTCAACAGCTCTAAGCTGGTCACCGTCTGGGCGGGCTGGTCGACGCGCTGGTACAGCGAGCTGTTCCACGATGATGCGATGATGAGCGCGGTGGGGCTGAGCCTGACCATTGCGGCGCTGGCGGCGACGATGGCCTGCGTGCTGGGCACTATCGCCGCGCTGGTGATGGTGCGCTTTGGCCGTTTCCGCGGGGCGAATGGTTTCGCGTTTATGATCACCGCCCCGCTGGTCATGCCGGACGTGATCACCGGCCTGTCGCTGCTGCTGCTGTTTGTCGCGCTGGCGCACGCCATCGGCTGGCCAGCGGATCGCGGGATGCTCACCATCTGGCTGGCACATGTCACCTTCTGTACGGCGTATGTGGCGGTGGTGATCTCCTCGCGGCTGCGCGAGCTGGATCGCTCCATTGAAGAGGCGGCGATGGATCTCGGCGCAACGCCGCTGAAGGTCTTTTTCATCATCACGCTGCCGATGATTATGCCGGCGGTGATCTCCGGCTGGCTGCTGGCGTTCACGCTCTCGCTCGACGATCTGGTTATCGCCAGCTTTGTGTCGGGGCCGGGCGCGACGACGCTGCCGATGCTGGTCTTCTCCAGCGTGCGGATGGGGGTGAATCCGGAGATCAACGCCCTGGCGTCCATCATCCTTGGCGTGGTCGGAATTGTCGGATTTATCGCCTGGTATTTGATGGCGCGCGCGGAAAAACAGCGTGTGCGCGATATCCAGCGTGCAAGACGCGGCTGAAGGAATTACTATTTCCAGTGATGTGCCGCGTATGACGCGGCACTGTTTTTCAGGGAAGTAAAAACATTGGGATTCTTACAAAAAACACGTCATTCGCACGCTCGTCCGAACGTCCCTGCACTGGTGCAGGTGGCGGCGCTCGCCATTATTATGATCCGCTGCCTGGATGTGCTGATGATAATGAACACGCTGGGTCCGCGCGGAATGGGGGAATTTATTCACCGCAGCGCGCAGACGTGGAATCTGACGCTGGTGTTTCTCAGCAGCCTGATGCTGGTGTTTATTGAGATCTACTGTGCGTTCTCGCTGGTGAAAGGACGTAACTGGGCGCGCTGGGTGTATCTGCTTACGCAGATCACCGCCGCAGGCTACCTGTGGGCCGCCTCGCTGGGCTATGGCTATCCGGAGCTGTTCAGCATACCCGGTGAGTCGCGACGCGAGATTTTCCATTCACTGGTGATGCAAAAACTGCCGGATATGCTGGTGCTCTGCCTGCTTTATCTCCCGGCTTCCAGTCGGCGGTTCTTCCGCCTGCAATAATGTGTATAATCGCAGCCCTCGTGTTTCTTAAGGTTTTCATATGCAGTGCGCACTCTATGACGCCGGACGCTGCCGCTCCTGTCAGTGGATAGAACAGCCGGTCTCTCAACAACTCACCGCCAAAATGGCCGACCTGCAACAGCTGCTGACAGCACATGCGGTGGGCGAGTGGTGCGCACCCGTCAGTGGCCCGGAACAGGGCTTTCGCAATAAAGCCAAAATGGTGGTCAGCGGCAGCGTTGAAAAGCCGCTGCTGGGGATGCTGCACCGCGACGGCACGCCGGAAGATTTAACCGACTGCCCGCTATATCCCGCCTCGTTTGAGCCGGTGTTTAGCGCGCTGAAACCGTTTATCGCCCGGGCGGGGTTAACGCCCTATAACGTTGCCCGCAGGCGCGGCGAGCTGAAATACCTTCTGCTGACCGAAAGCCAGATCGACGGCGGGATGATGCTGCGCTTTGTGCTGCGTTCGGAAAACAAGCTGGAGCAGCTGCGCGCGGCGCTTCCGGGGTTGCAGGAACAGCTTCCGCAGCTCAAGGTTATCACCGCGAATATTCAGCCGGTGCATATGGCGATCATGGAAGGGGAAAAAGAGATTTTCTTCACCGAACAGTATGCGCTGGCGGAGAGCTTTAACGGCGTGCCGCTGTGGATCCGTCCGCAAAGCTTCTTTCAGACTAACCCCACCGTCGCCAGCGCGCTGTATGCCACCGCGCGCGACTGGGTGCGTGCGTTACAGGTTCATCACATGTGGGATCTGTTCTGCGGCGTCGGCGGCTTTGGCCTGCACTGTGCCACGCCAGACATGCTGCTCACCGGAATTGAGATCTCCGCCGAAGCGATTGCCTGCGCGAAGCAGTCCGCCGCAGAGCTGGAGCTGACGAATCTGCACTTTCAGGCGCTGGACTCGACCCGGTTCGCCACCGGACAGGGCAACGTGCCGGAGCTGGTGCTGGTGAACCCGCCGCGCCGGGGTATCGGCCAGGCGCTCTGCGACTACCTGAGCCAGATGGCGCCGGAGTACATTGTCTACTCCAGCTGTAACGCGCAGACCATGGCGAAGGATATCGCTCATCTACCGGGCTACCGCATTGAACGCGTGCAGCTTTTCGATATGTTCCCGCATACCGCCCATTATGAAGTGCTGACGTTGTTGGTGAAAACGCGCTAATCCTCAACATCGCCCGGTGGCGCTGCGCTTACCGGGCCTACGATCCGGAGTAGGCCGGGTAAGGCGTAGCCGCCACCCGGCTTTGTTTGCTCAACCCAGTAATGCGACTCCCGTCTCTGTTTTAAGCCAGCGTGGCGCTTTCAACTGGTCGGCAAAATAGCCTGTCAGCTCACGTTGTTAACCAAAGCGCAGGCCGGGTAAGGCGAAGCCGTCACCCGGCATAAACCCCGCACAATGTTCAACAAAATGTGAACTCTTCCCCCGCTCGAAATCAGGTAAGCTTACGTCATAACAAATGATTGAAGGCTTACCCATGAAGCAGATCCTGCTGGTAGAAGATGACCACGATATCGCGGCACTCCTGCGTCTTAACCTGGAAGATGAAGGCTACGCCATTACCCACGAGCCCGACGGGGGCAACGCCTTACAGCGTCTTGAAACTCAGCCGTGGGACGCGGTGATCCTCGATCTGATGCTGCCGAATGTTGATGGTCTGGAGATTTGCCGCCGTATCCGCCAGATGACCCGCTACCTGCCCATTATCATCATTAGCGCCCGCAGCAGTGAAACTGACCGTATTACCGGCCTGGAAACCGGGGCGGATGATTATCTGGCAAAACCTTTCTCGGTGCAGGAGCTGATTGCCCGCATTAAGGCGCTGTTTCGCCGTCAGCAGGCGATGGGCCAGGCGCAGACGGACGGCATTATTCAGGCGCACGGACTGACTATCGATCCGCTGGCGCGCACCGTGCGTCTTAACGGCCAGCACGTCGATCTCACCCCGCGCGAATTTGAACTGCTCTATTTCTTTGCCCGCCATCCCGGGGAGGTCTTTTCGCGGCTGGCACTGCTGGAGCAGGTGTGGGGGTATCAGCACGAAGGCTACGAACACACCGTCAACACCCACATTAACCGCCTGCGCATCAAAATAGAGAAAGATGCGGCCGAGCCGGAGATCGTTCGCACCGTCTGGGGCAAAGGCTACAAATTTGCGGAGCAGGATCATGATGCGTCGCTTTAGCCTGAGCCAGCGCCTGACGCTGCTGTTTACGGTGTTACTGCTGCTCTGCGCCACCGTCGCCTGTGCGGTGCAGCTCTACAGTAGCATGCAGTACGGCAACGCGATGGTGCAGCGGCTCTCCGGCGGGCTGGCGCAGCAGATTGTGCAGCGGGAAGCGATTCTGGATGCGCAGGGCAGGGTGGATCGCAGCGCCCTAAAACCGCTGTTCGACCGGCTGATGACCTTTAATCCGAGCGTCGAACTGTATGTTGTCTCGCCAGATGGCGATATCCTGGCCGATGCCGCCCCGCCGGGGCACATTAAGCGACAAAAAATTGACCTCGCGCCGATACAGAATTTCCTGGGCGGGACGGTGATGCCGGTGTTTGGCGACGATCCCCGAAGCCAGAATAAGAAAGTCTTCAGCGCCACCCCGCTGCGACAGGACGGTGAGCTGAAGGGGTATCTGTACATTATTTTGCAGGGGGAGGAGTCCAACGCGCTGGCGGAGATGGCCTGGCACAAAGCGCTCTGGAGTACGGCGCTGTGGTCGATGCTGCTGGTGGCGCTGTTTGGTCTGCTGGCGGGGGTGTTGCTCTGGTACTGGGTGACGCGCCCGGTTAAACAGCTCACGCTGGACGTGGCCGGGCTGGAGCAGGACAGCATCAGCGCGATTAAGCAGCTGGCGGCCCAGCCGCTTGAGCCTGCCGGCCAGGATGAAGTGGCGATCCTGCGTAATACCTTTATCGAGCTGGCGCGCAAAATCACCTCTCAGTGGGATCGGCTGGCCGACAGCGACCGCCAGCGCCGGGAGTTTATCGCCAACATTTCCCACGACTTACGCACCCCGCTGACGTCGCTGCTGGGTTATCTGGAAACGCTGTCGCTGAAATCCGCCACGCTGTCGCCGCAGGAGCATCAGCAGTACCTCGCTACCGCGCTGCGTCAGGGGCAAAAGGTACGCCATCTGTCGCAGCAGCTGTTCGAGCTGGCGCGTCTTGAGCACGGCGGCATCAAGCCCCAGCGCGAGCGTTTTGCCATGGCTGAACTGATTTCCGACGTGGCGCAGAAGTTTGAACTCGCTGCCCGCACGCGCGAGTTAAATCTGCACATTGACGTGCCGGGTCCGCTGCCGCAGGTGTTCGCCGATGTCTCCATGATTGAACGGGTGGTGACGAATCTGCTGGATAATGCGATACGCCATACCCCAGCAGGCGGAGACATTCGTCTGGCGGTATGGCAGGAGAACGATCGGTTGCAGGTTGAAGTTGCCGACAGCGGAACGGGTGTTGATGTCGCATTACGGGACGATCTGTTCCAGCGACCGTCAGCGTTAAATCCGCAGGCCTCGCGGGAGCACCGGGGCGGGTTAGGGCTGTTAATCGTGAAAAGAATGCTGGAGCTTCACGGCGGGGGGATCAGGCTGATGGAGTCCGTGAGCGGGGCGCGGTTCAGGTTCTTTGTGCCGCTTTAGGAAATTGCCGGGTGGCGGCTTCGCCTTACCCGGCCTACAGACCACCCCCGTAGGCCAGGTCACCCGGCAAAAAAGGTTATTGCGGGAACCACTGCTCGCTGATTTTCTGGTATGTGCCGTCAGCTTTGATCGCTTTCAGCGCGCCGTTCAGTTTCTCAAGCAGGGCTTTGTTATCCGGACGTACCGCAATGCCGAGGCCAGTGCCGAAATACTGTGGATCGGTCACTTTCTCCGTCGCTGTCCCCAGCTGCGGGTTGGTTTTCAGCCACTCATTCACGACCGCGGTGTCGCCAAATACGCCATCAATACGGCCATTTTTCAGGTCGATAATGGCGTTCTGGTAGCTGTCGTAGGCCACGGTTTTCACTTCAGGATGCTTGTCCTGGAGGTATTTCTGGTGCGTAGTGCCGTTCTCCATGCCGATGCGCTTGCCTTTCAGCTCGTCGAAAGATTTATAAGCTCCTTTTTTCGCAATCACCACCGCAGAGTTCGCGTAGTACGGGTCGGTGAACGCGACCTGCTTGCTGCGCTCTGGCGTGATGTCCATGCCGGAGATCACCGCGTCGTACTTTTTAAATTTCAGGGACGGGATCAGGCTGTCAAACGCGTGGTTAGTAAAAGTGCAGTCGGCCTGCATCTGCTTGCACAGCGCTTTCGCCAGGTCGATGTCGAAGCCGACGATCTGGTTGCTGGCATCCAGCGATTCAAACGGCGGATAGGTGGCAGAAACGCCGAAATTGATTTTATCGGCGGCGGATGCGCCAGCGGCGAAGGTCGCGAGTAATGCGGCCAGAACTAACTTTTTCATTGTAATGCTCCCGTCTGTCTTTTCATTATGCGCCGTGTCTGCGGCATGGATGTACAATGCCACTCAATGAATTTATATGCAATAAATATGATTAAATATTATTTAATGCATAAAAAAATGCGGATAACCCATCAGGTTACCCGCACCGTAACAACAGCTTTATGCATTAAGTCGATTAATTTCTGCGCTCAAACGCCAGCGCCTTACGCTCGATAAGTCGCATCATCAGGGTCAGCAGACCGTTGACCACCAGATAGACCAGACCCGCCGCACCGAACACCATCACGTCGTAGGTGCGTCCGTACAGCAGCTGTCCGTGGCCCATCACTTCCATCAGGGTGATGGTGTAGGCCAGGGAGGTACTTTTGAACACCAGCACGACTTCGTTGGAATAGGAAGAGAGGGCGCGCTTAAAGGCATAAGGCAGCAGGATCGCCAGCGTATCCTTCTTGCTCATGCCCAGCGCCCCGCAGGACTGCCACTGGCCTTCCGGGATCGCGCGAATGGCACCGTAGAACAGCTGCGTGGTATAGGCCGCGCTGTTCAGGGAGAGGGCAATCAGGGCGCAGAGCCATGGCTCAGAGAGCAGATGCCAGATAACCGGATATTCCTGTAACGACGGGAACTGGCCCGGGCCGTAGTAAATCAGGAAGATCTGCACCAGCAGCGGCGTTCCGGTAAAGAGCGTAATGTAGCCACGTACAATCCACACCAGCACCGGCGTTTTCAGCGTCAGGACGATGGTGAAGATCAGCGCCAGGATCAGCGCCACGATGATAGACGCGACGGTCAGCGTCAGGCTGGTGTGCAGCCCTTTCATCAGTTCGGGTAAATAATCCAGCATCAGCCTGGTCTCCGTTCAAAACGCGTTGCGCGCAGATCAATACGCTTCAGAACGTACTGGCTCAGCAACGTGATCACCAGGTAGATAGCCGCCGCGACGATGTACCAGGTAAACGGCTCCTGCGTACGGGTGGCGATACTTTTGGTTTGCAACATCAAATCGTTCACGCTGATCAGGCTCACCAGCGCGGTATCTTTCAGCAGCACCAGCCACTGATTACCCAGCCCTGGCAGGGCATGACGCCACATCTGCGGCATCACCAGGCGGAAGAAGATCGCCGCTTTCGACAGACCCAGCGCCTGGCCGGATTCCCATTGACCCTGCGGTACCGCTTTCAGCGCGCCGCGCAGCGTTTGTGACGCATAGGCCGAATAGAGCAGGGAGAGCGCAATCACGCCGCACAGGAACGGGCTGACGTCGAAGTTCTCAATCTGCATCTGCACCGGGATCTGCGCAAAGCCGAGATTAATCGTGAAGCCGTCCGACAGCGTTAACAGCAGCTGTGAGGAGCCGAAATAGATAAACAGGACCACCAGAATTTCCGGCAGTCCACGCAGCACAGTCACCAGCGCTGAACCGAGCCATGCGACAGGGCGCCACTTAACGGACTCCCACACCGCAAAGAACATCGCCAGTACGAGGCCGATAATCAGTGCACAAACGGCAAGGCCGACGGTCATCCCGGCGGCGCTTGCTAAAGGAAAAATTTCATTCATCAGGAATTACTTCTGGAACCATTTTTTGTAGATGGTTTCGTAGGTGCCGTCTTTCTTCACTTTTTCCAGCGCAGCGTTGAATTTCTGCTGCAACTCGGTATTGCCCTGACGTACGGCAATACCCAGACCTGTACCGAAGTAGTCTTTATCGGTCACCTTGTCACCCACGGCGGCCAGCTTGTCGTTCGCTTTCAGCCATTCGGTCACGACAGCCGTGTCCCCGAACACCGCATCGATACGACCGTTTTGCAGGTCCAGCTTCGCATTCTGGTAGCTGTCATACGGCACGGTGGTGATTTCCGGATGCTTATCCATGATGAATTTCTGGTGCGTGGTGCCGTTCTGCACGCCGACTTTCTTGCCTTTCAGCAGGTCAACGGAGGCGTATTTACCTTTCTGACCGATGAACAGGGCCGAGTTGTCATAGTAAGGGGTGGTGAACAGAACCTGCTTTTCTCGCTCCGGAGTGATGTCCATTCCGGCCATTACGGCGTCGATACGGCGGAACTTCAGGCTTGGGATCAGGCTGTCGAACGCCTGGTTGCTGAAGGTACAGGTCGCGTCGATCTCTTTACACAGGGCGTTTGCCAGGTCCACGTCGAAGCCAACAATCTTGTTGTTCGCATCAATGGATTCAAACGGAGGGTAGGACGCTTCAGTGGCGAAACGGATGGTCTGGGCTGCGGTAGCGGAAAGGCTGACGCTAGCAAGCAGCGCGGCAATCAATACTTTTTTCATTATAATTTCCCTAACACATCAGTGAGATAAATAGTTTTTGAAGGCATCGGTTTGCGGGTTAGTGAAGCAGCTTGCGTCACCCTGCTCAACGATATACCCGTTTTCCATATAGACCACGCGGCTGGCGGTTTTGCGCGCCACTTCCACCTCGTGGGTCACGATGACCTGGGTAATGTTGGTTTCCGCCAGCTCACGAATAATGCTCACGATCTGGGCGGTAATTTCCGGGTCCAGCGCCGCGGTTGGCTCGTCAAACAGCAGCACCGCCGGCTCCATCATCAGCGCACGGGCGATCGCCACACGCTGTTGCTGACCACCAGAGAGGTGTAAAGGATACCGGTCGCTGTACGGTTTCAGACGCAGACGTTCCAGCAGCTTTTCCGCACGCGCCATCGCCTGGTCTTTGCTTAAGCCAAGCACGCGGCACGGGGCTTCAATCAGGTTTTGCACCACCGTCAGATGCGGCCAGAGATTGTATTGCTGGAAAACCATGCCCACGTTTTGACGCAGTTCACGAATCGCTTTATCAGACGGGGTTTTCGCGAAGTCAAAATGGTTACCGGCGATGGCCAGCGTCCCCGAACGGGGCATTTCAAGCAGATTAAGAACACGCAGAAGGGAGCTTTTTCCCGCGCCGCTTGGGCCGAGCAAAACCAGCGTTTCGCCCTCCGGGCAACTCAGCGTAATGTCGAACAGCGCCTGGTGTGCGCCGTAGAAGCAGTTAATGCCGTTTAGTTTAATACTCATCGGGGCAGTCTTTACTCATCCAGGCAATCTATAGCAATTGAGGCCGCAGATAGTACCGTTGACAGAATAGTTATGCAATATTTCTGCGTTAAAAGTTAAATATAACCCGTGTTTCCTCTTAAACATAGCACAAAATAGCGACGGGAATGGGGGGCGAGTATAAATGTCGGCATTCCGCAGGAAATGCCGGACATTTTACGGGGTTAACGTTTATTGAACGGAGGCGTTAGCGGTTCTCGATCGACTGGCGAAGGGTGCCCGCCGGGGCATGAACGCTGCCGCCAATGTAGCGCACATCGTCTATTGCCCAGCACTGGCCTTCACGGATCATCAGCACCTCATCCTGCCAGGTTTGCGTCCCCTGGGTGAGCTTCACGCGCAGGGGAATATTGCGTGCGTCGGTATTCGGTATGGTGGACGCGCTGGCGACGTCGGCGCTGTCCGGCAGCGTGGCGCGGCTGGAGAACGGATCGGATGACAGCAGGGCGTTGTGCTGCGGATCGCGCGAAGCGTCGGTGAGTAGTTTCGCCAGATTATCGCTCAGGTACGGGCGCAGGGCGGTCAGGTCATTACCGTGATGCTGAATACGGTAATCATAAAATTGTTGCGCCACGGCATCCGGGCCACCCTCAATACAAGGGCCGCTGCGGGTTCCGATATCCTTAAAGGCTGGCGTGACCGGCGTTGTGCAGGCGCTGAGCACCAGCGCGCATGGCACTAAAAGCGTTAAAGCAGAGTAGCGCATGTTGATTTCCTTATTTATTAACTATCCTTTCAATCATAGCGTAACGAACCGATAATGCTGTCGCTAACGCATTGAACGCTAAAGAAGGAGAGAAAGTATGCAATTTTCAACAACGCCAACCCTGGAAGGTCAACCGATTACCGAGTACTGCGGCGTGGTCACCGGTGAGGCGATTCTGGGCGCAAACATTTTCCGCGATTTCTTTGCCGGCATTCGGGATATCGTCGGGGGTCGTTCCGGCGCGTACGAGAAAGAGCTGCGTAAAGCGCGCGAGATTGCGTTTAAGGAGCTGGGCGAGCAGGCCAAAGCGCTGGGCGCGGATGCGGTGGTGGGCATTGATATCGACTACGAAACGGTCGGAAAAGATGCCAGCATGCTGATGGTGAGCGTAAGCGGCACGGCGGTGAAGACCCGTCGATGAAGCGTTCGCTCTCAACCCTCCTGCTGGCGATGTTGCTGGCAGGATGCGCCTCGGAAGAGGGCATTGTTGATAAAGGCGCGTACGAGCTGGATACGCGCCATCAGGCGCAGGCGGCCTACCCGCGTATAAAGGTGCTGGTTATTCACTACACCGCCGATGATTTCGACACCTCGCTTGCGACCCTGACCGATAAAAACGTCAGCTCTCACTATCTCATCCCCGCAAAGCCGCCAGCTCCGCAGGGCAAACCGCGTATCTGGCAGCTGGTCCCGGAGAGCGAACTGGCCTGGCATGCGGGCATCAGCTTCTGGCGTGGCACCAACCGCATAAATGATACCTCCGTCGGCATTGAGCTGGAAAACCGCGGCTGGCGGAAAACCGGTGACGTGAAAACCTTTACCCCCTTCGAACCGGGGCAAATTGCGGCGCTGATCCCGCTTGCCAGAGACATCATCGCCCGCTACGACATTAAACCGCAGAACGTGGTGGCACACTCGGATATCGCCCCGCAGCGTAAAGACGATCCTGGGCCACTGTTTCCGTGGCGCGAACTGGCGCAGCAGGGTATCGGAGCCTGGCCTGATCCGGCGCGCGTAGATTTTTATATCAACGGGCGACCGCATTATCAGCAGGTTGATACCGCAGCACTGCTCGATTTGCTGGCGCGCTACGGTTACGAAGTGCCAGAAAACAGTACGCCCGAACAGCAAAAACGCATCATCATGGTTTTCCAGATGCATTTCCGTCCGCAGTTATGGAATGGCGTAGCGGATGTGGAAACCATGGCGATTGCCGAAGCACTTTTAGAGAAATACGGGCAGGGGTAAACCTTCGAACTACCCCCGAATGAGTATATTTTCGTAAGTTCCTATCAGATTAATCCTAAGTACAAACTCATTTCATTTTTAGTTAATTGACTTAAAATTATCCGGATTTAAGATGGACACATAGCGCGCTAAGTAATTTGGCGAATTAATAAAAAGCTTCACTCTTTTTTTGTTTATTCTTGACGTTTTCATCAGGAAAAATATTTATGGCTCGGTAACAACACCGTGGCCATTCTTTTTAAAAATCACATCTTAAATCGGGTATAACAATGTTAAGCATCTATGGAAAAAAATTACGTCCGCAACATGAAATGGAAAAGATCATTTCTGCAACCTCAGGCGTTGAAGAAAGAACGTTAAAAAAATGGCAGAAAATTTCCACCTCTGATTCCGGCTATATTCATATTATCGTCAGCGGTGAAGTCGAATTTCGACGTGAATCTGACGAACTGTGCATGTTCACCGTCACCGGGCAATGCATTTTCGGCCTGTCGTCAATGTATTACAACGCCACCCATATGTACGGCCTTGTTCGGACGAATACGGTTGTTCGCTCGATCAAGAAAGAGGTCTTCGCCCAGCTGATGACCGAAAAAAATCTGTGGCCAGAACTGACCAAAGTCCTTTCCTGGTACATCTGCATGCTGAGCAAACGTGATGATGTTCTGGTTGCCCGCAGTGCGTATTCCGTTGTCCGCGAATTTTTATATGAGATTAACGACCTGATTGTTCAACAACAGCGTGATATTAACGTTTATGATTACATTCAGGAATACACTAACCTGGCACGTAGCACTATTATTAAAATCCTCTCCGATCTGAAAAAGGGTCAATATATTGTGGTGGAAAAAGGTCGACTGCTTAACCTTACCGCACTGCCTGAAAAATATTAATACCTGCTCCCGCCGTCTCCTTTTTCACTGAAAGGAGAACGGCTATTTCCACTGTTTTTTACACTGGCTTTTGAATTATCCTGCGTTTCGTCAACCGGCGGCGCGGGAATTTTTCCTTGAGAATAATCCTGCTCCTGCTCTTTTAGCGCCTGCTTAAATAATTCCGTTAATGATGACTCTTCACTGCCCGTGCTGGCGGGAGCGGTATCGTGCTCATGCGCCTCGGTTCCGGGTAAAGTCTCCCGCGAGGTGTCGTGCGGCACCACGCCGTCAGGCGCCTGCTGCCAGTCGGCATCATCACTGTTGATCGGCAGATCCTGCATCGGTGGAACATCAACAGGCACTGGCGCAGCTTTAGGCTGCGGATGCGGGAACGGTTTACTCACGTATACGTAATGCATATCCGAAAGCTGCGTTTCCGGTTTTGCAACGCTGGCGTTGACCGGTTCAGGCGCCGGGTGGCGCAGGTTCCAGTAGATGTGCATATACAGGCCGACAACCAGCATGGCGCAAAGCCCGACCAGCCATAACGCCGTTTTGCCGAATATGTTTTTCAGGCTGGGGAGACGGTACGAAAACCAGACCGCTTCCCCGGTTGTATAGCTGCGCTGGGCCGCAAGACAGATGGTCGACATTAGGCTTTCTTCTCCTGCATTTTCGCGTCCGGGGTGGTGCGGGTGGCCTGAATCAGTACGCTCGGCGTGCTGTTGGTCACGCGCATCAGCTGCATCAGCGTATCTTCCCCGGGGATGCCATCCACGTGCAGATGCATTTTTTGCTGGAACTCGCGGGTGCGTTTCATCATCTCTGCGGTCCAGATCCGGGCATGCGTTTCAGGCTGGCTCAGCGCCAGGCTTAATTGCTGATCCAGCCAGGCCATATCTTTGCTGTCGCTGGTCGCGCCGATCGCGTCTTTACCTTCCGGCGTCAGGCGGTGCAGTTGGGTGAAGTTGCCGGTCGCGTGCCGGTTAAACCAGCTGCGGCTCACCTGCCAGGTCCGGTTATTCATTAACAGGTCAATGGACGTGTCCCCGACCCTGGCTACCACCGCATAGTTAAGATGGCCGCTGGTTTTCAGTTCACTGACCCACGGATACCCTTCCTGCGCCAGCGTCTCCGGCGACGCGTTCCCCTGTTTACACATCAGGTTCACTTTGGCGGCGTTCTGGCACAGCGCATCTTCGGCCGAGGCGTCATACCCCCACATTAGATACAACTGATGCATCGCATCCGGCTGATTAACTATTTCGTTGTCGATAACCGGCACTACGGGCGCTTCGACTTTTAGCGATTGCTGTTTCCAGCTGACGGGCACCGGCAGCTGGATCGGCAGGCGTGCGCCGATCGATGAGGTCAAATACCAGCCGCAGGCGGCAAACAGCACGGACGCAAACAGCCCCACGGTCGCCAGGCGCTTACCGTGTTTTTGGGCGGGCAGGATCTCTCCCGCCGCCAGACGTAAATGACGTGGGCTGACCTGCGCCGCGCGTTCCGTCCAGGCGGCGAGCATTGACAGGTGCGCCAGCGCATTCAGTTTGCTGATGTTGCCTTTGGTCAGCGTGTGCATTTTGCGCACGCGGGCAGGCGGCAACGGCGAGTTTTCGCAGCCGTGTTCTTCGCACTGGGCCTGAACATAGCTCAGGTATTCGCGGCAGGTCAGGGGGCGCAGGGCATGATGCGTGTGCGTATATTCGCGCAGTTCAGGTTGCTTTAGCAGGATCTCCTGATCCGCAGTGCCCGTCAGTACCACGGCGAGCCGGAAGTTCAGCTCCTGGGCGCGCGTGAGCAGCGTTCCCAGGACTTCACGGCAGCTCTCCTTCATGGCTTCGGCATGGGCGATCGTCACTACTCTGGATTTCGCTTTCCCCTCCTGCCACTGGCGCAGGACGGCATCCACCGCCTGCATGCGATCTTTAATCACTTTCGTTCCCGGGTTGAGTTTGTACAGCAGGCTACTGGCACTCAGTTTGGGAAATGCGTTGATGGCAAGAACGGTATGGTTGCTGGCTTTAAGCGCGTCGATGAACTGACCCAGAAGCGGAGCGTCGTCGCAAAAAAGCCCGATAATTCCCGCCAGCTGGGTTTTCTTTTTCAGCAGGTTGAACACGTCCTGATGATAAGGCACCAGAAAATCACCGGATAAACGAGTGATTGTCCTGAATGGCGGATTGTTAAAATTAAAGTGGCTCTGATACATAACGACTTACCGTCTCTGATTAGGAATAGCAACAGCAGCAGAAAGTAAGGTAATGCCCCTGAGCGGTCAATTTGCAGACAGAGTAAAAATATCCAGCCGGCTGCGCCTAACATCTGGAATTTATACGGTCAATATTTTTCTTTATGAAAGTTGGTGGCGAAGTCAGTGGTCGCGTTTGCAACAGCTTATTACTATTTTCCTCCATATTGGCGCAGTATGACGCTGCTTATTTTTGCTTTGCTATAGGCCGGATAAAAAATGAGGTTCTCATTTCTGTCACGGTGGATAACGCCTTGTATTATGTTTTTGCTGCTCATTTTTTGTGGCCAGCAAGGCTATCTCACCTTTAAAGATTATAAAAAAGTTATGAATAAGTTTGCTAATTCTGACCTACAGCCGCTGAAAAAAACGCGCGAAGACAAACCCTTCACGCTTTTTACGGCTGCCGTCCGTCAGGAGAACTTATCGGCTGCGGCAAAACCCCCGCTGGCGGCGGAGATTGAAGGCATTGTGCGCAGTGATGACGCCTGGCTCTCCTTCGCTGTCATCAAAACCCCGGGCGGCCAGCGAAGCTACCGCGAGGGTGAACCGCTCGCCGGGTTTAACGACGCATTTATTCAGGAAATAAACAAAGATAATGTGGTGGTTAATTATGAAGGTGCTACGCAGGTACTGGCGTTAAATAAACCGGACTATTTTAAGGGGGGCGTGGAGAGCGGCCCGGTTACAAAATCGACGAAAGATGCTGGCGCAGAGAGTGTGCATCTTGATGATTATCTGGTGTTAAAACCCATCATTGAAAAAGGCCGACTGGAAGGCTACAGGATAAACCCAAGGAATGCCTCCGCCTTTTACAGTCAGTCAGGTCTGGAAAAAGGCGATGTGGCGATTCAGGTTAACTCTGTCGATATGACCGATGAAGCAAAAGCGAAAAGCATTATTGCCAACTGGTCGAAAATGAAAGAAGCGGAGGTCATCGTACGACGTCACGCTCACCTTGAAAATATTCGGGTTAATGTTCTAAATAATTAATAAGTGTGCAGACATGAAAAAATTTCCCTGGGCGTGCGTGGCGCTGACCGCATTGTCGTTATATTCCAGTTCGCTGCTTGCAGCTAACTTTAGCGCAAGTTTTAAAAATACTGATATTCGCGAGTTTATCGATACGGTAGGTCGCAATCTCAACAAAACTATTCTGGTCGATCCGTCCGTCCAGGGAACCGTCTCGGTCAGAACCTACAACGTGCTGACGGAGGATGAGTATTACCAGTTCTTCCTGAGCGTGCTGGATCTCTACGGCCTGTCGGTGATCCCGATGGACAACGGCATGGTCAAAGTGGTGCGCTCAAGCGTAGCGCGTACCGCCGGTGCGCCGCTGGCAGACAGCAAGAACCCGGGCAAAGGTGACGAGATTATCACCCGCGTGGTGCGTATGGAAAACGTACCCGTTCGCGAGCTGGCCCCGCTGCTGCGTCAGCTCAACGATGCCACCGGCATCGGGAATGTGGTCCACTTTGAGCCGTCCAACGTCCTGCTGTTAACCGGTAAAGCCTCGGTGGTGAACCGCCTGGTGGATCTGGTTCAGCGCGTCGATAAAGACGGTATTCAGCGCCGCGAAATCATCCCGCTGCGCTTTGCCTCTGCCAAAGAGCTTTCGGATATGTTGAATAACCTCAACAACGAAGAGCAGAAGGGGCAGAATGCGCCGCAGCTGGCGACCAAGGTGGTGGCGGATGACGAAACCAATAGCCTGGTGATCAGCGGCTCGGAAGATGCGCGCGCGCGTACCCGTTCCCTTATCCATCAGCTGGATCGCGAGCAGAATAACGAGGGGAACACCCGCGTCTTCTACCTCAAATATGCCAGCGCCACCAAAGTGGTACCGGTGCTGACGGGGATTGGCGAGCAGCTGAAAGACAAGCCGGGCGCGGCCAAAGCGAAAACCGCGAGCGCCTCAACCGACCTGAACATTACCGCCGACGAGTCGACCAACTCCCTGGTGATCACCGCGCAGCCTAACGTGATGAACTCCCTGGAGAAGGTGATCGACAAGCTGGATATTCGCCGTCCGCAGGTGCTGGTGGAAGCGATCATTGCCGAAGTGCAGGACGGCAACGGCCTGGATCTTGGCGTGCAGTGGACGAGCAAGCACGGCGGCGTGCAGTTTGGCGCTACCGGCCTGCCAATCAGCCAGATTAAAAATGGCACCATGAAAGGGGCGAGCTTCACGGGCCTTGCGACCGGCTTCTTTAACGGTGATTTCGGTGCGCTGGTGACCGCGCTCTCCACCGACGGTAAAAACGACATCCTCTCCACGCCAAGCGTGGTCACGCTGGATAATAAAGAAGCGTCGTTCAACGTCGGTCAGGATGTGCCGGTGCTTTCCGGTTCGCAAACCACCAGCGGCGACAACGTCTTTAACTCGGTTGAGCGTAAAACCGTGGGGACCAAGCTGAAGATTGTGCCGCAAATCAACGATGGCGACATGATCCACCTGAAGATTGAGCAGGAAGTATCCAGCGTCGACAACAGCGCAACGGAAGATTCCAGCCTCGGCCCAACCTTCAACACGCGCACGATTAATAACGAAGTGATGGTCCACAGTGGCCAGACGGTGGTGCTCGGCGGCCTGATGGAAAATGTGACCAAACAGTCGGTCTCCAAAGTGCCGCTGCTCGGCGATATCCCGCTGGTCGGGCAGCTGTTCCGCTACACCTCGCAGGATACCTCTAAACGCAACCTGATGGTGTTTATTCATACCACCGTCCTGCGTGACGACGACAACTACAGCGCAGCCTCGAAAGAGAAATACGACCAGATCCGGGTGCGCCAGATGCAGCGCGTGGAAGAGAAAAAGCTCGGTATCGTTGAGCCGAGCGACAACGCCGTACTGCCAGCGTTTCCTGCCGCCAGCACTGCACCCGTGAAAACCCACGCGGCACGCAATCCGTTTAAAGAGTAAGGCGGAGGGGAAACGTGGACGAACTGACTAAAACCCTGTGTAGCAGCAACTACGCAAAAGAAAACGGCGTTCTGCTTTACAACAATGACGTCTATATCCGTGAGGACACCCCGGCGTTAGCGCTGCTGGAGGTGCGTCGGGTGCTGGGATGCGCGTTTGTCCCGGTTACCCTGGCGCCGGAAGCGTTTGACGAGATGCTGGCCAAAATCTGGCAGCAGAGCAGCGGCGTGTCGCAGCAGCTGGTGGACGATATGGACGCGGATATCGATCTGATGGCGTTAACCGAGGAGATCCCGGATAACGAAGATTTGCTCGATAACGATGAAAACTCGCCGGTGATCCGCCTGATCAACGCCATTCTCGGCGAGGCGGTGAAGGACGGCGCGTCGGATATTCATATCGAAACCTTTGAGCGCACCCTGAGCATTCGCTTTCGTGTTGACGGCGTGCTGCGCCCGGTGCTGCAACCGGCGCGTAAGCTCGCCCCGCTGCTGGTGTCGCGTATCAAGGTGATGTCGAAACTGGACATCGCCGAGAAACGCCTCCCGCAGGATGGCCGTATCTCCCTGCGCATCGGTCGCAAGGCCATCGACGTGCGTGTGTCGACCATTCCGTCCCAGTACGGCGAGCGCGTGGTGATGCGCCTGCTCGATAAAAGCAATCTCAAGCCCGACATCAACAAGCTGGGGCTGATTGATGAAGAGCTGGAGAAGCTGAAAGGGCTGATCGACCGCCCGCACGGGATCATCCTCGTTACCGGCCCGACGGGTTCCGGTAAAAGTACCACGCTGTACGCCATTCTTTCGGCGCTGAACGGCCACGAACGCAACATTCTGACCGTGGAAGACCCGATTGAGTACGAGCTGGAAGGGGTGGGGCAGACGCAGGTTAACCCGCGCGTGGACATGACCTTTGCCCGCGGGCTGCGCGCCATTCTGCGTCAGGACCCGGACGTGGTGATGATCGGGGAAATTCGCGACGGTGAGACCGCCCAGATTGCGGTGCAGGCGTCGCTGACCGGTCACCTGGTGATGTCGACGCTGCACACCAACAGTGCCGCAGGGGCGATAACCCGTCTGCGGGATATGGGGCTGGAGTCCTTCTTAATCGGTTCATCGCTGCTCGGTGTCATTGCCCAGCGTCTGGTGCGTCGGCTGTGTACGCACTGCCGGACCACCAGTCCGCTGGACGCCAATGAAAAAGCGCTGTTCAGCTTTATGGCCGCGCCGCCAGACGCGATTTACCGCGCGGTGGGGTGCGAACACTGCCGTCAGAGCGGCTATCAGGGCCGCGCCGGTATCCATGAATTCCTGGTGGTGGACAGCGCCATGCGCCGCGCCATCCATGAAGATAAGGACGAAATGTCCCTCGAAACGCAGCTTTTTAAGCATGCCTACAGCCTGCGTGAAAACGGGCTGCTGAAGGTGATCGGCGGCGTGACGTCTCTGGAAGAGGTCATGCGCGTCACCGCCGAACGTGGGGGGGATGCGTAATGGCTTTCTACGCCTGGACGGCAACGGATGCCGCGGGGAAAACACAGCGCGGGACGTTACAGGCCGAGGGGCAGAAGCAGGTTCGCCAGTGGCTTCGCGAGCAAAAGCTGATGCCCGTCAGCATCACCGAAACCCGCGAAACGGCGGCTGGCGGGAAAGCGAAAACCGGGGTGAAGCTCTCCACTCCGGTGCTGTCGATGTTTACCCGTCAGCTTTCGACGCTGGTCAACGCCGCGCTGCCGCTGGAGAGCGCGCTGAAAGCGATCTCAAAGCAGACGGAAGACAAAAAGCTGGCGGCGATGGTGGTGGAGATCCGCGAGAAGGTGGTGGAAGGCCACACCCTGTTCGATGCCTTCAGCCAGTTTCCGCGCACCTTCGACAAGCTTTACTGCACGCTGGTGATGGCCGGGGAGAAAACCGGTCACCTGGGCGACGTGCTGGAAAAGCTGGCGGAGTACAACGAGCAGCGCCAGAAGATGAAAAGCAAGCTGACGCAGGCAATGGTCTACCCGATAACCCTCACCGTGGTCGCCATCGCGGTCATCAGCATCCTGCTGGTGGCGGTGGTGCCGCAGGTGATCGAGCAGTTTACCCACATGAAGCAACAGCTGCCGATCACCACCCGGACGCTGATTGCGGTCAGTGATTTCCTGCAAGCCTGGGGCATTTATATTGTGGGCATTCTGGGCGGCGGCTTTATCGGCTTCAAAACCTGGCTGAGGAATGCCAAAAACCGTTTTCGCTGGCACAGCTGGCTGGTGAACGGCTCGCCGATTAAAAAGCTGGTCTGCGCCATCAACAGCGCCCGCTATATCCGTACCCTGAGCATTTTGCAGGCCAGTAGCGTGCCGCTGCTGGAGGGAATGTATATCGCGATGGACGGTATTGAAAACCGCTATGCCCGGCAGGTGCTGGAGCAGGCCGCCGACACCGTGCGCCAGGGGGCGTCGCTGTATGCGGCGCTGGAACAGGCGAAATTATTCCCGCCCACCATGCTGTATATGATTGCCTCCGGTGAAGAGAGCGGGGAATTAGGTAATTTAATGGATCGCGCGGCGGAAAATCAGGAATCGGCCTTACAACATCGAATTACATTAACGCTGTCGGTCTTTGAACCGGCGCTGGTGGTATCCATGGCGACGATTGTTTTATTCATCGTTCTGTCAATATTACAACCGCTTCTGCAACTTAATAATATGGTAGGTTAAATCATGGCTTTAAAACGTAAAAACCTGGCTCGCCAGGCGGGCTTTACATTGCTCGAATTAATGGTGGTCATTGTTATTCTCGGCGTACTGGCGAGTATGGTGGTGCCAAATTTAATGGGCAATAAGGAAAAAGCCGATACGCAAAAAGCAACCAGCGATATTGTCGCGCTCGAAGGCTCGCTGGATATGTACAAGCTGGATAACCACCGCTACCCGACCACAGAGCAGGGTTTGCAGGCGCTGGTGACCAAACCTGAAATCGCGCCAATCCCGAACGGCTACCGCACGGACGGCTATATCCGTCGCCTGCCGCAGGACCCCTGGGGCAACGATTATCTTCTGGTGAGCCCGGGTGAACACGGCGCGGTGGACGTCTTCTCAACCGGTCCGGACGGCGAAGCCAATACCGCCGATGACATTACCAACTGGTCTCTGGATAAGAAAGAGAAATAATGAAAAATCAACGCGGCTTTACGTTGCTGGAAATTATTCTGGCGCTGGTGATATTTGCCAGTTGCGCCATGATGGTGGTGTCCACCATTCCTTCGCGCAGCGGCGCGGATATATTTGGCCAGCAATTAAAAGCCCTCGTTGATTATGGTTCAGACCGTGCGGTGATGGACGGAAATATTGTCGGGCTGGTGATCGCCACCGATAAATATCAGCTGGTGACGATCGCCGATAAAAATGGCGAGCGTCACTGGGTGCCATTATCTGCCGGACGCATTAACACCAAAGGTGATTTTCCGGAAGAGATGCACGTGTCGCTCTCGCCGCAGCGTCTGGCCGCGACGGTGACGTCCGAGCCGCAGGTGATCTTTTTACCGGACGGTGAAATCAGCCGCTTTACGCTGACGCTGCAAAGTTACGACAAACAGCACCATTTCCGCGTGGTGTCGCACGGTGCGGCGCCGGTATCGGTAGAAAACGATGGCTAACGGCAACAAAAAGCAAAAGGGGATGACGCTGCTGGAGGTGATGGTCGCTCTGGTGATTTTCTCCACCGCCGCGCTGGCGCTGATGAACTCGGTCTCCCTGAACGTACGTTTTACCCATGGACTGGCCGATACCTTGCAGGCCAGTTGGGTGGCGGAAAACCAGCTGGCGGAGGCACAGCTCACCAGAACTGACTTCCCGGATGCTGAACAGCAGGGGACGGAAATCATGGGCGGGCGCAGCTGGAACTGGCGTAAGCAGCGGGTGAAAACCGCCGACAACGTCTGGGCGAATACCCTACGCGTGTATGCGGAAAGCGATGAGAGCCAGCCGGTTATCTCCCTGCGCATCATTCCGCCGGGAGAGAGCAAGTGAAGAAAACGCGACGCCAGCGCGGATTTACCCTGCTGGAGATCATGATTGCGCTGACTATCTTCGCGGTGATCAGCACCCTGGCCTGGCAAATTCTGGACGGCGCGATGCGTACCAGCTCGGCCACCGATGCCAGCGCCGCAAAGCTCAACCAGCTTCAGCGCGCCTGGAGTCTGATGGAGCGTGATTTTTTCCAGCTTCAGGCGCGCGCCCCGCGTAATGAGCCGGAGCTGTTTCGTCAGGAGGGCGATGCTCTTGAACTGACCACCCTGAATGGCGTGAGCGGAACGGTCCAGCTGGAGCGCGTGCGCTGGCGGCTGGAAGAGGGGCGTTTGTATCGCGACGTCTGGCCGGTCATTGACGGCCCGGCGGACGTTAAGCCTGACGAAGTGCCGATTGTCAGCGGCGTAAAATCATTGCAGTGGCGGTTTTATCGTCAGGGCTGGCTGACAGCCTGGCACGACGCTGCCCATCTGCCGGACGGCGTGGAGGTTACGTTGACGATGGAAAACGGGGATACCTGGCGCTGGGTGTTCACTACACCGGGTGATATGCCGGAGGTGGCCGCTGCCGCAGCGCCAGCGCCTTCGCCGGAGACCAGACCATGAAACGGATCCGTCAACAACAGGGCGTCGCCCTGCTGGTGGTGCTGATTTTGCTGGTGATGATGTCGGCGCTGGCCGCCAAAATCAGCCAGCAGTTCTGCCGTAATTTGCAGAAAACGCATTATCAGGTAAGCCAGCAGCAGCTGCGCTGGGCGATGCAAACCCAGGAAAAAGTGGTGAAGGACCGGTTACAGACCGACGCCAGCGGCGAGAGCAAGCCGCTGGCCCTGGACGGCGACTGGCATCAGCCGCTGGAGACGCAGGGTGAGGACTATACGGTCGTGAGCCAGGTGGAAGATGCGCAGGACTGCTTTAACGTCAATAACCTGTTGACCGCCGACATCGCACCCCAGGGGCAAAGCGCTCCCGGGGTGGCGGAAAAATCGCGTAAAGAGCGGATTGTTGAACAACTCCTGACGGAAAGCGGCCTCAGCCCGGGCACGGCGGAGGCGGTCTATTTCCAGCTGGTGGATTATCTCGATGGTGACAGCACCACGGCGAAGGAGGGGGCCGAAAGCGATGCGTGGGCTGGCGTCGTGCCCGCGCGGCAACCGGCAAATCAGATGATGCGCAGCATCGCAGAAATCAAACTGCTGCCGGCGTTCCCTGTTACGGCGTATCCGAAGGTGAGCAAGCTGCTATGCGCGCTGCCGGACACTGTCAGCAAGGTCGATGTCAACACTCTGCAACCGGAACAGGCCGCCGTGCTGGCGGCCATGTTCCCGGGAAAACTGACGCGGGATGACGCCGTTCGCCTGTTGGATGCGCGTCCGGAATCGGGCTGGGAAAATATGGAAGCGTTCAGCAAAGCGCTGGAGCAGGCCTTCCCGCAGTTAAAAGACGATCTCCCGCAGGTGGCGGATCAATTTTCTATAAACAGCCGGTACTTCCGCGTGAATTACACCGGCAATACCGATGAATTAACGCTTCGCGTGGTCAGCCAGCTTCAGGTGAATAACGAAGCCGGTGAGATCGTGACGTGGCAGCGTCGTTACCGAATGATTGAATAAGAAAAGTAGAACGTTATGAAACAGGTACTTTTTGTTCGTCCCGACAGCCGCGAGGGCGGGAAAATAATGTGGTGTGAGTCCGGCAGCGAGCGCGTTGAGGTGGTCGACAGCCTGGAGATGCTGGCCGAACACCCCCTGGCTACGCGCGTTTGTCTCCTGTTGCCCGCCAGCGACATGATTTTCCGCCATTTTACGCTGCCGAAAAAGGTGGCTTCTCAGGCGATGGCCTTCTCGTGGATGGCGGAAGAGACGCTGATTGGCGACGTGGACAACCTCCACTGGACGGTACTCCACAAAAAAGGCGCCGACGTCGACGCCGTGGCCATTGACGCCGACCGCCTGCGCGCGGCATTAACCCGCTGTCAGGAGGCCGGATTAAACGTGATTCAGGCCCTGCCTGATGCCTGGCTGCTGCCCGTGACGACAGGGGGCAGCACGCTGGTCGCACAGGATGATAGCTACTGGCTGCGTTTATCGCCCCATGTGGCGGGTGAAATGGAGGCAACCCTGCTGCCGCTGTTAATGCAGAAAGCCGGGGTCGGGGAAGTGTGGTGTTACGGCGATGCGCCTGCGAAGGTGCACGTTGACGTGCAGCATGCCTGGCAGCATCCGCTGGCACTGATTCAGCCGCAGTGGCAAACCTGCCGCGTTAACCTGCTTCACGGTGAATTCAGCCTTAAGGCCGGTAATGGGCGGGCGGCGAAAAGTATGAAAGCCGCGATGGTGGCGGCGGGTGTGCTGTCTGTTGCTCTGCTGCTGGGGCCACGCATTGCAATGGCCTGGATGCTGGTGCAGCAGGAAAATCGGGTGCAGGAGGAGATCGTCCAGGTTTATCAGCACCATTTCCCCAGCATGCGCCAGCAGACCAATATCAAATATCACTTTGGTCAAAGCCTGAAAAAACAGAGCAAGGGATTCTTTCTTCAGCTTGATGAGCTGGAGAACGCCCGGCAGTCAGTCCCTGCGATGGAGATCGAGCTGCTGGAATACGATGCGCAGCAAAACACCCTGACGCTGAGCGTCAGCGCGCAAAACCAGCCCGCGTTGCAGGCGTTTGTTAACCAGACCAGTGAGAATTTTGATTTTACCTTACAGCCTGTTTCAACAACCGAACCGTATACCGCCATGATCGCAGGGAAACATAAATGAAAGAGCGAATCGCGCAGCTGAAGTCACGCTATCAGAATTATAGCACCCGGGAAAAAATTATTTTAAAAATATGTGCCGTTGCCATTGTGGGGGCAGTGGTGTATTACACGGGAGTGATCCCCCTGGATAATATGATTCAAAATAGTAAGTCGACGCTTAAAAGACAAAAAGAAACCCTTAACTGGATGCGCAGTGAAATTGATAAAAATCATCTTCAGGTCCAGATAGTCAAAACGAATAATCCGCGTACGGTGGTCGAGAACAGCGCCCATGAAATTAACCTTTCACTGACGGATATGCGCCAGGAGGGGCAAACTTTATCGTTCGTGTTGAATCGGGTGAATGTGTATGAATTAAGAAGCTGGCTGCGTGAAATTAATCAGACCTCCGGCGTGAGACTGCAAAAAATAAACCTCACGCCGGTGGACCACCTCAGCGACGTGAAAGCGCAGGTGCAGCTCACCTGGTCAAAAAACGCATGAATACCTTTTCGCTGATGCGGGACGCCTTTCCGGTAGGGTTCCCGATAATGAGTGCGATCCTGGGCGGCATTGTGGGCAGTTTTCTTGGCGTTGTCGCCGAACGCGTACCGGGGATGGTGATGGATGAGGAGGGGAGTGGCAATCTGCTCTTTCCGGCCTCGAACTGTCCGGTGTGCCAGCACGCACTTGCCGCGTGGGAAAACATCCCGCTGCTCAGCTGGCTGTTATTACGGGGACGCTGCCACCAGTGCGGCAGCGCGATCCCGCTGCGACTCTTTCTGGTCGAACTGATCTCCGCCTTGTTTTTTGGCATCACGGCCTGGTGCATGCCGGACGTTCAGGCGCTGTTCTCTTTGTGGTTACTGGCGGCTTTTTTACTGCCGCTGGCCATGATCGACTGGCAGCATCAGCTGCTTCCGGACTGCCTGACCCAGCCGCTGCTGTGGGCGGGGTTAGTGCTCCATGCGTTTGACCACACGTTGCCGCTACGCGATGCGCTGTTCGGCGCGGTGGCGGGCTATCTGTCGCTCTGGCTGCTCTACTGGGCTTTTCGTCTGATCACGGGACGAGAAGGTCTGGGTTACGGGGATTTTAAGCTACTGGCGGCGCTGGGCGCCTGGTGCGGCTGGCAGGTGTTGCCCTCCATTGAACTGGCGGCAGCGTTAAGCGGTATTGTCGGTTATTTCGCCGTAAATAATTTAAATAAAAATAACCTCACTATTTCTTTTGGTCCTTATCTCGCCTTTGCTGGAATAGTGGTGTTTATGAGCCAGCAATTTGCTTTCACATTTTAAATATACAGGTCAAGATTTTTTATAAATCTTTTTGATGGAGGAAGGGAAGGACGACCCTTTACGCTCAGTGTATCGTAAGAGATATAAGCTACACGGAATTTCAGCTTGTATCTTTTAATGGAGGAATACAACGCAGCAACAATTTTTTGTTCACGGCACTCACGTTGGTTAAATACGCATTACGCGAAACGCATCCATGATCTCACGGAAGACATGGGTTATTACGTTACGAATAAATTTATCAGGAAATAAAAATGAAATTTATGAAGCCAAAATATCTGGCGCTCTTTATTGCGGCGGCAACCAGCTCCGCATTTGCAGCAGCGCCAGGGGCACCGACGATCGGCTATGGCAATGACAAATTTGCCCTGGTGGAAGTGGATCAGGCAGCCCAGGATTATAACAATCTTGTCAAAGTGCATAACGATGGCGTGGATGTAAAAGTTGAGTGGAACGTCTGGAGTGGTGATGCGCCAACTTCAGCGAAAGTTCTGCTGGACGGACAAACCGTATGGACCGGCGCAGCCGGCGCGACGGGCTCTGCAACGTTTAAAGTGAAAAAAGGCGGGCGTTATCAGGAGCAGGTTGAAGTCTGTAACGCCAGCGGCTGTGCGAAAAGCGCCAGCAAGCTGATTATTGTGGCAGACACCGACGGTAGCCACCTGCTGCCGCTGAATACGTCTCTCAAAGAGAATAACAAAGCGTTTGCGAAGCATACCGATAAAGTGGTTGCGGCCTACTTCCCGGAGTGGGGCGTTTATGACCGTAACTTCCCGGTTGATAAGATCCCTGCGGCAAACCTCAACCACATTCTTTACGGCTTCATTCCAATCTGTGGCGGTGACGGCATCAACGACGGCCTGAAAACCATTGAAGGCGGCAACAGCTTCCGCGTGCTCCAGAACGACTGTAAGGGCCGACCTGACTATACCGTGGCGATCCACGACCCATGGGCTGCGCTGCAAAAACCACAGGCTGGCGTCTCCGGCTGGGACGACCCGTATAAAGGTAACTTTGGCCAGCTGATGGCGCTGAAAAAAGCGCATCCGGACCTGAAAGTGCTGCCATCTATCGGCGGCTGGACGCTCTCCGATCCCTTCTTCCACATGGGTGACCCGGCTATCCGCGCACGCTTTGTCTCTTCTGTGAAAGAGTTCCTCCAGACCTGGAAATTCTTTGACGGCGTGGATATCGACTGGGAATTCCCTGGCGGCGGCGGTGTGAGCGAAAACCTGGGCAATCCGCAGCAGGATAAAGCGACCTATACCGCGCTGATGCATGACCTGCGCACCATGCTGAACGAGCTGTCTGCACAGACGGGCCGTACCTATGAACTGACCAGCGCCATCGGTGCAGGCCGCGATAAGATCGAAGACGTGGATTACACTGCCGCTCAGCAGTACCTCGACCACATCTTCCTGATGAGCTATGACTTCTACGGCGGCTGGAGCAACACCGTTCTCGGCCACCAGGCGGCGCTGCGCGCGCCAGCATGGCGTCCGGACACTGACTACACCACTGAAAATGGCGTTAACGCGCTGCTTTCCCAGGGCGTACAACCAGGCAAGATCGTGGTGGGTGCGGGAATGTATGGCCGCGGCTGGACCGGCGTGCATGGCTACACCGGTAACAATCCTTTCACCGGCACCGCTACAGGTATGGTGAAAGGGACCTGGGAACCCGGTGTGGTTGACTATCGTCAGATCGTTAACGAATACAAAGGCAAACCAGGCTGGGAATACGGCTACGACGCTGATGCGGAAGCCCCTTACGTCTTCAACAAAACTACCGGCGACCTGATCACGTATGAAGATGCGCGTTCAACCACGGCGAAAGGTAAGTATGTTCTGGCGAATAAACTGGGTGGCCTGTTCGCATGGTCTATCGACTCTGACACCGGTGACATCCTGAACGCGATGAACGAAAGCCTGCTGGGCGGCGACGCTACGCCGGTTGATCCGGAGGTCACCAACCACGCGCCAATCGCGTCCTCTGCCGATCAGAACGTGTCTGGCCCGGTAACCGTCACGCTCGATGGCTCTGCTTCAAGCGATCCTGATGGCGATGCGATTACCTACAAATGGACCCAGGTCTCTGGTCCGTCGGTCACCATCACCAACAGCACCAAAGCGAAAGCGACCTTTAACGTTGCCGCCGCGACGTCCGACCAGACCATGGTGTTCCGCCTGACGGTGACCGATGCAAAAGGCCTGAGCAACGCGATTGATATCCAGGTGGTGAACAAGGCGCCGAAAGCTAACCAGGCACCGGTTTTAAACCCAATGGAAGCGATCACGCTTGAATCAGGTGAAACCTATGCGCTGCATGCCCAGGCCGCGGATCCAGACGGAGATGCGTTGACCTACGCCTGGAGTGTACCAGCAGATATGCACGCTACCGGGTCTGACTCCGCGAACGTGAACATCACTGCGCCGGAAGTGAGCTCGACGTCTACCTACACCCTGAGCGTGGTGGTGAGCGACGGTAAGACCAGCGTGCAGTCTAACGTCCAGGTCACCGTGAATCCGAAAGCGGCGCCTGCACCTGTGCCAGATGACGAAGACACTAACCCGGCGGATGACGTTACCCCTCCGGCTGATGATGTGACTCCACCGTCTGACAAAGGGAGCTGCGATGCACCTGTGGATGCTAACGCCAGCAAATATGCGGCGTGGGAATCCAGCAAAATCTACAACGGTGGCGATACCGTAAGCTTCGACCATCTGGTGTGGAAAGCGAAGTACTGGACCCAGGGCAATCAGCCTGGCTTCGGTGTGGATGCATGGGAGCTGGTGAGCAACGTGAAGATGAACTGGCGTTCTGACCTGGTCTACAACGGCGGCGACACTACCACCTATGAAGGAAACGTTTACCGTGCGAAATGGTGGACCCGTGGTGATAACCCAGCCAACAGCGACGTATGGGTAAAAGAAGGCGCATCAACAGACTGCAAATAATCTAACCCATTAATGACTCCCCCTTTTAGAGGGGGAGTGATTCAAAATTCATTTTACAGGATGTTGGTAAGGAGAAATAACCGAAACTGTCAGCAGGTAAAAATGAAAAAGTTGATTTTGTTGTTATTGATAATAAGCCAAAGCGCTCTGGCAAACTGTTGGAATAAAGCGGCACATTATTATCATGTCGACCCTTATTTACTGTACGCGATAGCGAATGTGGAATCCGGAATGAACCCGTATGCGGTTGGGCAAAACCGCGATGGCACGCGGGATGTCGGGCTGATGCAAATCAACAGTTCGCATTTTACCGCGCTGGAAAGCAGAGGAATCAACGAATACCGGTTAATCACGGAGCCATGTACTTCGATCATGGTCGGGGCTTCTATCCTTGCCGGGATGATCAGGGTGTATGGCTATAACTGGGAAGCCGTTGGCGCGTATAACGCCGGACTGAAAAAAGAAAATTATCCGCAGAGGATGAAATATGCCCATAAGGTCTGGGCCAAATATCAGCAACTGAAATTAGCAGCACGTTATTAACGTTTTTTATTTTTGAAGAATTCCTGAAGGTGTTCTTCGAAAAGTGAAAACAGCTGAATGTGGTTTATGTATTAACGGAGTAATACCTAAGCCGGGATTTTAACATTTAATTTAAACGAACAGGAAAACTGAAATGAACAAAAGGACGTTACTGAGTGTACTCATTGCGGGAGCCTGCGTGGCGCCACTCATGGCTCAGGCTGCTAACCTGAAGGAGACCAGCAGTGAGCCGTACACCATCAAAGCCAGCGATCTGGCGAAGAAAGAGAAGGAACTGACGGACTTCCCGCTGATGGCTTCGGTTAAAGAGACCATCCAGACGCTGGATAACGCGCAGGTTGAACTGATTGAGCCAGGCCGGGCGGCGAACCCGGACAACGTTAAGCGCGTTGAAGGGATTGTGAAAGCCAGCGACTGGGAATATCTCTTCCCGCTGCGCGCGCAGGCCTATACCTACAGCAACTTCCTGAAAGCCGTGGGTAAATTCCCGGCGCTGTGTAAGACCTACAATGACGGTCGTGACAGCGACGCCATCTGCCGCAAAGAGCTGGCCACCATGTTTGCCCACTTTGCCCAGGAGACCGGCGGCCACGAAAGCTGGCGTCCGGAAGCCGAATGGCGTCAGGCGCTGGTCCACGTACGTGAAATGGGCTGGAGCGAAGGGCAGAAGGGCGGTTATAACGGCGAATGTAACCCGGACGTCTGGCAGGGGCAGACCTGGCCTTGCGGTAAAGATAAAGACGGCGATTTCCTGAGCTACTTCGGTCGTGGTGCGAAACAGTTGTCCTACAATTACAACTACGGTCCATTCTCTGAAGCGATGTACGGCGACGTGCGTACGCTGCTCGACAAACCTGAGCTGGTGGCGGACACCTGGCTGAACCTGGCGAGTGCGATCTTCTTCTTCGCCTATCCGCAGCCGCCAAAACCAAGCATGTTGCAGGTGATCGACGGTACATGGCAGCCGAACGATCACGATAAAGCCAACGGTCTGGTTCCGGGCTTTGGTGTGACCACCCAGATCATCAACGGCGGCGTTGAGTGCGGCGGCCCGACTGAAATTGCGCAGTCTCAAAACCGTATCAAGTACTACAAAGAGTTCGCGAACTACCTGAAAGTGCCTGTTCCGGCGAACGAAGTGTTGGGTTGCGCCAACATGAAGCAGTTCGACGAAGGTGGCGCAGGCGCTCTGAAGCTTTACTGGGAACAGGACTGGGGATGGAGCGCGGATACCCCGGACGGCAAAACCTACTCTTGCCAGCTGGTGGGTTACCAGACCCCGTTCAGCGCATTTAAAGACGGTGACTACAGCAAGTGCGTGCAGCACTTCTTTAACGTGAAAATTGTTAACGACGAGGGTTCTTCCGAGACCCCGGACGAAACGCCGGTCACGCCAACACCGACGCCATCCGACGATGAAACGCCGGCACCAACCCCAACGCCGGATGAAACGCCGGTTGTGGTGAACCACGCGCCGGTTGCGCAGATTGCCGGTCCGATCGGTGCAGTGGAAGCGGGTGCGCAGGTTTCTCTGAGCGCCGAAGGCTCTACCGATCCAGATGGTAACACGCTGACGTATACCTGGCGTTCCCAGGATGGTCAGACTGTTACCGGTCAGGACAAAGCGGTTGTGACCTTTACAGCGCCAGAGTCTGCGACGGCGCAGCAGTATGAAGTGAGCCTGACCGTCAGCGATGGCGAACTGAGCAGCACCACGTCTTACCTGCTGAACGTGAAAGCGAAAGCGGCAACGCCATCCGGAGAAGATACGTCTTACCCGGCATGGAGCGCGAATAGCAAGTACAACGCCGGTGATATCGTGAACAACCACGGTAAACTGTTCCAGTGCAAACCGTTCCCGTACAGCGGCTGGTGTAACAATGCGCCGACGTACTATGAACCTGGCGCAGGTCTGGCATGGGCTGAAGCCTGGACGGCCTTATAAACAGCAAACGGCAACCTCCAGGGTTGCCGTTTTAGTGTCTGCTCTTTCCCCTCACCCTAACCCTCTCCCCAGGGGGGCGAGGGGACAGTACGGTGCAGTTGTAGGCCCGGTAAGGCGCAGCCGCCACCGGGCAAAAGGCTAACGATGAAGTTTCCCGTGATCCCGTAACCACGCCGCCGTACGCACTATCCCTTCATCCAGCGATACAATCGGTTTATATCCCAGCTCGTTCTCCGCCCGCGAAATATCCAGCGTAAAATCAAAGTTGAGCTTCGACACACCGTAATGCGTCAGCGCAGGCTCTTTCGCCGATTTACTGCCAAAGCGCTCCATGCTGCGGGCAATCATGTCCAGCATCGGGTAAGGAACGGAACGGATCCGGCAGTCGATTTTTAACTCGTCAATCAGCCTTTGCACAATGCTGCGCAGGGTACAGGGTTCGCCGTTGGTGATGTTGTACGCGCGGCCCGACACCAGCTTATCGCATTCCGGCTGGCTCGCCAGCCACATGGCGTGAACGGCATTTTCGTAATAGGTCATGTCCACCAGCGCATCGCCGCCGCGCGGTAACAGCACGCTGCCGTAGTGGTGCATCATCTGGGCCAGTCGCGGGATAAAGACTTTGTCGTGCGGCCCAAACAGGCTCTGCGGACGCAGCACGGTAAAGCGGGTGTGCGGGTTTGACTGGGCCAGCAGGTCGATCACCTCTTCGCCCGCCGCTTTGCTGCGGGCAAACTCACAGGCGAAGCGCGCCGGGCGGAAATCTTCCTGAATATCACGATGGTGGTGATAGTCGAAATAGAGCGACGGGGAGGAGATATGAATAAAGTTACGCACGCCCCAGGCGACGGCCCATTCGCCCAGACGACGCGTGGCGCGCACGTTGGCGAGATCAAAGGCTTCCTGGGTACCCCACGGAGAGGTAAAACTGGAGCAGTGCCACAGCGTATCGATACCGGCGAGCATCACCTTGGCCTGAGAGGAGACCAGCTCCGTCAGATCGGCATGGACAAATTCAGCGCCCATTTTTTGCAGGAGCTTACCCATCGCCTCATTGCGACCGGTGGCCCTCACGCTGATGCCTTTGTTGCGCAGAAACTCGACCGCATTTCGGCCTAAGCCGCTGGTCGCCCCGGTAACCAGTACCTTCATAACAATCCACTGTGTTGAAAAGAATTTCGTGCGCATTCTTTCGTGAATTACGATGTGTTGCAATGGGAAAGGTGAAAGATTAAGAGTTTTATTTAGTTATTTTCCCGCTTTTGTTCTGCCAGTTGCGCTATCCGTTTCGCCATTCCGCGGAAGATAAACAGGTGTGCCGGGATCATCAGCAACCAGTAAAACAGACCCGGCATTCCGTGCGGATGCCACCATGCCCGAACGTCCAGTTCACGATGGTCGCCGTTGTCCTTGAGGGTGAAGCAGAGCCGCCCCAGCCCCGGCGCCTTCATGCCAAACAGCAGCGCCAGCTGTTTTTCAGGCTCAACAATAATCACTTTCCAGCTGTCGACGGTATCGCCCACCTTCAGCCAGGGATGGGCAGGGCGGCCTTTTGCCAGCCGGTGACCGACCAGCAGATCCAGCGCGCCGCGCGTTTGCCAGAGAATATTGCCGAAGAAATAGCGCTCTTTGCCACCGATCTGATTCACCACTTCCCACAGCGCTGCCAGGCTGGCCGTGGTTTTTACCGTACAGCCCGCCTGTTTCGGATAATAGCCGTACTCGGGCCGCCAGCGGGCAAACGCCTGCGCGTCATAGCCCCAGTCGCTGGAGTTCACCAGCTTCTCTTCTTCTTTCAGCGTATTGCGCACCGCGTCGTCAAAGCGGATGAGTTCCTGGGGAATTAAGGCGCGCAGCGCGCGATCGTCCGCCAGCAGATCGTGCTTCAGCCCCTGGATAAGCGCTTTGGCGGTCGTCGGCGGCACGGAGGTGATCACATTCAAAAACCACACCGATATCCAGCGGGTCGGGAAGGGGATGGGGATCAGCCAGCGGTGGCGGCCACTCACCCGCATAAAATGTTCGAACTGCGCCTGATAGCTCAACACTTCCGGACCTGCCGCCTCCAGCACGCGATGCTGCTCCGCCGGGTGATCCAGCAATGCCACCAGATAATGGAGTAAATTCTCCAGCGCAATGGGCGTGGTGTGCGAGCGTACCCAGCGCGGCGGCGTCAGCACAGGCAGGTTGTAGACCATATCGCGCATCACTTCGAACGCGGCGGAACCCGCGCCGACGATGATCCCTGCCCTCAGTTCGGTAACGGGGATACGGGCGCTCCGCAGCGTTTCTGCCGTCAGCTGTCGGGCGCGCAGATGGTCTGACTGCTCGTGCTCAGGCGCCTGGAGCGAGCTTAAAAAAATCACCTGCTTCACCGGCGTTTGCAGCAGCGCATCACGAACGTTCATCGCCACCTGACGCTCGTGGGCGATAAAATCGCCGCCTTCGCCCATGCTGTGGACAAGGTAGTAAAGTGTATCGACCCCTTCCAGCAGCGCAGGAAGCGCTTTCGGCCAGCTAAGGTCAACGTTGTGACACGTCACGCCAGGCAAATGTAGCTTTAGCAGGCGTTCCGTGTTACGTGCCGCTGCCAGCACCTGGTGCCCCTGCTGGCTTAACGCAGTGGTCAGATGCTGACCGATATACCCGCTGGCGCCGAGCACCAGAATACGTTGCGGCACGGTATGCTCCTTAACGCTGTAAAAACGCCTGCCAGTGTTTCACCACCTCGGTCAGCTGCTCGCGGTTAACGTCAAGGTGCATCACCAGCCGCACGACCGGGGAGGCGTTAATCAGCACGCCTCGGGCTTTCATAAAGTCGCCCAGCGCGGCAGCATGCTCATCGCCGACGCGGACAAACAGCATGTTGGTGTCGTGACGCATGACATCTGCGCCGATTTCACGCAGCTGCGCTGCCATCCACGCCGCATTGTCGTGATCGTCTTTCAGGCGTGACACGTTATTTTTCAGGGCGTACAGTCCGGCAGCCGCCAGAATACCCGCCTGACGCATCCCGCCGCCGGTCATTTTGCGCCAGCGGTTGGCGCGCCTGATGTAGTCCGCGCTGCCAACCAGCAGAGAACCTACCGGCGTACCCAGCCCTTTAGAGAGGCAAATGGTGAACGAGTCGCAATATTGGGTGATCGCTTTCAGCTCGCAGCCGTACTCCACCACGGCGTTGAAGATACGTGCGCCGTCAACGTGCAGGCCGAGCTTACGCTCGCGGGTAAAGTCCCATGCCGCTTTCAGGTATTCGCGCGGCAGGACTTTACCGTTATGGGTGTTTTCGAGGCTCAGCAGTTTAGTGCGGGCGAAGTGAATATCGTCGGCTTTGATTTTCGCCGCGACTTTGTCCAGCGGCAGGGAGCCGTCCGGCGCGGCGTCAATCGGCTGCGGCTGGATGCTGCCAAGCACCGCCGCACCGCCGGCTTCGTACAGGTAGTTATGCGCCCCCTGGCCGACGATATACTCCTCGCCGCGCTCGCAGTGGCTGAGCAGCGCCACCAGGTTAGCCTGCGTGCCGGTGGGCAGGAACAGGACAGCCTCTTTACCGCTCAGCTCTGCCGCATAGCGCTGGAGTTCGTTGACCGTCGGGTCATCGCCGTAGACGTCGTCCCCGACCGGGGCGGCCATCATCTCTTCGAGCATGGCGCGGCCCGGACGGGTAACGGTATCACTACGTAAATCAATCATTTCACATCCCTTTAATTTAAGAGGTCTTGTGAAATGTTTTACCTGAGCCAGTTGGTTTTTGCCAGTTCGATCACTTCGTCACCGCGCCCGCTGATGATGGCGCGCAGCATGTAGAGGCTAAAACCTTTGGCCTGTTCCAGCTTGATTTGAGGCGGGATCGCCAGCTCTTCTTTGGCGACCACCACATCCACCAGCACCGGGCCGTCGATGGCGAAGGCGCGTTGCAGGGCGTCGTCCACCTCTGAGGCTTTCTCCACCCGAATACCGGTGATACCGCAGGCTTCGGCGATGCGGGCGAAGTTGGTGTCGTGCAGTTCGGTGCCGTCCGTGAGGTAGCCTCCGGCCTTCATCTCCATCGCCACGAAGCCCAGAACGCTGTTGTTAAAGACCACGATTTTGAGCGGAAGCTTCATCTGCGCCACCGACAGGAAATCCCCCATCAGCATACTGAACCCGCCGTCGCCGCACATCGCCACCACCTGACGTTCCGGTGCCGTCGCCTTTGCACCCAGCGCCTGCGGCATGGCGTTGGCCATTGAGCCATGGTTGAACGACCCAAGCAGGCGACGTTTGCCGTTCATTTTCAGATAGCGCGCGGCCCAGACGGTGGGCGTTCCTACGTCGCAGGTGAAGATGGCATCGTCGTCGGCGAAGTGGCTGATCTGCTGCGCCAGATACTGCGGGTGGATCGCTTTTTCGCTCGGTTTGGCGAGATCGTCCAGCCCCTTGCGCGCATCGCGATAATCGCTCAGGGCTTTATCGAGGAATTTGCGGTCCGTTTTTTCTTCCAGTAGCGGCAGCAGGGCGGCGAGGGTGGGTTTGATATCGCCGATAAGCGCCATATCCACCTTGCTGTGCGCGCCGATGCTGCCGGGATTGATGTCGATCTGGATAATTTTGGCATCCGTCGGGTAGAACGCGCGGTACGGGAACTGGGTGCCGAGCAGGATCAGCGTGTCGGCGTTCATCATGGTGTGGAAGCCGCTGGAAAAACCGATCAGCCCGGTCATGCCGACATCGTACGGGTTATCGTATTCAACGTGCTCTTTCCCGCGCAGGGCGTGCACAACTGGCGCCTTCAGCTTACCGGCAAATTCCACCAGCTCTTTATGCGCGCCGGCGCAGCCGCTGCCGCACATCAGGGCGATATTGCTGGAGTATCGCAGCAGCTGTGCCAGCTTTTTCAGCTCTTCTTCGGCAGGGGTAATGGTTGGCTGGGGCGCAGAGTACCAGTGGGTGGTGGCGGTTTCAGGTGCGGCCTTCAGCGCCACGTCCCCCGGCAGCACAACCACCGAAACCCCGCGATTCAGGATCGCCTTACGCATGGCTATCGCCAGCACCTGTGGGATCTGCTCCGGCGATGAGACCAGCTCGCAATAGTGGCTGCATTCACGGAACAGCTCCTGCGGATGCGTCTCCTGAAAATAGCCGCTACCGATTTCAGATGACGGAATGTGAGCCGCAATCGCCAGCACCGGAACATGGTTGCGGTGACAGTCGAACAGACCGTTGATGAGGTGCAGGTTTCCCGGTCCGCAGGAACCTGCACAGACGGCGAGTTCACCCGTAAGCTGCGCTTCGGCACCGGCGGCAAAGGCGGCGACTTCTTCATGGCGGGTGGGCATCCACTCAATAGTTTTCATCTTGTTAAGGCTATCGCTGAGTCCGTTCAGAGAATCGCCAGTGACGCCCCAGATACGCTTTACGCCAGCCTGCTCAAGGGTTTTCGCTATGTATGCAGCCACAGTTTGTTTCATGGTTGTCCGTCTCCTTTTTGTGATATCGCTTACAAGCTTAGAAGAAAGTCGCTGTATTGCCTGCTCAGTATTCCTTAAGTACAGGTGGTTTTTCTGCGCGACGCGCCGCCAGCGGGCTGAGGTTGGGGCGGGAGGAAGCGGGTTTGCAGACCCTTTTTTCCTGATGGTGCATAAGTTGTTGATTTTATATGGTTAGGCTGAAGGGGAATAAAAAAGGGGTTGGAGGGAGTTTTTGAGGTATTGGTTTATCAGACAAAGGGATAGATGTAGATTGCTTCAGTTCACTGCCGGGCAGGCAGCTTAGAAATGAAGACCGTAAGCGGAGCGGCAATATCCTGGGTTCACTGCCGTGCAGGCAGCTTAGAAATTTCCCGATATTCCTCAGCGATCCGTTGCGCCGTTCACAGCCGCACAGGCCGTATGCACAATGTAGGCCGGGTAAACGTAGTGCCACCCGGCAAAAGCCCGGTGGCGCTGACGCTTACCGGGCCTACAGGTGAACCGCGAAAGATTATGCAAGCACAAGATCGCCTTGCGGATGGCACGAACATGCCAGCACATAGCCCTCTGCGATTTCCGCGTCGGTTAGCGTCATGGTGCTGGTGACCGTGTACTCACCGGAAACCACTTTGGTCTTGCAACATCCGCACACCCCGGCGCGACAGGCCGCCGCCACCGGTACGTTGTTGCTTTCCAGCGCTTCAAGCAGCGTGGTGCCCACGCGCCCAAAGAAGGTCTGCGCCGGTTGCAGCTTCGTGAACTTCATCCCGCTGGTCGCCGCTTCCGCTACAGGCGTGAAGAACTGCTCTTTGAAGAAGCGGGTCACGCCGAGCGCTTTCACTTCTTTCTCCACGATCTCCATGTATGGCGCCGGGCCGCAGGTCATCACGGTGCGGTTCGCAATATCCGGCACGCTTTGCAGCAGCTCGCGGCTCAGGCGCCCCGCAACAAAGCCATGCGTGGCGTTGTTTTCCGCGACCAGCGTCACCGGATAGTTGCGCCATTCTTCGGCAAAAATCACATCTTCCGGGGAACGCACGCTGAAAATCACCTGCACGTCGGCCTGAGGTCGGTATTTCGCCAGCCAGCGACGCATCGACATAATCGGCGTCACGCCACAACCCGCCGCCAGCAGCAGGAATTTATCTTCCGTCTTGTCGTCACAGGTAAACTCGCCCTGCGCGTCAGACAGCCAGATGTAATCCCCGCGCTTCACGTCCCGGGTCAGCCACTCGGATCCTGCGCCGTCATCAATACGACGAACGGTGAGCGTAATGTACTCGCTCACGCCCGGCGTGGAGGAAATCGTGTAGGCGCGCAGAGTATCCGCCGAATTACGCACGCTCACCAGCGCATACTGGCCCGCGCGGTACGGATAATAGTCATGGCACAGCAGCGACAGCGTCCACACATCCGGCGTTTCCTGATGGATGTGATGAACCTGCATCCGCCACGGACATTGTGAGGTTGGCATGGTCATGAGTTACTCCTTACGCGCTCAGCAGTTGCTTCATATCATCTTCAACGTTGGTCACAGAACGCAGACCAAATTTCTCGTTCAGGATGGCCAGCAGGTCCGGCGTCAGGAAGCCTGGCGCGGTCGGCCCGGTGACGATGTTGGTCACGCCGAGAGAGAGCAGGGTCAACAGGATAACGATCGCTTTCTGCTCGAACCAGGAGAGCACCAGCGACAGCGGCAGATCGTTCACGCCGCAGCCCAGTTTCTCTGCCAGCGTGACCGCCAGAATGATGGCTGAATACGCATCGTTACACTGACCCGCATCCACCAGGCGCGGCAGACCTTCGATGTTGCCGAAGTCCAGCTTGTTGAAACGGTACTTACCGCAGGCCAGGGTCAGGATCAGACAGTCTTCCGGTACGCGGGTGGCGAAATCGGTGAAGTAGTTACGTTCCCCGCGCGCGCCGTCACAGCCGCCGATCAGGAAGATGTGACGCAGTTTTTCACGGCTGACGAGGTCAATCAGGGAATCCGCCGCACCCAGCAGGGTTTCACGACCAAAACCGACGGTGATGAGGTGCGGAATTTCGCTGTACGGGAAGCCTGCCATCTGCTGCGCCTGAGCGATAACCGGACCGAAATCGTCGCCTTCAAGGTGGCTCACGCCCGGCCAGCCGACGATGCTGCGGGTCCAGATACGGTCGTCATACGCGCCGACGGTCGGGTCGATGATGCAGTTAGAGGTCATGACGATTGGGCCAGGGAAGCGGGCAAACTCCACCTGCTGGTTCTGCCAGCCGCTGCCGTAGTTACCGATCAGATGCTTAAATTTACGCAGCTCCGGGTAACCGTGCGCGGGCAGCATTTCGCCGTGGGTATAAACGTTAACGCCGGTGCCTTCGGTCTGCTTCAGCAGGTTGTAGAGATCTTTCAGGTCATGACCGGAGATCAGGATGCATTTGCCTTCGGTCGCTTTGACGTTGACCTGCGTTGGCGTTGGGTGGCCGTAGGTGCTGGTTTCACCGGCATCCAGAATGCTCATCACTTTGAAGTTCATCTGGCCGATTTCCATCGAGCATTCCAGCAGGGCGTTCATATCGGAAGGCCAGGTGCCCAGCCAGGCCATGATTTTGTGGTACTGGGCGTAAATAGCGTTGTCGTACTGGCCGAGTACGTGCGCGTGTTCCATATAGGCCGCAGCACCTTTCAGACCGTACAGGCACAGCAGGCGCAGGCCGAGGATGTTTTCGCCAATCGCCGCTTTGTCTTTATTGGGAGTAAATTCTGCGGCCTGACGCTGTAGCTCGCCCAGGTCGTCGCTCACCAGCTGTAGCTCCGCCATCGGGTTGTCCACGCGGGCGCTGGCGTCGGCATTCAGGCACTGCGCTTTCAGGGCTTCACGCAGGGCAATCGCTTCGCGGGCATAGCCCACAATGCGTGGAGAATCGAAGTTAACGTTGGTCAGCGTGGAGAAAAATGCGCGCGGCGCAAAGCTGTCGACATAGTGATCAACAATGCCATATTCACGGGCTTTGAAGGCCCAGGCGGACAAGCCTTGCAGCGCCGCAATCAGCAGATCCTGGAGATCGGACGTTTCTGCGGTTTTGCCGCACATACCCTGCGCGTAAGAGCAGCCGTTGCCTGCTGGGGTACGGATGGTTTGTTCACATTGCACACAAAACATAATCACACCTGTTAAAGTTATATTTGAGATACATGTTTAAGGTTATGCCTGTGCCACAGCAGAGAAAAGTGCTTTCTTATACTAAGTGGAGGGTTATTGATTTAGCGCAATTTTGGCGGCAGGTTCACTACCGCCAAAGCAGTATCAGGCTGAGAAGAACGCCATCAGAATGGGGACCAGCAGGCTCAGAATAAAGCCGTGTACGATGGCGGCAGGGACCATCTCCAGCCCTCCCGAGCGCTGTAATACCGGCAGGGTAAAGTCCATTGAGGTGGCCCCGCACAGGCCCAGCGCGGTAGAGCGGCTGCGGCGTACCAGGCCGGGGATCAGCATGATGGCTATCAGCTCGCGCGCCAGATCGTTAAAGAAGGCGGCGCTGCCGATCACCGGACCAAACGATTCGGTCAGCAGAATACCGGAGAGCGAATACCAGCCGAAACCGGACGCCATCGCCAGGCTGGTTTTCAGCGGCAGATCGAGAATAAAGGCGTTAATCACTCCCCCCGCCAGTGAGCTGGCCACAACGATAACGGCAACCATCATGCCCCGGCGGTTAAGGACAATCTGTTTCAGCGTCATGCCATTATTTCGCAGCTGAATACCAATCAGGAAGAGCAGGAAAATAAGCGTATATTCGCTGGCTTCCGTTGCGTGCTGTAAAAATGCCCAGCCGGTCAGACCCAGTAAAAAACCGAGTACCACCACGCCGCACAGTTTTAATGATTCCAGCGCCATCGCAATACGTGAGGGAAGCTTTTCCTGATGGTGGTGATTTTTCCAGGGAATAGTGCGTTCCAGCCAGAACAGCGCAGCAATATTGCACAGCAGAATAACCACTACCGTAACCGCAGAATAATGCAGGATGGAAAGCAAGTTCGTCGCCAGATTATCCAGGAAGGCCAGGCTGATCCCCATAAAGAACAGAATGACGTAAACAATCCAGCTGAGAAAACGATTAATAAGCTTTAAGGCCGATTCATGACGCAGCGGAATAAGGTAGCCCACAATCAGGGGCAGAAGAATGATGAGGAGTCCTGAGAACATGAACAGCCGGTCCTTTTGAGTATCAGTTAAGCGCCAGAGACACTACCCAATAAAGGCTGTGAGGTAAAGCTACAAAAAAAGCCGGGTGGCGGCTGCGCCTTACCCGGCTTGTCTATTTGGGGTGGTGCGGCCTGATGCCCTCACCCCGGCCCTCTCCCACAGGGAGAGGGGGAAAACCATTAATCGCGTTTTTCCAGCAGGGTGCGATACAGCACGCCGCCCAGAATACCGCCGATAATTGGCATCACCCAGAACAGCCACAGCTGTTCAAGCGCCCAGCCGCCCTGGAAAATAGCCACCGCGGTGCTGCGCGCCGGGTTAACGGAGGTGTTAGTCACCGGAATGGAGATGAGGTGGATCAGCGTCAACGCCAGACCAATAGCGATGGGGGCAAAGCCCGCAGGCGCGTATTTGTCCGTTGCGCCGTGGATCACCAACAGGAAGCCTGCGGTGAGCACAATTTCAATCACGATGGCAGACAGCATCGAGTAGCCGCCTGGAGAGTGTTCGCCGAAGCCGTTCGACGCAAATCCGCTGGCCGCGGCGTCAAACCCGGCTTTTCCGCTGGCAATTACGTACAGCACCGCCGCGGCAATAATACCGCCGATAACCTGGGCAATAATATAGCCAATAATATCTTTCGCCGGGAAACGTCCGCCCGCCCATAAACCTAATGTGACGGCCGGGTTGAAATGACCGCCGGAAATATGCCCCACGGCGAATGCCATGGTTAATACAGTTAAACCGAATGCCAGCGCGACGCCGACAAAGCCAATACCTAATTCCGGAAATGCGGCTGCCAGTACTGCGCTACCGCAGCCACCAAACACCAGCCAGAATGTACCAAAGCATTCTGCCGCTAATTTTCTGAACATAACCACCTCAATAATAAACGTCCGCGCCCATTCCTGCGCGCGGGTTATATCGCCATAAAGGGATGACGACTCAAAGAGCCAGTATTTTGAAACCATCAACATCCCTTCGCCACTCAAATAAATTCACTAAATTTGATTTAAGGCAATGTGATGTCAATCCTTGTTCAGATCGGAGGTAATAAGAGCATAGCCCAATAATTAAGGGGCGTATATTCTGCTGTCGTGACCCACAGCCTGCCGCTATACTGCTGATAACTTGAAGGAAAAAGTGGCCGAATTGCGGGGGATGTATGCTACTCGAACGTGTGGAGATTGTCGGGTTTCGCGGGATTAACCGCCTGTCGCTGCAACTGGAACAGAACAACGTCCTGATAGGCGAAAATGCCTGGGGTAAATCCAGCCTGCTGGATGCCCTGACGCTGCTACTTTCGCCCGAAGAGAACTTGTACCACTTCGTTCATGATGACTTCTGGTTTCCGCCGGGGGATGTCAACGGACGCGAGAAACACCTGCATATCATTCTGACCTTCCGCGAATCCGAGCCCGGTCGCCATCGCGTGCGTCGTTTTCGCCCTATGTCGCCCTGCTGGGTGCCCTGTGAAGATGGTTTCCAGCGTATTTTCTATCGCCTTGAGGGCGAAATGGCGCAAAACGACGGGGTGTTAACCCTGCGTGAATTTCTTGATGAGAAGGGAAATCCGATCCCGCTCGATAATATTGACGAGCTTGCCCGCCATCTTATCCGCCTCTCCCCCGTGCTGCGCTTACGAGACGCGCGCTTTATGCGGCGGATCCGTAACGGCACCGTGCCGAATATGCCCGAGGTGGAGGTGACCGCCCGCGAACTGGATTTCCTCGCCCGTGAACTGGTCTCACGGCCGCAGAACCTCACCGACGGCCAGATCCGTCAGGGACTGTCTGCCATGGTGCAACTGCTGGAGCACTATTTCTCCGAGCAGGGAACGGGGCAGGCGCGCCACCGTCTGATGCGTCGCCGCTCGCACGATGAACAACGAAGCTGGCGCTATCTCGATATTATCAACCGCATGATCGACCGCCCCGGCGGGCGCACGCATCGGGTGATCCTGCTGGGATTATTCTCCACGCTTTTACAGGCGAAAGGGACGGTGCGCCTGGATCGGGACGCGCGCCCGCTGCTGCTGGTGGAAGATCCGGAAACGCGGCTGCACCCGATTATGCTTTCCGTGGCGTGGCATCTTCTTAATTTGCTGCCGTTGCAGCGAGTCACCACCACGAATTCCGGAGAGCTGCTCTCTCTGACGCCGGTGGAGTATGTCTGCCGCCTGGTGCGTGAATCCTCGCGGGTCACCGCCTACCGGCTCGGGCCCGGCGGGTTAAATGCCGAAGATGGCCGACGAATTGCGTTTCATATCCGTTTTAACCGTGCCTCTTCCCTGTTTGCCCGCTGCTGGTTGCTGGTGGAAGGGGAAACGGAAACCTGGGTGATAAACGAGCTGGCTCGCCAGTGCGGACACCACTTTGATGCCGAAGGGATCAAAGTGATCGAATTTGCTCAGTCTGGCTTAAAACCGCTGATCAAATTTGCGCGCCGGATGGGGATAGAGTGGCACGTACTGGTGGATGGCGATGAGGCGGGTAAAAAATATGCGGCGACCGTGCGCAGCCTGCTCAATAACGATCGTGAAGAGGAGCGGGAACATCTGACCGCGCTGCCTGCGATGGACATGGAGCACTTTATGTACCGCCAGGGATTTGACGACGTCTTTCACCGCGTGGCGATGATCCCGGTAGATGTGCCCATGAATATGCGCCGGGTGATTGCCAAAGCTATCCATCGGTCGTCAAAACCGGATTTGGCCATTGAAGTTGCGACGGAAGCGGGCAGGCGAGGCGTGGAGTCGGTGCCCACGCTGCTGCGTAAAATGTTCTCCCGCGTCCTCTGGCTGGCTCGCGGGAGGGCCGATTAACGGGCAGTCGCCTGCGAAACCTGTTGGATCAGGCTATCAAGCAGGGCATAGCGGCGGCGGTATTCGGACCGTTTTTTACTCGCAATCTCTTCCATCGGTTTGCGTGGCATGGTCAGCGGCAGGGCAAAGTTGCCGTTATCCTGCTGCTGTCCGCCAAGGGAGCGCCAGAAGCTGTCATAGTCAGCCAGCAATTTTCCCTCTTTTTTCTTGCGATAGCGCCAGCTGCGGTAGATGTGGGTGGCGTTACTCACCGCGAGGATCTGCTCGACCGGGAAGGCGCCTGCCAGCGTCATGACCGCTTCAACCAGCAGACGTTTTGGGAACAGTCCGTGACAGGCTTTGGTCGCCAGCTGAATGTGCTCGTGCGGGACATGCGCTTTCGCCCCCTGCATTCCGCCGATGAAGAGCGTTGGCTTGCCCTGGTATGTGCACAGCGTAAAGGTCAGCTCGGCCAGCACCGTGTTCTGGTGGTCGCAAAAAGTGAGGGTCGCTTCCCCTTCTTTGTCCAGAAACGCATCCGCGCTCAGGCGAACGCTAAACTGCTGCTCCTCTTTGCCCGTTAACGTCACCAGCGTGATGCCCTGGCTGGAGAGGTAGCCGTTCAGCAGCGACGCCGGAAGATGGCGGCTCATCATCTCATAGTGATCGTTCAGTGCGTCCAGCGTAGTCTGGCGGCCCATATTGACGGTCAGCCACGGCCGGTGCAGGCGGCACGGCAGGCCGGGCTGCACGCGCAGGATCTGCATCAGACGGGGCTGTTTTGCAAGGTTTCCAAGCAGGCGCGCAGTGGTGAACGGCGTTGCCAGCGAGCGCAACATAAACTTACGTCGATAGGCCGGATTTTGCCACGCCAGCCCCGGCGTGAGGGAACCCGATGCCAGGCTTTTAAACAGTTGCCAGCCCGATTTAGGCTGGGGCAGCGTTGAATAAGGTGTATCGACGATGGAAGACATGTTAGATCCTGCTTCTGGTGGAATATCGCTATTTCAGCAGGCGCTTTATCAACATCGGGTAAACAATTCCCGACGATTACGGGGATCGGGGGTTTCGTTGAGGAGTGGTTTAGATAAAATCAACGGTGATGATAGCCAGAACAATTATTTGGAATATTTATGAACCTGAAGGGAAAACGCAGAAAGCTGTTTCTGCTGCTGGCGGTAGTGGTGTTAGCGGGCGGATTCTGGTTATGGAAGGTACTGAACGCGCCGGTACCACAGTATCAAACGCTGATTGTTCGTCCGGGCGAGCTGCAACAAAACGTGCTGGCGACGGGGAAACTGGATGCCCTGCGTAAGGTTGACGTGGGCGCGCAGGTCAGCGGTCAGCTTAAAACCCTGTCAGTTGAGATTGGCGATAAGGTTAAAAAAGGCCAACTGCTTGGGGTGATCGATCCTGAGCAGGCGCAAAACCAGATCCGCGAAGTGGAAGCGACGCTGATGGAGCTGCGCGCGCAGCGCGCGCAGGCTCAGGCGGAGCGTAATCTCGCTCAGGTCACCCTGACGCGCCAGCAGGCGCTGGCGAAAACGCAGGCTATCTCGAAACAGGATCTGGACACCGCCGCCACGGAGCTGGCGGTGAAGCAGGCGCAGATTGGCACCATCGATGCGCAAATCAAACGGAATCAGGCCTCGCTGGATACGGCGAAAACCAACCTCGATTACACGCAAATCGTTGCGCCAATGGCCGGAGAAGTGACGCAGATCACCACCCTGCAAGGCCAGACGGTCATCGCCGCGCAGCAGGCGCCGAACATTCTGACTCTGGCGGATATGAGCACCATGCTGGTGAAAGCCCAGGTATCCGAAGCGGACGTCATTCACCTTAAGCCGGGGCAGAAAGCCTGGTTTACGGTGCTGGGCGATCCGCAAACCCGCTATGAAGGGGTGCTGAAAGATATCCTGCCGACGCCGGAGAAGGTCAACGACGCCATCTTCTACTATGCGCGTTTTGAGGTGCCAAACCCGCAGGGCGTGCTGCGGCTGGACATGACCGCCCAGGTGCATATCCAGCTGACCGGCGTGAAAAACGTGCTGACGGTTCCGCTCTCCGCGCTGGGTGAATCCGCCGGGGACAATCGCTACAAGGTGAAAGTGCTGCGCAACGGCGAAACCCGCGAGCGGGAAGTGGTGATTGGCGCGCGTAACGACACCGATGTGGTGGTGGTAAAAGGGCTGGAAGAGGGTGAGGAAGTGGTCACCAGCGAAACCCTGCCCGGAGCCGCGCAATGACGGCGCTGCTTGAGCTGAATGACATTCGTCGCAGCTATCCGTCCGGCGACGGGCCGGTGGAGGTGCTGAAGGGCATCTCCCTGCGCGTTGAAGCCGGTGAAATGGTGGCGATTGTCGGGGCGTCGGGCTCGGGTAAATCAACGCTGATGAACATTCTTGGCTGTCTGGATAAGCCCACCAGCGGCACCTATCGCGTGGCCGGGACGGATGTTTCCACCCTGGACGGCGACGCGCTGGCGAAGCTGCGTCGCGAGCATTTTGGCTTTATTTTTCAGCGTTACCATCTGCTTTCACACCTGAGCGCGGCGCAGAACGTGGAGGTGCCGGCGGTGTATGCGGGCGTCGAGCGCAAAAAACGCCTTGAACGCGCGAAGGCGCTGTTAACGCGTCTTGGGCTGGCGGAGCGTGTTGATTATCAGCCTTCGCAGCTTTCCGGCGGTCAGCAGCAGCGCGTGAGTATTGCCCGTGCGCTGATGAACGGCGGACAGGTGATCCTCGCTGATGAGCCAACCGGTGCGCTCGACAGCCATTCCGGTGAAGAGGTGATGGCGATCCTGCATCAGCTGCGCGATCAGGGGCATACGGTGATTATTGTCACCCACGATCCGCAGGTGGCAGCGCAGGCGGAACGCATCATTGAGATCCACGACGGCGAGCTGGTCAGCAACCCGCCGCCACGTCAGTCCAGAGCGGCGGCGCCGAAAGAAGCCTTACCTGCGTCCACCGGCTGGGGACAGTTCTCCAGCGGCTTTCGTGAAGCGCTGACCATGGCCTGGCTGGCGATGGCGGCCAACAAAATGCGCACCCTGCTGACCATGCTCGGCATCATTATCGGTATTGCCTCGGTGGTGTCGATTGTGGTGGTGGGCGATGCGGCGAAACAGCTGGTGCTGGCGGATATTCGCGCCATCGGGACTAACACCATCGACGTTTACCCCGGCAAAGATTTTGGCGACGACGAGCCGCAGTATCAGCAGGCGCTGAAATACGACGATCTGGCGGCTATTCAGAAGCAGCCGTGGGTGAACTCCGCCACGCCTGCCGTGTCGCAAAACCTGCGTCTGCGCTACGGCAACATCGACGTGGCGGCCAGCGCTAACGGCGTCAGCGGAGATTACTTCAACGTCTACGGCATGACCTTCAGCGAAGGGGCGACCTTCAACGCGGAACAGCTGGCGGGCAGGGCGCAGGTGGTGGTGTTAGACGCTAACTCGCGCAGACAGCTTTTCCCCAATAAAACCCGCGTGGTGGGGGAAGTGATCCTGGTGGGTAACATGCCCGCCACGGTGATTGGTGTGGCGGAAGAGAAACAGTCCATGTTTGGCAGCAGCAAGATCCTGCGCGTCTGGCTGCCGTACAGCACCATTTCCGGGCGCATTATGGGACAGTCCTGGCTCAACTCCATTACCGTGCGAGTGAAAGAGGGCTACGACAGCGCGCTGGCGGAACAGCAGCTCGAGCGGCTGTTAACGTTGCGCCACGGGAAAAAGGATTTCTTCACCTGGAACATGGACGGCCTCTTGAAAACGGCCGAAAAGACCACACGTACTCTTCAGCTGTTCCTGACGCTGGTGGCGGTGATTTCGCTGGTCGTCGGCGGGATAGGGGTGATGAACATTATGCTGGTGTCGGTGACCGAACGTACGCGCGAGATCGGCATTCGCATGGCGGTCGGGGCCAGAGCCAGCGATGTGCTCCAGCAATTTTTGATTGAAGCGGTGCTGGTGTGTCTGGTGGGAGGCGCGATGGGGATTGCGCTCTCGATGATGATCGCCTTCGCGCTCCAGCTCTTTTTACCGGGGTGGGAGATTGGCTTCTCACCGATGGCGATCCTCACCGCGTTTTTGTGCTCCACCTTTACCGGCATTTTGTTTGGCTGGCTGCCGGCACGAAACGCGGCGCGGCTGGATCCGGTGGATGCGCTGGCGCGGGAATAACCCGAAAATAAAAATGCCAGCCGATCGGGCTGGCATTTTGCCTGCGGGGTGTACACAATGAATCAGAGAGCTATGCAACCGTTTCTGCTTCAACGGGCACGATAAGACTGGCGTGATTGCCTTTTGGCCCCTGGTGTACATCGAACCGGACGGACTGCCCGGCTTTGAGCGTCCTGTAACCATCCATCTGAATGGTGGAATAGTGAGCGAAGATATCCTCGCCGCCGCCTTCGGGGCAAATGAAGCCAAACCCCTTGGCGTTGTTGAACCACTTAACAGTACCCATTTCCATGCTTCGACATCCTTCGTAAATCTTATAAATTAAGATGGAATGAACCGGTGGTGGAGTGGGGGCTGTTCAAAACCTCGCCAACTCACGCTTGTACAATTTAGAGAAACGGAAGAAGCCGTCAAGCGTTTGGCGCTGGAGTTGGGACAATAATCAACCAAAATTTGAGGCAGTTAACGCTATTGCAACAGTTTGTGACAGACATCGCGGATGACAGTAATAGATGATTGTTATCTAACATCTGAGGTAGATTCAAAGTGGTTATGCATAATGGGTAAGACCAACGATTGGCTGGATTTTGACCAGCTGGCGGAAGATAAAGTGCGCGACGCGCTAAAACCGCCATCTATGTATAAAGTTATGTTAATGAACGATGATTACACGCCGATGGAATTTGTTATTGACGTGCTACAAAAGTTCTTTTCTTATGATGTTGAACGTGCAACGCAACTGATGCTTACCGTTCATTATCGTGGCAAAGCGATCTGCGGCATCTTTACTGCCGAGGTTGCGGAAACCAAAGTAGCGATGGTGAACGACTATGCAAGGGAGAACGAGCATCCGTTGCTGTGTACGCTGGAAAAGGCCTGATAAGGCATAAAATTGGGGGAGGTGCCTATGCTCAATCAAGAACTGGAACTCAGTTTAAACATGGCTTTCGCCAGAGCGCGTGAGCACCGACATGAGTTTATGACCGTCGAGCACCTGCTGCTCGCACTGCTTAGCAACCCATCTGCCCGCGAAGCGCTGGAAGCCTGCTCCGTGGATCTGGTGGCGCTACGTCAGGAACTCGAAGCCTTCATCGAACAAACTACACCGGTGCTGCCAGCCAGTGAAGAAGAGCGCGACACGCAGCCGACGCTCAGCTTCCAGCGCGTGTTGCAGCGCGCGGTTTTCCACGTCCAGTCTTCCGGACGTAGCGAAGTGACTGGCGCCAATGTCCTGGTCGCCATCTTCAGCGAGCAGGAGTCCCAGGCGGCCTACCTGCTGCGTAAACACGAAGTCAGCCGGCTCGACGTGGTCAACTTTATCTCTCACGGAACGCGAAAAGACGAGCCTAACCAGGCATCGGATCCCAGCGGACAGATCAACAGCAATGAAGAGCAAGCAGGCGGGGAGGATCGTATGGAAAACTTCACCACCAACCTTAACCAGCTTGCTCGCGTTGGCGGTATCGACCCGCTGATTGGTCGCGACAAAGAGCTGGAGCGTGCCATCCAGGTGCTGTGCCGTCGCCGTAAGAACAACCCGCTGCTGGTGGGGGAATCTGGCGTGGGTAAAACCGCGATTGCCGAAGGGCTGGCCTGGCGCATTGTGCAGGGCGACGTGCCGGAAGTGATTGCCGACTGCACCATCTACTCGCTGGATATTGGCTCGCTGCTGGCGGGCACCAAATACCGCGGTGATTTCGAAAAACGTTTCAAAGCGCTGTTAAAACAGCTGGAGCAGGACACCAACAGCATCCTGTTTATCGATGAGATCCACACCATCATCGGCGCAGGTGCGGCCTCCGGTGGCCAGGTGGATGCCGCTAACCTGATCAAACCGCTGCTCTCCAGCGGCAAGATCCGCGTGATGGGCTCCACGACGTACCAGGAGTTCAGCAACATCTTTGAGAAGGATCGTGCGCTGGCGCGTCGTTTCCAGAAAATCGACGTTACCGAGCCGTCGGTTGACGAAACGGTGCAGATCATCAACGGCCTGAAAACCAAGTACGAAGCACACCACGACGTGCGTTACACCGCGAAAGCGGTCCGTGCGGCGGTGGAACTGGCGGTGAAATACATCAACGATCGTCATCTGCCGGATAAAGCGATCGACGTGATTGATGAGGCGGGTGCGCGTGCACGCCTGATGCCAGCCAGCAAGCGTAAGAAAACTGTGAACGTGGCGGATATCGAGTCCGTGGTGGCCCGCATCGCGCGTATTCCTGAGAAGAGCGTTTCTCAGAGCGACCGTGATACGCTGCGCACCCTCGGCAATCGCCTGAAAATGCTGGTCTTTGGTCAGGATAAAGCCATTGAGGCCTTAACCGAAGCGATCAAGATGGCCCGTGCTGGTCTTGGGCATGACCACAAGCCTGTCGGTTCCTTCCTGTTCGCCGGCCCGACCGGGGTGGGTAAAACCGAGGTGACGGTTCAGCTCTCCAAAGCGCTGGGCATTGAGCTGCTGCGCTTTGATATGTCCGAGTATATGGAGCGTCATACCGTCAGCCGTTTGATTGGTGCGCCTCCGGGATACGTGGGCTTTGACCAGGGCGGCCTGCTTACGGACGCGGTTATCAAGCACCCGCACGCGGTACTGCTGCTCGATGAAATCGAGAAAGCGCACCCGGACGTATTCAACATCCTGTTGCAGGTGATGGACAACGGGACGCTGACCGATAACAACGGGCGCAAGGCCGATTTCCGCAACGTGGTGCTGGTGATGACCACCAACGCCGGGGTGCGGGAAACCGAGCGTAAATCCATCGGCCTGATCCACCAGGATAACAGCACCGATGCGATGGAAGAGATCAAGAAGATCTTCACGCCGGAGTTCCGTAACCGTCTGGACAACATTATCTGGTTCGATCATCTGTCTACCGAGGTGATTCATCAGGTGGTGGACAAGTTCATCGTCGAGTTGCAGGTTCAGCTGGATCAGAAAGGCGTGTCGCTGGAAGTGAGCCAGGAGGCCCGCAACTGGCTGGCTGAGAAAGGCTACGACCGTGCGATGGGCGCCCGTCCGATGGCGCGCGTGATTCAGGACAACCTGAAGAAACCGCTGGCAAACGAGCTGCTGTTTGGCTCGCTGGTGGACGGCGGCCAGGTAACGGTGGGGCTGGATCAGGCGAAGAACGAACTGACGTACGATTTCCAGAGTGCGGCGAAGCACAAGCCGGAAGCGGCTCACTGAGTTGAACGTTAGGCTAAAAAACCGGGCAAATGCCCGGTTTTTTTATGCGTGCCTTGCTCCCTCTCCCTGAGGGCTGAGAGTTCCCCACAAAATAATGCCTGCACAGACGGCCCCCTCTCCCTTGAGGGAGAGGGCTGGGGTGAGGGCATCAGGCCGCAATGAAATTTTGCGAGGCGCTTTCCAGTTTCTTTCGAGGCTTATTGCTGGATAAATTCACAGGCATAAAATGGCGGCGCACCTGCAAAATCAGGTGTCGGGATTGGCGTCCTGAAAGTGTGTAACCAGCAGTATTGCTGTAGGCTTCGTTCGCCCTAAGGAAAAGGGTATAATTCTGCATCTGGCGGGCGAATCGGAAGCTTCTTTTGAAGCGCCAGGTGCACACACTGGTACGCCAATTCCTTTTCGTCCGCCGCCAGCGAATCTGGCGTTTCCTGCGGTGGTAAATTCATGTGTGTGAAGGAATTACCCAATGAATACAGAAATCAATTACTCCCAGTTCTATAGCGAACTATCTCTCAACCCCGATCTCCCAACTCTCGTCGAGCGCTGTAATCTGCTCACGGAAATCCTGCTGGACTGCAATTCGCTCCCGCAAACGCAGCCCGTTTGCCGTTGTCTTGGTGCTTATCTGGACGTAGTCAAAACTGAACTCGCAGAATCAATGTGTGATTTCCGGGTAGTTGAATTTGACGACGAGGCGGAACGGCCGAAGGAAAAAGAGTGGCTTCTGGAGGATACCGAAACCAAATGCGATTACTGCCGGGCATTAAACCACGCGCTGCTGGTGTCGTATTTTGACCGCGAGATGCTGCCCCATCTGACAGGATTGCTGCATGACATTACATATTCGATGGCGGCAGATGTGGCTGCACCTGAATGTGGAAAGCCTGTAATTCATATCATTAATTAAGTTTAGTGTCGTGCGTCGGGGGAGGGGTTCCGGCGCGGTATGGCGAAACCCTTTTTTCGAGCGGTTCTTTAAGTTATTGATTTTTATTGTGCGAATAAAGGCCGCAGAAAAAAGGGTTTGAGGTAGATATGTTGATTATTTTCTTTTCGAACAATAAGATGGCGAAGATTTCTTCCAGTTCACTGCCGTGCAGGCAGCTTAGAAAGTGTTAACTCGCGATGGTGGTGGCCATGTTGGGTTCACTGCCGTGCAGGCAGCTTAGAAATCCATCTCGATGTAGACAAGGGTTTTCCCGTCGTTCACTGCCGTGCAGGCAGCTTAGAAAAGAGATTGTTGACGACATCAGGATGATGGGGTGTTCACTGCCGTGCAGGCAGCTTAGAAAAATCAGCAGCTGATCCATACAAGGGTTCTTTTGTTCACTGCCGTGCAGGCAGCTTAGAAAGTGCGTCTCGGTCGATGCAAAGTACGTCCCGGGTTCACTGCCGTGCAGGCAGCTTAGAAAACAGAGTCAGAGACCAGGCCGCCACCGAACCCGTTCACTGCCGTGCAGGCAGCTTAGAAAAGCAGGTAGACGACGCGCGCCACAGACTGTGTGTTCACTGCCGTGCAGGCAGCTTAGAAACTTCCCGCGTCGGTCACGCAATCGGACATGACGTTCACTGCCGTGCAGGCAGCTTAGAAAGCGATATCGACGTAGCTGAAAAAGAGACAAAAGTTCACTGCCGTGCAGGCAGCTTAGAAAAGTTCAAGGCTGGCATCTTTGAGCAGTATTACGTTCACTGCCGTGCAGGCAGCTTAGAAAGTGGAGTTCGCCCGTTTCTGGGTCGAAGACCAGTTCACTGCCGTGCAGGCAGCTTAGAAAGCATTTTGAGGCCCATCGTTTTGATGGTCTTCGTTCACTGCCGTGCAGGCAGCTTAGAAAATCGCATCCTTGACGGGCTTCGCCAGCGCAAGGTTCACTGCCGTGCAGGCAGCTTAGAAATTTGAAGCCGGTATAAGTATCTGCACCAAATGGTTCACTGCCGTGCAGGCAGCTTAGAAACATAACGACACCTTTCAAAATCGTTAATTAACGTTCACTGCCGTGCAGGCAGCTTAGAAATGATTGAGCATTAACAGGGGCAGACTGTAGACGTTCACTGCCGTGCAGGCAGCTTAGAAACTGACGGGTCCCGATTTTGCGCTGGGCGTGAAGTTCACTGCCGTGCAGGCAGCTTAGAAACTGCTCTTCGCGAAGACCAGTTAAAACATAACGTTCACTGCCGTGCAGGCAGCTTAGAAAGTAGACCCCGCGATGAATATTCCATACTTAGAGTTCACTGCCGTGCAGGCATCATACCCCCCAAATATTCACTCCAGCTATTTTAAAACCCATAATCATCACCACAATCCTCTTTGTATTTTAAATAAAATCAATACTCATTCACCCCACAACCATATTTCCTCATATATATTATTCACAAAAATAATACATTAAATATGTCAGAGGTTTTTTATCTCGATATTCCGACAATTATTATTCATTTGATACGCGTCACATTTGTCTTCATCTAATCTCCGCTAACATACCTCGCATTCAACATATTGAAATAAAAAGCACTTGCTATGCCAGCGAACAGCATTACCCCATCCGACTTAAAAACCATTCTTCATTCAAAACGTGCCAATATCTATTACCTAGAGAAATGCCGTATTCAGGTAAATGGTGGACGCGTTGAATATGTCACTCAGGAAGGTAAAGAGTCTTTTTACTGGAATATTCCCATCGCTAATACGACGGCAGTAATGTTGGGAATGGGAACATCCGTGACGCAAATGGCGATGCGGGAGTTCGCGCGAGCGGGCGTGATGGTCGGTTTTTGTGGCACGGATGGCACGCCACTCTATTCCGCGAATGAAGTGGATATTGATGTCTCCTGGCTATGCCCGCAGAGTGAATATCGTCCGACGGAATATTTACAGAACTGGGTCTCCTTCTGGTTTAATGAAGAAAAGCGCTTGCAGGCGGCAAAACACTTTCAGTTTATTCGATTACAACAAATTGAAAAACAGTGGTCAGGGTTGCGGATGCAGCGCGAAATGGCCTTTCAGCCAGATAAAGATGCTCTGAATACTCTCCTCGAACGTGCCAGACAGGGTATGGAAAAGGCTCAGGACCACACCTCTCTGATGCTCCAGGAAGCCCAGCTCACGAAATCGCTCTATAAACTAACCAGCCAGACGACAGGTTATGGCAATTTTACCCGAGCCAAACGGGGTGGCGGGGCGGATATGGCAAACCGTTTTCTCGATCAGGGTAATTATCTGGCCTACGGGCTGGCGGCGGTCGCGGCCTGGGTGACGGGCATTCCGCACGGTCTGGCGGTGATGCATGGCAAAACCCGACGCGGCGGGCTGGTTTTTGATATTGCCGATTTAATCAAAGACGCCCTCGTTATGCCGCAGGCATTTATTGCGGCTATGGAGGGTGAAGATAATCAACAGTTTCGCCAGCGCTGTATTAATGCCTTTCAGCAGGCCGATGCGCTGGATGTGATGATTACCACGTTGCAGGAAACCTCGCAGTCGCTGGCGGGGAGCACAAAATGAATGTGCTGATTATCTCTCGGTGTACCAAACGTGCGCGCGAGCAAAGCTGTCAGATTATCGATCAGTTTGCTGAGCGCACTGGAGACGCGGCGTGGCAGACGACGATTACGATGGAAGGTGCCATAACACTGCGCAAGCTGCTGCGTAAAACTGCGCGACGTAATACCGCCGTGGCCTGCCACTGGCTGAAAAAAAACGGTCAAACCGAACTGCTGTGGATAGTCGGGAATTTGCGTCGCTTTAACGCGCAAGGGCGCGTGCCAACAAATCGTACGACGCTGCAAATTATCCGCAATGACAGCGAACACCGCTGGCAAAGTGCAGAAAGCATCGCCTTGCTGGCGGCCATCGCTGGGCTGTTTCACGATTTTGGCAAAGCGGGGATGTGCTTCCAGCAAACGCTGCTGAAAGAGAGTAAGCACCGTTTTCAGCCATACCGACACGAATGGATTTCGGTGCGTCTGTTTCAGGCTTTTGTCGGGCAACAAACCGATGCGCAGTGGCTAGCCTCGCTGGAACATCTCAAGGCAACTGACGAAAAAGCCATGCTGAAAGCCCTGACGATGGATACGCCGGAAAAAAGCGGCAGTCCGCTCGGTAACCTGCCCCCTCTGGCGCGAGTAGTGGCCTGGCTGATGCTGTCACACCATCGTTTACCACAGTCCCATTCGGCAGAGCCACAATTACTGTACTGCGATGGCTGGCTTGAGCGACAGCTGAATGCGGACTGGAACTCGCTTAATCACCGATCTGAAAAGCCTAAATGGACCGGGCGTGATCTAAAAAATGTCTGGAAATTCCCCCACGGCACGCCGCTAAGAAGTAAAACCTGGCGCGAGAAAGCCCGACAGATTGGCAAACGTATCAGGAATACCCCCGCGTTACTTGACTTTGGGTCGCTTGATAACCTGTTTACTCTCCATCTTTCGCGTCTGTCGCTGATGCTGGCAGATCATTTCTACTCGTCGCAGCCTGCGTATTCAGGTTGGCAGGACGACGTTGTCCAGATCTGGGCCAACAGTAATCCTGAGCCCAACCAAAAGCTGGATGAACATAACGTGGGCGTGGCGCATCATGCTCTGCTGATGGGCCGTTCCCTTCCCACATTACGGCGCGCATTACCCGCCATCGCCCGACATAAAACGTTCAGGGAAAGGGCGAAAGATCCGCGTTTTCACTGGCAAAACAAGGCCTGGGATGTCGCCTCTTCGCTACGGGATAAAAGTGCTGAACAGGGATTTTTTGGCATCAATATGGCCTCGACCGGATGCGGTAAAACCTTTGCCAACGCCCGGATTATGTACGCTCTGGCAGACGAGCAGGAGGGATGCCGCTTTAGCGTCGCGCTGGGGTTGCGGACCTTAACGCTACAGACGGGACATGCGTTGCAGTCTCGCCTGGGACTGGACGATGACACACTGGCCGTCGTGACCGGTGCCGCAGCAGTGAAGGAGCTGTATCAGGGCAATGATACCGAAGATACTAGTAGCGCCAGCGGCGAAGCGTTCTTCGCCAGCCATCATTACGTGCATTATGAAGGGGCAATCAGTAGCGGGATCGCTCAGCAGTGGCTGGCGAAAGAACCCGCGCTAAATCGCCTGGTCAGCGCGCCGGTGCTGGTGACAACGATCGATCACCTGATGCCGGCAACGGAAGGCGTGCGCGGCGGCAGGCAGATCCCTGCCATGCTGCGTCTGCTGACCAGCGATCTGGTGCTTGATGAGCCTGACGATTTCGACATTGATGATTTGCACGCCCTTTGTCGACTGGTGAACTGGGCCGGAATGCTCGGTTCCCGGGTGCTGCTTTCCTCCGCCACGCTGCCGCCTGCGCTAACGGAAGCGCTGTTTGAAGCCTATCGGGAAGGGCGCAAAGCCTGGCAGGCCGCATGCGGTCGGTCTGACAGACCGATGAATATCTGCTGCGCCTGGTTTGATGAGTATTGCGCGCAGTCGCAGGACGTGGCCGACGACGCGCATTTTCACCGGGCGCATGGCGATTTTGTTCGCCAGCGGATCAAACGTCTGCCTGACCAGCCGCGGCTTCGTCTGGGGAAACTGGCTGCCGTGGAGCCGCAGTCTTCCAGCAAGACAGATGTTGTCTCCGCGCTGGCGCAGACGCTACGCCAGCAAATGATCGCGCTGCACGGCCTTCATCACAGCACGCATAACGCTGGCAAAACCGTGTCGTTTGGTCTGGTGCGCATGGCCAATATCAATCCGCTGGTTGCCGTCGCGCAAACGCTGATGGCATTACCCTCCCCGGATAATTACAGCATCCATTACTGCGTTTATCACAGCCAGCATCCGCTGGCGGTGCGGGCGGCGATTGAGAGACGACTCGATTGTGCATTTACGCGGCACGAGCCGGAGCGGATCTGGCAGTTGCCTGAAGTTAAGCAGGCGCTGGCATCGCAGGAAAAGCATCATCTTTTTGTCGTGCTCGGCTCCCCCATACTTGAAACGGGGAGAGATCTGGATGCTGATTGGGGAATAATTGAGCCGAGCTCAATGCGCTCGCTGATTCAATTCGCCGGACGTATTCAGCGCCATCGTCAGATCGTGCCTGATAACGAAAATCTGGTGATTCTGGAACGCAACGTGCACGCGCTTCGCGGAGAAAAGGTCGCTTATTGCTTACCCGGTTTTGAAACCGGGCAGCATCTGCTGCCTCATCATGACCTCCATGCACTGATCGATGAAGAGGGTTATCGCACCCTGAATGCGATCCCGCGCATCGCTGAGGATGTTCCCGGCAATGCCCTTGCGGCGCTGGAGCACACCCGGTTGCGTGCCGCACTGCTGGAAGGCGGCGATAAATCAGATGCGGTCGCCGCATTGTGGTGGCGACTACCGCTGACCTGGAACGGTGAGCTTCAGAAACGGACTCCATTTCGACACGCTTCAGCTCAGGCCTCGTTCTTTTTGAGTATGGAAGAGGAGGGCGATGAACCTGAGTTTTGCCTGATGCAGGAAGACGGGGTGTTAAAACCTGCGGGACGGTTTTGCGTGCAGCCGTTATCGATGGCTGACGGCGTTAAGCCGTGGATTGCAATTGATTATGCCGAGGTATTACAGGCGCTGGCCGATGAAAAGCAGATGGAGCTGGAGGCGGTATCGCGTCGTTATGGCGAAATCACGTTGAGAGTGACTAGGGAGGAGGAGACAGAGCAATGGCTGTATCACCCGGTATTGGGTGTGTTCAGGGAATATCTATAAAGAGCCAGGAGCGAGTATGTCAGTTGAAGCACTAAGCGCTTTCATCGCTGAGTACATTGCCGGACGACGGCAAACAAAGCTGGAAGCATTTGATAAAGAGGCCGCAAAGCGCAGCGATACAGATAGCGCAACGCTTGCGGCAGAACGCCGGGAGCTGGAGCTTCGCTATGAACCGAAAGCATGGCTGACGGATGCCGCGAAGCGGGCCGGACAAATTAACCTCGTGACCCATGCGGCGAAATTTACCCACGGGGATTCAAAAAGTTGCAGTATTTACAGCGAGGCAGTGGCGCAGGAAGGGTATCTCAGCACCGCTGCGTTGTCAGGTCTGGATACGGATGCGGTGGGAAACGCTGCTGCGCTGGATGTTGCAAAGCTGCTGCAAACGCGGGTTGACGGTGGCGACTCCCTTCTGGCAAGCCTGAAACGGGGCGATCACGCTGCGCTGGCCGCTTTTGCCGATGACGAGAATCAACTGAGGGAGTGGATTGCGGGGTTTTCCCGTGCGTTAACCCCCGGAGAACCAGCTTCGCACAAGCTGGCGAAACAGGGGTATTTTCCGGTAGAAGAAGGTTACCACCTCTTAAGCCCGTTATTCGCCACCTCGCTTGTACACGCCATGCATCAGAAAATGATTGCCTTCCGTTTTGGCGATGAAGTTAAAGCCATCTGGAAAGCACGTCGCGAGAAAACATGGCACCCCACTCCGCTGACGTTATTCCCGGATGCGGCGGAAATACACTTCGGGGGGACTAAACCGCAAAATATTTCCTATCTCAATAGCGTGCGCGGTGGGCGGTGCTGGCTACTTTCCTGCCAGCCGCCGCAGGGGAAAAGAGCAGAAAAGGCGCCAACAAATCTGCGTTCTGTTTTCGCCTCGGGTGGGCAGTTTGACCGTCGTGCCAGGAGTCAAATACAGTTGCTGGTTTCCTTGCTCACGAAAACGGGCAGTTACACCAGTTTTCGTATTCGCGAGGCTCGTGATGGCTATATCAATATGCTTATCGATCTGTTGTTCGAAATTGCATCTGAACTTCAACGCGAAGCCTGGCAAAACTGGACGCTTAACTGTCCCAATCTGAAACCTCATCAACAGCTTTGGCTCGATCCCTGGCGCACAAAAACAGACGAAGCCTTCCGACTTGAGCGAGAAAAGGACGACTGGCAGGGCGCAATGGCAGAAGATTTTTCCCTGTGGCTGAACGCACGTCTGCGCAAGGCGATGCCGGATTTAGGTGCCGTGGAAAAACGTGAATGGGAAACTCGCGAACGTTTACGCTCTAACCTTCGCGAGATGGAAAAAATCATTCAGGAGGCGCTGAAATGAGCTCACTGATCCTGCTTCGCCGCATCAGAGTTGAAAACGCCAACGCCATTGCTGGCCTGACGTATGGTTTTCCCGCCATCACCCATTTTCTGGGATTTTCCCATGCGTTATCTCGCAAGCTGACGAAAACCCACGGGCTACAAATCGATGGCTGTGCTGTCGTCAGCCACGAGCACCAGATCCACGCGCATACGTCCGGTCGTGATTATCAGTTTGCACTGACGCGCAATCCGCTCACCCGGGACACGAAAACAGCCTCCTTTAATGAAGAGGGCCGGATGCATATGACGGTTTCGTTGCTGCTGGAATGCCATGGGGAAATTCCTAATGGCGAATACGGGCAGCGCGATCTGGCAGAGCATCTCAGCCAGGTTTGCCCTACGCTCAGGCTGGCGGGTGGCATCATCGTCGATATTCAGGCTATTACCGTCATGGCGATGCCGTCCGACAGTCGTGACCTGTGTCGGTTGCAGTGGCAGCTGATGCCCGGTTTTGCCTTACGCGATCGCAGCAGCTGGCTGGGGGAACATTATCAAACGCTTCTTGAGAGCGACCCCAATACCTCGCTGCTTGATGCCTGGCTCGATTTCGCTGCGATGAAGTTTCAGGCTGAAACGCCGGAGGAGGGCGACATCCGTGAGGGCGAACCGGCAAACTGGCACTATGTTCCTAAACCTAACCCCGGTTATCTGGTGCCCTTAATGACTGGCTATCAGCGGATTTCTGCGCTCTATTCCCCCGGCATGGTAAGTAACGCACGTGATGCAGAAACACCCTTTGCGTTTACGGAGGCGGTGTATGGCGTGGGCGAGTGGTGCGGTCTACACCGCATTCATTCTCTTAATGAAATTTTCTGGCGTTTTCATACGACAGAAACGGGCTACTACTGTCAGGGCGCGGGCGCGCCGGTGACATCTGCACATTCAAAATAAAAAGGATTTAGCTATGGCAAAGGCTCCAACTGCCGTTAAAACGGCATCTGTTCTGGCATTTGAACGTAAACTGGCGACGTCGGATGCAGTGATGTATTCCGGAAGCTGGCAGGGGGAAACCTGGCAACCCATCTGCATTCAGGAAAAAGCAGTGCGTGGCACGATTTCCAACCGCCTGAAGAACGCGCTTACTAACGATCCGGCAAAACTGGATGCCGAGATCCAGAAAGCTAACCTCCAGAGGGTGGATGTGGCTGCGCTGCCCGCAGACGCCGACACCTTACAGGTGAAGTTTACCCTACGCGTGCTGGGCAACCTGTCCACGCCTTCCGTGTGTAATGACCGCGCCTATCAGGATGCGCTTCAGCAGGTTATTGACGGCTATATCAGTGAACACGGCTTTGCAGAACTGGCGCGCCGCTATGCAACTAACCTGGCGAACGGGCGTTTTTTTTGGCGTAACCGCGTCGGCGCTGAAAAAATTATCGTGCGTGTGACGGGCAGTAAAACGTGGACGTTTGATGCTTATTGCTACGCACTGCGAGATTTTTCTGCAAGCGATAAGGATCTTGAAGCGCTGGCGCAGGAAATTGAAAAAGGGCTTAGCGGTGAGGGATTTGTGCTGCTGAACGTAGAGGCGCAGGTGTTGCTCGGTGCCGGACAGGAGATCTTCCCGTCGCAGGAGCTGGTTCTTGACAGCAACAGCAGTAAGAGTCGCCTGCTGTATCAGGTTGATAATGTGGCTGGCATGCACTCGCAGAAAATCGGCAATGCGATTCGGACGATCGATACCTGGCATCCAAAGGTGGATGAGCTTGGCGCGATAGCCGTTGAGCCGTATGGATCGGTCACCAGCCGCGGCGTGGCCTGCCGTCAGCCAAAAGAGAAAATGGACTTCTACACGCTCCTTGATAACTGGGTGACGAAAGGGCAGAAACCCGACGCTGAGCAGCAGCATTATGTGATGGCTGTACTGATCCGTGGCGGTGTCTTCGGCGAGAAGGGCGAGTAAGGAGTGATTATGGATCACTATATTGAGATCCGCGTGCTGCCCGACCCGGAGTTTAGCGAGGAGATGCTAATGGCCGCGCTGATGGCCAAACTTCATCGTGCGCTGGGTCAGCGAGGGAAAGGGGATATTGGCGTTAGCTTCCCTGCGCACGGTATTAAGCCCGGCGCGGTGTTACGCCTGCACGGCGAACACCTGGCGTTAAGCGAACTCGAATCGCTGGCATGGCGAAAAGGTCTGAGCGATTACTGTCTGTGCTCGGCAATTAAAGCCGTACCAGAGGTACATCACTGGCGATGCGTATCCCGTGTCCAGGTGAAAAGCAGCGCGCCGCGGCTTATGCGTCGTTCGGTAAAGAAAGGATGGATAACCGAAGAAGAGGCGCAGCAAAGGATACGCACAATGGAGGAAGCGAGGACCGATTTACCCTGGCTCAATTTACGTAGCCTCTCGACGGGCCAGTCTTTCAGGCTTTTTATCCGTCATGGTGAGTTGCTTTCCGCACCTGTGGTTGGCATGTTTTCAACCTACGGACTCAGCGCGACAGCGACAGTTCCCTGGTTCTGATAAATCACAGCCGCATCAGCTTTCAGGGTGCGGTTTTTTCTGCGAGACGGGTATCAAAATTAAAAGGCATTAATTCAACAGAATTGAGTGCTTTGTGGAATGCCGGATGCAATGGATTAAGTATGGCGTTGTTTTCATAGGGAATGATGCAGGAGGGTAAGATGAGTGCGAGAGCGCTGTTAGCCTGCAACCAACCGGTACCCAGATCCATCGTTGATACGGGCGCCGGATTTTCCTGCCAGTCCTCGGGCAGCCACGCTTTATCCAGGTAATCAATCTGGTCATCCGGGATATCAATGCTGAAAAGCTGGTACTGGTTCAGCACGGTGTCTTTTCTGACGTGCACCAGAATTTCCAGTGAAGCTAGCGAGATGGAGGTGGAGACATACACGGCAGGATGGCCTTTATGATTCCAGCGTCCGCCATACTGGTTTGCACCACTGCCACTCCACGCTTCGCTGGCAAAACGTCCTGTCACCAGACGATAAAAAATCATGCGAACACTCCGTGCTCCAGCCGACCAATCAAATCGGTAACTTCCAGCGCACCGGTTTCCGTGGCGATCAGATCGACAGGCGCAACATTGCCAAGCCCACGTACCGGTAACTGCAACCAGTTCCATGCCTCTTCTTTACTGCCGAAATAATCGACAGCCGCATCAAGTACCCGAACGAAACGCGCCACACGTTCGCTCTCGTCGGGCGTCAGCGTCCGGCCCGTACTTTTGCGGCGGGCAACGTTACGCTCGTTGATTCCCGTGACGCGTAAAATCTCCGCTTTCGACATGTCCGTCCACTCGTGAATATTGTCGAGGACGCTGACGGGTAATCCTTGATTGAGATATTCTATCAGCCGCATGCCTCTGCTTGCAGGCAAACCGGCGTAGCGCCACAGCGTGTTATCAGCCGGCCTTTGCGCAGGAACCCATGTTCTCATGATACCTCCTGAGTGATGTCATTTGTCATGAGTAAGTATAGCCATTTGTGAGGGGGTATGGAACGGGTGTTTTTTGTTCAGGGTGGGGTAAAAGAAGGATGGGAGTTGACCCTAATTTTTGACCAAAATGTAATCTATTGATTTTTCGGTTAAATATCCTGGAGCGCAAAAAAAGGGGTTTGAGCAGGGATTTTAGCTTTTTTTGTATGAAAATCATGATGGTGGAGAGGTATTATTTCAGTGCACTGCCGTACAGGCAGCTTAGAAATCCTCCAGTGCCGCGCCTTCGATCGCTTCACCGTGCACTGCCGTACAGGCAGCTTAGAAAAGCACGAATACAAAAGCAGTAGTCATCAACTTGTGCACTGCCGTACAGGCAGCTTAGAAACTCAGCTGTAATGCGCTCCACGCTGTTGATACGTGCACTGCCGTACAGGCAGCTTAGAAATTTGCCGAGACCGTCGAGCAGGTCAAACAACAGTGCACTGCCGTACAGGCAGCTTAGAAATCCATCGCTACGGCCTGGTTGATTACCATTTTGTGCACTGCCGTACAGGCAGCTTAGAAAGGTGAGCGCAGCAGCATGACGGCGCTGAAGAAGTGCACTGCCGTACAGGCAGCTTAGAAAATTGCACTGAAACTATCCAGCGCACGGAAAAAGTGCACTGCCGTACAGGCAGCTTAGAAAGTTATGGATTTCGACGCCAGTAGGGAATGACAGTGCACTGCCATACAGGCAGCTTAGAAATGACTGCCCAGGGTGATTTTGTACCGCCGAAAGTGCACTGCCGTACAGGCAGCTTAGAAAAGTCGAATTGTTGCCAGTCGGCTTTATCCATAGTGCACTGCCGTACAGGCAGCTTAGAAATGGAGCCTGAAAGGTGATGCGCCAGCTCCGGCGTGCACTGCCGTACAGGCAGCTTAGAAAGACAACATCAACAATCGTCATTGCTGCCATCAGTGCACTGCCGTACAGGCAGCTTAGAAAGATGGGGAGCGGCAAAACACAGGCGCTGCTTCGTGCACTGCCGTACAGGCAGCTTAGAAAGCTACGGCTGCGGGTATGAATCCGGTTTTATCGTGCACTGCCGTACAGGCAGCTTAGAAATCATCGAGTGTAAGGCTGTGTGATTTTATTGTGTGCACCACCGTACAACCAACACAAAACCCGAAACAACCCAACCAATCGTTCAAATAATCGACTGTACTAACAAAAAAATAAGGCCGGGTATATCCCGGCCTTATTTAATATTCATCTGCCATTACAGGCGAAAACAATTAGCGACTACGGAAGACAATGCGGCCTTTGCTCAGGTCGTACGGGGTCAGTTCAACAGTCACTTTGTCGCCCGTCAAAATGCGGATATAGTTTTTGCGCATTTTACCGGAGATGTGCGCAGTTACCACGTGACCGTTTTCCAGTTCTACGCGAAACATGGTATTAGGCAACGTATCAAGTACGGTACCCTGCATTTCAATATTGTCTTCTTTGGCCATCTAATCCTCTGGGGTATCACTACCAAGTTTTGAACCGGCAAGATAATGCCGAAATTCCTCAATTAAGTAAAGAATTGCGCGTTTAAAACGCAGCAAAACAGTCTCAGCGTATTGCCCAAGCGTCACGGTACAACCGAACAGAAAGCGCATTCGTAAAGGGGAGACGACAGGATAAACGTCAGGACGTTATCTGAAGCGAGGGTCCCAAACGGCGGCGGGGCAACAGGCAGAAGCTACTCTGCGGCGTAATTATAACACCCTCATAAAAAATATGCGGAAAACATTTAGGCATTGGGTATAAAGAGCGTTCTGGGAACCCAAAAATCGCGTGGTAGGGTCTCCTTTCGGCACTGTTCCAGGTGTTCGATATAGTGTCGGCGGGAGATTTCAACGGCGCCGAGCGAGGCGGTATGCTCATTCAGCACCTGACAATCCATTAACTGTCCTCCACGTCGGGCAAATTCCTGGCTAAAAACCAGCAGCGCGGTTTTCGACGCATTCGTGGCGCGGGAGAACATCGACTCGCCGCAGAACAGCGTACCCTGCGCCACGCCGTACATGCCCCCGACGAGGTCGTCGCCGCTCCACACTTCGATCGAATGCGCGTAACCCAGCTCATGAAGCTGGTGATAGGCGATAATGATATCGCGGGTTATCCAGGTGCCTTCGTGACGATCTTCAGCGCAGCCTTCGATAACCTGGCCGAAGGCGTGATTAAGCGTGACGCGAAAGGGTGATTTTGCATGAAAACGCTTCATGCTGCGGCTCAGGTGAAACTGCCCAGGCCACAGTACGGCTCGCGGGTCAGGAGACCACCATAAGATCGGGTCGCCAGGAGAAAACCACGGAAAGATGCCGCGCTGGTAAGCCATTAAGAGCCGTGCCGGGCTGAGATCGCCGCCCAGAGCCAGCAAGCCGTTAGGTTCACGCAGCGCCCCCTCCGGAGAAGGGAACGCAATATTATGGCGAGAAAGCTGCACCAGGCGCATGACAACAGAACTCCAGTACGCGAGAGAGGACGCTACAAATATAGTCTACAGGCGCTGTTTAAACTGGTAGTAGCGACCTTGTTTTGCCAGCAGCTCTGCGTGACTACCTTGCTCAATTATGTGTCCGTTGTCCATCACAATTATCTGATCGAAATTCACCAGCCCGCGCAGACGGTGCGTGACCATCAGCACGGTTTTACCTTTCATCACATTCGCCAGTAAATCAAGGATTTGGCTCTCTGTCGTGGCATCCAGTCCTTCTGTCGGTTCATCCAGCAGCATCAGCGGCGCATCGTGCAGCAGCGCACGCGCAATGGCCAGACGACGCAGTTCGCCGCCGGAAAGCTGTCGACCCCCTTCACCCAGCCAGCTGTTCAACCCGTCGTCTTCAAGCAGCTTGTGCAGCCCAACCTGCTCCAGCATTGCCCGCAGCGTATCGTCGGAGGCGTCTGGTGCCGCCAGAAGAAGATTATCGCGCAGCGTAGCGCTGAACAGATGCACCCGCTGGGGCACGACGCTGACCGTTTTACGCAAGGCCGCTTCGCTAAAACCAGACAGCGGAACGTCGTTAAACCGAATCTCGCCCTGCTGTGGGTCCCACGCGCGCGTGAGAAGTTGCAGAAGTGTCGATTTCCCACATCCCGTACGGCCAAGGATCGCAATGCGCTGCCCGGCATCAACAGAAAGGGTGATGTCTTCCAGCGCGTTTTGCGCCTGCTTGTCGTAGGCGAAAGTGACATTGCTGAGCGTCAGCGCGACCTGCTCTGGCACAGCGGTTTGACCCGCGCTGAACTTCACTTCCGGCTCCTGCTCGGCAATATCCGTAATGCGCAGCGCAGAGGCAATCACCTGGCCGAGATGCTGAAAAGCGCCCGTGACCGGGGCTAAGGCTTCAAAGGCTGCCAGGGCACAGAAAACAAACAGCGCAATCAGCGGGCCAGGCTGCGCGTTACCGCCCACGCCACCGGAGGCCATCCAGAGCATGGCGATGACGGCAATCCCACCAATTAACATCATCAGCGCCTGGGAGAACGCGGTCAGTTCAGACTGGCGCCGCTGGGCTTCATGCCAGTTCAGCTCCGTATTTTCCATGCGGGCGCGGTACCGTTTGCTGGCACCAAAAAGGGTGAGCTCGGCCTGTCCCTGCAACCAGGCGGTGAGCTGCTGGCGATATTCCCCTCGCAGGCGCGTCAGGTTTTCCCCGGTGGTTTTACCTGCACGATAAAACAGGGGCGGCAGAATAATCAGCGTCATCAGCATGATGCCGCCGAGCGTCAGTGCGATGGGAACATCCAGGAAACTCAACCCCAGCGTGACCACGACAATCACTACAAACGCGCCCACCATAGGTGAAATGACGCGCAGATAGAGGTGATCCAGCGTATCCACATCTGCGACCACGCGGTTGAGTAATTCGCCCTGTCGAAAACGTGCCAGCCCGGCAGGGGAGAGGGGCAGCAGTTTGCTGAAGGTGTAAATACGCAGGTGTTGCAGCACGCGGAAGGTCGCGTCGTGGCTGACCAGACGTTCGAAGTAGCGTCCGGCAGTTCGCGTAATCGCCGTGCCGCGCACCCCGGCGGCAGGCAGCATGTAGTTAAAGCTGTACAGCCCGGCAAAGCCTGCGGCCGCAGATGCGGAGAGGAACCAGCCGGAAAGCGTAAGCAGACCGATGCTGGCCAGCAGAGTGACGATCGCCAGCACGATCCCGAGCGTCAGCATCCATTTGTGGCGTTTATACAATGCAAGATACGGAAGCAGGGCGCGCATCAGATATCCTCCTGACGGTTCGCCAGCAGGGTCGCAAACGGCCCCTGCGCGGCAACAAGCGCGGCGTAATCGCCTTGTTCAACAATGTGTCCGTTTTCCATCACCCAGATCTGATCCCAGTCGGCAATACCTTCCAGCTGGTGAGTCACCATCAGTGTGGTTTGCTGGCGTGAGGCTGCGTTAAGCGCATCCATCACGCGCTGCTCGCTGTGAGCGTCCAGGCTGGCCGCAGGTTCGTCCAGCAGCATTAGCGAAGAGGGATTCAGCAGCGCACGGGCGACCGCGACGCGCTGTGCCTGGCCAACTGACAGCCCGGCAGACTGATCGCCAATGACGGTATCGACACCCTGCGCAAGCAGCGGCAGAAACTCGCTGACCCAGGCGCGGTCGAGGACCGATTGCAGCTCATCTTCACGCGCATCCGGGCGTGCCAGCAGCACATTCTCGCGCAGCGTCGGAGCTGGCAGCTGAGGGTTTTGCCCCACCCAACTCAGCTGTTTACGCCAGGCATCAGGATCGAGCTCGCGCAGCTCCGTTTTGTTGATACGCAGCGATCCGGTGTACGCCATAAAACCTGACAGCGCATTCAACAATGAGCTTTTACCTGAGCCGCTGGTACCCACCAGCACCACACGTTGCCCGGCAGGCAGGGTAAAGTTCAGCGGACCGGCCAGCACTTTGCCTTCAGGCGACAGAACAGAAAAATCCTGTGCTTCAATGGTCACCGGATCGTTCGTATTCAGCGTTACCTCACCACGCTCCGGATTCGCTAGCGGCGTTTCCATGAAGGTTTTCAGGCTGTCGGCAGCACCCACCGCCTGCGCTTTGGCATGGTAAAAGGTGCCGAGATCGCGAAGCGGCTGGAAAAATTCCGGGGCCAGGATCAGCGCCAGGAACCCGGCGGAAAGCGTGACCGCCGTACCGTAGTGGCCAAAGTCCAGCGCGCCGAGGTAGGAGAAGCCAAAGTAAACCGCCACCAGCGCAATCGACAGGGAGGTGAAAAATTCGAGCACGCCAGAAGAGAGAAAGGCCATGCGCAACACTTCCATGGTGCGCTGACGGAAATCCTGCGACGCCAGGCGAATGTTTTCGGTTTCCGCTTCACCACGACCGAAGATCCGCAGGGTTTCCATTCCGCGTAGACGGTCCAGGAAATGACCGCTCAACCGACCCAGCGCCAGGAAGTTACGACGGTTAGCATCTGCCGCGCCCATGCCGACCATCGCCATAAACAGCGGGATGAGCGGGGCGGTGCCTAGCAGGATCAACGCCGCCACCCAGTTAACAGGGAAGATGGCGATAACAATCATCAGGGGCACAAACACCGCCAGCGCCATCTGGGGAAGATAACGCGCGTAGTAATCGTGCATATCGTCGATTTGCTCAAGGATCAGCGTCGCCCAGCTGCCGGCTGGCTTACCCTGGATCCACGCAGGTCCGGCTTCCGAAAGCCGATCGAGTACCTTGCGGCGAATCTCATAGCGGATGTGCTGCCCGGCGTGGAACCCAACCCGCTCGCGCAGCCAGACCACCCACGCACGCAGAACGAAAACCAGCACCAGAACGATAAACGGCAACAGCAGCGCTTCGCGCGGGATGTTCTCCATGATCATATGGTTGAGAATGCGGGCCAGCAGCCATGCCTGGGCAACAATCAACAGACCGCTGATGAATCCCAGAACGCGGGAAATCATAAGCCAGCGGCGGGACAGAACGCTTTGCTGTTTCAGCCAGCGGGTTAACTCTTGTTGACGGGTTTTTTCCATTGCGTACTTTGCAGGTGACGTTATAAGAAATTAGACCTCTGCATGTTACACGCGAGCAAAAATAAAGGCGACCAGTGGCCGCCTTTATTTACGTTTGTTACTGACTTGTAAAGATTATTTGCCTTGTTCAGCCAGCCCGTCCAGGTAGCGTTCTGCGTCCAGCGCGGCCATACAACCGGTGCCCGCAGAGGTGATCGCCTGACGATAAATATGGTCCATCACGTCGCCAGCTGCGAAGACACCCGGAACGCTGGTCTGGGTGGCGTTGCCGTGAATGCCAGACTGCACTTTGATGTAGCCGTTCTCCAGCTCCAGCTGGCCTTCAAAGATAGCCGTGTTCGGGCTGTGACCGATTGCCACAAACAGGCCTGCCACTTCCAGCGTTTCGACGTTATCGGTGTTCTGGGTATCACGGATACGCAGTCCCGCCACGCCCATCTGATCGCCAGTCACTTCTTCCAGCGTACGGTTGGTATGCAGCACAATGTTGCCGCTCGCCACTTTGTCCATCAGGCGTTTAATCAGGATCTTCTCCGCGCGGAAGGTGTCGCGACGGTGAATCAGGTGTACTTCTGAGGCAATATTTGCCAGATACAGCGCTTCTTCCACAGCGGTGTTGCCGCCGCCGATAACCGCAACTTTCTGGTTGCGATAGAAGAAACCGTCGCAGGTCGCGCAGGCTGACACGCCGCGGCCTTTGAACGCTTCTTCAGACGGCAGGCCGAGATAGCGGGCAGAGGCGCCGGTGGCGATGATCAGCGCATCGCAGGTGTATTCGCCGCTGTCACCCGTCAGGCGGAACGGACGGTTCTGCAAATCCACTTTATTGATGTGGTCGAACAGGATTTCGGTTTCGAATTTGGCGGCATGCTCGTGCATGCGCTCCATCAGCAGCGGCCCGGTCAGGTCGTTCGGGTCGCCAGGCCAGTTTTCCACTTCCGTGGTGGTGGTCAGCTGACCGCCTTTTTCCATCCCGGTGATCAGTACCGGTTGCAGGTTAGCGCGTGCAGCATAGACCGCTGCGGTATATCCCGCAGGTCCAGAACCAAGGATTAGCAGCTTACTGTGTTTGGTCGTGCCCATGAGATCCCCATTGTTGTTGGCAGGCAATGGGCTGGATTGTAGGGAATTTGTTGCCGTAAAAAAAGAGCAGGAGAGTTTTGCTTCCGATATATGCAATAGACGCGCCCTATGGGTCAGAGGCGGTCACATCACTTCTGCTACTGAAAACCGCGCGTTTATAAGGCAATAAAATGAGGATTAATACCCCTCCGTAATGAATATCCGGCATGTTGTACTAAAAATCGATGTTTTGCTTTGACAATCCCCTGCGCTTTTGCGAAAACATTCAAGGAAGAAAAAAAGACGCACGAACTGCATGCCGCATAGACATGCACGGAAATGCCATTTTTACCGGGTCAGTGAAATCTACGCATGGTGTGGACAGACGCCATACGTGATGTCTGTGACTGCTTTCGGGCAACGGTCTTCTTACCGCAGAACCCGAATCTACATCGCGTCTAATACATAACCAGGCGATGTGATGAATAACGGGTCCAGGCTCTGAACAGTGATGTGCACAGGGTCCAGGCAGGAGTAGGGAAGGAATACAGAGAGACAATAATAATGGTAGATAGCAAGAAGCGCCCTGGCAAAGATCTCGACCGTATCGATCGTAACATTCTTAATGAATTGCAAAAGGATGGGCGTATTTCCAACGTCGAGCTTTCAAAACGTGTGGGACTTTCCCCGACGCCGTGCCTTGAGCGTGTGCGTCGACTGGAAAGACAGGGTTTTATTCAGGGCTATACGGCTCTGCTGAACCCGCATTATCTGGATGCCTCACTTCTGGTATTTGTTGAGATTACTCTGAATCGTGGTGCACCAGATGTGTTTGAGCAATTTAACGCCGCTGTACAAAAACTTGAAGAAATTCAAGAGTGTCATCTGGTTTCCGGTGATTTTGACTACCTGTTGAAAACCCGTGTGCCTGATATGTCCGCCTACCGTAAGCTGCTGGGTGAAACCCTGCTGCGTCTGCCAGGCGTGAACGACACCCGTACTTATGTGGTGATGGAAGAGGTCAAACAGAGCAATCGTCTGGTTATTAAGACGCGCTAACACGGAACAGGTGCAAAATCAGTGTAGTTTGATTACACTCCTGTTAATCCATACAGCAACAGTGCCGGGGAGTCCCGGCGCTGTTGTCCGTTTTAGCACACAGGCAGGACATGCCTGATACCTGGAGAGCCTTTCTTGAGCCAGGAATACACTGAAGACAAAGAAGTCACATTATCTAAGCTAAGCAGCGGACGTCGTCTCCTTGAGGCGTTACTGATTGTTATTGCCCTTTTTGCCGTCTGGCTGATGGCTGCCTTACTCAGTTTCAACCCCTCAGACCCTAGCTGGTCGCAAACCGCATGGCATGAGCCTATCCATAATTTAGGCGGCGTTCCCGGCGCCTGGCTTGCGGACACGCTCTTCTTCATTTTCGGTGTGATGGCCTATACCCTTCCCGTCATCATTATTGGCGGATGCTGGTTTGCCTGGCGTCATCGACAGAACGACGACTACATCGATTATTTTGCCGTTTCGCTGCGCCTGATTGGCGCCCTGGCGCTGATCCTCACCTCCTGCGGACTGGCGGCGATCAACGCCGATGACATCTGGTACTTCGCCTCAGGCGGGGTGATTGGCAGCCTGTTGAGCTCCGCGCTGCAACCGATGCTTCACAGCAGCGGCGGCACGCTGGCGCTGCTTTGTATCTGGGCAGCGGGCCTGACGCTGTTTACCGGCTGGTCTTGGGTGAGCATTGCCGAAAAAATCGGCAGCTTTATTCTGACTCTGCTGACGTTTGCCAGCAATCGCACCCGTCGTGATGATACGTGGGTCGATGAAGATGAATATGAAGATGAGTACGAAGAGGAAGACGAGGCACCCGTGCAGCGTCGTGAATCCCGCCGTGCCCGTATTCTGCGCGGTGCTCTGGCGCGCCGCCAGCGCGTTGCTGAAAAATTTGCTAACCCGTTAGGCCGTAAAACGGATGCCGCGCTTTTCTCCGGCAAACGTATGGATGAAGAGGAGCAGATTGAGTATCGCGGCGCGGCCGTCGATCCTGATGATGTGTTGTTCTCTGGTCATCGAGCTACGCCGGGTGAGTATGATGAATACGATCCGCTGTTGCATGGTCATTCCGTGACTGAACCGGTAGCCGCTGCTGCTGCCGCAACGACGGCTGCGCAGGCCCATGTTGCGCCTGTTGAAGCCGTGATGCCGTCCTCGCCTGTTCCGGCACCGGAGTCCGCGATCCAGCAACCGCAGGTGGACTGGCAGACTGCGCCAGGTGTCCATACGCCTGAACCGACCATTGCGCCGGAGCCTGAAAGCTATATTCCTGTGCAGCAGGAACAGTGGCAGCAACCGTATCAGCCGCCTGAGCCTGCCAGCGAGCCGCAACAGCCGTATCAGCCGCCTGAGCCTGCCAGCGAGCCGCAACAGCCGTATCAGGCTTATACGCCCGAACCTGCTGAACCTGAACAGCCATACGTTGCGCCGGTGTCTGAACCCGAAGTGGTGGAGGAAGCGAAGCCATCCCGTCCGCCATTGTACTATTTTGAAGAGGTGGAAGAGCGCCGTGCCCGAGAGCGCGAGCAGCTTGCCGCCTGGTATCAGCCCGTGCCTGAGCCGGTGCAGGAGCCTGTTGTAAAAGCGCCTTCTGCGAGCGTTGCACCTGTAGACCCAGCGCCAGCCGTTGCGTCGAGAGCGGAAACCGTGAAGCAGGCAACGGCAGCCGCTGCCGCTGCCGCGTCCGCTCCGCTATTCAGCCCGGCAACCGATGGTGCGCCGCGTCCTCAGGTAAAAGAGGGCATTGGTCCACAATTGCCGCGTCCTAATCGCGTGCGCGTACCGACGCGCCGGGAGCTGGCCTCTTATGGCATTAAACTGCCTTCCCAGCGTATGGCGGAAGAAAAAGCCCGTGAGTCCGACTACGAAGATGATGCCGACGAACTGCATCAGGATGAGCTGGCGCGTCAGTTTGCCGCCCAGCAGACTCAACGCTACGGGAATGAGTACCAACACGATGTTCATTCTCAGCAGGATGAAGATGATGCTGCCGAAGCGGAATTAGCGCGTCAGTTTGCGGCCACGCAACAGCAACGTTATTCCGGTGAGCAGCCTTCGGGGGCAAACCCGTTCTCGCTCTCGGATTTTGAATTTTCACCGATGAAAGATCTGGTGGATGACGGTCCGAGCGAACCGCTGTTCACGCCGAGCGTGATGCCAGAAGCGGAACCGGTGCGCCAGGCGCCAGCGCCGCAGGTTAATGCGCAGCCACAACAGCCAGCGCCGCAGGCTTATGCGCAGCCGCATACACCGCCGGCCCAACCGCCGCAGCCGCAGTTCCAGCAGCCAGCACCACAGCCGCAGGAAAGCCTGATTCACCCGCTGCTGATGCGTAACGGAGACAGCCGTCCGCTGCAACGACCAAGTACGCCGTTGCCGTCGCTGGATCTGTTAACGCCGCCGCCAGCGGAAGTCGAACCGGTGGATACTTTTGCTCTTGAGCAGATGGCCCGTCTGGTGGAAGCGCGTCTGGCTGACTTCCGTATTAAAGCGGACGTGGTGAACTACTCCCCTGGCCCGGTGATCACCCGTTTCGAACTGAACCTGGCGCCAGGCGTAAAAGCGGCGCGTATTTCTAACCTGTCCCGTGACCTGGCGCGTTCTCTGTCGACCGTGGCGGTACGCGTGGTGGAAGTGATCCCAGGTAAGCCTTACGTTGGCCTTGAGCTGCCAAACAAGAAACGCCAGACCGTTTATCTGCGTGAAGTTCTGGATAACACCAAATTCCGCGACAACCCGTCCCCTCTGACCGTGGTGTTGGGTAAAGATATCGCTGGCGATCCGGTGGTTGCCGATCTCGCGAAGATGCCGCACCTGCTGGTTGCGGGTACCACCGGCTCCGGTAAATCGGTCGGGGTGAACGCCATGATCCTCAGTATGCTCTACAAAGCGCAGCCTGAAGATGTGCGTTTCATCATGATCGACCCGAAAATGCTTGAGCTGTCCGTCTACGAAGGCATTCCGCACCTGTTAACGGAAGTGGTGACCGACATGAAGGACGCCGCCAACGCATTGCGCTGGAGCGTCAATGAAATGGAGCGTCGCTACAAGCTGATGTCTGCGCTGGGCGTGCGTAACCTGGCCGGTTATAACGAGAAAATCGCTGAGGCGGCACGTATGGGCCGTCCGATTCCGGACCCATACTGGAAGCCGGGTGACAGCATGGATGCCCAGCATCCGGTGCTGGAAAAACTGCCTTACATCGTGGTGCTGGTGGATGAGTTCGCCGACCTGATGATGACCGTTGGCAAGAAAGTGGAAGAGCTGATTGCGCGTCTGGCACAGAAAGCGCGTGCGGCGGGCATCCACCTGGTGCTGGCAACGCAGCGTCCGTCCGTAGACGTTATCACCGGTCTTATTAAGGCAAACATCCCGACCCGTATCGCGTTTACCGTGTCGAGTAAAATTGACTCGCGTACTATCCTTGACCAGGGCGGTGCAGAGTCGCTGCTGGGTATGGGTGATATGCTCTATTCCGGCCCGAACTCCACCTCGCCGGTGCGCGTACACGGTGCGTTTGTTCGCGACCAGGAAGTGCATGCGGTGGTGCAGGACTGGAAAGCGCGCGGTCGGCCGCAATACGTTGACGGCATCACCTCCGACAGTGAAAGCGAAGGTGGCGGCGGTGGTTTTGACGGCGGCGAAGAGCTGGATCCGTTATTTGACCAGGCGGTTAATTTCGTTACCGAAAAACGTAAGGCGTCCATCTCCGGCGTCCAGCGCCAGTTCCGTATTGGCTACAACCGCGCGGCGCGTATTATCGAGCAGATGGAAGCCCAGGGTATTGTGAGCGAACAGGGGCATAACGGTAACCGTGAGGTGCTGGCGCCACCGCCGTTTGATTAACCTTCAGCGATTGCAAAGAAGGGTAAATCAGCAAAAATTAAGCATATTCTTCTGTCGCCTGCCTTCGGGCAGGTCCAGAATAGAAACGGAACCCCCATATCGGGAAGACGTATTTTAAGGAATAACAATGAAAAAAATCGCCATCGCCTGTGCATTACTCTCCAGTTTTGTTGCCAGCAGCGTCTGGGCTGATGCAGCCAGCGACCTTAAAAGCCGACTGGATAAAGTGAGCAGCTTCCACGCCAGCTTCACGCAAAAAGTGACTGACGGCAGTGGCAACGCGGTGCAGGAAGGTCAGGGGGATTTGTGGGTGAAACGCCCGAATCTCTTCAACTGGCACATGACCCAGCCGGATGAAAGCGTGCTGGTGTCCGACGGGAAAACCTTATGGTTCTACAATCCGTTTGTTGAGCAGGCGACCGCCACCTGGCTGAAAGACGCGACCAGCAATACGCCGTTTATGCTCATTGCCCGTAACCAGTCCAGCGACTGGCAGCAGTACAACATTAAACAAAACGGTGATGAGTTCGTCCTGACGCCAAAAGGCAGCAACGGTAACCTGAAGCAGTTCACCATTAACGTGAGCAGCAACGGTACCATTAATCAGTTCGGTGCGGTTGAGCAGGACGATCAGCGCAGTAGCTATCAGCTTAAGTCTCAGCAAAACGGCGCTGTAGATGCTTCGAAATTCACCTTTACCCCGCCGCAGGGCGTAACGGTGGACGACCAACGTAATAAGTAAGAGGCATGAGTGAGCAACCTGTCGCTCGATTTTTCAGATAATGCGTTTCAACCTCTGGCCGCCCGTATGCGGCCAGAAAATTTAGCGCAGTACATCGGCCAGCAACACCTGCTGGCTGCGGGGAAACCCTTGCCGCGCGCCATAGAGGCCGGGCATCTGCACTCCATGATCCTCTGGGGGCCACCCGGCACCGGCAAAACAACCCTCGCTGAAGTGATCGCCCGCTATGCTAACGCGGACGTTGAGCGTATCTCGGCGGTTACCTCCGGCGTGAAGGAGATCCGTGAGGCGATCGAGCGCGCGCGGCAAAACCGTAATGCCGGGCGCCGCACCATTCTTTTTGTTGATGAAGTCCACCGCTTCAACAAGAGCCAACAGGATGCGTTTCTGCCGCACATTGAAGACGGCACGATTTTCTTCATCGGCGCAACCACGGAAAACCCGTCGTTTGAACTCAACTCCGCGCTGCTTTCCCGCGCCCGCGTTTACCTGCTTAAATCCCTGACCACAGAGGATATCGAAAAGGTTCTGACCCAGGCGATGGAGGACAAAGCGCGGGGTTACGGCGGACAGGATATCGTTCTGCCGGACGACACGCGTCGTGCGATCGCTGAACTGGTCAACGGCGATGCGCGTCGGGCGCTGAATACGTTGGAAATGATGGCCGATATGGCCGAAGTGGATGATGCCGGAAAGCGGGTGCTAAAGCAGGAGCTGCTGACCGAAATAGCCGGTGAGCGCAGCGCACGCTTCGATAATAAAGGCGATCGTTTTTACGACCTGATCTCTGCGTTACATAAGTCCGTGCGCGGCAGCGCCCCGGATGCGGCGCTCTACTGGTACGCGCGTATCATTACCGCCGGTGGCGATCCGTTATATGTCGCGCGTCGCTGTCTTGCCATCGCGTCAGAAGATGTCGGTAATGCCGATCCACGCGCCATGCAGGTCGCTATTTCCGCCTGGGACTGCTTTACCCGCGTCGGACCCGCGGAAGGTGAGCGTGCCATTGCGCAGGCAATTGTCTATCTGGCCTGCGCGCCGAAAAGTAACGCGGTGTATACCGCCTTCAAAGCGGCGATGTCAGATGCACGTGAACGTCCGGACTACGATGTGCCGGTTCATCTGCGCAATGCGCCAACCAAATTGATGAAAGAGATGGGGTATGGGCAGGAGTATCGCTACGCCCATGATGAACCCAACGCCTACGCCGCCGGGGAAGAGTATTTCCCGCAGGAGATGGCACAAACCCGCTATTATCACCCCACAAACAGAGGTCTTGAGGGTAAGATTGGCGAAAAGCTCGCCTGGCTTGCCGGACAGGATCAAAATAGCCCTATAAAACGCTACCGTTAGTTCAATCGTTGCGGTAATGTTGGCAATATATCTCTGTGGCCGCAGGCTGTGGTCACTTTTTCCTTTTTTAATTCGATAAGCACAGGATAAGCATGCTCGATCCCAATCTGCTGCGTAATGAGCCAGACGCAGTCGCTGAAAAACTGGCACGCCGGGGCTTTAAGCTGGATGTAGATAAGCTGCGCGCTCTTGAAGAGCGTCGTAAAGTTTTGCAGGTACAAACTGAAAATCTGCAAGCAGAGCGTAATTCTCGATCGAAATCCATTGGCCAGGCGAAAGCGCGCGGGGAAGATATTGAGCCATTACGCCTGGAAGTGAACAAACTGGGTGAAGAGCTGGATCAGGCGAAAGCTGAACTGGATGTTCTTCAGGCTGAAATTCGTGATATCGCTCTGGCGATCCCGAACATTCCTGACGACAGCGTGCCTGTCGGCAAAGACGAAAACGACAACGTTGAAGTGAAACGCTGGGGCACGCCTCGCGAGTTTGACTTCGAGGTGCGCGATCACGTCACGCTGGGCGAAATGCACGCGGGCCTGGACTTTGCGGCTGCGGTTAAGCTGACGGGTTCTCGCTTTGTGGTCATGAAAGGTCAAATTGCCCATCTGCATCGCGCTCTGGCGCAGTTCATGCTGGATCTGCACACCGAGCAGCACGGCTACAGCGAAACCTACGTTCCGTATCTGGTTAACCACGATACGCTGTACGGTACCGGCCAGTTGCCGAAATTTGCCGGCGATCTGTTCCACACCCGTCCGCTGGACGAGGAAGCAGACAGCAGCAACTACGCACTGATCCCAACCGCGGAAGTGCCGCTGACCAACCTCGTGCGTGATGAGATCATCGACGAAGACGATCTGCCAATCAAACTGACCGCGCACTCTCCATGTTTCCGTTCTGAAGCCGGTTCTTACGGTCGCGATACGCGCGGTCTGATCCGTATGCACCAGTTCGATAAAGTTGAGATGGTGCAGATCGTTCGTCCGGAAGAGTCTATGGACGCGCTGGAAGAGATGACCGGTCATGCTGAGAAAGTGCTGGAGCTGCTGGGCCTGCCGTACCGCCGTATGGCGCTGTGCACCGGCGACATGGGCTTCGGTGCCTGCAAAACCTTCGACCTTGAAGTCTGGGTGCCTGCGCAGAACACCTACCGTGAAATCTCCTCCTGCTCCAACGTCTGGGATTTCCAGGCGCGTCGTATGCAGGCGCGTTGCCGCAGCAAATCTGACAAGAAAACCCGTCTGGTTCATACCCTGAACGGTTCCGGTCTGGCAGTAGGCCGTACGCTGGTTGCTGTGCTGGAAAACTACCAGCAGGCTGACGGACGCATTGAGATCCCTGAAGTGCTGCGCCCTTACATGAAAGGCCAGCAGTTCATCGGCTAATTATTTGCTCTAAGACAAAAAAGCGCCTCAGGGCGCTTTTTTTATGCCTCTGATTTGATACGAAGCAATAACCCCTCCCTCTAAAGTAGTAATACTCCTCCGAACGAAAGTCAGCATAAAACACTGATAACCAAAAATATCGTTATACATAAAACTATATAGCGGTGTATGCCGCCCTTTATTTCTTTGTGAGCAACCAAAGTGAGTCTTTATGAAAATCAAAGCGCCTGAAGCGTTAATGGCTGCCGAGGTCACTCGCCGTGGGTTGATGAAAACCACGGCAATAGGCGGTCTGGCGGTTGCCAGCAGCGCCTTTACGCTCCCTTTTACCCGTCTGGCGTCGGCGGCGGAGGCTCTGTCTCCCGCTTCAGCCCCGGAAAAAGTGGTGTGGAGTGCCTGTACCGTTAACTGTGGTAGCCGTTGTCCCCTGCGTATGCACGTGGTGGACGGTGAAATCAAATATGTCGAAACCGACAATACCGGCGACGATAACTACGAAGGGTTACATCAGGTTCGTGCCTGTCTGCGTGGCCGATCAATGCGCCGTCGCGTTTATAATCCGGATCGTCTGAAATACCCAATGAAGCGCGTCGGTAAGCGTGGGGAAGGGAAGTTCGAGCGCATCAGTTGGGACGAAGCCTACGATATCATCGCGACCAACATGCAGCGCCTGATCAAAGAGTACGGCAACGAATCCATCTACCTCAACTATGGCACCGGGACGCTGGGCGGTACCATGACCCGCTCCTGGCCGCCGGGTAAAACGTTGGTGGCGCGCCTGATGAACTGCTGCGGCGGCTATCTCAATCATTACGGCGACTACTCTTCCGCACAGATTGCTGCGGGGCTGAACTACACCTACGGCGGCTGGGCAGACGGTAACAGCCCGTCGGATATCGAAAACAGTAAACTGGTGGTGTTGTTCGGCAACAACCCAGGCGAAACCCGGATGAGCGGCGGTGGGGTAACCTATTATCTTGAGCAGGCGCGCGCCAAATCCAACGCACGTATGATCATCGTCGATCCGCGCTATACCGATACCGGTGCGGGACGTGAAGATGAGTGGATCCCTATCCGCCCTGGTACCGATGCGGCGCTGGTCAATGCGCTGGCGTATGTGATGATCACTGAAAACCTCGTCGATCAGCCGTTCCTTGATAAATACTGCTTGGGTTATGACGAGAAGACCCTGCCAGCCAGCGCACCGGCTAACGGGCATTACAAAGCGTATATTCTTGGTCAGGGCAGCGACGGGGTAGCGAAAACCCCTGAGTGGGCATCCACCATCACCGGCATTCCAGTCGAACGTATTGTTCAGCTGGCCCGTGAAATTGGTTCAGCAAAACCGGCCTATATCAGCCAGGGATGGGGACCACAGCGTCACGCGAACGGCGAAATTGCCACCCGCGCTATTTCTATGCTCTCGATTCTGACTGGCAACGTTGGTATTCACGGCGGTAATAGCGGGGCGCGTGAAGGCTCGTATGAAGTCCCGTTTGAACGTATGCCAACGCTGGATAACCCGGTTCAGACCAGCATCTCCATGTTTATGTGGACGGACGCGATCGAGCGCGGCCCGGAAATGACCGCGCTGCGTGACGGTGTTCGAGGCAAAGATAAGCTGGACGTGCCGATCAAAATGATCTGGAACTACGCCGGTAACTGCCTGATCAACCAGCACTCTGAAATCAACCGCACCCATGAAATTTTGCAGGACGACAAGAAGTGCGAAATGATTGTGGTGATCGACTGCCACATGACCTCATCGGCGAAGTATGCCGATATTCTGCTCCCAGACTGCACTGCGTCTGAGCAGATGGATTTCGCGCTGGACGCCTCCTGCGGCAACATGTCCTATGTGATCTTCACTGACCAGGCCATCAAACCGCGCTTCGAGTGCAAAACCATCTATGAGATGACTTCCGAGCTGGCGAAACGTCTTGGCGTTGAGCAGCAGTTCACTGAAGGACGTACTCAGGAAGGGTGGATGCGCCATCTGCACGAGCTTTCCCGTAAAGCCATTCCTGACCTGCCGGACTTCGATACCTTCCGCAAGCAGGGCATGTACAAGCAGCGCGATCCGGAAGGGCATCACGTGGCGTATAAAGCCTTCCGCGACGATCCGCAGGCCAATCCGCTGACCACGCCGTCGGGCAAAATCGAGATCTACTCCGAAGAGCTGGCAAAAATTGCCGCAACGTGGGAATTGCCGGAAGGGGACGTTATCGATCCGCTGCCGATTTATACGCCAGGCTTCGAAAACTACAACGATCCGCTGACGGCGAAATTCCCGCTTCAGTTGACCGGTTTCCACTACAAAGCGCGTGTTCACTCCACCTACGGCAACGTTGACGTACTGAAAGCGGCCTGCCGACAGGAGATGTGGATCAACCCGATGGATGCGAAAGCGCGCGGCATCAGTAATGGCGATCGCGTACGTATCTTCAACGGACGTGGCGAAGTGCATATCGAAGCTAAAGTGACTCCGCGTATGATGCCTGGCGTTGTCGCGCTGGGGGAAGGGGCCTGGTATAACCCGGATGCGAACCGTATCGATCAGGCGGGCTGCATCAACGTTCTCACTACGCAGCGTCCGTCGCCGCTGGCGAAGGGCAACCCATCCCACACAAACCTCGTTCAGGTTGAAAAGGCGTAAGGAGTAACCGATGACAACCCAGTATGGATTTTTTATTGATTCCAGCCGCTGCACCGGGTGCAAAACCTGCGAGCTGGCCTGTAAGGATTACAAAGATCTGACCCCGGACGTCAGCTTCCGGCGTATCTATGAATACGCGGGCGGCGACTGGCAGGAGGACAACGGCGTCTGGCATCAGAATGTCTTCGCCTATTACCTGTCGATTGCCTGCAACCACTGCGAAGATCCGGCCTGCACCAAGGTCTGCCCGAGCGGGGCAATGCACAAGCGCGACGACGGTTTTGTGGTGGTGGACGAGGATGTCTGCATCGGCTGTCGCTACTGCCACATGGCCTGCCCGTACGGCGCGCCGCAGTACAATGCCGCCAAAGGCCACATGACCAAGTGCGACGGCTGCCACAGCCGCGTGGAGGACGGCAAAAAGCCCATCTGCGTCGAATCCTGCCCGCTGCGCGCGCTGGACTTTGGCCCGATTGAAGAGCTGCGCAAAAAACACGGTCAGCTTGCTGCCGTCGCGCCGCTGCCGTCTGCGCACTTCACGAAGCCGAGTATTGTGATTAAACCTAACGCCAACAGCCGTCCGACGGGTGACACCACCGGCTACCTGGCAAACCCGAAGGAGGTGTGAGATGGGAAGTGGATGGCATGAATGGCCGCTGATGATCTTCACGGTCTTTGGGCAGTGCGTGGCGGGCGGGTTTATCGTCCTTGCGCTGGCGCTGTTAAAAGGGAACCTCAATGCTGAACAGCAGCAGCGTTTGGTGTTAAGCATGTTTGGCCTGTGGGTGTTGATGGGCATTGGGTTTATCGCCTCTACGCTGCACCTGGGCTCACCGATGCGCGCGTTCAACTCCCTGAACCGCGTAGGTGCCTCTTCGCTGAGTAACGAGATTGCCAGCGGCGCAATCTTCTTTGCCGTTGGTGGGCTGGGGTGGTTACTGGCAGCGCTGAAAAAGCTGCCTTCAGGGTTACGCGCGTTGTGGCTCATCGTCACCATGGTACTGGGCGTTGTCTTCGTCTGGATGATGGTCCGGGTGTACAACACCATCGATACCGTTCCGACCTGGTACAGCGTCTGGACGCCGATGAGCTTCTTCCTGACCATGTTTATTGGCGGGCCGCTGCTGGGTTATCTGCTGCTGCGTGTGGCTGGCATTAATGGTTGGGCGATGCGCCTGCTGCCCGCGGTCTCGCTGCTGGCGCTGGTAATCAGTACCGTTGTCGCGCTCATGCAGGGAGCGGAGCTGGCGACCATTCACAGCTCTATCCAGCAGGCTTCGGCGCTGGTGCCGGATTACGGTTCGCTGATGGCCTGGCGTGTGGTGCTGCTGACGGCGGGGCTGGTGTGCTGGATTGCCCCTCAGCTTAAAGGTTACTCGCCTGCGCTGCCGTTACTGTCCCTGGCCTTTGTGCTGGTGCTGGCAGGGGAGTTAATTGGTCGCGGCGTATTTTACGGTCTGCATATGACGGTCGGTATGGCTATCGCCAGCTAATTTTAGATTTTGTTATAAAAAGCCGGGACATAGCGCCCGGCTTTTCTTTTTTCATTCATGAAATTTTTCGACTGATGTTTCGTTGTAAAAATTCCCGGAAATAAATAAAAACAAATAGATAATTAATATCAGTAGCAGGCTTTGCATTAGCAGGATGAGTTTTTTAAATCGACAAGGCGCATAACGTGCGTGACGCCTGAATCGGTGGATTGACTTTGTTTTTGCCAGTGGCATGATGCGCACGAAATCTGAACTTCCTCACGGTTTTTAATCCATGACCACCTATACCCGCCCGGTGCTTTTGTTGCTCTGTGGCCTGCTTTTGCTGACCCTGGCGATCGCGGTGTTAAACACACTCGTCCCGCTATGGCTCGCCCATGAAAACTTACCGACCTGGCAGGTGGGTATGGTTAGCTCGTCCTTTTTTACGGGCAATCTGCTGGGCACCTTATTAACGGGCAGCCTTATTAAGCGCTTTGGTTTTAACCGCAGTTATTATCTGGCGTCGCTGATCTTTGCCGTCGGCTGCGCCGGTTTAGGCCTCATGGTCGGCTTCTGGAGCTGGATGGTCTGGCGCTTTATTGCGGGCGTCGGCTGCGCCATGATCTGGGTGGTGGTTGAAAGTGCGCTAATGTGCAGCGGAACGTCCCGTAATCGCGGGCGTCTGCTGGCGGCCTATATGATGGTTTACTACGTCGGTACCGTTCTGGGACAGCTGATGGTCAGCAAACTGCCAACCGACCTGATGAGCGTGCTGCCGTGGGTGACGGGCATGGTTCTGGCGGCGATCCTGCCGCTGCTCTTTACCCGCATTGTGAATCAAAACAGCGAGCATCAGGAAGCTACCCACGTCTGGCCGATGCTGAGACTGCGCCAGGCGCGTCTGGGGGTTAACGGCTGCATTATTTCCGGGATTGTGCTGGGCTCGCTCTATGGCCTGATGCCGCTCTATCTTAACCATCAGGGCGTCAGTGATTCCGGGATCGGTTTCTGGATGGCGGTGATGGTCAGCGCGGGGATTGTCGGGCAGTGGCCGATTGGCCGCCTGGCGGACCGCTTTGGTCGTCTGCTGGTGCTGCGCGTCCAGGTTTTCGTGGTCATCATGGGCTGTCTCGCCATGCTCAGCAACGCCGCAATGGCGCCTGCGCTGTTCATTCTGGGAGCTGCGGGCTTTACGCTCTATCCGGTCGCGATGGCCTGGGCCTGTGAGAAAGTTGAGCATCACCAGTTGGTTGCAATGAACCAGGCTTTGTTGCTGAGTTACACCATCGGCAGTTTACTGGGGCCGACTTTTACCGCTATGCTCATGCAAAATTATTCTGACAATCTGCTGTTTATTATGATCGCCAGCGTGTCGTTTATTTATCTGTTAATGCTGCTGCGCAAAGTGGGCGAACATCCAACGCCAGTGGCCCATGCATGACTTATTAAAAGCCTGTCGATGACAGGCTTTTTTGTCCCTGTCACATATAAGACTTTTACTTATTGTGAGTTTTTACTGCCTGGCGATAATTCAAATGAGTTTACCACTAAAAGGCAGCAATCATGTCTACTCGTCGTTTTTCCACTACCGCACTTGCCGTAGTGTTGGCTTTAACGTTTGCAACGGTTCCGGCCATGGCTAATCCTGGAAACGGGAATGGTGGTGGTCACGGAAACGGTGGCGGACAAGGTAATAGCGGCAATCATGGTAACGGGAACGCTGGTAACCATGGTAATAAACACAATAACGGTCAGGCTAACCCTGGGAAATCGGATAAGAGCTTTAAAAACAGCAAAGATGTCGGTAATGATGTGGATGCTCGCGTGAGCTTCGATCATGCCCGCCATCTGGCACTGAATTACGGCTTAACAGGCTACGACTCTCTGCCTCCGGGAATTGCGAAAAACCTGGCGCGCGGTAAGCCACTGCCTCCGGGCATTGCGAAGAAAACCGTGCCAGCCGATATGCTGGGTCAGCTTCCTTCCTATCCGGGCTATGAATGGCGCGTGGTAGGTGACGACCTGGTCTTAATTGCGCTAAGTACGGCGATTGTGACTTCCGTTATTAACGGCGTCTTTAAATAGAATATAAAAAGGCCCGGTTTTCACCGGGCCTTTTCGTTAATACATGACCTTGTGGCCATACTGCTCAAGAATACCTTTGACGCGCTCCATCGTCTCTTTTTTCGGCGGCTTCACGCCATCGAGTTTGTACTCTTCACCCATCGCCACCCATTTATGTTTACCCAGCTCGTGATAGGGCAGGAGTTCAATTTTCTCCACGTTACCCATATCCCGGGTAAATTCACCCAGACGATGTGCAGAGTCATCATCATCTGACCAGCCCGGCACCACCACGTAGCGGATCCAGGTCTTGACGCCTTTATTGGCAATGTATTTGGCAAATTCCAGCGTACGGTGGTTTGAAACGCCAACCAGATTCTGGTGGATCTCATCGTTCATCTGCTTGAGATCGAGCATCACCAGATCGGTCACTTCAAGCAGTTCATCAATAACCGGATCGTAACGGCGCACAAAGCCGTTGGTGTCGAGGCAGGTATGAATGCCTTCTTTGTGGCAGGCGCGGAACCAGTCGCGCACAAACTCAGCCTGAAGAATGGCTTCACCGCCGGATGCCGTCACGCCACCGCCGGACGCGTTCATGAAGTGGCGATAGGTCACCACCTCTTTCATCAGATCTTCAACGGTGACTTCTTTACCGCCATGGGTGTCCCAGGTGTCACGGTTATGGCAGTACAGGCAGCGCATCAGGCAGCCCTGGAAGAAAGTGATAAAGCGGATCCCCGGGCCATCGACGGTGCCACAGGATTCAAAGGAGTGAATGCGACCAATAATTGACATTGCGGTGATATCTCCGAATTTGGCCCATCCGGGGGCCTATGTAGATGCACAGCTCAAAGGCTATGTCGAGTCTGTTTTGGCTGTTATCCATTAAAGTATAGATAGCGGACAAAAGAGACTGATGAAGCGAGGGTGTTAAAAAGGCCCCACTTGCGTGGAGCCTTTATTGTACGCTTTTTAACGCGTGATTTCAGTCAATTCCACTTACATGGACTGAGTGAAAGTACGAGTAATAACGTCCTGCTGCTGTTCTTTCGTCAGGGAGTTAAAACGTACTGCGTAGCCAGATACGCGGATGGTCAGCTGAGGATATTTCTCAGGGTGTTCCATCGCGTCGAGCAGCATTTCACGGTTCATCACGTTCACGTTCAGGTGCTGACCACCTTCGATGGACGCTTCGTGGTGGAAGTAACCATCCATCAGACCCGCCAGGTTAGTTTTACGCACTTCGTCGTCTTTACCCAGCGCGTTTGGCACGATAGAGAAGGTGTAAGAGATACCATCTTTCGCGTAAGCAAACGGCAGTTTAGCAACGGAGGTCAGAGAGGCAACCGCACCTTTCTGGTCACGACCGTGCATTGGGTTAGCACCTGGGCCGAATGGCGCGCCAGCACGACGACCGTCTGGGGTGTTACCGGTTTTCTTACCATACACAACGTTAGAGGTGATGGTCAGAACAGACTGAGTCGGGATAGCGTTACGATAGGTAGTGAGTTTCTGAATTTTCTTCATGAAACGTTCTACCAGGTCAACCGCCATGTCATCAACGCGAGCGTCGTTGTTACCAAACTGCGGATATTCGCCTTCGATTTCGAAGTCGATAGCCAGACCATCTTCGTCACGAATTGGTTTAACTTTCGCATATTTGATTGCAGACAGGGAGTCAGCAGCAACGGACAGACCTGCGATACCACACGCCATGGTGCGAACGACGTCACGGTCGTGCAGCGCCATCAGAGAGGCTTCGTAGCTGTACTTGTCGTGCATGTAGTGGATAACGTTCAGCGCGGTCACGTACTGTTTAGCCAGCCAGTCCATGAAGTGGTCCATGCGCTCCATGACTTCGTCATAGTTCAGCACGTCGCCTTTGATCGGTTCAGACTTAGGACCAACCTGCATTTTCAGTTTTTCATCAACGCCGCCGTTGATTGCGTACAGCATGGTTTTCGCCAGGTTTGCACGCGCACCGAAGAACTGCATTTGTTTACCAACAACCATTGGACTTACGCAGCAAGCGATAGCGTAGTCATCGTTGTTGAAGTCAGGACGCATCAGGTCATCGTTCTCGTATTGCAGAGAAGAAGTGTCGATGGACACTTTAGCGGCGAATTTCTTGAAGTTCAGAGGCAGTTTTTCAGACCACAGAACGGTGATGTTCGGCTCCGGAGAAGGACCCATGGTGTACAGGGTGTTCAGGAAGCGGAAGCTGTTTTTGGTTACCAGAGTACGGCCATCTACGCCCATACCGCCGATAGATTCGGTTGCCCAGATTGGGTCACCAGAGAACAGCTCATCATATTCTGGGGTACGCAGGAAGCGAACCATACGCAGTTTCATGACCAGGTGGTCAATCATTTCCTGAGCGTCTTGTTCGGTGATTTTGCCTGCTTTCAGGTCACGTTCGATGTACGCATCCAGGAAGGTGGATACGCGGCCGAAGGACATTGCTGCACCGTTCTGAGACTTAACAGCGGCCAGGTAGCCGAAGTAGGTCCACTGGATAGCTTCCTGAGCGTTGGTTGCAGGACCAGAGATATCGCAGCCGTATTTAGCCGCCATCTCTTTGATCTGACCCAGCGCACGGTGCTGTTCAGCGATCTCTTCACGCAGACGGATAGTCGCTTCCAGGTTTACGCCGTTTTCCAGGTCAGACTGGAGAGAGACGAACTGTGCGTATTTGTCTTTCATCAGGAAGTCGATACCGTACAGCGCAACGCGACGGTAGTCACCGATGATACGGCCACGGCCATAGGCATCTGGCAGACCGGTCAGAACGCCAGATTTACGGCAGTTCAGAATGTCTTTGGTGTAAACATCGAATACGCCCTGGTTATGGGTTTTACGGTATTCGGTGAAGATTTTTTTCAGCATTGGGTCCAGCTCGCGGTTATACGCTTTGCAGGAACCTTCAACCATTTTGATACCACCGAACGGGATGATTGCGCGTTTCAGTGGTGCTTCAGTTTGCAGACCAACGATTTTCTCAAGGGCTTTGTTGATGTAGCCAGCATCGTGAGAAGTGATGGTAGAAGCAACGGAGGTGTCAAAATCAACTGGCGCGTGAGTGCGGTTTTCCAGTTTAACGCCTTCCATTACGCTGTCCCACAGCTTGGTGGTTGCGTCAGTCGCACCAGCCAGGAAGGATTCGTCACCTTCATACGGGGTATAGTTTTTCTGAATGAAGTCACGGACGTTGACTTCATTCTGCCAGTCACCTTTCGTAAAACCTTCCCAGGCTGTGGCTAACTTTTCATTAAGCTCGGACATGTAACACCTACCTTCTTAAGTGGATTTTTTATTTACTGCCTGAGACAACCATTAATGATGATCGCCGCCACGCAGGTAAATGACCCAGTATGTCAACCCAACTAACAGACCCCCACCGATAATGTTCCCGATAGTGACGGGGATCAGGTTATCAGTAATGAAGTTCATAATAGTCAGGTGTGAAAAACTTTCCGGGGTTGAACCTACAGCAGTCCAGAACTCCGGGCTTGCAAAGTTGCGGATAACAATCCCCATCGGGATCATGAACATATTCGCAATACTGTGCTCAAAGCCGCTGGCAACAAACATCGCAACCGGCAGAACCATAATCATGGCTTTATCCATTAGGCTACGACCAGAGTAGCTCATCCAGACCGCCAGGCAGACCATCAGGTTTGCGAGGATGCCGAGAGCAACAGCTTCGATAAATGTATGGTGCATTTTGTGGTCGGCGGTTTGCAGGACGTTAAGCCCCCAGCCGCCGTTGGCGGTCATATACTCGCCAGAGAGCCACATCAACAGAACAAAGAGCAGACAGCCAATCAGGTTGCCAACGTAAACGTTGAGCCAGTTGCGCCCCAGTTGACCCCAGGTAATTCTTCCGCTGGCTTTTGCCACCACAATCAGCACCGTTGAGGTGAAGAGGTCGGCGCCGCAGATGACGCAGAGAATCAGGCCCAGTGAGAAGCAAATACCACCAATCAGTTTCGCTATGCCGAAAGGCATCCCGGCAGTGCCGGTGGTGGCTGTGATATAGAAGACGAAAGCGATGGAGATGAACACCCCAGCCGTAATGGCCAGAAAGAACGTCGTCATCGGATGTTTCGTGGCTTTGTAGACACCCGCTTCTTCGGCAACTTTCGCCATCGCAGCGGGGAGTAATAGATCAAAAGGGTTGTCAGCTTTCACACTAACTCTCTCTTTATTAAGTCGGCGACGAGATACTAACAAAGCATTATAGAAGAGAAATTGATATAGATCATATCTCGCCTGGCTTATAGGCCCGCAGTGTGTATGGTTTTACAGCAAGGGCGGAGTAAGTATTTGATTATCCGTATAAAAATAAATTTTAAAAGTTATGAAAAGAGTTGAATTTTTTCCTTCAGCCTCCCGTGGAACAGTTAATTAAAATGGAGTATTTATTATAATTAGTAACAGTAAAGCTCAGGTAAGCGTTTTTATATTTACCCGCGATTAACTTAATTATTACAATTAAACGTCATTGCGGAAAAATAAAAAAAAAGGGGCAATGAAATTGCCCCGTAATATAGCTCAGGCGATTGAATACGCCTACAGCCATTAATGTTATATGCGCTTATTTTGACCAGTAAGCGGCTTTTGCCTTCTGCAATTTTTCATACGCATTCAGCAGTGACTGATGCGCCGGGAAGGCTTTCAAATCGCTGTCAACCGCTTGCAGGCCGTAGAATGGTTCTTCACCGCTCAGCGCCGCGCTGGCAGCTTCAACGGCATCCGCACCGTACATACGTACAAAGGCGTTCAGATACTGCAATGGCTCGCGGTCGTCTTCCTGAGAAAGCAGGAGCAGCGTTTGCAGGCAACGGTAATAGTTTGTGCGCTCGGCGGAGAAGACGGACTGGTTAAACTCCATCGTCCACTCGGTCCAGGCCAAAGCCTGATCCAGATCGCCGCCCGCCAGCGCCAGCATCGCTTTCAGCTCGCCGATGCGCAGGGTGTACCAGCCGTTATCTTTTCCGGTCGCCAGACCCAGCAGTTCGCGCACGCGGGTGAAATCATCGTGTCCTTCTTCGTCCAGCTGGGCGATCAGGTTCAGATAATCTTCTTTATCCCGCTCGCTGCCTGGCAGGGCCAGCAGGGTTTCACGCAGATGCGCGCCCATGCTGTTGTTCGCCAGCCACAGATCTTCTGCCGGATAAATGTCCGACATACCTGGCACAATAATACGGCACGCGTAAACACCGAGGTGTTCATAGTCGGCAATGTAGACTTCCTGATCTTCCGCGTTGAAGATCGCCATCAGGGTGGCGAATTCTTCTTCCGTCGTACCGGCAAAGCTCCAGTCCACGAACGGATAGTCCGCGTCCTGTTTGAACATATCCCAGGAGATCAAACCGCTGGAGTCGATGAAGTGCGTTTCGAGGTTGGTGTGCTCGGCGACTTCTTCGTCATCAAAGGTTGGCGGAGTAAAGACATCGAGATCTTTCAGGCTACGACCTTGCAGCAGTTCGGTTACGGTACGCTCCAACGCCACGCCGAAGTCCGGGTGCGCGCCGAAGGAGGCGAAACAGGTGCCATTTGCCGGGTTGAACAGTACCACGCAGATAACCGGATATTTGCCGCCCAGAGAGCCGTCATAAGCAAAGATTGGGAAACCTTCTGCTTCCAGTTTGGCGATGGATTCCACCACGCCCGGGTAGCGCGCCAGCACGTCAGCCGGGATCTCCGGCAGGCTGATGGATTCAGCAATAATGCGGTTTTTGATATGACGCTCGAAAACTTCAGACAATCCCTGCACGCGCGCTTCGTTGCGGGTATTACCGGCAGACATGCCGTTAGACACATACAGGTTGCCGACGATGTTCATCGGGATATAAACGGTCTGCTCGTCAGACTGACGGGTGAACGGCAGGGCGCAGATCCCACGATCCTCATTGCCGGATTGCAGGTCGATCAACATGCTGCCGGTCAGTTCGTTTTCCGGATCGTAGAACGCGCGCAGGCGGGCATCGAGAATGCCTTCCGGCAGTTCATCGTTTTCGGTCAGCGGGAACCATTTTTCGTTCGGATAGTGAACGAACGGACCGTTGGCAATAGTTTCGCCCAGCCAGAAGTCGGCGAAGAAGTAGTTGGTGGACAGACGCTCAAAATACTCACCCAGCGCAGAGGCCAGCGCCGCTTTTTTGGTCGCGCCTTTACCGTTGGTAAAGCACAGCGCACAGTCTTTGTCGCGAATATGCACGGACCAGACGTGAGGCACCGGATTCAGCCAGGAGGCTTCTTCGATATTAAAGCCCAGGTCGGTCAGTTTCTGCTGGAAGCGAGCGATGGAATCTTCCAGAGCGGCGTCTTTGCCGGGGATAAACGTTTGAGTCATGGCGTTCACTTTTATCGTACGTAAAGCGCGCAATGATACGGGTTTTGCGTGACGGGTGCTATCTCCGGCGAAAATAAATGGCTGGACTATGCTTATAAGCAGTAACCTACTGTTAAGGCATAAAAAAATGAAAGCTTTCGATCTCCAGCGGATGGCGTTTGATAAAGTCCCTCCTGAGTTTTTAGGCGAAGTAGCGCTGCGCAGCCTGTACACCTTTGTACTCGTTTTCCTGTTTCTGAAAATCACCGGACGTCGCGGCGTGCGGCAGATGTCGCTGTTTGAAGTGCTGATCATCCTGACGCTGGGGTCGGCGGCAGGGGACGTTGCCTTTTATGACGATGTGCCGATGGTGCCGGTCTTTATCGTCTTCGTGACGCTTGCACTGTTGTACCGGCTGGTCATGTGGCTGATGTCGAAAAGTGAGAAACTGGAAGATCTGCTCGAAGGGAAGCCGGTGGTGATTGTCGAAGATGGTCAACTGGCCTGGGAGAATGTGCAAAGCGCCAATATGACGGAGTTTGAGTTCTTTATGGAACTCCGTTTGAGCAGCGTTGAGCAACTGGGGCAGGTGCGTCTGGCGATTATGGAAACGAATGGTCAAATCAGCGTCTATTACTATTCCGACGATGAGGTGAAGCCCGGCCTGTGCATCCTGCCGGATATGCTCATCGAGCGATACAAAACTGTACCTGAAGCGGGCGAGTACGCCTGCATAAAATGTAGTCATGTCGTGGTTATGCAGGCGGGCGAACATCAATTATGCCCCCGCTGTACGAATCCAGAATGGACGAAGGTTAGCCGGGCTAAACGTAACACCTGACAGCGATTTTGTCGGTTTTGTGACAACGGTACGGCAGATTGTATTGTGTGACGAGGGGCACATTTCTTCGGCCATCAGTTTTAGACATTGCGGCGCGTGTCACTGAATGATAAAACCGATATCCACAGTTATAACTTATGGCTTTTAGCGTGGTGAGGGGAAATGGCTCAAGTCTTTAATTTCAGTTCAGGTCCGGCAATGTTACCGGCAGACGTGCTCAAACAGGCTCAACAGGAGCTGTGTGACTGGAACGGTCTGGGTACGTCGGTGATGGAAGTCAGCCACCGGGGTAAAGCGTTTATTCAGGTGGCGGAAGAAGCAGAAAAGGATTTTCGCGATCTGCTGAACATTCCCTCGAACTACAAAGTATTGTTCTGTCACGGCGGTGGACGCGGCCAGTTTGCGGGTATCCCGCTCAATCTACTGGGCGACAAAACCACCGCTGATTACGTTGATGCCGGCTACTGGGCGGCCAGTGCGGTAAAAGAAGCGCACAAATATTGCACGCCGAATGTCATCGATGCCAAAGTGACCGTTGACGGTCTGCGCGCCGTGAAGCCGATGAGTGAGTGGCAGCTTTCTGACAACGCCGCGTATCTTCACTACTGCCCGAACGAAACCATCGACGGTATTGCCATTCACGAAGAGCCAGACTTTGGCGAAAATGTCATTGTGACGGCGGATCTCTCTTCAACCATTCTGTCCACCCCGCTGGATGTCAGCCGCTACGGCGTCATCTACGCGGGTGCCCAGAAAAACATCGGTCCTGCGGGTCTGACTATCGTTATTGTGCGTGAAGACCTGCTGGGGAAAGCCCATAAGTCTTGCCCGTCAATTCTGGATTACACCGTCCTGAACGACAACGATTCCATGTTCAACACCCCACCAACGTTTGCCTGGTATCTCTCCGGCCTGGTCTTCAAATGGCTGAAGCAAAAAGGCGGTGTGGCGCAGATGGATAAGATCAATCAGCAAAAGGCTGAACTGCTGTACGGCGTGATCGACAAGAGCGATTTCTACCGTAACGATGTCGCCAAAACTAACCGTTCGCGCATGAACGTGCCGTTCCAGCTGGCGGACCGCAACCTGGATAACGTGTTCCTGGAAGAGTCCTTCGCGGCGGGTCTGCATGCGCTGAAAGGCCACCGTGTGGTAGGCGGAATGCGCGCCTCTATCTATAACGCCATGCCGCTGGAGGGCGTTAAAGCCCTGACTGATTTCATGATCGACTTCGAACGTCGTCACGGTTAATTGGCTGTTTTTCACCCCCGCAGCGTTCCTGCGGGGTTTTTATTATGTTGAGTTGAGAGTTGAGTTTCATGGAATCCCTGACGTTACAACCTATCGCGCGGGTAGATGGCACCATTAATCTGCCTGGTTCAAAAAGTGTCTCGAACCGCGCTCTGCTGCTGGCAGCTCTGGCAAACGGCACCACCGTCCTCACTAATCTGCTGGACAGCGATGACGTGCGCCATATGCTCAATGCACTGAAAGCGTTGGGCGTTCAGTACGCGCTGTCTGACGATCGTACCCGTTGTGAAGTCACCGGTAACGGCGGCGCGTTACATTCTGCTGAAGCGCTGGAGCTTTTCCTGGGTAACGCCGGTACCGCGATGCGTCCTCTGGCCGCAGCGCTGTGTCTGGGGAGTAACGATATTGTGCTGACCGGTGAGCCGCGAATGAAAGAGCGTCCGATCGGCCATCTGGTGGATGCCCTGCGTCAGGGCGGCGCGCAGATTGATTATCTTGAGCAGGAAAATTACCCGCCCCTGCGTCTGCGCGGGGGATTCACTGGCGGCAATGTTGAGGTTGACGGTAGCGTTTCCAGCCAGTTCCTGACCGCGCTGCTGATGACCGCACCGCTGGCACCACAGGACACCGTCATCAGCATTAAAGGCGACCTGGTTTCTAAGCCGTACATTGATATCACCCTGCACCTGATGAACACCTTTGGTGTTGAGGTGGAAAACCAGTCTTATCAGCGTTTCGTGGTGCGCGGAGCGCAGCAGTATCAGTCCCCGGGCCACTACCTGGTTGAAGGCGATGCTTCATCCGCCTCCTATTTCCTTGCCGCAGGCGCGATTAAAGGCGGTACGGTTAAAGTGACGGGCATTGGCCGCAACAGCGTGCAGGGCGATATCCGTTTTGCTGACGTGCTGGAAAAAATGGGCGCGGTGGTGACCTGGGGCGATGACTTCATCTCCTGCACCTACGGTGAGCTGAACGCCATCGATATGGATATGAACCATATTCCGGATGCGGCGATGACCATTGCCACCGCTGCGCTGTTTGCGAAAGGCACCACCACGCTGCGAAACATTTACAACTGGCGTGTGAAAGAGACGGACCGCCTGTTCGCGATGGCAACCGAGCTGCGTAAAGTGGGGGCCGAGGTAGAAGAGGGCGAAGACTACATTCGCGTCACGCCGCCGGCAAAACTGCAATTTGCAGAAATTGGCACCTACAACGATCACCGCATGGCGATGTGTTTCTCGCTGGTGGCGTTGTCAGATACGCCAGTCACTATCCTTGATCCGAAGTGTACGGCAAAAACGTTCCCGGACTACTTCGAACAGCTGGCGCGCATTAGCACCCTGGCCTGATGATCGTATGCCGCATCACCTGATGCGGCATTTCCTTACGCTTTCTGACACTCATCCTCTTTCATTTCTTCTACACTCTGCTTCAATCATTCCGTAATTTGCACGCAAAGGTAACAGTTGCGCACGTTGGCGCGTATAATGCGCGGCGTTCATGTAAACGGTATGCCTTAATTAAGGAGAAAAAGATGACGGCAATTGCCCCGGTAATCACCATTGATGGGCCAAGTGGCGCAGGGAAAGGTACTCTGTGCAAAGCGATGGCGGAAGCATTGCAATGGCATCTTTTAGATTCGGGAGCAATCTATCGCGTGCTGGCGCTGGCTGCGCTGCATCATCATGTGGATGTTGCGTCTGAAGAAGCGCTGGTACCGCTGGCTGCGCATCTGGATGTGCGCTTTGTCTCGACCGATGGCAACCTTGAAGTGATCCTGGAAGGGGAAGATGTCAGCGGTGAAATCCGTACCCAGGAAGTGGCCAATGCGGCCTCTCAGGTGGCGGCTTTCCCACGCGTTCGTGAAGCGCTGTTACGTCGCCAGCGCGGTTTCCGTGAAGCGCCGGGGCTGATCGCCGACGGCCGCGACATGGGAACCGTGGTATTCCCCGATGCGCCAGTGAAAATTTTCCTTGACGCCTCTTCAGAAGAACGTGCTCAACGCCGCATGCTTCAGTTGCAGGAAAAGGGGTTTAGTGTTAACTTTGATCGCCTTTTATCCGAGATAAAAGAGCGCGATGACCGCGATCGTAACCGCGCCGTCGCACCACTTGTTCCCGCGCAAGACGCATTAGTGCTGGATTCAACCAGTTTAACTATTGAGCAAGTGATTGAAAAAGCGCTACAATATGCGCGCCAAAAACTGGCACTCGCGTAATCGCGACCGATTTAGCAGTACCCCCGCTGCAAGGGATTGACGGCGGGTATGTGAAACAACCCCATCCGGCACGGAGCCAGGTGGACGTTAATATTAACCTGAAGATTAAACATGACTGAATCTTTTGCTCAACTGTTTGAAGAATCCTTAAAAGAAATCGAAACCCGTCCGGGTTCCATCGTTCGTGGCGTTGTTGTTGCTATCGACAAAGACGTTGTACTGGTTGACGCCGGTCTGAAATCTGAGTCTGCCATCCCGGCTGAGCAGTTCAAAAACGCCCAGGGCGAGCTGGAAATCCAGGTTGGTGACGAAGTTGACGTTGCTCTGGACGCAGTAGAAGACGGCTTCGGCGAAACCCTGCTGTCTCGTGAGAAAGCTAAACGTCACGAAGCATGGATCACGCTGGAAAAAGCTTACGAAGAAGCTGAAACTGTGGTCGGTGTTATCAACGGCAAAGTTAAAGGTGGCTTCACTGTTGAGCTGAATGGTATTCGTGCGTTCCTGCCAGGTTCTCTGGTAGACGTTCGTCCAGTCCGTGACACCCTGCACCTCGAAGGCAAAGAGCTTGAGTTCAAAGTAATCAAGCTGGACCAGAAGCGTAACAACGTTGTTGTTTCCCGTCGTGCCGTTATCGAATCCGAAAACAGCGCAGAACGCGATCAGCTGCTGGAAAACCTGCAGGAAGGCATGGAAGTCAAAGGTATCGTTAAGAACCTCACTGACTACGGCGCATTCGTTGACCTGGGCGGCGTTGATGGCCTGCTGCACATCACCGACATGGCGTGGAAACGCGTTAAGCACCCAAGCGAAATCGTGAACGTGGGCGACGAAATCACTGTTAAAGTGCTGAAGTTCGACCGCGAGCGTACTCGTGTATCCCTCGGCCTGAAACAGCTGGGCGAAGATCCATGGGTAGCTATCGCTAAGCGTTACCCAGAAGGTACTAAACTGACTGGTCGCGTTACCAACCTGACTGACTACGGCTGCTTCGTTGAAATCGAAGAAGGCGTTGAAGGTCTGGTGCACGTTTCCGAAATGGACTGGACCAACAAAAACATCCACCCATCCAAAGTTGTTAACGTTGGTGATGTAGTGGAAGTGATGGTTCTGGATATCGACGAAGAACGTCGTCGTATCTCCCTGGGCCTGAAGCAGTGCAAAAACAACCCATGGCAGCAGTTCGCGGAAACCCACAACAAGGGCGACCGTGTTGAAGGTAAAATCAAGTCTATCACTGACTTCGGTATCTTCATCGGCCTGGACGGCGGCATCGATGGCCTGGTTCACCTGTCTGACATCTCCTGGAACGTTGCAGGCGAAGAAGCAGTTCGTGAATACAAAAAAGGCGACGAAATCGCAGCAGTTGTTCTGCAAGTTGACGCAGAGCGTGAGCGTATCTCCCTGGGCGTTAAACAGCTCGCAGAAGATCCGTTCAACAACTGGGTTGCACTGAACAAGAAAGGCGCAATCGTAAACGGTAAAGTGACTGCTGTTGACGCTAAAGGCGCAACCGTAGAACTGGCTGACGGCGTTGAAGGTTACCTGCGCGCTTCCGAAGCTTCACGTGACCGCGTTGAAGATGCAACTCTGGTTCTGAGCGTTGGTGACGACGTTGAAGCTAAGTTCACCGGTGTTGACCGTAAGAACCGTGCAATCAGCCTGTCTGTTCGTGCTAAAGACGAAGCTGATGAGAAAGATGCAATCGCAACTGTGAACAAACAGGAAGATGCAAACTTCTCTAACAACGCAATGGCTGAAGCTTTCAAAGCAGCTAAAGGCGAGTAAGTTCAGGTTCGCACCATCATTTGAGCTGTAACGCATTTACAGCGCGAAGGATGGAGAGCAGACTTGACAGATTGCAGGATTCGTCCTGTAATCAATAACAAAGGGCGGCTACGGCCGCCCTTGTTTAATAAGCTGTTCAGCTAATGGGTTTGAAAGGAACCGGAGGAATCATGACCAAGTCAGAATTGATTGAAAGACTTGCCAGTCAGCAACCGCATATCCCTGCCAAGGCTGTGGAAGATGCCGTTAAAGAGATGCTGGAGCATATGGCTACCACTCTTGCCCAGGGCGAGCGCATTGAAATCCGCGGTTTCGGTAGTTTTTCTCTGCACTATCGTGCACCACGTACCGGGCGTAACCCGAAGACTGGCGATAAAGTGGAGCTGGAAGGAAAGTATGTTCCGCACTTTAAGCCGGGTAAAGAACTGCGCGATCGCGCCAATATTTACGGTAACTGAGTTTAATCATCAGGGTTAAACTGAGTTTAAAGAAAGCACCTTAGGGTGCTTTTTTTGTATCCCGCCCCTGCATTTCTGAATACGCGCCGCATTTAAATTTTCTCTTTGCTGTAAACGCTTAAAAACGTTGCAGCGCCCGCTGTAAATCACGCCTTTTCTGTCTGACGACGCATCAGTCCCGCCGCATAATCGCCTGAAACATGGAGGTGAAGATGGGGATCCACGTTATCAGTATGTGCGCCATTCTGGCCATAATCCCGCTCTTTTGGTTACCCGTTTTGCCAGATGTGCATCTTGTCTGGTTGCTGATTGCCGCAGGAATTGCGTTATCCGTACAGCAGAGAAAATGGCTCAGGTTTTCAGGCCTCGCATTGCTTTTTATGTGCTGGGGGATCCTGGCCGCTCAGGAAAGCGTGTGGCCGATGAACTATTTAACGCAAGCACCGCAGCAGGCCGAGGTGGTCATTACCGCAACGGACGGCGCAACGATGCATCAGGGAAAGATTGTCAGCCTCAATGGAGAACGCGTATGGGCTGCCATGGGCGTGGCGCTGTATGGCAACTATCTGCCGCAAAACGTCTGCGTGGGTCAACGCTGGGCAATGACCCTGCGGCTCAGGGCGGTACACGGAGAACTCAACGATGGCGGCTATGATTCACAGAAAAATGCCTTTGCCCGACACCAGACGCTGAGTGGACGGTTTACCCATGCGGCGCTCGTTGACGAAGGCTGTAGTCTGCGTGCGCAATACCTGACATCACTACAGAATACTCTTTCAGCATATCAGTGGGGACCCGTGATCCTGGGGCTGGGGATGGGGGAGCGGCTATCGGTCTCGCGGGAGATAAAAAACCTGATGCGTGATACCGGAACGATGCATCTGATGGCAATCTCGGGACTACATATTGCGCTGGCCGCTTCTGTCATCTGGTTTCTGGCGCGGGGCATTCAGTTCTTCCTGACGGGCCGCTGGATTATCTGGCAAATCCCCTTGCTGGCAGGGCTGATTTTTGCCGCGTTTTACGCATGGCTAACGGGCTTGCAGCCGCCCGCGCTGCGCACGGTTATCGCGCTTGTGGTACTGGCTGCATTAAAAATGAGTGGTCGCCAGTGGTCGCCCTGGCAGGTATGGCTTACCTGCGTGGCGGCGATCTTGGTTTTCGATCCACTAGCGGTCCTGTCACAAAGCCTGGCGTTGTCAGCGTTTGCGGTCGCCGCGCTTATTTTTTGGTATCAGTGGTTGCCTCTCCCGCACTGGCAACGTGGCCGGTGCCTGCGGCCGCTGGTTACGCTGTTGTATTTGCAGGTCGGAATGCTGCTGCTTCTGTTGCCGCTTCAGGTCCTGATTTTCCATGGTTTCAGCCTCTCCTCGCTGGTGGCGAACCTGTTTGCCGTTCCTCTGGTCACGTTTATCTCAGTTCCGCTGATCCTACTCGGCATGTTTCTGCATCTGTTTCCGGTCGCTGCGCTGGAAAGTATCGTCTGGCTGGCTACTGATAAATCTCTGGCAGGGCTTTTCTGGCTATTGATGCGTTTACCGAATGGCTGGCAGGACGTTGATGAACGCTGGCAATACCTGACGTTACTGCCGTGGCTGCTGGTCATTGGCTGGCGATTCAGGGCCTTCAGCGCAGCACCCGCAGTCTGTCTGGCAGGCAGCGTGGTGCTGGCCTTTCCCCTCTGGCACAGGGTTAAAACAGACAGCTGGTCCCTGCATATGCTGGATGTAGGGCAGGGGCTGGCGATGGTCATTGAGCGTCACGGCAAGGCCATTCTGTATGACACCGGGCTGGCATGGCCCGGTGGGGACAGTGCGCAGCAGCTGATTATCCCCTGGCTACGCTGGCATCATCTGAAACCGGAAGGGGCGATCCTGAGCCATGAACATCTCGACCACGCGGGGGGACTGGCATCGCTAAAAGCTGCCTGGCCCGCAATGTGGATCAGGAGCCCCTTATCCTGGTCCGGACATCTTCCGTGCTTTCGAGGACAGCGATGGCAGTGGCAGGGTTTAACGTTCTCCGTGCACTGGCCACCCGAAAACACCTCGGCGAAAGGTAACAACCGCTCCTGCGTGGTAAAAATCGATGACGGCGAACAGAGCGTTTTACTGACCGGAGACATTGAAGCGCAGGCAGAACTGGCAATGCTGAGCCACCGCTGGCGTCAGCTTGCGTCTACACTGATTCAGGTGCCGCATCATGGAAGTAACACGTCATCTTCAACACCGTTGCTACAGCGCGTAGAGGGGCAGGTTTCGCTGGCCTCGATGGCTCGCTATAACGCGTGGCGTTTCCCTTCTATTAAAGTGGTCCGGCGCTATCGAACGGAGGGATATCTCTGGCTTGATACCCCGCATTCCGGGCAGATATCTGTGACCTTTTCGCACCATAGTCGGCAAATTCGTCGCTTACGCGAACACTATTTACCGCGTTGGTATCATCAGTGGTTTGGCGCGCCCGTAGATAACGGGTAGAATATGCGGCTATTTCAACAAATGCTGGTTTTTTGAATGCATAACGACAAAGATCTCTCCACGTGGCAAACGTTCCGCCGGCTCTGGCCGATGATTGCTCCTTTCAAAGCAGGCTTGATCGTGGCGGGCGTAGCGTTAATCCTCAACGCAGCCAGCGATACGTTTATGTTATCGCTTCTCAAACCGTTACTGGATGACGGTTTCGGTAAAACGGATCGTTCAGTGCTGCTATGGATGCCGCTGGTGGTTATTGGGCTGATGATCTTACGCGGAATCTCCAGCTATGTATCCAGCTACTGCATCTCCTGGGTATCCGGTAAAGTGGTGATGACCATGCGCCGCCGGCTGTTCAGCCATATGATGGGGATGCCGGTCTCATTCTTTGACAAACAGTCAACCGGCACCCTGCTGTCGCGTATTACATACGATTCAGAGCAGGTGGCGTCGTCCTCTTCCAGCGCACTGATTACCGTTGTGCGTGAAGGCGCATCCATCATCGGCCTGTTCGCGATGATGTTCTATTACAGCTGGCAACTGTCGCTGATCCTTATTGTGCTGGCGCCGATTGTCTCCATCGCGATCCGCGTGGTATCAAAGCGTTTTCGCAACATCAGTAAAAATATGCAGAATACGATGGGGCAGGTGACTACCAGCGCCGAGCAGATGCTGAAAGGCCATAAGGAAGTGTTGATTTTCGGCGGTCAGGAAGTCGAAACCAAACGCTTTGACAAGGTCAGCAACAGAATGCGCCTGCAAGGAATGAAAATGGTATCGGCCTCGTCGATTTCCGATCCGATCATTCAGCTGATTGCCTCTCTGGCCCTGGCCTTCGTCTTGTATGCCGCCAGTTTCCCGAGCGTCATGGAAACCCTGACTGCGGGTACCATTACGGTGGTGTTCTCATCCATGATTGCGCTGATGCGTCCGCTGAAATCGCTGACTAACGTCAACGCCCAGTTCCAGCGCGGGATGGCAGCCTGTCAGACGCTGTTCAGCATCCTCGATTCCGAACAGGAAAAAGATGAAGGTACACGCGTGATCGAGCGCGCTAAAGGCGACCTGGAATTCCGTAACGTCACCTTTACCTATCCAGGCCGTGAAGTGCCGGCGCTGCGTGATATCAGCCTGTCCATCCCGGCGGGTAAAACCGTTGCGCTGGTCGGTCGTTCCGGTTCGGGCAAGTCGACCATTGCCAGCCTGATTACCCGTTTCTACGATATCGACCAGGGCGAGATCCTGCTTGATGGTCACGACCTGCGGGAATATACCCTCCAGTCGCTGCGTAACCAGGTCGCGCTGGTCTCGCAGAACGTGCATCTGTTCAACGATACGGTGGCGAACAACATTGCGTATGCCCGTACCGAAGAGTACAGCCGTGAAGAGATTGAGAATGCGGCGCGTATGGCCTATGCGATGGACTTCATTAACAAAATGGATAACGGTCTGGATACGATCATTGGCGAAAACGGGGTGCTGCTTTCCGGTGGTCAGCGTCAGCGTATCGCGATTGCCCGTGCGCTGCTGCGCAACAGCCCGATTCTGATCCTCGATGAAGCAACGTCCGCACTGGATACGGAATCTGAACGCGCTATCCAGTCTGCTCTGGATGAATTACAGAAAAACCGTACCTCGCTGGTTATTGCGCACCGTCTGTCGACCATCGAACAGGCTGACGAAATCGTGGTGGTGGAAGATGGCGTGATCGTTGAACGCGGCAGCCATGCGGACCTGCTGGAACAGCGTGGTGTTTACGCGCAGCTTCATAAAATGCAGTTCGGTCAATGATTGCACGCATCTGGTCGGGTGAATCCCCTCTGTGGGTGCTGCTTCTCCCGCTCTCCTGGCTGTATGGCCTGGTGAGCGGTGCTATTCGTCTGCTTTACCGCCTCGGGATCAAGCGCGCCTGGCGCGCACCGGTACCTGTGGTGGTGGTCGGCAACCTGACGGCGGGTGGAAACGGCAAAACCCCGGTGGTGATCTGGCTGGTAGAACAGCTCCAGAGGCGCGGTATCCGCCCGGGAGTTGTCTCACGCGGTTACGGTGGTAAAGCGGCGCAGTATCCACTGGTGCTGAGCCCAGCTACGACAACCGCTGAAGCCGGTGATGAGCCGGTACTGATTTACCAGCGTACCGGCGCGCCGGTTGCGGTATCGCCGGTGCGCAGTGATGCCGTGAAGGCACTGCTTGCGGAGCATGACGTACAAATCGTTATTACCGATGATGGTTTGCAGCATTACGCGCTGGCGCGTGACAAAGAGATCGTGGTCATTGACGGCGTGCGGCGTTTTGGCAACGGCTGGTGGCTGCCAGCCGGTCCAATGCGTGAGCGTGCGTCGCGCCTGAAGAGCGTCGATGCTGTGATTGTAAACGGTGGTGAAGCCAGAGCGGGCGAAATCCCGATGCATCTTCGTCCCGGACAGGCCGTGAATATGTTGACCGGCGTGCGTAAAGACGTCGCGCAACTGGAACATCTGGTTGCGATGGCCGGTATAGGTCATCCGCCGCGTTTCTTCGCAACGCTGGAGCAGTGCGGCGCAAAGCTTGATAAACGGGTGCCGCTGGCCGATCACCAGGCGTTAGTTGCCGAAGAGGTTGAAAGGCTGGCAGCGCCGGGACAGACGCTGATCATGACGGAAAAAGACGCGGTAAAATGCCGGGCCTTTGCGAAGGAAAACTGGTGGTATCTGCCGGTTGACGCTGAACTCAGCGGCGAACAGCCGGAACATTTGCTCAAGGAACTGCTCGCGTTAGTGCAGTAACTTCTACGCGGTTCCGGTGGCGCTTTGACTGACAGGAAAACGCATGTCTCTACCGCAATTCTCACTTGCAGCCGCACGAAACCTGCATCTTGCCGCCCAGGGGCTTCTGAAAAAGCCCCGCCGCCGCGCGCAGCCAGCTGATATCCTCTCTACCGTGCAACGCATGTCGTTGCTGCAAATCGACACCATTAACATCGTGGCGCGTAGCCCGTATCTGGTCCTGTTTAGCCGCCTGGGAAACTATCCTCCGCAGTGGCTGGATAATGCGCTAAATCAGGGCGAACTGATGGAATACTGGGCGCATGAAGCCTGTTTTCTCCCGCGAAGCGATTTTGCCCTGATGCGTCACCGCATGCTCGCCCCGGACAAAATGGGCTGGAAATACCGTCCGGAGTGGATGGTGGAACACGCGGATGAAATAGAGCAACTGATTGCCCATATTCAGGAAAACGGGCCGGTACGCTCCGCGGATTTTGAACACCCGCGAAAAGGCGCAAGCGGATGGTGGGAGTGGAAACCGCACAAACGCCATCTTGAAGGGCTGTTTACGTCGGGCAAAGTGATGGTGGTCGAGCGCCGCAACTTTCAGCGCGTCTATGACCTCACGCACCGTGTTATGCCTCACTGGGACGATACGCGTGACCTGCTGTCTCAGGACGCAGCCGAAGCCATCATGCTCGGGAACAGCGCCCGCAGCCTTGGCATCTTCCGCCCACAGTGGCTGGCGGATTATTATCGTCTGCGTCAGCCGCAGCTAAAACCACTGCTGGAATCGTGGCAGCGCGAACAGCGCGTCATGCCGGTCTCGGTAGAGTCGTTAGGTGAAATGTGGTTGCATGCGGATTTGTTCCCTCTGCTGGCGCAGGCGCAGGAGGGCAAACTCCAGGCGACCCACAGTGCCGTGCTGTCGCCGTTCGACCCCGTTGTCTGGGACAGAAAGCGGGCCGGGCAGTTGTTTAATTTCAGCTACCGTCTGGAATGCTACACTCCGGCGCCCAGGCGGCAGTATGGTTATTTTGTTTTGCCGCTGCTGCACAAAGGCCAGCTAGTCGGGCGCATGGACGCTAAAATGCACCGTAAAACCGGCATGCTTGAAATTATCGCGCTCTGGCTTGAAGAGGGCATAAAGGTGACGGCTGGCCTGGAAAAAGGGTTAACGACTGCGCTCAGTGAATTTGCCCGCTGGCAGGGGGCGCATGAAATTGTACTCGGTCGCGTGCCTGCGGGGCTGTTTACGACCTGTCGAGGTGGCTGGGAAACAGGCACTCCCTGAAAAGGGAATGTGATAAGCTTTAGCGATTACCCATACGGAGGAAATATGGATCACCGTTTACTTGAAATTATTGCCTGCCCGGTGTGCAACGGCAAACTGTATTACAGCCAGGATAAACAAGAGCTGATTTGCAAACTGGACAGCCTGGCGTTCCCGCTGCGTGACGGTATTCCGGTCCTGCTGGAAAATGAAGCCCGTTCCCTGGTGGCAGAAGAGATCAAACCATGAGTTTTGTTGTCATTATCCCTGCGCGTTATGCTTCAACGCGCCTGCCAGGTAAACCGCTGGTGGATATCAATGGCAAACCGATGATTGTGCATGTCCTTGAACGGGCACGCGAATCGGGCGCCGGACGCATCATCGTCGCCACCGATCACCCGGATGTTGCGCGCGCGATTGAGGCCGCGGGTGGGGAAGTGTGCATGACCCGTGCCGATCATCAGTCAGGCACCGAGCGCCTGGCGGAAGTCGTCGAAAAATGCGGTTTCAGCGACGAGACGGTGATTGTGAACGTGCAGGGCGATGAGCCGATGATCCCGGCGGCGATTATCCGTCAGGTGGCCGACAACCTGGCACAGCGTCAGGTCGGGATGGCGACCCTCGCGGTGCCGATTCACCACGCTGAAGAGGCGTTCAATCCGAATGCGGTGAAAGTGGTCATGGACGCAGAGGGCTACGCGCTCTATTTCTCCCGCGCCACCATTCCGTGGGATCGCGATCGTTTCGCGCAATCGAAAGAGACAATCGGCGAAACCTTCCTGCGCCACATCGGTATTTACGGCTACCGCGCCGGCTTTATTCGTCGCTACGTCGCCTGGGCACCAAGCCCGCTGGAGCATATTGAAATGCTCGAACAGCTTCGCGTGCTGTGGTACGGCGAGAAAATTCACGTTGCGGTTGCCCAGGAAATCCCAGGCACCGGCGTGGATACCCCTGAAGATCTCGAGCGCGTACGCGTCGAAATGCGTTAATTCGCTGGCATCCCCTCGTCTGGGGGGATGCTCTCCCGCCAGGCTATTTTCCTTTTCTTTTTCATTATTGATCTCTACCGGGTGACATCCGGGTTTCGCGCGCTCATTATAAAAGCAGTAGTCTTAATGGGGGTAATCTCATATGGAACAGCTGCGTGCTGAACTCAGCCATCTCCTTGGCGAAAAGCTAAGCCGGGTGGAATGCGTGAATGAAAAGGCCGACACCGCACTCTGGTCGTTGTACGACAGTCAGGGAAACCCCATGCCGCTGATGGCCAGAAGTTTTACCTCGCCGGGCGTCGCCAGACAGCTGGCCTGGAAAATGTCGATGCTGGCGCGGGAAGGGACTGTCCGCATGCCGACGGTCTACGGCGTGATGACCCATGAGGAGCATCCCGGCCCGGATGTTCTGCTTATCGAACGTTTACGCGGGGTTTCTGTTGAAGCCCCGACGCGTACACCGGAGCGCTGGGAACAGCTGAAAGATCAGATTGTCGAGGCTCTGCTTGCCTGGCATCGGCAGGACAGCCGGGGTCTTGTTGGCGCGGTGGACAGCACGCAGGAAAACCTGTGGCCGCTGTGGTATCGCCAGCGTGTTGAAGTGCTGTGGGGCACGCTGAACCAGTTCAACAACACCGGTTTAACGATGCAGGACAAACGTATTTTATTCCGCACCCGGGAGTGTCTGCCGACGCTGTTTGAGGGCTTTAACGACAACTGCGTGCTGGTTCACGGCAATTTCACGCTGCGCAGTATGCTTAAAGACTCGCGCAGCGACCAGCTGCTGGCGATGGTCGGGCCGGGGATCATGCTCTGGGCGCCGCGCGAGTACGAACTGTTCAGGCTGAGCGAGGGCGGGGCGGCGGAAGATTTGCTCTGGCACTATCTTCAGCGCGCCCCTGTTGCGGAGGCCTTTCTCTGGCGACGCTGGCTCTATCTTCTCTGGGATGAGGTGGCGCAGCTGGTCAACACCGGGCGCTTTAATCGCGCCAGTTTCGATCTGGCCGCAAAATCACTCCTGCCCTGGCTTGCCTGACGAACCTTTGAGCCACTGCCAGAGGCGGCCAAGCGTCTCGTAGCCGACACGATCGCTGTGCATCAGCCATACCGGGGACGGGATTATCCGTTCCCACGGATTGAGCGGGGCGTCAATAGCCATCTGGTTTGCCGGAGCAGGAAGCGGATGCAGGCCCTGCTTCACAAAGAAAATCATTGCGCGCGGCAGGTGTGAAGCAGAGGTCACCAGCAGGAACGGTACATCACCGATGGCCTGTTTCACCGCCGCCGCCTCTTCTTCGGTATCTTTTGGGCTATCCAGCGTGATGATGGCGGAACGTGGTACGCCAAGCGATTCAGCCACTCTTGCTCCTGCTTCAGCGGTACTGACCGGGTTGGTTTTTGCCGCAGCGCCCGTGAAGATCATCTTCGATCCCGGATTGGCCAGCCACAGGCGGATCCCCTCGTTCAGGCGAGGCAGGCTGTTGTTGATCAGGTTCGAGCTGGGCGCCCAGTTCGGATCCCAGGTATACCCGCCGCCCAGCACCACGATATAGCCCACCTTCTGATTTCCCTGCCATGTCGGGTAGGTGTTTTCAATCGGACGTAATAAACCGTCAGCGACCGGTTGCAGGCTGAGTAACAGCAGCGCCAGCCAGCCCACGGTAACGAGGGATTTACCGCTTTTCTGAAAACGGCTAAACCATATCAATGCCAGCCCCAGCGCGATGAGAAGCAACAGCAGGGGAAGGGGAAGCATCATGCCTCCGATATATTTTTTTAGGGTAAAAAGCATCCTTTTTGGTTCCTTTTTTAACCATACAGCAGGCGATTGTCGGTGATATTACACCAGAGTGGTTCATTCTCCGCGCGGGTGTGACAAAATAGCGGTTTTGTAGTGAGTGGAACCCTCCCAATGCGGGATCGCAATTTTGATGACATCGCGGAAAAGTTTTCGCGCAACATTTATGGCACCACCAAAGGTCAGCTTCGTCAGACGATCCTCTGGCAGGATCTGGACAAGCTGCTGGCTGAATTCGGTGACCGACCGTTGCGCGTGCTGGATGCCGGCGGTGGGGAAGGTCAGACTGCAATTCTGATGGCGCAGCGGGGACATCACGTCACGCTTTGCGATCTTTCTGCCGAGATGGTTGCGCGCGCAGGGCGAGCGGCAGAAGAGAAAGGTGTGAGCGACAACATGCATTTTATACATTGCGCCGCTCAGGACATTCCGCAGCATTTGGAAACGCAGGTTGATCTGATATTGTTTCATGCTGTGCTCGAATGGATCGCCGAACCACAAGCGATGTTAAAAACGCTGTGGTCGATGTTGCGCCCGGGCGGTGCGTTATCGCTGATGTTTTACAATGCCAACGGCCTGCTAATGCGAAACGTGCTGGTCGGCAATTTTGGCTATGTACAGCAGGGCATGTATAAAAAGAAACGACGCACGCTTTCACCGGATTTCCCCCGTGAACCGCAGCAGGTCTATGGCTGGCTGGAGGAGATCGGTTGGGAAATTACCGGCAAAACCGGCGTGAGGGTGTTTCATGATTATCTGCGTGATAAACAAAAACAGGATGACTGTTTAGACGCCTTAACAGAAATAGAGACGCGGTACTGCCGCCAGGAGCCTTATCTGAGCCTTGGCCGCTATATACACGTCACCGCGCGCAAGCCGCAGATGCAAGGATAATCTATGAGTGAATTTTCCCAGACAGTCCCCGAACTGGTTGCCTGGGCCAGGAAAAACGATTTCTCCATCTCGCTGCCGGTAGACAGACTCTCATTCCTGCTGGCGGTTGCGACGCTAAACGGCGAACGCCTGGATGGCGAAATGAGTGAAGGCGAACTGGTGGATGCGTTCCGCCACGTCAGTGATGCGTTTGAGCAAACCAGCGAAACCATTAGCGTGCGTGCCAACAACGCAATCAATGATATGGTGCGTCAACGTCTGCTGAACCGCTTTACCAGCGAGCAGGCGGAAGGAAACGCCATCTATCGTCTTACGCCACTGGGCATTGGCATTACCGACTATTACATCCGCCAGCGCGAATTTTCCACGCTGCGTCTCTCCATGCAGCTCTCTATTGTTGCAGGCGAGCTGAAGCGTGCCGCCGACGCGGCTGATGAAAACGGTGATGAATTCCACTGGCATCGCAACGTTTACGCGCCGCTGAAATATTCGGTTGCCGAGATTTTCGACAGTATCGATCTGACTCAACGTCTGATGGACGAACAGCAGCAGCAGGTGAAAGACGATATCGCTCAACTGCTTAATAAAGACTGGCGTGCGGCCATCTCCAGCTGTGAACTCTTGCTGTCAGAAACGTCGGGTACGCTGCGTGAGTTGCAGGATACGCTGGAGGCGGCGGGAGATAAGCTACAGGCCAATCTGCTACGCATCCAGGACGCGACGATGGCGCACGACGACCTGCATTTTATCGACCGTCTGGTGTTTGATTTGCAGAGCAAGCTTGACCGCATTATCAGCTGGGGCCAGCAGTCGATCGACCTGTGGATCGGTTACGACCGCCACGTGCATAAATTTATCCGTACCGCCATCGATATGGATAAGAATCGCGTCTTTGCTCAACGTCTGCGCCAGTCGGTACAGACCTACTTCGATGCGCCGTGGGCGCTGACCTACGCCAACGCCGATCGTCTGCTGGATATGCGCGACGAAGAGATGGCGCTGCGTGATGAAGAGGTCACCGGTGAACTGCCGCCGGATCTGGAATACGAAGAATTTAACGAAATTCGCGAGCAGCTTGCGGCGATGATTGAAGAACAGCTCGCTGTCTACAAAACCAGACAAGCACCGCTGGATCTTGGCCTCGTGGTACGCGACTATCTGGCGCAGTATCCGCGCGCGCGCCACTTCGATGTTGCCCGCATTGTTGTAGACCAGGCGGTGCGCCTGGGCATCGCACAAGCCGATTTCACCGGACTGCCGCCGAAGTGGCAGCCGATTAACGATTACGGAGCCAAGGTACAGGCGCATGTCATTGACAAATATTGAACACGTGATGCCAGTTAAGCTGGCACAGGCGCTGGCGAATCCGTTGTTTCCGGCGCTGGATAGCCAGCTGCGTGCCGGTCGTCACATTGGCCTTGACGAGCTGGATAATCACGCCTTTTTGATGGACTTTCAGGAGTACCTGGAAGAGTTTTACGCTCGCTATAACGTTGAGCTGATCCGCGCGCCGGAAGGGTTTTTCTACCTGCGCCCGCGCTCTACCACGCTTATTCCGCGCTCGGTGCTTTCCGAACTGGATATGATGGTCGGCAAAATTCTCTGCTACCTCTATCTCAGCCCGGAACGTCTGGCGAATGAAGGGATCTTCACCCAGCAGGAGCTTTACGATGAGCTGCTGTCGCTGGCGGATGAAAGCAAGCTGCTCAAGCTGGTTAATAACCGCTCAACGGGGTCCGATCTGGACCGTCAGAAATTACAGGAAAAAGTTCGCTCTTCCCTGAACCGTCTGCGCCGTCTGGGAATGGTCTGGTTCATGGGTCACGACAGCAGCAAGTTCCGTATTACCGAATCGGTCTTCCGTTTTGGCGCCGACGTGCGTGCGGGTGACGATGCGCGTGAAGCGCAGCTGCGCATGATCCGCGACGGTGAAGCGATGCCGGTGGAAAACCATTTGCAGCTCAATGACGAGCACGAAGAGAATCAGCCGGATAGCGGGGAGGAAGAGTAATGATTGAACGCGGTAAATTTCGCTCACTAACGCTGATTAACTGGAACGGCTTCTTTGCCCGAACCTTCGATCTGGATGAGCTGGTGACAACGCTCTCCGGCGGTAACGGGGCGGGTAAATCCACCACCATGGCGGCCTTCGTGACGGCGCTTATCCCTGACCTGACCCTGCTGCACTTCCGTAACACCACTGAAGCGGGCGCCACGAGCGGCTCTCGTGATAAAGGTCTGCACGGTAAGCTGAAAGCGGGCGTCTGTTATTCAGTGCTGGACGTGATCAACTCCCGCCATCAGCGCGTGGTTGTAGGCGTGCGTCTGCAACAGGTTGCTGGCCGCGACCGTAAAGTAGATATCAAACCGTTTGCGATCCAGGGACTACCAACCTCCGTACAGCCGACCGCGCTGCTGACGGAAACCCTGAATGAACGTCAGGCGCGCGTCCTCACGCTCCAGGAGCTGAAAGACAAGCTGGAAGCTATCGAAGGCGTGCAGTTTAAGCAGTTTAACTCCATTACCGACTATCACTCTCTGATGTTCGATCTCGGCGTGGTAGCCCGTCGTCTGCGCAGCGCGTCAGATCGTAGTAAATACTACCGTCTGATTGAAGCCTCCCTGTACGGCGGTATCTCCAGCGCCATTACGCGCTCCCTGCGCGACTACCTGCTGCCGGAAAACAGCGGCGTGCGTAAGGCTTTCCAGGATATGGAAGCCGCGCTGCGTGAAAACCGCATGACGCTGGAAGCGATTCGCGTCACACAGTCTGACCGCGACCTGTTTAAGCACCTGATCAGCGAAGCCACCAACTACGTGGCGGCGGACTATATGCGCCACGCCAACGAGCGCCGTATTCATCTCGACCAGGCGCTGGAGTATCGCCGCGAGCTGTTTACCTCCCGCAAACAGCTGGTGGCTGAGCAGTATAAGCATGTCGAAATGGCGCGCGAACTGGGCGAGCACAACGGTGCGGAAGGGGATCTGGAAGCCGATTACCAGGCGGCCAGCGATCACCTGAACCTGGTGCAGACCGCGCTGCGTCAGCAGGAAAAAATCGAGCGCTATGAAGCCGATCTGGATGAGCTGCAAATTCGTCTTGAAGAGCAAAATGAAGTGGTGGCCGAAGCCGCCGATTTGCAGGAAGAGAACGAAGCCCGCGCGGAAGCCGCCGAGCTGGAAGTGGATGAGCTGAAAAGCCAGCTTGCTGATTACCAGCAGGCGCTGGACGTGCAGCAGACGCGTGCGATTCAGTACAACCAGGCGTTGCAGGCGTTGCAGCGTGCCAAAGAGCTGTGCCATCTGCCGGACCTGACCCCGGAAAGCGCTGACGAATGGCTGGATACCTTCCAGGCCAAAGAGCAGGAAGCCACTGAGAAACTGCTTTCTCTCGATCAGAAAATGAGCGTGGCGCAAACGGCGCATAGCCAGTTTGAGCAGGCGTACCAGCTGGTGGTGGCGATCAACGGTCCGCTGGCGCGTAACGAAGCGTGGGACGTTGCCCGTGAGCTGCTGCGCGACGGCGTCAATCAACGCCATCTGGCCGAACAGGTGCAGCCGCTGCGCATGCGCCTGAACGAGCTGGAACAGCGTCTGCGTGAACAGCAGGAAGCCGAGCGTCTGCTGGCGGAATTCTGCAAGCGTCAGGGTAAAAATTACGATTTCGACGAGCTTGAGGCCCTGAACCAGGAGCTGGAAGCGCGTATTGCGGCCCTGTCGGATACCGTATCGAACGCCAGCGAACAGCGCATGACGCTGCGTCAGGAGCTGGAACAGCTTCAGTCCCGTTCGAAGACGCTCTTACAGCGTGCGCCGATCTGGCTGGCCGCACAAAGCAGCCTGAACCAGCTCAGCGAACAGTGTGGCCAGGAGTTTTCCTCCAGCCAGGACGTCACCGAATACATGCAACAGCTGCTGGAGCGCGAGCGTGAAGCGATTGTTGAGCGTGACGAAGTGGGTGCGCGCAAGCGTGACGTCGATGAAGAGATTGAGCGTTTAAGCCAGCCTGGCGGCTCAGAAGATCCGCGCCTGAATGCCTTAGCCGAGCGTTTCGGCGGCGTGTTGCTGTCTGAAATTTACGACGATGTCGGCCTGGACGATGCGCCGTACTTCTCCGCGCTGTACGGTCCATCCCGTAACGCGATTGTGGTGCCGGATCTGTCGCTGATTTCTGACCAGCTTGCAGGGCTGGAAGACTGCCCGGAAGATCTCTACCTCATCGAAGGGGATCCGCAGTCGTTTGATGACAGCGTATTCAGCGTCGACGAGCTGGAAAAAGCGGTGGTGGTGAAAATCGCCGATCGCCAGTGGCGCTATTCGCGCTTCCCGGAACTGCCGCTGTTTGGCCGCGCCGCGCGTGAAAACCGTATTGAAAGCCTGCACGCTGAGCGCGAAACGCTTTCTGAGCGTTTTGCAACCCTGTCGTTTGATGTTCAAAAAACGCAGCGTCTGCATCAGGCGTTCAGCCGCTTTATCGGCAGCCACCTGGGCGTTGCCTTTGAGCCCGATCCGGAAGCTGAAATTCGCAAGCTCAACACCCGCCGTGGTGAGCTGGAGCGTGCGCTTGCCAGCCATGAAAATGACAACCAGCAAAGCCGCGTGCAGTTCGAGCAGGCGAAAGAGGGCGTTGCGGCCCTTAACCGCATCCTGCCGCGCCTGAACCTGCTGGCGGACGATACGCTCGCCGACCGCGTAGACGAAATTCAGGAACGTCTGGACGAAGCGCAGGAAGCGGCGCGCTTTGTGCAGCAGCACGGCAATCAGCTGGCAAAACTGGAGCCGATGGTTTCCGTTCTCCAGAGCGACCCGGAACAGTTTGAGCAGTTAAAAGAGGATTATGCCTGGTCACAGCAGGTGCAGCGCGAAGCGCGTCAGCAGGCGTTTGCCCTGACGGAAGTGGTGCAACGTCGCGCACACTTCGGCTACTCCGATTCAGCAGAAATGCTGAGCGGGAACAGCGATCTTAATGAAAAGCTGCGCCAGCGTCTTGAGCAGGCCGAAGCAGAGCGTACGCGCGCCCGTGAAGCGATGCGTACTCACGCCGCACAGCTGAGCCAGTACAGCCAGGTCATGGCCTCGCTGAAAAGCTCCTTCGACACCAAGAAAGAGCTGTTAAACGATCTGCATAAAGAGTTGCAGGACATCGGCGTTCGCGCCGACAGCGGTGCAGAAGAGCGGGCGCGTATTCGCCGCGATGAGCTGCATGCTCAGCTCAGTAACAACCGCGCGCGTCGTAATCAGCTGGAAAAAGCGCTGACCTTCTGTGAAGCAGAGATGGACAACCTGACGCGACGCCTGCGCAAGCTGGAGCGTGACTATCATGAGATGCGTGAACAGGTTGTGACCGCGAAGGCGGGGTGGTGCGCGGTGATGCGCATGGTGAAAGATAACAACGTGGAGCGTCGTCTGCATCGTCGCGAGCTGGCGTACCTGTCAGCCGATGAACTGCGCTCTATGTCGGATAAGGCGCTGGGCGCGCTGCGTCTGGCGGTGGCGGATAACGAACACCTGCGCGACGTGCTGCGTATGTCCGAAGATCCGAAGCGTCCTGAGCGCAAAATTCAGTTCTTCGTGGCGGTTTATCAGCACTTACGCGAGCGTATTCGTCAGGACATCATCCGTACCGACGATCCGGTGGAAGCGATCGAACAGATGGAGATCGAACTGGGCCGTTTGACGGAGGAGCTGACCTCCCGCGAGCAGAAGCTGGCAATCAGCTCCCGCAGCGTGGCGAATATTATTCGTAAAACCATTCAGCGCGAGCAGAACCGTATCCGTCAGCTGAACCAGGGCCTGCAAAGCGTGTCGTTTGGCCAGGTCAACAGCGTGCGGCTGAACGTGAACGTGCGTGAGGCGCACTCCACGCTGCTGGACGTGTTGTCTGAACAGCACGAACAGCATCAGGATCTGTTCAACAGTAACCGCCTGACCTTCTCCGAAGCGCTGGCGAAGCTATATCAGCGTCTGAATCCGCAGATTGACATGGGCCAGCGTACGCCGCAAACCATCGGCGAGGAGCTGCTGGACTACCGCAACTATCTGGAAATGGAAGTTGAGGTTAACCGTGGCTCAGACGGCTGGCTGCGCGCGGAATCCGGTGCGCTCTCTACCGGTGAAGCCATCGGTACCGGTATGTCGATTCTGGTGATGGTGGTGCAGAGCTGGGAAGATGAAGCGCGTCGTCTGCGCGGCAAAGACATCTCGCCATGCCGTCTGCTGTTCCTCGATGAAGCCGCGCGTCTCGACGCCCGCTCCATCGCCACGCTTTTTGAGCTTTGCGAGCGACTCGATATGCAGCTCATCATCGCGGCGCCGGAAAACATCAGTCCGGAAAAAGGGACAACCTATAAGCTGGTGCGTAAGGTGTTCCAGAACAGTGAACACGTACACGTCGTGGGCCTGCGTGGTTTCGCCCCGCAGCCACCGGAGTCATTACCGGGCACGGCTGACGCCTCTTAACCCGGGGTGCGACAAATAGCGGCGCTCATGCGCCGCTTTTTTTATTCACTTAACTTGTGTTCAGGGCTGCGTTATCTTTAAACTTCTTTACATAAGGTAAGGCAGCAGCGAGTATGCCTTTCTATACTGAAGGAAAGCTCCAGAATAATGGGCATGTCGTGAAAAACAGGGGGCAAGGGATGTTGCTTAAGAAAAATCGTGGTCGTCAGCTGTCTGCGCTGAGTTTGTGCCTGACAGTGATGTTTGCTCCACTGTTTACCGCTCAGGCCGATGAGCCTGAAATTGTACCGACTGACAGCTCCGCGACGATGGGCGCGCAGCCGACGTCGCTGTCACAACCGCTGGATCAGTCTCCGGCGACGGCCATCATGGCCGGCATTAAACCGCTGCCGGAAGGCATCGATACTGAATCATTACGCCAGCAGCTTATGACCGGCCTGCCCTCGGGCTATACTCCCGCTTATATTAACCAGCTCACGCTGCTTTACGCTGCGCGCGATATGAAACCGATGTGGGAAAATCGCGAGGCGGTACGAGCCTTCCAGCAGCAGCTGGCTGAAGTGGCGATTGCAGGCTTTCAGCCGCAGTTCACGACCTGGGTTGAGCTCCTGACCGACCCTGCCGTTTCCGGACAGGCGCGTGACGTGGTGCTGTCTGATGCCATGATGGGCTACTTACAGTTTGTGGCGGGGATTTCGGTGAACGGCAACCGCTGGTTATACAGCAGTAAACCGTACAAGCTGGCGACGCCTGCGCTGTCCGTCATTAATCAGTGGCAGCTGTCGCTGGATAACGGCGAACTGCCGCGCTTTATCGCAAGCCTTGCGCCTGCCCATCCGCAATATGCCACGATGCATCAGTCGCTTCTTGAGCTGGTCGCGGATTCCCGCCCGTGGCCTCAGCTGCGTGGCACCACAACGCTGCGTCCGGGGCAGTGGAGCAGCGATGTGCCTGCGATCCGCGAAATTATGAAACGCTCCGGCATTCTCGACAGCGGCCCTAAAATTGCGCTGCCCGGTGACGAGACGCAAAATGCGGTCGTCAGCCCGTCGGCGCCGGTAAAAGAGAAAACGGCCGTTGCGTTGAGCAATAAGCCCGCCGCTTACGATCGCGAGCTGGTCGCCGCAGTGAAGCAGTTCCAGGCCGCGCAGGGGCTTGGCGCTGACGGCGTGATTGGTCCATCTACTCGCGACTGGCTGAACGTCTCTCCGGCCCAGCGGGCAGGGGTGCTGGCGTTGAATATCCAGCGCTTGCGCTTGCTGCCGGGCACGTTATCCACCGGCATTATGGTCAACATTCCGGCGTACTCCCTGGTCTACTATCAGGACGGTAGCGAAGTGCTGGCGTCCCGCGTGATTGTCGGCCGACCTGACCGAAAAACGCCAATGATGAGCAGCGCGCTGAATAACGTGGTGGTTAACCCGCCGTGGAACGTGCCGCCGACGCTGGCGCGCAAAGATATCCTGCCTAAGGTATGGAATGACCCGGGTTATCTGGAGCGACACAACTATACGGTGATGCGGGGCTGGAACAGCAAAGAAGCGATTGATCCCTGGATGGTCGACTGGTCAACGATTACGCCTTCGAACCTGCCGTTCCGTTTCCAGCAGGCACCGGGCGCACATAACTCGCTGGGACGTTACAAATTCAATATGCCAAGTTCGGACGCTATCTACCTGCATGATACCCCGAACCATAATCTGTTCCAGAAAGACGCTCGCGCGCTCAGCTCGGGCTGCGTTCGCGTGAATAAGGCCTCGGAGCTGGCGAATATGCTGTTGCAGGATGCAGGCTGGAACGATACGCGGATATCAGATGCCCTGAAGCAGGGGGATACGCGTTACGTCAATATCCGCCACAATATTCCGGTCAATCTTTACTATCTGACGGCGTTTGTAGGCGCGGACGGACGCACCCAGTATCGTACAGATATTTACAATTATGATCTGACAGCGCGATCCGGCGCACAAATTTTGCCAAAAGCGGAACAATTAATCAGGTAAATGAAGTAGTTCGGTAAAAATGATTGTCGTAAGTTATGGTGAATATGAGGCGATCTGGCTGCAAGCCGCGTATTCACTGGGGTTGGGCGCCTTGACGTAGCAGGCTTTGCCAGTTATGGTGCCCTTCGTGCGCTAAGCATATTGACAATTTCTTTTACCTGTAGACCTGATTATCATGGACAAATTTGACGCTAATCGCCGCAAATTGCTGGCGTTAGGTGGCGTTGCGCTGGGCGCAGCAGCCATCCTTCCGACGCCAGCATTTGCCACCCTCTCGACACCTCGTCCGCGTATTTTAACGCTCAACAATCTGCATACTGGTGAGACGCTTAAAGCGGAATTTTTCGATGGCAGAGGCTATATTCAGGATGAATTAGCAAGACTCAACCATTTTTTCCGTGATTTCCGCGCGAATAAAATCAAAGCCATCGACCCTGGATTATTCGATCAGCTTTACCGCTTGCAGGGACTGCTGGGGACCAAAAGGCCGGTGCAACTCATTTCTGGCTATCGCTCTCTGGATACCAACAATGAACTGCGCGCCCACAGCCGTGGGGTAGCGAAAAAAAGCTATCACACTAAAGGGCAGGCGATGGATTTCCATATTGAAGGCGTTTCGTTAGCCAATATTCGCAAAGCGGCGTTATCTATGCGCGCAGGTGGTGTAGGATACTACCCACGTAGCAACTTTGTGCATATTGATACCGGGCCGGTTCGGCACTGGTAATAACGAAACACAGGAGCAGTATGAACTATCGTATTATTCCGGTTACCGCGTTCTCACAGAACTGTTCATTGATCTGGTGTGAACAAACTAAACTGGCCGCGCTTGTCGATCCCGGTGGAGACGCCGGGACAATCAAGCAGGAAGTCGCTGCCAGCGGTGTAACGCTGATGCAGATTTTACTCACCCATGGTCATCTCGACCATGTGGGTGCAGCGGCTGAACTGGCTGAACACTACGGTGTGCCGATTATCGGCCCGGAAAAAGAAGATGAGTTCTGGCTTCAGGGGCTGCCTGCCCAAAGCCGCATGTTTGGTCTGGATGAGTGTCAGCCACTGACACCGGACCGCTGGCTGAACGAAGGCGATCGAGTTAACGTAGGGAATGTAACTTTACAGGTGTTGCATTGCCCAGGGCATACGCCCGGCCATATCGTCTTCTTTGATGATGTGTCGCGCCTGCTGATTTCCGGTGACGTGATTTTCAAAGGGGGCGTAGGACGCAGCGATTTCCCACGCGGCGATCACGGTCAACTGATTCAGTCGATTAAGCAGAAGTTATTGCCGTTAGGTGATGATGTGACGTTTATCCCTGGACACGGACCAATGTCGACGCTGGGCGATGAGCGGTTGCATAACCCGTTCCTTCAGGATGAAATGCCTGTCTGGTAAACCCGGTAAAATAAAAAAGCCTGCGCGATGCAGGCTTTTTTTATGGGTGCAGGTTACAGCACCACGACAATGGCTTCGCACAGCGGCGCCATGTTGTCAGGCGTCATACCTGCAACGTTCACGCGGCCAGAGGCAACGGCATACACGCCAAACTCTTCACGCAGGCGCAGCACCTGCTCTTTGGTCAGGCCGCTGAAGGAGAACATGCCGTTCTGCTTGATGATGAAGCTGAAGTCACGGTCAGCGCCTTTCTCAGCCAGCGTGTTCACAAACAGCAGACGCATGCGCTGAATGCGCTGACGCATATCGTTCAGCTCTTGTTCCCAGATTGCGCGCAGCGCATCGTTGCTCAGGATCGTCGCGACCACAGACGCACCGTGTGCCGGTGGGTTAGAGTAGTTAGCGCGGATCACGGACTTCATCTGGCTGAATGCGCGATCGACGGTTGCTTCGTCAGCAGCCACCAGCGTACAGGCGCCGACACGCTCGTTATACAGACCAAAGTTCTTGGAATAGGAGCTTGCGACAATCAGCTCCTGATGCACGGCGGCGAATGCGCGCAGACCTTCTGCATCTTCTTCCAGACCACGGGCAAAGCCCTGGTAAGCGAAGTCGAACAGCGGCAGCCAGCCTTTTTCAACGGACAGCTTAGCCAGCTGTTCCCACTGTTCAAGCGTAGGATCGATACCGGTTGGGTTATGGCAGCAGCCGTGGAACAGCACCACATCGCCCGCCTGGGCTTCGCTCAGGCTGGCCAGTAGACCGTCGAAATCCAGCGCGTGGTTTGCCGCGTCGTAGTAGGCGTATTCACGCACTTCCAGACCCGCAGAATTAAAAACGCTCTTGTGGTTCGGCCAGCTTGGATTGCTTACCCACACACGCTTCACAGAGGTGTTTTTCGCCAGGAAATCTGCCGCTACGCGCAGTGCGCCGGTACCGCCTGGGGTCTGCGCCGTGCGGGCGCGTTTTTCGCTCACAATGGTGCTGCCTTTGCCGAACAGCAGCTCCTGGGTGCAGCGACCAAATTCAGGGATACCATCAATACCGAGGTAGTTTTTGGTGGTTTCGTTTTCCAGCAGATACTGCTCAGCTTTTTTGACGCTGGTCAGTACCGGAGTTTTGCCGGTTTCATCTTTATATACACCAATACCCAGGTTGATTTTGCCAGGGCGGTCGTCGGCACGAAACAGATCGGCCAGGCCCAGAATTGGGTCGGCAGGAGCGGCAGTAATGTTCTCAAACATGACGAAGTTCCATTGTGATTACAGAAGTGAAATCCGCTATCAGGTTAACGGTAGATTTACAAAATGCCAACCGTTTGCGACGAAAAGCGTGCGGCTTTTCAAAAGTCGCTATTATTTTCTCTCAGGAATAAAAAAACAGGGCCGAAGCCCTGTTCATTAAGCATATAACAACGAGGTGTGCTGATTAGAACTGGTAAACCAGACCCAGAGCCACGATGTCGTCGTTGTTGATGCCCAGCTTGTTGTCATCTTTCAGCTGGTTGATCTGATAGTCAACATAGGTAGACATGTTTTTGTTGAAGTAGTATGTCGCACCAACGTCGATGTAGTTGATGTAGTCTTCGTCACCGATACCTTCTACGTCTTTCGCTTTAGATTTGTAGTAAGCGATGGATGGACGCAGACCGAAATCGAACTGGTACTGAGCGACGACAGAGAAGTCCTGAGACTTGTTAGCGAAACCACGGCTGCCCAGACGCGCTGCGTTACGCATTTCGCCATAAATAGCTGCCAGGTAGATGTTGTTCGCGTCATATTTCAGGCCGGTTGCCCACTGCTCAGCTTTGTCGCCTTTACCCCAATCCAGCGTCTGCTGGTTGTTGGTACGGTCAGCTGCACCATAAGCACCCACAATGCCGAAACCGTCGAAATCATAGCTCAGAGAGGTTGCCCAGCCGTCACCGTTGGAACGTACTGCGTCATCACGTTCATTTTTGCCCAGGTACTGAACACCAAAGTTCAGACCGTCAACCAGGCCGAAGAAGTTGCTGTTACGGTAAGTCGCCAGACCACCCGTACGGCCTGCGAAGAAGTTATCGCTCGCGCCGGTGTCGCCGCCGAACTCAGGCAGCATATCGGTGATGCCGATTGCGTCATAGACCAGACCGTAGTTACGACCGTAGTCGAAGGAGCCTGCGTCACCAAATTTCAGACCTGCGAATGCCAGACGGGTTTTGTTGCCGTTCTGTGCATCGCCACCTTCAGAGTTGTTACCCTGGAAGTTGTATTCCCACTGACCGTAGCCAGTCAGCTGATCGTTGATCTGAGTTTCACCTTTGAAGCCCAGACGCGCGTAAGTGTTGTCGCCATCGTTGCCCGCGTAATCAGAGAAGTAATGCAGGCCAACTGCTTTCCCGTAAAGATCTAATTTGTTGCCGTCTTTGTTATAGATTTCAGCAGCGTTTGCTGCACCGGCTACCAGCAGGGCAGGGACTACCACTGCCAGGATATTGCGCTTCATCATTATTTATTACCCTCATTGGTTTTTTATGACACTCGCCACTGCCGCCAATAAATTCTGTCAATAAATATTTCCGGAACTATTGATGAGAGTTAGGTGTCTTTATGTGTCTGACAGGCATCTTTCCATTCATAGAACCGTTTCGCTACACTGAAAGTGCTACAATCTTCAAGATTAAGTTACCAAAAGAAAATATGTGTAACTAAATATGTATTTTTGGGAACTTTGTGAAGCACCTCAAATTTCAGTGTCGCCTGGCGAATTAAACATCCGCTTTATTCTTATATATATGATTTCCTTATGTTTAATTTAGCTAAAGGCCTTTCGTATAAACAGAAGTTAAACGGCTCATTTTTTCTTATGATCGACAAAAGCCATCCAGATGGCTGTGAAATTGGTTGTTTTTTATGCTATTGCGTAAGAATTGTTTTAAGCGCAATAAGAATGGGGTTATTTTTTTTGTCTCAGGATATTTCGTGGAAACAAAACGTAACAGGTAGAGGTAATGGCGGGGTTGTGGTTTAAAGACGCTTACTTCTGACTGACGAAAACTGACATTGCAGGATAAAATAATGGCCAGCATTTGCTGGCCATTAATGATTTGGTCGGTTAGAAACTTGCGTTACGCGGTGTGCGTGGGAACGGAATCACATCACGTACGTTCTGAACACCTGTTACGTAAGCAATCAGACGTTCGAAGCCCAGGCCAAAGCCGGAGTGTGGAACGGTGCCGTAGCGACGGAGATCGCGATACCAGCTGTAGTCCGCCGGGTTAAGGCCCATCTCCTGCATACGCGCGTCCAGCACATCCAGGCGCTCTTCACGCTGGGAGCCACCAATGATCTCACCAATGCCCGGCGCCAGGACATCCATCGCGGCAACGGTTTTACCGTCTTCGTTAAGGCGCATATAGAACGCCTTAATGTCTTTCGGATAGTTTTTCACCACAACCGGTGCTTTAAAGTGCTTCTCTGCCAGATAACGTTCGTGCTCGGAGGAGAGATCCACGCCCCAGTAAACCGGGTTTTCGAATTTCTCACCGCATTTTTCCAGGATAGCGACCGCGTCGGTGTAATCCACCTGCGCGAAGTCTGCGGAGACGAAGCGCTCAAGACGGGCGATGGCGTCGTTATCGACACGCTCAGCGAAGAATTTCATGTCGTCTGCGCGCTCTTCGAGAACGGCTTTAAACACGTATTTCAGCATCGCTTCTGCCAGGGCTGCCGCGTCATTCAGATCGGCAAAGGCCACTTCCGGCTCCAGCATCCAGAATTCCGCCAGGTGACGGCTGGTGTTGGAGTTTTCCGCACGGAAGGTTGGGCCGAAGGTATAGATCTTAGACAGCGCACAGGCGTAGGTTTCACCGTTGAGCTGGCCGGAAACCGTCAGGAAGGCTTCTTTACCAAAGAAGTCTTTGTCGTAATCGACTTTACCTTCCGGCGTACGCGGCAGGTTTTCCATATCCAGCGTTGAAACGCGGAACATTTCACCTGCGCCTTCGGTATCGGAAGCCGTGATCAGCGGAGTAGAAACCCAGAAGTAACCCTGCTCGTCAAAGAAACGATGCAGCGCCTGCGCCAGCGTATGACGCACGCGGGCAACCGCACCAATCAGGTTGGTGCGCGGACGCAGGTGCGCGACTTCACGCAGATATTCGATGCTGTGACGCTTTGCAGCCATCGGGTAGGTGTCAGGATCTTCAACCCAGCCGGTCACTTCCACCGAGGTCGCCTGAATTTCGTAGCTCTGACCCTGGCCCGGAGAGGCCACCACAACACCGGTGACGATCACGGAACAGCCGGTTGTCAGGTGCAGAACGTCATCATTGTAATTGGGCAGAGAATTATTAATGACGGCCTGTACAGGATCAAAGCAGGAACCGTCATAGACGGCGAGGAAGGAGATGCCAGCTTTAGAATCTCGGCGAGTACGCACCCATCCGCGCACGGTGACCTCCTGGTCAACGGCGACACGGCCCTGGAGTACGTCGGCTACAGGCACAACGCTCATAATATTCTCTCTGTTAATAGTCGGAAAAAATAAACACTTGTCCGCCCTTATAGGGGGGATATCTATGTTACCTGCCATCCGCTATCAGACAAGTAAATTTCACCGTCTTAAGAGAAGAAATAAGAAATTAATAAGAGAAGGGGAGCCATGAAGGCTCCCCCGAAGCCGTTAGCTGGCTTTTTTAACCTGAGGCAGATCGAAGGCTTTACGTAATGCGCGGACAAAGGCTTTGTCATGGCAGATGGTTTTGCCCGGACTGTCGGAGAGCTTCGCGACCGGCTTACCGTTACATTCCACCAGTTTTATGACGATGTTCAGCGGTTTCACCTGAGGAATATCACAGGTTAACCGCGTACCAATCCCGAAACTCAGGTTCACCCGCGATGAGAAATGGCGATAAAGGTCGACGGCTTTCGCCAGGTCAAGGTTATCGGAGAAGACCAGCACCTTACTCATGGGGTCGATGCCCAGTTTTTCGTAATGGGCGATGGCTTTCTCACCCCATTCAACCGGGTCCCCGGAATCATGGCGCAAACCCTGGTAGCGTTCGGCAAACTCAGGGCCAAAGTCGCGCAGGAACGCGTCCATGGTAATGCAGTCGGTAAGGGCAATACCCAGCCGATCCGGGTATTCCTCAAGCCACGCGGCGAGGGCGGCTCGCTGGCTGTTGGCAAGGTCAGGGCTGATCTGCTGGTGCGCCTGAAACCATTCGTGCGCCTGGGTGCCCATTGGCGTTAAATCAAGGCGACGTGCCAGATCGTAGTTACTGGTGCCAACGAACCACGGCTCCTGTTGCAGACGTCTGACAATGGCTTCCTGAACCTCGCGAGAGAAGCGGCGGCGCGTGCCAAAGTCCATCAGACGGAATCGGGACATATCCAGCCCTTCGGTCAGTCTGGAAAACTCAACGAGTTTATTCTCCAGAGCGGCAACCGCCTGCGTCACACCGGTTTCAGGGGAGCGATAGCGGTGGGCCAGCTCGCTGATCACGGCCAGAAGCGGCACTTCCCACATGATCACCTCACGCCATGGGCCGGTCAGACGAATGTCCAGCTTGCCGTTATCATTGGTGACGGTGACCTGTTCCGGGTTATAGCGGAACTCACGCAGCCAGTTCAGATAATCCGCTTTAAAGAAAGGCAGGCCTGAAAGCCACTGATATTCGTCATCGGTGAGCGCCAGATGCTGCATGGCCTCGACCTGTTCACGAATGGAATCTGCGTAGATACCCAGCAAGTCGTCACCCCGGCAGCGAAATTCCGCCGCAACATGGACATCATGATAGTGGTGAAACACGGCTTGCTGCATATGCAGCTTGTACGCGTCGGTATCCAGCAACGTATGCAGAACCGGAGAAGCGAATTGAGTCATAGGTGCGCTGTAGCATCCTCTCACGGGAGCGTTTAGTACAATAAACAACTCCGGAGTATACCCTGTTTAGTGATTTATTGAACCCCGATCACAACATAAGCACACTTTATGGTCGAGAGCATTTCGTGCCCCGTGTTATAAAAATGTAGCTAAAAAGGGCGTTGTGCCTGAAAAGATGAACATTCTGCATAGCGCGTTTTACACAACAGGAATATATTGAATCGTTACTCGACAAACGATGCATAAGGTTTTCTATGACACAACAGCCACAAGCTAAATACCGCCACGACTATCGTGCGCCGGAATACCTGATAAGCGATATCGATCTGACTTTCGACCTGGATGCCACAAAAACCGTGGTGACGGCGGTAAGCCAGGTGACGCGCCAGAGCGCGACAGCCGTGCCGCTGCGTCTGGATGGTGAAGACCTGACGCTGGTTTCCCTGCATATTAACGATGAAGCCTGGTCAGACTATAAAGAAGAAGGCAACCAGCTGGTCATCGACAACCTGCCGGAACGCTTTACCCTGCGCATCGTGAATGAAATTAGCCCTGCCGCCAATACCGCGCTGGAAGGACTTTACCAGTCAGGCGTAGCCCTGTGTACCCAGTGTGAAGCCGAAGGTTTCCGCCACATTACCTGGTATCTGGATCGCCCGGACGTCCTGGCGCGCTTTACCACCAAAATTATTGCCGACAAAACGCTGTACCCGTACCTGCTTTCCAACGGCAACCGGATTGGTGAAGGGGAACTGGAGAATGGCCGTCACTGGGTACAGTGGCAGGATCCGTTCCCGAAACCCTGCTATCTGTTTGCGCTGGTGGCGGGAGATTTCGATGTCCTGCGCGACACCTTTAAAACGCGCTCTGGCCGTGAAGTCGCGCTGGAGCTGTTCGTGGACCGTGGCAACCTTGACCGCGCACCGTGGGCAATGACCTCCCTCATCAACTCCATGAAGTGGGATGAAACGCGCTTTGGCCTCGAATATGACCTCGACATCTATATGATCGTTGCGGTCGATTTCTTCAACATGGGCGCGATGGAGAATAAAGGTCTTAACATCTTTAACTCTAAATACGTGCTGGCGCGTACCGATACCGCCACGGATAAAGATTACCTCGATATCGAACGCGTTATCGGCCACGAATATTTCCATAACTGGACCGGGAACCGCGTCACCTGTCGCGACTGGTTCCAGCTGAGCCTGAAAGAGGGCTTAACCGTCTTCCGCGATCAGGAGTTCAGCTCCGATCTGGGATCGCGGGCGGTGAACCGCATCAACAACGTGCGCACCATGCGTGGTCTGCAATTTGCAGAAGATGCCAGCCCAATGGCCCATCCGATCCGCCCGGATAAAGTCATTGAGATGAATAACTTCTACACCCTGACGGTGTATGAAAAAGGCGCTGAAATTATCCGTATGATCCACACCCTGCTGGGCGAAGAGAATTTCCAGAAAGGGATGCAGCTCTACTTCGAACGCCACGACGGCAGTGCGGCCACCTGCGACGATTTCGTCCAGGCGATGGAGGACGCCTCTAACGTCGATCTGTCTCATTTCCGCCGCTGGTACAGCCAGGCCGGTACGCCGATCGTGACGGTCAAAGACGACTACAACCCGGAAACCGAGCAGTACACGCTGACCATCAGCCAGCGCACGCCGCCAACGGCCGAGCAGGAAGAGAAACATCCGCTGCACATTCCGTTCAGCGTTGAGCTGTACGACAACGAAGGCAACGTGATCCCGTTACAGAAGGGCGGCCACCCGGTGCATAACGTGCTGAACGTGACTCAGGCAGAGCAGACCTTTATCTTCGATAACGTCTATTTCCAGCCTGTTCCTGCCCTGCTGTGCGAATTCTCCGCGCCGGTGAAACTCGAATATAAGTGGAGCGATCAGCAGCTGACGTTCCTGATGCGTCACGCGCGCAACGATTTCTCGCGCTGGGATGCGGCACAAAGCCTGCTGGCGACCTACATCAAGCTGAACGTCAACCGTTACCAGCAGGGCCAGCCGCTGACGCTGCCGGTTCATGTGGCAGACGCGTTCCGTGCCATCCTGCTGGATGAGAACATTGACCCGGCGCTGGCGGCTGAAATTTTGACGCTGCCGTCTGCGACTGAAATCGCCGAGCTGTTTGACATCATCGACCCGATTGCCATCGTCGCCGTGCGTGAAGCGCTGACCCGCACGCTGGCGACCGAACTGGCAGATGAGTTCCTCGCCATTTACAACGCCAACAAGCTGGACGCGTATCGGGTGGAACATGCGGATATCGGTAAACGTTCCCTGCGCAATACCTGCCTGCGCTATCTGGCGTTTGGTGAGGCAGAGCTGGCGAACACGCTGGTCAGCAAGCAGTACCACGAAGCCGATAACATGACGGATGCCCTGGCCGCGCTGGCCGCAAGCGTTGCCGCCGAGCTACCGTGCCGCGATGCGCTGATGCAGGAGTACGACGACAAGTGGCATCAGGATGGTCTGGTGATGGACAAGTGGTTCATCCTTCAGGCCACCAGCCCGGCAGCCGATGTACTCAGCAAAGTACGCAGCCTGCTGAAGCACCGTTCGTTCACCATGAGCAACCCGAACCGCGTCCGCTCTCTGATTGGTGCCTTCGCCAGCAGCAACCCGGCCGCGTTCCATGCCGAAGACGGCAGCGGTTATCAGTTCATGGTTGAAATGCTGACCGAGCTGAACAGCCGTAACCCGCAGGTGGCGTCTCGTCTGATTGAGCCGCTGATCCGCCTGAAACGTTACGATGCGCAGCGTCAGGCGAAAATGCGCGCCGCGCTTGAGCAGCTGAAAGCGCTGGAAAATCTGTCTGGCGATCTGTACGAGAAGATTGCTAAGGCGCTGGCCTGATGTAAAAAAGCCCGGTGGCGCTACGCTTACCGGGCCTACGTGGGGTCGCGGGGCATCGGTTTTCTCCCTCTCCCTGTGGGAGAGGGCCGGGGTGAGGGCATCAGGCATTAGCCTTTATCCGCTGAATCTCCGCTTCCCCACGTTTCATCACCCGATCCAGTACTTCGGCTTCCAGCTCCGCCAGTCTGGCCGATCCCACGCGGCGAGGACGTGGAATATCTACCGTCAGATCCAGACCAATTTTGCCCTCTTCTATTAACAGCACTCTGTCTGCCATTGCCACGGCTTCACTGACATCATGCGTCACCAGCAATACCGTAAAGCCGTGCGTCTGCCAGAGGGTTTCAATCAGATCCTGCATCTCGATCCGCGTCAGGGCATCAAGCGCGCCGAGCGGTTCATCGAGCAGCAACAGGCCGGGACGGTGAATCAGCGCGCGTGCCAGCGCTACGCGCTGCTTTTGTCCACCCGACAGGGCCGCAGGCCACTCTCCCGCGCGATTCTCCAGCCCTACCGCAGCGAGTGCCTGCCGGGCGTCCTCCCGCCAGCTGCCCTTCAGGCCCAGCCCGACGTTATCCATCACCGTTTTCCACGGCAGCAGACGCGCGTCCTGAAACATCATGCGCGTATCATCCTGAATCGTGGCCAGCGGCGTAGTGCCTGCCAGAATGTCACCGCTGTTTGGCGCTTCCAGCCCGGCTAAAAGACGCAGCAGGGTACTCTTGCCGCCACCGCTGCGGCCGACAACGGCCACAAACTGTCCGGCAGAAATATGCAGATCCAGTGCATTCAGAATGGTGTTGTCGCCGTAGCGTTTGGTCACGCCGTTCAGCAGTAACGGTGTTCCCTGGTTCAGTCGTGCAGTATTCATGCTTTCGCCTCCTGAGCGGTGTAGGCCGGGTTCCAGCGCAGCCAGCTACGTTCCAGCCACTGGGCGCTGACGTCCGCAAGTTTGCCGAGCAGGGCATAAAGGATAATGGCAACCACCACCACGTCCGTTTGCAGGAACTCGCGGGCGTTCATCGCCAGATAACCAATGCCGGAGTTAGCCGAAATGGTTTCCGCCACGATCAGGGTTAGCCACATCAGGCCGAGCGCAAAACGCACCCCAACCATAATGGAGGGCAGGGCGCCCGGCAGGATCACATGGGTAAACAGGGCAAAACCTGACAGGCCATAGCTGCGGGCCATCTCCACCAGACCGCGATCGATATTACGGATCCCATGCCAGGTATTGATATAAATCGGGAATAACGTTCCCAGCGCCACGAGGAAAATTTTGGCGCTCTCATCAATGCCAAACCACAGGATAACCAGCGGAATAAGCGCCAGATGCGGCACGTTGCGCAGCATCTGAACGGAGGTATCCAGTAGCCGCTCACCCCAGCGTGACAGGCCGCTGATCAGCCCCAGCGTCAGGCCGATGCTTCCGCCAATCGAAAAGCCAATTACCGCGCGCCAGGAGCTGATGGCAAGATGTTGCCACAGCTCACCGCTGGCGCTTAGCGACCAGAACGCTTCCACAACGCCCTCCGGAGAGGGCAAAATGCGGCTCGACAGCCAGCCAGTTGAAGACGCCAGTTGCCAGACGAGGACAATGCCGACGGGCAGAAACCACGGCGCGGCGCGCAGCAGCCATTTTTGTGCGGTTGCAGACATGGTGGCTCCTTAGCTTTGCGCGACTTTTCTCGGGATAAACGCGTTCGCCACGGCTTCGCCCTGCAACTGAAGCTGACGTGGCTGCGGAATTTCCGGGATAGCGACATCCAGGTGCGGGAACAGCAGTTCACCCACCTTGTACGCCTCCTCCAGATGTGGGTAGCCAGACAGGATAAAGCTGTCGATCCCCAGCGCCGCATATTCATTAATGCGTGCCGCTACGGTTGGACCGTCGCCGACCAGTGCCGTGCCGGCACCGCCGCGCACCAGACCTACCCCGGCCCACAGGTTCGGGCTGATCTCAAGGTTTTCACGCTTGCCGTTGTGCAGGGAGGCCATTCGATGCTGGCCCACGGAGTCGGTTTTGGCAAACGCTGCCTGTGCTTTAGCGATAGTGTCGTCGTCCAGATGAGCGATCAGACGGTCGGCGGCTTGCCAGGCCTCGTCGTTTGTTTCGCGGACGATCACGTGCAGGCGAATGCCGAAGCGTACCGTACGGCCATGTTCTGCGGCTTTAGCGCGTACCTGAGCAATTTTCTCTTTCACCAGCTCCGGTGGCTCGCCCCAGGTCAGATAGAGATCGACCTGCTCAGCCGCCAGTTCCTGCGCCACGTCCGACGATCCGCCGAAATAGAGAGGAGGGCGCGGCTGCTGTACCGGCGGGAAGTAGAGCTGCGCATCGCGAACGTGGATATGTTTCCCTTCGAAGGTGACAGTTTCCCCTTCCAGCAGACGTCGCCAGACGCGGGTGAACTCTGCGGAGGCTTCATAGCGCTCGGTATGATCGAGAAAGACGCCATCGCCCGCCAGCTCCTGCGGATCGCTGCCCGTCACCAGGTTGAACAGCGCACGGCCGTTGGAAAGCCTGTCCAGCGTTGCCGCCTGACGCGCCGCGACGGTGGGCGACACCACGCTCGGGCGCAAGGCTACCAGGAATTTCAGACGCTGGGTGACGGGGATCATTGACGCGGCAACCAGCCACGCATCCTCACACGAGCGGCCCGTCGGGATCAGTACCCCGGTAAAACCGATGCGGTCTGCCGCCTGGGCGATCTGCTGTAGATAGCCGTGATCGACCGGGCGGGCGCCTTCTTCTGTGCCAAGATAGTGTCCATCACCGTGGGTGGGTAAAAACCAGAAAAGATTCAGACTCATGATTTTTTTCCTTCAATGCCAGCGGGTTGCCAGATGCGTTCGCGAATATTCACCTGCTTTGGAACCAGGCGGTTTTGATAAAAGAGGTCTGCCGTTTGCTGCTGGAGAGCGGCAACGTGGGCGTCAATCGGTGCTATGGTGGTGGGAGGACGGTGGTCAAGATAGGTGGCGATCACCGGTTCAGGCAGGCCCATGGTTTTTGCCAGCAGCGTGATGCTCTGCTGACGCTGGCTTTGGGTCAGCGCATCGGCCTGAGAGAAGGTATCCAGCACCTGCTGAATAAATGCGCCATTTTTCTCAGCGTAAGGACGTGCCGCCAGGTAGAACGAACCGGTCTGCTTCAGGGTGGTGCCGTCTTTCAGCACCCGCACACCGCCCTGCAACAGTGCGGCGGAGTAGTACGGATCCCAGATAGCCCAGGCATCAACATTTTTTTGCTGAAACGCCGCGCGCGCATCGGCAGGCGTCAGGTAAACGGGCTGGATATCGGTGAATTTTAGGCCGGCCTCCTGCAACGCGCGCAGCAGCAGGTTGTGCGAGCTTGAACCTTTCTGGAAAGCAACCTTATGGCCTTTGAGGTCGGCGACGCTTTTGATCTCGCTGTTTTCCGGCACCAAAATAACCTCTGCCTTCGGCTTGGCGGGCTCAACGCCAACGTAAACCAGATCCGCCCCGGCAGCCTGCGCAAAGATTGGCGGGATATCGCCGGTGCTGCCTAAATCAATACTCCCGACGTTCAGCGCCTCCAGCATCTGCGGCCCGGCAGGAAACTCGACCCATGAGAATTTGGTCTCCGGGAAACGCTTCTCCAGCAACGCATGGCTTTTCGCCAGCACCATGCTGACGCTGCCCTTCTGATAACCGATACGCAGGCTATCCGGCGCTTTCTCCGCCGCCTGAGCCAGCGACGCCACTGCCAGCAGACCTGCCAGACCGATACGGGTAACTGTTTTAAACATGCGCCACTCCTTGTGATTGATGAAATGCCGCCGCGTGGCGATCCCGACGGTTCAGGGCGTGCCAGAAGGTGTCGAGCGCACTGTCGAGGCGGGTTTGCAGATTCGGCGTGAAATGGGGTTTATGCTGGTAGTCGATTACCTGTGAGTCGTCAGCGAAGACGCCATGCAGGATCTCCTGCGCTTTCAGCGCGTTCAGAACCGGCTTGAGGGCATAATCCACCGCCAGTAAATGAGCTACCGTACCGCCTGTGGCCAGCGGCAGGACGACCTTACCGTCCAGCGCGCGTTCGGGCAGCAGATCGAGCAGCGTTTTCAGTGCGCCGGAAAAAGAGGCTTTATAAATCGGTGTCGCGACGACCAGCCCTTCAGCACTCTTAAGTTGTTCGATCAGGGTTTTCAGCGCCGGGCTGTCGAAACGGGCGTAGAGCAGATCTTCAGGCGCGAAATTGTGCAAATTCCAGTGACACACTTCGACATCCAGAGCATTAAGCTTTTCGCGAGCGTATTCCAGCAGTGCGCTGGAGCGAGAGGGGAAGCGGGGGCTTCCGGCCAGGGTAATGACGCGCATGGTTGCTCCTTATAACTAATTGTTTGCTTTTATCTAACATTCATAACAATTTTCAGGAGTGTGACATTGCGTGGTTATTCCACTAAATGATTTATCCTCAGGATGAATGCAGAAAAATGCATAAGAAGCGAACCGATAAGTAAACGATTGCGTTTTACGTGGCTTTTTTTGCCACAGGTCAATTCCCTTTCCGGGCGGAATCGCACATAATCTCCTCCCGGTTTGCACACCGGGAATCCAGGAGAGTTCATGTACTACCCCTTCGTTCGTAAAGCCCTTTTCCAACTCGATCCTGAGCGCGCTCATGAATTTACATTTCAGCAGTTACGCCGTATTACAGGAACGCCTCTGGCCGCGCTGGTGCGTCAAAACGTGCCGGAAAAACCAGTTCAGTGCATGGGCCTGACTTTCAAAAATCCACTGGGCCTGGCGGCCGGTCTGGACAAAAATGGCGAATGCATTGATGCACTCGGCGCGATGGGCTTTGGCTCGATCGAAATCGGGACGGTGACGCCGCGTCCGCAGCCGGGAAATGACAAGCCACGTCTGTTTCGCCTGGTTGAAGCCGAGGGGCTGATCAACCGCATGGGCTTTAATAACCTTGGCGTCGATCATCTGGTTGAGAACGTTAAGAAAGCCCATTTTGATGGCGTGCTGGGTATTAATATTGGCAAAAATAAAGACACGCCGGTCGAGCAGGGTAAAGATGACTATCTGATTTGTATGGAAAAAGTCTATGCCTATGCCGGTTATATTGCGGTGAATATATCTTCGCCTAACACCCCAGGGCTGCGTTCATTACAATATGGCGAAGCGCTCGACGATCTTCTTAGCGCCATTAAAAATAAACAAACGGCGCTACAGGCGATCCACCATAAATATGTTCCGGTCGCGGTTAAGATCGCCCCGGATCTTTCGGCAGAAGAATTGATCCAGGTTGCCGACAGTTTAGTTCGCCATAATATTGATGGTGTGATTGCAACCAATACAACACTCGATCGCTCTCTCGTTCAGGGAATGAAAAACTGTGACGAAGCGGGTGGATTAAGTGGCCGTCCGGTACAATTAAAAAGCACCGAAATTATTCGCGCACTCTCCGCAGAATTAAAAGGTCAGCTGCCGATTATTGGCGTGGGTGGCATTGACTCTGTCATCGCTGCACGTGAGAAGATGGCGGCAGGTGCATCGCTGGTGCAAATTTATTCCGGCTTTATTTTTAAAGGGCCGCCGCTGATTAAAGAAATCGTCACGCATATCTAATCTTTTCTCTTAATCAGACAACCAGGGCTTTATTTCCAGCCCTGGTTGTTTTATATTCCGTCATTGTTGCTTATTTAAACATTATAGTCTTTTATTACTAGTGTTATAAGCGAAGCGGCAAACAGGACATTTTTAGTACAGGACGTTTAGGGGACGGGAGAGAAACATGCGAATTAAACCTGACGATAACTGGCGCTGGTATTTTTGTGACGAGCATGACCGTATGATGCTCGACTTAGCCAATGGCATGTTGTTTCGCTCTCGTTTTGCGCGCCGAATGTTAACGCCAGACGCGTTTGCTCCCTCAGGCTTTTGCGTTGACGACGCTGCACTCTATTTCTCTTTTGAAGAAAAATGCCGCGAGTTCGATCTCTCCAAAGAACAGCGCGCTGAACTGGTACTAAATGCGCTGGTGGCGATCCGTTTCCTGAAACCGCAAATGCCGAAAAGCTGGCATTTTCTCGCCCACGGCATGTGCTGGACCCCGGCTATCGGCGATGCGGCGAGCGTCAATCTGAGCGATACCGAAGAAGAGGTGAATTTGCTGGTGGTTGAACCCGGTGAAAACGCTGCGCTCTGTTTGCTGGCCCAACCCGGCGTGACCATTGCCGGGCGAGTTATGCAGTTAGGTGATGCCATCAAAGTGATGAATGACAGGCTGAAGCCACAGCTGCGCGTTGATTCCTTCAGCCTTGAACAGGCAGTTTAAGCTTCCAGCTGTACGGATGTTTTCGGGACACAGCTACAGCACAGGATCGTGCCGTCACTGCCAATCGCAGATTTCTTCAGGGCACTTACTTCACCATCGACCAGTTTAATGCGACAGCATCCGCAAATCCCCGCGCGACAGGAATACGGTACGCGGATACCTGCCTGCTCCAGCTGTTCCAGTAGCACCTGCTGATTGTTACCACGGATAACTTTGCCTTCCCAGTGAATATCCACCGCGGAAGCGACGTTGGTGACAACGTCAACCATCTCTTCTTCCTGACCTGCGCCGTACACCCTGGCAGGCCCGCGGGTGAGAATTTCGACCTCGTCGCCCACGCGGATCACGCCGCTGGAGCGGGGGATCAGGTTCTGGCCGAAGTCGACATCGCCGTTATCCTGCGCGGTACGAAATGACTGCAAGGTTTTCAGCGGTTCGCCGGAAGGGTGTTTCTGGCCTTTCTCCGGGCTGACGGTGGTAAAAATACAGCGGCTGCACGGCTTCACGACATCAAAAATAACGCTGCCGATGCGGATCACTTTCCAGGTATCTTCATCCCAGGCATTCGCTCCGGTCACCACCAGATTCGGGCGAAATTGCTCCATCTGCACGCTGGCTTTGCAACGGTTTTGTAAATCACGCAGCGAGGCCTCGCTGGTCAGAAGGAAGGGAAAACCATCCGCGAAGGAGAGAGGAACCGCATCGTGGCGCTTCACGCGACGGGTCAGCGCAGGCCCAACCCAGCGCAGCTGAACGTCACGGGAGAAAAAGCCGCTCAGCCACTGGTTAATGTTATCCGGCGCGATACGCGCGGTAAAATGATTGCCCCACACTTCCGTTGGCGCATCAAGCGGCGCAAAATCAGCAAAGCGGATCACGACGCTTGAACCGTCCGGCGCAGTCAAATGCAGCCCGTCATGAAGCGGGGAAGGGGTAAAGCGAACCATCTGCGGGAACTGACGTGCGGTGATAAACGTACCGTCAGGCTCGGTGACCATAAAAATACGATCGAAGGCGAATCCGCTCATATCGGCCAGCGCGTGAGAGACGCCGATGCCGCGCATGGATTTCACCGGATGAATAAAAAGCTTGGATAACGTCGCCACTGCACACTCCCGCTAAAGAAAATAAGCCTTCAACTTTATGACATACACGCCATATTAGCTATAATGCGCGACAATTTTCTATGAGTAAAAGTGACGATATGAATTCTCTGTTTGCCAGTACGGCCCGTGGGCTGGAAGAGCTGTTAAAAACTGAACTGGAAGCCCTGGGCGCGAAAGAGTGCCGGGTGGTTCAGGGTGGTGTCCATTTTGAGGGCGACACGCGGCTTATTTACCAGAGCCTGATGTGGAGCCGTCTGGCGTCGCGCATCATGCTGCCGATGAAAGAGTGCAAGGTCTACAGCGATCTTGATCTCTACACCGGCGTACAGATGATCGACTGGACAGAGATCTTCACCCCGGACGCTACCTTTGCGGTGCATTTCAACGGCGTCAACGATGAGATCCGCAACAGCCAGTACGGTGCCCTGCGCGTTAAGGATGCCATTGTGGACTGCTTCACGCGTCGCAATAAAGAACGTCCGAACGTTGACCGTGAAAACCCGGATCTGCGTATCAACGTCTGGCTGAACGGCGATACGGCCAGTATTTCCCTGGATCTGAGTGGCGCAGGCCTGCATCTGCGCGGCTATCGCGATCGCACCGGGATGGCGCCGATCAAAGAAACGCTGGCTGCCGCTATCGTGATGCGCTCCGGATGGCAGCCAGGTACGCCGCTGCTCGATCCGATGTGCGGTTCCGGTACGCTGCTGATTGAAGCCGCGATGCTGGCCACCGACCGTGCGCCAGGACTGCACCGCGGCCACTGGGGCTTCAAAGGCTGGGCGCAGCACGATGAGGCCATCTGGAAAGAGGTCAAAGACGATGCGCAGACCCGCGCCCGTAAAGGGCTGGCGGAGTACACCTCTCACTTTTACGGTTCGGACAGCGACGCACGGGTGATTGAACGCGCGCGCAGCAACGCCCGTCGTGCCGGTATCGGCGAGCTGGTGACCTTCGAGGTGAAGGACGTGGCGAATCTGACCAATCCTCTGCCAAAAGGCCCGTACGGTACGGTGATCAGCAACCCGCCGTATGGTGAGCGTCTGGACAGCGAGCCGGCGCTGATTGCACTGCACAGCCTGCTGGGCCGCAACATGAAAGCGCATTTCGGCGGCTGGAACCTCTCCCTGTTTAGCGCCTCGCCGGAGCTGCTGAGCTGCCTGCAATTGCGTGCCGATCGCCAGTTCAAAGCGAAAAACGGCCCGCTGGACTGCGTGCAGAAAAACTACCATCTGGCAGAGGTAGCGGCGGATAGCAAACCGTCAGGCGTGGCGGAAGATTACGCCAACCGCCTGCGCAAAAACCTGAAGAAATTTGAGAAGTGGGCGAAGCAAGAAGGCATCGAATGTTATCGCCTGTACGACGCTGACCTGCCCGAGTACAACGTTGCGGTTGACCGCTATGCGGACTGGGTGGTGGTTCAGGAATACGCCCCGCCGAAAACTATCGATGCGCAAAAAGCGCGTCAGCGTATGCTGGATGTGATTGCGGCCACCATCGCCGTACTCGGCATTTCGCCAAACAAGCTGGTGCTGAAAACACGTGAGCGTCAGAAAGGCAAAAACCAGTATCAGAAGATGGGCGAGAAGGGTGACTTCATCGAAGTGGGCGAATATAACGCGCGGCTGTGGGTTAACCTGACCGACTACCTTGATACCGGCCTGTTCCTCGATCACCGTATCGCCCGCCGCATGCTGGGCCAGATGAGCAAGGGCAAAGACTTCCTGAACCTGTTCTCCTATACCGGCAGCGCCAGCGTTCATGCGGGGCTTGGCGGCGCGCGTAGCACCACCACGGTAGATATGTCCCGGACTTATCTGGAGTGGGCAGAGCGCAACCTGCGTCTTAACGGCTTAACCGGCCGTCAGCATCGCCTGTTACAGGCCGACGTGCTGGGCTGGCTGCGCGATACCGACGAGCAGTTTGACCTGATCTTTATCGATCCGCCGACCTTCTCTAACTCCAAGCGTATGGAGGATAGCTTTGATGTTCAACGCGATCACCTGCGCCTGATGACCGACCTGAAGCGTCTGCTGCGTAAAGGCGGCACCATTATGTTCTCGAATAACAAGCGCGGATTCCGCATGGATCACGACGGCCTGGCCGAACTGGGACTGAAAGCACAAGAAATCAGCCAAAAAACGCTGTCTCAGGACTTTGCCCGTAACCGTCAAATCCACAACTGCTGGCTGATCTCCGCGGTCTGAAAGGAAAAATAAATGTCTTTAATTAGTATGCACGGCGCGTGGCTCTCTTTCAGCGACTCACCGCTTCTCGATAATGCAGAGCTGCATATCGAAGATAACGAGCGCGTCTGTCTGGTGGGCCGTAACGGCGCAGGTAAATCGACGCTGATGAAAATCCTCAACCGTGAGCAGGGGCTGGATGACGGCCGTATTGTTTACGAGCAGGATCTGATCGTCTCTCGTCTGCAACAGGATCCGCCGCGTAACGTCACCGGCAGCGTGTACGATTTTGTGGCCGAAGGGATTTCAGAGCAGGCGGAATACCTCAAGCGTTACCACGAGATTTCGCATCTGGTGATGACGGACCCGAGCGACAAGAATCTCAACGAGCTGGCAAAAGTGCAGGAGATGCTCGATCACCACGGTCTGTGGCAGTTGGAAAACCGCATTAATGAAGTGCTGGCCCAGCTTGGCCTGGAAGCGGATATGGAGCTGTCGGCGCTCTCCGGCGGCTGGCTGCGTAAAGCGGCGCTGGGTCGTGCCCTGGTGAGCGGGCCTAAGGTGCTGCTGCTGGACGAACCGACGAACCACCTGGATATCGAAGCGATTGACTGGCTGGAAGGGTTCCTGAAAACCTTTAACGGTACCATTATCTTCATCTCCCACGACCGTTCGTTCATCCGCAACATGGCTACGCGCATTGTCGATCTCGATCGCGGCAAGCTGGTGACCTATCCGGGCGATTACGATACCTATCTGCTGGAGAAAGAAGAAAACCTGCGCGTGGAAGAGCTGCAAAACGCCGAGTTCGACCGCAAGCTGGCCCAGGAAGAGGTATGGATCCGTCAGGGCATTAAAGCGCGTCGTACCCGTAACGAAGGCCGCGTTCGCGCCCTGAAGGCGATGCGCCGCGAACGTAGCGAACGCCGCGAAGTCATGGGTAGCGCCAAAATGCAGGTGGAAGAGGCGTCCCGCTCGGGCAAGATTGTCTTCGAAATGGAGAACGTGAATTATTCGGTTGACGGCAAAGTGCTGGTGAACGATTTCTCCGCTCAGGTTCAGCGCGGCGACAAAATTGCGCTGATCGGCCCGAACGGGTGCGGTAAAACCACACTGCTGAAACTGATGCTCGGTCAGCTCCAGGCCGACAGCGGTCGTATCCACTGCGGTACCAAACTGGAAGTGGCGTACTTCGACCAGCACCGCGCCGAGCTGGATCCAGACCGTACGGTGATGGATAACCTCGCCGAGGGTAAACAGGAGGTCATGGTTAATGGCAAGCCGCGTCACGTGCTGGGCTACCTTCAGGACTTCCTGTTCCACCCGAAACGCGCTATGACGCCGGTGCGCGCGCTGTCCGGGGGAGAACGTAACCGTCTTTTGCTGGCGCGTCTGTTCCTGAAACCCAGTAACTTATTGATTCTCGATGAACCGACTAACGATCTGGATGTCGAAACGCTGGAACTGCTGGAAGAGTTGATTGATGGTTATCAGGGAACCGTAATGCTGGTCAGCCACGATCGTCAGTTTGTCGATAACACCGTGACCGAGTGCTGGATCTTCGAAGGCAAAGGGCGCATCGGGCAATATGTGGGCGGCTATCATGACGCGCGTGGACAGCAATCGCAGTCGCTGGCGCAAAAACAGGCGAAGACCAAAAATGTCGCTGAACCTGTTGTTGCAAAGGCAGAAACTGTCAAAAAGTCTCCTGCTAAAATGAGTTATAACTTGCAGCGCGAGCTGGAAGGGCTGCCGCAGCGTCTGGAAGAGCTGGAAGCTGCACTGGAAGCACTGCAAATCCAGGTCGCTGATGCGTCATTCTTTACGCAGCCTCACGACTATACTCAGAAAGTATTGGCTGAACTCTCCCAGGCTGAACAGGCGCTGGAAGAGGCATTTGAGCGCTGGGAGTACCTTGAGTCTCTGAAAAACGGCGCATAAACAGGGATAATCTATGTGTGACCAGCACCATGCCGATCGGCATATATTATGCTCGCAATGCGATATGCTCGTGGCGTTGCCAGAGCTTGGTCACGGACATAAGGCTGCCTGCCCGCGCTGCGGCGCTACGCTGACGACCGAGTGGGACGCGCCAAGGCAGCGTCCTACGGCTTATGCGCTGGCAGCCTTATTCATGTTACTGCTCTCCAATCTCTTCCCTTTCATCTATATGAAAGTGGGCGGGATGACCAGCCAGGTGGATTTACTGGAAATACCAGGCGTGATGTTCTCGGAAGATTACGCCAGCCTTGGCACCTTCTTTCTTCTTTTCGTGCAGATCGTCCCGGCTTTTTGCCTGGTCGTCATTCTGCTGCTGGTCAACCGCGTCAGGATGCCCACTGTCCTTAAAATCAAACTCGCGCGGATCCTGTTCCAGTTGAAAAGCTGGGGGATGGCGGAAATTTTTCTCGCGGGTATCCTGGTCAGCTTCGTGAAGCTGATGGCCTACGGCGATGTGGGGATTGGCAGCAGCTTTATTCCGTGGTGTCTGTACTGCGTGCTACAACTGCGCGCGTTCCAGTGCGTGGACCGACGCTGGGCCTGGGACGATATTGCCCCGGCGCCGACGCTCTTGCAGACGGTAAAGGTGGGCGTACCGGGTATCCGTCAGGGGCTTCGCTCCTGCTCGTGCTGCACCGCCGTGCTGCCCGCGGATGTCGAGGTGTGTCCACGCTGTGAAACAAAAGGTCACGTCCGGCGTAAAAATAGCCTGCAATGGACCATGGCGCTGCTGGTGACCTCTGTCATGCTCTATCTGCCCGCCAATATCTTGCCGATCATGATCACCGATCTGCTCGGCGACAGAATGCCCTCGACCATACTGGCCGGGGTGATTTTGCTGTGGAGCGAGGGGTCTTACCCTGTGGCAGGCGTCATATTCCTCGCCAGTATTATGGTTCCGACCTTAAAGATGATTGCCATTGCCTGGCTTTGCTGGGATGCAAAAGGGCACGGTAAGCGAGACAGCGAGCGTATGCATCTGATTTATGAGGTCGTGGAATTTGTTGGCCGCTGGTCGATGATTGACGTGTTCGTGATTGCAGTTCTCTCAGCGCTGGTGCGTATGGGGGGGCTGATGAGTATTTATCCCGCTATGGGGGCGCTGATGTTTGCGTTGGTCGTCATTATGACCATGTTTGCGGCCATGACCTTCGACCCTCGTTTATCGTGGGATCGTGAGCCCGATTCAAGCCATGAGGAAGAGTAAGAGCATGGAAAATAAGAGTGGAGAGGCTAAAGTGCAGAAGGTCAGAAACTGGTCGCCGGTGTGGATTTTCCCCATCGTGACCGCGCTGATCGGTGCATGGATCCTGTTTTATCATTACAGCCATCAGGGACCGGAAGTCACGCTAATTACCACCAATGCAGAGGGGATTGAGGGCGGAAAAACCACCATCAAGAGCCGCAGCGTGGATGTGGGTGTCGTGGAAAGCGCGACCCTGACGGATGATTTAACCCATGTTGAAATCAAGGCCCGCCTGAATGCCGGCATGGAAAAACTGCTCCATGAAGATTCTGTTTTTTGGGTAGTGAAACCGCAGGTCGGGAGAGAAGGGATCAGCGGCTTAGGGACGCTATTGTCCGGGGCTTATATTGAACTCCAGCCCGGCAACAAAGGCGCCCAGCCAGCAAACTATCAGCTGCTGGATTCACCGCCGCTTGCGCCACCGGATGCAAAAGGGATCCGCGTTATTCTGGACAGCAAAAAAGCGGGCCAGCTCTCGCCGGGCGATCCGGTGCTGTTCCGTGGATATCGCGTCGGTTCGGTTGAAACAAGCACCTTCGATCCGCAAAAACGGACCATCAGCTATCAGCTTTTTATCAATGCGCCTAATGATCGCCTGGTGACCAGCAACGTTCGCTTCTGGAAAGACAGCGGGATCGCGGTGGATCTCACCTCTGCGGGGATGCGCGTTGAGATGGGCTCACTCACCACGCTGTTTGGTGGGGGCGTCAGTTTTGATGTGCCGGAAGGTATAGATCTGGGACAACCGGTGGCGGAGAAAACCGCCTTCAGGCTGTTTGACGATCAAAAAAGCATTCAGGATGCGCTCTATACCGATCACATCGACTACCTGATGTTCTTTAAGGACTCTGTACGCGGCTTGCAGCCTGGGGCGCCAGTTGAGTTCCGGGGTATCCGTCTGGGGACCGTGGGACAAGTGCCTTACTTTGTTCCGGGACTCAAGCAGATGCTTGATGATGATTATCGTATTCCGGTGCTGATCCGCATTGAGCCTGAGCGTTTGATTAACCAGATAGGCGAGGACCAGGATATTGGGGAGCATATCAGCGATCTGATGAATCGCGGTCTGCGTGGCTCGCTGAAAACTGGCAACCTGGTCACAGGGGCGTTATATGTCGATATGGACTTCTATCCAAAAGCGCCACCAATGACGGGGATCCGTGAATTTGGCGGCTACAAAATTATTCCTACGGTCAGCAGTGGCCTGGCGCAGATCCAACAGCGCCTGATGGAAACGCTGGATAAGATCAACAATCTGCCGCTGAATCCAATGCTTGAGGCCGCGACGGGATCACTGCATCAGAGCCAGGCGACGATGCAACGTCTGCAAACCGCGCTGGATAATATCAACAAGATCACTGCCAACCAGTCCATGCAGCAGCTGCCGCAGGATATGCAGAAAACGTTGCGCGAACTGAATCGCAGTATGCAGGGCTTCCAGCCGGGCTCAGCGGCTTACAACAAGATGGTGGCGGATATGCAACGTCTTGATCAGGTTTTACGCGAGCTACAGCCCGTTCTGAAAACGCTCAATGAAAAGAGCAACGCGCTGGTGTTTGAAGCGAAAGACAAAAAGGATCCTGAGCCTAAGAGGGCGAAACAATGAAAAAATGGCTAATCATCGCAGGCGCACTGGTATTAACGGCCTGTAGCTCTGGAAGCGATAACAAAAGTTACTACCAGTTGCCGTTAAGCGCGCAATCCGGTGCGCAGAGTAGCACCTCGCAGGGCAGCCGTCTGCTGTGGGTTGAACAGGTTGCCGTGCCAGATTATCTGGCGGGCAACGGGGTGGTCTACCAGACCAGCGATGTGCAGTACGTTATTGCCAACAATAACCTGTGGGCCAGCCCGCTGGATCAGCAGCTACGCAATACGCTGGTGGCGAATCTGAGCAGCCAGCTTCCTGGTTGGGTAGTCGCCTCGCAGCCTCTGGGAAGCGATCAGGACACTCTGAATGTTAACGTGACGGGATTCCATGGCCGCTATGATGGTGCGGTTGTTATCAGCGGGGAGTGGCTCTTGAATCATCAGGGCCAGCTGATTAAGCGTCCTTTCCATCTGGAACTGAAGCAGCAGAAAGATGGCTATGACGAAATGGTGAAAGTGCTTGCGCAGGGGTGGGCACAGGAGTCGGCTGCTATCGCAAGAGAGATTTCCCGGCTGCCATAAGTAAAATTCATCGACGAAAGCCGCACTCAGCTTCTTGCTGATTGCGGCTTTTTTTTCGTTTTATGTTCAGTTTGTTACTTGTCCCGCGTCACATTTTTTGTACAAACGATCTTCCATGTAGCTCACAAATATGACACCCGTATGAATTTTGAACGTTGACGCTGACGCCGATTCGGGGTATTCGTTAACTGTGCTTGCACATATTGCAACCACTGTTTTCTTTCCACCAGACAAAAGAATGAGGGAAACGAGGCATGAAGAGACAGAAACGAGATCGCCTGGAAAGGGCTCATCAACGTGGTTATCAGGCTGGCATCGCCGGACGTTCAAAAGAAATGTGTCCCTATCAGGCCCTGAATCAAAGGTCCCAATGGCTAGGGGGCTGGCGAGAAGCCATCGGAGACAGGGCAGTACTTGCTTGATACCGTCTCTTTAAAAAGAAACCTCCGCAATGCGGAGGTTTCGCCTTTCTGGAAGGGGCTAAATGCCGTTATCAGAAAGCGGAGGTATCCTGGAACAGACCCACTTTCAGGTCGTTCGCGGTATAGATAAGACGACCATCTACCAGCACTTCACCGTCCGCCAGGCCCATAATCAGGCGGCGGTTAACGATGCGTTTGAAATGGATACGGTAGGTGACTTTCTTCGCGGTAGGCAGAACCTGACCGGTGAATTTCACTTCGCCTACGCCCAGCGCACGGCCTTTGCCTTCACCGCCAAGCCAGCCCAGATAGAAGCCAACCAGCTGCCACATGGCATCGAGGCCCAGGCAGCCAGGCATTACCGGATCGCCAATAAAGTGGCAACCGAAGAACCACAGGTCCGGGTTGATATCGAGTTCTGCTTCTACGTAACCCTTATCAAAGTTGCCGCCGGTTTCGGTCATTTTCACGACACGGTCCATCATCAGCATATTTGGGGCCGGTAACTGCGGGCCTTTCGCACCAAACAGTTCACCGCGACCAGAGGCAAGAAGGTCTTCTTTAGTATAGGATTCGCGTTTATCTACCATGTTCTCAGTAAGCCTTATTTTAGTGAAGGACGCAGGATAGCTAACACGTGTACGCTGAACAAGTCCGATCAGTTAGCACTAAACCAACTTAACCAGCGTAACGGCCACGGATAACGATGACGAGCATCCTGCTGTGTCGCCTGAGCTATACGTTCCTGAATGGTCTGCATCAGGGTTGTCTGGCCTTCGCCGTCCCAGACCAGGTTTGTCAGTAAGGGTAGAGCATCCTCAACCCCTTCGATGGCCCAGACGGCGAATTGTTCCTGCTCTACCGCATCCAGAATCGCCTGGCTCAGGCTCAAATGGCGAGCGTTAGGCGCCGGAATAATCACGCCCTGTTTGCCGTTTAAACCGCGCTGCTGGCAGATAGCAAAGAAGCCTTCGATTTTCTCATTCAGTCCACCCACCGGTTGAGCACGACCAAACTGATCTACGGAACCGGTAATCGCAATATTCTGATTAATCGGTACGTCTGCAAGCGCGCTGATCACGGCGCACAGCTCTGCCATCGAGGCGCTGTCGCCGTCGACTTCACTGTAGGACTGCTCAAAGGTCAACGAGGCAGAGAAGGGGATCTGCTGCTCCAGCTGAAGTTCAGACATCAGGAATGCCTGCATGATCATCATGCCTTTGGCATGAATGTTTCCGCCCAGTTCGGCCTTGCGTTCGATATCGGTAAATTCGCCGTCACCAATGTGCACGACACAGCTGATACGGGAAGGCTCGCCAAAGGCGCGCGGGTGTCCGGGGAACTCGATGACGGACAAGGCGTTGATTTGCCCGATACGTTCGCCTTCGGTCTCCACCAGAATCTGTTCCAGCAGAATTTCATCCTGCATACGGTCAGCAAGATAACCTTCACGCCATTCACGCTGGGCCAGCATCTGGCTAAGCTGCTCACCGGTAAACGGACCGTTGCCGCTGATAACGCCCACTTCACGTAGCTGTTTACCGATCCAGAGCGGGCAGAGCGGCAGGGTTTCCTGATCGCCAGTGTATCGTACGGCCTCGCGGATTAAGCCCGGCCACGCATCCTCGGCAGGCGAGGGCAGCGCGAAACGTTCCGCCACGGCCATAACCCACTGACACCACTGCGCCATGTCATCGGCATCGGCGATCTGAATATTGTCTTCAAATTCACTGTAAACCGCCTGCTCCGCGAGTTCTGGCTCCATTTCCTGGAAATCAGCCAGAGATTCACGGTCACCCGTCAGCACGACGGTCAGCGACAGCGGCATAGACGGAATGGAAACAGGCAGCGGACGTGAATCGTCGTAGCCTATCCAGTCAAAACGTTGCTGCATCACCACCGTTTTCAGACGCATCCACAGCAGAGGCTGTGCGAGCAGGGTGCGAAGGGAGATGAGCAACACACCACCGTTCGCGCGGTGTACCAGACCGGGTTGCAGTGACACATCGCCATTGAACTGACGAAGGCAGCCGAACAGCTGTTCTGCTTCCACCCAGTTGGCGGTGATCACTTCGCCTTTTGCAGCGAATTGTCCGTCTGCCTGCGTGGCAGGTTCGAAGGTCACGTCACGTCCGGCAATATGATACTGACCACCAAAAACGGCATTCGTTTTTGGATGCAACTGGCGCATGGCATCACCGAGAAGCGTCAGATACTCGGCTTCTTCCGGGGCTTTGAGCAGCATGAAAGGAGATGTAGCCCATGGGGATGACATCTGCTCCAGCGCGTAATGCAAACGCGGTTGTGTATCGCTAAGTATGAATTCGTGTTCTTTTGTGAGGTCTGGCTGTGCAAACAGCTCCTGATAGCTCTCGGTATCCGGAACCAGGTCACGCCATGCAAGTTTCGTAATGGTCAAAGTTGATGTTTTTTAGTCAGAAGTAAAACCGTGGAGTATACCGTAAGCGGCGCACTCTGCCCAATCAGGATTCGGGATTTCGTCATGCGGATCGCCTGCGGCGTTTCACAGGATATGATTTCTTTTCAGCAGATTGCCAAAAAACTGATATTCTGAACAGAGTTACACGGTAACACTGAGATCGCAATGAAATATCAACAACTGGAAAACCTCGAAAGCGGCTGGAAATGGAAGTACCTGGTCAAAAAGCACCGTGAAGGGGAGCTGATCACCTGCTACATCGAAGCCAGCGCGGCACAAGAAGCTGTGGATATGTTGCTGACCCTCGAAAACGAACCGGTACAGGTCAACGGCTGGATTGAGAAACACATTAATCCGGCCTTGTTAAACCGGATGAAGCAAACTATCCGTGCTCGTCGTAAACGGCATTTCAATGCCGAGCATCAGCACACCCGTAAGAAATCCATCGACCTGGAGTTCATGGTCTGGCAGCGTCTGGCCGGGCTTGCGCAGCGGCGCGGGAAAACCCTGTCGGAAACGGTGGTGCAGCTGATTGAAGATGCCGAGCACAAAGAGAAGTATGCCAGCCAGATGTCGACGCTGAAGAACGATCTACAGGCACTGTTAGGTAAAAAATAAGCTTTTTACTTTTCTTCAGATAATAAAAAACCCCGCATCGCGGGGTTTTTTTATAAGACGATAACTTATGCCGCAGGCTGAGTTACAACGTCTTTGATACCTTTAACTTCGATCTCTACGCGACGATCTGGTGCCAGGCAGTCGATCAGTGCAGCGCGTGGTTTCACGTTGTCACAGGTAGAACCGGTAACTGGGTTAGATTCGCCCATACCACGTGGGGAGATCTTGTTAGCTGGGATACCTTTAGATACCAGGTAATCAACTACAGACTGAGCACGTTTCTCAGACAGACCCTGGTTGTAAGCGTCAGAACCGATACGGTCGGTGAAGCCCAGAACCACTACAGAACCGTCTTTAGGATCCAGGTTGCTCAGCTGGGTGTACAGCTGATCAAGTGCCTGCTGACCTTCTGGTTTCAGGGTAGCTTTGTTGAAGTTGAACAGAACGTCAGACTTCAGAGTGAAGTGCTTGGTCTGTACTTCTGGAGCTGGAGCCGGAGCTGGAGCTACGACTGGCGCATCTTCCTGCTGACCGAAACGGTAAGAAACACCAACGCTCAGCATGCCGTTGTCTGGACGAACGCCAACGGTAGCACCGTCACCGATGTTGTTAACCCACTGGTATTCCAGACGGGTAGCGATGTCACGGGTCATTGCCCACTCAACGCCACCAGCGAATACTGGGGAAACACCAGTGTCGTGGTCGTCACCAGCGATGCTGTTGCTGGAGTCTGCACGCCATACCATGCCGCCCAGACGGGTGTACACGTCCAGGTCGTCAGTCACTGGGTAACCCAGTTTAGCGGTCAGCTGTACGCCTTGAGCTTTGAAAGCGCCATTTACGTTGTCGCCTTTGTAAGGCATACGACCTAACCAGTCGTAACCCATTTCAAAGCCAACATACGGGTTAACCTGATAGCCACCGAACGCACCTGCACCCAGCTGGCTCTCGTGAGTAGGGCCATCGTTGTTCAGGCTGCTGTTGTACCAACCGGTGTCATGGAACTGAGACCAGCCCAGTTTACCACCTGCATACCAGGTATTATCTTTCGGAGCGGCCTGCGCTACGGTAGCGAAGCCAGCCAGTGCCACTGCAATCGCGATAGCTGTCTTTTTCATTTTTTGCGCCTCGTTATCATCCAAAATTTGCCATGAATATCTCCATCGGAGGAATCACGGTTAAATCCTTCACCGGGGGGCGTGGTCAAATATAAACCTACCGATATCTTCGGCTTAGGCCGAGCACCCCTGGCGATGTAAAGTCTACAACGTAGCTGAAAACTTACAAGTGTGAAGTCCGTCAGGCATATGAAAAAAAAAGTTCCGTATACCTAATATTTAACAATTTTTGAACGAATTTTGTGCAGTAAAATTAACGAGAACCGCGTCAGACAAGCCTTGCCGCAGTTTTGGCGCGTTGAACTTTTTTTGCATACTGCGGTCGAAAAAAATTCCAGGAAAACTCTTAAAATGACTCAATGGTACACATTTGAGTGAATTTTTAGCCCGGGATGTTGTCCTCTGCGATAGGAATCTCCACGAACCGGCCGCATGATGAAACCCATCGCGTTACCTTCTTCAGCCGCTTCAGTCAGACGCAAATGTTCCTCTTGCGACAGATCCTCAGGCAACCACCCAATCACGACGCTATAGTTCCCGGTACGTAATGCCCGGACCATCGACTCGACCGTATCGCAAGGGGAGAGTTGATTAATCTGCATCACCTTCGCTAACGGCAGGCCAGCCGACTGAACCCATTCACGACTTAATTTTTGCTGTGGCGTCAGCCAGAGCTGCCAGCGAGACTGTTGCCCGAGCTGCTGCAAAAGCGGCAGGAGTAAGAGTTGTGTTAACAGCGGCTGGTCTTCACGGTAAACCACTTCACTGATAAGCCCTGTCGATACACGCCCGATAGAATTCTGCGCAGCATTGCCTGCGGCAGAAGTGGAAGGTGTTAAGTGATTTGCATAGCCTGAAGTGTACATATTCATTCCAGCCCTGTAGTTACTGTATGGATATACAGTAACCCCTGTGTGCATAAAGATCAACCTCATTTTCGGAAAGCGACTCGCAAATTTCATCCATTCCTGGTGAACCTGAAAAAATCATCTTGCCCAACGGCAATAAGTTGCCTATTTTCCTGCTAACGGATCCGTTAGTAAGAAATATCGTGTTTACTGTATGATTTTTAATGGAATTATCATGAAAAAGATATCTTATGATCGGATTTATCAATCTCAGGAATACCTCTCTCCGCTGGGCGAAATTCATCATCGCGCCCTGTTTGGCGGTTATACCCTGGCCGTGGATGAAGCGGTGATCGCGATGGTGTCTGACGGCGAGCTGTACCTTCGCGCCTGTGAGCAAAGTGCAAAATACTGTGTAAAAAACGCCTCCTCTTTTCTGACCCTGATGAAACGAGGACGGCCAGTGCTGCTTAATTACTACCGTGTGGATGAAGGTCTGTGGCAAAACAGGGAAAAGCTGCTTCAGCTCTCCTCGTTTGCGCTCGATGCCGCCAGGAAAGAGCGCTACCAGCGCCATCAGCGTAACCGGCTTAAGGATCTGCCGAACCTGACCTTTCAGATTGAGGTCCTGCTTATGGAGGCGGGCATTACCAATGAAGAGACGCTACGACAGTTGGGGGCGAAGACGAGCTGGCTGAAAATGCGCTCTAAGAATAAAGCGCTGAGTATCCGGGTATTGTTCGCGCTTGAAGGCGCCATCGAAGGGTTACATGAAGCGGCACTCCCGGCGGATATTCGCCGGGAGCTTATGGAGTGGTTTAATGCGCTGCCTGAGTCGCAGGGCCATCATTCCGCCAGGTAGCGATCTTCTGTCGCAGCCGACAAATTTCCGGCAGCAAAGCGATAAGCAGGCCAATTTGCTGTAGGACCAGCGGAGCTTTGTTGTCGGTGCCAGGATCAAGGTGTGCGATACGTTGCACCAGTTCATCCAGTGCCTGGTGAACCCGTGGCTCATCCGCAGGTTGATGATGAAGCGCATCATCAACGTAGCAAACGGCGTCGTCCAGCAGCGCCAGGATGCCCGGATTTGTCAGTTTCTCACGGTGGGCGCCAAGGGTAGAGATATAGCTGGTGAACGTGTGGTTCAGACACAGCAGGCGGAAGGCTGTCTCCCGGATTTCTGCCGTGGCGCGCGGCTCAGTTGACATATTCGAGACAACGGAAGCCAGCTCTGCGTCCGTGTTATGCGCATCGCGACGGGCAATCCGATAGGCCAGACGGTTATCGCGACCCTGATGGTATTGCTCAAGAATAGCATCCAGATAGCGGCAGTTGGCGTTCATTGCTCTGTCGGACACGCGCGGTAAGTTACGAAAACGCCAGTCCGGCCAGATAAAGCTCACCGCCGCCCAGGCAATGGCGCAGCCGATTAGCGTGTCGATAACGCGGGGGAGGGCCACTTCAAAGCCTTCACCCAGCAGATTGAAGCAGAGCAGCACCAGCAGCGTGATGAACATCGTGGCGTGGGCGTACTGCACATTGCGGAAGGCGAAAAACAGTACACCGGTAATCACAATCAGGATCAGTTGCCCTTCTACGGATGGCACAAAGTAGAGCACCGGCAGCCCGATGGCGACCCCGACTAATGTCCCGACAATACGCAGCGCGAGCCGATGGCGGGTAGCGTTATAGTTCGGCTGGCAGACAAACAGGCTGGTCAGCAGGATCCAGTAACCGTGGTGCAACCCTGTTATCTGGATAAATGCATAGCCGACGCACAGAACCAGCGACATCCTTACCGCATGGCGAAAGAGGGCGGATTCCGGCGTAAAATGACGGCTCAGGCGCAGCCACATATCGCTGAAACCGTTGAGACTGTCGTCGGCAAGCTGGTTGTCGGCGTCATTGCCCGGCATTGCCATCGCCTGTTCAGACTCAATGGTGGCGAGCTGAGCATCGATGGCTCTCAGGTTGTTGAGCAAGAATCCCAGGGCTTTGAACTGTTCCGGCGATGTCCCACTGGCCTGAACGCGATCGAGGGCCGCATCCAGATGACTGAATGCGCGTTCAAAGCGAGGATCGTGCTGATAGGGCGTGCGCAGCAGTATTGAGCGCGCAAGTTGCTGGCAGGCCTGAGACTGCATCGACAGCAGGCGCTGGAAACGGAACATCACGTCGCTGTAGCGGAATTTCTCGCGCAGGTCAGCGTACTGCACATGCGAGGAGCTGGCGCGCTCGTGAATATCCTGGGCGACAAAGTAGTAGTGCAGTGTGCGCCGGGTACCGCGCTGACCGCGATCGCCGCGCAGACGGGTGAGCAGAGACGCTTTGGTCTGATTCAGCGTGGCGACCAGTTGGCCATTTGCCAGCGCCAGATCGTACAGGGGCGCCTGGCTGTCCTCTTCAATATCCGGATCAAACAGCCGGGATTTCAGCTCCAGATAGTGGGCCAGCTGTTCGTAACTGCGGGCAATGTTGTCCTGTAAGGCACGAACCGGAAAAATAAGATGTCCGGTTAAGGTCAGCAGGTTATACCAGATAGCGCCCAACAGCAGCAGGACCGGCTGCTGATACCACTGATCGTAAAGAGAGACGCCCAGCATGGTGTAAATGGCAATCAGCAGGGCGCCAAACGCGATAGTGGCGTAGCGTTGCCCGAGGCCGCCGAGCAAAATGAAGCCGCTGGTGGACACCGTCAGCCCTAAGGCAAACAGCCAGGGCCAGGGGAAAAGCAGCTCAACGGAGGCGGAAGCAATAAAGAAGCAGACCAGCGTGATGACCAGATTACGCAAACGACCGGCCAGGCGGTCGTCGAGATCCGCCAGCGCACCGGCCACCACCCCAAGCGTGAGGGGGATGGTGAGCTTCACGTCATTTAGCCACCACGGCAGAGCGACGGTGCCGCAGAGGGCGATAAAGATCCTGACGTTATACAGCCAGTTACTGTTCCACGTATAGCGACGAAGCAGGGGGCTTAGCATGAGTGCGGCCAGTCCTTATTACTGAAAACGGCGACGGGCGTTGGCTTCACGCGCGGCTTGCGCGACTTCGACCGGGACAACACGGCGTCCTACCGGCCACAGGGCGATGGTAGCAATTTTGAAATTAGCGATGCCAACCGGAATGCCTATAATCGTGATGCACTGGGCGATACCGGCGAAGATATGCATCAGACACAACCACCAGCCAAAGAAGATCAGCCATAAAATATTCAGCAGCGTGCCGCCGGTATTCATGAAGGCATTTTTTCTTTCCGGCTCCAGCTCATCCACGTGTACGGCTTCATTTCCATAAGGAACGAGGGACAGTTTGGTGATTTCCCAGCAGGAGCGCGTCAGCGGAAGGGTGAAGATGAGCACGATGCTCACCAGGGTGGCAAAAAGCCAGGAAAGGGTGGTGGCAAAACCGCCAAGGACAAAATTCAACACATTCAGAACGGTACGCATAAACCCTCATTTCCTTCGATATGATTAACGCCCGGTGATTGTAACGTTTTTTTGGGCTGGAGCACCTTAAAACTGGCAGTTAAACTGTCTGACAAATTATGACCTCGTGGATCCGGCAGGATATGGAACTGAAAGCAACTTCAATGGGCAAACGCCTGGCGCAGCACCCTTACGACAAGATTGTCCTGCTCAATGCAGGAGTGAAAGTCTCCGGTGAACGCCACGAATACCTTATTCCGTTTAATCAGCTACTGGCCATTCATTGTAAACGAGGGCTGGTATGGGGGGAGCTGGAGTTCGTCCTGCCGGCAGACAAAGTGGTGCGACTCCACGGGACCGAGTGGGCGGAAACCCAACGCTTCCACCATCATCTGAACACGCGCTGGCAGCAGTGGAGCCAGGAGATGAGCGTGATTGCCGCACAGGTTCTGCAACAGGTGCTGGACGATATCGCGCTAAGCAATACGCAGCAGAAGTGGCTGACGCGCCAGCAAACCGCCGGGCTTCAGCAAAAAATCGCCCAGGCGCTGACGGCATTGCCTTTACCGGTGGCGCGGCTTGAGGAATTTGATAACTGCCGCGACGCGTGGCGGAAGTGCCAGGCCTGGCTGAGCGATATCGAGAAAAGCCGTCTGGCGCATAACCAGGCCTGGACTGAGGCGATGCTTACGCAATATGCCGACTTCTTCAGTACGGTGGAGTCATCGCCCCTCAATCCTGCCCAGGCGCGCGCCGTGGTGAATGGCGAACAGTCTTTATTGGTGCTGGCAGGTGCCGGGAGCGGCAAAACGTCGGTGCTGGTGGCGCGCGCGGGTTGGCTTCTGACAACGGGCGAGGCGGTTGCAGACCAGATTTTGCTGCTGGCCTTTGGTCGCAAGGCTGCGCAGGAGATGGATGAGCGCATTCAGGCGCGTTTGCATACCCAGGATATCTCGGCGCGCACGTTCCACTCCCTCGCTTTACACATCATTCAACAGGGCAGCAAAAAAGTTCCTGTTGTCAGCAAGCTGGAGAACGACGCTCAGGCTCGCCAGGCGCTGTTTATCAAGGCATGGCGTCAGCAGTGCAGTGAAAAAAAGGCGCAGGCGAAAGGCTGGCGTCAGTGGCTTGAAGAGGAACTCAACTGGGAGGTGCCGGAGGGCAGCTTCTGGCAGGATGAAAAGCTGGCGCGCCGGCTGGGCTCTCGTCTAGACCGGTGGGTAAGCCTGATGCGCATGCACGGCGGCTCTCAGGCGGAGATGATAGAAAGCGCACCGGAGTCGATCCGCGCTGTGTTTTCTAAACGGGTTAAGCTGATGGCGCCGATGCTGAAAGCGTGGAAAACCGCGCTGAAAGACGAAAACGCGGTCGATTTTTCGGGGCTGATCCATCAGGCCATCATCATTCTGGAGAAAGGGCGCTTCGTCAGCCCGTGGAAACACATTCTGGTGGATGAGTTTCAGGATATCTCGCCGCAGCGCGCTGCGCTGCTTTCGGCGCTGCGGGCGCAGAATAAACACACGTCGCTGTTTGTCGTGGGCGATGACTGGCAGGCTATCTACCGTTTCAGCGGGGCGCAACTATCCCTCACGACGGCCTTCCACCACTATTTTGGGGAAGGCGATCGCAGCGATCTGGACACCACCTACCGCTTCAACGCGCGGATTGGCGAAATAGCCAACCGTTTTATTCAGCAGAACCCGCACCAGCTGTCGAAACCGCTTAACAGCCTGACGTCGGGTGATAAAAAGGCCGTCACGCTGCTGGCGGACGATCAGCTGGAGCCGCTGCTGGATAAACTGAGCGGCTATGCGAAACCGGATGAGCGCATTCTGGTGCTGGCGCGTTATCACCACCTCAAGCCGACGGCGCTGGAAAAAGCGGCGACGCGCTGGCCAAAACTTCAGCTCGATTTTATGACCATTCACGCCAGTAAAGGGCAGCAGGCCGACTACGTGATTGTGGTGGGGCTAAAAGAGGGGAGCGACGGTTTCCCTGCACCGGCGCGGGAATCCGTGATGGAAGAGGCGTTATTACCTGTTCCGGAAGATTTCCCGGATGCAGAGGAGCGGCGTTTACTGTACGTGGCGATAACCCGCGCGCGCCATCGCGTGTGGCTCTTGTTCAACAAAGAGGAGCCGTCGGTGTTTGTCGATATTTTGAAAAGTATTGACGTGCCGGTGGCGAGAAAGCCGTAACGCGCCGGGCAAATTCTGTAGGCCCGGTAAGCGCAGCGCCACCGGGCAAAAAACTACTTCAGTCTCTCCGCAAGATAACGCTGATAATCCGGGATCAAAATCTCCACCGGATCGTTAAACTGCGGCGATTCAATGATGAAATCTGCCGTTGAAAGATTGGTGGCTACCGGAATGTTCCACACCGTCGCCAGACGCAGCAGCGCTTTAACGTCCGGATCATGCGGAACCGCGTTCAGCGGATCCCAGAAGAAAATCAGAACGTCAATTTTACCTTCTGAAATCTGAGCACCTACCTGCTGGTCACCCCCCATCGGGCCGCTCAGCATGGCATTCACTTCCAGACCGGTTTCGCGGTGGATCAGGTTGCCGGTTGTTCCCGTGGCAGAAAGGGCATGATGCTGTAAAAGAGGCTGATGGCGACGAACCCAGTTAAGCAGCATTTGTTTACAGTGATCGTGCGCAACCAGAGCAATGTGCTTGCGCGCCGGAAGTGTGCGTGTTGTCAGTTCCATAATCTTATCCGTGAGGTTACCTCGTTACACGATGACGGGAACTGGCTGATGCTGCAAGAGAAAGGACGAAAAAATGTGGCTTACGACGAAGGTTGTTGCTTCGCCCATTGCAGAAAACGGGCGCGCGTGTCCGGATCGGCATTCTGGAACCAGAACTTGAGGCGTTGCTCAGTAAGGGTCTGCGACTGAGGGGGGAGTACATCCAGCTCCGATACGCCCGAAAGCAGGGTACTGTCATCCGCCATCATGGTGGCGAACTGGGGCAGCGAGGCGCGCCTGCTGGCCCTGTTGTAGGTCTCGGTGTCCGCTTCATAGTCTGTTCCCTTTGGCCTTTTTGTCAGCGCCAGAATATCCAGTTTTACCGGGATGGGCATGGAGTCCCCGTCCACCAGTTCTATGCGCGGCGAGGCATCAAATGCCAGTGACTCCTTTTCTGTCTCAAGGCGCGGGAGACGAAAATTGACCTGGCTGATAAGCTGGGTATTAAAGCTGACCACCAGCGGAGGCGAAATGTACACCTGCTGTTCGTTGTCGGCGAGGCGAATGGTCTTTTCCACCCGAAAAACCACCTGGTGCGGGCCGTTATCCAGCTCGATACTGTCTGCACCCCGCAGCAGGGAGCTGGAGACTTTTTTCCCGTCCAGCACCAGCAGGTCAATGTCGGTTGAGAGTCTGAGGGTGGTTGCGAAAACACAAACCGGCATGATTAACGCAACCATAGCCCAGGCAATGCCGGTTTTCATAGCAGACTCCTGTAGACAAACTACCCGGTAAGAATGTATCAAAAGTTTTCGACAAACACGTTTACTAACATATAGACATATTCTGCCGTTTTGCCCTCATACTTCTGTATGGGATGCGTGGTTGAGATGTCCGCTTTGACGTACACTTTGAAAAAAGCCAGGAGGAAGAGCATGAAAGAGAACGACATTGTCGAGATTCTGACGTCCACGCGCACTATCGCGCTGGTCGGCGCGAGCGATAAACCGGATCGCCCAAGCTATCGGGTCATGAAATACCTTCTGGATCAGGGTTATCACGTGATCCCGGTCTCGCCGAAGGTGGCGGGGAAAACGCTGCTGGGCCAGCAGGGCTATGCGACGCTCGCGGACGTGCCGGAAAAGGTGGATATGGTGGACGTTTTTCGTAATTCAGAGGCGGCCTGGGGCGTGGCGCAGGAGGCGATTGCCATTGGCGCGAAAACGCTGTGGATGCAGCTGGGCGTGATTAATGAGCAGGCGGCCGTGCTGGCGCGCGATGCCGGGCTGAAGGTGGTGATGGATCGCTGTCCGGCAATCGATATTCCCCGTCTGGGGCTGGCAAAATAAAAAAAGCCCGTTTGACGGGCTTTTTTACACCTTTAGTTGCGCAGTCTTGGTGCCTGTAACTGTTTGCGGATGGTCTGAGCAAGCTCGTCCATAGTGGGTTGTTCCGGATGCTCATCCTGTAGTTCACCACTCAGCTGCGCTTCGGCAAGATAGGTATGGACAGGCTGACCATCGTCGCCCTCCATAACCACATGATACCAGGGCGCGGCGCGAAGCTCTGCGTCAACGGCCAGATCGTCTGCTGACGGTTCATCAAGGGAATACTCCGGGTCGATATCCACGACCACACCCAAATATCCAAGCAAGGTGTGGCGGACCTGCTGGCCGATACCGAATTTGCTGGCAATCATAGTCACCTCCCGGGAAACATTACATACACACTATGTGCGGGCAATATTTCTCTTTTCAAGTTACATGACGCGACAGGCAAACCCTTTCAGATACAGCCCTTCCGGGTAGGTAGCGATCACCGGGTGATCGGCGGCCTGACGGAACTGCTCTATAAATTGTACATCACGACCCGCATCTATTGCGGCATCGGCGATGATTTTTTGGAATAAATCTGTCGTCATCAGGCCAGAGCAGGAGAACGTCAGCAGCACGCCGCCCGGGTTCAGCAGCTGGATCGCCAGCATGTTGATGTCTTTATAGCCACGGCAGGCGCCCATCAGCTGGCTTTTGTTTTCAACAAACTTCGGCGGGTCCATCACGATGACGTCAAATTTCTCGCCCTGGTCGCGGTATTTACGCAGCAGTTTGAATACGTCGTCGCGCACAAACTCCGCTTTGCTCAGATCCAGCTTATTCAGCTCAACGTTCTGCTTCGCCACGTCCAGCGCTTCCTGTGAGGTGTCGACGCTCACCACCTGAGCACAGCCGCCCATCAGGGCAGAGACCGCAAAGCCGCCGGTATAAGAGAAGCAGTTCAGCACGCGTTTATCGGCAACGTACTGGCGCGTTGCCAGACGGCTGTCACGCTGGTCGAGGTAATAACCGGTCTTATGGCCGCCCTGGATATCCACCAGCAGCTTCATGCCATGTTCTTCGATAGGCAGCAGGGCAGGCGGCAGTTCGCCGGTGACCGGGCCTTGCGTCAGCTCCATGCCCTCTTTTTTACGTACCGCCACGTCGCTGCGGTCGTAAATGGCACATTCCGGGAACAGGGTTTGCAAGGCGCTAATCAGCGCGGCACGCTGGTATTCCGCCCCGGCGCTCAGCAGCTGCAACACCAGGAAATTGCCGAAGCGGTCAATGGTCACGCCCGGCAGCCCGTCGGACTCTCCGGCAATCAGACGATAGCTGTCCAGCCCGTCACGCTTTGCCAGCCACTCGCGCCACTGCTGCGCCTGTTGCAGACGACGGACAAAGAAGTCGATATCGATGGTTTCGTCTTTATCGAACGTCCAGACGCGCGCGCGGATCTGAGATGCTGGCGAGTATGCGCCGCGTGCTAACCATTTCCCCTGATGGTCAACAATATCGATGGTTTCACCGAGGCTGGCTTTACCTTCCATGCGGGCAACCGCGCCGGAAAAGACCCAGGGATGACGGCGCAGTAATGACTTCTCGCGCCCTTTGGCTAACACTAAACGTACACTCATAATTTGCTATTCTGTCGATTCCAATGAAATGGCCGCCATTTTCCCGACTTCAGTGAGGAAATGCAACGCGCCAGTCGGATAAGGAGAAGGATGATGTCAAATGTTTGCACCATTGCCTGGGTCCATGGCCTTGTACAGGGCGTCGGATTCCGCTACAGCACCCAGCGCGAAGCCCTACAGCTCGGGCTGACAGGGTATGCGCGTAACATGGATGATGGCAGCGTGGAGGTTGTGGCCTGCGGTGAGGCGGATCGGGTTGAGAAGCTGGTGGCGTGGCTGAAAGCGGGCGGACCGCGCAGCGCGCGGGTTGATAAGGTGCTAACGGAACCGCATCAACCCGACCGGGAATACGCTGACTTCAGAATTCGCTATTAAATGCATTTTACCGGCTTTGGCAGGCCGGCGATTTTTGTCGCCTGTTTAGCCGGGCCTTTCGGAAACAGGCGATACAGATAACGGCTGTTGCCTTTCTCTTCGCCAAATTTATTCGCCATGGCTTTGACCAGCATGCGGATAGCCGGCGAGGTGTTGAATTCAAGGTAAAATTCTCGCACGAAGCGCACCACTTCCCAGTGTTCCGGGGAGAGGGTGATTCCTTCGTTTTCCGCAATTTTCTCCGCCAGCGCTTCGCTCCACTGGCTGCTCTCTTTCAGATAACCGTCGTTATCGGTTTCGATCTCTTTGCCTTCAAAACTCAACATATTCATTCACACGTTAGTCAAAAACAGCCTCAGTCTACCAAAAAAACAAAGCCCCGCATAAGCGGGGCCCTGTTCACAGCACGGTGAGTTAATCGCGGCTGGCGAAGCCCAGGATGCTCAGCAGGCTGACAAAAATGTTGTACAGCGACACATACAGGCTCACGGTGGCGCGGATATAGTTCGTCTCACCGCCGTGAATGATGTTGCTGGTTTCATACAGGATTGCGCCGGATGAAATCAGGATAAACACCGCGCTGATTGCCAGATGCAGCGCAGGCAATTGCAGGAAGATGTTCGCCAGCATACCGACCAGCACAATCACGATACCTGCCATCAGCATACCGCCAAGGAAGGACATGTCCTTACGGGTGGTCAGCACGTAGGCCGAGCAGCAGAAGAACACCAGCGCGGTACCGCCCAGCGCCATACCAATCACGTCGCCCATTCCGGCAGACAGATAGGCATTCAGGATTGGCCCCAGAATGTAGCCCAGGAAGCCGGTAAAGGCGAACGCGGAGAGAATACCCACCGGTTTATCCGCGGTTTTGTAGGTCAGGAACATCAGACCGTACATACCTACCAGCGTGAGGATCAGGCCCGGAGAAGGCAGCATCAGTACGGTGCTGGCCGTCGCGGTGATCGCCGAAAACGCCAGCGTCAGGCTGAGCATGAAATAGGTATTGCGCAGCACCTTATGGGTGCTGAGTAGCGATGTGCGGTCGCGTGAAGAAGTAATTATACGATCCATGAGTCACTCTCTTATGACAGATGTAATTAGCGCAAAGAATAGGAAACGGCGCGGCAGACGCAAAGTGGTTTTACCCATCTTTACTCAGCCCCTTAGGGATTATGCTGGTTTTTTATTCTGGCAAAGCCTTTGTACTCAGAATGAAGTGCGGTTTGTAGGGCGTATTCAGATCAACCTCTTATAGGTCACTGAAAAATATTGCGTTATTTCCCTAAGGCCGCTAAGAGTTATTTCCGGATCGTCATAAAAACAGACAATAAGGCGAAGGAAATGAAACCACAAACACGCACGCACTTTACACTCTCTTTGTTAACCGCAGGGATCCTGTGCGCCAGCACGGCAACCTGGGCGGCTAACGTGCCGGCAGGAACCCAGCTGGCAGATAAGCAGGAACTGGTCAGGAACAACGGCAGTGAACCCGCCTCGCTCGACCCGCATAAAGTCGAAAGCGATGTCGAATTCAATATTATCAGCGATTTATTCGACGGGCTGGTCAGCGTCTCTCCGGCAGGTGAAATCCAGCCGCGCCTGGCGGAGAAATGGGAAAATAAAGACAACACCGTCTGGACGTTCCATCTGCGTCCGGGCATTACCTGGAGCGATGGAACCCCCATCACCGCAGAAGATATTGTCTGGAGCTGGCAGCGGCTGGTCGACCCGAAAACCGCCTCTCCGTATGCCAGCTATCCCGGTAGTATGCGTATCGTCAACGGCACTGATATCGCAGAAGGCAAAAAAGCGCCCGAGTCGCTGGGGGTGAAAGCCATCAATGACACCACGCTGGAAGTTACGCTCACGCAACCTAACGCCGCTTTCCTGGCGATGCTGGCTCACCCGTCTCTGGTGCCAATTGATAAAGTCCTGGTAGGCCGTTTCGGTGATAAGTGGACCAAACCGGAGCACTTCGTCAGCAGCGGGGCCTATAAACTGTCACAGTGGGTGGTTAACGAACGCATTGTGGCGGTGCGTAACCCGAAATATTGGGATAACGAACATACCGTCATCAAGAAGGTGACCTATCTGCCCATTTCCTCTGAAGCTGCTGACGTCAACCGCTACAAAGCGGGCGAAATCGACATTGTCTACACGGTGCCGATCAACCAGTTTGCTCAGCTGAAGAAAACGCTGGGGAGCGAGCTGGACGTTTCACCGCAGCTTGCCACCTATTATTATCAGTTCAACACCACCCGGCCGCCGTTCAACGACGCCCGCGTGCGCAAGGCGCTGAACCTGGCGCTGGATAAAGACATCATCGCCGGGAAAGTATTAGGGCAGGGCCAGCGCCCGGCATGGCTGATCAGCCAGCCGGATATTGGCGGCGTCAAGCTCCAGAACCCGGATTACGCCAGCTGGCCGATGGATAAACGCATTGCCGAGGCGAAAAAGCTGCTGGCCGAAGCCGGATTTAACGACAGCCATCCGCTCAGCTTTAATCTCCTCTATAACACCTCGGAATCGCACCAGCGTATTGCCATTGCCGCCAGCTCAATGTGGAAGAAGAACCTCGGCGTGGAGGCGAAGCTGCAAAATCAGGAGTGGAAAACCATGCTTGATACCATGCACACCCATAACTTTGACGCGGTACGCTACGCCTGGATTGCCGATTACGACGATGCGGCAACCTTCCTGAACAACTTCCGTACCGGGGACAGCCAAAACACCACTCAGTACAGCAATCCGGACTACGATCGGGCACTGGTGAACGCGGCGAAATCGAAAACGGCGGAGGAGCGCGGTAAATTCTACCAGCAGGCAGAAGATCTGCTGGGACGGGATGTACCGGCGATCCCGGTCTATCATTACGTGCGCACGCACCTGGTGAAACCGTGGGTAGGGGGCTTCACGCCAGACAAGCTCGGGTACTACTACACCAAAGATATGTACATCAAAAAGCACTAACGATCCGCAGTGGATATTATGCTGCCAAAACGGCCAATCTGTCGTCTATTCAACCGATTAAACGCATTTTGGCTATTTTTAAAGCGAACGAATGCGCGCACTCTTTACAGCGCGCGGTGAGGTGTTTATAGTTCGCCTCACTTAGGAAGCGTGGCCGAGCGGTTGAAGGCACCGGTCTTGAAAACCGGCGACCCGAAAGGGTTCTAGAGTTCGAATCTCTACGCTTCCGCCAAATTCGAAACCCCTGCGATAGCAATATCGCAGGGGTTTTTGCTTTTGCGCCAGGCTTCCGTCATGCCACCATGTTATAGCTTATCGTGATCCCGGCGTCGGCCTTGCAGACCTGAGCTTTTACGCACCAGGTGTCCTCGATGTTTGCCGGCGTCAGAACCGCTTCTGGCGCGCCCGCGGCGGCGATCTGCCCGGCCTTCAGGAGGATCAGACGCTGGCAATAATTGGCCGCAAGATTGAGATCGTGCAGTGCAACCACCACCGTAAGCGGCAGCTGTGAAACGAGCCGCATCAGCTCCAGCTGGTGCTGAATGTCCAGGTGGTTTGTCGGTTCATCGAGCAACAGCACCTGCGGCTGCTGGGCCAGCGCGCGGGCTATCTGGCTTCGCTGGCGCTCTCCGCCAGACAAAGAGTGCCATCGCCGCTGGCGTAAGCGGCATAACTGCATCAGGCCAATCGCCTGCTCAACCGCAGCCTCATCGTCGCGCGAGGTTTTCTGGAATGTTTTCCGGTAGGGCGTACGCCCCAGTCTGACAATGTCCTCAACGGTCAGTTCTCCGTCGACCTCAGCATGTTGCGGGACAAATGCCATGTGCTGCGCGCGTTTTTTCAGCGGCATCATGCCTAGCGTTGTGCCATTAAGCGCCACGCGTTCGCTGAGTCGTGGAAACAGCCCGGCGAGACAGCGCAGCAGCGTCGACTTGCCCGAGCCGTTTGGCCCTAACAGGCCGATAATCTGCCCGGATGGCAGGTCGAGATCGATATCCTTAAGCACCGTCTGCGCTTGTCGGGTTACGGTTAACCCGGCCACAGTAATATTCATGGATGCTCCTTTCGGTTTTGATAAAGCAACGCCACAAAGACGGGGGCGCCTACCAGCGCAGTCACCACCCCGATGGGCAGAACCTGGTGCACAATCAGCGTGCGTGAGACGATATCGGCGAGGATCATAAAGTGGGCGCCGATAAGAAACGTCAGCGGGATAGATAGACGATGGCCCGGCCCACATAGCATGCGCGTTACATGGGGAATGACCAGCCCGACAAACCCCACTGCGCCCGTGGCGCTCACCAGCGTTGCGGTAACAATGGCACAGGTCAGCAATAAGACAATACGCACGGCGGTAACCGGGATCCCCAGCGTGGTGGAGACCTCATCCCCGAAGGTGAAGGTGTCCAGCGCCCGTGAAAAGAGCAATACCACCAGTAAACCCGCAAGCGTAACGGCCAGCGCCAGCAGCGTGTCAGGCCAGCGCACGCCGCTCAGACTTCCCAGCAGCCAGAACATGACGCTACGGGACTGCTCGGCATTGGCGGACGTACTGACGACGTACGCGGTCATGGCGTTGAAGAGCTGGGTGCCCGCAATGCCAGCCAGCAAAATGCGCGACGGGCTTTCACTCATCCCGTTCGTAATCACCATGATGAGCGCAAAGGCGGCGCACGAACCGACAAACGCACCGCTGCTTACGCCAATCACGCTCCCCCCGATGCCGAGAAGCATCACGCAGACGGCCCCCAGCGATGCGCCCGCGGAAATCCCCAGCAGATAAGGCTCAGCCAGAGGGTTACGCAGGATCGATTGTAACACCAGCCCGCACAACGCCAGGCCGCCGCCGTTGCACGCGGCCATTACTGCCCGGCTCATGCGATATTGCCAGACGATACCTTCCTCCGTTTGCGGCAACGCATAAGAGGTCAAACCCAGTCCGTTGAGGATCGCTTTCCCGGTACTGGCATACGACACCGGCATATCACCGATACTGGCGGCAAAGACCAGCATCAGCGGCAGCGCCATGGCACCTGCTGCCAGTAAACCCTGCTGGCGGCGGTCAAAAGCGAAATGACTCATTGTTCATCCCGGAAAGAAGCCAGCCGATCGCTGATAAGCTCAACCGCATCGACGTTACGCAATGAAGGGTTTAACGACATCGCTGACACCACGATGATGTGGTTGTTCCTGACCGCAGGCATGTTCTTTGTCACCGGGTCACTGCGCAAGAACGCTTTTTTTACCTCAACGTCATCGGCAGGGTAGAGCCTGCGGGACATCCCGGCGATAACAATCACGTCCGGCTGCGATCGGGCTATATGTTCCCACGTTACAGCGGGCCATTCGTCGTGAGAGTCAATAATGTTCTTCAACCCCAGCGTGCGGCTGATCCAGCCAGGCGCGCCGTAATTCCCGGCCACCCAGGGATCGCCATTCAGACGGCTGCTGGAGAACCAGAATACAACGCTAAGCGGTTTCGTGGAGGCGCGCGCCTGGGCCTTTTTAATACGCTCCGCCAGCGCACGATTGAGCTGCTCACCTCGCGCGGAAACATCAAAAATCGTCGCCAGATCTGTCACTTCCCGTGTAATTTCAGCCAGTGAAAACGGCGCGCTACGTGCTCCGTCTGCGTTTGAGGTTTCCGTTACCGTTTTATCCGTGCAGTCGGCAGGGGAGATCCACGTATTAATCCCCAGCGACGCAAACTGCTCACGGGTTCCCACTTCTCCCTGCGGACCAATGTGCCAGTGATACTGTGCGAGAACGAGTTCAGGTTTCTGTCCTACCACGGCCTCAAAGGAGGGGGAATTATCCGCAAGCCGGGGGAGGTTTTTCCCGGCATCCTCCAGCGTGGGTGGGAGCTTGCCGAACCAGACTGACGTCGCGGCGATCGTTTTCTCCAGCCCCAGTGCGAGCAGTAATTCTGTTTCATGCTGACCCACGGTCACGACGCGCTGAGGAGCATGCGTAAAGGTCTGCTTAACGCCGCAATTTTCAATCGTGAGGGGCCAGGTGGTTGCGGCGAAAGCGGCAGGCGCCATGGAGAGCAGTGAAGCCAGAAATAACCCATTTTTAAGTAACATAGAACGCAATCCGAAATTGTTATGTTATAACATAATACATATATTGTGACTGAGAGCAACACGCTCACCGTCGCTTGTTGCAGAAACGAAAGGCTGGACTATTCTCAACATACCCACCTGGCATTCGCGGGTTGCCTGAAAAATAACAAGATTTCTGACCTGGGGTAGTAAGGATGAAAAAGATCCTGCTCGCGTTTGCGTTCTGTTTTGCCGCCCTGAGCGCCTTCTCATCGTATGCCGCAGAGCCCCGCCAGGCGCCTACGGAGCAGGAGCGCGCCCGAACGGTCTACATCTTCCATCAGCCCATCGTCATGCTCCAGGCGAAATTTGGCCTGACCACGCCGGAAGAACGCGTTTTACGCATCCGCAACACCCTGCGCAATTTTACCGAGGCGGATGTGCGTGAGCCGCTCAGCATCGTCCCCGTGACCCGCTATAACCAGCAGGGACGGCTAATAGTGATGAACGGGAAACCTGTGATGCTGCTGACGGAAGGGGATTTGGACGAAGGGGACGATCTTACCCTCGATCAGGCCGCACAGCGCGTGCTGGCGCGCATGGAAGCGCAAAGGATGGCGCTGCGCGATCAATACGATACCGGCTGGCTGGCGCTGTCGACGGTAAAAACAGCCGCTGGCCTGCTGGCGCTGTTGCTGCTCTGCTACGGCGCGTGGCGATCCTGGCGCTGGTTCCGGCGCGTCTACCGTCGGCGTATTGTGGAGAATCGCAGCCGGGTGCCGCAAAGCTGGCGGCGGTACATTGGCGCAATTGAGATTCGGCTTTACGCCTTGCTGATGTTCCTGCTGGGGTTGATCGGCTTTTACGTCTGGCTGAGCTGGGCATTCAGTCTGTTTCCGTGGACGCGGGTGTGGGGCACGTCGCTGGGAGACTGGACGCTTCGCGTGGTGCAGCAAATCGCCCTGGCGATTGTCTCGGCCTTGCCGGGGCTGACGATTGTGCTGATCATTTTCCTCATTACCGCATTTATTCTGAAGCTTCTTAAGATGGTGCTGAATCAGGTGGAGGCTGGTCGTCTGCAACTTCCCGGCGTACATCCGGAAACCGTGGGGGCTACCCGTAAGCTCATTTCCGTTGCCGTCTGGCTATTTGCTCTCTCCGCCGCCTGGCCGTTTCTTCCCGGTGCAAACTCGCTGGCGTTTAAAGGTATTAGCGTCTTCTTTGGCCTGATGCTAACGCTGGGCTCGGCAGGGGTGATGAACCATGCCATGAGCGGTCTGGTCCTGATTTACTCCCGCGCGCTGCGCAAAGGCGATGTCATTCGGGTGGCGGATAACGAAGGCAAGGTCAGTGAAATTGGCATGCTGGCGACCAAAATTATTACCCGGGAAAATTATGTCGTTACCGTGCCCAACGCGGTGGTGGTGAGCGGTAAGATCACCAATCTGAGCGCGCTACAGCCCGATGGCAGCCTCAATCTGACGGTCAGCGTCACGATCGGTTATGACACCCCATGGCGTCAGGTGCATGCCATGCTGGAGCTGGCCGCGAAACGGGCAAAAGGGATTGACCTTTCCGAGCCGCCGCTGGTACGCCAGTTAGGGCTAATGGACTGGTATATCGCTTACGAATTGCAGGTCCGTCTGCTGCCCGAACAGTCCCTCGCGGTTGCCCGCAATGAACTGCATAGCCAGATACAGGATGTGTTTAACGAATTTAACGTGCAGATCATGTCCCCGAATTTTGTTATGCAGCCAGAGGGCAGCGTAATGGTTGCCAAAGAGAACTGGTATACCGCGCCAGCCAAACCCCCTCAGGGCGAAACGTGACGGCCCGGTTTTTCCGTGGCAAGGCAAAATGTTACAGCTTTTAATCGACGATCGCCGATTTTACACGGGTCATCGCCAGAATGTTTTTTGAGCGCATATTTAATTTCTCGAGGATCCTCACGCGGTAGGTGCTGGTCGTTTTTTGTGACAGTTGCAGCTTTTTCGCGATCTCATGGTTTTCCAAATGAAACAGCTTCAGCACGTCATATTCGCGTCGCGTAAAGGAGTGTGTTCTGAGCGCCCGGTAAAAGCGCATCAGCTGCTGAAAAGGGTGAGCAGTAAAATGCATCGACGAATAGATAATATTATCGATTCTCACTGCGCGGTTGGCTTCTATCTCATGCATCAGGACAATGTAATCACGCTTAACTTTTTTGACCTGCCGAATGGTTTTATTGCGTAACTTATCCTGTTCAATCGCAATGATAAAATCCATCGCCTGATCGACCCCATCAAGATCGTGAATATCCGCGTCATCGCGAATCAAATGGGTTGATGTCAGGGAGCTTGATACACCATGGCAAAGGTAATAGTTATCACTGATAAATAAAAAATTCATAATCGTCGTTAAATAAAGTCATGGCTAATCTCTTATCGCAGTGATCTACGGTTAATGGGTGTTGTGCGAAAAAGAGTCTAAATGACCACCCGCGAATCTAATAAACGTTATGAATGTAAAAATAAATGTTTACATTTTAGCCAGTCGATGGCGAAGAAATCAGCGGGACGGAAGGGGAGGACGGAAGACGTGTAATGTTATGCAATTTCGTGCTTTACATCATGCTCAGAGATGTTTATAGTGCGCCTCACTTTGGAAGCGTGGCCGAGCGGTTGAAGGCACCGGTCTTGAAAACCGGCGACCCGAAAGGGTTCTAGAGTTCGAATCTCTACGCTTCCGCCAAATTCGAAAACCCTGCGATAGCAATATCGCAGGGTTTTTTCGTTATTCCAGCCCCAGCGTATACTGCGCGATTTTGAAGTAGATAATCAGCCCGGTCCCGTCGATTAGCGTGGCGATAAACGGTGCGGAGACCACCGCCGGATCGATTTTGCAGCGTTTCAGTACCATCGGGATCACCGACGAGACGATGGCGCTCCACAGCGTAATGCAGACCAGCGTCAGGCTGACGATGAGCGTGATTTCCATCCCAATACCCATCATCCAGGCGCGAACGCAGCCCGCCAGACCCAGCGTGGCGGCAATCATTAACGAGGTGCTGATCTCTTTGCGCAGCACGCGACCCACATCGCGAAGGTGGACTTCACCCAGCGCCATGGCGCGCACCAGCGTCGAGGTGATCTGCGTCCCGCTGTTTCCGCCGGTGCCAATCAGCAGCGGAATAAAGAACGCCAGCGCGATGGCAGATTCCAGCGCCTCTTCAAAATGCTGGATCACCGAACTGGTATACGCTTCCGCAACAAACAGCAGCAGCAGCCAGACGGAGCGTTTCTTCCACAGGCTGAAGGCGCTGGTTTCCAGATAGGGCTTCTCCAGCGGCAGCGTCGCCCCCTGAAGCTGGGCATCTTCAGTAACGTCATCTTCGAGCAGATGGGCGATTTCACGCTCGGTAAGGCAGCCCACCAGCTTGCCGTGGGTCACCACAGGCACCACATCCGCACCCGCGTGCGCCGGCAGCCCGGCGACATCCGCCCGCTCATCTTCCGGTTTGAGCTGAATAAAATCCGATATCATCAACCCCTTAACAGGCTGCACGGTATCCGTGGCCTGCAATAATTTGCGTACGGCGATTAAACCTGCGAGGCGACCGTTATCTTCGATAAAAATATGCGACGGAATATCATCATCTTTTAATTTTTCAAAGAACTGCTCGCGTGCCAGAGCTACGCATAATGAAATATCGATAACGATAAAATCGGTATTCATATATTGCGCGATGGCGCTGTCATTAAAAACCAGGTTTTGGTTGTGAATAGCGTAAGACATAGTAAATTCCCTTTGAATATTAAAATCTCTCAGGGGCGAGCAAGACAGGGCATGTCGGAAAGGAGATCCCCACGTCCTGGGTTCAGCACTGTACACCGTATCCCACAAGGGAAGTTATACTGACAAAGCCTTGATTCGACAGTGCCTGTTTTACCCTGTGCCGGTTCTCTCGAACCCACCAGAGCGATAACGTGTATTTGTACAGGAGCCTCGCCATAACGAGATCGTTGTAAAACGAGAGGGATAATACGCCTGTTTAAATTTAGTGCTCAGAAAATTAAATAATGTTTAAGAACGGTTTAGGTAAATCTTATTAATAAAATGTTGAGGGTTTATTTAAGGTTATTCATTTTAAATGGACAATTAAATTATTAACGGGGGAGGGGAAAATGACATGGTTTGATAACCTGCTGAATCATTTTGCGCTATATCCGGCACATCTGTTTGTGCTGTTATTCGTGATGGCGCTGAGCAAATCGACGGTGCTGATCTCCTCCGTGCTGCCGCCTGCGTCGGTGATGCTGCTGGCGGGCATTACCGTCAGCCAGGGGAGCATGCATCCTGCGCTGACGTGGCTCGCCGTGGTGATGGGGGCAACGGCGGGTTCGGTGCTGAATTACCATATCGGCCAACTGATGGGGCATACCAGGATGGTCACGCGCTTCACCTCAAAGCATGCCAATAAGTTCCTGCGGGTCCAGCATCAGCTGCAAAAGAACGGGGTCATCGTGCTTTTTACGTCGCGCTTCCTGGCGGTGTTGCGTTACATCGTCCCGCTGGCGGCCGGGATGCTCAGGCTGAACGCCGTCAAGGTCTACGCCGTCAGCCTGCTTTCCGCCTGTGCGTGGGCGGCGCTGTATGTCGGCGCGGTCACCGGCATCAGCGCCTTTTGAATTACAGGCTCCCCATTCCGCCGTCCACCAGCAGTTCCGTTCCCACCGTGTAGCTCGACTCGTCGGAGGCCAGATAGAGTGCGGCTTTTGCCAGCTCGGTCGTCGAGCCCATTCTGCCCAGCGGCACCAGCTTAATGACCTCTGCCATCATCGCGTTAAGCGCCTCGTCGCTTAAGCCCGTTTTTGTAAACGCCGGGGTTTCCACCGGACCGGGACTCAGACCGTTGACGCGGATCCCGCGCGGCAGCAGCTCCGCCGACAGTGTACGCGCCAGCGACAGCAGGGCGGCCTTGCTCGCGGCATACGCGCTGCTGGTGGGCAGGCCGATGCGCGCGCTCACGGAGCCGCAGAGGATCACCGAGGATGGGTTATTCAGCAGCGGCAGCAGCGCCTGAATTAAAAAGAACGGTCCCTTCAGGTTGATGTTCATCAGACGGTCCCAGGCCTCTTCCTGCCAGGCTTCCAGCGGCGCGTGCGTCACGTCACCGGCGTTGAGAAAGACCGCGTCGAGGCGCGGCCAGCGGGCGGCGAGGGTCTCCGCCAGCGCTTTTTGCGACGAAATATCGCCTGCGTCGGTTGGGATCACCCAGGCCTTATCGCCCAGAATGCGCTCTGCTTCGGCGAGGGTATCCGGGTTGCGTCCGGTCACGGCGACGCGCGCCCCTTCGGCGATAAACGCCTGCGCGGTGGCGAGACCGATACCGCTGGTGCCGCCGGTAATCAACGTATACTTATCGGTTAAACGACCCATGTTCTTCTCCTGAAATGTCTCTGGAGAAAGCACTATAGAAACGTTAGTATCGAAAGGAAACCAGGTACCAAATGGATACTAACGAGGCAAGAGGTGTGAAATGGCAGAGCTGCTGGAAGCGTGCTGCGAAAAAAAATCTGAGGCGTATACCTGCCCGATGACGCAGTTTGTGAATCTGATTTCCGGTAAGTGGGCGATCCCCATTCTCTATCGCCTGATTGTGTTCAATACGCCCGTTCGCTTTGGCGATCTGCTGCGTGCCGCTGCCCCCATCACCCAGAAAGAGCTGACGAAGCAGCTGCGCCTGTTTGAGCAGCGCGGGCTGGTGACGCGAACGGTCTACCCGGAGATCCCGCCGCGCGTGGAGTATCAGATCACCGAGCTGGGGCTAACCCTTCAGGACGCACTCTCGCCGCTGGCCGCCTGGATGAGCGAGTACGGCGACCAGCTTCAGCGTTAGGCTACTGTTTTACGTAGCGCGGATCCCCGCTTCATCGGTGAGATCGGCCAACAGAATATCGACTGCCACCCCGTAGCGCGCGTCGCGAACAATCAGCAGCGACCACCAGTCGCCGATAATATCCAGCGAACGGGCGACGGGGCAGGTGCTCTCTTCAAGGCGGGTACGTTTCACAGCGAATTCTCCGGTGGGGTATGGTTTTTTTATAAAACTAATCGGCACACGCCGTAAGCACGTTAATCATCAGTTTGAGAAATGCTTCCCGAAAAACCTGTCACGGATCTGTCACACTCAGGGCGACATTAAAAACGTGTGAGGAATTAGGGATGAGAAAAGCACTACTCGCAGTTGCCGTGGCAGGTACCCTTTCCGTGACCTTTGGCGCACAGGCGCAGGACACGCCGGACGGCTATCAGCTGGAACAGGTGCTCATCATGAGCCGCCACAATCTGCGCGCGCCGCTTGCCAATAACGGCAGCGTGCTGGAGCAGTCCACGCCGAAGCAGTGGCCGGAGTGGGACGTCCCGGGTGGACAGCTCACCACCAAAGGCGGCGTACTGGAAGTGTATATGGGTCACTATATGCGCGAGTGGCTGGCAGAGCAGGGGATGGTGAAGACGGGTGAATGCCCGCCAGCGGATACCGTCTATGCCTACGCCAACAGCCTCCAGCGCACCGTGGCGACCGCGCAGTTCTTTATCACCGGCGCGTTCCCCGGGTGCGATGTTCCTGTGCATCACCAGGAAAAAATGGGCACCATGGACCCCACCTTCAATCCGGTCATTACCGATAACTCCCCTGAGTTTCGCGAGAAAGCGCTGAAAGCGATGGAGACGGAACGGCAGAAAATGCAGCTGGATGAAAGCTACAAACTGCTGGAACAGCTGACAAACTACAGCGACTCGCCGTCCTGCAAGGAGAAAAAAGTCTGCTCCCTGACGGAGGCGAAAGATACGTTCAGCGCCGATTATGAAAAAGAGCCGGGCGTCTCTGGGCCGCTGAAGGTGGGTAACTCGCTGGTGGATGCGTTCACGCTACAGTATTACGAAGGCTTCCCGACAGACCAGGTGGCCTGGGGGGAAATCAAAACCGATCAGCAGTGGCGCGTGCTGTCGAAGCTGAAAAACGGCTATCAGGACTCGCTGTTTACGTCGACGGAGGTGGCGCAGAACGTGGCTAAACCGCTGGTGAAGTACATTGATAAAGCGCTGGTGACCGACCAGGCAAAAGCGCCAAAAATCACCCTGCTGGTGGGGCACGACTCTAACATCGCCTCGCTGCTGACCGCGCTGGACTTCAGGCCTTATCAGCTGCACGACCAGCAGGAAAGAACCCCGATTGGCGGTAAAATTGTCTTCCAGCGCTGGCATGACAAAAACACTAATCAGGAGCTGATGAAAATTGAGTATGTCTACCAGAGTTCAGAGCAACTGCGTAACGCCAGCGTACTGTCGCTGCAATCCCCTGCGCAGCGCGTGACGCTGGAGCTGAAGGGCTGTCCGGTGGATGGCAACGGCTTCTGTCCTGTCGATAAATTCAATGCGGTGATGAACAACGCGGCGAAATAGAAGATAACCCCCCGCGTGGGCGGGGGGAACGTTCAGACGTTTTTACGTTCGATGGTTTGCTCGCCCCAGAACAGCGAGTCTTTGTCGGTTTTTTCGAAGGCGCGAACCAGCACTTCATCGTTGCCTTCTTCCCAAATCTGCTCAGCCAGCTTTTCGTCATAATTGGCGACTTCAAAGATGGCTTCGGCAATCTCCGGAGAGGTATTGCGTAAACTTGCCCATTCGCCCACGTGGTGAGCTTTGGATTCTTGAGTTGGCATACTTGTCCTCCTGTTGGGTTAGCCGTTCAGTTTTTTGGCAAGACCCGCGACGTATTCACCCTGATAGCGGGCGATTGAAAGTTCTTCATTGCTTGGCTGACGTGAACCATCGCCACCGGCAATGGTGGTCGCACCATACGGTGTCCCGCCACGAACCTGGGAAACATCGAACAGTTCCTGCGCGCCGTAGCCAATCGGCACAATCACCATCCCATGATGGGCAAGAGTAGTCCAGGTGGAGGTGATCGTCTGCTCCTGGCCGCCGCCCGTGCCGGTAGAGCTGAACACGCTGGCCAGCTTGCCGTATAACGCGCCGGAGGCCCAGAGCCCGCCCGTCTGGTCGAGGAAGGTGCGCATCTGGCCGGACATATTGCCGAAGCGGGTCGGGGTGCCGAAGATAATGGCATCATAGTCCGCGAGCTCCTGCGGGGTGGCAACCGGGGCGTTTTGTGTTTTCCCCCCGGCTTTGGCGAAGGCTTCCGCCTGCATGGTTTCCGGTACGCGTTTAACCACGACCTCAACGCCGTCTACTCTGTTTGCGCCTTCTGCTACTGCGTGAGCCATGGTTTCAATGTGTCCATACATGGAATAATAGAGCACCAGAACTTTTGCCATTTTGCATCACTCCTCGTTGGTTTTTCTTACAGCGGATCGCTGCGTTCCTTTAAAGATATGACATCACAGCCAGACTGCAAAAATGAACGGCATTTCTTTGATATATAACAATATCTTTTGGTTACGCGCCTTGTAGCAAAATGAAACAACTTTCGCAGCGCGGATTTTTCAAAATATAAGAACGGCTTATGAATGACTTCCCCGATATTTCATACGAAAGGCTGAGATCATGTTGCAGAATATTACCTCTCGCTTGCCTGATAGCCGCATTACACTAAGCTTAGTTTCACGCGGCACAGATAAAGGCACTGTCCTTGAGCCGCGAGGTGAAAGAATCCTCTTTTACTGAATGCAATATGATGTCTAATGTTTCACACTCTGGAGGTTAGAGATGGCAAACCATCGTGGTGGTTCAGGTAATTTCGCTGAAGACCGTGAAAGAGCATCAGAAGCAGGTCGTAAAGGTGGCCAGTCTAGCGGGGGCAACTTCAAAAACGACCCTCAGCGCGCATCAGAGGCTGGTAAAAAAGGGGGTAAAAATAGCCACGGCAGCAACAAGTAGTACGCCGGGTTAACTCCCTGCCGCCGGGTTTCCCGGCGGTTTTTTTATGTCTGTTACATTGAACTGTCATCAAAGGCATCGCACACTACAGGATTGATTCTTCGTGCTGGTGTCCCATGTCCGTTTCCCGTTTTACCTTCTCCATTAAGCCTCAGGAAGCGATCCTGATTTTGATCACCATGTTCTGGGGCGGAACCTTTCTTGCCGTTCAGTACGCGGTCACGATGAGCGATCCGTTTTTCTTTGTAGGGCTGCGCTTTGCAACCGCGGCGATTGCCGTGGCGCTTATTTCGCTGAAAACCCTGCGCGGGTTGACCCTGAGAGAGCTTAAGGCGGGTGTCGCCATTGGTGTGGCGATTGCCATGGGCTACAGCCTGCAAACGTGGGGGCTCCAGTCTATCTCCAGCAGTAAATCCGCCTTCATCACCGCCATGTACGTACCGCTGGTGCCGCTGTTGCAGTGGCTGTGCCTCGGCAGAATGCCGGGCCTGATGTCGTGCATTGGCATCGTGCTGGCGTTCATCGGCCTTATTTTATTAGCCGGGCCGGAAAATAATCTGCTGGCGCTGGGGCCGGGGGAGATCATCACTCTGGTGGGGGCCGTTGCCATTGCGGCAGAAATTATTCTGATTAGCGCCTGGGCAGGAAAAGTGGACGTCAAGCGGGTGACGGTGGTGCAGCTTGCCACCGCGTCGCTGGTGGCGTTCGCGACGATGGTGCCGGCAGGGGAGTCCGTCCCGCCGATGTCTACCGGGCTTATCGTCGTGGCGCTGGGGCTGGGCATTTTCAGCGCCATTATCCAGGTCACCATGAACTGGGCGCAGCGCAGCGTATCCCCGACACGGGCGACGGTCATTTATACCGGTGAACCGGTGTGGGCGGGTATTTTCGGGCGACTCGCCGGGGAACGTCTGCCCCTGCTGGCGCTGGTGGGCGCGGCGTTTATTGTTCTCGGCGTGCTGGTGAGTGAGTTAAAACTCAGAAAGCGTCGGAATGCGGTGAACGATTTTACGGCCGAATAAGCTTTTGATTGAAATAAAGGGCAGGTTTAACTACGATGTGTACGGATGAAAACCGTACACGATAAATGAAACCATGCCAGCACTCAAAAAACAGCGTATCGATCTTCGCCTGTCGGACGAAGACAAAACAATGATTGAAGAAGCGGCAGCGATGACCAACCAAACGATCACCCAGTTTATGGTGAACAGTGCGTCAGAGCGTGCTGCCGAAGTCATCGAACAGCATCGGCGTCTCGTATTAAACGAAGCCTCATGGAATGCCGTTATGGATGCCATCGACAATCCGCCAGAGCCAAATGAACGCCTGAAGCGAGCGGCGAAACGTCTTCGAAACATGGAGTGAAGCGTCGTGGCAAATCTCACGATCGAAATGTTATCAGAGGGAACCGATTACGATTTCGGCGATTTCGATTGTGGTGAACCCTCGCTAAATGCCTTCCTTACCGAGCACCTGGTACGTCAGCACGGCGGGCGTATTTTACGCGGCTACCTGCTTAAAGAACGCGACCATCCGCGTGTCCTGGGCTATTACACACTCTCGGGAAGTTGCTTTGAAAAAGCGATGCTTCCTTCAAAGACTCAGCAGCGCCGCATCCCATACAGCAACGTCCCCAGCGTGACGCTGGGGCGTCTGGCTGTCCATAAAGAACTCCAGGGAAACGAGTGGGGAACAGCGCTTGTCACACACGCTATGCGCGTTGTTTATCTGGCGTCGCAGGCTGTGGGCGTCCACGGAATTTTTGTGGATGCGCTTAACGAACGGGCCAAACGATTTTATCTGAAGCTGGGGTTTATCCCGCTGGCAGGTGAAAACAGCAGTTCGCTGTTCTTCCCCACGCAATCTATAGAACGACTGTTTGAGCAGGCGTGATCGCTCTTAAGGAACATGCAGGTCGGGTAAGGCGTCGCCGTTACCCGACGTGTTGATTTCACGGATCCTGAGTCACCACGGCGCCCTGCGGCGCGGCAGCCATCCGGCGGCTCAGCAGGGCGTTGAGCAGGATCGCGCCGAAGGTCGCCGTGCCAATCCCGCCCACCGTAAACCCGCCCAGCGTCAGGGCGAAATCACCCGCCCCCAGCACCAGCGTTACCGCCACCATGATCAGGTTACCGTTCTGGCTCAGATCAACATGGTTCTGCACCCAGATGCGTGCCCCCGCGACGGCAATCAGACCAAATACCACAATCGAGGCGCCGCCAATCACGGGTGCCGGGATGGTGTGGATCAATGCGCCGAATTTCGGGGAAAAGCCGAGCAGCATCGCCATCACCGCCGCCGCCACGAAGACCAGCGTCGAATAGACTTTGGTCACTGCCATCACGCCGATGTTTTCCGCGTAGGTCGTCACGCCGCTGCCGCCGACCGAGCCGGAGAGCATGGTCGCCAGACCGTCTCCCACAAACGCCCGCCCTATATACGGATCCATATTGCGCCCGGTCATTCCCGCTACGGCTTTCAGGTGGCCCAGGTTTTCAGCCACCAGAATCACCGCGACAGGCGCGATGAGCATCATCGCCTGAGCGTTAAAGGTGGGGGAGGTCATCTGCGGCAGGCCGAACCAGGCGGCCTGGTGAATCAGTGTGAAATCAACCGGTTTGCCGAGGCCGAACACGTTCGCCAGCAGCGCGTAGACCAGACAGGCCGCAATCAGCCCGACCAGGATCAGCAGCCGCTGGATCATGCCGCGCGTAAAGACCGCCACCACGCCGATGCACAGCACCGTAATCACCGCCATCCAGCTTTCAAACGGCGAAGCGGAGACGCTCTTCACCGCAATCGGGGCGAGGTTCAGGCCTATCGCCATCACCACCGCCCCGGTGACGACGGGGGGCATCATCCGCTCGATCCAGCGTGTGCCGACTTTCATCACCACCAGACCGGTCAGGGTGTAGACCAGCCCACAGGCGATAATGCCGCCGAGGGCCACGCTCAGGTTGGGGTTAATACCCTGACCGTTAAACCCGGTCGCTGCAATGACCACCCCAACGAAGGCGGCGCTGGAGCCCAGATAGCTGGGCACACGCCCGCCGGTGACAAAAAAGAACAGCAGGGTACCCATACCCGACATCAAAATGGCGAGGTTAGGATCCAGCCCCATCAGCATGGGCATCAGCACCGTCGCCCCAAACATCGCGACCGCATGCTGCACGCCCATCACCATGGTCTGCCCGAGCGGGAGCCTTTCATCCGGCGCGACCACGCCTGCTTCTGTGGAGGTCGATTTCAACTGCCAGTGGGGAAGTCCGAACATGATCTGTCTCCTGAAGGCGGATTAACAGGCGGGTCGCATAAGTGCGTGATAGCCGCGGTCGAACCACACCAGCCCTTGCGGCGCCGGGTGGCGTACGATGGATACGATGTCGCAGAACAGAATGTCGTGAGTGCCAACGCTCACCACCTGGCTGATACGGCAGTCGAACGAGGCCAGCGCATTTTCCAGACGCGGGCAGCCCGTGTCGCCCGTTTGCCAGCGAGCGGCGGCAAAGCGTTCCGCCATCGGCGTTTTCCCGCCAAACAGGTTGGATAATGGCTCCTGTCCGGCACTCAGCGTATTAACACACAGGGTGCGGTTCTCGCTGAAAATCGGCCAGACGGACGCGCCACGGTTGAGGCAAACCAGCAGAGTGGGCGGGGAATCGGTTACGCTGCACACCGCGCTGGCGGTGAAGCCCGCTTTTCCCGACGGGCCGTCGGTGGTGATGATATTGACCGCTGCGCCGAGGCAGGCCATGGCGTCGCGAAAGGTTTGTTTATCCGGTGTCATCACGTTCGCTCCTTACGCCAGCCCGCAGGCATCGTCAAAGGCCAGACGCGGCAGGCGTCCGTACAGTTTGCTCATATCGCCATAGCCGATGTTAATCAGCAGATTGCTTTTGAGTAGCGTGCCCGTGAAAAAGGCCGCGTCCACTTTTTCCCGGTCAAAACCCGACATCGGCCCGGTGTCCAGCCCGAGCGCGCGGCAGGCGAAAATCAGGTACGCGGCCTGCATTGAGCTGTTGCGAAAGGCGGTCTCTTCCGCCAGCGCGGGGCTGGAGGTAAACCAGCTTCTGGCATCGCCGTGTGGGAACAGTTCAGGCAGGCGCTCATAAAACTCGCTGTCCCAGGCGACAATCGCCGTGACCGGGGCAGTGAGCGTTTTCTCAAGGTTGCCGCTGGAGAGCGCCGGGCGCAGCTTCTCTTTTCCTTCCGGGCTTCGCACAAACACAATGCGCGCCGGGGAGCAGTTGGCGGACGTCGGCCCCCATTTCATCAGGTCATAAATCTCGCGCAGCGTCTCGTCACTGACCGGTATATCCAGCCAGCCGTTATGGGTACGTGCGCCGGTAAACAGCGTTTCCAGCGCGGCGGGCGTGATGGCTTCGCTCATTCAAGCTCCTTACAAAGCGGGTTCTGGGCTGTGCAGCAGGCTGGCAAGCCCGTTCAGCAGCAGAGTGTTAAAGGTGTCCGGCGCGGTCACGTTGCAGGCATGCCCGCCCTGGCGCATGACCGTTTTGCGGGCGTGCGGGAGAGCGGCGTGCAGTTCAGCGGAGCAGACGGACGGCACCAGCAGATCGTCGGTGGAACAGATAATCTGCACGGGGCAGCGAACGCGTGCAGCGTGGCGGCTAAAATCGGCCTGCTTCAGGGCATGCAGCCTGCGCAGCAGATTGGCTTTGCCCTGAAAATGGGCCAGCGCCAGCGCCTCCTCGGCCTCAAGCCGCGGGGCGCGGGCGGCCATCCAGTCTGCCGGGTAGAGGAACAGCGGCTGTGCTTCTACCCACGCCTGCGCGCCGCCCGCATGCAGCAGGCGTTCGCGAACGTCAAAACAGCGGCGGGTATGGGCATTGAGGGTCAGCCAGCCGTTGACGCAGACCAGCGCGGTGAGGGCGTCGGGCTTATCGATAGCCAGCCGCAGGCCGACCAGCGCCCCCAGCGCGTGACCGACCACGCAGTAACGGGCGATCCCGGCCTCGGCTAACGCCAGCGCGAGCTCGTCGGCTATGTGTGCGAGGGTGTAGTCTTCCGGCAGGGTATCCGGGTTATTCCCCGTGCCCCGCTGGTCGTAGCACACCACCTGATACTCCTGCCCCAGCACGGCGAGCTGGGGCAGCCAGTAGCTGCCGCTGCCGCCGAGCCCGGCAATCAGTACCACCACGGGCGCGCCCGCAAAGGGGGGCGGTGAAATGGACAGTTTCATGGCCGCCTCACTTCGCGATGTGCGCAACGGTGGCAATTTCAACCAGCGCTTCGGGCTTTACCAGCCCGCACTGGATGCAAAACCGCGCCGGTTTATCGCCGGGGAAAAACTCCGCGTAAATCTCGTTAATCGCGGCGTAGTTTTTCCAGTCGGTGATAAAGATGCTGTTGAAGGTCACGTCCTCCATCGTCCCACCCGCCGTTTCGATCACGGTTTTGATTGTCTCCAGCACGTGGCGGGTTTGCGCCTTTGGGTCATCGATAAACACCACGTTGTTGTCTTTATCAAACGGCAGCGTGCCCGAGACATACACCACGCCGTCGGCGAGGGTGCCGGGGACAAACGGGGCAATCGGGGTGCTGGTGCCCGGCGGAATAATCACGGATTTCGGCATAGCGGTTCTCCTCAGGCGATGTGGGCGAGCGGGGGATCCAGCGCGTCGCAGAAATCATTGACGTTACTGACCCAGCCAAAAAAGGTTTCGATATTGAACAGGGCGGCTTTCTGGGCAAAATCCGGCCCGGCCTGATGGGTGGCATCCTCCAGCACCACCCCAAAATACTCGAGGAAAAAGCCGTCGCGCAGGGTCGACTCCACGCACACGTTGGTGGCAATGCCCGTAAAGACCAGATGGCGAATGCCCCGGCTGCGCAGCAGGCTGTCGAGCGGGGTATTGAAAAAGCCGCTGTAGCGCGGTTTCGGCAGCACGATATCGCCGGGTTCCGGTACCAGCTCATCCACCAGCTGATAATCCCAGCCGCCTTTCGCCAGCAGCGTGCCCTGGAGTTCGGGCCGTTGGCGCATGGTTTTCAGGGCGTTGGATTTGTGAAAGTTGGGTGAGCCGGGACCGCCAGCCTCGACGTACTGGTCGTCCCAGCCGTTCTGGAACCAGACGATCAGCATGCCCGCAGCACGCGCGGCGCTCACGGCGGTTTTGATGTTCTCAATCATCGGCTGCGTGGTGGAGACGTCAAACCCGGCCAGATCCAGATACCCGCCTTTACTGGCATAGGCGTTTTGCATATCCACCACGATCAGCGCGCTGCGCTGCGCGTCTAAGGTAATGGCTTCCGGGCGAGCGTTGAGGGTCGTCATTACGCCACCTCCTTCGTCACGGCAGGGATGTGGGCGCGGCACTGCATCAGCGGCTGAATGCGCTCGCCGAAAGTTTCCACGCCGGTGAGAAAATCATCGAAGGTCAGCAGCACGCCTTCGGCGCCGGGCACGGCAGCCACTTCGTCGAGCATTCTGGCCACGCTGGCATACGAGCCAACCAGGGTGCCCATGTTGATATTGACGGCAGACGTCGGGTCGGCCATCTGGCGAACGTTGGTGTCCGCGCCGGAGCGGGTATCCTTCTGGCTCTGCTCGGTAAGCCAGCTCAGCGCTTCGTCATCCGCGCCGTCCTTGTATCGTTCCCATTTGGCGCGCGCGGCGTCGTCGGTTTCGTCGGCAATCACCATAAACAGCACGTAGGAGCCCACGTCGCGCCCGGTTTTGTCGGCGGCCGCTTTCATACGTGACGCGGTGGGCGCGAAGGCGGCCGGGGTGTTAACGCCTTTGCCGAAGCAGAAGTTGAAGTCGGCGTATTTCGCCGAGAATTCCATTCCCGCGTCGCTCTGCCCGGCGCAAATCACCTTCATCGGCACCGACGGCTGCGGACTGACGCGGCAGTCGTTCATGGTAAAGAAGTCGCCTTTGAAATCGCTTTTGCCGGTGCCCCATAGATCGCGCAGCACCTGCACATATTCAGTCAGGTAGTCGTAGCGACGGGAGAAGTAATCGTCCCCCGGCCAGATCCCCATCTGCTCGTACTCCGGCTTTTGCCAGCCGGTGACCAGGTTAACGCCAAAGCGCCCGCCGGAGATGGAGTCGATGGTGGAGGCCATCCGCGCCACGATTGCCGGGGGAAGGGTAAGGGTGGCGGCGGTGGCGTAAATCTGGATGCGCGAGGTTACCGCCGCCAGGCCCGCCATCAGGGTGAAAGACTCCAGGTTGTGGTCCCAGAATTCGGTCTTACCGCCGAAACCGCGCAGCTTGATCATCGAGAGCGCAAAGTCGAAGTGGTAGTGCTCCGCTTTCTGCACGATGGCTTTATTCAGCTCAAAGGTCGGCATGTATTGCGGGGCAGTGGTCGAGATAAGCCAGCCGTTGTTGCCGATCGGTACAAATATGCCAATTTTCATCACGAACCTCTCTTCATTACGTCGCAGGTGTCACGATGTTTTTGCAAAGGCAGTGCCAGTTTTGAAAATCACTTTGTTATTAATGTGTTAAATGATGGTTGTTAAAATTAACAGCGAAAATGTGGACTGGATGGTCAAAATCATTGCACAGAAAACAGGCACTCATGCGCGCTGAGGGTGCAGAAGGTCGTGGCGAGACGGGGGTTTTGCTATGCTGAGCGCAGGACAAAAAATGGAGAGCGAAAATGACACAAGGCGCAGTGAAAACACCCGGTAAACGTTCGCAGGCGGTGAGCGCCAAGAAACAGGCGATCCTCAGCGCTGCGCTGGAGACATTTTCGCAGTTTGGTATTCACGGTACGCGCCTTGAGCAGGTGGCGGAGCAGGCCGGGGTGTCCAAAACCAATCTGCTCTACTACTACCCGTCAAAAGAGGCGCTCTATATCGCGGTGATGCAGCAGATCCTCGATATCTGGCTGGCACCTCTCAAGGCGTTTCGCGAAGAGCTGGCCCCGCTGGTGGCGATAGAGGAGTACATACGCCTGAAGCTGGAGGTATCGCGTGATTACCCGCAGGCATCAAGGCTGTTCTGCCTGGAGATGTTGCAGGGCGCGCCGCTGTTGCAGGCGGAGCTGACGGGAGATCTAAAGCAGCTGGTGGACGATAAATCGGCCATTATTGCCGGATGGGTCGCCAGCGGAAAACTGGCGCCCGTCGATCCGCATCATCTGATCTTCATGATTTGGGCCTCAACCCAGCACTACGCTGACTTCGCGGCCCAGGTCGAGGCGGTGACTGGTAAAACGCTCCAGGACGAGGCGTTTTTCCAGAGCACCCTGGAAAACGTACAGCGGATGATTATCGAAGGGATCCGCGTGCGCTAGTTTCCCGGCGGAAGAGGACAGCTTAAGTCGCCCTCTTCACACTGCATCAGCGTGGCCAGAAACGCTTCGCGCTCCGCGGTTTTCTCCGCCAGACACTGGTTCACAATCATTGGCTGAACGCTCCCGCCTTCCGTACCCGAACCGATAAACGCACAGTCCGCGTCGCGCAGGCTAATCCACGCCTGCTGCGCCTTTTTCAGGAGATCGCGCTGAGGCGCTGCCGCACGTTTGATGGCGGCCTGATACGTCTCGTTGAGCTTTTTATCGGCGGCCTGGTACTGCTGCGCGCTACAGGTGTTCAGTTCAAGCTGGGTGGTCGCGTTATCGCACTCGTCGGCCAGCGCGCTGGCGCTCATGAGCAGGGCTGCACCTGCGAGAAATACTCTTTTCATCATCCCCTCCATGTAAAAAAGCCGGATACGCTGTGCTTATCCGGCCTGGGCTATTTTGTAGCCCCGGTAAGCGTAGCGTCACCGGGGAGAGTTTACACGATTAACCGATTGTCATCAGGCTGGCGTTACCCCCCGCCGCCGCGGTGTTGACGCTGAGCGAGCGCTCAACGTACAGGCGCTCCAGCAGCAGGTTGGTCTCCCCGCGGGCGAAGCCCTGCACCGAGACAATCGCGCCGCTGCGGGCCGCCACCTGCTCGCACAGTTCGCGCAGCTGGTCGGAATCACCGTGGTAGATCACCGCGTCAAACGGCTGGGTCAGCAGGGCATCGGCCTTCGCAAAGCGAATGCGGGCCGAGACCGCTTTTGGCAACTGTTTGGCGAGGTCGCGATGCAGGGCATCTTCCGGCCACAGCACCTCACAGCCCGTTGCCGTTGCGGCTGCCAGCTGCACCAGCGCATCCTCCTCGTTATCCGCCACGCACAGCACACGCTCGCGCGGCATCAGCGTCCAGGTGTTGCGCTCACCGGTTGGACCCGGCAGCAGACGCTGTGTTCCCGCCTGCGCCAGCTCGCCGTACTGCTGTGCAATCGCATGCAGTTCGGGACGATTTTCAGCCCACTTAATCAGCGCGTCCAGCGGCTGGGTCAGCACGGCTTTCACCTGCGCATCCACCGGATATTCCGCGTCCTGACGCGCCAGCGTCACGCCCAGCGCATTTTCCGGACGGTTTGCCAGCAGGCGGTACAGATAGAGCGGACCGCCCGCTTTCGGGCCGGTGCCGGAGAGACCTTCACCGCCGAACGGCTGCACGCCCACGACCGCGCCAACCATGTTGCGGTTGACGTACAGGTTGCCGACTTTAGCATTACCGGTCACCTGGGCAATGGTTTCGTCGATACGGGTATGCACGCCAAGCGTCAGGCCGTAACCCGAGGCGTTGATCTGATCGATCAGCTCGTTGAGGTTGTTACGGTTGTAGCGCACCACGTGCAGTACCGGGCCGAAGACCTCTTTTTTCAGCTCGTCGAAGCTTGCCAGCTCAATCAGCGTTGGCGGCACGAAGGTGCCTGTCTGCCACTCGCGGGCATCTTCGCTGTTCTCGCGCACCGCCTGGAACACCGGACGGCCTTTGGCACGCATGGTCTGAATGTGATTTTCAATGTTGGCTTTGGCTTCCGCGTCGATCACCGGCCCGATGTCGGTGGTGAGACGGCCCGGGTTGCCCATGCGGCATTCCGCCATCGCACCGCGCAGCATCTTCAGCGTGTGGTCAGCCACGTCATCCTGTAAGCACAGTACGCGCAGAGCGGAACAGCGTTGGCCCGCGCTGTCGAAGGCAGAGGCCAGCACGTCAACGACGACCTGCTCGGTGAGCGCGGAGGAGTCCACGATCATGGCGTTCATGCCGCCGGTTTCAGCGATCAGCGGGGTAGGACGGCCCTGCGCATCCAGACGGGTGGCGATGTTGCGTTGCAGCAGGGAGGCCACTTCGGTCGAACCGGTAAACATCACGCCGCGCACGCGGTTATCGGAGGTCAGTTTGGCCCCGACCGTTTCACCGCGCCCTGGCAGGAGCTGCACCACGCCCGCCGGTACGCCCGCTTCCAGCAGAATGTTAATGCCCTGGGCGGCAATCAGCGGGGTCTGCTCTGCCGGTTTTGCCAGCACGCTGTTGCCTGCGGCCAGCGCCGCGGCAATCTGGCCGGTGAAGATCGCCAGCGGGAAGTTCCACGGGCTGATACACACCACCGGGCCGAGCGGACGGTGGGTTTCGTTGTCGAAATCATCGCGCACCTGACCGGCGTAGTAGTGCAGGAAGTCGACCGCCTCGCGCACTTCGGCGATGGCGTTGCTGAAGGTTTTACCCGCTTCACGCACCAGAATGCCGATCAGCTGCTGCATCTGATCTTCCATCAGCACCGCCGCGCGTTCCAGAATGGCGGCACGCTCCTGCGGCGGGGTGGCAAACCAGATTGGCGCATTGTTCACCGCGCTCTCCAGGGCCTGCTCCACTTCCGCTTCCGTGGCTTCGCGCACGTAGCCGACGATATCCTTCGGCTCTGCCGGGTTGATCACCGGCTGCATTTCACCGTCCTCAACGGACTGCTCAAGGATCGGTTTGGCCTGCCACTTCTGCAATGCGCTGTTAAGCAGGGCGGAAGAGAGCGACGCCAGACGGTGTTCGTTGGCGAGATCCAGACCCGCCGAGTTGACGCGACCTGCACCATACAGCTCGCGCGGCAGGGCAATCTTCGGATGCGGCAGACCAATCTGGCCTTCCTGCGCCGCCATCTTCTCAACGGCCTGTACCGGATCGGCCACCAGTTCGTCCAGCGGCAGGGTGGTATCGGCGATGCGGTTAACGAAGGAGGTGTTCGCCCCGTTCTCCAGCAGACGACGCACCAGGTAGGCCAGCAGGGTTTCGTGGGTACCTACCGGGGCATAGATTCGGCACGGACGGTTCAGCTTGCCGTCGGCCACTTTACCGGTCACCTGCTCGTACAGCGGTTCACCCATGCCGTGCAGGCACTGGAACTCGTACTGGCCCGGATAGTAGTTTTGCCCGGCCAGGCTGTAGATCGCCGCCAGGGTGTGGGCGTTGTGGGTAGCGAACTGCGGATAAATCAGGTTCGGCACGCCGAGCAGTTTTTTCGCGCAGGCGAGGTAAGAGACGTCGGTATAGACCTTGCGGGTATAGACCGGATAACCTTCCAGACCTTCCATCTGGGCGCGTTTGATTTCGCTGTCCCAGTAGGCGCCCTTCACCAGACGGATCATCAGGCGGCGACGGCTGCGGCTGGCCAGGTCAATCAGGTAGTCAATGACGAACGGGCAGCGTTTCTGGTAGGCCTGGATAACGAAACCAATCCCGTTCCAGCCCGCCAGCTCCGGCTCGAAGCACAGTTTTTCCAGCAGGTCGAGGGAGATCTCCAGACGGTCCGCCTCTTCGGCGTCGATGTTGATGCCGATGTCATACTGGCGCGCCAGCAGGGTCAGGGACTTCAGGCGCGGGTAGAGTTCTTCCATCACCCGGTCGTACTGCGCACGGCTGTAGCGCGGGTGCAGGGCGGAAAGCTTGATAGAGATGCCCGGACCTTCATAAATACCGCGACCGTTGGACGCTTTACCGATGGCGTGGATCGCCTGCTGGTAAGAGACCATGTAGGCCTGCGCGTCGGCGGCGGTCAGCGCCGCTTCACCCAGCATGTCGTAGGAGTAGCGGAAGCCTTTGTCTTCCAGCTTGCGGGCGTTCGCCAGCGCTTCGGCAATGGTTTCCCCGGTGACGAACTGCTCGCCCATCAGGCGCATCGCCATGTCCACGCCCTTGCGGATCAGCGGCTCGCCGCTCTTGCCGATGATGCGGTTCAGAGAGCGCGACAGGTTGGCTTCGTTATGGGTGGAGACCAGCTTGCCGGTAAACAGCAAGCCCCAGGTGGCGGCGTTAACGAACAGGGACGGACTGCGGCCAATGTGGGAGTGCCAGTTGCCGTTACTGATTTTGTCGCGGATCAGGGCATCGCGGGTGGCTTTATCCGGAATACGCAGCAGCGCTTCCGCCAGACACATCAGCGCCACGCCTTCCTGCGAGGAGAGGGAGAACTCCTGCAACAGACCCTGCACCATACCGGCGCGTCCGCTGGCGGTTTTCTGGTTACGCAGCTTGTCGGCGAGCTGATACGCGAGGCTGTGCGCCTGAGCGGCAACGGCTTCCGGCAGGCGCGCCTGCTCCAGGAGCATCGGCACGGCGTCGGTTTCGGCACGGCGGTAGGCGCCGGTAATGGCGGCGCGGCTGACGGACTGCGGCAGGATCTGCTCGGCAAATTCCAGGAACGGCTGGTGGTTCTCTTCAACGGCCGTCGCGGCCTCTTCGCTTTCGTTCGCTGCACCCGCCAGCAGGGCAGGCAGCTCCGGCAGACCTTCTTCACTCTCCAGTCTTTCCAGATAGTTAAAAATCGCCTGCTTGATTAACCAGTGCGGTGTGCGGTCGATGCGGGTCGCAGCGGTTTTAATCCGTTCGCGGGTAGCGTCATCCAGCTTAACCCCCATGGTGGTCATCCCCATGCCAAAACTCCTGTTGTTCTGTAATAGCGTTCTGTTGATAGCGTGAAATATCCACCATGTTGCAACTTTGTGCAACCGTGTTAAATGTGACCTGGTCTGCAAGCTGGAAAATGAATGGATTGTTAACGATTGGTTAGCTGTGAAAAAGAACGTGCGGCGGTTTCTGAGCCCAGTTTTTATGCGGTGCTTAACACTTTTTAAAGGTGCAACCCGTAAAAGCGTGAGCGAGTGCAACCTATAGGAAAGACGTATAAAACCAGGGATGAAATTCATGTAAATGCAGTGTTAAATCGTTTGTCAGTGGGATGCGTATACGGCAGGATAGCGCGCCCAACGGAAACACATACACACATCACTACGTTCCGGTGATGACATAACAAGGCAACCCGGACGGTTGTCGCTCGACATTTTGGAGAATTTGAATGGCTATTAGCACACCGATGCTGGTGACATTTCTCGTTTATATTTTTGGCATGATCCTGATAGGGTTTTTGGCATGGCGTTCCACTAAAAACTTTGACGACTACATCCTCGGCGGGCGCAGCTTAGGCCCGATGGTCACCGCACTCTCTGCGGGCGCTTCCGACATGAGCGGCTGGCTGCTGATGGGGCTGCCGGGCGCGATTTTCATCTCCGGTATCTCCGAAAGCTGGATCGCCATCGGCCTGACCGTTGGCGCGTGGATCAACTGGAAGCTGGTGGCAGGCCGTCTGCGCGTGCACACCGAAGCCAACAACAACGCCCTGACGCTGCCGGACTACTTCACCGGACGCTTTGAAGATAACAGCCGTATCCTGCGCATTATCTCCGCGGTGGTGATCCTGCTGTTCTTCACCATCTACTGTGCCTCCGGCATCGTGGCGGGCGCGCGCCTGTTCGAAAGCACCTTCGGCATGAGCTATGAAACCGCCCTGTGGGCCGGCGCCGCAGCAACCATCCTCTATACCTTCGTGGGCGGATTCCTGGCGGTAAGCTGGACCGATACCGTGCAGGCGAGCCTGATGATCTTCGCCCTGATCCTGACTCCGGTGATTGTCATTTTCACCGTCGGCGGCTTTGGCGAATCGCTGGAAGTGATCAAGCAGAAGAGCATCGAAAACGTCGATATGCTGAAAGGGCTGAACTTCGTCGCCATTGTCTCTCTGATGGGCTGGGGCCTGGGCTACTTCGGCCAGCCGCACATTCTGGCGCGCTTCATGGCGGCGGATTCTCACCACACCATCGTTCACGCGCGTCGCATCAGCATGACGTGGATGATCCTGTGTCTGGCGGGGGCGTGTGCGGTCGGCTTCTTCGGTATCGCGTACTTCAACAACAACCCGGCGCAGGCGGGCGCGGTGAACCAGAACGCCGAGCGCGTGTTCATCGAGCTGGCGCAGATCCTGTTCAACCCGTGGATTGCCGGTATTCTGCTCTCCGCGATCCTCGCGGCGGTGATGTCCACCCTGAGCTGTCAGCTGCTGGTGTGCTCCAGCGCCATCACCGAAGACCTCTACAAAGCGTTCCTGCGTAAGGGCGCGAGCCAGAAAGAGCTGGTGTGGGTAGGGCGCTTTATGGTGCTGGTGGTTGCGCTGGTGGCGATTGCGCTGGCGGCAAACCCGGAAAACCGCGTCCTGGGGCTGGTGAGCTACGCCTGGGCGGGCTTCGGTGCGGCATTTGGTCCGGTGGTGCTGTTCTCTGTACTGTGGTCACGCATGACCCGCAACGGCGCGCTGGCGGGGATGATTATCGGTGCGGTAACCGTTATCGTCTGGAAACAGTTCGCGTGGCTGGGCCTGTACGAAATCATTCCGGGCTTCATCTTCGGCAGCCTCGGTATCGTGGTGTTTAGCCTGCTGGGTAAAGCGCCGTCTGCGTCTATGCAGAAACGCTTTGCGGAGGCGGACGCGCACTATCACTCAGCGCCGCCGTCTAAGCTCCAGGCTGAGTAATTTTCCCCTCACCCTCACCCTAACCCTCTCCCCGGTGGGGAGAGGGAACAGACCGTTCACCAGTGTGAGTAATAATAAATGATGATTAAAACAGGGTTGATGGCGGCGGCATTAATGCTGCTGGCGGGTTGTAACGCGCCCACGCAGCACGCGCCGGTAGAAACCTGCAAAGCAGAAAATCAGATGCAGCAGACCGCGCTCTATTTCGGCTTAAACCGTCCTGCCGGGGCGCAAATCACAGGCAACGAATGGCAGCAGTTTGTCGACCAGGACGTGACGCCACGCTTTCGCGATGGTTTAACGGTATTTGATGCGCGCGGTCAGTGGCTGGGGAATGATGGAAAAGTGGCGCGCGAGCCGAGCAAGGCATTGATGCTGATCCACGGTAAAAATGCGCAGAGCGAGAAGAACATCGAAGCGTTGCGCGGAATTTATAAATCACGCTTCGCGCAGGAGTCGGTGATGCGGGTCGACCAGCCGGTGTGCGTGCAGTTTTAATGAAAACGGCGGGATAACCCGCCGTTGTTGTATCGTAGGCCCGTGCAAGCGAAGCGCCGCCGGGCACAAAACTTACAGCACCAACCCCGCAAAGCTCGCCGACAGCAGGCTTACCAGCGTTGCCCCGTATACAAGGCGTAAACCAAACCGCGACACCACGTTACCCTGTTGCTCATTCAGACCTTTTATTGCCCCCGCCACAATGCCAATGGAAGCGAAGTTAGCGAACGATACCAGGAACACGGACAAAATCCCCAGCCCGCGCGGTGACATTTGATGGGCTATTTTTTGCAGCTCGATCATCGCCACAAATTCATTCGCCACCAGTTTAGTTGCCATAATGCTCCCCGCGCTTAAGGCATCGCTCAGCGGAATACCAATAAGCCACGCCAGCGGATAAAACACATAACCCAGAATCTGCTGGAAGCTCATGCCAAATATGCCGGAGAAGAGGGCGTTAATGGCGCTAATAAGGGCGATAAAGCCAATCAGCATCGCCAGAATAATCATCGCCACCTTAAAACCGGCCAGAATATACTCGCCCAGCATTTCAAAGAAGCTCTGGGATTCGTGCAGTTTTTCCAGCCTGATATCCGGCTCCGCTTCCGGGCGGGCCGGGTTAATGACCGAAAGAATAATAAAGGTGCTGAACATGTTCAGGATCAGCGCCGCGACGACAAACCTGGCGTCGAGCATAGTCATATAGGCCCCGACAATCGACAGCGAAACCGTCGACATGGCCGTGGCAGCCATCGTAAACAGACGACGCGAGGAGAGATCGCCCAGCACGCCTTTGTAGGCAATGAAGTTTTCCGACTGACCGAGGATCAGCGAACTCACCGCGTTAAAGGATTCCAGCTTGCCCATGCCGTTCAGTTTTGACAGGAGCGTCCCGATCACCCGAATAAAGATCGGCAGAATACGCCAGTGCTGAAGAATACCAATCAGCGCCGAGATAAAAATAATGGGGCAGAGCACGCCAAGGAAAATGAACGCCAGCCCTTTTTCACCCATCCCGCCAAAGACAAAATTCGTCCCTTCGGCAGCGAATTTAAGCAGCGACTCAAAGAAACCGGAAACGTATTTAATAATAAACAGGCCGCTTTCTGCGTGGAGGAAAAAGAACGCCAGCGCGATTTCGATCACGATCAGCTGTAAAACGAAACGAATACGAATTTTTCGGCGGTCGAAACTCACCAGCCAGGCGAGCGCAAGAATAATCACCAGCGCCAGCAGGAAATGGACAATTTTAAACATGGCTTATTTTCAGTTGGTTTTCGAGGCGGACATTTAGCCACAGCCCCGGTTAACCGTAAATGGGCATTTTCGTTATACCTTATAAACGTAACGGTTACTCAGGCAATTATTACTCCGCAATGCGTTTACATCTGGTCATCAAAACGCAACACATTTCGCTTGTTTTTCTTGTTGCCGTAATGATAATCACTATCACAAGAATTTACTTTTCTTTGCATCAGTTGACCGCGATAAACATTTAAGGTGTCGGCATGTTTGTTCCTTTTCTCATTATGTTACGTGAAGGCCTTGAAGCGGCCCTGATTGTTAGCCTTATCGCCAGTTATCTGAAGCGTACCCAGCGCGGACGCTGGATTGGCGTCATGTGGGTTGGGGTTTTCCTTGCTGCGGCGCTCTGCCTGGGCCTCGGTATCCTCATCAACGAAACCACCGGGGAGTTCCCGCAGAAAGAGCAGGAGCTGTTTGAAGGGATCGTCGCCGTGATTGCGGTGGTGATCCTCACCTGGATGGTGTTCTGGATGCGCAAGGTCTCCCGTAACGTGAAGGTACAGCTTGAGCAGGCGGTGGATAACGCCCTGCAAAAAGGCAACCACCACGGCTGGGCGCTGATCATGATGGTCTTTTTCGCCGTGGCGCGTGAAGGCCTGGAGTCTGTGTTCTTCCTGCTCGCGGCTTTTCAGCAGGACGTGGGCATCTGGCCGCCGCTGGGCGCGGTGCTCGGGCTGGCCACGGCGGTTGTGCTTGGCTTCCTGCTCTACTGGGGCGGCATTCGTCTTAACCTGGGCGCGTTCTTCAAGTGGACCAGCCTGTTTATTCTGCTGGTGGCCGCAGGGCTGGCGGCAGGGGCGATCCGCGCCTTCCACGAAGCGGGTCTGTGGAACCACTTCCAGGACGTGGCGTTCGATCTCAGCAACGTCCTGTCGACCCATTCACTGACCGGTACCCTGCTCGAAGGGATCTTCGGCTACCAGGAAACGCCGAGCGTCAGCGAAGTGGCGATGTACTTTATCTATCTGGTTCCGGCGCTGATCCTGTTCGCTATGCCGCCGCGTACCGGCTCGCAGACGTCGCGCGTAGCGCCGTAAGTGCTGTTTTAGTTACAACATACTTTTAAAGGGATGAGTCATGGCCATTCAGTTCCGTCGTAGTGCGTTACGCGCAGGCATTGCCGCGCTGTTCGTGTCTGCCTTCACCGCTCAGGCGGCAGATATTCCGCAGGTAAAAGTCACCGTCAACGATAAACAGTGCGAGCCGATGACCATCACGGTTAACAGCGGTAAAACGCAGTTTATTATTCAGAACCACAGCCAGAAGGCGCTGGAGTGGGAAATCCTGAAAGGCGTGATGGTGGTGGAAGAGCGCGAGAATATCGCGCCGGGCTTCAGCCAGAAGATGACCGCAAATCTTCAGCCCGGGGAATATGACATGACCTGCGGCCTGCTGACTAACCCGAAAGGTAAGCTGATCGTCAAAGGCGCAGCGACGGCGGACGCGGCCAAAGGCACGGCGCTGCTGAGCCTCGGCGACGCCATTACCGCCTATAAAGCCTACGTCACCAAAGAGACAGCGGACCTGGTGGCAGGCACCAAAGCCTTTACCGACGCGGTGAAAGCGGGCGACATCGAAAAAGCGAAATCCCTGTATGCGCCTACCCGTCAGCACTACGAGCGCATTGAGCCGATTGCCGAACTGTTCTCTGACCTCGATGGCAGCATTGACGCCCGTGAAGACGACTATGAGCAGAAGGCCGCCGATCCGAAATTCACCGGCTTCCACCGTCTGGAAAAAGCCCTGTTTGGCGATAACTCCACCAGTGGGATGGAGAAATACGCCGAGCAGCTCAACAGCGACGTGCTGGAGCTGCAAAAACGCATCAGCGAGCTGGCATTCCCACCGTCGAAAGTGGTGGGTGGCGCAGCGGGCCTGATTGAAGAAGTGGCCGCCAGCAAAATCAGCGGTGAAGAAGATCGTTACAGCCACACCGACCTGTGGGACTTCCAGGCGAACGTCGACGGCGCACAGAAAATTGTCGATCTGCTGAGGCCTCAGCTGCAAAAAGAGAACGGCGAGCTGCTGGCGAAAGTGGATGCCAACTTTAAGAAAGTTGACGCTATCCTGGCGAAATACCGCACCAAAGACGGGTTCGAAACCTACGACAAGCTGACCGATGCTGACCGTAACGCGCTGAAAGGCCCGATAACCACCCTGGCGGAAGATCTCTCCCTGCTGCGTGGCGTACTGGGTCTGGATTAAGCGATGAACAAGCATGACGAATACGACGTGGCGGAACCTTCCCGACGTCGGTTGTTAAAAGGGGTAGGGGCGCTGGGCGGCGCGTTTGCCCTGGCGGGAGGCTGTCCGGTGGCGCATGCGGCAAAACCGCAAAGCGCCCCTGGCACGCTCTCCCCGGATGCGCGTATGGAAACGCAGCCGTTTTATGGTGAGCACCAGGCGGGGATCCTGACGCCACAGCAGGCCTCGATGATGCTGGTGGCTTTCGATTCGCTGGCGAGTGATAAAGCCGACCTTGAGCGTCTGTTCAGGCTGTTGACCACGCGTATTGCCTTCCTCACCGCCGGCGGTCCCGCACCGGAAACACCGAATCCGCGCTTGCCGCCGATGGATTCCGGCATCCTCGGCGCGTTTATCGCTCCCGATAATCTGACCATCACCGTGTCGGTGGGGGAATCGCTGTTTGATGATCGCTACGGACTGGCGAAGCAGAAGCCGAAAGCGCTGCAAAAAATGACGCGATTCCCGAATGATTCTCTCGACGCGGCGCTGTGCCACGGCGATCTGCTGTTGCAGATCTGCGCTAATACCCAGGATACGGTGATCCATGCCCTGCGCGATATTATCAAGCACACCCCGGATCTGCTGAGCGTGCGCTGGAAGCGGGAAGGTTTTATCTCTGACCACGCCGCGCGCAGTAAAGGGAAAGAGACGCCGGTCAACCTGCTGGGCTTCAAAGACGGCACCGCCAACCCGGACAGCAGCAATACCGCGTTGATGAAGAACGTGGTATGGGTGACGGCGGATCAGGGCGAACCGGCCTGGGCGGTCGGAGGCACCTATCAGGCGGTGCGTATCATTCAGTTCCACGTGGAGTTCTGGGACCGCACGCCGCTGAAAGAGCAGCAAACTATCTTCGGTCGCGATAAGCAAACCGGCGCACCGCTCGGCATGAAGCACGAGCACGATGAACCCGACTACGCCCGCGATCCGAACGGGGATGTCATCGCGCTGGACAGCCATATTCGCCTCGCCAATCCTCGCACCAAAGAGACGCAATCCAGCCTGATGATGCGCAGGGGCTACAGCTACTCGCTGGGGGTGACCAACTCCGGTCAGCTTGATATGGGACTGCTGTTTGTCTGCTATCAGCACGATCTGGAGAAGGGATTCCTCACCGTGCAGAAGCGGCTCAACGGCGAAGCGCTGGAGGAATATATTAAGCCCATCGGCGGCGGCTATTTCTTTGCCCTGCCCGGCGCGCGTGACGCGAACGCCTGGCTCGCTCAGGGTCTGATAGAAGCCTGATAATCGTCCCTGCGACAGTTCGCGGGGACATTATTTTTTCGAAGGACTATCTTATTGTTATATTTCTGTAATATTTCTATATAAGACTGATTTTCCATGTAGGGGTAGTCCTAAAAGTTGCATTCAGGTAAAATAAATGTTGCATTTATGATAATTCCTGATGTACTTAAGAGAAGACAGCGGTAGTTCCCGGCAGTGATGCTAACTCACTATGGAGATCGCGAATGGTTGCGTCCTGTACTGGACAAGGTAAACACATCAACCGCAGTACCCGGCGCGGAGGCTCAGACTCCGGCAGCGATTTCTTCACCACCAAATTCTCTCCTTCACCTCAAGAACCTTTTTCTACCGACGTGCATAACGGTGCGCGTAGCCGTTGTATATCGTCATCCGGTAATGCAAGCAATGGCTTACAAGGAAGCCAACCCTCTGATGTTCGTGCGCATAATCGTGCCGATGCTGGCGCGTGTGATGAATACCAACAACTCAAGGTGCTATCCATGGGAAGACAGAAAGCAGTGATCAAAGCTCGTCGTGAAGCAAAACGTGTGCTGAGACGGGATTCACGTAGCCATAAGCAGCGTGAAGAAGAATCGGTCACCTCGCTTGTGCAGATGAGCGGCGTAGAATCCATTGGCATGGCGCGGGACAGCCGCGATGCATCGCCAATTGTGGCGCGGAATGAAGCTCAGGCGCACTACCTGAATGCTATCGAGAGTAAACAGCTCATCTTTGCAACCGGGGAAGCCGGATGCGGGAAAACCTGGATCAGCGCCGCCAAAGCGGCGGAGGCGCTGATTCATAAGGACGTGGAAAGGATCATCGTTACCCGTCCGGTACTGCAAGCGGATGAAGATCTGGGCTTCCTGCCCGGCGATATTTCCGAGAAGTTTGCCCCGTACTTCAGGCCCGTCTATGACGTGCTGGTGAAGCGGTTGGGCGCTTCCTTTATGCAGTACTGCCTGCGACCAGAGATTGGCAAGGTGGAAATCGCGCCGTTCGCCTATATGCGCGGACGTACATTTGAAAATGCGGTCGTTATTCTTGACGAGGCTCAGAACGTGACCGCTGCGCAAATGAAGATGTTTTTAACGCGCCTCGGGGAGAACGTGACGGTTATCGTCAACGGCGATATTACCCAGTGTGACCTGCCGTCGGGCGTGAAGTCCGGCCTGAGCGATGCCATGTCACGTTTTGATGAAGATGAGATGATAGGGGTGGTCCGCTTCACAAAAGAGGACTGCGTCCGCTCAGCGCTGTGCCAACGAACGCTGGAAGTGTACTCCGACTAAGATCATTTCACATTTTAAGTCATTTCTTCCCGGCGTTATGCCGGGAAGCTTCCTTTATTCCCTCTGCACGCGTGGCTTTTTTAAATCATATTTATTTCCTATAGCATTCAACAGGATGTACGCCCCGTTTTGCGGTAATAATAATATTACTGTTAATTTGCTGCGAACGCTTTTTATACAGGTCACGGAAATGTGATATGTATTTATAATACCCACAAAATATCTATGAATATAATGATCATGCTAATTATTGGTTTAAAATTAAACGTGAATGTTGTCACAGAACATGACTAAGCAGTAAAAATTAAGTTGGTGTCTTTTGGGTAATTATCTATGTTTCGTACTTGTTCAGACAAAATTCTAAAAAGAAACTCGCCAGGGGATCGTTTCCTCTGGAACATCACGCTAAGGGTCATACATGAACGAACTGGTTAGTGCAATTAATGGTGTTATCTGGAGCCCGGCGTTAATATTTTTATGTCTGGGTGTCGGCCTCTATTTCTCGCTGCGTAGTCGCTTTCTGCAATTACGGCATATAAAACTTATGATTACCCTGATGTTTCAGGGGCGTCCTACCGAGGCAGGCGTGTCGTCGTTTCAGGCGCTGACGATGACGCTGGCGGGCCGCGTGGGGACAGGGAATATTGCCGGTGTAGCGACCGCCATTACCTTTGGTGGACCCGGTGCGCTTTTCTGGATGTGGATCGTGGCATTTTTGGGGGCGAGCTCTGCTTTTGTCGAATCCACGTTAGGGCAGGTTTATAAAGAGAAAATTAACGGCGAATATCGTGGTGGTCCTGCCTTTTATATTGAGAAAGGGTTAGGCGTGAAGTGGTACGCATGGTTATTTGCCATCGTAACGATTTTCTCCTGCGGATTATTACTGCCAGGTGTGCAGGCAAACTCTATTGGTGCGAGCCTGGATATTGCCTTTGGTCTGAGCCCAAATGTCACGGCGGCGTTACTTGCTGTGCTGTTGAGTTTTATTATTTTTGGTGGCGTAAAAAGGATTGCCAGCTTTAGCAGCATGGTGGTTCCGTTTATGGCGCTCGGCTATATTATTGTGGCGTGCGTGATTATCGCTATCAATATTGATCAGCTTCCTTCAGTTATATTGCTGATCTGGAAAAGTGCTTTTGGCCTTGAAGCTGGGTTTGGCGCTATTCTGGGCCAGGCCATCATGTGGGGCGTGAAGCGTGGCGTCTATTCCAACGAGGCGGCGCAGGGTACCGGGCCACATGCCTCCTCGGCGGCGGCCGTAAGCCATCCGGTGAAACAGGGGCTGGTTCAGGCGTTCTCCGTGTACATCGACACGCTGTTTGTCTGCTCCGCGACCGGGTTTATGCTGTTGATCACCGGGCTGTATAACGTGCAGGGCGTCGACGGCGCAGCGCTCTATACCGGAATAGCGGGCGTGGCCGCAGGACCGGGATATGTCCAGACGGCAATGGAAAGTATGATGCCGGGCTTCGGTAATTATTTTGTTGCCATCGCGCTGTTCTTCTTTGCCTTCACCACGATCATTGCTTACTACTACATCGCTGAAACGAATATCGCCTACATCAACCGTAAGATTCATCGCCCGTGGCTGACGTTCCTGCTCAAGCTGTGTCTGATGGCTTCGACGGTATATGGCACGGTACGCACCGCGGATCTGGCCTGGGGATTAGGGGATATCGGCGTAGGGCTGATGGCATGGCTCAACATTATTGCCATCGTTCTGTTGCATAAAAAAGCGTTTGCCAGCCTGAAGGATTATGAAATCCAGAATGCACAGGGGTTGGATCCACACTTTGACCCGGTTCGGCTGGGGATTAAAAATGCGGATTACTGGCTGGAGGAGCGTAAGGATGAAGCGGGTTTGAATATTGGCCAGAGACTTGCTCCCGAGGGAAAGCAACCGGCTGGAAAGCTGAATAGCTGAGGAATGGTTGAGACAGGCCCGTGCTTTTGTACGGGCTTTTTTTTGTAGGTGAGGCAGCTCGTGTCGCACCGGGGGGGATTGACTCGCTTCGCTCGCCCTGCGGGCAGCCTGTTCGCTATGCTCTCAGTCTGTCCAACTGGCTGCCGCCAGTTGTCGAACCCCAGTCGGGGGTTCTCATCCCCCCCTTTTCGGAGAATATAAAAGAAAAAAGCCCGTACTTTCGTACGAGCTCTCATCTTAAATATGGCGGTGAGGGGGGGATTCGAACCCCCGATACGTTGCCGTATACACACTTTCCAGGCGTGCTCCTTCAGCCACTCGGACACCTCACCATATTGTTTTGCTGCCTGACCGCTTGGGGGGCAACGGGGCGCTACTATAGGGAGTTGCGCTAAAACGGTCAAGCAGATTTTCAGCATTCGTGCTTGTTCGGTTAAGCCTTAATCAGCTTATGTCGCAGCGCGCAGGATTAACGCTGCGAATCGAGCACTTCGCTATTTTTCACCACGTCCTGCGCTTTGCTGTAGCTTTCGATCAGCAGCTGGTAGGCCGGGAAGATGTGTGTGTACACCTCAGCCCATTCACCCGCATCTTCACGGTTCCACGTGCGCTGAATTTCGGAAGCAACAGCAGCCGTGTCCATCGGCACCACGCCTGCCTGCACCACGCGCGCCAGGGTGATCTCCTGCGCCATTTTGCTGTAGGTGCCGGAGGCATCAATCACCGCAAACACTTTATATCCGTCCGCCACCGCGCTGATGGACGGGAAGGCCATGCAGACGCTGGTGATCGTCCCCGCGATAATCAGCGTTTTGCGCCCGGTGGCTTTCACCGCCGCCACGAACTCCGGGTTATCCCAGGCGTTGATCTCACCCTTGCGTGCCACATACTGTGCGTGCGGCGCGTTGGCGTGGATCTCCGGGATAAGCGGGCCGTTCGGTCCCTGTGGAACCGACGCCGTGGTGATCACCGGGATCTTCGCCAGCGAGGCGATTTTTGCCAGCGCTGCTGCACGGGCGCGCAGCTCAGGCATTGGCATGTCTCCTACGGTCTGGAACAGCCCGCTCTGGTGATCGATAAGCAGCATAACGGCATCGTTTACGTCAATAACGGGACGTGCACCGTTGAAGTTTGCAGGGGTAGACATAATGCGCTCCTTATTACGTTTAGATTTGGCCAAAGCGGCCGGAGTTGAAATCGCGAATAGCCTCGGCAATTTCGGTTTTACTGTTCATCACAAACGGGCCATAGCCCACGATGGGTTCATTCAGCGGCTCCCCGGCCATCAGCAGCACTTTGGCATCGCTGCTGGCTTCGAGATGCAGTTTGTCACCGCTCTGACTCAGCACGACCAGTTGCGCCTCACCGGCAGGCGTGGTGCCGTTCACCGTCACGCTGCCTTCAACGACAACCAGCGCCGTGCTCCAGCCTTCGGGCTGATTGAGCGTCAGATGGCTACCCTGGCGCAGCGCGAGATCCCACACGTTCAGCGGTGAGAAGGTATGCGCCGGGCCGGTTACCTCTCCAAAACGGCCAGCAATCACGCGCAATGTTCCGCTGTTATCCGGCAGGGTGACCACCGGGATATCCGACTGAGTGATGCTCTGGTAGCCAGGCGTCGCCATTTTGTCTTTAGCGGGCAGGTTGACCCACAGCTGCATCATTTTCAGTTCACCGCCTTTCTGCGAAAACGCGCTGGAGTGGAACTCCTCGTGCAAAATACCTGCGCCTGCCGTTATCCACTGCACATCGCCTGGGCCAATAACGCCGCCTCTGCCAGTGGAATCACGGTGCTCCACTTCGCCTGAGTAGACGATGGTCACCGTTTCAAAACCGCGATGAGGATGCTCGCCCACGCCGCGTTTCGCGCCGTCCGCCGGGAAGGTATGCGGTCCGGCGTAGTCCAGCAGCAGGAACGGGCTCAGGGGCTCGCCGTGCGTCTGGTAAGAAAACATCGAACGAACCGGAAAACCGTCACCGACCCAGTGCGGACGAGGTGCGGTATACACGCCTGTTACGTTTTTCATGATTAACTCCTGATGTCCTGTTGATGGAATTAGCTTATATTCAGGGCTAATATCCCGGTAGATAGCAAAAATGACATTCACTGTTCCTTAAATGGAACAATGGAGGCGTATGCAGGATCTCAATGATTTCGTATGGTTTGTGAAGGTGGTGGAGCATGGCGGCTTTGCGGCGGCGGGGCGGGCGCTCGATCAGCCTAAGTCGAAACTGAGCCGTCGGATTGCGCAGCTGGAAGAACGCCTGGGCGTTCGGTTGATACAACGTACCACGCGGCAGTTTGCGGTGACGGAGGTGGGGCAGACATTCTATCAGCACTGTAAAGCCATGCTGGTGGAAGCTGAAGCTGCGGAGGAGGCGGTGGCTGCTTTACAGGCTGAGCCGCGCGGTATGGTCCGGATCACCTGTCCTGTCACCTTGCTGCACGTTCACGTGGGGCCCATGCTGGCACGGTTTATGGCGCGCTATCCAGGGATCAACCTCCAGCTCGAAGCCACCAACCGCCGGGTCGATCTGGTGGCGGAGGGGGTGGATGTGGCGATCCGCGTTCGTCCGCGCCCGTTTGATGACAGCGATCTGGTATTAAGGGTGCTGGCGGACAGGGGGCACTGTCTGGTTGCCGGGCAGGCACTGATTGAACGGATGGGCAACCCGGCGATGCCCTCTGAACTCAGCGAGTGGCCGGGGTTAAGTATGGGGGCGGGCAAGCACCTGCATAAGTGGGAATTGAGCGGGCCGGAGGGCGCAAAGGCAGAAATTCACTTCACGCCGCGCCTGGTGACTACCGACATGCTGGCGCTGCGGGAGGCGGCGATGGCGGGCGTGGGCGTGGTACAGCTGCCCATTTTGATGGTGAAGGATCAGCTGGCTTCAGGTGAACTTGTTCGGGTGCTGAATGCCTGGGAACCCAGACGGGAAGTGATCCACGCGGTGTATCCATCCCGGCGCGGCCTGCTGCCATCGGTCAGGACGCTGGTGGATTTTCTGACTGAAGAGTATGCAAAGATGGTTGAGGACTAGCTTTTTGTAGGTCGGGTAAGCGTAGCGCCACCCGACACAATTACCGCAGAGGCTGCAAAGTTCGAACCCCCCACAGGCGTGCAACATGCGAAAAAAAAGCCCGCATTTTCATGCAAGCTCTTCTTGAAATATGGCGGTGAGGGGGGGATTCGAACCCCCGATACGTTGCCGTATACACACTTTCCAGGCGTGCTCCTTCAGCCACTCGGACACCTCACCATATTGTCATCCCGTTGTTGTCGGGACGGGCGCTAATGTAAGGAAAAGCCGTACTGCCGTCAACCCACTTTTTCAGTAATTTAGCGTGTTTAGACAAACTTCAGGCAACCTGATTCCGAAATGTGCGAAATGCGCCTCTTTTATCAGCAACGCGGTTTAGCGATAAATTTGTTATGCTGGCAAGCCAGTTGAAAATGAAAATAAAACAGCGCAATAAAAGGCAATGACTATGGATATTATCTTCTATCACCCCACTTTTGATACGGCTTACTGGATTAACGCGCTCACGGCGGCACTGCCTGGCGCACGCGTTCGCGAATGGAAACAGGGCGATAATGAACATGCCGACTACGCGCTGGTCTGGCATCCCCCGGTCGAAATGCTTCAGGGACGCCGTTTGAAGGCGGTGTTTGCTCTTGGTGCGGGTGTGGATTCCATTCTCAGTAAGCTGAAGGCACACCCTGAAATGCTGCCGGAGGATATTCCCCTGTTTCGTCTGGAAGATACCGGTATGGGGCAGCAGATGCAGGAATATGCCGTGAGCCAGGTGCTGCACTGGTTCCGCCGCTTCGACGATTATCAGGCGTTTAAACAGCAATCCCACTGGGAACCGCTTCCGGATTATCAGCATGAAGATTTCACCATCGGCATCCTCGGCGCGGGTGTACTGGGTTCGAAAGTCGCCGAAGCGCTCGCGCCGTGGGGCTTCCCACTGCGCTGCTGGAGCCGGAGCCGTAAGGATTATCCAGGCGTCGAGAGCTTTGCCGGAACGGACGAACTCCCGGCGTTCCTGAAAGGGACTCGCGTCCTCATTAACCTGCTGCCGAATACGGCGGAAACGGTCGGCATTATCAATGGCACGCTCCTCAACCAGTTGGCAGAAGACAGCTACTTAATGAACCTGGCGCGCGGGGTACACGTTGTGGAAGACGATCTGCTGAAAGCGCTGGATAGCGGTAAACTGAAAGGCGCAATGCTGGATGTCTATAGCCGCGAACCGCTGCCGACAGACAGCCCGCTCTGGGCACATCCGCGCGTGGCGATGACGCCTCATATTGCGGCCGTGACGCGACCGGCGGAGGCCGTGGCGTACATCTCGCATACCATCAGCGAAATAGAGAAGGGCAACACGGTGACCGGACAGGTCGACAGACAGCGAGGCTACTGAGAGAAACCCGGCGTTCGCCGGGTTTTTGCTAATATTCGCCGCTGATAACTGCTATCCTTTGGAAAAACCGCAGAGGAGAGAAAGATGTATCCCGTTGACCTGCATATGCACACCGTCGCCAGTACCCACGCTTACAGTAACCTCCATGATTATATCGCTCAGGCGAAGCTGAAAGGCATTAAACTGTTTGCGATAACCGATCACGGTCCGGATATGGCGGATGCGCCGCACTACTGGCATTTTGTGAATATGCGTATCTGGCCACGCCTGGTGGACGGTATCGGGATACTGCGCGGCATCGAAGCGAACATCAAAAATACTGACGGTGAGATTGACTGCACCGGCCCGATGCTGACCTCGTTAGATCTGATCCTCGCCGGCTTCCACGAGCCGGTCTTTGCGCCCCAGGATAAAGAGACCAACACCGCAGCGATGATTGCCACTATTGCCAGCGGCAACGTGCACATTATCAGCCACCCGGGAAATCCGAAATACCCGATTGATATTCAGGCCGTGGCGCAGGCGGCAGCGAAGCACCGCGTGGCGCTGGAGATTAACAACTCCTCCTTTGTTCACTCGCGTAAGGGCAGTGAAGCCAACTGCCGCGAAGTGGCGGCGGCCGTGCGTGACGCGGGCGGCATGGTGGCGCTGGGCTCTGATTCACACACGGCCTTCACGCTGGGTGATTTCAGCGAGTGCCTGAAAATATTGCGGGACGTGAATTTCCCGGAAGAACAGATCCTGAACGTCACGCCGCGTCGTATGCTCGACTTCCTTGAGTCGCGCGGCATGGCACCGATTGATGAATTTGCCGATCTTTAATTAATAACGGAATAAAAACATGAATGAGTTTTCCATCCTTTGCCGCGTGCTGGGCACCTTATATTACCGCCAGCCGCAGGATCCGCTGCTGGTTCCGCTGTTTACCCTGATTCGTGAAGGTAAACTGGCGCAGAGCTGGCCGCTGGAACAGGATGAGTTGCTGGAACGCTTGCAAAAAAGCTGTGATATGCAGCAGATTTCAACGGATTACAACGCGCTGTTTGTGGGGGAAGAGTGTCGCGTGTCGCCGTATCGTTCTGCCTGGCAGGAAGGTGCGACCGAAGCGGAAGTTCGGGCGTTTCTTTCAGAACGGGGCATGCCGCTGACGGATATGCCTGCCGATCATATCGGTACCCTGCTGCTGGCGGCCTCCTGGATTGAAGATAATGCAGGTGATGATGAGAACGAGGCGATTGAAACCCTGTTCGAAACGTATTTGCTTCCGTGGGTTGGCACCTTCCTGGGTAAAGTTGAAGCCCATGCCACCTCGCCGTTCTGGAGAACGCTGGCTCCGCTGACGCGTGACGCTATCGCTGCCATGTGGGACGAGCTGGAAGAAGAGAACGAAGAGTGATTCGAATCACAAAAATCCTGCAACGATACATTTCAACTTGCACGTAATGTGCTTCTGATCTCATTTCTAAGGTGCGCATCTGCTAAGATGCGCACCATGAACATACTACTTTGTATTGCAATCACGACTGGCATCCTCTCCGGCCTCTGGGGTTGGGTGGCTGTCTCTCTCGGCTTGTTGAGCTGGGCTGGTTTTCTTGGCTGCACGGCCTATTTCGCCTGCCCGCAGGGTGGTCTCAAAGGGCTCTTCATCTCCGGCTGTACTCTGATGAGCGGTGTGATTTGGGCGCTGGTCATTATGAAAGGCAGCGCGCTGGCGCCGCATGTGGAAATCCTGGGGTACGCCATCACCGGCATTGTGGCCTTCCTGATGTGCGTTCAGGCAAAACATCTGCTGTTGTCCTTTGTGCCCGGCACGTTCATGGGTGCCTGCGCGACCTTTGCGGGGCAGGGGGACTGGAAGCTGGTGGTCCCTTCGCTCATGCTGGGGTTACTGTTTGGCTACGCCATGAAGAACAGCGGCCTCTGGCTTGCGGCCCGACGCGAGAAGAGCCAGAGCGTTCCTGCGGTAAGTAAATAAAAAAAGGCGAGACGGAAATCTCGCCTTTTTTATGCGCCGCCGATTATGACTCCGGCGGCACCGACATCTCACGGTATTTCACCAGCACCGCATTACTCACGTCACTTTTATTCTGAAGATCCCACAAGCCGCGATCGATACCGTCATTAATCAGGAAAATCACGCCGGTTTCGATGGCCGACATTAGACACAGCATGACCGGCTCGTTAGAGGTATAGCCAATTTCACCCTCCAGCAGACGCTGGTAATCGATAAAGCGGAACACCCCGGCCTGCACTTCATAAGAGAGAATCGTTTTGCTGGTGGTCACGGAGGATAATATCTCACCCGTGCTCACGTTAACCACGCGCAGGTTGACGGCAATCTGATCCAGCTGATACTGCGTGTCGGCCCCGATGCCAAAGTAACGCGCACCCGCGCCGCCCGATTTCACGTTACTTTCGTAGCCGATAATCGAGCCTTCCACCATGATATTGGCTGCGGTGAGAGACTGTAGCGGCATGCGGTTATTGACGCCAACGGTACCATTCTCCTGCGCGGCACGAATGATTTTTCGTTCGTTAAGCAGGTTTTGCAGCCCCTGACGTTCCAGCGGGATAAACCAGCGAGAATCTTTCAGGGCGGTGACCAGCATTGCGGTGGCGCTCTGCGGTACGGCCGTCGAGAAGTTACTGGCCGGATACGGTTTGAACTGGCCCGTCTCATCCTGAATGTTATAGACCGAGACGAATATCTTCCCGGTAGGGACCGGCAGATGTGTCAGATCCCGGTAGCTCTGGGCACGAGGCATTAGGGTGGGTTTAGCGGCTTCTTTTGGCGGGGCAGTTAAACAACCGCTTAATAAGCACACTGCAACTAAAATAAAAAAGCGCTGCATAATAATTGTCCTTATTTTGGGGTTGTTTAGAAATCAGTTGAACTGGTCTGCAAACCGGAAACCTGGATTGTCGACGTTTTACCGGTTTTTCGGTCTGTCACATTTAACTGAAGCTGCCCGTCTTTATTGGCAATATCGACGATAAAGTCGTTAGTGACCATCCGGCCGGGTTTTCCGGTATTAATGTTGGTTAATAAGCCACCTAATATTTGCGACTGGATGGCCTGAGTGAAATTATCCAGGGCCGACGGGGTCTCGATACCGAAATCATCGTCATAGCTGGGGTCTTTATAGGAGTTTTGAGCCTGAGCCTGGTTAAGCATAAAGGCTCCGTTATTCGGGTTGCCGCCAAAATTAGGGTTGCGGAACTGGAATGTCATATTTCCGGCCCAGCTCAACGGCGCAATGAGCATTAACGAAATCACTGTGTGTGCGAGACGCATTACAGCCTCCGAAATAGGTGTCGTTGCTAGAACTCATCTTTTGCTAAATCGCCTGTGCTCAAAAGGGCTTTGTCTAACTGTAGGCGGTTAATAGCTTCTTCTGTTTGTGCCAGCGCGAAAGCGACGTTCTGATCGAAGTCTCTTTTCGTTGGGAATAAAAAAGTCTGGTAAATAACGTCCTGATTAGCGGTTATTGTGATCCAGCTTCCCCACCGCGCACTGGGCCGTTCGTTGATGGTTAAGTTACCCGGATAATCGCTTTCCCACTTATCGCTGAAGGCACGATAAAAATCGTGTCCGACAGAGGTGACGGTGTGGTCGGTCAACAGTCCGGGAACTTCCACCTCAACAGCCTGAAGGTTTCCGGCAGCAAGCATAATGCCTGCGGCGGCAATCCAACTTAGGGTGCGTTTCATGCTATTAACGCCTGAGGTTATCGTTTGCCCACGACACCGCCTGCGTGCGATTTTTAACAGCTATCTTTTTGAAAAGATTATAAAGATGCGTCTTAACCGTATTTTCGCTGATAAATAACGAACGGGCGATTTCAATATTTGAAGCACCAATACGCAGTTTGTTCAGGATCTCTTTCTCACGGTGCGTCAGAAGGGCCGATTCTGAACTGTTATAGCGATAATTTCCGGAGTGGGTAATGAGGTAGCTGGCCAGTTTTTGCGAGAAATAACACTCCCCGCGCAATATGCCCTGCAAACCTTCCACGACACGGTTTTCTTCTTCAGTGACGTAAAACACGCCGTTAATATGTGGCCAGCTCTCAATTTCGCGGAAAGGATACTCATCAGGCGTATTTAATAACAATACGCGGATATTATTGTTTTTCCTGCTTAAATTATCTTGCCAGTAATGAATGAGTTTTTTATCCGCTTCCATCATATCGAGAAGAATGATGCTGCCAGGAGCGATGTCATCAAAAGAACGTTGAATATTATGCAGTTTCCCGTTAAGGGCCAGGCATTGCTTTAAATGCTGCAATAACGCTGTCGCTTGTAAGGAAGGTTTTGTGATCAACAATAATGTATGACCGGGTAAGCTATGGACTTCATTAAACATGATGAAACCCCACGTTATTTATGACACCCGGCAGCTGCCCTCGTATTATTGAAAAGGGCACCAGAAGTACTGACAGGTGTGGCACTGCTGTGTGTAGTTAAAAAACCTCCTCCAAAGGAGGCGGTAAAATTAAAAACAAATAACGTACTGCTGTTTTCAATCTAGCTATTGCAAACTTTAAAGCAAGTGTTAATCGTGTAACATAATGTAAAATTCGATATTAAGTTGTGTATTTTGCAGAGCTAATAGATTTTAAGGTAAGGGGAAAGTTGTACAGGTGTATAAACATGCACAGATTTTAAAAACCATACTCTATATTATAATGAATTGAATTATCTGGCTTTGTATTATTGTAAGCCAGCCGGTAAAAAGTATGAACTCTGCTAAAAACATAAGACTTCCCTAAGCCAGAATGTTTTCTTAAGAAAACTTGCTTCGTGTCACGCACGTGGCAAAGGGTATTGTCGTTTTTGTCTGAAGAAGCCGGTGCAGGTTGGACAGTCTGTCTCGCTGTTGTACAAGCGCAGGAAGACATTTTTGGTTTCTGCTTCAGGCGTGTATCGCATCGTTTCAGGCGAGATTTACGACTTTGAGGTGAATGAGCATATAAAAATAAGGCACACGGGTGAGATATTAAATATGTTTCGGCAGACATACTCTTTTCCGTAACGCGGCGTTAACAAAACGAATCGCGTTAACGGGTAAAGACATACCTATTTTATAGCCAGGTCCAGGGTGACAGCATGAAAAACAAAACGTTGTTTATGATGTTTACATTACTGGGTGCGCCTGGGTTTGTAATCGCAGGTGATTCAGATTTAGCCAGTTCTGAATATAATTTTGCGATAAATGAATTAAGTAAAGCTTCATACAATCAGGCAGCCATTATTGGTCAACAGGGTTCAGGTAATAATGCTGATGTACGCCAGGGCGGTTCTAAATTGCTGTCCATTATTTCCCAGGAGGGCGGGAATAACCGCGCGCATGTTGATCAGTCAGGGACGTATAACCTTGCTTATATCGATCAGACCGGTAACGGCAACGATGCGAGTATTAAGCAGGGCGCTTTTGGCAACACCGCCATGATTATCCAGAAAGGCTCGGGTAACAGGGCGAATATAACGCAGTATGGTACGCAGAAAACAGCAGTTGTAGTACAGAGACAGTCGCAAATGGCTATTCGCGTTATTCAACGCTAGCGATGTGTGACGCCTTAATCAATCCGATGGGGGTTTACCATGAAACTTTTCAAAGTGGCAGTTATTGCAGCAATCGTAGTTTCTGGCAGTGCTTTCGCAGGTGCGGTACCACAATTTGGCGGCGGCCACGGTGGTGGCTGGGGTGGCGGCAATAACGGCCCTGACTCAACCCTGAGCATTTACCAGTACGGCGGCGGTAACTCCGCGCTTGCTTTGCAGACGGACGCCCGAGATTCTGAATTGACCATTACCCAGCACGGTGGCGGTAACGGCGCAGATGTTGGTCAGGGCTCTGATGACAGTTCTATCGATCTGCTGCAAAAAGGCTTTGGTAACAGCGCCACCATCGACCAGTGGAATAGCAAAGACTCTGTTATCAACGTGAAACAGTTCGGCGGCGGCAACGGCGCGGCGGTAGACCAGACAGCGTCCGGCTCAACGGTGACTGTGCACCAGGTTGGCTTTGGCAACAACGCGACCGCACATCAGTACTGATTCAATTCTGTACCAAAAAACAGGGCATGTGCCCTGTTTTTTTTCGGGAGGATCTCATGAGCACCTTCATTCTCCTTGCTGCGCTTGCCAGCCAGATAACGTTCAGCACCTCACAGCAGGCAAATATGACAACCATTATTCCTCAGGTCACGCTGGCAGACGCCTGCGAATGTCAGGTTGAGGTGTTATCTGTCCGACAGGGGCAAGCGGGACAAAGTACATCGCGGCAGAAAAATACTCTTTTTATACCCGCTAATCAGCCGATTGATTTAACGCGAATCAGTTTAAATATTCGTTCAGGGGATGCGGTAAAAATAATCGTCACCGTTTCCGATGGAAAATCGCTTCATTTATCACAGCAGTGGAACGCACCGGTAAGTACGCTTTAATAATTCATGAAATCAATGATTTAATAAAGTGGCGGCGCTGCACAGGTAAGCTATGCTGATATCAAGAACCCAGTCATCGGGTTGCTTAAATTGATACGTCATAACGGAGCGTTTTTACCCCTCAAGGACGAATTTCATTGAGGAGTACAAATAATGTTCAAATCCGCAGCGTGTATTATTTCTGGTCTGGGACTGATCCTGTCCTCTTTTTTATCTCCGGCTTATTCAGCAACTATAGAAGATGGTGGGGTGATTCATTTTCGTGGCGCGGTGGTCGCTGACCCGTGCGAAGTCACGCCCCGGCATCAGCAGTTTGCGATCTCCTGTCCGGAAAATAACCGTATGAAAACGCATACCATCAGTTATGACGAGGCGCTCCGGGGCCATCATCCTCATTCAGCTCTGGCCGCTGTCAGCATGAAATACCTGAATGAACAGAAAACGCTTGCGGTCGTTCAGGTGGATTACCGCTAACCGACGTTTTTTTCACGGCAGTTTTTCTCCTTCTCCCTCTGCGATACACTGATGAAAAAGGCGGGTTGCAGAGGGTGTTTATGAGACCGCAAATCGACGTTATTCATGGCGATATCACGACGGTACACGTTGACGTGATCGTCAACGCAGCCAATTCCTCCCTGATGGGTGGGGGCGGGGTGGACGGTGCCATTCACCGGGCCGCAGGCCCTCAACTCCTTGAAGCATGCAAAACCGTGCGTCAGCAGCAGGGAGAGTGCCCGCCGGGGCATGCTGTTATTACGCTTGCAGGCGATCTCCCGGCCAAAGCGGTGATCCATACCGTTGGACCCGTCTGGCACGGTGGCGACCGCCATGAGGCTGAGATTCTGGAGCAGGCGTATCGTAACTGCCTGCGGCTTGCGGCGGATAACGGGTACAAGACCATGGCGTTCCCCGCCATTAGCACCGGGGTATACGGTTATCCAAAGGAAGCGGCAGCTACAATCGCCGTGAATACCGTTTATCACTACCTTTCCCTCAAACCCATGCCGGAAAAAGTCATTTTTGTCTGTTTCGATGAGCACACCGCCGACCTGTATCAGCGGATTTTGACCGCGCGCAGCCAGGCATTTTGATGTCTGAAGTGCAAAAACGGCGCCCTGGAGGCGCCGTTTTGTTATCCCGCTTTAACCTGAGGTTTGCCTGAGAACAGGAAACGCAAAAGCGGGATCCGCAGATGGATTTCATACAACACGATGGCAATGCCAACCACAAAGACCAGGCCGGTGAAGAAGCCCAGCGCATTCGAGGCGATATGCGGCGTAATGTACGCCCCGAAAAACAGCGTCAGCGGATGGTGAACCAGGTAGATAAACAGCGAAGCATTAACGAAATAGGTAACGCGGCTGGATTTAAAATTCAGCAGACGATGGCCAAGGGCGAACACTACGTTAACCATCCACAGGCCCATCAGCATCGTTATCACGCTCTCTGTCTCATACATCCACGCGTCCCCGCTGCCATAGCGCTGATTGAGAAGATAGGCGGCAAAGGCCAGCGCAGCACCCACCGCACACCAGGGGGAGGGGGTGGTAAACAGCGCTTTAAGCCGGGGATGAATAAATGCCAGCGCCCCAATCAGGAAGAAGGGAATGTAGAACAGGGTCTGCATCACCACGAAATTAAACAGCCCATCGCTCAGAATGGGAGGGTAGACAATGAGCAGGGTACGCCTGACGGCGGCATACGCGACCCCCAGCGCAAGAAACAGCAGAGATAGCTTGCCCAGGGTGATGTTGGCGAAGAAGGTCGAGGATGCGGTGCTCGCGCGCTGGCGCAGCTGGCTGAAGATCAACAAACTCACCGTGGTTAGCACCACCAGTACCAGCAGGAACCAGAGGTGGGAAATCAGCTCCCAGACCAGGGTGTTGTATTTCTCATAGAAGGAGAGATTCGGCCAGTTTTCCGCCTTGCCTTTAACATGCTGCAACATGATGAACTGCGGCAGCGTCAGCAGCGGAATGGCCGTCAACATCGGTATGCCCACGCGCTCCACGCGCACTTTCCACCATCGTTTGAGGGGATAGCGCAAGAAGAGCATGTAAGAGAAATAACCGGAAATGACAAAAAACACCTGCATGCGGAAGGCATGGATAAAATCATTAAACAGCGTCAGCCACCAGGAGGGCATCTGGCTGTTCACGTGCCAGGTGTGGCTGGAATAGATCAGTGAAATATGAAAAGGGATCCCCAATAGCATGAGCCATGCGCGGATCGAGTCGAGGAAATATTCACGTTGTACAGGGGTTGTGCTCATATAACTTTGCGCATTCTCAGACTTTTCGCCTTATCCCTAAGGCTCATAATGGTTACATTCGGAGCCAACCCTACACCAAGACCGACACCCTGTCTCCAGGATAAGCACGCAAAGTGAAAAGCGGGTTCTTTCATTTGCTTAATCCATGAGCCAGCGAGCTGAACAAAGCAGTGATAATGTTGTCGGATTGCCTGAGTTTCCATTAAAATGGATCGGATCGATATAAGCACACAAAGGGGGAAGTGCTTACTTATTATGAAACATAAACCACAAATGATGAAAATGCGTTGGTTGGGTGTAGCAGTGCTGTTGTCACTGTATACCTCATCTGCACTGGCCTTTAACATCGATGATGTCGCAAAACAGGCTAAATCGATGGCGGGCAAGAGCTACGAAGCGCCAAAAAGTAACCTGCCCTCCGTTTTCCGCGACATGAAATACGCGGACTATCAGCAGATCCAGTTCAATCACGATAAAGCGTACTGGAACAATATTAAAACCCCGTTCAAGCTTGAATTTTACCACCAGGGTATGTACTTCGACACGCCGGTTGCCATCAACGAAGTGACGGCGACCGCGGTACGCAAAATCAAGTACAGCCCGGATTATTTCAATTTTGGCGATGTGCAACACGATAAAGACACGGTGAAAGACCTCGGCTTCGCAGGCTTCAAGGTGCTTTATCCGATTAACAGCAAAGATAAAAACGACGAAATCGTCAGCATGCTTGGCGCCAGCTACTTCCGCGTGATTGGCGCGGGGCAGGTGTACGGGCTTTCTGCGCGCGGTCTGGCAATTGATACCGCGCTGCCATCAGGTGAAGAATTTCCACGTTTTCGCGAGTTCTGGATCGAACGTCCAAAACCAACCGACAAACGTCTGACAATTTATGCGCTGCTGGACTCCCCTCGTGCGACAGGCGCTTATCGCTTCGTGATCATGCCAGGGCGTGACACGGTGGTTGACGTACAGTCTAAAGTTTACCTGCGCGATAAAGTGGGCAAACTGGGCGTCGCGCCGCTGACCAGCATGTTCCTGTTCGGGCCGAACCAGCCCTCTCCGGCGACCAATTTCCGTCCTGAACTGCATGATTCCAACGGCCTCTCCATTCATGCGGGTAACGGCGAGTGGATCTGGCGTCCGCTGAACAACCCGAAACACCTCGCCGTCAGCAGCTTTGCGATGGAAAACCCGCAGGGCTTTGGTCTGCTGCAACGTGGCCGTCAGTTCTCCCGCTTTGAAGATCTGGATGACCGCTACGATCTGCGTCCAAGCGCCTGGGTTACGCCGAAAGGCGACTGGGGTAAAGGCAAGGTTGAGCTGGTTGAAATTCCAACTAACGATGAAACCAACGATAACATTGTGGCGTACTGGACACCGGATCAGCTGCCGGAAGCCGGTAAAGAGATGAACTTCAAGTATGCGATCACCTTCAGCCGTGACGAAGACAAGCTGCACGCACCGGATAACGCGTATGTTATGCAGACGCGTCGTTCGACGGGTGACGTGAAGCAGTCCAACCTGATTCGTCAGCCGGATGGCACGCTGGCATTTATCGTGGACTTCACCGGGCAGGATATGAAAAAACTGGCCCCGGATACTGCCGTGACGGCACAGGCCAGCATTGGCGATAACGGTGAAATCGTTGAGAACGCCGTGCGTTACAACCCGGTCACCAAAGGGTGGCGTTTGACCCTGCGCGTGAAGGTGAAAGATCCGAAACAGACCACTGAAATGCGCGCCGCGCTGGTCAGTAACGATAAGCCGCTGAGTGAAACCTGGAGCTATCAGCTACCTGCCAATGAATAATACATCTGAATATATTGATGCCATGCCGCTGACGGACATTGAAAAAGCGGCACTCCCTGCGAGCGACATCCGCGCGGTTCACACCGCGCTGGATGGTGAACATCGTCACTTTTCCCGTGATGATGATACGCCGCTGGGGTCAGTGAAGGCACGTCTGGAGCAGGCATGGCCGGACTCGCTGGCAGAAGGGCAGCTAATCAAGGATGACGAAGGGCGTGACCAGCTACAGGCGATGCCGAAGGCCACGCGTTCCTCCATGTTCCCCGATCCGTGGCGCACCAACCCGGTGGGCCGCTTCTGGGATCGCCTGCGTGGGCGTGACGTGACGCCGCGCTATCTGTCACGTCTGACCAAAGAACAGCAGGCATCCGAGCAGAAATGGCGTACCGTGGGAACGATTCGTCGTTACATTCTGCTGCTGCTGACGCTGGCGCAGACGGTTGTCGCCACCTGGTACATGAAAACCATTCTGCCGTACCAGGGCTGGGCGTTGATTAACCCTGCTGACATGATTGGCCAGGATATCTGGGTCTCCTTCATGCAGCTGCTGCCGTATATTTTACAGAGCGGCATTCTTCTGCTGTTCGCGGTGCTGTTCTGTTGGGTCTCCGCCGGGTTCTGGACGGCGCTGATGGGCTTCCTGCAACTGCTGATGGGGCGTGACAAATACAGCATTTCCGCGTCGACGGTCGGGGATGAGCCCCTCAATCCTGAGCACCGTACCGCGCTGATCATGCCTATCTGTAACGAAGACGTTGACCGCGTATTCGCCGGGCTGCGTGCCACCTGGGAGTCCGTGAAGGCGACCGGTAACGCGGCGCATTTCGACGTCTATATCCTGAGCGACAGCTACAATCCGGATATCTGCGTGGCGGAGCAAAAAGCCTGGATGGAGCTGATTGCCGAGGTGCAGGGGGAAGGGCAGATCTTCTACCGTCGTCGTCGTCGTCGTGTTAAGCGTAAGAGCGGAAACATTGATGACTTCTGTCGTCGCTGGGGTAACCAGTACAGCTACATGGTGGTACTGGATGCAGACTCCGTGATGAGCGGCGACTGCCTGAGCGGGCTGGTCCGTCTGATGGAAGCCAACCCGAACGCGGGAATTATTCAGTCCTCGCCAAAAGCGTCCGGTATGGACACGCTGTATGCGCGCTGCCAGCAGTTTGCGACCCGCGTCTACGGGCCGCTGTTTACTGCCGGTCTGCACTTTTGGCAGTTGGGTGAATCCCACTACTGGGGCCACAACGCCATTATCCGCGTGAAGCCATTCATCGAGCACTGCGCCCTGGCGCCGCTGCCGGGTGAAGGGTCGTTTGCCGGGTCCATTCTGTCGCATGACTTTGTGGAAGCTGCGCTGATGCGTCGCGCAGGGTGGGGCGTCTGGATTGCCTACGATCTGCCTGGCTCGTATGAAGAGCTGCCGCCGAACCTGCTGGATGAGCTCAAACGCGACCGCCGCTGGTGTCACGGTAACCTGATGAACTTCCGCCTGTTCCTGGTGAAAGGGATGCACCCTGTTCACCGTGCGGTGTTCCTGACGGGCGTTATGTCCTATCTGTCTGCGCCGCTGTGGTTTATGTTCCTGGCGCTCTCAACCGCGTTGCAGGTTGTGCATGCCCTGACGGAGCCGCAGTATTTCCTGCAACCGCGCCAGCTGTTCCCGGTGTGGCCGCAGTGGCGTCCGGAGCTTGCGATCGCGCTGTTCGCGTCGACCATGGTGCTGCTGTTCCTGCCTAAGCTGCTCAGTATCATTCTGATCTGGTGCAAAGGTTCGAAGGAGTACGGTGGTTTCTGCCGCGTGACCCTTTCACTGCTGCTGGAAGTGCTGTTCTCGGTCCTGCTGGCGCCGGTGCGTATGCTGTTCCATACGGTGTTTGTGGTGAGCGCGTTCCTGGGATGGGAAGTGGTGTGGAATTCACCGCAGCGTGACGATGACTCTACGCCGTGGAGTGAAGCCTTTATGCGCCACGGCTCTCAGCTGCTGCTGGGCCTGGTGTGGGCCGTTGGTATGGCCTGGCTGGATCTGCGTTTCCTGTTCTGGCTTGCGCCGATTGTGTTCTCGCTGATCCTGTCGCCGTTTGTATCGGTGATCTCCAGCCGTTCCACGGTGGGCCTGCGTACCAAACGCTGGAAGCTGTTCCTGATCCCGGAAGAGTATTCTCCGCCGCAGGTGCTGGTGGATACCGATACCTATCTGGAGCAGAACCGCAAACGCACGCTGGATGATGGCTTTATGCATGCCGTGTTTAACCCGTCATTCAACGCGCTGGCAACCGCGATGGCGACGGCGCGTCACCGCGCCAGCCAGGTGCTGGAGATCGCCCGCGATCGCCACGTTGAGCAGGCGCTGAACGAGACGCCAGAAAAGCTTAACCGCGACCGTCGTCTGGTGTTGTTGAGCGATCCGGTGACGATGGCACGGCTTCACTACCGCGTGTGGTCCTCTCCGGAGAGATACTCTTCGTGGGTGAACTACTACAAGGACGTGAAGCTCAATCCGCTGGCCCTGAAGGCGAAGTAAGTTGTTAAGTAGGGCGGGTAAGCGAAGCGCCACCCGCCAAATAAAATACCGGCTTAATCGCCGGTATTTTTTTAGAGGTCAGAAATGAAAGTAATCATTGTCGTCATGATGGCATGCCTGCTCAGCGGTTGCGGCAGCATTATCAGCCGCACCATCCCCGGGCAGGGCCACGGGAATCAGTACTACCCCGGCGTACAGTGGGATGTCCGTGATTCCGCATGGCGCTATCTCACCGTGCTCGATCTGCCGTTTTCGCTGATTTTCGACACGCTACTGCTGCCCATCGATGCCAGCCACGGCCCCTACGAGTAGCGGTGACTTATCGCTCGTCCCATTCGTCCGCTGCGGCCTGACCCTCTTCGGTATCCAGCGGCGGTTCGAGCTGAAACTCACCTTCGTCCCATTCGTGCAGCGTATTTTCTTCCAGCCACTCCTGACGTAACTCAATTTCGTCATAGTCGCCGTCGAATACCGCCTGCGCACCTTCACCACTGAGTATCGGCAGACATTCACCATCTTCACCTTCATCAGCAAAGAATTCGGCCTGCCACATAATATCGCCGTCCTGTAGGACGTATTTTTGGATATTGAGTTGTTGCACGTCAGCATCTTCTTCCTCAACGCCGGGATTATCGGCGAGGAACTCTTCGCGAGCGGCATCAATTGCTTCTTCCAGCGTGGCGTACATGGTCATTGGTGTCTCCCTGTTTTTCGTGAAGGTATTCAGGGAAAGAATAGCTGATTATGTGATTTTGCAAGTATGAATGCGAAAATTAGCCGTCACGATGTTGTCTTATTCGCGCCGGGCGTAGCGCCCGGGATAAGCTGAGCCACGAATAAACGGCGTTGAACAGCACGACGCCTGCCGTCACGATAAAGACCGCCCGGAAACCGAAGCTGGCCGAAATCCCCGCGCCGACCAGCGGTCCGGTGACGTTACCCAGATCGCGAAACGACTGGTTATAGCTGAAAATACGACCGGCTATCTGGTTGGTGGAGTTATAGACCAGCAGCGTCTGTACAGCCGGGAGTAGCGCACCATCCGCAGCCCCCAGCAGGAAGCGCAGGACGCCGAGCTGCCACGGAGACTGCACCAACGCCATGGGGATCAGCAGCAGGACGGAGACGATCAGGGCGCAGATCAGGATCTTTTCCGGGCCGATACGGTCTCCCAGCTTGCCGAGCCTCGGCGCGCTCAGTAGCGCCGCCACGCCGGGAACAGAGGCGATTAGGCCGCTGATAAAGGCGATATTGCTGACGTTTCCCGCCAGGTCGCGTACGTAGAGCGTCAGTATAGGCGCGATTGAACCGGTGGTCACCTGGATAATCATGGTGGTTACAAACAGGCTCAGCACCAGCTTTGGGTTTTTCAGCGAGGCCAGCACATCCCGGGCGTGCAGCATCTCTTTTTTGGCCACGGGCGTGAAATTCTCGCGGATACAGATAAGCGTCACCAGGAAGCAGAGGAACAGCACGCTGGCGGTAATGAAGAATACCGGCCGCAGTCCGTAGTGGTCGGCCAGCAGCCCGCCCGCCAGTGGGCCCAGCAGTGCGCCGCTTACGCCGCCAGTGGATAGCGTGCCCAACGCCCAGCCGCTTTTCTGGCGCGGGATTTGGGTGGCGATCAGGGCGTTGGCGTTAGGGATAAATCCCCCGAGCAGGCCCAGAAGCGCGCGTAGTATCAGGAACTGCCAGACATTCTGCGCCACCCCCATCAGCAGCATAATGATCGCCATGCCGAGCGCGGAGCGCAGCAGCATAATTTTGCGGCCTTTGCGATCCGCCAGCCCACCCCAGAAAGGCGACGCAATGGCGGAGAACAGGAACGTAATGCTGAACACCAGGCCGGACCACATATTCAGGGCGCTATGTCCGGTGACGCCGAGCTGTTCAACGTAGAGGGGCAGGAAGGGCATCACCAGGCTAAAGGCGGCGCCAGTAAGAAAACAACCCAGCCACGCAACCGTCAGGTTACGTTTCCAGTTTATGGGAGCATCTGTGGGGGACATAACTATCCGCATAATGAGGTGCAGGGCACCGTGAACAGTGAGGTAATAAGCCTGCTAATTATGCGCCCGGGGTATGATTGCCGCAATGACGGGGAGCTTTTAAAGCTAAAACAACATGCGGCCCGGAAGGCCGCACGCAGGTTAATACCGGGAAGGGACGCCCTGAGGCCGGGTTTTAAAGCGGCGATGCAACCACATGTACTGCTCCGGCGCGAGCATAATGCATTTCTCGACAACGCCGTTCATCCAGCGGGCGGTGGTTTCTGCATCAATCAGCGGTGGCGCGAGTTCCGGCTCCAGCATGATGAGCTGATAGCCTGAACCGTCTGGTTTACGGCGCGGTACAAACGGCACGATAGCCGCTTTGGACATCCGCGCCAGCATCCAGGTCCCGGTGGTCGTCGCTGCATCTTCCACCGCAAAGAACGGGACAAACACGCTGGATTGCGGGCCATAGTCATGATCCGGGGCATACCAGACCACTTCACCTGATTTCAGGGCGCGGATCATCCCTTTCAGGTCTTTGCGATCGATCATGCTTTTATTGGAGCGCATGCGTCCGTTGGTCTGGATCAAATCGATCACCGGATTATCGTTAGGACGATAAACGCCAATACCCGGGGCCTGCATGCCGAACATGCGCGCGCCAATTTCGAGCGTCAGGAAATGAACGCCAATCAGCAGGACGCCAGTCTGGTTGGCCTGAAGAGTATGCACCGGCTCCATGCCGGTCCCGGCCACTTCCGTCCAGCGCGCCATGCGTTTATCCGACCAGAACCAGGCCATACCGGTCTCCATCAGCCCCATGCCGACAGATTCGAAGTTTTTAACCACCATGTCGTGGCGCTCAGATTCACTCATCTGAGGAAAACAAAGCTCAAGGTTACGATACGCGATCCTGGCGCGACGCTTCATAAACTGCTGAGCAATGCGGCCCAGTCCTTTACCCATGCGGAAAATGACGGGATAAGGCAACTGTACAATTAGCCACAACAAGCCAATGCCTGACCATGTTAACCAATAGCGGGGATGCAAAAGCGCGGCAGTAAATTTCGGTAACTGGGTCATGTCTGTCCTGTGTTCTAACGTCCTGAAAGGATATTGTCTCATTTTTTAAGGCATAGCCAAAATGTCTGTCATCGAAACATGAAAGAATATGCAAATGTTAAGTCTGATTAATCAGGTTGACTGAAATGTAGCGTAAATTGTGTGGATGTAAATTGTCTTTGTTTGCTATATCATGCCGACCGATTTTTAATTCTCAACGATTGCAGGACTTGTACACCATGCCAGTGTTACACAACCGCGTATCGAATGAGATGTTGAAAGCGCGTATGTTGGCCGAAACCGAACCGCGCACAACGATCTCTTTCTATAAGTATTTCACCATCGATGATCCCCAGGCGACCCGCGATGCGCTTTACCAGGCTTTTACCGCCCTGAATGTGTTTGGTCGCGTCTATCTGGCGCGTGAGGGGATTAACGCGCAGATCAGCGTGCCGGAAAGCAAGGTCAGCGCCTTCCGCGACCTCCTTTACGGGTTTGATCCGGCGCTTAACGGCTTACGCCTGAACATTGCGCTGGATGATGACGGTAAATCATTCTGGGTGCTGCGCATGAAGATGCGCGAGCGTATTGTGGCGGATGGCATTGACGATCCGAGCTTCAATGCCGCTAATGTGGGGGAGTACCTGAAGGCCGCTGAAGTGAACGCGATGCTCGACGATCCGGATGCGGTGTTCATCGATATGCGTAACCACTACGAATATGAAGTGGGGCACTTCGAGAATGCGATGGAAATTCCTGCCGACACCTTCCGCGAGCAACTGCCAAAAGCCGTTGAGATGATGCAGGAGCATAAAGACAAAAAGATCGTTATGTACTGCACCGGGGGGATCCGCTGTGAAAAAGCCAGCGCCTGGATGAAGCACAACGGGTTTAATAAAGTCTGGCACATTGAGGGTGGGATCATTGAGTATGCCCGTCGCGCCCGTGAGCAGGGTTTACCGGTGCGTTTTATCGGTAAGAACTTTGTGTTTGACGAGCGTATGGGCGAGCGAATTTCAGAGGACGTGATCGCGCACTGCCACCAGTGCGGAACACCGTGCGATACGCATACCAACTGCAAAAACGACGGATGTCATCTGCTGTTTATTCAGTGCCCTGCATGTGCCGAGAAGTTTAATGGCTGCTGTAGCGAGCTGTGCAGTGAAGAGAGTATCTTGCCTGAAGAAGAGCAACGTCGTCGCCGTGCCGGACGCGAGAACGGGAATAAGATCTTTAATAAATCCCGGGGCCGACTGAATACCAAACTGGGTATTCCGGACCCGGAGTAAAACACTGCCCGGCGGCGCGAAAGCCTGCCGGGCCTGTTTTATGACTTCTGCTGAACGCCTTCCACCGAAATAATCAACTCAACATCCTGCGATGCCGGGCCTAAATCCGTGGTGATATTAAAATCTTTCAGATGAATTTTGCCTGCGGCTTCAAAGCCAGCACGTTTGCCACCCCACGGATCGTCGCCCTGTCCAATTAATTTGGCATCCAGTGTGACCGGTTTTGTTACGCCGTTCAGCGTCAGATTCCCGGTAATAGCGAGCTTATCACCGTCTTTCTTCACCTCTGTCGACGCGAAAGTAGCTTGCGGGAATTTGCCCACGTTCAGGAATTCAGCACTGCGCAGATGTTTATCACGCTCGGCGTGATTAGTGTCGACGCTGTTAGTATTAATGGTGACATTCACTTTATCGGCAGCAGGGTTTTTCTCGTCGAAAGTAAATGTGCCATCGAAATCATTGAACGTGCCATATAACCAGCTGTAACCCAGATGCTGAATACGGAAATTGACGAAGGCATGCTGGCCCTCTTTATCAATTTTATAGTCGGCGGCCAGGGCCGAACCGGTGGTAAATAGCAGCGAACCTAATGCGATACCCAACAGGCGTTTTTTCATTTTATGCTCCAGAGTCAACTGACGAACGGCCAAGCATGCGCTTCAGCGTATCGTCTTTATCAATAAAGTGGTGTTTCAGGGCCGCAAGGCCATGCAGGACAGAAAGGATTACTACGCTCCATGCCAGCCACAGATGAACCACACCTGCGGTGTCAGCCTGGGAACCGGCGTCAGCCAGCGTGGCTGGGACGTCAAAAAGCCCAAACACGCTGATCGGTTTACCGTCTGCGGTGGAAATGAGATAGCCGCTGATCAGAATGGCGAAAAGCAGGGCATAGAGTGCGATATGCGCGCCAACAGCGCTTATGCGGGTAAGTCGGCCATGGCTTTTGGGCGCTGGAGGTGGCGGAGAGATATGTCGCCAGATCACGCGAAAAACCAGACCCATCATCAGCAGAACCCCAATGCTTTTGTGCAATTCGGGGGCCTGATGATACCAACCGTCATAATAGCTTAATGTCACCATCCAGAGGCCGAGACCAAACATGGCATAAACGGCAAGTGCAAATAGCCAGTGTAAACACATGGATATTATTCCGTAGCGACGGGAGGAGTTACGCCATTGCATATGAATTTCCGTTCTCAAATGACTGAGCAATAAAAATGGACGGGTTAAATAAATAATGCAACTGAAAAAAATGAATAATGTTTTTTATTTAATTTATTTCAGCGAATTTGAATGTGTTTCCGCAATGTATTTCAATCGCTTCGTTCAATAAATTTGAGGTGACGTTTTTTAAAAAATATAAGTTAAATAAATTTAAAGGAGTGTCAATAAACGTCAGCGAGAATTTTCAGAAGAATACAATATAGATAACGTCAATGATCGCCAGCAGCGACCAAAGAACAATGTAGAGCATAAAATGCTCGCGGATGTTATTGATAAGGTAATTCACCAGTCTGCGCATCATGCCTCTATCGCTAAACAGGCCCCGGTTATTCGGAGCCTGTAGAGGTATTATCGATCAAAGCGCGAGAGCGCGAAGGGCTTGAGATCAAACGAAGGCGCGATCCCCTGCGCAAACTGGGCGGCGATTTCACCTAACACAGAGGCAAATTTAAACCCGTGACCGCTGAGTCCGGTTACGAGCAGGGTGTTATCGTGTCCCGGAAGGGTGTCGATGATAAAATCTTCATCCGGGGTGTTGTCGTAGGTGCACGCTGCGCCGTAAAGCAACCCGCCTACGCCCGGCAGGATATTACGCAGGAACGTGAAGGCTTCGGAACCATCCTGCGGATAAGCGCCGTACGGCTTGCGTTCTTCCGCAGAGGAAATTACCTGCCCGCCGTTATGTTTGCCAATCTTGAGCGCGTCTTTTTCCGAGGGAAAACCGTAGAACTGGTCGCCATTGGGTAGCTCGCCTGTAAACGCCGGGAATTTGTTCTGACTGCTGTAACGCCCGTCAGACTGGAACCAGGAGAAGACTTTTCGCACCGGCTGGATGGGCAGGTCCGGCAGCAGTTTCGTCACCCACGTTCCCGCACTCACCAGCAGACGCGTGGCGGTATATTCACCTTCAGAGGTGGTGACGGTTGAACCCTCTGCATGGTGGGTGATGCCCGTGACCGGACAGTTGAACAACTGTGCGCAGCCCGCTTTGGCGGCGAGATCAATCCAGGTCTTAATGGCCGTTTCGCTGTGCAGTACCCCGGAATTGGCTTCAAACAATCCAATGTAGTCTTCAGGAACAGAAATTTCCGGCCAGCGCGCCATGATGCCGTTTGCATCCAGACGCTCGACGTCCAGGCGGTAGGCTTTCGCGCTCTCCTCGACGGTCGCCAGAAACGTGGAGCTGGCTGGCCCCAGGTTAACGACCCCGGTGCGCTCAAAAATGCGATCTTCGGTGAGTGTGGCCAGCTCATCCCACAGCGTCTGAGCCCGAAGCACCAGCGGTACATAACGTTCACCTTCGCCGTAAGCGTGACGGATCAGACGGGTATCGCCGTGATGGCTTCCTTCAGAGTGGGGGGGAAGGTGGGCGTCAATCATCAGCACTTTCAGACCCGCCTGCGTGGCGTAATAACCGGCGGCAGATCCTACGGAGCCGCTTCCGATAATGATTAAATCGTATTTCATAGGCTTCTCTTTACTAACGCTTTGTTAGCAGAGTAATTAACTAAGTGGGCTTATACAAGAGCGAAATAAATAAGGCACCGCGAGGGTGCCTGTTGAGTGAAAAGGGGCATAAGGTCAATGCCGTTTATACTCATTTTCCTGATAGTCGCCAGATTCTATTTTTGCGATGCCTGCTTCTAAAATAGAGATAAACTGACGGGCGACGTCTGTTGTAAGCCACAGCGTCTGTCCAACTTCCGCTTCATCACGGTTTTGCTGATTTGGGGTCTGGTAGTGCAAACGCAGCATCAGCGCATCGTAGCTGTCTACGGTGCTGATATCCCAGCCAACAAGCGGATGGGTCTGGATGACTTCACTATTCTTTTCCATTATAACCCCCTTAATGCGTGTTAGAAGACAACGACTTTGAGGTTCAATGCATGTTTTTCTGAAAGCAATTTCAGTATATCAATTAATAAGGGTTCAGAAGGAAAAAATAAACGGGTAGCAACACATTTTTATGCTTTTTAGGATTGTTCGAACAATAAAACGCCATCTTGTTCACGATTTTCTAAGAAGATGCTGAAATATTCTGAACTTTCAGGAGACGAAACGAAAAAAAGCCGGGGCGACCCGGCAAAAAAACACAATGAGGGAGCAAATTTTAATCAGTGATGAACCAGTCGTCGGCGCTTTCCCATGTTTCCTGCAAAATTTCGCTGATGCGTTCTTTGTCTTCTTTCGCGCCGCCGATGACGGAAAGATGGTTTGCTGTCGCATAACGTACCGTTACGGCGCCATCGTTTTCAGGAAAAGTGCTGTTAATACGTCGGGATAGTTCACCCGCCAGAGCGTCGAGTGCGCCAGCAGGCAGGACGGTGGATTTGGCTATGGTGACTTCGATACGCATAAATGCCCCCTGTGTAATATACTGTTTATTTATACAGTTATATTGTCGGTTTGACAACAGGGGGCGCGATTTTTTTAGCGTTTTACCGTCCAGTTTACGGTTTCACCGGCCAGGAAGGGGATCAGCGTATCGTCGGTGAGCGCAATCGACGCTTCAACCTGGCTTTCTTTGCGCTCCAGCTCAATGAACGTGTCATTAACCGGCAGACCGTAGAAACGCGGGCCGTTAAGGGAGCAGAAGGCTTCGAAATGGTCTAACGCATTCATCTCTTCAAACACGGTTGCGTAACTTGCCAGGGCGGTCGGGGCGTTAAAACAGCCTGCACAGCCGCAGCTCGCCTCTTTACGGTGACGGGCATGCGGGGCGGAATCCGTGCCGAGGAACGCGCGCGGGAAGCCGCTGGCGACCAGCTCACGTAGCGCCTGCTGGTGGATGTTGCGCTTGAGGATCGGCAGACAATACAGATGTGGGCGAACGCCGCCCACCAGCATGTGGTTACGGTTAAACATCAGGTGCTGCGGGGTGATGGTGGCGGCAATCAGCTCGTTTCCATCCCGGACATACTCTGCGGCATCTTTAGTCGTAATGTGTTCAAACACCACTTTCAGCCCCGGAAGACGCTGGCGCAGCGGCTCCATGACCGTTTCGATAAAACGTGCTTCGCGATCGAAAATATCAATGTCAGCGTGGGTCACTTCCCCGTGCACCAGCAGCGGCATGCCCAGTTTTTGCATACGCTCCAGAACAGGCATGATGGCATCAATACTGGTCACCCCATGGCTGGAGTTGGTGGTGGCATTCGCCGGGTAGAGCTTCGCGGCGGTGAATACACCTTCGTTAAACCCGCGCTCAACTTCATTCGGATCCAGCGAGTCCGTCAGGTAGCAGGTCATCAATGGGGTAAAATCGTGTCCGGCCGGAACGGCGTCAAGGATACGCTGGCGATAGGCAATCGCGGCCTCGACGGTAGTGACTGGCGGAACCAGGTTAGGCATAACAATCGCACGGCCATAAATTTCGCTGGTATACGGCACGACGGTTTTCAGCATGTCGCCATCACGAAGATGGATATGCCAGTCGTCTGGGCGGCGGATTTTGAGAACCTGGGATTGTACAGTCATGGAAGCTCCGGCTTGAAAGAGATCAGTCATAAGAGGGCTGTTTTTGCCGGACACAAATCATAAGCGGAAACGTTTTCGTTTGCACACTATTCCGTTAAAAAAAACGGGCGCCTGAGCGCCCGGAGTGTTTAGTCGGTGAAAGGGATGATGATTTCACCCGGTTTCACCTCTATCCCTTTGGCATATTTTTTCGCCAGAGATTCGCCTTTGCTCTTGTCTTCGCTCAGAACATAGGCAGGCTGTTGGTTAAAGTAGTTCTGCAACGACTGGTTGAGATACGGCATCAGCGTTTGCAGCACCGGTTTCATTTTTTCCGGCGTCACAACTGCATCGACGATTTCCATCTCTTGCAGGAAAATGGCCCCTTTCTCTTTATTGAAGACCGGCAGCGCCTTGAGCTTCAGCTTGATATCCGCTTTCTGATTGCCGAAGAGCGAGGTCATATCGAGGCTGGCATCGCCGGAAAGGGTGACTTTGTTAGGCTCCTCGCGCCCAATCTGGCTGGCGAGATTCGTCAGGACGATATGCGCATCCGCAAGGCCGGGCACGCCGATATCTTTTGAAAAGTTATTATGTTTTTCCAGCGCCTGATTAATTTCCTGCTCACTGACGGTGTACTGCGTAAGCTGGTTACATCCCACCAGCAGACCACTGACAATTAACGCAGCGGCAATAACGATCTTTTTCATGGCGTTCCTCAACATAAAATCGGCGCATCTGTCCTGATACGCCAGTATGTCAGGGTGATCCAACAGAAACCAGCAGAAAAAACTGATAATGAAAGGGGTCAGGCGCCAGGCTCCAGCATCCCGCGGGTGCTGCGTTTATCACTGAACTGCCACCAGAGGGCAATCAGCGTCATAAAGCCGACCATGCCGAGCATGACCCACGGCAGCTCCGGCTGATGGAGCGCTTTTCCGGCATCAAACAGCCAGCCACCACCGGTGTAACCCAGTGCGCCGCCAAGCGCCAGCCCGAGACGGCTGAAGCCCATGTAGCTGCCGCGGGCCCGGGTGTCGGCAAGTGACGCGCTCAGCGTTTCACGGGCTGGCTCGGCAATGATTGAGCCAATATAGAAGGTGCAGATGAGCATAAACAGTTGCTGAAGCGAACTCACCAGGCCGATGGGCATCATGCTCAGCGTCATCAGCAACAGCCCGGCCATCAGACGGTGCTCAAGCCGGAAACGGCGCTCGCTCCAGCGGGCAATCGGATAGAGCAGCGTCAGAGAGAGGCAGGCCTCAATGGCATACATCCATTTCACCGCTGCCGGCGTGCCGGCAATATCGTTAACCATAATGGGCAGCATCAGCATGACCTGCACGGCGAGCATGTAGTAGCCGGTCAGGGTTAACACATAGGTGACGAAGCGTTTATCGCTTAGCACACGGTCAAGCCCTTCCCGCACAGGTGCTTTCACCGTTGACAGCTTCCACGCGGGCAGAAACAGACCGTTAAACAGCGCGCAGAGAATAAACAACACCGCGCCGGTGGCGCAGACCAGGCGGAAATCGTATTGCAGCAGCCAGCTTCCCAGCAGGGCGCCCACCACCGCGCCAGCGCTGTCCTGCATCATCAAAATCGAAAAGAAGCGCCCCCGGTGTTGCGGACGGATAAGCTTAACCACCAGCGCGGTACGCGGTGGGTCGAAAAGGGTGCCGCCAATCCCGGAAAGGAAACAGGAGAACCACAGCAGCCAGGGTTCATGAGCGATTGCCATGGTGGCGAATCCCGCCGCACGTAACAGCATGCCGGTGACGATCATCGGTTTCGCGCCGAAGCGGTCGGCTATTGCGCCGCCAAACACGCCCAGACCCTGTTGTACAAACTGGCGTAGACCCAGCGCGATCCCGACCATCAATGCCGCCCAGCCCATTTGATCGACAAAACGAATCGATATAAGCGGAAAAACGACAAAAAAGCCGAGCACGACCAGCATGTTATCGACGAGCAGGAAATATTTACCCAGGCTCCTGGCCTGTGATACGCGGGACATTTTCCCTCCAGGGAAAATAAAAGGTGAGCACGCTAACATTCTGCGGTGTCGCCGGGCTTTTTCCCATACCCGCTGGCGACAATATTTCTTTATCAAAAAGGTGCTTTGATAGAGAGTTCTCATCGAAAAATGTGAAAAGCGATCAAAATGGTATGTCACTGTTTTCACAGAAGGCACAGGCGCAGGTATAGTAAAGCTAACAGGCAGAGCAGAAGCGACGGGAAGGAGTGGTAACGATGTTTGGCTATCGCAGTAATGTGCCAAAAGTGCGTCTGACGACGGACAGGCTGGTCGTTCGTCTGGTGCATGAGCGTGATGCCTGGCGTCTGGCGGATTATTACGCCGAGAATCGCCAGTTTTTAAAACCCTGGGAACCCGTTCGGGACGAGAGCCACTGCTACCCCTCTGGCTGGCAGGCGCGCCTCAGTATGATTGCAGAATTTCATAAACAGGGAAGTGCGTTTTATTTCGCGCTTCTCGATCCGGAAGAGAAAGAGATCGTTGGCATTGCCAATTTTTCAAACGTGGTACGCGGGTCGTTTCACGCCTGTTACCTCGGGTATTCCATCGGTCAGAAATGGCAGGGGCAGGGGCTCATGTTTGAGGCGCTGACAGCGGCGATTCGCTACATGCAGCGCACGCAACATATCCATCGCATTATGGCCAACTACATGCCGCACAATAAGCGCAGCGGCGATCTGCTGGCCCGCCTGGGGTTTGAGAAAGAGGGCTATGCCAAAGATTATCTGCTGATTGACGGCGAGTGGCGGGACCATGTGCTCACCGCGCTCACCACGCAGGAGTGGACCGCGGGTCGTTAAGGAGAAAAAATGAAATATCAGTTAAATGGCGCCGAAGCGCGCGTGGTCGGCTGCCTTCTGGAAAAGCAGGTCACCACGCCGGAACAGTATCCTCTGTCCGTGAATGCCGTCACGATGGCCTGCAACCAGAAGACGAACCGTGAGCCGGTGATGAACCTTGGCGAGCACGAGGTGCAGGATACCCTTGACGAGCTGGTGAAGCGCCACTACCTGCGCACCGTCAGCGGCTTCGGTAATCGCGTCACTAAATATGAACAGCGCTTTTGTAATTCCGAATTTGGCGATTTAAAACTCAGCGCCGCAGAAGTGGCAGTGATCACCACGCTGCTGCTGCGCGGGGCGCAGACGCCGGGTGAACTGCGCACACGCGCCTCCCGCATGCATGAGTTTCAGGATATGCAGGACGTTGAACAGACGCTGGAGGGGCTGGCCTCACGCGAGGACGGTCCTTACGTGGTGCGTCTGCCCCGCGAGCCGGGCAAGCGTGAAAGCCGCTACATGCACCTTTTTAGCGGCGACGTTGAGCCCTCTGCGCTGGCCGTAGAATCCGACACGCCAGCATCAAACGACAGCCTGAACGCGCGCGTGGCGGCCCTGGAAGACGAGGTTGCCGGGCTGAAGCAGCGTCTGGATGCGTTACTCGCACATCTGGGAGATTAATCGTGACAACATTACGCATTGGTGTTGTGGGGCTGGGAGGGATCGCGCAAAAAGCCTGGCTGCCCGTTTTAGGCGCCGCGTCCGACTGGACGCTGCAAGGGGCGTGGTCGCCCACCCGCGAGAAAGCAGAGCGCATCTGCAAAACCTGGCGCATCCCTTATGCCGGTTCGCTACAGGATTTAGCCCGTGAATGTGATGCGGTATTTGTGCATACCTCAACCGCGACGCACTACCAGGTGGTGAGCGAGTTGCTGAACGCAGGCGTTCACGTCTGCGTGGATAAACCCCTGGCGGAAAATGTACAGGATGCTGAGCGACTGATTGAGCTGGCCGCGCGTAAAAAGCTGACGCTGATGGTCGGCTTCAACCGCCGTTTTGCGCCGCTCTATCAGCAGCTTAAAGCGCAGTCCGGCTCGTTCGCCTCTCTGCGTATGGATAAGCACCGTACCGACAGCGTGGGGCCTAACGACCTGCGCTTCACGCTGCTGGATGATTATCTCCACGTCGTGGATACGGCCCTGTGGCTGAGTAACGGAAAAGCCCAGCTGCAAAGCGGCACGCTGCTGACCAACGAGCAGGGAGAGATGGTTTACGCCGAACATCATTTTGCCGTTGAGCATTTGCAGGTGACGACCAGCATGCATCGTCGGGCGGGCAGCCAGCGCGAGTCCGTGCAGGCCGTTACGGATGGCGCGCTGTATGACGTCACCGATATGCGAGAGTGGCGGGAAGAGAAGGGCAATGGCGTGGTCGCGTTACCGGTTCCCGGCTGGCAAAGCACCCTGGAGCAGCGTGGCTTCGTGGGCTGCGCGCGTCACTTCATCACCTGCGTGCAGAATCAGACGGTTCCTGAAACGTCCGGGGAGCAGGCTATTCTGGCGCAGCGCATTGTGGAACGACTCTGGCGCGAAGCCATGTCGGAATAACGCGTTGTAACATCTGCCGATAGTAATTCGTTGAAATCCGGTTAGACTAAGCGCCGCTTGTTGGCTTTGCCGGGTGGCGCTAACGCTTGCCCGTCCTGGAAATCCGTAGGGTTGTGGAACTTCACGTTAATGAACTTATTAAAATCGCTGGCGGCCGTCAGCTCGATGACCATGTTTTCCCGCGTGCTTGGCTTTGCGCGCGATGCCATTGTGGCAAGGGTTTTTGGCGCCGGGATGGCGACTGACGCCTTTTTCGTCGCCTTTAAGCTGCCAAACCTGCTGCGCCGTATTTTTGCCGAAGGGGCCTTTTCACAGGCATTTGTTCCGATCCTCGCAGAATATAAAAGCAAACAGGGCGAAGATGCCACCCGCGTCTTTGTGGCCTACGTTTCCGGATTACTGACGCTGGCGCTGGCGATCGTGACCGTCCTGGGGATGCTGGCAGCGCCCTGGGTGATCATGGTGACGGCGCCGGGTTTTGCTGACACAGCGGATAAATTTGCCCTGACCACCCAACTGCTGCGTATAACCTTCCCCTATATTCTGCTGATTTCGCTGGCGTCGCTGGTGGGTGCCATCCTGAATACCTGGAACCGCTTCTCCGTTCCGGCCTTTGCCCCCACGTTCCTCAACGTCAGCATGATTGGCTTTGCGCTGTTCGCCGCGCCGCATTTTAACCCACCGGTGCTGGCGCTGGCCTGGGCCGTGACCGTCGGCGGCGTGTTACAGCTTGCTTACCAGCTTCCGCACCTGAAAAAAATCGGCATGCTGGTTCTGCCGCGCATTAATTTCAAAGATGCGGGCGCAATGCGCGTTATCAAACAGATGGGACCGGCGATACTCGGCGTGTCCGTTAGCCAGATCTCGCTGATCATCAATACCATCTTCGCCTCTTTCCTGGTGTCGGGCTCGGTGTCCTGGATGTACTACGCCGATCGTCTGATGGAGTTTCCATCCGGGGTGCTGGGCGTGGCGCTGGGGACTATTCTGCTGCCGTCGCTGTCGAAAAGTTTCGCCAGCGGCAACCACGATGAATACTGCCGCCTGATGGACTGGGGCCTGCGTCTCTGTTTTCTGCTGGCGCTGCCAAGCGCGGTGGCGCTGGGGATCCTGGCGAAACCGCTGACGGTGTCGTTGTTCCAGTATGGAAAGTTCACCGCCTTTGATGCCGCCATGACCCAGCGTGCGCTCGTAGCCTACTCGGTGGGGCTGATGGGGCTGATTGTCGTGAAGGTGCTTGCGCCCGGTTTCTATTCACGTCAGGACATCAAAACGCCGGTTAAGATTGCCATTGTGACGCTGATCATGACGCAGCTGATGAACCTGGCGTTTATTGGACCGCTGAAACACGCGGGGCTGTCATTGTCGATTGGTCTGGCGGCCTGTCTGAACGCCGGGCTGCTGTACTGGCAGCTGCGCAAGCAGGATATCTTCACACCGCAGCCGGGCTGGGCAAGCTTCCTGCTGCGTCTGGCGATTGCGGTAGTGGTGATGGCGGCCGCGCTGGTTGGCATGTTGTATGTCATGCCTGAGTGGGCGCAGGGCACCATGCCTTACCGCCTGATGCGTCTGATGGCCGTGGTGGTGGTCGGTGTGGTGGCGTACTTTGCCACGCTGGCGGTGCTTGGCTTCAAAGTGAAAGAGTTCACCCGCCGCACGGTATAAACGCCAAAAGGGGAGTTCACCAGAAGGTGCTCCCCGCTTCATGACGTGCCGCTACTGCGTCAAATCGAAATCTTTTTCCCACCCGTGATACGTGCCGTGGCCGTCTGACCATCCGCACCGTACAGCCCCGGCTCTTTATAGGGCTTTAACACTTCAAGCGCCTGCTGATTACGGATAATCTGTCCTTCCAGCAGCCAGCCGTTATGCTGGTTGAGATCGCGAAGATGCTGGGTTTTTTCTGTAATGGTCTGCCAGCGTTCGTTGATCTCATCATTGGCGCTGCGTTTCGCGTCTTGCTCAGCGCGTCGCTGTTTTTCCAGATAATCCAGGGTCGCCAGCAGCGAGCTTTTATCTTCAGTTATGCGTTGCAACGCGCTGCCGTTGATTTGACCAGAAGAGAGGTGGTGCTGTTCTGCATCCATCACCGTTTTCAGGTCGTTCAGGACCACCGTCATCTGATCCAGTATTTCTGACAGTCGACTCATACGGTTAGTTACTCTGGAGGAAACTCTGTGCGTCCTGAATCAGCGCATCAGCGATTTTGCTGGTATCCATTTTCAGTTCGCCGTTACGGATAGCCGTTTTCAGCGCTTCAACACGTTCCATATTGATATCGCTGCTGCCTGGCTGCATCAGCTTCGACTGCGCATCGCTCAGCGTGACGCTGGTGCTGTTAGCCGTCGACGTTTTTTCCAGACGCGTTTTTTGCGGGGCAGCCTCATTCGTTTCGCGAGGTTGTACAGTGCTAACCGGCTTCAGGGCTGATGTACGATCAATGCTCATAGTGTTGTCCTCATCGAGGGTTCGCGGCGTTTGCGCCTGACATCATCATTTGTTGAATATTTATCGGCAGTCGCCGCGAAATCTTTAAAAAGATTACAGGTTAATCAGAATATTCCCATCAGGACCGACCGTGCCGCTGACCACCTGGCCTGAGGACATTCTGACCCGGGCATTTTGCGCCACTGCGGCATTATTCAGCGCTTTTCCTTCACTGTTGATACTAAAGCCTTCGCCATTGGCGACCACCATCACCTGTTGTCCCGCTTTCACCCGCCACGCCTGGCGCAGCATGGATAGCTGTATCGCCTGTCCAGGAGCGACATCGCGCAGGCTGACCGCCTCCTGAGCCTGGTTGATATCCAGCATCGTCCGCGGTGGAAGCTGATCCAGACGGCCTCGCTTCAGCGTTACGCTGTCAGGTTGCAGCAGGCTGCCCCGGGGAATGGGAACGGCGGCGACAACATAATTGCCCGTCGCCTGAACCGCAACCTGTAAGTAGCGTTTTTCATTGGCGCAACGCGCCAGCACGTTCACGTTGCCCCATAAGCGGGTGCTGCCGGTCACGCTAAATGACGGGGCTTCGCAGGAAGGATAAAGGTTAGGCGGGGTGCGCACGGTCACGCGTACGTCATCGCTGAAACCGGCCAGCTTCTGCGCAAAGAATGCATTGAGCTGGTCCTCTAACCCCTCAGCCTGCACCAGAGGGCTTAAAAGCAGTAGGGTCGCCGCCAGGCCACGTTTAAAAGTCCGCATCGCACGTTCCACCATGTCCAGAATTTAGCAAATTCTACCCGCAGTGGTTTTCCATCAACGCAACAAATAGCGACGCATTTTGCGCTTATTCCGTCGATAGGGGAGACGGGGTGAGATTTAAGCTGTGAACTGAAATTTTCTCATCAGCGGAGGAGACATGCTCGATAAACTCGACGCCGCGTTACGTTTTCAGCAGGAAGCGCTCAATTTACGCGCCCAGCGGCAGGAGATTTTAGCCGCCAATATCGCCAACGCGGATACCCCCGGGTATCAGGCGCGCGATATTGATTTTTCCAGTGAACTCAAAAAAGTGATGGAGCGTGGACGTGCCGAAGGAACGGGTGTCTCACTGGCCCTGACATCCTCACGTCATATTCCCGCTCAGGCGATGACCGCGCCAACGACCGACCTGCTTTACCGTATTCCCGATCAGCCCTCACTTGATGGCAATACCGTCGACATGGACCGGGAGCGCACACAGTTTGCCGATAACAGCCTGCAATACCAGACAGGTCTGACGCTACTCGGCGGGCAAATTAAAGGCATGATGACCGTCCTACAGGGGGGCAATTAGTAAATGGCCTTGCTGAATATTTTTGATATCGCCGGTTCGGCATTAACGGCGCAGTCCAAACGACTGAACGTGGCCGCCAGTAACCTGGCCAACGCCGACAGCGTGACCGGCCCTGACGGGCAACCGTATCGCGCTAAACAGGTTGTCTTCCAGGTTGATGCTGCACCGGGTGCGGCAACGGGCGGCGTAAAAGTGGCGGACGTGGTTGAGAGCCAGGCACCCGACAAGCTGGTTTACGAGCCTGGCAACCCGCTCGCGGATGCCAGCGGCTACGTGAAAATGCCGAACGTGGATGTGGTCGGGGAGATGGTGAACTCCATGTCCGCGTCGCGCAGTTACCAGGCAAATGTCGAAGTGCTTAATACCGTGAAGAGCATGATGCTCAAAACACTCACTCTCGGCCAGTAAAGGAGACACGCATGTCCATCGCCGTAAACGTGAATGACCCGACAAATACCGGCGTCAACAGCACCAGCAGTGCGACCGGTTCCAGCTCTCTCACCGGGAGCAATGCCTCCGATTTACAGAGCAGCTTTCTGACCCTGCTGGTGGCGCAGCTGAAAAATCAGGACCCGACCAATCCGATGCAGAACAACGAACTGACCACGCAGCTTGCGCAGATCAGTACCGTCAGCGGCATTGAGAAACTGAACACTACGCTCGGCTCGGTCTCCGGTCAAATCGATAACAGCCAGTCCTTGCAGGCCGCCAACCTGATCGGTCACGGGGTGATGATCCCGGGGACCACGATTCTGGCGGGCACCAGCACTACCGATGGCACGTCCACCACCACCACGACGCCGTTTGGCGTTGAATTGCAGCAGCCGGCCGACAAAGTCACCGCCACAATCAAAGACGCCAGCGGCAACGTGGTGCGCACGATTGAGATTGGCGAGCTTAAAGCGGGCGTTCATACCTTTACCTGGGATGGCAGCCTGACCGACGGCACTAAAGCGCCTAACGGCTCGTATCAGGTTGCGATTAGCGCCAGCAACGGCACCACTCAGCTGGTGGCTCAGCCGCTACAGTTTGCCCTGGTTCAGGGCGTCATCAAAGGTAGCGATGGTAACAAACTGGATTTGGGTACCTCCGGTACCACCACACTCGACGAAGTTCGGCAGATTATCTAAGCCTTCATACTTATCAGGAGTAAGTCATGGCCTTTTCTCAAGCGGTCAGCGGCCTGAATGCTGCGGCCACCAACCTGGACGTCATTGGCAACAACATCGCCAACTCCGCGACCTATGGTTTTAAATCCGGTTCTGCGTCTTTTGCAGATATGTTTGCAGGCTCTAAAGTGGGCCTGGGCGTGAAGGTTGCGGGTATCACCCAGGACTTCACCGACGGGACGACCACCAACACCGGTCGCGGTCTGGACGTCGCCATCAGCCAGAACGGTTTCTTCCGTATGGTGGATGCCAACGGTTCCGTGTTCTACAGCCGCAACGGCCAGTTCAAGCTGGATGAAAACCGTAACCTGGTGAACATGCAGGGGCTTCAGTTAACCGGTTATCCGGTTGCCGGCACGCCGCCTACGGTGCAAACCGGTGCGAATCCGCAGGCGATCTCCATCCCAACGACGCTGATGGCGGCGAAGTCCACCACCACGGCCTCTCAGCAGATCAACCTGAACTCCACCGATACCGCGCCAACCGTCGCCTTCGATCCGTCCAACCCTGACTCTTACAACAAGAAAGGCACCGTGACGGTGTTTGACAGCCAGGGTAATGCGCACAACATGAACCTGTTTTATGTCAAAAACGAGACGCCAGCTAACTCCTGGAAAGTGTATTCGCAGGACGGCAGCGTAGCGGGAGATGCAGCGAAACTGGCAACCACGCTGACCTTTAACGAGAGTGGTGTGCTGACGGGGGGCGATGATATCAAGATCACAACGGGCACCGTTCCGGGCGCGACGCCAGCCACGTTTGACATGAGCTTCGCCAACTCCATGCAGCAAAACACCGGTGCGAACAATATCGTGGCGACGAGCCAGAACGGCTATAAGCCGGGCGATCTGGTGAGCTACCAGATCAACGATGACGGTACCGTTGTCGGTAACTATTCGAACGAACAGACCCAGGTGCTGGGCCAGATCGTGCTGGCAAACTTCGCCAACAACGAAGGCCTGAAATCCGAAGGGGATAACGTCTGGTCTGCCACGCAGTCTTCCGGGGTTGCCCTGCTGGGAACCGCGGGTTCCGGTAACTTCGGCACGCTGACTAACGGTGCGCTGGAAGCCTCCAACGTCGATCTGAGTAAAGAGCTGGTGAACATGATCGTCGCGCAACGTAACTACCAGTCCAACGCGCAGACCATCAAAACCCAGGATCAGATCCTCAACACGCTGGTTAACCTGCGTTAAGCAGCTGACGGGAAAGCGCAATGGATCACGCAATATATACAGCGATGGGCGCAGCAAGCCAGACGCTCAATCAGCAGGCTGTTACCGCCAGCAACCTTGCGAACGCTTCCACGCCAGGTTTTCGTGCGCAGCTCAACGCGCTGCGTGCGGTGCCGGTAGAAGGGCTGTCATTGCCCACGCGTACGCTGGTCACCGCCTCCACGCCGGGCGCCGACATGACGCCAGGTCAGATGGATTACACCGCGCGTCCGCTGGACGTTGCCCTTCAGCAGGACGGCTGGCTGGCGGTGCAAACGGCTGACGGCGGGGAAGGGTATACCCGCAACGGTAATATCCAGGTGAGCGCCACCGGGCAGCTGACGATTCAGGGGCATCCGGTTATGGGCGAAGCCGGTCCGTTGACGGTGCCGGAAGGGTCAGAGCTGACCATTGCGGCAGACGGGACGATCTCGGCGTTAAACCCGGGCGACCCGGCGAACACCGTTGCGCCTGTCGGTCGTCTGAAGCTGGTGAAAGCGGAAGGCAACGAAGTGCAGCGTGGCGATGACGGGATGTTCCGTCTGACCCAGGCGGCGCAGGCCACGCGTGGCGCCACGTTACAGGCCGACCCGACCATCCGCGTGATGTCCGGCGTGCTGGAAGGCAGTAACGTCAAACCGGTGGAAGCCATGACCGACATGATCGCCAGCGCCCGCCGCTTCGAAATGCAGATGAAAATCATCAGCAGCGTCGATGAAAACGCAGGCAAGGCTAACCAACTTCTGGCTATGAGTTAACAGGACTCCCTATGATCAGTTCTTTATGGATCGCGAAAACCGGTCTGGACGCACAGCAAACCAATATGGATGTGATTGCCAACAACCTGGCAAACGTCAGCACCAATGGTTTCAAGCGCCAGCGTGCGGTTTTCGAAGATTTGCTTTATCAAACGATTCGTCAGCCAGGGGCGCAGTCTTCTGAGCAAACCACGCTGCCGTCCGGTCTGCAAATTGGTACCGGCGTGCGCCCGGTCGCCACCGAGCGTCTGCACAGCCAGGGCAACCTGTCCCAGACCAACAACAGTAAAGACGTTGCCATTAAAGGTCAGGGTTTCTTCCAGGTGCAGCTGCCTGACGGGACCTCCGCCTATACCCGCGATGGTTCGTTCCAGGTGGATCAGAACGGCCAGCTGGTGACGGCGGGCGGTTTCCAGGTTCAGCCTGCGATCACCATACCGGCGAACGCGCTGAGTATCACCATTGGTCGTGACGGCATCGTCAGCGTCACTCAGCAAGGTCAGGCCGCGCCGGTCCAGGTTGGACAGCTCAACCTGACCACCTTCATGAACGATACCGGACTGGAAAGCATCGGCGAGAACCTCTACACCGAAACGCAGTCTTCCGGCACGCCAAATGAAAGCACCCCGGGCCTGAACGGGGCGGGGCTGCTGTATCAGGGGTATGTGGAAACCTCGAACGTTAACGTGGCGGAAGAGCTGGTGAATATGATCCAGGTCCAGCGCGCCTATGAAATTAACAGTAAAGCAGTGTCGACGACCGACCAGATGCTGCAAAAACTGACGCAACTCTAAGGTGTAGCCCGGTGCGGTAAACGTCGCACCGGCTCCCTGTTTTCGAAGATGAAGGCAATGCAAAAAAACGCGGCGTTTCGTTATCCGATCCTGACTGTTCTGGCCGTCACCCTCAGCGGGTGTGCCTGGATCCCGTCTAAACCATTGGTACAGGGTGCGACTACCGCCCAACCCGTTCCCGGCCCCGCGCCGGTGGTGAACGGCTCTATTTTCCAGACCGCGCAGCCGATTAACTACGGTTATCAGCCGCTGTTTGAAGACCGTCGTCCGCGTAACGTTGGCGATACGCTGACCATTGTGTTGCAGGAAAACGTCAGTGCGAGTAAGAGCTCGTCGGCGAACGCCAGCCGCGACGGCAAAACCAATTTTGGCTTCGACACCGTGCCGCGCTATCTGCAAGGGCTGTTCGGCAACGCCCGTGCGGATGTGGAAGCCTCCGGCGGCAACACCTTTAACGGTAAAGGTGGTGCGAACGCCAGCAACACCTTCAGCGGAACGCTGACGGTTACGGTTGACCAGGTTCTGGTGAACGGCAACCTGCACGTGGTGGGCGAAAAACAGATCGCCATTAACCAGGGTACGGAATTCATTCGCTTCTCCGGTGTGGTTAACCCTCGCACCATCAGCGGCACCAATACCGTACCGTCCACTCAGGTGGCGGATGCGCGCATTGAGTACGTCGGCAACGGCTACATCAACGAAGCGCAAAATATGGGCTGGCTGCAACGCTTCTTCCTTAACTTATCGCCGATGTAAGCGAGGTGACCTATGTATAAATTTCTCTTCGCCGTGGCGCTGTCGCTGGTCGCTACCGTTGCGCAGGCCGATCGCATACGCGATCTCACCAGCGTGCAGGGCGTGCGCGAAAACTCGCTGATTGGCTACGGCCTGGTGGTGGGGCTGGATGGGACGGGTGACCAGACGACCCAGACGCCGTTCACCACCCAGAGCCTGAACAACATGCTCTCGCAGCTCGGTATTACCGTACCGGCCGGGACCAACATGCAGCTGAAAAACGTGGCGGCCGTGATGGTGACCGCGTCTTATCCGGCCTTTGCGCGTCAGGGGCAGACCATCGACGTGGTTGTCTCGTCGATGGGTAACGCCAAAAGCCTGCGCGGCGGTACGTTGCTGATGACGCCGCTGAAAGGCGTCGACAGCCAGGTGTATGCTCTGGCGCAGGGCAACATTCTGGTTGGCGGAGCAGGCGCGTCGGCGGGCGGCAGCAGCGTGCAGGTGAACCAGCTGAACGGGGGACGTATTACCAACGGCGCGATCATCGAACGTGAGCTGCCGACCCAGTTCGGCACCGGCAACACCATTAACCTGCAACTGAATAACGAAGACTTTACGATGGCGCAGCAGATCGCTGACACCATCAACCGCAGCCGGGGCTACGGCAGCGCCACCGCGCTGGATGCCCGTACCGTGCAGATCCGCACGTCAACCGGCAGCAGCAACCAGGTGCGGTTGCTGGCCGATATCCAGAATATGGAAGTGAACGTGCCGGTGCAGGATGCGAAAGTCATTATCAACTCCCGTACCGGCTCGGTGGTGATGAACCGCGAAGTGACGCTGGACAGCTGCGCCGTTGCGCAGGGCAATCTCTCCGTCACGGTTAACCGCTCGGCCAACGTCAGCCAGCCGGATACCCCGTTTGGCGGCGGTCAGACGGTAGTGACCCCGCAAACGCAGATTGATTTACGGCAGAGCGGCGGTTCGTTGCAGAGCGTGCGCTCCAGCGCCAACCTGAACAGCGTGGTGCGTGCTCTGAATGCGCTGGGTGCAACGCCAATGGATCTGATGTCCATTCTGCAATCCATGCAAAGTGCAGGCTGCCTGCGCGCCAGACTGGAAATCATCTAAATGCTGACCGATAGCAAACTGTTGACCAGTGCCGCCTGGGATGCCCAGTCGCTCAACGAGCTGAAAACCAAAGCGGGCAAGGATCCGGTGGCGAATATCCGCCCGGTTGCCCGTCAGGTGGAAGGCATGTTCGTACAAATGATGTTGAAAAGCATGCGTGAAACCCTGCCGAAAGATGGCATGTTTAGCAGCGATTCCACGCGGCTTTACACCAGCATGTACGATCAGCAGATTGCCCAGCAAATGACCGCCGGAAAGGGGCTCGGCCTGGCGGACATGATTGTGAAGCAGACCGCAGCCGCTCAGGGGCTCCCGCCTGAAGAGGCCCCGCCGCAGGTGCCGCTGAAGTTTGATCTCGAAAAGGTGACCAGTTATCAAAATCAGGCGCTGACGCAGATGGTGCGTAAGGCGATGCCGAAGCCGGCAGAAACGCGTGACGAGCCGCTCTCCGGCGACAGCAAAGACTTCCTGGCGCAGCTCTCCCTGCCGGCGCGTCTTGCCAGTGAAGAGAGCGGCGTGCCGCACCATCTGATTCTGGCGCAGGCGGCGCTGGAGTCGGGCTGGGGGCAACGTCAAATCCGCAGGGAGAACGGCGAGCCGAGCTTCAACATCTTTGGCGTGAAGGCCACCTCCAGCTGGAAAGGGCCGACCACCGAGATCACCACCACCGAATATGAGAACGGTGCGGCAGTGAAGGTGAAAGCCAAATTCCGCGTCTACAGCTCGTATCTGGAAGCGTTGTCGGATTATGTCGGGCTGCTGAGCCGGAATCCGCGCTACACCGCCGTGACCCAGGCCGCCACGCCAGAGCAGGGCGCTCAGGCATTGCAGAATGCTGGCTACGCGACCGATCCAAACTATGCGCGCAAGCTGACCAGCATGATCCAGCAGCTGAAATCCATGTCTGAGAAGGTCAGCAAAGCGTATAACACAGATCTCGAAAATCTGTTCTGAAAGTTCTCAAGTCCCGGTGGAGGTTGCCGATAACCTTCATCAGGACTCGTGTCTGAACGTATAAAAGGAACCCCCATGTCCAGTTTGATTAACAGCGCCATGAGTGGCCTCAGTGCTGCGCAGTCGGCACTCAATACCGTCAGTAATAATATTTCAAGCTACAACGTGGCAGGTTATACCCGTCAGACCACCATTCTGGGGGCATCAAACAGCACCCTGACCGGCGGTGGCTGGGTGGGTAACGGGGTCTATGTCTCCGGTGTTCAGCGTGAATATGATGCGTTTATCACCAACCAGCTGCGCGCGGCGCAGAACCAGAGCAGTGGGCTGACCACGCGCTACCAGCAGATGTCAAAAATTGACGATGTGCTTTCTGATACCACGAACTCGCTTTCTGCCAACCTCCAGGATTTCTTTAAAAGCCTGCAAACGCTGGTGAGTAACGCAGAAGATCCGGCTGCTCGCCAGACGGTACTCGGGAAGGCGGATGGTCTGGTAAACCAGTTTAAAACCAACGATCAATATCTCCGCGATCAGGATGCGCAGGTCAATACGGCGATTTCTACCAGCGTCGATCAGATCAATAACTACGCGAAACAGATTGCCAATCTTAACGATCAGATCTCCCGACTGACTGGCGTCGGTGCGGGCGCATCTCCGAACGAACTGCTCGATCAGCGCGATCAGCTGGTGAGTGAACTGAACAAGATTGTCGGTGTGGACGTCACCGTACAGGACAGCGGCACCTACAACATCTCTATCGCCAACGGTTACACCCTGGTACAGGGCAGCAACGCCAGCCAGCTGGCGGCGGTGAAATCCAGTGCGGACCCAGCGCGTACAACAATTGCGTATGTGGATGCCGCAGCGGGCAACGTGGAGATCTCAGAAAAACAGATCACCACGGGGTCGCTTGGCGGGCTGTTAACGTTCCGTTCTCAGGATCTGGATCAGGCGCGAAACACACTTAACCAGATGGCGCTGGCGTTTGCGGATGCCATGAATACCCAGCACCAGGCTGGCTTTGATGCCAACGGGGATGCAGGCGGCAAGCTGTTTGATTTTGGCTCGCCGGCAGTGCTGAGTAACGGTAAAAACACCGGAAGCGCGTCCGTTACGGCCACGATGACGGACAGTACAAAGGTCCAGGCGACAAACTATAAAGTTGAGTACAACGGTACTGACTGGACAATCACGCGTCTGTCGGACAATACCAGCTTCACGGCCAAGCCTGACGGCAGCGGTAATCTGTCGTTTGATGGTCTCAACGTTAAGATTAGCGGCTCAGCCGATAATAAAGACAGTTTCATCGTCAAACCGGTGAATGACGTCATTGTGAATATGGACGTAGCGATCAGCGACGAATCCAAACTGGCGATGGCCTCCGCGAAAGGAAGCGGCGAAAGCGACAATACCAATGGCCAGAAGCTGCTGGATTTACAGAGCGCCAAATTGGTGGGAGGGAACAAAACCTTTAACGATGCTTATGCCGCGCTGGTCAGTACGGTGGGCAGCACCACGGCGTCGCTGAAAACCAGCAGCGAAACCAAAGTTAACGTGGTGACGCAGCTGACCAAACAACAGCAGTCAATCTCCGGGGTTAACCTGGATGAAGAGTATGGCAACCTGCAACGCTATCAGCAGTACTATCTGGCGAATGCGCAGGTGCTGCAAACGGCGAGCACGCTGTTTGATGCATTGATCAATATCCGCTAAGGCTGAGGCATAAAAAATGCGTATTAGTACTCAAATGATGTATGAGCAAAGCATGCGCGGCGTGACGAACTCCCAAAGTCTCTGGCTCAGCTACGGCGAGCAGATGTCTACGGGGAAGCGTATCAACCGTCCGTCTGACGATCCGATTGCCGCCTCGCAGGCCGTTGTGCTCTCTCAGGCTCAAACGCAAAACAGCCAGTATGCGCTGGCACGCTCCTTCGCTACGACGAAAGTCTCGCTGGAAGAGAACGTGTTATCGCAAGTGACAACCGCCATCCAGGCTGCTCAGGAAAAGATTGTCAATGCGGGCAACGGTACGTTAAGTGACGATGACCGCGCTTCGCTGGCCACGAACCTGCAAGGTATTCGCGATCAGCTCATGAACCTGGCTAACAGCACGGACGGTAACGGTCGCTATATTTTTTCCGGTTACAAGACCGAAGCGGCGGCTTTCGACCAGGCGACGGGTGATTATAAGGGCGGCGGAACGCCAATCAGCCAGCAGGTTGACTCCGCGCGCACGATGCAAATTAGCCATACGGGCACTGAAGTTTTCGATAGCTTCACCAGCAATGCCAAGCCAGAGCCAGATGGTAGTGCGCCGGAAACGAATTTGTTCAAGATCCTCGACTCCGCAATTGAAGCGTTGAATACGCCGATTGGGGAGGACGAAACGAAAGCCGAGGCGTTTACGGCGGCTATTGATAAAGCCAACCGTGGCCTGAGCAACTCCCTCAACAACGTGCTGACCGTGCGCGCCGACCTCGGCATCAAGCTGGATGAGCTGGGCAAGCTGGACGCTCTGGGTGAAGACCGCGCGCTGGGTCAGACGCAGCAGATGAGTAACCTGGTTGACGTGGACTGGAACTCGGTGATTTCGTCCTACACCATGCAGCAGGCGGCGTTGCAGGCCTCGTATAAAGCCTTTAGCGATATGCAGGGTATGTCTTTGTTCCAGATGAACAAATAAGACTCTGACCTGTTTGACATGTCTTGAAACTGGGCATGTTTTGACTGCCCAACCCGTCCGGGTTGGGCATTTTTTTTACACACGTTCTGCCTGTGCGGACAGCACCCGGGCGCTTTCAATCACTCTGATAGCCAGCGCAATGGCACCACACAGGGTTGCCAGAGCCACCACGCCAGACCAGCCTGCCAGCGTATAGATATTGCTGCCTAATGCCGAGCCCAGCGCCATTCCGATGAAAATGACGGTAAACAGCAGGGCGTTCAGGCGTCCGCGGGCCTGCGGCTCAAGGCTGTAGACCAGGTTCTGGTGGGCCACGAGGCTGGACTGCAAGCCGAGATCGAAACCGACCGCGGAGAGGGCAATCAGGATCAACTGACCGTGTACACCCAGTGCCGGCATCATGAACATCAGGGCAAACGAGAGGGTCACCAGCGCGGCACCCAGCTGGGTCACTTTACCGGCGCCCAGCTTATCTGCCAGACCCCCTGCCAGCGGTGCAGCCAGCGCACCAGCGGCTCCGGCAATACCAAATCCACCCGCTACGGCGCTGCCAAGGTGATACCGTTCCAGCAGCATGACCGCCAGCGTTGACGAGAATGCGCTAAAGGCAATCGACAGAAAACCCTGAGCCAGCGCCGCGCGACGCAGTGCCGGGTAACGACGCCACAGGTGCTCCATGGAACGCATCAGCGCGGGATAGCTCAGCGTGGAGTGAATAGCAAAACGTGGGAGTACGGCCCACATCACCACGCCGACAAAGGCAATGCTTGCAGCAGCCAGCTGATACATCACCCGCCAGCCAAAGGCTTCACCGACCACGCCGCTGACGGTTCTGGAGAGCAAAATCCCCAGCAGCAGGCCGGTCATCACCGTGCCGACCGTTTTTCCCTGTTTACCTTCCGGCGCGAGGATCGCTGCGGCCGGGACAATATCCTGCGCCATGGTGGCGGCCATGCCAATCAGCAGGCTGGTGAGCAGCAGGGAGTGCAGTTGTCCGGTCAGGCTACAACCCAGCAGGAACAGCGCCAGGGCCGCACTTTTTATCAGGATCAGCGTTCTGCGGTCATGACGATCGCCGAGCGGGAGCAGAAACAGGATGCCCAGGGCATAACCCGCCTGGGTGAGCGTCGGGACCATGCCCATGCCTTCGATGCTCAGATGCAGGTCTGAGCCCATCAGCGGCAGCAGAGGCTGGGCATAATAGATGGATGCCACGCTAAAGCCCGCACCGAGCGCCAGCATTAAGATTACCCAGCGGCTTACGGCCCGGGTGGTGGTTGTGTTCATAAGATGTTCCTCATTCGTCGTGTGCGGCTATTTTTTATCAGTACGCCTTGCGACGGTAGCGGGCGCGGTGGTAAAACGCTTATACGTGTGGCGTATGGGTAAAAATGGTATGAAAAGGTCTGAGCGTATAGATCGGGTAGAACTGATGCGAACGTTTGTTCGCATTGTGGAGGCGGGGTCTCTTTCTGCGGCGGCACGTCAGCTGGCAACAACCCAGGCCACGGTGAGCCGACGGTTGCAGTCGCTTGAGACCATGCTGGGAGTACGCCTGATGCTGCGCACAACCCATACGACCCGGCTGACCGATGACGGCGAACGCTGCTATCAGCATGCCCGACGGGTGATTGACAGCTGGCTGGCGCTGGAAGACGAGGTAGGGCAGACGGAAGATGAACCGGTTGGGGTGCTGAGGGTGCGCGCCCCGCACGCGTTTGGCCAGGATCAGCTTCTGAAACCGTTAACCGAATTTTTACAGCGCTATCCCCAGCTTTCTGTAGAGTGGATGCTCAACGATCGCTCGGTTGATTTCCTCGGCGACAACCTTGACTGTGCTATTCGGGTGGGTGTGGAAGTCGATCCGGCAACCGTGTCCGTGCTGCTGGCTGAAGTGCCGCGCTCGGTGGTGGCTTCACCGGAATTACTGGCCCGTTATCCCGCGGTTAAAACGCCGGAAGATTTGCAGCAGCTTCCCTGGATTGCCATCAGCTCTTTTTATCAACGCCATGTGGAGCTTTTCCACGATGCATCATCTGCCCCGGCGCGGGTTACCATTACGCCACGCCTGAGTACCGACAGCCTGTATGTGGCGCGCAATACGGCACTCACCGGGCTGGGCGTGGCGGTGGTATCCAGCTGGACAGTACAGGATGATATTCAGGAAGGAAGACTGGTGCATCTACTGCCAGAGTGGCAGCCGGCAGCGTTACCGGTACATCTGGTTTACCCCTGGTCTCGTTATTATCCGGCGCGCTTGCGGCGTTTTCTGGAGCTGATGCGGCAGATAATGCCGGAGGTCACCGGAATGAGAAAGCCCCTGCAACAGCCATAAAAAAGCCGACCCGAAGGTCGGCTTTCAGTCTTAGTGTGCGTTATTCAACAGGCTGAGGACGAGTAGCTGGCGCAGTAGCCATGTGCGTTGCACTGTGACCACCGGCAGCACCTTTGCCTTCGAAGTTGAATGCCGGACGAACCCAGTCGCTATGGCGTGGCGCTTCAGGTACATACTCAGGTGCCGGGGCGCGAGTCATCGGCGCGGTAGCAACGTGAGCAGGCGCTGGAGCGGCAACGACCTCAACCGGCTCGGATTTCACTTCAGCTTCTTTGACCTCTTCGACAACAGGCTCAACCTGAATCTCGACGTCCTGAACAACCTCTTCCGTCACCGTTTCGACGGTAACGTCTGCGGGTTCTTCTGCTGCGGAGACCGGCTCAGCTTCCTCCGCGACTTCTTCAGCCACCACGGTATCTTCTTCGGCAATGATCTGCGGGGCGGCATCAACCGGCGCAGCAATCACTTCAGGATGGGTCGTTTCCACTTCCACAGCCTGCGGTGCCGCCGTGTCAACAACCTGCGGTTCAACCAAGGTTGCCGCTTCAGTCACGACGTCTTCCACCGCTGCTACCGGTGCAATCACCTCTTCGGTCACAGCCTGTTCTTCAACAGCCTGCTCCGGGCGAGCAACCGGATAACGGATCCAGACTTTACCGGATGCCATCTCAGGTGAGGCGCACGCCACGGTCAGCGGCATTGGCGACTGAGTCGGGTAACGCTCGTCACGGTAGCGACGACGACGCTGACCGCTCACGCGCAGATGACGCGGAGAACGACGGGAGCGACGCGGCATACCTGCGTTGTCACGGTTTTCGCTGCTTTCGTCCTGCTCAACCTGATTTTCCACTACGGCTGGCAGGTCAACTTTTGCAACCTGGGTACCCGTTGTGCTTTCTGCTGCTTCAACCGCGATAACGTCGTTTTCTTCCGTCTGAACAGCACCCACACGTACTTTCTGGGTCAGCTGACGCTGCTTACGACGCGGCATAACCTGAGTACGCTCTTCCTGCTCCGTGTCCTGCTGTTCAACAGGCGCTTCGCGGTTCAGGTTTTTGACTTCCTGCTGGGCCTGGCGTTTCTCGTCGTTACGACGACGGTTACGCTCGCGGCGAGGTTGCTGCTCGTCACGCTGTTTGCTCTTCTCGGACTCATCGCCCGCCTGCTGGCGAATCTCACGATCTTCAACGTTCTGCTGTTGCTTCTCGCGACGGTTGCGACGGTTGTCCTCGCGTTGTTCACGACCTTCGTTGTTCTCGGAACGATTATCACGGCGCTCGTTACGATCGCTACGGTCGTTGCGGTCATTACGATCGCGACGATTGTTCTGACGCTTACGACGGTCCTGCTGACGCTCTGGTTTCGCTTCTTTTGGCGCTTCTTTCGGCTGCTCAGGCTGAACTTCTTCGCCAGCAAACATTTTTTTCAACGCACCGAAGATGCGGCTCAGGAGACCCGGCTGCTCAGGCTGCGCTTTTGGCGCGGCAGGGGCCGCCTTTTGCACGGCAGGTTTTGCCGCTGGTTTTTCCAGCGTCGCTTCCGGCGGGGCTTCCGGCATGATGAAGGTTGCTAATGCAGGCTGCTCAGGCAGTTTACGCTCGGCAGGCTCTTCATCCGATGGCAGCGCCATTTCTTCTTCATGCAGCTTCGGCAGCAGGTAGCTGAGGGTGCTTGTCTCTTCGCCTTTACGCACGCGCAGCACGTGATAGTGCGGGGTTTGCATCTCGTCGTTTGGCACGATGATGCAGCGAACACCGCCCTGACGCGCTTCGATTGCGCTTACCGCTGCACGTTTTTCGTTCAGCAGGTAGGAGGCAATCGGCACCGGAACGATGGCGTGAACCTCTTTGGTGTTCTCTTTCAGCGCTTCTTCTTCAATCAGACGAAGAATAGAGAGGGAGAGCGATTCATTGTCACGCACGGTACCCGTACCGGAACAGCGCGGGCAGACGTGATGGCTGGACTCGCCGAGTGACGGGCTCAGACGCTGACGGGACATTTCCAGCAGGCCGAAGCGCGAGATATGGCTAATCTGGATACGTGCGCGATCCTGGCGCACCGCTTCACGCAGACGGTTTTCAACCGCACGCTGGTGGCGAACCGGGGTCATGTCGATGAAGTCGATAACAATCAGACCACCCAGGTCGCGCAGGCGGAGCTGGCGGGCGATTTCATCAGCGGCTTCAAGGTTGGTGTTGAAGGCGGTCTCTTCGATGTCGCCGCCACGGGTTGCACGCGCGGAGTTGATGTCGATAGCGGTCAGCGCTTCGGTGGTATCAATTACGATAGAACCGCCGGACGGCAGACGCACTTCACGCTGGAAGGCAGACTCGATCTGGGATTCAATCTGATAGTGGCTGAACAGCGGGATTTCACCGGTGTACAGTTTAATTTTGCTGGTGAAATCCGGGCGACCCAGCGCGGCGATGTGCTGGCGAGCCAGCTCAAGCACTTTCGGGTTATCAATCAGAATTTCACCGATGTCCTGACGTAGATAATCACGGAAGGCACGCACAATAACGTTGCTTTCCTGGTGGATCAGGAACGGAGCAGGACGGCTCTCAGCCGCTTTCTTGATGGCTTCCCAGTGCTTCAGACGGAAGCTCAGGTCCCACTGCAACGCTTCGGCAGATTTGCCGACGCCTGCGGTGCGCACGATAAGGCCCATGCCGTCTGGCAGCTCGAGACTTGCCAGCGCTTCTTTCAGCTCGGTACGGTCATCGCCTTCGATACGGCGAGAGATGCCACCCGCACGCGGGTTGTTTGGCATCAATACCAGATAACTTCCTGCCAGGCTGATAAAGGTGGTCAGTGCGGCACCTTTGTTGCCACGCTCTTCTTTATCGATCTGGACGATAACTTCCTGACCTTCACGCAGAACATCTTTAATGTTCGGACGGCCATGGGAGTTGTAGTTTGCAGGAAAATATTCGCGGGCGATTTCTTTGAGAGGAAGGAAACCGTGACGCTCAGCACCGTAATCGACAAATGCAGCTTCAAGGCTTGGTTCAATGCGGGTGATTTTGCCTTTGTAAATGTTCGCTTTTTTCTGTTCGTGTCCAGGACTTTCGATATCCAGATCGTACAGGCGCTGCCCATCCACAAGGGCGACACGCAACTCTTCTTGCTGAGTTGCGTTGATTAACATTCTTTTCATCGTAACTTACTCGTTATTCTTACATTGACGACAAAGCTGCGGGCAAGGTGACGCTTTCCGGGGTATGAACCGATGGCCTCGTGTCTATTCACGTCGCCAACCTCACGGTTGTCGCTCGCTTAAGAGGCGCAGAGTGTCGGTTGCCTGGGTTTCATACGGAAACACAGCGCAATTATCAGGGGAATTGCCTGGGAAAACTCTCCAGAGAACAATCCTTATACCGGGAAGTACTGCAACCCGCAGCCCGCTAACTGCCTGAAAGATCAATACGTCTTACGCCATTGCTGCGTGGATGATCGGTCAGACAAAATTGGTCATTCCGTCGACATCCTTACAAAACCCGGATTTAACGCGGAAAACGGATTCATTATTCCACTGCTCGCCGGGTTATAGCAAGATGACTTTTACCAATTATCACCCGGTTACTCACAGTTTCTTCACTTCAAGGGGGTGATTGGTTTAATAACCACCAAATCGATTGCGCGAAAGGGGAGTGGTCCGGATAAAAGTAAATATAAGCATAGAAAAATGAGTGGCGCTAATGTCTGACGCTATTTAGAATCGCCAACCATGAAAACAGAGACTCCAGCCGTAAAAATGGTTGCCATCGCCGACGACGAGGCGGGGCAACGTATCGATAATTTTTTGCGCACCCAGTTGAAGGGCGTGCCAAAAAGTATGATTTATCGCATCTTGCGTAAGGGCGAGGTGCGGGTGAACAAAAAACGCGTGAAGCCAGAGTATAAGCTCGAGGCGGGCGATGAAGTCCGGATTCCACCGGTACGTGTTGCAGAGCGTGAAGAAGAGGTCGTTTCTCCGAAGCTGCAAAAAGTCGCGGCCCTGAGCGACGTTATCCTTTATGAGGACGACCACATTCTGGTGCTGAATAAACCGTCCGGAACGGCGGTACACGGGGGGAGTGGTCTGAGCTTCGGCGTGATTGAAGGGTTACGCGCGCTGCGCCCGGAAGCGCGTTTCCTCGAACTGGTTCACCGTCTTGACCGCGATACCTCTGGCGTGCTGCTGGTGGCGAAAAAACGTTCTGCGCTGCGTTCTTTGCATGAACAGCTGCGCGAAAAAGGGATGCAGAAAGATTACCTGGCGCTGGTGCGCGGCCAGTGGCAGTCCCACGTGAAAGTGGTGCAGGCGCCGCTGCTGAAAAATATTCTGCAAAGCGGCGAGCGCATTGTTCGTGTTAATCAGGAAGGGAAACCGTCTGAGACGCGCTTTAAAGTTGAAGAGCGCTACGAATTCGCCACGCTGGTGCGCTGTAGTCCGGTGACGGGGCGTACCCACCAGATTCGCGTCCATACCCAGTTTGCGGGCCATCCGATTGCGTTTGATGACCGCTATGGCGATCGCGAATTTGATAAGCAGCTGGCGGGAACAGGGCTGTCGCGTCTGTTCCTGCACGCGGCAGCGCTGAAATTTACCCATCCTAATACCGGCGAAGTTATCCGTATTGAAGCGCCGCTGGATGAGCAGCTCAAACGCTGTCTGAAAGTTCTGCGCGGCTGATTTTGTGCCGGGTGGCGCTGCGCTTACCCGGCCTACATGTTTTTCTCCCTCTCCCTGTGGGCATCAGGCCGCAACGGTCACATCGTCAGCGGATTACACTCTTCTCGCCTTAACATCTGGCACAGCGCAATCAGCGGCAACCCCACCAGCGTGTTGGGATCGCGGCCATCGAGCTTGTCGAACAACGCAATCCCTAGTCCTTCACTTTTAAAGCTCCCTGCACAGTTTAGCGGACGTTCCCGACGCACATAATCCATAATCTCCTGCTCGCTAAGATGACGGAAGTGCACATCAAACGGCTCGCACTCGGTTTGCAGATGACCGGAAGCCGAATTATAAAGCGCCAGGCCGGTATAAAAGGTCACGATACCGCCTCGCGCACGCAACAGCTGCTGGCAGGCGTTTTCTTCCGTATGCGGTTTGCCGGTGATTTCGCCGTCCAGCACACAAACCTGATCGGAGCCTATAATCAGATGTGCGGGGTAACGTACGGCCAGCGACTGTGCTTTCTCTTTCGCGAGACGGGTCACCAGATGACGCGGTGACTCGCCCGGCTGTGGCGTTTCATCCACCTCCGGCGCAGCGCATTCAAACGGGATCCCGAGCCTTTCCAGCAGCATTCGGCGATAAGGTGAAGTGGAAGCAAGGACGAGATTTGGCATATTTTTATCACCAGATATAGCGTATCGATGCCAGCCATTTTAAACTACAGGCCGCAATGTGTGCGAATAATTGGCAAAAGGCAGCTCTGGTTGCCTTTTTCTTTGACTCTATGACGTTACAAAGTTAATATGCGCGCCCTATGCAAAAGGTAAAATTACCCCTGACTCTTGATCCGGTTCGTACGGCTCAAAAACGCCTCGATTACGAAGGAATCTATTCTTCCGATCAGGCTGAGCGTATTGCCGAATCTGTAGTCAGTGTGGACAGTGATGTAGAATGCTCCATGTCGTTCGCTATCGACAACCAGCGTCTCGCCGTGTTAACCGGTGATGCAAAGGTGACGGTAACGCTCGAATGTCAGCGTTGCGGGAAACCGTTTGTACAGCATGTTCACACAACGTATTGTTTTAGTCCGGTTCGTTCTGACGAACAGGCTGAAGCACTCCCGGAAGCGTATGAGCCGATTGAGGTTAACGAATTCGGTGAAATCGATCTTCTGGCGCTGGTTGAAGATGAAGTCATCCTCTCCCTGCCAGTCGTTCCGGTGCATGATTCTGAACACTGTGAAGTGTCCGAGGCGGACATGGTCTTTGGGGAACTGCCTGATGAAGCGCAAAAACCAAACCCATTTGCCGTATTAGCCAGCTTAAAGCGTAAGTAATTGAGGAGTAAGGTCCATGGCCGTACAACAGAATAAACCAACCCGTTCCAAACGTGGCATGCGTCGTTCCCATGACGCGCTGACCGCAGTTACCAGCCTGTCTGTAGACAAGACTTCTGGTGAGAAACACCTGCGTCACCACATCACCGCTGACGGTTTCTACCGCGGCCGCAAGGTTATCACTAAGTAATCACGCGTCAGCGTGATTAGGCTTAGTGAGGAACTTCCCCGTGCAAACGGGGAGTTTACCGAACCAGGCTGCGACGATACCTTGACACGTCTAACCCTGGCGTTAGATGTCATGGGGGGAGATTTTGGCCCTACCGTGACAGTGCCTGCAGCATTGCAGGCACTGAATTCTAATTCGCAACTCACACTTCTTTTAGTCGGTAATCCCGACACAATCACGCCATTACTTGCAAAAGCTGACTTTGAACAACGTTCGCGTCTGCAGATTATTCCTGCGCAGTCAGTTATTGCCAGTGATGCCCGGCCATCGCAGGCTATTCGTAATAGCCGCGGCAGCTCTATGCGAATGGCGCTGGAACTGGTGAAAGAAGGGCGAGCGCAGGCTTGCGTCAGCGCGGGAAATACTGGCGCGCTGATGGGGCTGTCGAAATTATTGCTCAAGCCGATTGAGGGCATTGAGCGTCCGGCGCTGGTGACGGTATTACCGCATCAGCAGAAGGGCAAAACGGTGGTGCTGGATCTGGGCGCTAACGTGGATTGTGATAGTACAATGCTGGCTCAGTTTGCCGTTATGGGGTCGGTGCTGGCTGAAGACGTGGTCGGGATTAACAATCCCCGCGTTGCTTTACTGAATATTGGTGAAGAAGAGACTAAAGGCCTGGACAGTATCCGCGACGCTGCGGAAATACTCAAACAGGTCCCCTCCATCAACTATATTGGTTATCTCGAAGCCAATGAGTTGCTGACGGGCAAAACGGATGTATTAGTGTGTGATGGCTTCACCGGAAACGTGACGTTGAAGACCATGGAAGGGGTCGTACGAATGTTCCTTTCTCTGCTGAAATCGCAGGGAGAAGGTAAAAAAAGGTCCTGGTGGCTGATTTTATTAAAGCGTTGGTTACAAAAAAGCCTGACGCGGCGATTCAGTCACCTCAACCCCGACCAGTATAATGGCGCCTGTCTGTTAGGATTGCGCGGCATCGTGATTAAGAGTCATGGCGCCGCCAATCAGCGAGCATTTACCGTCGCGATTGAACAGGCAGTGCAGGCGGTGCAGCGACAAGTCCCTCAGAGGATTGCCGCTCGCCTGGGATCTGTATTAGCTAAAAGTGACTGAGCGTACATGTATACGAAGATTTTAGGTACCGGCAGCTACCTGCCAAAACAAGTGCGTACCAACGCCGATCTTGAAAAAATGGTAGATACGTCTGACGAGTGGATTGTCACGCGCACAGGTATCCGTGAACGTCGTATCGCCGCGCCAGACGAAACTGTGTCCACCATGGGCTACGAAGCCGCTCAGCGAGCGCTTGAGATGGCTGGCATTGATAAAGAACAGATCGGGCTTATTGTGGTGGCGACAACCTCTGCCACGCATGCCTTCCCAAGCGCAGCGTGCCAGGTGCAGAACATGCTCGGCATCAAAGGCTGCCCGGCATTTGATGTTGCAGCAGCGTGCGCGGGTTTCACCTATGCGCTGAGCATCGCCGATCAGTATGTAAAATCGGGCGCCGTAAAATATGCGCTGGTGATCGGCGCTGATGTTCTGGCGCGTACCTGCGATCCAACCGATCGCGGCACGATCATTATTTTTGGCGATGGCGCGGGCGCGGTGCTGCTGGGGCAGTCCGAAGAGCCGGGCATCATCTCCACGCACTTGCATGCCGATGGCCGCTACGGCGAGCTGTTAACGCTGCCTAACGCCGATCGCGTTAATCCTGATAACTCCATTTACCTCACCATGGCAGGTAATGAAGTATTCAAGGTGGCGGTGACTGAGCTTGCGCATATTGTCGATGAGACGCTGGAAGCCAATAACCTTGAACGCACCGCACTCGACTGGCTGGTGCCGCATCAGGCGAACCTGCGTATCATCAGCGCGACGGCGAAGAAGCTGGGCATGTCTATGGATAACGTTGTGGTGACGCTTGATCGCCACGGCAACACCTCTGCGGCATCGGTACCGTGCGCATTTGACGAAGCGGTACGCGATGGACGAATTAAACGGGGCCAACTGGTCTTGCTTGAAGCCTTTGGTGGCGGGTTCACCTGGGGTTCCGCGCTGGTTCGTTTCTAGGATAAGGATTAAAAAATGACGCAATTTGCTTTTGTGTTCCCGGGACAGGGCTCGCAAACTGTTGGGATGTTGTCTGAAATGGCAGCAAACTATCCGGTTATTGAAGAGACTTTCCGTGAAGCCTCTGACGCGCTGGGTTATGATCTGTGGGCGCTGACCCAACAGGGCCCCGCTGAAGAGCTGAACAAAACCTGGCAGACTCAACCGGCACTGCTGGCAGCCTCCGTCGCATTGTGGCGCGTATGGCAGCAGCAGGGCGGCAAAGCGCCGACGCTGATGGCGGGTCATAGCCTGGGTGAATACTCTGCGCTGGTCTGCGCAGGGGTGATTGCCTTCGCTGACGCGGTACGCCTGGTTGAATTGCGTGGTAAATTCATGCAGGAAGCGGTGCCAGAGGGCACGGGCGGCATGTCTGCCATCATCGGTCTGGATGATGCGTCTATCGCTAAAGCCTGTGAAGAATCTGCTGAAGGTCAGGTCGTTTCTCCGGTAAACTTTAACTCGCCAGGCCAGGTGGTAATCGCGGGTCATAAAGAAGCGGTTGAGCGTGCAGGTGCTGCCTGTAAAGCTGCGGGCGCAAAACGTGCACTGCCCCTGCCGGTGAGCGTACCGTCTCACTGCGCGCTGATGAAGCCCGCTGCCGATAAGCTGGCGGTTGAGCTGGAAAAAATGACCTTTAACGCACCGACGATTTCCGTTGTGAATAACGTCGATGTGCAGTGCGAAACCGCGCCGGAGGCTATCCGTAACGCGCTGGTTCGCCAGCTCTACAGCCCGGTTCAGTGGACTAAAACCGTTGAATTTATGGCGTCTCAGGGCGTTGAACATCTGTATGAAGTTGGTCCAGGTAAGGTACTTACCGGTCTGACAAAACGTATTGTAGACACCCTGACTGCCTCGGCGATTAACGAGCCGGAAGCCATGAAAGCGGCACTCTCGCAATAAAAGAGGAATACCATGAGTTTTGAAGGAAAAATTGCCCTGGTGACCGGCGCAAGCCGCGGTATTGGGCGCGCTATTGCTGAAACACTGGTTGCGCGCGGCGCGACGGTGATCGGGACTGCGACCAGTGAGAATGGCGCACAGGCCATCAGCGACTATCTGGGTGCGAACGGTAAAGGTCTGGTACTGAATGTGACTGAACCAGCATCTATCGAATCTGTTCTGGAAAATATTCGCGCAGAGTTTGGCGAAGTGGATATTCTGGTCAATAATGCCGGGATCACTCGCGACAACCTGCTGATGCGAATGAAAGACGACGAGTGGAACGATATTATCGAAACCAACCTGTCATCTGTATTCCGTCTGTCAAAAGCGGTAATGCGCGCTATGATGAAAAAGCGTCATGGTCGTATTATCACTGTAGGTTCTGTGGTTGGTACCATGGGAAATGCTGGTCAGGCTAACTACGCTGCGGCGAAAGCAGGTCTGATCGGTTTCAGTAAGTCGCTGGCGCGTGAAGTCGCGTCCCGCGGAATTACTGTAAACGTTGTTGCTCCGGGCTTTATTGAAACGGACATGACGCGTGCGCTGACTGATGAGCAGCGTGCGGGTACGCTGGCGGCAGTTCCGGCGGGTCGTCTTGGCGACCCTAAAGAAATCGCCAGCGCGGTTGCATTTTTAGCCTCTGACGAAGCGGGTTACATCACTGGTGAAACCCTCCACGTCAACGGCGGGATGTACATGGTTTAATCACGATCGAAAATATTTGCGTTATTTGGGCAAATGGCCTCAAAATAACGTAAAATCGTGGTAAGACCTGCCGGGATTTAGTTGCAAATTTTTCAACATTTTATACACTACGAAAACCATCGCGAAAGCGAGTTTTGATAGGAAATTTAAGAGTATGAGCACTATCGAAGAACGCGTTAAGAAAATTATCGGCGAACAGCTGGGCGTTAAGCAGGAAGAAGTTGTGAACTCCGCTTCCTTTGTTGAAGACCTGGGCGCAGATTCTCTTGACACCGTTGAGCTGGTAATGGCTCTGGAAGAAGAGTTTGATACTGAGATTCCGGACGAAGAAGCTGAGAAAATCACCACCGTTCAGGCTGCCATTGATTACATCAACGGTCACCAGGCGTAAGTGAACATCTCCAGGCGGTCATTCGACCGCCTGAGTTTTATCTTTTGTTGTCCCACGAATCTCTTTTTTTATCCCTCCCTGGAGGACAAGCGTGTCTAAGCGTCGTGTAGTTGTGACCGGACTTGGCATGTTGTCTCCTGTCGGCAATACCGTAGAGTCCACCTGGAAAGCTCTCCTTGCCGGTCAGAGCGGCATCAGCCTAATCGACCATTTCGATACTAGCGCCTATGCAACGAAATTTGCTGGCTTAGTAAAGGATTTTAACTGTGAAGAGATCATCTCGCGCAAAGAACAGCGCAAGATGGATGCCTTCATTCAATATGGAATTGTCGCTGGCGTTCAGGCCATGCAGGATTCTGGCCTTGAGATTACGGAAGAGAACGCGACCCGTATCGGCGCCGCTATCGGCTCCGGGATTGGCGGTCTTGGTCTGATTGAAGAAAACCATACATCTCTGATGAATGGCGGCCCGCGTAAAATCAGCCCGTTCTTCGTTCCGTCTACGATTGTCAACATGGTGGCAGGTCACCTGACCATTATGTTCGGCCTGCGTGGCCCAAGCATCTCAATCGCGACAGCCTGTACGTCTGGCGTGCATAACATCGGCCAGGCCGCGCGTATCATTGCGTACGGCGATGCAGATGCTATGGTTGCGGGCGGCGCTGAAAAAGCCAGTACCCCGCTGGGCGTCGGTGGCTTCGGTGCAGCGCGTGCGCTCTCTACCCGAAACGATAATCCGCAGGCGGCGAGCCGTCCGTGGGATAAAGACCGTGACGGTTTCGTGCTGGGTGACGGTGCAGGCATGATCGTACTGGAAGAGTACGAACACGCGAAAAAACGTGGCGCGAAAATTTATGCTGAAGTTGTTGGCTTTGGCATGAGCAGCGATGCTTATCACATGACGTCTCCTCCAGAGAACGGCGCAGGCGCTGCGCTGGCGATGGAAAACGCCATCCGCGATGCGGGCATTACGCCGGCACAGGTTGGCTACGTTAATGCCCATGGGACGTCTACCCCTGCGGGCGATAAAGCAGAAGCGCAGGCTGTTAAGTCTATCTTCGGCGAATCTGCCGGCCGCGTAATGGTAAGCTCCACGAAATCCATGACCGGTCACCTGCTGGGTGCTGCGGGGGCAGTAGAGTCAATCTACTCTATTCTCGCGCTGCGCGATCAGGCTGTACCGCCAACCATCAACCTGGATAATCCGGATGAAGGTTGCGATCTGGACTTCGTTCCTCACGAAGCACGCCAGGTTAGCGGTATGGAGTATACCCTGTGTAACTCCTTCGGCTTCGGTGGGACTAACGGTTCTCTGATCTTCAAAAAGGTCTGAGTCTGGTTAGTCGCTGACGATAAAAAAGGTCCGCTTGCCGGGCCTTTTTTATTAGGTGAAATCCCCTTGTCCGGCTGCTCACATCCTGCCAGACTGAGCCTCCACGCATAAGGAGCCACCATGTTTTTAATTAATGGCCTTGAGCAAGACACGCTGCCGGCAAGCGACAGGGCGACCCAGTTTGGCGATGGCTGTTTCACGACTGCGCGTATTCTCGACGGTGGCGTGTGTCTGCTCGGGGCCCATATCCTTCGTTTACAAAAAGCCTGCGAAGCATTACTGATCCCCTTCTCGCAGTGGGACATTCTTGAAAGTGAAATGCGTCGGCTGGCGTCAGATAAAGCAAGCGGCGTCCTGAAAGTCATTATTAGCCGCGGGAGCGGTGGCCGGGGCTATAGCGGTTCTGCCTGTCTGCATCCTACGCGGGTCCTTTCCGTTTCAGATTATCCTTCCCATTATGCGCACTGGCGTGAAGAGGGCGTAGCCCTGGCGTTAAGTCCGGTACGTCTGGGGCGAAACCCGATGCTCGCTGGCATAAAACATCTCAACCGCCTTGAACAGGTGCTTATTCGTACTCATCTTGAGCAGACGGAGGCCGGGGAGGCGCTGGTTCTTGACAGCGAAGGGTACATTACGGAATGCTGTGCGGCTAATTTACTCTGGCGGAAGGGCAGTGACGTGTTCACGCCTTCGCTGGAGCAGGCCGGCGTCAACGGCATTATGCGGCAGTTTTGTATGCACCAGCTGGCACGTGCAGGCTTTCGCGTTGTCGAAGTCAACGCTAAGGAAGAGGCGCTGCTGTCTGCCGATGAAGTTGTTATCTGCAATGCGCTGATGCCCGTTGTCCCCGTTCGCGCTTATGGCCGCAAATGCTGGTCATCCCGCGAGCTGTTCCAGTTTCTGGCCCCGTTATGTGAGCAAACCAGGTAGTCATGAAGAAAATGTTACGCTTTGTCCTCCTTCTTATCGTTGCGTTCGGTATCGCTGGCGGAGCGGGAGTGTGGAAAGTCCGTCAGCTGGCGGAGAGTCAGATCCTGATTAAAGACGAGACGATTTTTACCCTGAAAGCGGGTACCGGGCGGCAGGCGCTTGGTCAGCAGCTGTATGACGACAAAATTATCAATCGCCCACGCGTATTCCAGTGGCTGCTGCGTATTGAACCGGACCTGTCCCATTTCAAGGCCGGCACCTATCGCTTTACCCCTGGCATGACCGTGCGCGAGATGCTGCAACTGCTGGAGAGTGGTAAAGAAGCCCAGTTCCCGCTGCGTTTTGTGGAAGGTATGCGTCTGAGCGATTACCTCAGGCAGCTGCGGGACGCGCCATACATTAAGCATACGCTGAAAGATGACCGCTACCAGACCGTGGCAGACGCCTTAAAATTCGAACATCCCGAGTGGGTGGAAGGCTGGTTCTGGCCCGATACGTGGATGTATACGGCAGGCACTACCGATGTGGCCATTCTGAAGCGCGCGCACAACAAAATGGTCGCGGCGGTAGACGCTGCCTGGAAAGGGCGAGCAGAGGGCCTGCCTTATAAAGATCAAAACCAGTTCATGACGATGGCCTCGATCATCGAGAAAGAGACGGCCGTTGCTGCCGAACGTGACCAGGTTGCCTCGGTGTTTATTAACCGTCTGCGCATCGGCATGCGTTTGCAAACCGATCCTACCGTCATCTACGGCATGGGCGAAAACTACAACGGCAGGATTTCCAGAAAAGATCTGGAGACGCCAACGGCGTATAATACCTACGTGATTAGCGGCCTGCCGCCTGGACCGATCGCGACGCCGAGTGAAGCATCGTTGAAGGCCGCCGCGCACCCGGCCAAAACGCCGTATCTCTATTTTGTGGCTGACGGAAAAGGGGGGCATACGTTTAATACCAACCTGGCCAGCCACAATCGCTCCGTTCAGGACTATCTGAAGGCACTTAAGGAAAAAAATGCGCAGTAAATACATTGTCATTGAGGGACTCGAAGGGGCGGGCAAAACAACTGCCCGTAACGTGGTGGTGGATACGCTTAAGTCGCTTGGCGTTGCCGACATGGTCTTTACCCGCGAGCCGGGCGGTACGCAGCTGGCGGAAAAACTGCGCAGCCTGGTTCTGGATATCAAATCCGTTGGCGATGAAGTTATTACCGACAAAGCGGAAGTGCTGATGTTCTATGCTGCGCGCGTTCAGCTGGTGGAGACGGTGATCAAACCCGCTCTGGCAGAAGGGAAATGGGTGATTGGCGATCGCCACGATCTCTCAACCCAGGCGTATCAGGGCGGTGGCCGGGGTATCGACCAGACCATGCTGGCTACGCTTCGCGACGCGGTTCTGGGCGATTTCCGTCCTGACCTGACGCTGTATCTGGACGTGACCCCTGAGGTGGGCCTGAAGCGCGCCCGTGCCCGCGGCGAACTGGACCGCATTGAACAGGAGTCTTTTGATTTCTTTAACCGCACCCGTGCGCGTTATCTGGAACTGGCCGGGCAGGACAAGACCATTCGTACCATCGATGCGACGCAATCCCTTGAAGACGTTACGCGTGATATTCAGCAGACCGTTACGCAGTGGCTACAGGAGCAGCAGGCATGAAATGGTATCCATGGTTGCGCCCACACTTTGAACAGCTGATCGGCAGCTATCAGGTTGGTCGGGGGCATCATGCGTTACTGATCCAGGCGCTGCCGGGAATGGGTGATGATGCGTTGATTTACGCCATCACCCGCTTTCTGATGTGCCAACAGCCGGAAGGACATAAAAGCTGCGGTAAATGCCGGGGTTGCCAGCTCATGCAGGCGGGCACGCATCCTGACTATTACACCCTCGAACCCGAGAAGGGCAAAAATACGCTCGGTATCGACGCGGTGCGTGAGGTCAGTGAGAAACTGTACGAATATGCGCGTCTGGGGGGGGCGAAAGTGGTGTGGCTGAACGACGCCGCGCTGCTCACGGAAGCCGCCGCCAATGCCCTGTTAAAAACCCTGGAAGAGCCGCCAGAGAATACCTGGTTTTTCCTCTCCTGCCGCGAGCCGGAACGCTTGCTGGCGACGCTGCGCAGTCGCTGCCTTCTTCACCACCTCGCTGTCCCTCAGGAATCCTGGGCGCTCGCCTGGCTTGAGCGAGAAGTGACGGTGTCACAAGATGCGGCGCGCTCGGCGTTGCGCCTGTGCAGCGGTGCGCCTGCGGCTGCGCTGGCCTTATTGCAGCCGGAAGTGTGGTCTCAGCGTGAAACGCTGTGTCGTGCGGTTGAATCAGCCCTCGACAGCCATGACTGGCTGAGCGTGCTGCCAGCGCTGAACAGCGATCAGGCTCCGGAACGGCTACACTGGCTGGCCGCACTGCTGCTGGATGCGCTCAAAATCCAGCAGGGGGCGACGCTTCTGACTAACCCTGACGTGTGGGCGCTGGTCACCACGCTGGCGAATCGCCTGTCAGGGCAGTCGCTGCACGCTATCCTTCATGATATCTGCCAGAGCCGTGAACAACTTTTGACAGTGACCGGTCTCAATCGCGAGCTTTTACTGACCGACCAGTTACTGCGTATCGAACACTACCTGCAACCGGGCGTCATACCGCCGGTTTCCCACCTCTGAGAGAGACGTTATGTTTTTAGTCGACTCACACTGCCATCTTGATGGCCTGGATTATCAGTCCTTGCATAAAAATGTGGACGACGTGCTGGCGAAAGCCGCCGCGCGTGATGTGAAATTTTGCCTGGCCGTGGCGACCACGCTGCCGGGTTATCGCTCCATGCGTGAACTGGTTGGCGAGCGCGATAATGTCGTCTTCTCCTGCGGCGTGCATCCGCTGAATCAGGATGAAGCGTACGACGTTGAGGATTTACGCCGTCTTGCCGCAGAAGAGGGCGTAGTGGCGATGGGCGAGACCGGTCTCGACTATTTCTACACCCCGGAAACGAAACCTCGCCAGCAGGAATCCTTCCGCAACCACATCCGTATTGGCCGTGAACTGAATAAGCCGGTTATCGTTCATACCCGCGATGCGCGCGCCGACACGCTGGCGATCCTGCGGGAAGAAAAGGTGACGGATTGCGGTGGCGTACTACACTGTTTCACTGAAGACAGAGAAACGGCGGGTAAGCTGCTTGATTTAGGCTTTTATATCTCGTTCTCGGGGATTGTAACGTTCCGGAATGCTGAGCAACTGCGTGATGCGGCGCGATATGTTCCGCTGGATCGTATTCTGGTGGAAACCGATTCCCCGTACCTGGCACCGGTGCCTCATCGCGGCAAAGAAAATCAGCCAGCGATGACCCGGGATGTCGCTGAGTATATGGCCGTTCTGAAAGGTGTCAGTATTGAAGAGCTGGCTCGCGTGACAACGCAAAACTTCGCCAGTCTGTTCCATATCGACCCCGCCCACCTGCAATCTGTCTGATACGCCTGTTATTTTTAGGCTCGTAATTAATAAGTAAAACGAGTAAAGTTCACCGCCTCATTTGGGGCGGTGATGGCGTTTTTAGACACATCCAGACATGCTTTATGTAAATATCTGCAAGTTTTTTGGCCGTCTTGAACTGAAACGTGATAGCCGTCAAACAAACTCAGAGGGAATTATTTTACTCTGTGTAATAAATAAAGGGCGCTTAGATGTCCTGTCCACGGCGCGGTACTCCCCCCGGGCCAATGCGTGAAAACGTAAAAAAAGCACAAATACTCAGGAGCACTCTCAATTATGTTTAAGAATGCATTTGCTAACCTGCAAAAGGTCGGTAAATCGCTGATGCTGCCAGTATCCGTACTGCCTATCGCAGGTATCCTGCTGGGTGTCGGTTCTGCAAACTTCAGCTGGCTGCCAGCCGTAGTTTCCCACGTGATGGCCGAAGCAGGCGGTTCTGTTTTTGCTAACATGCCGCTGATCTTCGCTATCGGTGTTGCTCTGGGCTTCACCAATAACGACGGTGTATCCGCGCTGGCGTCCGTTGTTGCTTACGGCATCATGGTGAAAACCATGGCTGTGGTTGCGCCGCTGGTACTGCACTTACCTGCTGAAGAGATTGCCGCTAAGCATCTGGCGGACACCGGTGTTCTCGGTGGTATCATCTCCGGTGCGATTGCAGCGTATATGTTTAACCGCTTCTATCGCATCAAGCTGCCTGAGTATCTGGGCTTCTTCGCGGGTAAACGTTTTGTGCCGATCATTTCTGGTCTGGCCGCGATTTTCACCGGTGTGGTTCTGTCTTTCATCTGGCCACCAATCGGTACAGCAATCCAGACCTTCTCTCAGTGGGCGGCTTACCAGAACCCGGTTGTGGCGTTCGGTATCTACGGCTTCATTGAGCGCTGCCTGGTACCATTTGGTCTGCACCACATCTGGAACGTTCCATTCCAGATGCAGATTGGTGAATACACCAACGCAGCAGGCCAGGTGTTCCACGGCGACATCCCACGCTACATGGCGGGTGACCCAACGGCAGGTAAACTGTCTGGTGGCTTCCTGTTCAAAATGTACGGTCTGCCGGCCGCCGCAATTGCGATCTGGCACTCTGCTAAACCAGAGAACCGTGCAAAAGTGGGCGGTATCATGATCTCCGCAGCGCTGACCTCGTTCCTGACCGGTATCACCGAGCCGATCGAGTTCTCCTTCATGTTCGTTGCGCCGATCCTGTACATCATCCACGCGGTACTGGCAGGTCTGGCATTCCCAATCTGTATCCTGCTGGGTATGCGTGACGGTACGTCCTTCTCTCACGGTCTGATCGACTTCATCGTTCTGTCCGGTAACAGCAGCAAGCTGTGGCTGTTCCCAATTGTGGGTGCGGGCTACGCAGTGGTGTACTACACCGTCTTCCGCGTGCTGATCAAAGCACTGGATCTGAAAACGCCGGGTCGTGAAGATGCAACGGAAGACAGCAAAGCCGGTGTGACCAGCGAAATGGCGCCTGCTCTGGTAGCTGCTTTCGGCGGTAAAGAGAACATCACTAACCTGGACGCGTGTATCACTCGTCTGCGTGTGAGCGTTGCCGACGTTGCGAAAGTAGACCAGCCGGGTCTGAAAAAACTGGGCGCAGCGGGCGTCGTTGTTGCAGGTTCTGGTGTTCAGGCAATCTTCGGTACGAAATCCGATAACCTGAAAACCGAAATGGATGAGTACATCCGCAACAACTAAGCTGTGACCTGGGGAGACTAAGGCAGCCGAATGGCTGCCTTTTTTATTACTGCGGCTTGTGGTGCCGGGTGGCGGCGGCACCTTACCGGGCCTACGTGATGGGTAGGCCCGGTAAGCGCAGCGCCACCGGGCTTCTGTCACTCAGAAATCGTAGCTCGCGCTCACCGAGACGTTCAGCGGCGCGCCATACACTACATAAGAGCCGACGTAATCGTAATACTCTTTGTCGAACAGGTTGTTGACGTTAGCCTGCACCGCAAAATCTTTGGTGACCTGATAACGGCTGAACAGGTTCACCAGCCCATAGCTGCCTTGCTCCGCGCGGGAACGTCCTGCCGGGCCGCCTTCCACGTCCGTCCACACTTTGTTCTGCCAGTTTACGCCGCCGCCCACGGTCAGTTCCGGCAGCATTGGCAACTGATAGCGGGTGAAGAGCTTCATGGTTGTGCGCGGCTGATCGGAGCTGACGGCGTTGCCATTCTTATCTTCTGCGATGTAACGCGTCGCGCCGAAGGTCAGCTGCCAGTTATCGGTCAGGGCACCATTGAGCTCGAACTCGACCCCTTTGCTGACCACCCCGTCCAGCGATTCATAGATCGACTCACCGCTCGGCATGTAGGTATAGGTGTTGCTGGCGACGTTATCCTGCTCAATGCGGAAAATCGCCAGCGAGGTGGTGAGGCGGGTATTAAACCAGTCCGCCTTCACCCCGGCTTCGTAGCTTTTACCCGTGGTAGGGTCAAGATAACGTCCGCTGGCATCGCGCTTATCCTGCGGCTGGAAGATAGAGGTATAGCTGACGTAGGTCGACCAGTCCTCATTGATGTCATACACCAGGCCGGCGTACGGCGTGACATCATCTTTGGTGCTTTCCAGACGGGTATTCGGCGATCCTGCCGGGTTATAACGAATGTTATATTGGGTGTAGCGCGCGCCCAGGATCAGGTGCAGCGGATCGGCCAGCGAGAAACGAGCCGACGAATAGGCTGAAGACTGGCGAATATCATCCTTGCTGTAGAGTTTCCACGGCGTCCACTGGGGATCGGCGATGTTCCCGTTCCAGTTCTTAAAGTTGCCGACATCAACCATGCCGTATACCGCATCCGGCATGGAGTTGTCGTAATGGTTACGCTGACGGCTGAAGCTGCCGCCGAACATCATTTCGTGCTGACGGCCAAAGAGATCGAAGCCGCCGCGCAGGAAGGCGTCAACCGCATCCTGTTTACGTTCCCCACGGTTCCAGCCTCCGTAACCCACCAGGCCCGCACCGGTCTCTTTATCCGGATAGCCGGACATATACATCAGTTTGGAGTCGAAGTTGGTTTCAGCGTGCATACCGTTGATGTGCGCTTCCCAGCCATTATCGAAACGCTGAGTCAGGTTAGCGAAGATGCGGGTGCTGTCTTTATCTGAATAAGCCCAGTCAGGTGCGACAGTCTGGCTGCGATTGTAGTGGGTCTTACTTCCGTCGCTGTACCAGGTCGGCAGCCCGCCCCAGGTTGGGTCGGCGGTATGGCTTTCCTGATACTCATACCCTACCGAGAGGGTGGTGCTGTCGGTGACATCCGCGTCCATCACACCGTAGAGGAATTTCTTCCGGTAGTGGTAGTTATCCACGAAGCTGTCGTTGTCCTGATAACCCGTAATCAGACGGCCCCGTACCTTACCTGACTCTACCAGCGGCGCCTGGAGATCCAGCACGTAGCGCTGCTTGTCCCAGCTGCCGTAACTGGCGGAGACGTTACCTTTAAATTCCGGGCTGTCCGCGTGCTTACGCACCATATTAACGTACGCCGCCGGGTTGCCCGTGCCGGACATCAGGCCGGTGGCGCCGCGAACCACTTCGATGCGGTCATAAATCGCGGTATCCGCGGCGGTATCACCAAAGTTCCACACTTCACTGATGGAGGTTGGCAGGTCGTCATAGGCGTAGTTGCTGACGAAAAAGCCGCGTGAGTAAAACACGGTACGGTCGCTGTCCTGCACCTGGGCCGTAATGCCCGTGGTATTCGTCAGCACCTGTCCGATGGATTGCAGATTCTGGTCAGCCATACGTTGCTGGCTGATAACGCTGACGGACTGTGGGATGTCGCGGGGAACCAGCAACAGTTTGGTGCCGGTGGTGGTGGTTTTTACGCTGTAATCCTGATCCTGGCTGGCAGAAAGATCCTGTGTGTTGTCAAAACCCCCGTCTACGACGACGGTATCTTCGGTGGTTGAAGCAGCGAAAGCGGCGGTTGGCGTCAATGCCATAGCAATGCAGGCGGCCAGCAACGAAGGTGTTGCGGCAGGCTGATGTTGCCTATCCCTGGTGTGATTAATGAAAGACATCATCAAACCCTTAGTGAATGGTGAAGGTAATTCGCGACAGTCCCGCTAGCACGGGCTGACGTCGTTTTCTATGTTAAAAATGCGCATGAAAATGCAAATGCGAAATATACGCATTGTGATTAACGCTGTAAACAGATGTTTCGGGATGAACTGAAATAAGGTTTCAGAAAAGAAATGTCCTAAAGCGATGCCTCTTCAGCCAGATGGCGGACAATCAGGAAAGAAATCACGGGAGAAGGTTGAAAGGACAGGAGAAACTCGCTCATACTCTTGTCTTGTGTCACGCAGTAAATCAGACAATGTGTGTTAACAACGGACGCACGACGCCAGATTAAACTTAAAAGGAAAAGGTCATGGCTGAAGAAACGATTTTCAGTAAAATTATCCGCCGCGAAATTCCATCGGATATTGTCTATCAGGATGAACTGGTCACGGCTTTCCGCGACATTTCTCCCCAGGCGCCGACGCACATCCTTATTATTCCCAATATTCTGATCCCGACCGTTAATGACGTTAAAACCGAGCATGAAGTGGCGCTGGGCCGTATGCTTACGGTAGCCGCGAAAATCGCAGAGCAGGAAGGGATTGCTGAGGACGGATACCGTCTGATCATGAACTGTAATCGCCATGGCGGTCAGGAAGTCTATCATATTCATATGCATCTGCTGGGTGGACGTCCACTGGGACCGATGCTGGCACATAAAGGTCTTTAATATGTTAACTGGGCGTATTGCAGCGCTGATCGTGACGCTGGTAATGGTTGGGTGCAGCGCGCGTCCCGCCATCCCGGTCAGTGAAGAACAGACGCTGGTGATGGAGTCCTCAGTGCTTGCTGCGGGCATCACGGCGGAGAAACCTTCGCTGACCATAAGCGAAATCCAGTCTTCAGCCTCCTCTACGCTCTATAACGAAAGGCAAGAGCCAGTGACGGTGCATTATCGCTTCTACTGGTATGACGTGAGAGGTCTTGAGATGCACCCGCTTGAGGCGCCGCGCAGCGTGACCATCCCGGCAAGATCGTCAGTCACGCTCTACGGCAGCGCCAGCTATCTGGGTGCACATAAGGTGAGACTTTATCTTTATTTGTAAGGAGTGAACCTTGATTAAAACAATGAGCCGTTATGCGCTCCTGAGTGCTTTTGCACTCTTTCTGGCGGGTTGTGTGACGCGAACGGAAGAACCAGCACCGGTAGATCAGGCGAAGCCGGGAACGGAACAGCCAACAACGCCAGCGCAGCCTGTTCCAACCGTGCCGTCTGTACCGACCATTCCGGCGCAGCCTGGCCCGATCGAACATCCGGACGACACCGCACAGCCTGCGCCGCGAGTACGCCACTATGACTGGAACGGCGCGATGCAGCCGATGGTGGGCAAAATGTTGCAGGCACAGGGCGTTACGCCCGGCAGCGTGCTGCTGGTGGACAGCGTGAACAACCGTACAAACGGTTCCCTGAATGCGGGAGAAGCGACGGAAACCCTGCGCAACGCGCTGGCAAACAACGGTAAATTTACGCTGGTCTCAGCTCAGCAGCTCGCGGTCGCCAAGCAGCAGCTTGGTCTGTCGCCTCAGGACAGCCTGGGTTCGCGCAGTAAAGCGATTGGTATTGCCCGCAACGTTGGCGCGCAGTATGTCCTTTATTCTAACGCGACAGGCAACGTGAACACGCCGTCGTTGCAGATGCAGTTAATGCTGGTTCAGACCGGCGAAATTATCTGGTCAGGTAAAGGTGCCGTTACGCAACAATAAGCGCACGCGTCATGACGTCCTGACGCGTTATTTCCCTCAGTACCGTGTTATCGCGCCGCAAGCCCCCGCCGGGCTTGGCGGCGCGAGTTGCATTATTGAGCGTGGCGACCATCGGCTGGTTTTACGTCAGCATCACGATGCCGCCGCGCCTGCCTCCCATTTTCGTCGCCAGTTCCGCGCCCTGAAGCGCCTGCCCGCCGACCTTGCGCCACAACCTCATCTCTTTATCAGAGACTGGATGGCGGTGGCGTTTATTGCGGGTGAGATCAAAAGCGAGCTTCCCGATACGCCTGCGCTTGCAGCCATGCTGTATCATCTGCATCGCCAGCCGCGTCTGGGCTGGCGGGTAACGTTACTTCCTTTGCTGGATCACTACTGGCAGCAGGCTGCGCCTGGACGACGCACGCCCTACTGGCTGGCGCAGCTTAAGCGGCTACGCAGAGCGGGAGAGCCGCAGGCGTTACGTCTGGCGCCGCTGCATATGGATGTCCACGCGGGTAATATCGTTCATACCACGGCAGGCGAGAAACTTATCGACTGGGAATATGCCGGAGACGGTGACGTGGCGCTCGAACTCGCTGCGGTCTGGATGCCTGATGAGGCGTCGCGCGAGCAGCTGATAACCGCCTATGCCCGAAACGCCAACATCAATGCGCTCACCCTTGCGCGGCAGGTCGCGCGCTGGCGTCCGTGGGTGTTGATGCTGATGGCGGGATGGTTTGAAATGCGCCTTCAGCAGACAGATGACAAACAATTTATTGCGCTGGCAAATGATGCCTGGCGTCAGTTACAAACGAAAGGATAAGAGAGGTAGGTGTGGGTCCAGTAATGTTGGATGTCGAAGGGTTTGAGCTGGATGCGGAAGAGCGCGAAATTCTGGCGCATCCGCTGGTAGGGGGGCTGATTCTTTTCACCCGCAATTATCATGATCCGGAGCAGTTGCGTGAGCTGGTTCGCCAGATCCGTGCGGCGTCGCGCAATCACCTGGTGGTGGCCGTAGACCAGGAAGGTGGGCGTGTGCAGCGTTTCCGCGAAGGGTTTACCCGTTTACCCGCCGCGCAATCTTTTGCTGCGCTGCTGGGGATCGAAGAGGGCGGTCAACTGGCGCAGGACGCCGGCTGGCTGATGGCCAGCGAGATGATCGCCATGGATATCGACATCAGCTTCGCCCCGGTGCTGGACGTAGGACACATTAGCGCGGCAATTGGTGAGCGTTCGTATCATGACGATCCGCGTATTGCGCTGGCAATGGCGACGCGCTTTATTGACGGTATGCATGCTGCGGGCATGAAAACCACCGGCAAACATTTCCCGGGCCACGGGGCGGTGACGGCGGATTCCCATAAAGAAACCCCGCGCGATCCGCGCCCGGAAGCAGACATTCGCGCTAAAGACATGTCGGTTTTCCGCTCGCTGATCGCTGATAACAAGCTGGATGCCATCATGCCTGCGCACGTCATCTACAGTGAGGTCGATCCGCGTCCGGCCAGCGGCTCTCCGCACTGGCTGAAAACCGTACTGCGTCAGGAATTAGGCTTCAATGGCGTAATTTTCTCTGACGATTTATCCATGGAGGGGGCGGCAATTATGGGTAGCTATGCCGAACGTGGGCAGGCTTCGCTGGATGCGGGTTGCGATATGATCCTCGTCTGCAATAATCGTAAAGGGGCGGTGAGCGTGCTGGATAACCTGTCGCCGATCAATGCTGAACGTGTTACACAATTGTATCATAAAGGTTCATTTAGTCGTCAGGAGCTGATGGACTCGGCGCGCTGGAAAACGGTAAACGCCCGGCTTGAAGCCCTGAACGAGCGCTGGCAGGCACATAAAGCAGCCCTTTAATTCATCCCGGAAGGCGTAGCGTGGTGAGACGATGATCATTTATTTACACGGTTTTGACTCAAACAGTCCTGGTAATCATGAGAAAGTGCTGCAATTGCAGTTTATCGATCCGGATGTCCGGCTGATCAGTTACAGCACACGTCATCCGAAGCATGACATGCAGCATCTGCTTAAAGAAGTGGATAAAATGTTGCAGCTCAATATCGACGATCGCCCGCTGATCTGCGGCGTGGGGTTAGGAGGATACTGGGCAGAGCGCATCGGTTTTTTGTGCGATATCCGTCAGGTCATTTTTAATCCTAACCTCTTTCCGAACGAAAACATGGAAGGCAAAATCGATCGCCCGGAGGAGTACGCCGACATCGCAACTAAATGCGTGAGCAATTTCCGTGAAAAGAACCGCGATCGGTGTCTGGTGATCCTCTCCCGCAACGATGAAGCGCTGAACAGCTCCCGCGCCGCCGAGCTTCTGCACCATTACTACGAAATTGTCTGGGACGAAGAGCAGACCCACAAGTTCAAAAACATTTCCCCGCACTTGCAGCGTATTAAAGCCTTTAAAACGCTGGGCTGATCTCCCTGAACCTGATAAAGGCCCGGTACGTGAAAGCGTACCGGGCCTCTTTTTTGTCAGAGTTGTCTACTTTTAAACCATCAAAACTTGATACATATCAATTTTGGTATGACCAATGCGCCTGACGTGCTATTCTCAATGAATCTGAATGGTTTCAGCGCAGTAACCTGTTGTTAATTAAGGGTTATTTATATAACTTTTAATTAACAATTGGTTAATAATTTGAGGGGGTCACGTTGACTACGCCATTGAAAAAGATAGTGATTGTCGGCGGTGGTGCTGGCGGACTGGAGCTGGCGACACAGCTGGGTAAGAAGCTGGGTCGCGGTAAGAAAGCCAAAATCACGCTGGTGGATCGTAACCACAGTCATCTGTGGAAGCCGTTACTGCACGAAGTGGCGACCGGGTCGCTGGATGAGGGCGTGGATGCGCTGAGCTATCTGGCGCATGCGCGTAACCACCACTTCCAGTTCCAGCTGGGTTCGGTGGTGGATATCAATCGTGAAAACAAAACCATCACGCTGGCTGAGCTGCGTGATGATAAAGGCGAGTTGCTGGTTCCTGAGCGCAAGCTGGCCTATGACACGCTGGTGATGGCCCTGGGCAGTACCTCCAATGATTTCAACACCCCAGGCGTAAAAGAGCACTGCATCTTCCTGGATAACCCGCATCAGGCGCGTCGTTTCCATCAGGAGATGCTTAACCTGTTCCTGAAGTACACCAATAACATGGGTGCTAACGGCAAGGTCAACATTGCTATCGTGGGCGGCGGCGCAACGGGCGTTGAATTATCGGCGGAGTTGCACAATGCGGTCAAACAGCTGCACAGCTACGGCTATAAAGGGCTGACTAACGAAGCGCTGAATGTGACGCTGGTGGAAGCAGGTGAACGTATTCTGCCTGCGCTGCCGCCGCGTATTTCCGGCGCGGCGCACAACGAGCTGACCAAACTGGGCGTGCGCGTGCTGACCCAGACCATGGTGACCAGCGCGGATGAGGGCGGCCTGAATACCAAAGACGGCGAATATATCCAGGCCGACCTGATGGTTTGGGCTGCGGGGATCAAAGCGCCTGATTTCATGAAAGATATCGGTGGGCTGGAGACGAACCGCATTAACCAGCTGGTGACAGAGCCGACGCTGCAAACCACGCGCGATCCGGACATCTTCGCCATTGGCGACTGTGCCTCCTGCGCACGTCCGGAAGGCGGATTTGTACCGCCTCGCGCCCAGGCCGCGCACCAGATGGCAAGCCTCGTGCTGCATAACATCCTGGCGCAGATGAAAGGCAAACCGATGAAAGCCTATGTCTACAAAGACCACGGCTCTCTGGTGTCGCTCTCAAACTTCTCCACCGTGGGCAGCCTGATGGGTAACCTGATGCGCGGCTCCATGATGGTGGAAGGGCGCATCGCCCGCTTCGTGTACATTTCTCTGTACCGTATGCACCAGATTGCGCTGCACGGCTACTTCAAAACCGGCCTGATGATGCTGGTTGGCCGCATCAACCGCGTGATCCGTCCACGCCTGAAGCTGCACTAATTTCTCTCTCCCTCCGGGCCCTCCGGAGGGAATTCTTAGCACATCATGCTGTGCATTTCCCTCCTGACGCTTAAGAGTTCTCTTAAACCCACGTTGTCCCGGTCAACAGCCCTGATTTTGATCCTTTATCTTATTGGCGAAGCGTTTATTGCGCTGCAAAATTGCTACCAATTGCAACAAAGGAGGAAGTCCCGTGAATAAATCAATGTTGGCGGGTATAGGGATTGGCGTCGCAGCTGCGTTAGGTGTGGCTGCCGTTGCCAGTCTGAACGTACTTGATCGTGGCCCGCAGTATGCGCAGGTGGTTTCCGCTACACCGATCAAAGAGACGGTCAAGACGCCTCGTCAGGAGTGCCGTAATGTTTCTGTCACCCACCGTCGTCCGGTTCAGGATGAAAACCGTATCGCTGGCTCCGTGCTGGGCGCGGTTGCTGGTGGGGTGATTGGTCATCAGTTTGGTGGCGGCCGTGGTAAGGATGTCGCGACGGTGGTTGGTGCGCTGGGTGGCGGTTATGCCGGTAACCAGGTACAGGGCGCGATGCAGGAAAATGATACCTACACCACAACGCAGCAGCGCTGTAAAACCGTGTATGACAAGTCTGAAAAAATGTTGGGCTACGACGTAACCTACAAAATTGGCGATCAGCAGGGCAAAATCCGCATGGATAAAGATCCTGGCACGCAGATCCCTCTCGACAGCAACGGTCAGCTGATACTGAATAACAAAGTGTAAAAAAGATGTTCTCTGAACTTAGCTCCTCATGCGCTCAGGCTGAGGAGCTTTTTTTTTGCGTCAGAGTTTAAGAAGTTCAGGCCACAGGCGCAGCGTTGTTTGCGTAATCCCCTGCAATTTTTCCAGCGTCGCGCCTTCACGGGCGCTGATGGACATCCCCTGTAAAATACAGCTCAGATACTGGGAAAGCTCCTGCGGACGGCAATGCGCCGGTATTTCGCCGCGCTGCTGACGCTGAGCCAGAAACGTGCTGAGCGTCTCCTCCTGCATCGCATGTCGCGATTTGACCGTGTTGGCAATCTCTTTAGACGATGCCGCGAGGGTCGCGGAGGTGTTGATCATAAAACAGCCCGCAGGCGTGTCCTTGCTGGTATAGCAGGTCGCGATTGCCGTGAAATAATCCTGCAATGCCTGCTCAACCGTTTTTTCTTCGCAGAACAGCTGGGCTTCATGTTTTGCCGCGAAGCGCGCGATGTATCTGTCCAGAACGGCCCGGAATAAGCCTTCTTTGTTGGTGAACTCTGCGTACAGGGTAGGGGCTTTCGCGCCCGTTGCTTCCACGAGATCGGAAAGCGACGTGGCTTCATACCCATGCTGCCAGAAGAGCGTCATGGCCTTATCGAGCGCCGCATCCCTGTCGAACACTTTTGGTCGGCCACGGCTTTTCTTCGCGCAACGCGTGACATCGGTTGTCATGTGCCGTTGGTCCTCTGTTGTTTTGTTGAATAGTCATTATAAAAATAAACGTCTGCAACGACCAGCGGTGATTTCTGAAAAATAATTTAATTTTATCTTTATGAAATATAAGGCAAATGAAATTAATTTAACGACCATTATAAAAATGGGTTGACGTGTGACCTGGATCACATCTATCATTTACCTATCGATCGTTAACTAAATAACTAACGACCACTACATCATCTGCCTAAAGGTATAAAATCATGAAAAACGTTAAAACCCTCATCGCTGCCGCCGTTCTGAGTTCACTCTCTTTCGCAAGCTTCGCTGCTGTTGAAGTGCAATCCACGCCAGCAGACCAGCAGAAAGTCGGTACCATCTCTGCCACTGCCGGGACTAATCTGGGCTCTCTGGAAGATCAGCTGGCACAAAAAGCTGACGAAATGGGTGCGAAATCATTCCGCATCACCTCTGTGACCGGTCCTAACACCCTGCACGGTACCGCTGTTATCTACAAATAAGCGTAACGCAACCCTCCGTTATGCCACTGCAATAAAAAACGCCCTGCTGATGCAGGGCGTTTGTCGTTATTACTGCTTTACATTGATTGCTGAGCAACCTCATGATGCCGCGTGACATCGGTTGGCATCCCCGAGCGCGCTTCCATCGCCCGCTCCATCACCGCGCCATCGGTATTGACATTCGTTTTAAAGCTCACCATCGAGGCATTCAGATTAATTGGCAGCGTCTGCGGATCGTCATTGATGTTTTTCGATAGCGGCTGGTGGATCTCAACCAGACGGACGCCACCCGGCTCTTCAGACACTTTAATCGGCGTATTAATGATATTCACTTTCGTGCCAGGGGCGATCACGCGGTAGAGCGTTTTGATATCGTCATCGCGCAGGCGAATGCAGCCGGAGCTGACGCGCATCCCGATCCCGAAATCCGCATTCGTTCCGTGCAGAAGATAAACCCCACCGTATGCCGCCAGGCGAATCGCATGGTGCCCCATCGGATTATCCGGGCCAGCAGGCACCACGGCAGGCAGGTCGATACCTTGAGCTTTATAACGGGCGCGAATGTTTGCCGTCGGGGTCCAGGTTGGATTAGCGCGCTTATCAGAGACGGTGGTGACCATGGTAGGCGTGAGCGTATCGCCCCCCAACTGACCAATACCGATAGGGTAGACGGTCACTTCGTTCTTGCCCGGCGGGTAGTAATACAGACGCAGCTCGGCGAGATTAATCACAATGCCCTGACGCGGCGCGTCCGGCAGGATGGTTTGCAGCGGAATCGTCAGTACGCTGCCTGCCCGGGGCACGTATGGATCTACGCCCGGGTTGGCCTGCAACAGCGCCAGGAACCCGACGTTATATTTTTTGGCAATCGCTTCCAGCGAACCGCCATCGTTTTCAACCACGTGAAAGCGGTTTTCACCTACGACGTTGCTGCCGGCAGGCGGAAGAGGCCAGGTATTTGCGCGAGCAGGGAGCGCGACGGCAACCGTCGCGGCCAGCGCAAACAGAGTTAACCAGCGGGTAAAACGCGAAGAAATCATCATTATCATAATCCATGCAAATGATAAGGTTATTGTTTTATAAGGCGTTAATGATAATTATGGCGAATGTATAGTCGGGAAGTTCGGGCGAAGTGCAAAGAGTTTGTAAATTGTCCCCCCGCCAGCCGGGCGCTGGCGGGGGATACCGTTATGCGATGGCGTTCTCTTCCAGCTGACGCATAAAGTTACGCACCCAGTCCATGCGGGTTTTACGTTCCGTCAGATCCTGAGTGAATTTCAGACGCGTCGGGCCATCAAGACGGAAATGCTGCGGCTGTTTTTGCAGGAGGCCAATCAGCCACATCGGATCGACGTGGTTCTTCTCGGCAAACTCAATGACGCCGCCTTTCTCATTGCCTTCAAGCTTGCGAATGCCCAGCTTCTGCGCCTGCTGACGCAGGCGGGCAATATCCAGCAGGTTGCGCGCCGCATCGGGCAATATCCCAAAACGGTCAATCAGTTCGACTTTGATCTCTTCCAGCTCGCCTTCGCTTTTCGCGCTGGCAATGCGTTTGTAGAACGACAGACGGGTATTCACGTCAGGAATAAAATCATCCGGCAGCAGAGAAGGCATGCGCAGTTCCACTTCGGTCTGCTGGCTGGTGAGATCTTCCAGAGACGGTTCACGTCCGGCTTTAAGCGCGTCGACGGCATTTTCCAGCAGCTCCATATACAGCGAGAAACCGATGGTTTCCATGGAGCCGCTCTGGTCTTCACCCAGCAGCTCACCGGCGCCGCGGATCTCCAGGTCGTGGGTCGCCAGCGCAAAGCCAGCACCCAGATCTTCCAGCGAGGCGATAGCTTCCAGACGCTTTTGCGCGTCGGTGGTCATCGCCTTCGGATGCGGCGTCAGCAGCCAGGCGTAGGCCTGATGGTGCGAGCGCCCGACGCGCCCGCGCAGCTGGTGCAGCTGGGCCAGGCCGAAGTGATCCGCACGTTCGATGATGATGGTGTTCGCCGTCGGAATGTCGATCCCGGTCTCAATGATGGTGGTACATACCAGCACGTTGAAACGCTGGTGGTGGAAATCGTTCATCACCCGCTCCAGCTCGCGCTCGCGCATCTGGCCGTGACCAATGGCGATGCGCGCTTCCGGTACCAGCTCTGCCAACCTGTCGGCGGCTTTCTGAATATTTTCAACGTCGTTATACAGGTAATACACCTGGCCGCCGCGCAGCACTTCGCGCAGGATCGCCTCGCGCACCACCAGATTGTCGTACTCGCGAACAAAGGTTTTCACCGCCAGACGGCGCGCCGGTGGGGTGGCGATTATCGACAGATCGCGCATGCCGCTCATCGCCATGTTCAGGGTGCGCGGGATCGGCGTTGCGGTCAGGGTCAGAATGTCGACGTCGGCGCGCATCGCTTTGATGCGCTCTTTATGGCGCACCCCGAAGCGGTGCTCTTCATCCACGATCAGCAGCCCCAGATCTTTCCACTTCACGTCGCTTTGCAGCAGCTTGTGAGTGCCGATCAGAATATCAATTTTGCCTTCGCTTGCCTGTTCCAGGATTTGCGTCTGCTCTTTGGCGCTGCGAAAACGCGACAGCATCTCAATGCGCACCGGCCAGTTGGCGAAGCGGTCGCGGAAGTTGTCGAAGTGCTGCTGGGCGAGGAGGGTAGTCGGCACCAGCACCGCCACCTGCTTGTTGTTTTCCACCGCCAGGAAGGCGGCACGCATCGCCACTTCGGTTTTGCCGAAGCCCACGTCACCGCAGACCAAGCGGTCCATGGCCAGCGGCTGGCACATGTCGCTCAGCACGGCGTTAATGGCCTGGGCCTGATCCGGCGTAGTTTCAAACGGGAAGCTGTCGCAGAACAGCTGATACTGCTCTTTATCATGCTTAAACGCATAGCCCTCTTTGGCCGCACGCTGGGCGTAAATATCCAGCAGCTCGGCGGCCACGTCGCGCACTTTTTCCGCTGCCTTCTGGCGCGCACGCGCCCAGGCATCGCCGCCCAGCTTATGCAGCGGCGCGTTGTCTTCCGCGCCCCCGGCGTAGCGACTGATCAGGTGCAGGGACGACACCGGCACGTACAGTTTGGCGTCGTTGGCGTAGGTCAGCATCAGGTATTCACCTTTGATGCCGCCTGCTTCGAGGGTGGTCATCCCCTGATAGCGACCCACCCCGTGTTCCAGGTGAACGATCGGCTGACCGGGGTGCAGTTCGGCCAGGTTACGGATCAGGGTGTCCGGGTTGATGGTGCGACGGCTGTCCTGACGACGGCGCGCGACGCGCTCGCCCAGCAGGTCGCTTTCACAAATCAACGCCAGGTTATTGAGCGTATCAATGAATCCGTGCTCGGCGGCGCCGATCATCAGGTAACGGCCATTTCCGGTCGCTTCGCTCAGGCGAAGAATGCGCTTCGGCGCAACTTTGATCCGTCCCAGCAGTTCGCCCAGCGCTTCACGGCGACCCTCACTTTCAACGGAGAAGACCACCGGCCCGGTGAAGGACTCAAGAAACTTGCGCAGATTATCAAGCGGGGATTTCTGCTGCGCCTGAACGGCCAGGTCAGGCAGCGTCCGGAACGCGAGATTGGTGTTCGCCGCCTTCTCGGCAAGCGCGTCGGTTTTGAGCTGCATGCGCGGCCAGCGTTTCAGCTCGGCGTTCAGCTCGTCGGTACGTAGCCACAGCATTTCCGGCGGCAGCAGCGGACGCATCGGGTCAACGCCCCGGTTTTCAAAGCGGGCGCGCGTTTCGCTTTCAAAGCGGCTGGCACTGGCGTCGATATCCCCGGTGTTAACAATCAGCGTATTCGCCGGGAAGTAGCTGAACAGCGCCGGCAGCGGTTCGTTAAAGAACAGGGGCTGCCAGTACTCGATCCCGGCCGGAAGGGTGCCCTTGCTGACTTGCTGGTAGATATGTTCGGCATCGCGCTTCACGTCGAACCTGTCGCGCCACTGGCTGCGGAACAGCTCGATGGCGGTTTTATCCGTCGGAAACTCATGGGCGGGCAGTAGGTTAATGGAGTCCACTTCCTCCAGCGTGCGCTGGGTGTCAGCGTCGAACACGCGCAGGCTGTCGATCTCATCATCAAAGAAATCCAGACGATATGGCCGATCGCTGCCCATCGGATAGAGATCCAGCAGCGCACCGCGCGTCGCGTATTCGCCGTGCTCCATCACCTGGTCGACATGTCGATAGCCGGCTCCGTCCAGCTGCACGCGCAGGGCATCGCGTGACAGGCGCTGGCCTTTTTTCATCACCAGCGCATGGCCGTGCAAATAGCTGTGCGGACAGACGCGCTGCATCAGGGTATTCACCGGCACAATCAGCACGCCGCGCTGCATGGTGGGAAGCTGATACAGCGTCGACAGGCGCGAAGAGATGATCTCCTGGTGCGGAGAAAAACTGTCGTAGGGAAGCGTTTCCCAGTCGGCCAGGCTGAATACCAGACTGTCGGTGAACTGACGAATTTCATCGTGCAGGCGCAGGGCGTTTTGCATGTCCGGGGCAACCAGCACCACCGGCCCAGGATGCCGCTCAGCAATTTCCGCCACCAGGGTGGCGCAGGCCGCGCCTGTGAGTTCGCCCAGCTGGCGCTGGTCGCCCGCTTTGACAGGCAAGGAGTAACGATAGTGTTCAGGCATGGCTATGTCAGAGTCTCTTGGGGATATACCAACAGTATTGGGGCATATCACTGATACGCAATGTCTTTATTATCCTCGATCGTTTTACATAAGCAAATCGTAACCGCACAAGAGGGAAAGTGCCCCCGGATGGGGGCCGAGGAGATTAACGGGTAGCAGTCTGTGGCGAAAGCCGCGCGGGAGGGGAGAAGAAAAGATCGCCAAAGAGGGCGGTCGAGAGCTTACGTGCCCCCAGCCCAACCAGCGTGCAGACGAGCAGGCTGATAAATGGATAAACCAGAATCAGCGTTAACTCCGCCCAGATCGGCCAGTACGCCGCATTCATTTCGCGGATCAGGAGCAGGCTAAATGCCTCGATTAAAATGCGGTGGGTGGTATATATCGCGATGGTGTTTGAACCGATGACGTTCAGCAGGTTATTGGGATGAACGGCATAACGCTGCTCGAAGCTGTAAAAGAGCTTCATGATAACTACGATTGACAGCAGAGAGAGCGGCAGAGGGACGTTAGCGAACCACAGTACCACCGACACCGCACCAGAGGCGATGAGGATCAGCCAGCTGCGGCGCAAATTCATCCCTTTCATCCACGCCATCAACTGCGCGCCGTACCATGCGCCGAGGCTGTAGTAGACCATGTTGCGCACCACGCTGTTCATTCCCCACCACGGTAACGGCAGGAAGTTGATGGCGATGCTTGCCAGCGCCAGAAGCCCCAGCATCGGCAGTTTCCAGCGGCTCAGCAGCTTACAGAGCGTAAAGTAGACCACTAAGGCGTACAAATACCATAGGCTGGTGCTGGCCGTGAGCATTCCCCGTACAAACCCTGAAACGGAATCGGCGTAGGCCGCATTGGATGCTGTCGCCAGCTCTCGCTCGGGGGCGAGCCAGGCATTCAGATGAGTCAGCGCCTGCCATTGCAGGACGCCCCACAGGGCCAAAACCCAGACAATGCTCCAGATCCGCTTGTCGAGACTGGTGCGCCAGTTCACCTCGTCAATATATCGACGGATCAAATAGCCGGAGATAAAGAAAAACACCGGCATACGGAACGGGGCAAGGTAAAGATTAAAGTAGACCCAGCATTTGGCGAGCAGGCCCGATAATGGATGCTGTAGCCCGTCCAGGTGAGGATAAAAGGTGATCACCGAGTGGTAAATCACCACCAGGCAGATGCACAGACCTTTTATCTGGTTAATCCATAATGCTTTTTGTTTCATTGTGCGTGACGACCTTGTTGCCATAAACGAAAGGACGATTGTTGTAAAATGAAACCCTGATGTAACGGGTAACAGTCTGTATCAGGACGATTTTCGGAAAAGGTGGAGGCTGTCTGGCGGAAGTTCAGTCAGTAGCATGATGATTTATCTGAATTTTTCGGAAAAATGATTACCGAATCTTACGGTTTCAGTCATTTACGCTTAACGGATTCGCTTATATACTCGTGGGTCTGCTATCAGCAAACAGACGGATTTCATGTATCAACCTGTCGCACTTTTTATAGGCTTACGTTACATGCGTGGGCGCGCCGCGGACCGCTTCGGTCGCTTTGTCTCCTGGCTTTCGACTATTGGCATTACGCTTGGCGTGATGGCACTGGTGACGGTGCTTTCCGTCATGAACGGCTTCGAGCGCGAGCTGCAAAACAATATTCTGGGGCTGATGCCGCAGGCCGTTCTCTCTTCCACTCAGGGCTCCGTTAACCCGCAACAGCTGCCGGAAAGCGCGGTGAAGTTACAGGGTGTCACGCGCGTTGCGCCGCTCACGACGGGCGATGTGGTGCTGCAAAGCGCCCGTAGCGTGGCGGTCGGGGTGATGCTGGGTATCGATCCGGCGCAAAAAGATCCGCTGACGCCGTTCCTGGTCAATGTGAAACAAACCGACCTGGAAGCGGGTAAATACAACGTCATCCTCGGCGAGCAGCTTGCCGGGCAGCTCGGGGTCAACCGTGGCGATCAGCTGCGCGTGATGGTGCCGTCAGCCAGTCAGTTTACGCCGATGGGGCGTCTGCCAAGCCAGCGCCTGTTCAACGTGATTGGCACGTTTGCGGCGAACAGCGAAGTTGATGGTTACCAGATGCTGGTGAACATTCAGGACGCCTCGCGTCTGATGCGCTACCCCGCGGGGAATATCACCGGCTGGCGTCTGTGGCTTGATGCGCCGCTGAAGGTGGATACCCTTAGCCAGCAGATGCTACCGGAAGGGACGAAATGGCAGGACTGGCGCGACCGGAAGGGCGAACTGTTCCAGGCCGTGCGCATGGAGAAAAACATGATGGGGCTGCTGCTGAGCCTGATCGTGGCCGTTGCCGCGTTTAATATCATCACCTCGCTCGGGCTGATGGTGATGGAGAAGCAAGGCGAAGTCGCCATTCTGCAAACTCAGGGGCTGACTCCGCGCCAGATCATGGCGGTATTTATGGTCCAGGGCGCGAGCGCTGGCATCATCGGCGCGCTGCTCGGCGCGGCGCTGGGGGCGCTGCTCGCCAGCCAGCTCAACAATCTCATGCCGATTATCGGCGCGCTGCTTGATGGCGCGGCGCTGCCGGTGGCAATCGAGCCGCTCCAGGTGGTCGGTATTGCGCTGGCCGCGATGGCCATTGCGCTGCTTTCTACGCTTTATCCTTCCTGGCGGGCTGCCGCCACTCAACCCGCTGAGGCTTTACGTTATGAATAAGATCCTGTTGCAGTGCGACAACCTGTCCAAACGCTATCAGGAAGGCACTGTGCAGACCGACGTGTTGCACAATGTGAGTTTTAGCGTGGGCGAAGGCGAGATGATGGCGATTGTCGGTAGCTCTGGCTCCGGTAAAAGTACGTTGCTGCACCTGCTTGGCGGGCTGGACGCGCCAACCGAAGGCGATGTGATCTTCTCCGGGCAGCCGCTGAGTAAAATGTCGTCTACGGCGAAAGCCGAGCTGCGTAACCGCGAGCTGGGCTTTATCTATCAGTTCCACCATCTGCTGCCGGACTTTACGGCGCTGGAAAACGTCGCAATGCCGCTGCTGATTGGTAAAAAGAAACCCGCGGAAATTAATGCCCGCGCCAGCGACATGCTAAAAGCGGTAGGGCTGGGTCATCGCGGAAATCACCGTCCGTCTGAGCTTTCCGGCGGTGAGCGTCAGCGTGTGGCCATCGCCCGTGCGCTGGTCAACAACCCGCGCCTGGTGCTGGCGGATGAACCGACAGGTAACCTCGATGCGCGTAACGCAGACAGCATTTTCCAGCTTCTCGGCGAACTGAACGCCGCGCAGGGAACCGCGTTTCTGGTGGTCACCCACGATTTACAACTGGCTAAGCGGATGGGGCGTCAGCTGGAAATGCGCGACGGTCGTCTGAATGCTGAACTGACGCTGATGGGAGCGGAGTAATGGCTTCACCGTTATCGTTACTCATCGGGTTACGCTTTAGCCGCGGTCGTCGCCGGAGCGGGATGGTATCCCTTATCTCCGTGATCTCCACCATCGGTATCGCCCTGGGCGTGGCGGTGTTGATCGTGGGCTTAAGCGCCATGAACGGCTTTGAGCGTGAACTGAATAACCGCATTCTGGCCGTTGTCCCCCACGGTGAAATCGAGCCGGTTAACCAGCCGTGGTCCAGCTGGCGTGATGCCCTTAACAAAGTGGAAAAGGTGCCCGGCATTGCGGCGGCTGCACCTTACATCAACTTTACCGGGCTGGTAGAGAGCGGGGTAAACCTGCGCGCCATTCAGGTGAAAGGGGTAAATCCTCGTCAGGAAGAGCGTCTGAGCGCGCTGCCGCGCTATGTGCAAAATGGCGCATGGGCAAACTTTAAGGCTGGCGAGCAGCAGATCATTATGGGCAAAGGCGTTGCCGATGCGCTGAAGGTGAAGCAGGGCGACTGGGTCTCGATCATGATCCCGAACGCCAGCGCTGATCACAAATTGCAGCAGCCTAAGCGCGTACGTCTGCACGTCACCGGTATTTTGCAACTGAGCGGCCAGCTCGATCACAGCTTCGCGATGGTGCCGCTGGAAGATGCGCGCCAGTATCTGGATATGAGCGACAGCGTGACGGGCATTGCCATTAAGGTTAACGACGTCTTCAACGCCAATAAACTGGTGCGTGACGCTGGCAGCGTGACCAATAACTATGTCTACATCAAAAGCTGGATCGGCACTTACGGGTATATGTACCGTGATATCCAGATGATCCGCGCGATTATGTATCTGGCGATGGTGCTGGTGATTGGGGTGGCGTGTTTTAATATCGTCTCGACGCTGGTCATGGCCGTTAAGGATAAGAGCGGCGACATCGCCGTGCTGCGTACCTTAGGGGCGAAAGACGGTCTTATTCGCGCCATCTTCGTCTGGTACGGTTTGCTGGCGGGGCTGTTTGGCAGCCTCTGCGGCGTGGCGATCGGCGTGGTGGTTTCCCTTCAGCTGACGCCGATTATCAACGGGATTGAAGCGCTTATTGGCCATCAGTTCCTGTCAGGCGATATCTATTTTATTGACTTCCTGCCGTCTGAACTGCACTGGCTGGACGTTATTTATGTGCTGGTTACAGCACTTTTACTGAGTCTGCTGGCAAGCTGGTATCCGGCGCGTCGCGCAAGCCGAATTGATCCGGCGAGGGTATTAAGTGGCCAGTAATTTCGTCATGGTTTAGCGGTCTTTTGGCCGCTGAATCAAACAGAGGAATGCATCATGTATTACGGATTTGATATTGGCGGCACCAAGATTGCGCTCGGCGTGTTCGATAAAGACCTTAAGCTACAATGGGAAACCCGCGTACCCACGCCGCGCGAAAGCTACGATGAATTTTTAACCGCCATTGCCGCGCTGGTGGCGCAAGCGGATGAACGCTTTGGCGTCAAAGGCAGCGTCGGCATTGGTATTCCGGGTATGCCCGAAACCGACGATGGCACGCTGTATGCCGCCAACGTTCCTGCTGCCAGCGGCAAACCGCTGCGTGCCGATCTTTCTGCTCTCCTTGAGCGCGACGTGCGCTCAGACAACGATGCCAACTGTTTTGCTCTCTCAGAGGCCTGGGACGACGAGTTTCGTCACTATCCGCTGGTGATGGGGTTGATTCTAGGAACCGGCGTGGGGGGCGGGATAATCATTAACGGTAAGCCCATTACCGGGCGCAGCTACATTACCGGCGAATTTGGTCATATCCGTCTGCCGGTGGATGCGCTGGATGTTGTCGGACGTGATTTCCCGTTTATCCGCTGCGGTTGTGGTCAGCACGGCTGTATTGAGAGTTACCTTTCAGGCCGTGGGTTTGCATGGCTTTATGAACACTTCTATCATCAGAAACATGACGCCCCCCAAATCATTACCCTGTGGGAACAAGGGGATGCGCAGGCGCGAGAGCACGTTGAACGCTATCTCGACCTGCTGGCCGTGTGCCTGGGGAATATCCTGACCATCGTCGACCCGGATCTGCTGGTGATCGGGGGAGGGCTGTCAAATTTCACTGCGATTACAGAACAGTTGTCCGGGCGTCTGCCCCGACATTTATTGCCGGTCGCCCGCGTGCCGCGCATTGAACGCGCGCGACACGGGGACGCAGGAGGCATGCGCGGAGCCGCATTCCTTCATCTCACCGATTAGTTTACGAGGTTATTATGCTGTCGCGTCGCCAGGGTCGACTCAGCCGTTTTCGCAAAAATAAACGCCGCTTACGTGAACGCCTGCGTCAGCGGATCTTTTTCAGAGACAGGATGATGCCAGAAGCGATGGATAAACCCAGAGTGGTGGTGTTGACCGGGGCGGGGATCTCCGCCGAATCCGGTATTCAGACCTTCCGCGCGGCGGACGGACTGTGGGAAGAACACCGAGTTGAAGATGTGGCGACGCCGGAAGGTTTCACCCGCGACCCGGCGCTGGTGCAGGCGTTCTACAACGCCCGCCGTCGCCAGCTTCAGCAGCCGGAGATTGCGCCGAATGCGGCGCACCTGGCGCTGGCAAAGCTGGAGGAAGCGCTGGGGGATCGTTTTCTGCTGGTCACGCAGAACATCGACAATCTTCACGAAAGGGCCGGAAACCGCAACATCATTCACATGCACGGCGAACTGCTCAAGGTGCGGTGCGCATGGAGTGGTCAGGTGCTGGACTGGAAAGAGGACGTGCTGGACGAAGACCGCTGCCACTGCTGTCAGTTCCCTTCGCGTCTGCGTCCGCATGTGGTCTGGTTTGGCGAAATGCCGCTGGGAATGGATGAGATCTACAGCGCCCTGGCTATGGCGGACGTCTTTATCGCCATTGGCACTTCGGGACATGTCTATCCGGCGGCAGGATTTGTTCACGAAGCGCGACTGCAAGGTGCCCATACGGTGGAGCTTAATCTGGAGCCAAGCCAGGTCGGGAGCGAGTTTGAAGAGAAACATTACGGTCTGGCGAGCGAGGTGGTGCCAGCCTTTGTGGATAAACTCCTGAAGGGGCTGTAAGAGTAACGGGCGACATTGCGTCGCCCGTTGTGCATTAACGGCCTGCTTTTAGCTTCTGATAATACTCTTCATACAGGCGGCTCGCGTCACCGACGTCGTTCTGCCATTCCCCTTTGCTGATGGTTTCAGCGTCCGGATAAAGCGATTTATCATTTGCCACTTCAGGGCTTAACAGCTTCCGCGCGGCCAGGTTTGGCGTCGGGTAGCCGATGGTTTCCGCCACCTCTTTTGCCACATCCGGGCGCAGCAGGAAATTGATCAGCTTCAGGGCGCCCTCGACGTTTTTCGCATTCGCCGGGATCGCGAGGCTGTCCATCCAGAAGATGCCGCCCTCCTTCGGCCAGACCACCTCCAGCGGCGTCCCGGCCTGACGCGCCACAAACGCAGAGCCGTTCCAGACCATACCCAGATTCACTTCACCTTCCATATACGGGTTAGCCGGGTTATCCGAGTTGAACGCCGCCACGTTTGGCATCAGCTTTTTCAGTTCGTTATACGCCGCTTCGATCTCTTTCGGATCGGTGGTGTTACCGGAATAGCCGAGTTTACGCAGCGCAACCTGGAACACTTCGCGCGCATCGTCGGTTAACAGCAGGCTGCTTTTGTATTCCGGCTTCCACAGGTCAGCCCAGGATGAAACCGTTTTTGGATCAATGGCATCGCTGTTGACGCCAATTGCCGTCGCGCCCCAGATGTACGGAATGGAGTAGTCGTTGTTCGGGTCGAACGGCTTGTTTAGCATCTCAGGATCGAGGTTTGAAAAATTGGTTAGCTTCGTTTTGTCGATCTTCTGGATCATGCCTTCTTTGCGCATCTTGTCGACGAAATAGGTCGACGGCACCACCAGGTCATACGCGCCATCTTTATAGGTTTTGAGCTTGGCGTACATGGTTTCATTCGACTCGTAGGTCGAATAGATCACCTTGATGCCCGTCTCTTTGGTGAACTGCTCCAGCAGGCCCGGCGGCACATACTCGGTCCAGTTGTAGAAATAGAGCGTTTTGCTGTCATCAGCATGCGCGGCGCCCATTCCGAGCACCAGTGCCGCAGCGGCAAGCATTTTTTTCATTTCTGTGTCCCCTGAGATTTTGTTTTATCACGAGCAATAACCTGGCTGGCAATTACCAGAACCAGCGATAACACCAACAGAATAGTCGCCAGCGCGTTCACTTCGGGTGAAACACCGACTTTAACCATTGAGTAGATCTTCAACGGCAGAATTTCATAGCTCGGCCCGGTGACGAAGGAGGACACGACCACGTCGTCCATCGACAGGGTAAAGCTGAGCAGCCATCCTGCTGCCACGGCGGGCATCGCCAGCGGCAGAATGATTTTGCGCAGAATGGTCATCTCGCTCGCACCCAGATCTTTCGCCGCTTCCAGCATGCGTACGTCGAACCCTTTCAGACGCGCGTAGACGGTTACCACCACAAACGGCAGACAGAAGGTGATATGCGAGAACAGCAGCGACCAGAAACCGAGCTGGACGCCCAGCAGCATAAACAGCACCAGCAGTGAAATGGCCATCACGATATCCGGGGACATCATCACCACAAACAGCATGCCACTGACGAACGGCTTACCGCGAAAACGGTAGCGGTACAGCGCCACGGCGGTCAGTGAGCCAATCAGCGTCGCGAAGGTGGCAGAAAATACCGCCATCGTCAGCGAGTGCTGAGCGGCCTGTAGCAGGCTGTCATTGTTCATCAGCAGGCCATACCATTTGGTGGTAAACCCTTGCCAGTTGATCCCGAAGCGTGAGCTGTTAAAGGAGTTCACGATCAAAATGATTATCGGAATATAGAGATACGCATAAATGGCGGTCATAAAACCGCCGCGAAGCAGTCGACCGATCATTCCAGCTCCACCTTCTTATTCAGCAGGCGTGATGCACGCCAGTAAACCAGCAGCATCAGCCCCATCACCACCGTCAGCGTTATGCTGGTGGCCGAGCCGAACGGCCAGTCGCGGATATTCAGGAACTGGCTCTTAATCACGTTACCGATCAGCAGGTTTTTCGCCCCGCCCATCAGGTCCGATACGTAGAACAGGCCCATCGCAGGCAGCATGACCAGCAGACAGCCGGCGATAATACCCGGCATGGTCAGCGGAATAATGATGCGGACAAAGGTTTGTAACTTACTGGCGCCCAGGTCTTTCGCCGCTTCCAGCAGCGGTTTATCGAGCTTTTCAATGCTGGAGTAGAGCGGCATCACCATAAACGGCAGCAGGATATAGACCAGGCCGACAATTACCGCGCCCGGGGTGAACATGATGCGGATCGGCGTCTCGATCACCCCCAGCCACAGCAGGAACTCGTTCAGATAACCTTTGGTGCTGAGAAAGATTTTCAGCCCGTAGATGCGGATTAACGAGTTGGTCCAGAACGGCACAATCAGTAAAAACAGCAGCAGCGGCCGCACTTTTTGCGGCAGGCGGGCCAGGAACCAGGCGAATGGATACCCCAGCACCAGACAGGCGAGGGTGGCAATCAGCGCCATATTGAGCGAGTGCAGCAGCACGTCAAAATAGAGCGGATCGAGCAGGCGCGCGTAGTTGTCCAGCGTAAAGACCATCGTCACGAAGTTCGCGTCGTCGCGGGTCAGGAAGCTGGTCACGATGATCATCAGGTTGGGAAGAAAGACAAACAACACAAGCCAACCGACGATCGTGGCAATCACCACATTCTGGAACTTACTTGTGTTCTTCATCAGCCAGTACAACCTCCCAGCTTTCTACCCAGTTGATGACCATTTTCTGATCCAGCGAGTGGTCGAAGTCCGGATCGTCCTCGTTAAAGAACTCGCTGACCATCACCATTTTACCGTTTTCCAGTTCCACAACGGATTCGAGGGTCATTCCCTTGTAGTTGCGTTCGCGAACGTAACCGATCAGACCTTCGACGTCAGCCGTGTCGTGGATCTCATCAACGCGGAGATCTTCCGGGCGCAGCAGGACGTTGAGCTTTTGACCCTTCTCGACGGCAAAGTTGACGGTAATATTGCATTCGCGGCCTTCCACGTTCGCGCGAACGCGCCGATCGTCCAGATGCTCGATCACCGTGGCGTTAAAGATATTGATTTCGCCAATAAAGCTGGCGACGAACAGGTTTTTCGGCTCTTCGTAAATTTCACGCGGGGTGCCATCCTGCTCAATCTTGCCGTCGCGCATCACCACGATACGGTCTGACATGGTCAGGGCTTCTTCCTGATCGTGCGTGACAAACACGAACGTGATGCCGAGCTTACGCTGAAGCGCTTTCAGCTCGTTCTGCATCTGCTTGCGCAGCTTGTAGTCCAGCGCGGAGAGGGATTCATCCAGCAGGAGCAGGCGAGGTTTGTTGACCACGGCGCGGGCAATGGCCACACGCTGCTGCTGACCACCGGAAAGTTGATGCGGCTTGCGCTGGGCGAACGCCTCCAGCTGTACCATGCGCAGGGCTTCGGTAACCCGAGGTGGGATCTCGCTGGCCGGTGTTTTTTGCATCCGCAGGCCAAACGCCACGTTCTCAAACACGGTCATGTGCGGGAACAGGGCATAGCTCTGAAAGACGGTATTGACGTGGCGATCTTCGGCTGGAACCTGGGTTATGTCCTGGTTCTCAAGATGGATATGGCCGTTATCGACGCTTTCCAGCCCGGCGATAAGGCGCAGGACGGTGGTTTTGCCGCAGCCGGAGGGGCCGAGCAGCGTGAGAAACTCACCGTCATTGATGGTCAGATTAAGGTCGGAAATGACATCTTTGCCATCGAAACTTTTACGAATTCGTTCCAGTTGCACCAGCGGTGAAAGGGAACGGGGTTGTGTATTCAATTTTCGCGCTGTCCCATATAGACGCCTCAGGCAGCAGACTGAAGCGGGGTTTGTGTGTAACCACCTTGGTGACTCGTAATGAGGGCGGACATTCTACGGCAAACCCATTGAATCGCCAATCCTTCTCACTTATTCATAAGCTACATTTATTAACGCACAACGATATAAACGTAAAAAGTTCTCGTTTGCGGGATAAAAGTGACCTGACGCAATATTTGCGTTTTGCTGCTTAATGATAATGTTGTCACAAAAAGTGAGGGTGACTGCATGGATAAACTACTTGAGCGTTTCTTACATTACGTTTCGCTGGATACCCAATCTAAGCCGGGGGTCCGACAGGTGCCAAGCACCGAAGGCCAGTGGAAGCTGCTAAATCTGCTGAAAGAGCAGCTGGAGGCCATGGGGCTGGTTGATGTCACGCTCAGCGAAAAAGGGACCGTGATGGGAACGCTGCCGGCGAATATTGACGGCGATATCCCGGCAATTGGCTTTATTTCTCATGTCGATACCTCACCTGATTTTAGCGGTAAACACGTAAACCCGCAGATTGTTGAAAACTACCGCGGCGGTGATATTGCGCTGGGCATTGGCGACGAAGTGCTGTCGCCGGTGATGTTCCCGGTACTGCATCAGCTGCTGGGGCAGACGTTAATCACCACTGACGGCAAAACCTTGCTGGGGGCCGATGACAAAGCGGGCGTCGCCGAGATCATGACGGCGCTGGCGGTGCTGAAGGGCAAAAATATCCCACATGGCGATATCCGCGTGGCCTTCACGCCGGATGAAGAGGTTGGAAAAGGCGCGAAACACTTTGACGTTGAGGCGTTTAACGCGCAGTGGGCCTACACCGTCGACGGTGGCGGCGTGGGTGAACTGGAGTATGAAAACTTTAACGCGGCATCGGTGACGATCAAAATCGTTGGGAATAACGTGCACCCGGGGTCTGCGAAAGGGGTGATGGTGAATGCGCTGTCGCTGGCTGCGCGTATTCATGCGGAAGTGCCCGCCGAAGAGAGCCCGGAGATGACGGAAGGGTATGAGGGTTTTTATCATCTGACCAGCATCAAGGGGACCGTGGACAGCGCGCAGATGCACTATATTGTCCGCGATTTCGACCGCAAAGCCTTTGAAGCACGCAAACGTAAGATGATGGAGATCGCGAAAAAGGTCGGCAAGGGGCTACATCCGGATTGCTATATTGAACTCATCATCGAAGACAGCTATTACAATATGCGCGATAAGGTGATGGAGCATCCGCATATTCTTGATATCGCCCAGCAGGCGATGCGCGATTGTGACATCGAGCCGGTGATGAAACCGATCCGTGGCGGTACCGATGGTTCACAGCTGTCGTTTATGGGCCTGCCGTGCCCGAACCTGTTTACCGGTGGATATAACTACCACGGCAAGCATGAATTCGTGACGCTGGAAGGGATGGAGAAAGCGGTGCAGGTGATCGTGCGGATAGCGGAGTTAACCGCGAAGCGGTAATGTTTTATGCCGGGTGGCGGCTACGCCTTACCCGGCCTACATTTCGATCGTAGGCCCGGTAAGCGCAGCGCCACCGGGCAATGGGCAAGGAGTGCCAATGTCAAACTACCGCCGCCACTACATCCCCGGTGGGACCTGGTTTTTCACCGTCAATCTGCAAAACCGCCAGAGCGATTTACTTACTCGCCACATCGACAGCCTGCGTTCCGCTACCGCCACGGTTAAGCGTGCGAAGCCCTTCACCATTAACGCCTGGGTTATCCTGCCTGAACATATGCACTGTATCTGGACCCTGCCGGAAGGGGACAGTGACTTTTCAGCGCGCTGGCGCGACATCAAAAAAACGTTTAGCCGCAACATTGAAATGCGCCACGTCTGGCAACCGCGTTTCTGGGAGCACACTATTCGCAATGAGCAGGATTATCGGCGGCATATGGATTACGTCTACATCAATCCGCTGAAGCATGGCTATGTCGGGAAAGTCGTCGACTGGCCATATTCAACGTTTCATCGGGACGTGCGGGAGGGGTTATATCCGGCAGACTGGGCGGGTGAGATTGAGGATTTTGCGGCGGGGGAGCGGAAGTAAAACAAAGCCGGGTGGCGGCTACGCCTTACCCGACCTACATTTCGATCGTAGGCCCGGTAAGCGCAGCGTCACCGGGCATTAAAGCGGCTCAGTCCTCAAAAAACCAGTACCCGCTGTTCACCAGCGCGGCCAGCATGGCGAGGAAGGAGGGATCGTCCAGTGCGTCGCCAAAGGTATCCGCAGTCAGCACCATATGGCTGGCAATCGCTTCCAGCGCCGGGCGATGCGGAGAGTCCAGGCGCTCGCCGTTGACGAATACCTCTTCGCCAATGCGTAGTACGCGTAATCCGCCCAGACGAACCAGCTTATCGCCCTGCTGGAGCGCATCATAAATTTCATCTGCCTGATAAGGCGGCTCTGGCGGTGCGACGTCCAGTTCGTGACGCGACTGGCTGATAAACTCGCCAAACCACTGTCTGAAGTGCTCGGGTTCGTTGATCAGATCCAGCATCATCCCGCGCAGCTTATCCAGCTCCTCTGGCAGAATATCCGCCGGGTGCTCACGCGCCGGAACGTCCGGATCGCTGTAACGGTAGCTGCCCAGCTCACGCTGTAAAACATAGTCAGCAAATCCGCTGATCATCTCGCGCCCGCTTGGCGCGCGGAAACCAACCGAATAGTTCAGCGAGTTTTCCAGGGAATAACCTTCATGCGGGAAGCCCGGTGGGATATAAAGAATGTCACCTGGCTCCAGCTCTTCATCAATGATCCCTTCAAACGGGTCAACCTGAAGCAGATCCGGGTGCGGGCAGTGCTGCTTCATTGGCACTTTTTCGCCCACGCGCCAGCGACGGCGACCGGTACCCTGAATGATAAACACGTCGTACTGATCCAGATGCGGACCCACGCCGCCACCGGGAACGGAGAAGGAGATCATCAGATCGTCCATTCGCCAGTCTGGCAGGGCGCGGAAGGGACGCATTAAGGCTGCGGTGGGTTCGTGCCAGTTGTTGACCGCCTGCACCAGTAAAGACCAGTTGTTTTCGCCCAGATGATCGTAGCTTTCAAAGGGACCGTGGCTGACCTGCCATTTCCCGTCCTGGTGGCTCACCAGACGGCTGTCTACCTCGTTTTCCATCGCCAGACCAGCGAGTTCGTCAGGAGAAATAGGGTCGATAAAATTGCTGATCCCGCGTTTAAGAACGACCGGGCGTTTTTGCCAGTAACGTTCAATAAATTCGGGCCAGTTAAGCGTTAATTGATAATCCATATTTTTGTATTCCGCAGGCTCTTACTGAGACGGATTATAACGGAAGCACCGCCCCCTGACTGCGAGATCCGCGTATTTTTCACATTTCGGGTCAACTATCGTTCGATACGGGATGCTGGCGGCCAAAAATGACTTCCATACGGGCACCGCCCAGCAAACTTTCACCGGTTTCAATCTTGCCCTCGTACTGATCGACGATTTCCCTGGCGACGGATAATCCGACGCCCTGGCCTGGCCGCAGCGTATCGGCGCGCTGGCCGCGATCGAACACCACTTCGCGTTTATTACGGGGAATGCCAGGACCATCATCCTCAACGATAATATGCAGTTCGTTATCCGTTACCCGCGCGGACACCTCGACAAACTCCAGACAATATTTGCAGGCGTTATCGAGCAGGTTTCCCATCACTTCCATAAAGTCATTTTTCTCACCGACAAAGCTAATTTCCGGTGAGATATCCAGACTGATGTTGACCCCTTTACGCTGGTACACCTTGTTCAGCGCAGAGGTGAGGTTATCCAGCAGCGGGGCTACCGGGTGCAGTTCACGGCTCAACAGGGCGCTTCCGGAACGCATGCTCGCGCGGTGCAGGTAATAGCCGATCTGCTGTGAAATACGGCTGATTTGTTCCAGCATCACCGGCTCGGCGTCATCCATGCTCATTTTCGAACTGCGCATGGAACGCAGGGTACTCTGCATCACGGCCAGCGGGGTTTTCAGGCTGTGCGTAAGGTCGGTGAGCGTCGTGCGATACTTGTCGTAGCGTTCACGTTCGCTTTTCAGCAGGCGGTTGAGGTTGCGCACCAGGCTGGTCAGCTCACGCGTGGTCTCCGGGTTTAGCTTCTCGCGGTGATGTTCCTCCAGCTCGCGCACCTCTTTGGCAAGGGATTCAATCGGGCGGAGGCTCCACCACGCAGCCACCCACAGGAGAGGGATCACCAGCAGCAGATTGGCAGCCAGAACATACACAAACCAGTTCCAGACCATATACGAGCGTTTCAGCTCAACCGGTATGGTATCGATCACCACAATGGTTAACTGCGGCATGTTCAGGGTGGCGGGGTAAAGGTTGATGGCCACAGAGTGGGTCATCTCCGTGTCGTCATCTTCGGCACGGATCTCATTAAGCTTGATCTGTAAGGCGCGATCGTCACGCAGCAGGCTGCTGGTGGAGTTGAGGTCGGCTTCTATTTCATGAAAACCGTTGGTTTTCAGCCATTCCGGACGGATGCGCTTTTTCAACCACGGGACATCGCGCTGGGCCCACAGCAATTTCCCTTTTTCATCATAGATCAGCGCCAGCGTCGGGCTCTGCTGATTCAGGTTTTCCGGCATCTCGACGGTGATTCGGTTGTTCTCCCACTTCGCCAGGGTATAAAACAGGTTACTTTCGCCGCGAAGCAGGCGGAAGGTGGTTTTATCGAAGCTCACGCTATAACCGACCAACGCCACCATCCCGTAAGAGAGCGACAGCACCAGCACGACGGCGGCGGTTGCCAGCAAAAAGCGAACCCGCAGCGAAAGGGGTAAAATGTGGCGCAATATCCCTTTCGTTTAGCGTAATTCGAACAGGTAGCCCTGACCACGCACGGTGGTGATCACGTCATGCGGGTACTGCGCCTGAATTTTTTTACGCAGGCGACCCATCAGTACGTCAATGGTGTGGCTTTCGCGCAGCTCGGCATCCGGATAGAGCTGAAGCATCAGGGAATCTTTGCTCACCACTTTACCGTTGTTACGGATCAGCGTTTCCATGATGGTGTATTCGAATGCGGTCAGCTTGATCACTTCATCATTAATAGAAAATTCGCGGCGAGAGAGGTCCACCTGGAACGGCGGCAGAGAGATAACCTGTGACGCCAGCCCGCTGTTGCGGCGCAGCAGCGCCTGCATACGCGCAGCGACTTCTTCAATATGGAAGGGTTTGGTCACGTAGTCATCCGCGCCAGCGCTCAGGACTTCAACCTTGTCCTGCCAGCCTTCGCGGGCAGTCAGCACCAGTACCGGCAGGGAAACGTCATGGCTACGCCAGCGGCGGATAAGGGACAATCCGTCTTCATCCGGCAGGCCTAAATCGACAATGGCGATGTCCGGCAGGTGTTCATTGAGATAATAATCGGCCTCTTTTGCGTCTTCAGCATCATCCACCTGATGACCCATCTCCTGAAGTTGAACTTTCAGGTGATGACGTAGCAATGCGTTATCCTCAACAACCAGTACGCGCATCATCACTTCTCCCTTTATAAATGGTATGAATAGTTTAACGCTGATTATTCAGGTTGACACCAGCGCAATGAAATTAAATGATTTTTTCATGCTCCCGAACACAGGGGGGGATGACGCCAGGCACCTGATTATTAAGTATGTTGACCTGAGCCTGGTTCATATCACCCACCCAACTCACGTAAGCCTCATGCGCCCCCAGCAGGCGCGGGTAATATAAACTGACTTGTTTTCGCAAGCTTTCGCAATCCCGATAAAACAGCCATCCGTTTATGAACTGTTGAAGGCGAGTCGCTTTTTGGACAGCACGGGCACGCCAGTTTTGTAAATATTGCCCTTTTTTTTGTAAGGATGTTCTCACTATGCCTGGCTTTGTCTACGCTTATTTTATGGTGCGAAATTAGATTTGCATAAGATGTGCCAGAAAAGCAGTATTTTTACACAACAAAACAGCAATATAGCGAGTAAAGAGGACTTTATGGAATGGAAGGTTGTTGAGACTATTGCGAGCCCGGAAAGCGGAACCATCTTTTGCAAAGTTGAAACACAGTATGGCCTGAATTATATCCTGTGGTTAAAGGGAGATTATTACGTTCGTACAGGTGAAATCATCACCACTTCAAACCAGGGGATCCTGATTAACGATCGGCGGCGTAGAGTATGGATAGCGCAGGCAATGCCCTTTACATCAATAGGCTGGATGGGGTTCAAACAGAAAAACGCGTGTCCAGGCAACCGACAGGAGATGGATCGCCTGTGCACGGCTGAAACCCCGTGCCAGTTCAAACTGTGCCCGTTCGGCTTAAAACGGTATATTCCGGAAAGTTATTCCACGGCAAAAAATAACAATCAGCCTGACGGCAGGCTCTAATCCCGGCAAAACAGATAATGTGACGTGAAATGTCGGCTCGATGATGTAAAGCAGCCCCCTTTCCGGGTGGAAAGGGGGAAGGGCGATTACTTCAGCTCGTCAACCATAGCGATGGCACGGCCAATATAGTTTGCCGGGGTCATCTCTTTCAGGCGCGCTTTTTCTTCTTCTGGCAGCGCCAGACCGTCGATAAACTGTTTCATACCTTCAGCATCAACACGTTTACCGCGGGTCAGCTCTTTGAGTTTCTCGTACGGTTTTTCGATGCCGTAACGACGCATCACGGTCTGAATCGGCTCCGCCAGCACTTCCCAGTTGTGATCCAGCTCGTCCAGCAGACGGTCGCGGTTAACTTCCAGTTTGCTCACACCTTTCAGGGTGGACTGGTAGGCGATCAGCGCGTAGCCAATACCTACGCCCAGGTTACGCAGCACCGTGGAGTCAGTCAGGTCGCGCTGCCAGCGAGATACCGGCAGCTTGCTCGCCATATGCTGCAACACGGCATTCGCCAGACCCAGGTTACCTTCGGAGTTTTCGAAGTCGATTGGGTTCACTTTGTGCGGCATGGTGGACGAACCGATTTCCCCGGCGATGGTCTTCTGCTTGAAGTGGTTCAGGGCGATGTAACCCCATACGTCACGATCGAAGTCGATCAGGATGGTGTTGAAGCGCGCAATGCAGTCAAACAGCTCGGCGATGTAGTCGTGCGGCTCAATCTGGGTGGTGTACGGGTTCCACTGGATCCCCAGAGAGGTCACAAACTCTTCGCTGAACTGGTGCCAGTCCACTTCCGGGTACGCGGCGATGTGGGCGTTGTAGTTACCCACCGCGCCGTTGATTTTGCCGAGGATCTCAACCTGCTCCAGCTGACGATACTGGCGTTCCATGCGGTACGCCACGTTCGCCATCTCTTTACCCATGGTGGATGGGGTTGCTGGCTGGCCGTGAGTACGGGACAGCAGCGGAATGTCGCGGTATTCCACGGACAGCGCTTTCACCGCATCAATGATTTTACGCCAGTAAGGGAGTACTACCTCTTTCCGCGCGGTAGAGAGCATCAGTGCGTGAGACAGGTTGTTAATATCTTCAGACGTACAGGCGAAGTGAATAAATTCAGATACCGCGTGCAGGGCAGGGACGCTTGCCACTTTCTCTTTCAGGAAGTATTCAACCGCTTTCACGTCGTGGTTGGTGGTGCGTTCGATGGTTTTAATGCGCGCGGCATCTTCTTCGCTGAACTCAGCAACGATTTTATCAAGGTAATCGTTTGCCTTTGCGTCAAAAGCAGGAACTTCCTTGATTGCTGTCTGGGCGGCCAGCTTTTGCAGCCAGCGTACTTCAACCTGAACACGGAACTTCAGCAGGCCATATTCGCTGAAGATCCCGCGCAGCGCGCTGACTTTATCGCCGTAGCGTCCATCGACAGGGGATACGGCGGTCAGTGAGGATAATTCCATAATTCGCAACTCCGGGAGGTTAACAATGAGCAAGAATTTGTTTTGCCTGAGTCGTCAGGCGATGACGAGAAAACATTAACTGTAGGCGGCCACCGCCGACCTGTTGCCACAGCACGGCGGCACGGATGCCTGCCAGCAGCGAAGCGCGTACCTTCGCCTGTACCTGTGGGCTTTGCAATACGGCAGGCGAACCGGTGACCTGAATACGCGGGCCGAGCGGGCTAATCACGTCAACGTAGATACCGGCCATCGCGCTGAGCAGGGTCTCAGACTGGAGGTCAAAGTGGTCGAGCTGGCGCTGTAGCCCGGCGATGCGGTCGCCCAGGGTATTCATTGCGCCTTTTGCCGCATTAAGCTTACGTTCCAGCACCATCAGGCTTAAGGTGTAGCGGGTCAGTTCCGCGTTCAACCCCTGACGGTTGCTGGCGTTGAGCACGCCGAGCAGAGTTTCAAGACCGAGACGAAGATTGGTTTCACTGCCGCCAAAGACGCCCAGCGTGGAGCCTGGGTTAAGATCGATAACGCTGTTGAGTGAAACGTGCAGGGCATCAGCGTCGCAATGACCCTGATGCGCCAGCTGTTGCACCAGACGGGCTGACTGGCAAATTCCCGCCAGCGCCAGGGTGATGTCATAATAGTTCTTCGCCACACGGTCTCCTTTATGTGTGCAAACGGTTTAAACAGCAGGCAGCGGCAGGCGCTGTTCAATGATCCCACCGCCGAGGCAAATTTCGCCGCGGTAGAAAACAGCAGACTGGCCAGGGGTAACGGCGGAAACCGGCTCGTCGAAACGCACGTCAATGCGATCGTCATCCAGTGCGGTTACGGTGCAAGGGATGTCCGTCTGGCGGTAGCGCGTTTTCACTGTGCAGCGTAGCGTGCCTTTCAGCGGCTCGCGATCGACCCAGTGCAGCTGTTGCGCGATCAGTCCAACGGACATCAGGCGCGGGTGGTCGTGACCCTGAGCCACAACCAGAATATTGTTTTCGACGTCTTTGTCGACCACGTACCACGGATCTTCGCTGCCCTCTTTGGTGCCGCCGATACCCAGACCTTTACGCTGGCCGAGAGTGTGGTACATCAGCCCCTGGTGCTGACCAATCTCATCGCCGTCAACGGTGACGATTTTGCCCGGCTGTGCAGGCAGGTAGCGCCCCAGGAACTCGCGGAATTTACGCTCGCCGATAAAACAGATACCGGTGGAGTCTTTTTTCTTCGCGGTGATCAGATCCAGATCTTCAGCAATCTTACGCACTTCCGGCTTTTCCAGCTCGCCGACCGGGAACAGGCTCTGGGCAATCTGTTCGTGGCTCAGCGTATAGAGGAAGTAGCTCTGATCTTTGTTGCCGTCCAGGCCGCGCAGCAGCTGGCTTTTGCCATTCACATCCGCGCGACGCACGTAGTGGCCGGTCGCAATGTAGTCTGCGCCCAGGTCTTCCGCGGCGAATTCCAGGAAGGCTTTGAATTTGATCTCTTTGTTGCACAGGATATCCGGGTTTGGCGTGCGGCCCGCTTTGTACTCTTCGAGGAAGAGTTCAAAAACGTTGTCCCAGTATTCTGCGGCAAAGTTAACGGTGTGCAGTTCGATGCCGAGCTTATCGCACACGGCCTGCGCATCGGCGAGATCCGCAGCGGCAGTGCAGTATTCCTCGCCATCGTCTTCCTCCCAGTTCTTCATGAACAGGCCCTCCACCTTATAGCCCTGTTGCTGCAACAGGTAGGCGGAAACGGAGGAATCGACACCGCCGGACATGCCGACGATTACTTTTTTCTGGCTGTTATCTGACATGGAATACTCACGACATTGAACTTCAAGGCGGCGTATTCTATCACGCCCCCCCACCATTGACACCCTCTGTAAACGGCCAGTTAAATTCTGCAATGACATCCAGCGGCAGGCGCGCCGCAGACTGCCAGCAGCGGATGCTTTCCGCCACCAGCGGCGAACGCAGGTTTGGCGCGTTCAGGATCTCCTCGGCAGTCACCCACAGGCAGCGATCGATATCGTCGTCGTGCGGTTCAGTGGCGCACGTTTCGTTAAGTTCAACGGCGAATAAGAAGCGCAGGAAAGGCGTCTGGTCAGGCGCTATCCACTGATGCATACGGATAAAATGCTGCGGTTCGGCGCGGATACCCGTCTCCTCCCACAGCTCACGGGCTGCCGCCTGGCGTAAGGTTTCATTGGCTTCAAGATGCCCGGCAGGCTGGTTCCACAGCGCTTTGCCGTTGATGGTCTCTTCCACCACCAGGAATTTCCCCTGCGCATGGACCACGCAGGCGACCGTAACATGAGGTTTAAACATCAGTTCTCCTTAGGGGTAACATCCCGCCATTCCCCGTTTGCCAGCGAGTCCAGCGTGTAGCTGCCCATGGCATAGCGAATGAGTCGCAGGGTAGGGAAGCCCACATGCGCAGTCATGCGCCTGACCTGTCGGTTGCGGCCTTCATAAAGGGTGATTTTAAGCCAGCTGGTGGGAATGGATTTCCGCTCACGAATCGGCGGGTTGCGCGGCCATAGCCACTCGGGTTCATTCACGCGCTCAATACCAGCCGGCAGGGTGGGACCGTCGTTCAGCGTTACGCCGTTACGCAGTTTTGCCAGCGACGCGTCGTCCGGCTCGCCTTCAACCTGCACAAAGTAAATTTTCCCGGTACGCTTGCCCGGCTGAGTGAGCCTGGCCTGGAGCACGCCGTCATTGGTGAGCACCAGCAACCCTTCGCTGTCACGATCCAGACGTCCCGCCGCGTACACTCCCTGAACGGGAATAAAGTCCTTCAGCGTGCTGCGCCCGGCCTCGTCGGTAAACTGTGGCAATACATCGTAGGGTTTATTGAACAGTATGACCCGCGTTGGCTGGGGTTCTGGCGTTCTTCTGGTGGCTTGTCGTGAGCTGAATCGCTCAACCCGGTGTTTTCTAAAAGAAGTTTTCGTCATGGTATTTTCAGGCGTTATCAATTGCCGCATTATAGCCTAATAACGAAGACCTTTCATGGCGTCGGACAATCAGGTACTATCGGAAGGCTCATTACAATTTATTAACATAAGATCAGTAACAACCAGAAGCGCTCGAAGGAGAGGTTAATGGAAAGCAAAGTAGTTGTTCCGGCGGAAGGTAAAAAGATCACCCTGCAAAACGGCAAGATTAACGTTCCTCACAACCCGATTATCCCGTTCATTGAAGGCGACGGTATCGGCGTAGACGTTACCCCGGCAATGCTGAAAGTGGTTGATGCCGCTGTTGAGAAAGCCTACAAAGGCGAGCGTAAAATTTCCTGGATGGAAATTTACACCGGTGAAAAATCGACTCAAGTTTATGGCCAGGACGTCTGGCTGCCAGCCGAAACGCTGGACCTGATCCGCGACTATCGCGTTGCTATCAAAGGCCCTCTGACCACGCCAGTTGGCGGCGGCATTCGCTCCCTGAACGTGGCGCTGCGTCAGGAACTGGATCTATATGTGTGTCTGCGTCCGGTGCGTTACTACCAGGGCACCCCAAGCCCGGTTAAGCACCCGGAACTGACCGACATGGTTATCTTCCGTGAAAACTCAGAAGACATCTACGCCGGTATCGAATGGAAAGCGGACTCTGCTGATGCAGAAAAAGTGATTAAATTCCTGCGCGAAGAGATGGGCGTGAAGAAAATTCGCTTCCCTGAGCATTGCGGCATCGGCATCAAGCCATGCTCCGAAGAAGGGACCAAGCGTCTGGTGCGTGCCGCCATCGAATACGCTATCACCAACGATCGTGACTCTGTGACCCTGGTTCACAAAGGCAACATCATGAAGTTCACCGAAGGCGCGTTCAAAGACTGGGGCTACCAGCTGGCGACCGAAGAGTTCGGCGGTGAACTGATCGACGGCGGCCCATGGCAGAAAATTAAGAACCCGAACACCGGTAAAGAGATCATCATTAAAGATGTGATTGCCGATGCGTTCCTGCAACAGATCCTGCTGCGACCTGCTGAGTATGACGTGATCGCCTGTATGAACCTGAATGGTGACTACATCTCCGATGCGCTGGCCGCACAGGTGGGTGGTATCGGTATCGCCCCGGGCGCGAACATCGGTGACGAGTGCGCCCTGTTCGAAGCAACTCACGGTACTGCACCTAAATACGCAGGCCAGGACAAAGTCAACCCAGGCTCTATCATTCTGTCCGCAGAGATGATGCTGCGTCATATGGAATGGTTCGAAGCCGCAGACCTGATCGTTAAGGGTATGGAAGGCGCGATTAACGCGAAAACCGTCACCTATGACTTTGAACGTCTGATGGAAGGCGCTAAACTGCTGAAATGCTCAGAGTTTGGCGACGCGATTATCGCGAACATGTAATCCACTCGCTGGGTTAAATGACAACGGGAGCCTGAGGGTTCCCGTTTTTTATGCACACAAGACGGAAACAACGCTATGACCCTTGATATCCCGCTCAAGTATTATGACATCGTCGACGAGTATGCGACTGAAACGGCGAAACCGGTAGAAGAGGCAGAGCGTACGCCGCTGGCACACTATTTCCAGCTGCTGCTCACTCGCTTATACAACAATGAGGAAATCAGTGAAGAGGCGCAGCGGGAGATGGCTGTCCAGGCGGAGATAGACGAAGCGCGCATTGACGATATTGCGAACTTCCTGAATCAGTGGGGCAATGAATAACGCGTCATCGCGCTGAGTCTGCCAGCAGCCTGGCGAGGTCGTGCCGGGTTAGCGACTTTGAAAAGTACCAGCCTTGTACGAGGGCATCGGGGTATCTCTGCGCGATGAACTGATATTGCGTTTCGCTTTCAACCCCTTCAAAAACCAGGGTTTTGTGCAGTTTAGCGAGCGCGTCGCTGAAGATCACCAGGATATCCTGTTTATAGTGCTCGCTGATGCCGTCCACTAACGACTTATCCACCTTGATTTCGTCATATTTGAGATTTGATAGCCTGGCCAGATTAGAGTTTTGCACACCAAAATCGTCTATTGAAATTTTGACGCCTGCCGATTTAAGCTCCTCACAAAACTCTTCAAGGATGGCCGCGGTGGAAACGCCATTCTCGGATAACTCAACTTTGATTAACGATAAGGGAATCGCGTTCTCTGAGCATTCATGACGTAATACCGCCAGGAATTTGCCGTCTTCAATTTCCGTCCGGCCAACGTTCAGTGAAATCATTAACTGATGTTCAGCGGCCAGCGCGGCAATTTCCGCCAGGGATTTCTTTATCATGTTCTGATAATAAACGTTATACAGGCCAATTTTTTTAATTAACGGGATAAACAGCTCAGGAGAAACCTCTTTGTGATTGTTATCCTGCCATCTTGATAACACTTCAACCCCGACGATTTTCTTATCAGCAACCCGAATAACAGGCTGAAAATGAACGCTGATGGTATTCGCTTTTACCGCTTTGACCAGCGTTCGTTCCAGAGAACGTCGGTCTTCATAAAGTCGAAGAGAAAACAGCGTCAGGGATACCCAGATAAAGTATAAAAACAAGCACAGAAGCACCATCACTACGTGGGAGAGCGAAGCCAGTCCGGCATCATGGTGTGTGACGGTAACGCACAAATCCCAGCGTGTACTGCACTCTGTCACAGCCAGCGTAAATAACAGAGACTGTAAGCGGCTGAAGTTTTCTGATGGCGGCGTAACGGTGAAAAAGGTGCGGCCGAAATCTTTAGTGGAAGAACGAAGCGAATAGTTGGCGGTAACGGGGGCGAATTTATCGTAGGCTGAACGGGAGGTGAAGATAATAAGGTGGTTATAGATTGTCGCATTGCCGACAAAGAAATCTTTCTGCGAAAACTGCGCCAGGCTGAAACCGTTCTGGGTATTATGCAGCTCAGAGGGAAGGGCGATGGGATTTGCCAGCTTGCCCCAAAACGCGGTGCAGGTGATTTTCCCCTTTTCAATAAACCCCACATCGGCGAAATAGAGACTTCGCATCTTTAATTTTCGGTAGACGTTCAGACTGGCGCTATCGCATCCCTGCGCGGAGGTATTTTTAAGCGTACTGGCGATATTTTGCGTTAACTCTTCAGAATAGCTTAAGAGCGTGTGGGAGATCTCCCTCTGCCGGTTCTTTTGCTGCTCAGCGATAATGGCGTTAACAGCATACAGCGACAGGACGACCATAAAGGTTGAGATGATAGCAACGGCAATGGCCTTCTTCATTTTCCTGTTGTCCCACCACGTCCTGAGGTGCAGGGATCTTAACACAGGTCATAAAAGCTACAAGTATGAGAGTTGAGGCTGCACGGAATCGAAAGGAAAGCCACCATGCCAGGCTCCTTTCATCTCAGAACCACTCAAACCGTGTTGAGAGCAGTAGCAGTAACGTACTGGCAGAAACAAGATTAAGGCAGATGACAAACTTGCTTGATACGTTCATGTTATCAACGTTTTTGTTGTTCAGTAGCCACAGAGAATAGCGTTTCACCTCCACTGAAGAAACGCCAGATTTTGGTGGGTTCGGGCAAAAAAAAGCCCACTCAAGAGTGGGCAAGAAATACTGGAAGCAATGTGAGCAATGTCGTACTGAATACCTGAGTAATTTGCTCAACTATTCAGTAATGAGAAAGATAATCTTTCTCAGTAAAAGATGCAACCCCACGATGAGTGTGGAACGGCATTTTTTTACTGCTCATATTTTAATCAAACGAACCGTGTGATTTTTATCACAAATTTCCTTTCTCAGATCCTGTGCTATCCTTTTCTGTGTCGTTGATTTAATGACAAAAACCATACAGAGAGGAAAGCTATGGGAATTTTATCCTGGATTATCTTTGGGCTGATTGCGGGGATCCTGGCGAAGTGGATTATGCCGGGCAAAGATGGCGGCGGTTTCATCGTCACGATCATTCTGGGGATTGTGGGTGCAGTCGTCGGTGGCTGGATCAGTACCCTGTTCGGCTTTGGCAGAGTTGATGGCTTCAACTTCGGCAGCTTTGTCGTCGCGGTGATTGGCGCGCTGGTTGTTCTGTTTATCTACAGAAAAATCAAAAGCTAAATCTGACCTGTGTTAAAAAAGGCTGCCTGACGGCGGCCTTTTTACTTTGGGCGTTACCACCAGCCTAACTGCGTACCGGCGACGGCCACGATGGCGACAATCAACATGATGATGGTCGTTTTTCTCATTTAAGCCCCCGGCGCGGCGTAACCGCCAAGGAAAAACCAGCCTAAAAACACCACCGCTGTGATAAAAATAACCACCGGAAAGAGGATCCCTATTCTCATGCCATCACCTGTTTGAGTTTGTATAAGGCCGTAGAGTGTACGGTTTTAATCTAACGCGACAAAGCCTGTTTTGCTTTTTCCTTTTTTATCCTGATACATCGCGAGGTCTGCGGTGCGCAGGGCGCTATCTTCATCCGTGCTGTGAGGATCAACAATAACGACGCCAAGGCTTGCGCCGGGATAAAGAATAGTGGCATTGCCCAACCCGTATTCGCCCGCAATAAGACCATTGAGGCGGGTTTTGATTGCGTTGACCTCTGTACTGGCGTCGCCATCATCGCTGTGACTCAGGCTGGCAACCAGAAATTCATCGCCGCCGAGCCGGCCAATAATCTCATCCTGCGTTTGCTCGTGAGTCAGCCGCTTGCCAACCTGTACGAGGAAGCGATCGCCCGCCTCATACCCGTACTGGTCATTGATTCGCTTGAAATCATCGAGGTCAATAAAGGCCATCATGACCCTGCGGTTAAGATGGCGCGCCAGTGAGAACAGGGTGGTAAGGTTTTCAAAAATGGCGCGACGATTCGGCAGGCCGGTGAGGGCGTCGGTGTAAGAGTGAGCAATGAGCGCCGCATTTGCTTCGCGAAGCTGAAGCACAAGCGACTCTTTCTGAATGTACTGACCAATTAAACCGGCAAAGAGTCTGATTACCTGCTCGCCACGCTCGCTGAACTGTTTCTGTGCGGTGCTGGCAGCGCAAAGCGTGCCATACAGAGAACCGTCAGCCAGGTGAACCGGCACGCTCATATAGGTTGTAATGCCCAGTGCTTTGGCCGCTTCACACTCCGGCCAGCGGTCGGGCACCTCGTTACTGAACAACGTGTCGCTGTCGATGGCGCGCTTACACAGTGTTTCGTCCCAGGGCACGCTGAACCCTTCCGGGATCTGCATTTGCTTGCTGTTACGGGCATATAAAATGTGCTGCAAACGCGCATTGATATCGACTTTCGTCAGGTAGGTTGATTCCATATCCGTCACAATTTCCAGCATTTCCAGTAGCTGACGCACCAGACTGTCGAGAGATTGCTCAGTGGAGAGGGTTTCTGAAACACGGGCAAGAATGATATCTGACATGAGGCAGGATGACTCCCATGCAGAAGACCTCTGTATCTGCATGTTATGCTGAAAATATAGACTCCGGTCATAGTAAAACATGAACAGGATTAATTTTATAGATTCTTCTGAAGGCAGATGAGGGGAAGACTAAAAAAAGCCCCGATGTTGAGATCGGGGCAAAACATCTTGATTACGGAATGATGTTCTCTGGTCAGTGTGAGAACAGGCATCACTATAAGGGGGAATCGTGCAGGTTTAATGGAGAAATCATGGAGAAAACGGCGATGACCCGTTACTCTGACATTTTTACACCCTGAAGGATCATGATAATGAAATATCTTCTCCTGGCGCTGGTTTTACCGCTGGCCGCCTGCTCAACAAAGACAACCCCTCCTGATGCGCCTCAACCGCCGCACGCTATTGGTATGGCAAACCCGGCGTCAGTGTACTGTCTGGAGAAAGGGGGAGAGCAAATCCCTGTTCAAAGCCCGCAGGGCGTACGTACCGGGTGCAAATTGCCAGACGGGGAAGTGATCGATGAATGGGATCTCTACCGCCGCGATCACCCGCAACCGACCAGATGACAACGGCAATAAAACTGCGATACACTTCTCTTTAGGATTATTCTTAGCCAGTTTCTGGCAGTACGTTTGCGAGAAGAAGTATGTTTCAGTTAAAACCGGGCAGCATGGCGATGATCGTGGGTGCGCGTACGGCGGCAGGCCGTCGAAATATCGGTAAATCCGTCGAGCTGTTTGGACTTTGTCAGCCGGGCCAGCGTTTTGTGAACCCGGTTAACGGCGTCATGACGCAATTACCCGCCACGTCAGCGCGTGCGCTGTGGCTGGTCACCGGTGATGTTTACGCCTTTGATAATCAGCACGGTTTTGCGTTTGTTCGCCCGGAACATCTGATGCCGCTTACTCCCGACGAGATGCCACACAACGTGGATGAGCTGGCGATCGGTTAATCACAGTTTACGCAGCCAGTCCGCCAGTACCTGCGCGTGATTCTGCTCCGTATTTTTCGCCCCATAGAGTAGCGTCACGGTCTGCTGTTTGGCGAGAGCCGCCAGGCGTTTGCCTTCATCCGGATGCTGCGCCAGCTCTTTACGATAGGCTTCACTGAACGCGGTGAAATCTATCGTTTCACTGTGAAAGGCTTTTCGCAGTTCGCTGGACGGCGTTAGCGCTTTACACCACTCATCACAGGCGAGGTCGGTCTTTTTTATCCCGCGCGGCCAGAGTCTGTCGACCAGGATCCGGTAACCGTCTTTTGAGGTCGCCTGCTCATACACGCGTTTACATTGAATCATGGGTCCTCCTCATTTCCTTACGACGTTCTGCAAGAACACTATAGCACCCGGCTTTTATCCACCCAATTTAAGGTATTGTGATAATTGCAAAAGATCGGTAGTCTGAGGTTCCTTATGTTATCTGAAAATCCTCCGGCATAAGGAATCTCTGATGGAACTCTCCCCGGTTAAAACGACGCTGCGCATTGCGCTGGTTGGTGATTACAATCCCGATGTTATTGCGCACCAGGCGATCCCGCTGGCGATTGACGACGCCGCTGCGGTTCTGGAGCTCACCGCTGATTATGACTGGCTCGCCACGCCTGAGCTGACCAGCCCCGAAGACTTGGTCGGGTACGATGCCATCTGGCTGGTACCGGCAAGCCCGTATAAAAACACCGAGGCGGCGTTTATTGCGGCCCGTTACGCGCGTGAGAACAGCATCCCCTTTCTCGGCACCTGTGGCGGGTTCCAGCATGCGCTGATTGAGTATGCGCGTAATGTACTGGGCTGGCACGATGCAGGCCATGCCGAAACCGACACCGAGGGAAGGATGGTAATTGCGCCGCTGACCTGCTCGCTGGTGGAAAAAACCGATGCGATCGAGCTGCGGAATAACACGCTGATTGCTAAAGCGTATGGCAAGCCGGAAATTCAGGAGGGGTATCACTGCAATTACGGCGTCTCACCTGAGTTTGCCGACCAGCTTGAGCGGGGCGACATGCGCGTAACGGGCTGGGACGAGCAGGGCGAGATCCGCGCGGCAGAGCTGGTAACCCATCCTTTCTTTGTCCTCACCCTGTTCCAGCATGAGCGGGCCGCGCTACAAGGGCGCCCGGTCGTGCTGGTACAGGCCATGATGCGGGCGGCGCAGGGTTAAAAAAAGCAGACCTCCGGGTCTGCCTTGAATGTCAGCCGGGTGTGATCTCCCGGTCACGCCCGGCAAGCATACCGCATAACGCCATCACCACCGCGGCCAGCGCGCAGGCGAGCAGCGGAATGCGCCAGTCTCCGGCGGTATCGTGAATTTTCCCCATCAGCGGTGGGCCACAGGCCGCCAGAAGATAGCCAATCGACTGTGCCATGCCGGAGAGCGCCGCGGCCTGATGGGCCGAGCTGGCGCGCAGCCCGATAAACGTCAGGCCTAGGATCATAGTGGCGCCGGATCCAAACCCAAACACCAGCGTCCAGACGACGGCCAGCCCCGGCGCGAACCAGAACCCGGCCGCGCTGACGGCGCACATCAGGGCGACTAGCCCGGCAATGCCACGCTGATCGTTAAGACGGTGCAGGATCAGCGGAATGGCGAGACCGGGAACCGCGGTTGCCAGCTGGAGAAGCCCGTGCATGGAGCCAGCCTGCGTTTCGCTGTAGCCATGGCTAAGCAAAATCGCGGGTAACCAGCCGATAATGACGTAGTAAATCAGCGAGTTAATGCCCAGAAAAAGCGTCACCTGCCAGGCGAGCGCCGAGCGCCAGATAGCCCGATTGTGCAGCGCGCCCGCTCCGGTCAGGGTGGCGGCCGGCTTCTGGCGCCATTGCGGTAACCACAGCAGCAGCGCCACCAGCGGGAAGAACATCAGCATCAACAGCGCCCCGTGCCAGCCACCACTCCCCAGCGACAGCGGGACGATCAGCGCCGACCCTGCGGCAGCAGCGGCTCCCATCGTCAGCGAATAAGCCCCCGTCAGTTTTGCGACCTGGCCCGGAAAATCACGTTTGATTAAGCCAGGTAACAGGACATTGCCCAGCGCAATCCCACAGCCTACGATCGCCGTACCGATAAACAGCAGCGAGGCCGACGGCAGCGAACGTACGCCAATCCCGATGCAAATCAGCAGCAGAGCGATAAAAAGGCTGCGCTCCATGCCCAGGCGCCGGGCGACGCCTGCGGCAAGGGGAGAGATAAAGGCGAAGGCCAGCAGAGGCAGCGTCGTGAGCAGGCCGGTTTGCGCCGTGCTTAAGCCATAGTCCTGTCGGATGGTATCGAGCAGGGGGGCGACACCGGTAAAGGTGACGCGCAGCGTCGTGGCAATCATCAGGATGCCTGCAATCAGCAGCGCACCCTGTTTCCCGGAAGGTTGAATAGCAGTAGTCATTATTGTCTCTTACGTTCAGGCGAGCGCATACCATACCGATTTAAGTCGTGGTTGAAATCAGGCTAAAATGACAGTTTATCGCTAATATCGGACAACTTTATGTACGGACTGGGGCTCGATGGCTACGATCCCGATAGCCAGCACGACGCGGCGGTGGCCTTTCGCATCCGCGTGGTGGCACAGGAACAATATATTCCGCTGCATCAGCACCGCAAAGGGCAGCTGATTATGGCGCTGGGTGGCGCGATCACCTGTGAAGTGGAGAACGCGATGCTGATGGTGCCGCCCCAGTATGCGGTGTGGATCCCGGGACAAACGCCGCACAGCAACAAGGCGACGCCCGGCGCGCAGCTCTGTCTGCTGTTTATTGAACCCGGTGCGCTCGAATTGCCGACGCGTACCTGTACGCTGAAAATATCGCCCCTGGTGCGGGAGCTGGTGCTGGCGCTTGCGGACAGGTCACGGGAGGAACTGCCTCTTCCCGCTACCGGAAGGCTGGTTGACGTCCTGTTTGATGAACTGCCCCTGCAACCGCAGGAGCATCTACAGCTGCCGGTATCTCCGCATCCAAAAATTCGCCTGATGAGTGAGACCATGGCAAACGAACCTGCCGCCTGGCAGACGCTGGCGCAGTGGGCCAGCCACTTTGCCATGAGCGAACGCAATCTGGCGCGGCTGGTGGTGAAAGAGACCGGCTTAAGCTTTCGCCGCTGGCGGCACCAGCTCCAGCTGATTGTCGCATTGCAGTTTTTGATCGGCGGAAAGTCGGTTCAGCAGGCGGCGCAGGCGCTGGGGTATGACTCCACCACCGCCTTCATCACCATGTTTAAGAAAGGACTGGGACAGACGCCCGCCCGCTATATTGCCAGCCTGACTACGACTTCCCGATAAACAGCGAAACCAGTCCGGCAGCAATCAGCGGGCCAACCGGCACGCCACGAAACAGCGCCACGCCTAACACGGTGCCCACCAGCAGCCCGGCCACCAGTGAAGGCTGGCTGCTCATCAGCGTCACGCCGCGCCCGCCAAGCCATGAGACAAAAACGCCCACCGCAATCGCCACCAGCGATTTCCAGTTTACAAAGGAGTGCAGCAGCGTTGAGGCCGGTAGCGTTCCGCTGGCAATCGGGGCCATCACGCCGATGGTCAAAATAATGATCCCGATGGTAAGCCCCTGTTTTTCTATCCACGGGAAGAAGGTATTCAACGGTGTGACGCGAACAATGATCAGGACCAGAATGGAAATCGCGACGGTGGTGTTGTGGCTGACAAAACCCAGAGCAGCCAGGGTCAGAAGTATGAGCAGAGTAGGGTCGAACATGACGGGATCCTTGCCAAAAATAGTAAGCCTGCTTACTTTACGCGCAAACGCGACGGCAGGCAGGCTTTACTGAAAAAATTGTCTATTTTTGGGCACTTGCCTGACGTCAGTCCACCAGCTGCTGGATAAGCGGACTCCCTTCGCGGATAAACACCGGGATGGTTTCCAGCGCCGCAGGCACCCGGATATGCTCCCCACCGGCGTAGCGCTCACCGTTGAGAGCGACCCAGCTATTGCCCGTCGGCAACCAGACATCGCGCTCACGCTGACCGGCCTGCATAACCGGCGCCACCAGAAGATCTTCGCCAAACAGATACTGATCTTCACACGCCCAGCTCTGCTTATCCTGCGGATAGTGCCAGAACAGCGGACGCATGAGCGGGTCTCCGTGCAGATGAGCCTGCTGGTACAACGCGTCAATATACGGGCGCAGGGTTTCGCGGACGGTAAGCCAGTGCTGCATGATGGCGTAATTCTCTTCTCCGTAACTCCACAGCTCATTAGGCGAACCGCTGTTACACTGAGGAATGCCGTCACGGTAGCGCTCCGGGGGCTGGATCTGCGGTTCGCGATAGCCGTGCATGCGCAGAACCGGTGTAAACACCGCCCACTGGAACCAACGGATCAGTAATTCGTGGAACGCCGGGTCGTTAACGTTCCCTCCCTGGAAGCCACCGATATCGGTCGTCCACCATGGGATCCCCGCCAGCCCCATATTCAGTCCCGCGGCGAGTTGATTGCGAAAAGCATGGAACGAGGAGTGGACATCACCCGACCACGCCAGCACGCCGAAGCGCTGGCTGCCTGCCCAGGCACAGCGTACCAGGTTAACAATGTCGGTTTCACCATTTGCCTGGAGCCCATCGTAAAAGCCCTGCGCAAAGTCACGCGGGTAGCGATTGCCCACTTCCAGCACCAGACCGGCGTGGTAGCGATAGTTGTCAAAATCATAGGCTCGGTATTCCGGTTCCGCTTCGTCCAGCCAGAACAGCTTAATGCCCATGTCGTAGTAATTTTTCTTCACCGTATCCCAGACGAATTTCCGCGCCTCAGGATGGGTCGCATCAAAGAAGGTGGTATTGCCCATAAAATCGAGGTTGACCTGCACGCCACGTTCACTGCTGACCAGCCAGCCTTTGGCTTTCATCAGCGGGTAGAGAGGGCTGCGCGCCTCTACCGTTGGCCACACCGACACCATCAGCGCAATACCCATTTCGCGCAGCTCGTCGACCATCGCTTCAGGATCGGGCCAGTCTACGGGGTCGAAGCACCAGGTGCCCTGATTCGGCCAGTGGAAAAAGTCGATGACCATCACCGACAGCGGCAGATTACGGCGGCGATACTCCCGCGCAACCTCCAGCACCTCCTGCTGGGTGCGGTAGCGTAATTTGCACTGCCACAGCCCGCTGATAAACGCCGGGGCGGAGGGTGGAGTACCGGTGGCTTTCACATACTGGCGGGTGATATCCGCCACCGTGTCGGCGGCGGTGATCCAGTAGTCCATTTCTCCTGTGACGCGGGCGCGCCATTCCGTCTGATTTTTTGCAAAGCTTGCTTCACCAATCGCCGGATTGTTCCACAGCAGGCCATAGCCAAGGCTGGACTGCATAAAGGGCACGCTGGCCTGGGAGTTGCGCTGCGCCAGTTCCAGCGTACAGCCTTTCAGATCCAGCCACGGCTGTTGATACTGACCCATGCCATAGATGCGTTCATCCGGACGCGATTCAAACCGGACGGTGAGCTGATATTTCCCCCCCATTAGCGGCTTAAATTCGCGGCCATCCAGCTTCAGGGCGCTGACATATTTATCCTGGCTCTTCTCGCTGGCACCGATACCCACCGTTGAACGCTGGCGCCACATCTCTTCCAGCAGCAGTTCGCCGCGCTGATTGTAGAAGGCCAGCTGACCTTTAAGATTCAGCGTCGCGGTAATATTGCCGTTGCGCAGCGTCAGGCTTTCCGCTTCGGCGACAATCTCAGCCTGGCAAGGGGCGGCGGGCAACAGTGCCTGTAAGGCCTCATCAAAAGCCAGGGAGCAGGTGGCCCTGACGCGCAGGCTGTTTTCACCCCACGGTTCAATACGCAGGATCTGGCGTTCAAAACGCCATTCGATACTGTTGGAATGTTGGATCAGCTCACTCATGGAAAACGCGTCCTTCTAAACAGGGTGTTTGGCAAGATGGATGGATTGCATTGTGCTGTCGTCGAGCTTGTACCAGCGCAGCGTGGCAAACGCGCAGAGTGACAAGACGCCAGGCACGACGGTGAAGAGGGCGATGATGCAGTACATGGCCGTGGTGGTCTGTTCCGGGGCGTTGGCGACATAGCCGCTTAAGCCCAGCGTCCAGCCAACAATCGCGCCGCTGATCGCCATTCCCAGCTTGAGTACGGCGAGGAAGGTGGAGAAGATCACGCCGTCCATGCGTTTGCCCTGTTTCCATTCGCCGTAATCGGCGACGTCCGCCATCATTACCCACATCAGCGTGGTGGTGGCCTGGTAAAGGGTGGAGACGATAAACGTCATGGGCACCAGAATAAGCACTGACTTAGGCGCAAAGAACAGGGCGATGCTGAGTACCCCCGCCAGTACGGAACAGTATCCAAACATCTGCACTTTGCTGACGTTCTGCGTCAGACGTTTGGCCAGCGCACTGCCTGCGGCTTTCCCGAGAATATGCGCCCCGAGCATCCACATAAAATAGCTTGCGCTACCGAGATAATAAGTGACGAAATACATCATTGCGCCAAGGCGAATAACGCCAAAACCAATGTTGGTTAATACCAGGACGGCGACAACCCGCCATTGGTCGTTTCGTAATAAATCCCGCAGTTCCGCAAGATAATTATTGTGGGTGGCGGGAGCCTTAATACGCTCGCGCGTATTGGCGAAGCAGATCCAGAACATGATGACCGCGATGGTCGCCATAATGGCCATCGCCCAGCGGTAGCCCAGTAATTTATCATCGCCGCCTAAAAACTCTGCGAGCGGCATCATAAAGAATGTCGACAGCGCGCCACCCAGCGTGGCCAGGAAAAAACGATAGGACTGGAGGGAAATTCGCGCATCGTTGTCGGGCGTGATCACCGCGCCCATGGAGCAATAGGGAATATTGATTGCGGTATACATCAGCATCATCAGGGTATAGCTGACGGTGGCGAAAATCATTTTACCGTGCAGATCGAGCGACGCCGGAACGGCGTAGGTCAGCAGACAACTTGCGCCAAAGGGCAGCGCCAGCCACAGCATCCAGGGGCGGAATTTGCCCCAGCGCGTGCGCGTCCTGTCTGCGATATAGCCCATCGCCGGGTCTATTATGGCATCGGCGGTTCTCGCCAGAAGAAACATGGTGCCCACGAATGCAGCAGGTAGCCCCACCACGTCCGTATAGTAAAACGTCAGAAAAATAATGACGTTATCCAGCCCAATATGGCTCGCCATATCGCCTAACCCATAACTGATCTTTTCTTTACGGGTAATTATTTCGGTCATTGTATTCACCTTGCCAGTGTAAGGTTTATTTTTGAGGTGCTCCGTAAACAGGGTTAACCATGATGAAAAGTTTAACAATTGCGAGATCTGGCATCGGGGTTACGTAAATTTCTTTTCGTGATACCGGTAACAAATAAAGTATTTAAACAGTGACTTTATACGGGGGAGGATAGTTAACAGCGAATCGTTTCAGCGAAAAAATAGTTATTTCATGGACGCGTCATTGTCATTTAACTGTCATTGTGCGGGGATAAAAAAGAGGCAAACGGGCAAAGCAGAGGGCATCATGAACGATCCTATGTTTGTCGAAACGCTGATTATCTCCTCATCGTTTTTTATTATCGCGATTATTTTGATTGCTTCCGTGCTGCTGCTGGAAAACGGCTGACCGTTAGCCAGCCGCAGTATTTATTGTTTACGGAACGTCACCAGTTCAGGACGGGCGATACGCAGATAGTCCTGGGTGTCCATAATCACCGACTTTTCCAGCAGGCCGGCGTTAAAGGCGATCTCATCGAAGCGCTCAAACAGCAGCGGATCGGCGACCAGCGTCAGATCCGGATGAAAGCTGAAGGGGGGAATGGCGCCGAAAACGCAGCCGGTAAGCGCATCCACTTCAGCCGGACTGGCGAGCGAGGCCTTTAGCCCACCGAAATGACTGGCCAGCAGGCTCAGATCGGCCTGCCGATCGGCGGCGAGGATTGCCAGAATATGTTTCTTAACACCGTTGCCTTTTACCTTGCAGACCAGTGCTTTTGCACCCTGTCGGAGATCGGTCCCGCGAATTTCACTGACCGCTTCGCATTTCCCAACGGCCTCATGCGCCACCACGCGAAAGCGCGCCTCCTGCTCGGTTAATAAGCTGATTAGCCGCTGATGGGGCGTCGTCCCGATCACGTCATCAGACATAACGATTTCACCTGTGCTTTGCCAATACGTAGCTTGCTACATTAGCACGGGACGGAGAGGGCTGAAAGAAAACAGCCAGCGGGTGCGCTGGCTGTTGGGTCATGCGTTGCTGGTGGACGACTGTTTCTGGAACAGTTCCCGGAAGACCGGGTAGATGTCATCCTGGTCACGAATGTGCTGCATCGCAAAGTTATCGAACATCGCTTGCAGATGCTCATACTCACGCCACAGCGTCTGGTGGGCGCGACGGGTAATTTCAATATAGCTGTAGTAACGCACCACCGGCAGGATCTTCTTCGCCAGAATTTCATGACACAGCGGCGAGTCATCCGCCCAGTTATCGCCATCCGATGCCTGCGCGGCGTAGATATTCCACTGCGCCGGATCGTAGCGCTCCTTCACCACCTCGTCCATCAGCTTCAGGGCGCTCGACACGATGGTGCCGCCGGTCTCCTGCGAGTAAAAGAACTCATGTTCATCCACCTCTTTCGCCTGAGTGTGATGGCGGATGTAGACCACCTCCACGTTCTTATACGTTCTGCTCAGGAACAGATAGAGCAGAATATAAAAACGCTTAGCCATATCCTTGGTGGCCTGATCCATTGAACCTGACACGTCCATCAGGCAGAACATCACCGCCTGGCTGGAAGGCTCCGGCCGTTTTTCGTAGTTCTTGTAGCGCAGGTCGAACGTGTCGATAAACGGCACCCGGTCGATCTTCGCCCGCAGTTCGGCGATCTCTTTTCGCAGGCGCTCCTCTTCCAGCAGTTGCGCCGGTTCGGTGTTTTCCACCACTTTCAGGCTGGTTTCCAGCTCGCGCAGTTCGCGCCGTTTGCCTGCCGTCATCGCCGTGCGTCGCGCCAGCGAGTTTTGCAGTGAACGCACCACGCTGATGTTGGCGGGCACCCCGTTTGCGGTATAACCCGCGCGATGGGTTTTGTATTCGTTGAGCTGACGGTGCTGATTCTTTCTCAGATTCGGCAGGGCCAGATCCTCAAACAGCAGGTCGAGATATTCGTCTTTTGAAATCTGAAAGACGAACTCGTCCTGGCCTTCACCGTCCTGGCTGGCCTGTCCCTGACCGCTGCCAGAACCGCCGCCTCCGCCTTGTGGCCGCTCGATTCTGTCATTCTGGACGAAGTGGTCATTACCTGGGTGCACGCGATGGCGAAGGCCGCCACGCCCCTGATGAAACATCGGTTCGCTGATGTCATCGTTAGGGATGGAGACGGATTCGCCGCTGTCGACGTCGGTCACCGAGCGTTTGTTGATGGCCTCGGAGATCGACTGTTTAATTTGCGCTTTATAACGGCGCAAGAAGCGCTGGCGATTCACCGTGCTCTTGTTTTTGCCGTTAAGACGCCGGTCAATAAACCAGGTCATATATCCCCCGTACTGCATTTGCCAACTTGCAGCGTCCGTAAGTGCCGGACATTTTGTTGGCCCGGTAAGCGCGTTACCGGGCACTTGTTTTAAGACGATTTACGCACGCGCAGATACCATTCACAGAGCAGGCGGACCTGTTTGCGGGTATAGCCTTTCTCCATCATACGGTCGACAAAATCGTCGTGCTTTTTCTGCTCGTCGGTTGAGGTTTTGGCGTTGAACGAGATGACCGGCAACAGCTCTTCCGTGTTAGAGAACATTTTCTTCTCTATAACCGTGCGCAGTTTTTCGTAGCTGGTCCAGTTCGGATTGCGGCCATTGTTATGTGCTCTGGCGCGCAGCACGAAGTTCACAATCTCGTTTCGGAAGTCTTTCGGGTTGCTGATCCCGGCTGGCTTCTCAATTTTTTCCAGCTCTGCGTTCAGGGATTCACGGTCAAACAACTGGCCGGTATCCGGGTCGCGGTACTCCTGATCCTGGATCCAGAAGTCAGCGTAGGTGACGTACCGGTCGAAGATGTTCTGGCCGTATTCAGAATAGGATTCCAGGTAGGCGGTCTGGATCTCTTTGCCGATAAACTCGGCGTATTTTGGGATCAGGTAGCCTTTCAGGAACTCCAGGTAGCGTTCAGCCTGCTCCTGTGGGAATTGTTCACGTTCAATTTGCTGTTCCAGCACGTAGAACAGATGAACCGGGTTGGCGGCCACTTCCGCGTGGTCGAAGTTAAAGACGCGGGAGAGGATCTTAAACGCGAAACGCGTCGACAGACCGTTCATCCCTTCGTCGACCCCGGCGTAATCGCGGTATTCCTGGTACGATTTCGCTTTCGGGTCGGTATCCTTCAGGCTTTCGCCGTCATACACGCGCATTTTTGAGTAGATGCTGGAGTTTTCCGGCTCTTTCAGGCGCGACAGGATCGAGAAGCGCGACAGCGTTTCCAGCGTTCCCGGTGCGCAAGGGGCATGAACCAGCTCACTGTGGTTGAGCAGTTTTTCGTAAATCTTGATCTCCTCGGAGATCCGCAGGCAATAAGGCACTTTGACGATGTACACACGGTCAAGGAACGCCTCATTGTTTTTGTTGTTACGGAAGGTCACCCATTCAGATTCGTTAGAGTGGGCGAGGATAATCCCGTTAAACGGCAGGGCGGAAATACCTTCCGTCCCGTTGTAGTTCCCCTCCTGGGTGGCGGTCAGCAGCGGATGCAGCACTTTGATCGGTGCTTTAAACATCTCGACAAATTCCATAATCCCCTGGTTGGCGCGGCACAGCGCACCGGAATAGCCGTAGGCATCCGGGTCGTTTTGCGCGTGATGCTCCAGCTTACGGATATCGACTTTACCCACCAGCGCCGAGATATCCTGGTTGTTCTCGTCACCGGGTTCAGTTTTGGCAATGGCGATCTGCTCGAGGATAGACGGCCACACTTTCACGACGCGGAATTTGGTGATGTCCCCGCCAAACTCGTGCAGACGTTTTGCCGCCCACGGCGACATGATCGTACCGAGATAGCGATGCGGAATGCCAAACTCTTTTTCCAGAATCTGCGCATCCTCTTGCGGATTAAACAGGCACAGCGGATGGTCATTGACCGGGCTGCGCTCGCCGTTGGCGCTCAGCACATAGATCGGCACGCGCTGCATCAGCGCTTTCAGCCGTTCAGCCAGAGAGGATTTACCCCCACCGACCGGACCCAGCAGATAAAGGATCTGTTTCTTCTCTTCCAGCCCCTGAGCGGCATGCTTCAGGTAGGAGACGATCTGCTCAATGGCGTCTTCCATGCCATAGAACTCTTCAAACGCCGGGTATCGGGCGACCACCCGATTCGAAAATAGACGGGAAAGCCGTGGCTCCAGGGCAGTATCAACCATGTTTGGCTCACCAATAGCCATCAATAGCCGTTCTGCCGCATTGGCATAGGCACTGCGATCTTGCCGACAAATGGTAAGAAACTCCTGCAGTGTGAACTCTTCGTCCTTGGCAGCTTCGTAGCGCTGGCGATAGTGATCGAATATATTCATGGCATGCCGTCCTTTCGTTTTTTAGCACAGGATAAGAGCCGTTCGTATGAGTAGTGGAGGCTCCCGGAAGAGAATTTTTCGCACCTCACTGCCAGAGCAGCAACCTGTGTGCCAGGTCGAAGGCTATGAACCGCAGGGTGTTCAGCAAAACCTCTTCTTAAATTAAAGCGTAGATGGCAATTGCAAAACTTGCATACGGATAAAATCTACTTTCAATGACATATCAATAACTCATCCAAAAATTTCCACTGCGGTTATAAGCGAAAAGTGGGTTTTTCATTTATCGGTCACATAAATGAAAGCGGGATGTCATCTGAAAAATGAAAAATAACGGGTTAATCAAACGGATTAGCGCGCAAAAAATTTTGGGATGTACGGGAATGGCGGTTACACTTCACCCGCTGATTATTTGACTACAGGAAAGAATGGATTGTGACCAAACTCAAACTTCTGGCATTGGGCATCCTTGCCGCTACCGCAGCGAGCACCGTACAGGCTGAGAGCCAGTGGACTGTTGGCGCGGGTGCTGGCGTGATTAACAGCCCGTACAAGCAGTATGACCGCGACGTTTATCCTGTCCCCGTTGTCACCTATGAAGGCGATAACTTCTGGTTCCGTGGGTTGGGCGGTGGCTACTATCTGTGGAACGATACGGCCGATAAGCTCTCCATCATGGCCTATTACGATCCAACGCACTTTAAACCAGGCGACAGCGACAGCAATGCGCTTCGTCAGCTGGACAAACGCAGAAGCTCACTGATGGCGGGGCTTTCTTACGTCCATAATACCGAGTATGGCTTCCTGCGCACTGCGCTGGCGGGCGATACCCTGGACAACAGCAACGGCTTCATCTGGGATCTGGCGTGGCTTTATCGCTATACCAACGGCGCAGTGACGCTGACGCCGGGTATTGGTGTGCAGTACAGCAGCGAGAATTACAACGACTACTACTATGGCGTGTCTAAAGCGGAGTCTCGCCGCAGCGGTCTGAAGAGCTACAGCGCGGATGATGGCTGGGACCCGTACCTGGAACTCACCGCCTCGTATAACTTCCTCGGTGACTGGAATGTGTACGGTACTGGCCGTTACATTCGTCTGAGCGATGAGGTGAAAGACAGCCCGATGGTCGACAAGTCCTGGTCTGGCATCTTCTCCGTGGGTGTGACCTACAAGTTCTGACCAGAACGTGATGCATTAAAACGGGGCGCTAGCGCCCCGTTTGTTTTTTATGATGCCTGAACAATATTAGCGCTTCACAATCTTGATCGTCTGGCCTAAGCGGGACGGTTTTTCTTCGCTGGTTTTCTGCGGCGCGGTCACGCACGCGGTTTCCACGCACACGAAGGTCTTGTAACCGTCATCCGGGATATCCGCCATGCTGACGGAAAGGGCAGGGCCCGGGTTCCAGCCCACCACGTTGCTGTGGTGGTGATGAACCACATCAATACCGCGGTTCAGCGCGCTGTCGTGGATGACGCTACAGGCTTCCGGGTGCAGATACACGCGGTCGGTACGATCCGGGAAAGTCTGCACGCCGTCGTCCAGCTTGCCTTCTTTCGCGTTATCCACTTTGTCGATAAAGGTATCGCCAAGTCCGCTCACCTTAACGGCCTGAATGTCGCCTACGTTGAAATAGGTGTGCAGGGCGGACGTTGTTTCGAATTCGCCGTGCGCTTCCAGTTCAATTTCGCAGGTTTTACCCAGCTTGAAGCGGGCATACAGGGTGAACTCGTGTGGCCACAGGGCACGCGTTTCATCATTCGCCTGGAGTTCAAAGGTCAACACCGCAACGTTTTCATCTTCGTTGTGGGCTTTCAGCGTCCACTGCTGGTTACGGGCGAAACCGTGTGAGGGTAAACCCTGCTGCGCTGACGGGCCAAACCATGGCCAGCAGATCGGTACGCCGCCGCGGATCGCCGCCCCTTTTTTGAACGAGGTGGCCTCGCTCAGCCACAGGCCTTCTTCTTCACCTTCTGGTTTCCAGGAGAGCAGGTGGGCACCATTGAGCGCTACGGAGGCTTTAACGCGCGGATGATCAACGACGATGATATCAGCACCGTCGATCTGACGGCGGGAGAGCACAGGGGTAAGTTGTTCGACTACCGGAAGTGCAAAAATTTTATTAATCATTAAGCAATCCTCTGTCTAAAAACAATAAAAAAGGCGACCGAAGTCGCCTTTTAGGATCAAGCACTCATCTCAACTTATTTGGAGATGTGAGCGATCAGGTCCAGTACTTTGTTAGAGTAGCCAGTTTCGTTGTCGTACCAGGAAACCAGTTTCACGAAGTTGTCGTTCAGTGCGATACCTGCTTTAGCATCGAACACGGAAGTGCACACTTCGCCGTTGAAATCGGTAGATACAACGTCGTCTTCGGTGTAACCCAGAACGCCTTTCATTGGGCCTTCGGAAGCAGCTTTGATTGCTTTCTTAATTTCTTCATAAGAAGCAGCTTTTTCCAGACGAACGGTCAGGTCAACAACGGATACGTTAGGAGTTGGAACGCGGAACGCCATACCAGTCAGTTTGCCATTCAGTTCTGGCAGTACTTTACCTACTGCTTTAGCAGCACCGGTAGAAGATGGGATGATGTTCTGAGCCGCGCCACGGCCGCCGCGCCAGTCTTTGTGAGACGGGCCATCAACGGTTTTCTGAGTAGCGGTGGTTGCGTGAACGGTAGTCATCAGACCTTCGATGATGCCGAAGTTGTCGTTGATAACTTTAGCCAGCGGTGCCAGGCAGTTGGTGGTGCAGGATGCGTTGGAAACGATGTCCTGGCCAGCGTAAGTTTCGAAGTTTGCACCGCGAACGAACATTGGGGTGTTGTCTTTGGAAGGACCAGTCAGAACAACTTTCTTCGCACCCGCAGTGATGTGTTTACGTGCAGTTTCGTCGGTCAGGAAGATACCGGTAGCTTCAGCTACAACGTCAACACCGATTTCGTTCCATTTCAGGTTAGCTGGGTCTTTCTCAGCAGTAACGCGGATGGTTTTGCCATTAACAACCAGGTGGCCGTCTTTCACTTCAACGGTGCCGTCGAAACGACCGTGAGTTGAGTCGTACTTCAGCATGTACGCCATGTATTCAGCGTCCAGGAGATCGTTGATACCAACGATTTCGATGTCAGAACGTTTCTGAGCAGCACGGAAAACAATACGGCCGATACGGCCAAAACCGTTGATACCTACTTTGATAGTCATATATTCCACCAGCTATTTGTTAGTGAATAAAAGGTTGCCTGTAAAATTACAAAAACCTTACGCAGCGTCAAGCGGAATCGTGTCAATCATTGCGACAAATCAATCCTGTGACTAACGTTTGTGCGACTGACTCGCCTCACTTTCCCTTTGAGCTAGCAACCACATGGGGGCTGCGCCCGGAATTTTAAAGGCCTCGCAGGATTAAAATGTGAAATTGATCACAATTGCCTGACCGCCTTTTCGCGACACATAAGTTTAGAACAAAAGTGCACGCGCGGGTGTTAATGTTTTGTTAGAATCTGGGTTAAAAGATGTCTGTTTCAACAGCGAGATGTAAGCATATGTCGAACCAACGTAACCCCGACGATTTGAAAAAAAACCTTACAGAGATGCAGTTTTACGTGACGCAAAATCACGGCACAGAACCGCCGTTTTCCGGGCGTTTGCTGCACAATAAACGGGAAGGCGTCTACCACTGCCTGGTGTGTGATGCACCGCTGTTTAACTCCCAGACGAAGTACGATTCTGGCTGCGGCTGGCCGAGCTTTTACGAGCCTGTCAGCGATGATGCGATCCGCTACCTGACGGACACCTCGCACGGCATGGTGCGCACCGAAATTCGCTGCGGGAACTGTGACGCCCATCTCGGGCATGTCTTCCCGGATGGCCCGCAGCCGACGGGGGAGCGTTTCTGTGTAAATTCGGCTTCCATGAGCTTTACCGATGATGAAAACGGCGACCATACCAAGGGTTGAAAAAACGATTCAGCAAATTATTCCTTTGAAAGGGAGAGATCATGAATATTGATGACATGATTGCAGGTATGACCCCGGAGGTTTATCAGCGTCTGGTAACGGCCGTTGAGCTGGGAAAATGGCCGGACGGTGTGGCGCTCACACCTGAGCAAAAAGAGAACAGTTTGCAGCTGGTGATGCTGTGGCAGGCGCGTCACAATACCGACGCCCAGCACATGACCATCGACACTAACGGTCAGATGGTGATGAAAAGCAAGCGCGAGCTGAAAGAAGAGTTCGGCATCGCGCCGAAGCCGATTGCGACCTTCAAATAAAGCTCCCATGTAGGCCGGGTAAGCGCTAGCGCCACCCGGCACACTACATCTTAGTGCGGGATCCCAAGCGACTCCGCCAGCTGTTTCGCGAGCTGGTTTTCGTCGTCAGCACCGTACTCCCAGAACATGGCGCCAGCCAGACCTTTCTCCTTAATGTAATCCGCTTTGATCGCCACGGAGCGCGGGTTCTCATAGGAAATCGCAAACAGCGCCTTCCCGTCGGCGGATTTCACCGACAGCCACGGCACCTTCGCCTGTTCGTCCCAGTGCTCGGTAAAGCGTTTCTGCGGATCGTTCAGCAGCTTGCGGACGATATCGTTGTATTTCACATAGGTATCTTTGGTCAGATCATAGCCAAGCGATTTGAACAGGCCCAGTTCCTGCGGCCCGAAGTAGGGCTGCGTCACCGGATTGTTCTGCGCGTCCGATTTGCTCCAGTCGATACCCGGTTCAACGGCGCGCTTCGGCACGCGCCCATAGAAACCAATTCCGAGGTTCATCTGCTGCGGCTTCAGCCCGGCGGCCAGATAGTTATTCACCACAAAATCGACGCTGTACTTGTCTGCGGCAGCCACCGTTGGCCAGGCGCTGGAGTCATACAGATTCGCGTTAAAATACTGAGTACCGTACGCCATGTCGTAGGTCATCAGGTTGATGTAATCGAGCAGGGGGGCAATGGCTTTCACATCCACCCAGCTTTTCGGACTTTCTGCATTCGCGCCCACCGCAATCGTGACCAGCTTTTTCTTACCAAACGCGTCACGCATCTCTTTTAACAGCGCGGTGAAATTATCCCGGTCGGCAGGGGTGCTCTCGACCAGTCCCCACGCGCCGTTGACCGGATATTCCCAGTCCAGGTCGATCCCGTCCAGGCCGTATTTACTGACGATCTCCTGTGCGGAGCGAATAAATACCGCGCGACTCTCTTTGGTTGCCGCTGCGCCAGAAAAACCACGCGCCCCCCAGCCGCCAACGGAAAGCAGGACTTTCAGGTTCGGGTTTTGTTTACGAAGCTGAGGAAGCAACGCCAGATCGGATGCCACCTTAGATGATAACCAGATTTGATGCAGTTTTGCCGGATCTTTCAGCGCGGCGTTGGTTTCGTTTTTCTCGTTGTTATAAACCAGACCAAACGAGTAGTTGAGGTGGGTGATCTGGCGGACGTCGAGTTTATTAATATCGCCACCCGGTCCGGCGGTAACATCGCCACCGCCATTGAAGTAACCCACGGACATCAGGGGCGCGGCGGAAGCCAGTGACGCGCAAAGCAAGGGTAATGCTGCCAGCAAGGGCAAACGTTTCATATAATTTCCTCTTTGACTGAATAAAAATAACCACGCCACAGAAAAGGCGTGGCGAAAAAACAGCCTGAAGAGAATAGCATCGCCGTTTCGCTTGTGATGCGAGGGAGTTCACTTTATGGGGATTGGGGAAGAAATGCCGGGTGGCGCTGACGCTTACCCGGTCTACAAAACCAGAGAAAGTAGGCCGGGTAAGGCTAAGCCGTCACCCGGCTAAAAAGCTTACGCCTGCGTCTCCATCCAGTCAGCCAGCGTATACAGCGTTGCGCCTTCTGCGGCCATATCCATAAACGCCTGAGCGCTGTCATGCGGCTGAATATTCACCCCGCGACAGCCGTCGGTGATGACATTCACGGTATAGCCCAACTGGAGCGCATCCAGCACGGTGAACTTCACGCAGTAATCCGTCGCCAGGCCCAGCACAATCAGCTCGGTGATCTCATGGTGGCGCAACCACGCGTCCAGCGCCGTCTTCTGACGATGACCGTTATCAAAGAACGCGCTGTAGCTGTCGATGGTTGGGTTTTCACCTTTGTGGAACACCGCGTCGATGGCCTTCTGGTTCAGCAGCGGATGCAGCTCAGCGCCTTCCGTCTGCTGCACGCAGTGATCGGGCCAGAAGGTTTGCGCCAGCCCGTCCAGTTCGCCCTGGCTGTAAGGCTCAACGTTGTGCTGGCTGGCAAAGCTGCCGTGGTTTGCCGGATGCCAGTCCTGACTCGCCACCACCGCTTCACCACGAGCTTTACACCACTCAATCAGCGAATTCGCGACGTCTACGGTGCTGTCGCCTTCGGCAACGGCCAGCGCACCGCCCGCACAGAAATCATTTTGCAAATCGACCAGTAACAGGGCGCGTTGCTTCATGGGACCTCCTTATTCGTCCGGCGTCAGTTCACCGCGCAGGTTTTGCATCATGGCGCGGCGAATGGAATCAATATCCAGATCCTGACTCAGTAAATAGTGAAGTTTAGTCAGCGTTGCCTCAACGGTCATATCGAAACCACTGATCACGCCAGCGTGCGCCAGGGCATTACCGGTGGCGTAGCCGCCCATATTGACTTTGCCGGACATACACTGGGTGAGGTTGACCACCACAATCCCGCGATCGCTCGCCTCCTGAAGCTCTTTCAGGAATTCACCGTTCTGCGGGGCGTTACCCACACCATAGGAGCGCAGGATCAGCGCCTTCACCGGCTGGCGCAGGAAGTTGCGCACCACGTCGGCGGAAATACCCGGATAAATCGTCACCACGCCGATCGGCTGCGGGGTGATCGGGTGAACGATCAGTTCGCCTGCGGTATTTGGCGCGGGCGGCGTGCCCAGACGACGGATATGGATCCCCGCTTCCAGCAGCGGTTGCAGGTTAGGTGAGGCAAAAGCGTCAAAGCCATCGGCGTGCGCTTTAGTGGTACGGTTCCCGCGGTACAGCCGGTTGTTGAAGAACAGCGTTACCTCGTTGATCGGGTAATTAGCGGCCACGTACAGGGAGTTAAGCAGGTTGATCTGCCCGTCTGAACGCAGTTCCGCCAGCGGGATCTGCGAGCCGGTCACGATGACGGGCTTGCTCAGGTTCTCCAGCATGAAGGAGAGCGCCGAGGCGGTGAACGCCATGGTGTCGGTGCCGTGCAGGATCACGAAGCCGTCGTACTGGTCGTAATGGGCTTTAATATCGTCCGCAATATGCTGCCAGTCTTCCGGCGTCATGTCGGAGGAGTCCATCAGCGGCTCATATTCGTGGATGGTAAAGTCCGGCATTTCCGGACGGTGGAATTCAGGCATCAGCGCCAGCTGGCGCTGTAAGTGGCCGGAAACCGGGATATAGCCATTTTCTGAGCGCTGCATACCGATGGTACCGCCGGTATAGGCGACATAAATTGATTTCTTCTGCATGGTAATGAGTTCTTGTTCTTCAAAAGAAAAAATCCCCTCTTCACGGGAAGAGGGGACGGTTTTTAACGCACGTTCGCACAGGTCAGGCAAAACGCGTAGCGGCTTTGTGGATCATTAAAGGCTGCGAGCTTGTCGCTCTCTGCTCTCATGGCTTTCGCCGCGGTCGCCACCGGCGCCGGCAGATAAGCCTGAAGCGCGTCCGGCAGCATGGCACGAACGGAGCCGGACATGCTGTCCATGACCATATCGAAGAACGTTGGTTCGTCCTGATAATAGTCCACGTGCCACTGCTTGAGCTTCGCCAGCTCCGCCGCTTTCTTCACGGCGTCGTCGAAGTCACCCAGGCTGTCTACCAGGCCGTTGCTCTTCGCGTCCTGGCCGGTCCAGACGTGGCCCTGAGCGATCTGGTCAATCTGATCGGGCGTCTTTTTACGGGAGTCCGCAACAAGCGTGATGAAACGTTTATAGCCACTCTCAATGCTGAGCTGCATCATCTCAGACACCTCAGGCGGCAGGGATTTGGTAACGGACACGTCCGCCAGCGGCGAGGTGGAGACGCCGTCGGTGTGGACGCCGAGATAATCCAGGCTGTTCTCTACGGTGTTGATCACGCCGAAGATGCCAATCGAGCCGGTCAGCGTGCTTGGGTTAGCCACAATGTAGTTGGCTGGCGTCGAGATCCAGTAGCCCCCGGAAGCCGCCATGCCGCCCATCGAGACCACTACCGGCTTGCCTGCGGCGCGCGCGGCGGCCAGTTCAGCACGGATTACTTCAGAGGCGCTGACGCTGCCGCCAGGGCTGTTCACCCGCAGGACAATCGCCTTCACTTTCGGATCCAGGCGCGCATCGCGGATCTGCGACGCGGTGGTGTCCCCGCCGACGTTCCCCGGCGTTTCTTCGCCATCCATAATGGCCCCGTTAGCAAACACCACGGCGATGCTGTCACCGCTGTCGTCCGGCTTTTTCGCGGCGTAGTCATACATGCTGATGGCGCTGTAGTTTTTATCCTCTTTACTCCAGCCGAACTGTTTGGTCAGCGCTTTTTCAATTTCAGCGCTGGAACCCAGCTGATCGACCAGTTTGTTATCAAGCGCGTATTTCGCTGTATCGCCGTCCACTTTGCGCAGGCCGTCCAGCACGCCGCGCGCGCCCGGGAAGACCTGCTCAGCGGTAATCTGACGGTTAGCGGCAATGGTGCCGAGGTAGTTCTGCCACAGCTCGCCAATCCAGCGGCTGTCCGCTTCACGGGCGGCAGGGGACATATCATCGCGGATAAACGGCTCCACGGCGGATTTATAGGTCCCGACGCGGAAGACGTGGGTGGTGACCTTCAGCTTGTCGAGCAGCGATTTGTAGTACAGACCGTTAGTGGCAAAGCCATGCAGATCGACCGTGCCCTGTGGCGAAAGCCAGATCTTATTGGCAAAGCTCGCCAGATAATATTGTCCCTGGGTGTAGCTGTCGCCAATGGCAATAACCGGTTTACCGCTGTCGCGGAATTCGCGCAGCGCTTTACCGATGTACTGCATTGACGGCTGATCGGCGCCGGCAAAATCTTTCAGGTCCAGCACGATACCGGTAATGTTACGATCGTCTTTAGCCTGACGGATGGTGTCGACGATATCAAACAGGGAGTTTTCCTGAAGACGGTCTGACGTTGCGCCGAACAGCTGGCGACCAATCACGCCCAGACGGTTGCTGGTCGATGGCTTATCAACAATCACCCCGGTGATATCGAGTAACAGCGCGCCGCGCGTCGAATGCTGCGACTGGTTTGCGTTGCTGATATGCATCCAGATACCTGCGCATACCAGGACCAGGAAGATGAAGAAGATGTTCATCACCAGGTTGCGGACGAAGTTGAGCAGTCGCCACGTCCATTTAAAGAAACCGGCAAAGATTCGCCAAAGGGTTCGCATGTATTCTCCCTAACCAGAAAAGGACTGTTTCCGTCGCCACGGGACGGTAATGTGCGGTTATCGTAATGACCCAACCGCCACTTGTCAGCAGGAATCGCCTGCCACGCTGTAACAAATTCTGCTGTCGTGTTAATTTTGTGAGTAAATTTCATGAAAGGAGTTAACCAATGGACGCACTTGAACTGCTTGTTAACCGTCGTAGCGCTTCCCGCCTGGCCGAACCGGCACCCGTCGGCGAGCAGCTGGAAAACATTCTGCGTGCCGGAATGCGTGCGCCGGACCATGGCACATTGCAGCCGTGGCACTTCTTTATCATTGAAGGCGAAGGGCGCGACCGCTTCAGCCAGCTGCTGGAGCAGGGGGCTGTTGCCGCAGGCCAGGATGAGAAGGGGATTGATAAAGCCCGCAACGCGCCGTTCCGTGCGCCGATGATCATCGCGGTAGTCGCAAAATGTCAGGCCGATCATAAAGTGCCGGTCTGGGAGCAGGAGATGTCTGCCGGTTGCGCGGTAATGGCAATGCAGATGGCCGCCGTCGCGCAGGGCTTTAACGGCATCTGGCGTACCGGGCCGCTGACCGGGAGCGCCGCCGTGCGGGAAGGTTTCTCCTGCGGCGAACAGGATAAAATTGTCGGCTTCCTCTATCTCGGCACCCCGCAGCTTAAAGCTTCCAGCACCATTAGCGTGCCGGACACCACGCCTTTCGTCAGCCGTTTTTAATCACCCGCGCTAAACTGTCTGGATTCTGAGCATCCGCCGCAGAATTCAGACAGTCATACTTACCTCTTTATGGAATGAGCGCTACCATAGCGCGATTGAGATGACAGGAGACGTCCATGAGCGAGCAAACCATTCGTTTAACGCAATACAGCCACGGAGCCGGTTGCGGTTGTAAAATTTCCCCGAAAGTGCTGGAGACCATCCTGCACAGTGAGCAGGCGAAGTTTGTCGACCCGAACCTGCTTGTCGGTAACGAAACGCGTGACGATGCAGCGGTTTATGACTTAGGTAACGGCACCAGCATTATCAGCACCACTGACTTCTTTATGCCGATTGTCGACAACCCGTTCGACTTCGGGCGCATTGCGGCCACCAACGCCATCAGCGATATCTTTGCGATGGGCGGTAAACCGATTATGGCGATCGCCATTCTGGGCTGGCCGATTAACACCCTCCCGCCGGAGATTGCCCGCGACGTGATCGAAGGCGGACGCTTTGCCTGCCAGCAGGCGGGTATTGCCCTGGCCGGTGGTCACTCTATCGATGCGCCGGAGCCGATCTTCGGCCTGGCCGTCACCGGCGTGGTGCCGACCGAGCGCGTGAAGCGCAACAGCACGGCGCAACCGGGCTGCAAATTGTTCCTCACCAAGCCGCTGGGCATTGGCGTACTGACCACTGCCGAGAAGAAATCCCTGCTGAAGCCCGAGCATATCGGTCTGGCAACGGAAGTGATGTGCCAGATGAACCTCGCCGGTGCGGCATTCGCCAATATCGACGGCGTGAAGGCCATGACCGACGTGACCGGTTTTGGTCTGCTGGGGCACCTCTCTGAAGTCTGTCAGGGCGCGGGCGTGCAGGCGCAGGTCTGGTATCAGGATGTGCCTAAGCTGCCGGGCGTGGAAGAGTACATTGCTCAGGGCGCAGTGCCGGGCGGGACGCAGCGCAACTTCGCCAGCTACGGCCATTTAATGGGCGAAATGCCGGAAGCGTGGCGTAACCTGCTGTGCGATCCGCAAACCTCCGGCGGCCTGCTGCTGGCGGTGACGCCGGAAGCTGAAGCTGACGTTCAGGCGACGGCTGCCGAGTTTGGCATCACCCTGACGGCCATTGGTGAGCTGGTGACCGCCCGCGGTGGTCGACCGATGATTGAGATCCGTTAATTCGATGCGGTTGTTTATTGCCGAAAAGCCGAGTCTGGCGCGTGCCATCGCCGATGTGCTGCCCAGGCCGCATCGCAAAGGCGACGGCTTTATCGAATGCGGTAACGGGCAGGTGGTCACCTGGTGTATCGGTCACCTGCTTGAACAGGCGCAGCCGGATGTCTACGACAGCCGCTACGCCCGCTGGAATCTCAACGATCTACCGATTGTGCCGGAAAAGTGGCGTCTGCAACCGCGTCCTTCCGTCACCAAACAGCTCAACGTCATTAAGCGCTTCCTGCATGAGGCGACGGAAGTGGTCCACGCGGGTGACCCGGACAGGGAAGGGCAACTGCTGGTCGATGAAGTGCTGGACTACCTGGAGCTGGCGCCGGAAAAGCGCCAGCAGGTGCAGCGCTGCCTGATCAACGACCTCAACCCTCAGGCGGTAGAGCGGGCCATTTCACGCCTGCGCGCCAACAGCGAATTTATTCCCCTGTGTGTCTCCGCGCTGGCGCGTGCCCGTGCGGACTGGCTGTACGGGATCAACATGACCCGCGCCTACACCATTCTCGGGCGCAACGCGGGTTATCAGGGCGTACTCTCCGTCGGTCGTGTCCAGACACCGGTGCTGGGGCTGGTGGTGCGTCGCGACGAAGAGATCGAAAATTTCGTCGCCAAAGACTTCTTCGAAGTCAAAGCGCATATCGTCACGCCGAAAGACGAACGCTTTACCGCCGTCTGGCAGCCAAGCGATGCCTGTGAGTCATATCAGGACGAAGAGGGACGGCTGCTGCATCGCCCGCTGGCGGATCACGTGGTCAACCGCATTACCGGCCAGCCCGCAATCGTCACCAGCTATAACGACAAACGGGAAACGGAGCCCGCACCGCTGCCGTTCTCCCTTTCGGCGTTGCAGATTGAGGCGGCTAAGCGCTTTGGTCTTAGCGCACAGAACGTGCTCGATATCTGCCAGAAGCTCTACGAAACCCACAAGCTGATCACCTATCCGCGTTCGGACAGCCGCTATCTGCCGGAAGAACACTTCGCCGGACGCCACTCGGTGATGAATGCCATTGGCGTCCATGCGCCGGATCTGTTGCCGCAACCGGCGGTAAACCCGGATACCCATAACCGCTGCTGGGACGATAAAAAAGTCGATGCTCACCACGCGATAATCCCGACGGCGCGCACCAGCAACGTCAACCTGACCGACAACGAAGCAAAGGTCTATAACCTGATCGCACGTCAGTATCTGATGCAGTTCTGCCCGGACGCGGTGTTCCGCAAGTGCGTTATTGAACTGGAGATTGCCAAAGGCAAATTTATCGCCAAAGCGCGTTTCCTCGCGGAAGCGGGCTGGCGCACGCTGCTCGGCAACAAAGAGCGTGACGAAGAGAACGACGGCACGCCGCTGCCGGTCGTGGCCAAAGGCGACGAACTGCTGTGCGAGAAGGGCGAAGTGGTTGAACGACAAACCCAGCCGCCGCGCCATTTCACCGACGCGACGCTGCTGTCGGCCATGACCGGCATCGCCCGTTTTGTGCAGGATAAAGATCTGAAGAAGATCCTGCGCGCCACCGACGGTCTGGGGACGGAGGCGACCCGCGCGGGGATCATCGAACTGCTCTTTAAGCGCGGCTTCCTGGAGAAAAAGGGACGTTACATCCATTCAACAGAACCGGGCCGGGCGCTAATTCATTCGCTGCCGGAGCTGGCCGCCAGGCCGGACATGACCGCGCACTGGGAGTCGGTGCTGACGCAGATCAGCGAAAAGCAGTGCCGTTATCAGGACTTTATGCAGCCGCTGGTAGGGACGCTTTATCAGCTGATTGACCAGGCGCGCAGTACGCCAGTGAAGCGATTCCGGGGAATGGTCGCCCCGGGCGGCGGGGCGAAGAAACCGTTCAAAAAGAAGAAAAGCGCAGCCAAAAATACAACCGCTTAAACCGTAGGCCGGGTAAGGCGAAGCCGCCACCCGGCGAAAGCCCCTCTGCGGCCTGAAAAAAGCCCGGTGGCGCTAACGCTTACCGGGCCTACAAGGGCGAGAATGCAGCGAAACTAAATCACACCCTGTCCGATCATCGCATCGGCCACCTTCACGAACCCGGCGATATTCGCCCCGCGCACGTAGTTAGTTTGCGAGGCCTCGCCGCCGTACTCCACGCAGGCGTGATGAATATCGAGCATGATGTGGTGCAGACGGGCATCCACTTTCTCTGCCTTCCAGCCCATTCTCGCGGCGTTTTGCGCCATTTCCAGACCGGATGTTGCCACGCCGCCAGCGTTCGCCGCCTTGCCTGGCGCAAACAGCACGCCCGCGTCCAGGAACAGGTCGGTCGCTTCAATAGTGGTGGGCATATTTGCCCCTTCCGCTACCGCTTTCACGCCATTGCTAATCAGCGTCCGGGCGGCATCCACGTCCAGTTCGTTTTGCGTCGCGCACGGCAGGGCGATATCCACCGGCACGCCCCACGGCTGTTTACCTTCCAGATAGGTCAGGCCAAATTCACGGGCATAATCCGCTACCCGACCGTCACGGCTGGCTTTGATTTCGCACAGACGCGCCAGTTTTTCTGCCGTAAAGCCAGCTTCATCCACCACGGTACCGCTGGAATCGGAGGCGGTCACCACGCGCGCGCCAAACGCCATCGCTTTCTCGATAGCGTACTGCGCCACGTTGCCGGAGCCGGAGACCGCCACGCGCATCCCCTCGAAGCTCAGCCCGTGACGCTTAAGCATCGCTTCGGTGAAATAGACCAGACCATAACCCGTCGCTTCCGGGCGAATCAGGCTACCGCCAAACGACAGACCTTTGCCGGTAAAGACGCAGGCGCTGTTGTTGGAGAGCTTTTTCATCATCCCGGCCATAAAGCCCACTTCACGCCCCCCCACGCCGATATCCCCGGCAGGAACGTCGGTGTCCGGCCCAAGGTGGCGATAGAGCTCAGTGACCAGCGCCTGGCAGAAACGCATCACTTCGCCTTCGCTCTTGCCTTTCGGATCGAAATCACTCCCGCCTTTACCGCCGCCCATCGGCAGGGTAGTGAGCGCATTTTTAAAGGTCTGCTCGAAGCCGAGGAATTTCAGAATCGACAGGTTCACCGAGGGGTGGAAGCGCATCCCGCCCTTAAACGGCCCAATGGCGGAGTTAAACTGCACGCGCCACGCGCGGTTGACCTGCACCTGATTGCGGTCGTCCACCCACGCCACGCGGAACTGGATGACGCGCTCCGGCTCTACCAGACGTTCAAGCAGCGCCATCTGACGGTAACGCGGATTTTCCTCAAGGAAGGGCCACAGGGTGGTCATGACTTCACGAACGGCCTGGGCAAACTCGCTTTGGTGCGGGTCGCGCTGCTGAACATGGGCAAGAAAGCTTTCCAGAGAGCGTGTCTGATCCATAGATATAAGAACCTCTTATAATAATTGATGCGTGTGGCGTAGATGTTTTGTGTCGTTTTTTTGACTATACCACCCGCACCGCTTTGAGAGGCAAGCAGAAATTTATGCCGCAAGGGAAATTAATGACAGGGCGCGCGTCATAACCAAAAGCGATGACGAGATAAATTAAAGATCCCGTCCGGATCGACCGTTATAGATATAAACGATGCAAAGGAAATAAAGTCTATGAACCGTTACGCAATGGCCGCGTTATGTTTGATGGTGTCCGCCGGGGCACAGGCTGACCGAATGCGCCCGGATGTCGAGGTCAACGTGCCGCCAGAGGTCTTTAGCGCTGGCGGCCAGCGTGCGCAGCCATGTAATCAGTGCTGTATCTATCAGGATCAAAACTTTTCCGAAGGCGCAGTGGTCAGGGCAGATGGCGTGCTGTTGCAGTGCCAGCGTGATGAACGCACCCTCAGTACAAACCCGCTGGTCTGGCGTCGCGTAAAAGAATAAACGCTTCCAGCAGCGGTATATCCGCCGGGGCTAAAGCATACGTGAACGCGTCTTCTGGCGTGCACCATACCAGCGCCGAGTGATAATGCGCCTTCAGCTGACCGCTAAATTCAGGCACATGCCAGGCGTGGAGGTGAATCAGCCGCTGCGACACCTCCCGCTGGTGGCTTGCCACATACTGCGCGGGCACGGCCTCAATGCCGAGCTCTTCGCGCAGTTCGCGGATCAGCGCTTCCGGCTGGGTCTCACCGGCTTCAACCTTCCCGCCTGCAAATTCCCACATTCCTGGCTGAACGGCATGTTCGGGACGCTGCGCCAGCAAAATCTTGCCCTCTTTTTCGAGGATGGCCGCAACCACATCGAGTGTTTTCAGCATGTTCGTCAATAATTAATAGCGAAAAACGACATATTATCGTGCCCTTCCAAAGAGTCCAGTCATCAGGAGAATCAGGTGAAAGAGACATCCGCCTGGGTTGCGCCCATGGAAACCCTTCCCGTCAGTCTCAGCCCCATCGCCGCCATGCAGAAAAAACACTTCGGCGCGGTGCTGAACCCCACGCGCTGGTGGGGGCGTATGCCGCGTCTTTTCTGGCTGGTGGCGCTGTTTGTCGGCTATCTGGAGCGGCGCAAGGCGCGTTTGACGCCGGTTCTGCGATCGCTACTAATGACGCGGGTCTCGCAGATCTGCCACTGCGCATTTTGTATTGATGCCAACAGCCTGCTTCTGGCCGAGCGGAGCGGGGCGCTGGATAAAGTGCAGGCCGTCAGCGACTGGCAAAATTCCACCCTGTTCAGCGAAGAGGAGCGCGCGGCGCTGGCCTATGCGGAAGCGGTCACCGCCACGCCACCTCAGGTGGATGAAAATATCAAAAGTCTGCTGAAGCGCCACTTTACGGAAGAGACCATCACCGAAATGACGGCTCTGATTGCCTTTCAGAATCTTTCCGCCCGCTTTAACGCCGCGCTGGATATCCCGGCTCAGGGGCTGTGCGCCACGTTTAAAGGTAAACCGCATGCTGGATAAACATCTGCACCCCCGACTGAAACCCGGGTTAAATCAGCTGGCCGCCGCGCTGGATAGACCGTTTATCACGCCTGATGGCTTAACGCTCGCCGGGTTTGCGATTGGCGTGCTGGCGTTACCGTTTCTGGCGCTGGGCTGGTATCCGGCGGCGCTGATCGCCATTGTGCTGAACCGGCTGCTGGATGGTCTGGACGGCGCGCTGGCGCGTCGCCGTGGCCTGACGGACGCGGGAGGTTTTCTTGATATCGCCCTCGACTTCCTGTTTTACGCCCTGGTGCCGTTTGGCTTTGCGCTGGCCGCTCCGGCTGATAACGCGATCGCCGCCGCCTGGCTGCTGTTCGCTTTTATGGGGACGGGCAGCAGTTTTCTGGCCTTTGCCGCGCTGGCGGGGAAGCATGATATCGACAACCCCGGCTATGCGCACAAGTCGCTTTATTACATTGGGGGTTTAACGGAAGGAACGGAGACCATCGCGCTGTTTGCGCTGTGCTGCCTGTTTCCGGCGCATTTCGCGCTGTTTGCCTGGACGTTTGGCGCGTTGTGCTGGCTGACCACCACAACGCGCATCTGGAGCGGTTATATCACGCTGAAATCACTTCCCCGCTAGCGTGCGCTCTCCGGTCCGCGCTCCCCGGTGGAGACCGGGTTCTGCGGATGGCTGCTCCATTCGTACCAGCCGCCGTCGTAGACGGCAACGTTCTGCCAGCCCATGGCGCGGGCGTACATAAAGGCTTCAGACGCGCGCCAGCCGGTACCACAGTAAAACGCAACGTGCTGCTCCGGCAGGATATTCCACGTTTTCCACATGGCGGCAATATCATCGGCGCTGCGCATGGTGCCATCCGGATTGTGGAAATCTTCCATGTGGGTCGCGTCGCTGCCCGCATGGCCCCAGCGCGCACCGGCAATTTCACCTTTTGGCTTGATATAGCTGTAGCCGCTGGTTAAACCGATAAACTCTGGCCAGGAACGAATGCTCACCAGCGAGGCGTCCTGACGGTGCAGCATTCCCCGGGCCTGCTCCATATCCACCATCAGCCGGGGCTGGCCCGGGATCGGCGCGCCAAAATCAGGGGCTGGCTTCACCTTTGCAGGCGTTCCGCGCTCAACGGGCAGGCTGGCGTCGGACCACGCCTTCCAGCCGCCATCCAGAATTCGCACATCCTTCACGCCCGCGTAGAGCATGATCTGCGCCACGCGCGCGGCGGCATACACGTCGCGACCGTACAGAATGACGGTGGTATCGTGACGAATCCCGTGCTTCGCCAGCATCGCTTTCAGCTTTTCGTCAGAGACCTTATTCCACAGCGGTTCGCTTTCCACTTCATTGGTGTCGATATAGCCCGCACCGGGAATGTGGCTCAGGAGATAAAGCTTCGGCGCACCCCAGCCAGCCTCGATCACCTCCCATTCTCCGGCTGGTGCGGCGGTAACGGGTTTGCCCTGCTGCAACTGGCGGATCCACTGCGGATAAACCAGCTGTTCGAAATGCGCCAGACGTTGCAGACGGTCGGATTGTTGCAGGGCATCGCTCAGGGTGGAGACGTGGGTAAAGCCCGCTTTCTCCAGCCGCGCTTTGACGGTCTGGTTGCCATCATCGTTGCCATAGAGCGCAACCGGCATGTCTGGCGTAAGCCGATGTTGTTTTGCCCAGCCGCTGAGCTGTTCATCGCTCATTGCCCCAAGCCAGCTGGCAGAGAGATTAAGCGCGGCGGGTTCATGCCCGGACGTTCCGCTCAGGGTCTGCGGCCAGCCGTTAAAGAACGCACTGACGCGCGTATCAATTACCGCGCCGTTTTGCGCCTGGAGCTGGTCCAGCGTGAGGGAGTGGGGCATATCAGCCGCCGTGGAGGAGAGTGAGGCGAGGCCGCAGAGCAGGGCCAGCGCGGTCAGTTGAGAAACACGTTTCATCGAAAAACCTGACGTCATTAAAAGAGGGGGGCATTGTCGTCTCTCCTGAAGCCAAAAACATTGCGTTAGCACATTATTGCCAGCGAGAAATCTCAATCACCTCGCCGCCGGGCGGAATATCGTCCTCATCATGCGTGACCAGCACCACCGGGATCCTGCGCTGGCGAGTAACCTCGAATACCCACGCCCGGAATGAGGCGCGCAGCGTTTTATCCAGTCGACTGAACGGCTCGTCGAGCAGCAATGCCTGCGGCTGGGCGAGAAGAGCGCGCAACAGGCTGACCCGGGCGCGCTCGCCGCCGGACAGGGTCGCCGGATCGCTGGCGTAGTGGTTTGCCAGCCCGGCAGTGTCCAGGGCCTGTTCTACCGCGTTGCGGCGGGCGCGCCCGACGATGTGCGCCGGCAGCGCCAGCATCAGGTTTTGCCCCACGCTGAAGGCGTCAAACAGCAGGGCATCCTGAAACAGAATGCCGATCCCGCGCGTTTCCACGGGGAGCATATCGCAGCGGCGATCGTTCAGCCATAGCTCGCCGTGCGCCTTAAAATCAGCGGATAACGCCCCCACCATCCAGGCGAAAAGGGTCGATTTTCCGCTCCCGGAGGGCCCCATCAGCGTGACAATCTCCCCCGCCGGGACGCGGAAGTTGACCTCACGGAAGAGTGGCGCAATGGTGAGATTTTTCACGTACAGCATTAACGTAATCCTTGTCTGTGACGGCCCACGAGCCGGGAGAGCAGCGCGGCAAGGGCAAATACGCTGCTGGTCAACAGCAACAGACCCAGCGCCCGGCTGGCGAGGATCGGAATGCTGCCGCCGCTGCTGAGGGCGACCGCCTCCGTCGTCAGGGTGGTGAAACGTCCCGCTCCCAGCCAGAGGGTCGGCATGTACTGGGCCATGCTCACGGAAAAGCCGGTGGCAAAGGCCAGCAGGGCCGGACGAATCATAAGGGGGCATTTCACCAACCAGAAAATTTTCGCCTGTCGCCAGCCCAGCGTTGTGGCGGTGAGGATAAGCCGTGGATCGAGCCTGCGCCAGGCCGGTTGCAGCACCAGGAGCATCCACGGGAGAACCCAGAGCATATGGCTCCAGAGCACCGCAGCGTACTGGCCGTCGATGCCCAGCCACAGCGCCACGGCATATTGCCCGGACACGAGGGGCAGCGCCGGGAGGGCGAGCGGCAGCCAGACCCACACCGCGCCGCGCTGGGGTCCCCACTCAAGCCAGAGCATGAGGATGGCCAGCGCTGTCAGGCTGGACAGCAGTCCCAGTGAAAGGCTGTCGCTGACGGGGCCGATGTCGTCCCGGCGTGCCAGCATCAGCAGAACCAGCGCACAGAGCACGCCGCACAGCGGCAGTAACCCGCCCAGCGTCCGTGCGGGCAGCGCAGTATGCGAAGCGCGACGAACTCCGGAGGGGTCACGCTGGGCGCGCCGCCATGCCGTCCAGAAGCCGTATCCCACCGCGGCAAGCGCCGCCAGCAGCAGGAGCAACACCAGACACAGCAGCGTTCCCTTTGTTTGCTGTTGTGCATCGCCCTGGGCGAGCCACTGCCAGGACAGTACCGCCAGCGTAGGCGGGTTGCCTGGCCCGAGCACGATCGCCACATCCACCACGGAAAGCGACCAGGCCAGCACCGCCAGCATGACTGCGCCCAGCGCGGGGGCGATTGCCGGGAGGACGAGCCAGTTGAGCGCCTGCATTCGTCCGTAGCCGAAGGTATGCAGGACGATTTTCTGCTGTGCGAGACGCTTTTCAGGCAGCGCGGCGTAGATTGCCCACAGAACGAACGCGCTCTCTTTGACCGCAAGCGTCAGGCCAAGCCCGATACCGTAGCGGTCAAGCTGCGGCGAACAGACCGTACAGATCCGGTAAAACTGCCCCCCTTCCGCAAACAGCAGCAGCGCGCTGGTGGCGAAGGCGACGTGCGGCACGGCTAACAGCCACGGCAGACGGGTGCTAAGGCGCTGCCAGCCATCACCCGGCCAGAGAAGCGCAAGCAGGATCAGAGCGATAAACAGAGAGCCCAGCGTCGCGATAAGCGTGGAAACCAGCGTGGCGGCCAGCGCCCGCGGCAGCTGCGGATCGGCAAACAGCGTCGCCCAGTTACTGAGTGAAAACGCCGGGGCCAGCAGCATGCCGCTGGCGGGAAGCAGGGGCAGATAGATGACCGCCATTGCCGCCCAGACCAGCCCGCTTAGCGGGTTCCGTAGCGGCGAAGCCATTCCTGCTCCAGGGCGTTAACCCAGGCGGCGTGCGGTTCGGGAAGTACATCAGGCGTGCCTGAGGGGGTAAAGGCGCGAAGCTGTTTTGCCGCTTTCGCAGGCAGTTTTTCGCCATCCAGCACGCTCGGGTCACCCCAGACGGCAGGATTAGCTTTGCGGATCTGCGCCTGCGGTGACAGCAGGAAATTCGCCACCACTTTCGCGCCTGCGCTCGCGCTGGCGTTTGCCGGGATGGCGACAAAATGGACGTTGCCGATCATGCCTTTGAGAAAGCCGAAACTGTAGCTGTCGGCAGGCAGTTCACCGCTCGCCACCTTTTGCATCGCATGGGCGGGGTTAAAGGTGAGCGACAGGTTCAGGCTGCCGCTGGCCAGCAGCGTATCCATGCGCGCAGGCGACGGAGGAAAATCGTTCCCTTCGCGCCACAGCAGGGGGTGCAGCGTATCAAGGTAATCCCACAGCGGCGCGGTGACCTGCGCAAAGGTTCTGTCTGGCGCGTTTTTTAACGCCTCCGGATGGGCGGTCAGCGCCAGCAGTAGCTGCTCAAGAAACGCCGTGCCGGTAAAATCCGGCGGTCGCGGATAGCTCACCTTGCCAGGGTGCTGTCGGGCGTATACCAGCAGCGCGTGGGGATCTGCCGGTGGTGTCGGCGTACTCGCTTTACGGGCGATAAAGGTTAATTGCGCGCCGCCCCACGGGGATTCTGCCCCATCGGTCGGGATGGCAAAATCTTCCGTTACCGGTTTACGGGTATCGACGTAGCGCCAGTTGGGCAGGGTTTGCGCCCAGCCGGTGAGCAGCAGGTTTGCCGCTTTCAGGTTGCGGAAGTTTTCCCCGTTTACCCAGAGCAGATCCACCGACCCGTTACTGCTGCGTCCTGCGGCATGTTCCGTCTGGATCCGCTTCACCGCGTCGGCGGCATCGGCCAGATGAACGATCTTCAGGTTGACGGCGTAGTGCGTTTTCATCTCGCCGCTTACCCAGTCGAGGTAGCGGTTAACGGCCTCGTCACCGCCCCAGGCGTTAAACCAGACGGTCTGCCCGGTGGCCTGTTGCTGAATGGATTGCCAGCTCTCTGCGGCGAAGGCAGAGGTTGCCAGCAGCAGACTCGTCAGAAACGCGCAAAAACGCACCCGGCGCATAATGCCTCACTTTTTAATCGAAGGGATGTAACGGGAAAACAGCCAGCGAGTGACCAGCGGTAATAACCCTAATAGTGTAAAGGCGAACAGCAGTCCCGGCGACAGAATATCGCGCAGCGAGGTGAGTTTCCCCAGCTCGCGTCCGGCGTTCAGATAAATGACGGTGGCAGGTAGCATTGCAAGCTGGCTGACCCACCAGTAGTGACGCACCCTGAGACGGGTTAGCCCCATCAGCAAATTGACCAGAAAGAACGGGAACAACGGCATCAGGCGCAGGGCAAAAAGGTAGCGTGCGCCGTCGCGATCCATCCCCGCATCTATCGTGCTCATCTGTGCGGCAAAGCGCCGTTGCACCCAGTCGCGCAGCAGATAACGGCTGACGAGCATGGCAAGCGTGGCGCCGAGCGTCGAGGCAAATGACACCAACAGCGTCGCCTCCCACAGGCTGAAAAGCGCCCCGCCGAGCAGCGTCAGAAGCGCGGCTCCGGGGATCGACAGCGCGGAGAGCAGAACGTAAACCGCAAAATAGATCAGCGCGCTCTGAAGAGGCGCCTGCTCCACACGATCGATCAACGTTTGCTGGTGCATTTTTAGCGTGTCGAGGGAGAGCATGCCTGGAGGAAGCAAAACAACGGTCAAAACAAATGCGCCCAAAAGGGCGCACAGGAGACTGATTTTTTTAATATTCACTGAAGTTTACAGCTTAAACGTTGCCCATACCGGCGCATGGTCGGACGGTTTTTCCATGCTGCGGATGTCATAGTCGATACCGGTTTCGATGCAGCGTTCGGCCAGGGGGGCGCTCGCCAGCAGCAGATCAATACGCAGGCCCCGGTTGTCATCGAAGCCTTTAGAGCGATAATCAAACCACGAGAAGCGATCCTGCGTCGCCGGGTTAGCCGTGCGGAAAGTATCCACCAGCCCCCAACCCAGCAGGCGCTCCATCCACTCGCGCTCCTCCGGCAGGAAAGAGCATTTGCCGGTGCGCAGCCAGCGCTTACGGTTCTCTTCGCCAATACCGATATCCAGATCCGTCGGGCTGATATTCATGTCGCCCATGATCAGCACCGGGTTTTCTTTTTTGAGTTCGGTTGTCAGGTAGTTTTGCAGATCCTGATAAAACTTCGCTTTGGCCGGGAATTTGGTTTCATGATCGCGGCTTTCACCCTGCGGGAAATAGCCGTTGATGACGGTCACATTGCCGAGCGCGGAAGGAATTTCCGCCATGATGATGCGGCGTTGCGCCTCTTCATCGTCACCCGGGAAGCCACGACGCACCGACACCGGCGTATCTTTGGTCAGCAGCGCAACGCCGTAGTGGCCTTTCTGACCGTGGTAAAAAACGTTATAGCCCAGCTTCGCTACCTCTTCGAGCGGGAACATATCGTCGTGAACTTTTGTCTCCTGCAAGCCGATCACATCTGGCTGATGTTGCTCAACAATCGCTTCAAGCTGGTGAGGGCGGGCACGCAGGCCGTTGATATTAAAAGAGACAAATTTCATAGTCGCTGCCAATGCAAGGTGAATAGTGCAAGGATGGTAGCAGAATTTACGTCGTCTGTTATCCGCTTCGCCCAATTACTGCGACAGATAATGCCGACGGTGCAATATTTGCACCATTTCGGCGCGTTTTGCCCTCGAACAGGGCATAAAGGATCGATAAATTTCGCGAGCGATCACAATTCCAGAATTATATTTGGCCTCTGCATACTCTTTCTTGTTTTCATGCGGCAAAGCGCCGCTTGTCGTAAAAATATTCACTATTTATGCATTAACAGTGAATAACTCCATATTGTAACTCATTGATATTGTGTTACCCCAACCCGTTTATGCATTTTTATCGCTGGCTGGCACGAAGGCTGCAATCTACATTCACAGTGCAAACACTCAATTATTTAACATTTAAACAACCTTTTATTTACCGGATGAGGTCGCTATGTCTCTGTCAGTTACGCGTGAAAATTTCGATGAATGGATGATGCCGGTATACGCTCCGGCGGCTTTTATTCCGGTACGTGGGGAAGGCTCTCGCCTGTGGGATCAGCAGGGCAAAGAGTATATCGACTTTGCGGGTGGGATTGCGGTGAATGCGCTGGGGCATGCAAACCCGGCGCTGCGGCAGGCGCTGAATGACCAGGCAGCGAAATTCTGGCATACCGGCAACGGTTATACCAACGAACCGGCATTGCGTCTGGCGAAGAAGCTGATCGACGCCACTTTCGCAGACAAAGTCTTTTTCTGTAACTCCGGCGCGGAAGCGAACGAAGCGGCGCTAAAGCTGGCGCGAAAATATGCGCACGATAAATTCGGCGCGCACAAGAGCGGCATCGTAGCCTTTAAAAATGCCTTCCATGGCCGCACGCTGTTTACCGTCAGCGCGGGTGGTCAGCCCTCATATTCTCAGGATTTTGCGCCGCTGCCGCCGGATATCCGGCATGCGGCGTATAACGATTTACACTCTGCCAGCGAGCTGATTGACGACACCACCTGTGCGGTGATTGTCGAGCCCATGCAGGGGGAAGGCGGCGTCATGCCCGCCCAGAAAGCGTTCCTGCAAGGGCTGCGCGAGCTGTGCGATCGGCATAACGCGGTCCTGATTTTTGACGAAGTCCAGACCGGCGTGGGCCGCACGGGTGAGCTGTACGCCTACATGCACTATGGCGTGACCCCGGATGTGCTCTCAACAGCCAAAGCGCTCGGCGGCGGTTTCCCGGTGGGGGCGATGCTGACCACCGATAAATTCGCCAGCGTGATGACCGTGGGCACCCATGGCACCACATACGGCGGCAACCCGCTGGCAACCGCTGTCGCCGGACAGGTGCTGGATATCATCAACACCCCTGAGGTGCTGAACGGCGTGAAGCAGCGTCACCAGTGGTTTGTTGAGCGCCTTACTGCCATCAATAACCAGACCGGCTTGTTCAAAGAGATCCGCGGTCTGGGGCTGTTAATAGGCTGTGAGCTTGCCCCTGAGTTTGCCGGCAAAGCGAAGCTGATTTCACAGGAAGCGGCAAAGCAGGGCGTAATGGTGCTGATTGCCGGTGCTAACGTGGTGCGGTTTGCCCCTGCGCTGATCGTCAGCGAGGAAGAGGTCAGAACTGGCTTAGATCGTTTTGCGCTGGCCTGCGAACAGGTGAAGTCCGGGGTGTCATCATGATGGTCATCCGTCCCGTTGCGCACGGCGATCTCGCCGGGCTTATGCAGCTTGCCGGTAAGACAGGGGGCGGGCTGACCTCGCTGCCTGCCGATGAAAAAACGCTGTCGGCGCGCATTGAGCGCGCCCTGCAAACCTGGCAGGGGACGTTGCCAAAAAGCGAACAGGGCTATGTGTTCGTGCTGGAAGATACTGACACGGGAACCGTGGCGGGGATTTGCGCTATCGAGGTGGCCGTCGGGCTTAACGATCCGTGGTACAACTACCGCGTCGGCACGATGGTCCACGCCTCGAAAGAGCTGAACGTTTACAACGCGCTGCCGACGCTCTTCCTCTGTAATGACCATACCGGCGCCAGCGAACTCTGCACCCTGTTTCTCGATCCGGACTGGCGCAAAGAGGGCAACGGTTATCTGCTCTCCAAATCGCGCTTTATGTTTATGGCCGCCTTTCGCGACCGCTTCAACGAAAAAGTGGTCGCGGAGATGCGCGGCGTGATTGATGAGACGGGCTATTCGCCGTTCTGGGAGAGTCTGGGCGAACGCTTCTTCTCCATGGAATTTAGCCGGGCGGATTACCTGTGCGGTACCGGTCAGAAGGCATTTATCGCCGAGCTGATGCCGAAGCATCCTATTTATACCCATTTCTTAACGCCTGAAGCGCAGGCGGTGATCGGCGAAGTTCACCCGCAAACCGCCCCGGCCCGCGCAGTGCTGGAGAAAGAGGGATTTCGCTACCGTAACTACGTCGACATCTTCGACGGCGGCCCGACGCTGGAATGCGACATTGACCGCGTTCGCGCCATCCGTAAAAGCCGCCTGGTTGAGGTTTCAGAAGGCCAGCCCGCGCCGGGCGAGTGGCCAGCCTGCCTGGTCTCGAACGAGAATTACACCAACTTCCGCGCCATGCTGGTGCGAACCAACCCGTCATGCGAGCGTCTGGTACTGACGGCTGCGCAACTGGATGCCCTGAAATGTAACGCTGGCGACACGGTTCGCCTGGTGCGGCTCTGCCCTGAGGAGAAAACAGCATGACTCTATGGATTAACGGTGACTGGGTAACGGGCGAAGGTGACGCGCGGACAAAAACTAACCCGGTCGGCCTGGAGGTGCTCTGGTCGGGGAACGACGCCAGCGCCGGGCAGGTTGAGCAGGCCTGCCAGGCTGCACGGCGCGCGTTTCCGGCATGGGCGAAACGGCCATTCTCCGAGCGCCAGGCGCTGGTTGAGAAATTTGCTGCGCTGCTGGAGGCCAATAAAGCCGAGCTGACCCGCATCATTGCCTGCGAAACCAGTAAGCCGCGCTGGGAGGCAACAACCGAAGTCACGGCAATGATCAACAAAATCGCGATATCGGTGAAGGCGTACCATACCCGCACCGGCGAGCAGCATACCGAGATGCCAGACGGTGCCGCCACGCTGCGCCACCGTCCGCACGGGGTGCTGGCGGTGTTTGGCCCGTATAACTTCCCCGGACATCTGCCGAACGGGCACATTGTGCCTGCGCTGCTGGCGGGGAATACCGTCATCTTCAAGCCGAGTGAGTTAACCCCCTTAACCGGAGAAGCAGTCATAAAACTCTGGGAGCAGGCGGGGCTGCCGCCGGGGGTGGTGAATCTGGTGCAGGGCGGGCGTGAAACAGGTCAGGCGCTGAGTGCGCTGAGCGACATTGACGGTCTGCTGTTCACCGGCAGTGCCGGAACGGGCTATCAGCTGCATCGTCAGCTGGCGGGGCAGCCGGAAAAAATTCTGGCGCTGGAGATGGGCGGCAACAACCCGCTGATTGTGGAAGATCCGGATGATATCGATGCCGCGGTCCATCTGACCATTCAGTCGGCGTTCATTACCGCCGGACAGCGCTGTACCTGCGCCCGCCGCCTGCTGGTTAAACGCGGCGCGCAGGGGGATGCGTTCCTGAAGCGTCTGGTGGAGGTGAGCGCGCGTCTGGTTCCCGCGAAATGGGATGCCGAGCCGCAGCCGTTTATCGGCGGGCTGATCTCCGCGCAGGCGGCGCTGAACGTGCTGAAAGCGTGGCAGGAGCACGTGGCGCGCGGGGCGAAAACCCTGCTGGAGCCGAAGCTGGTTCAGCCGGGCACGTCGCTGCTGACGCCGGGGATTATTGAGATGAGTGCGACGAGCAACGTGCCGGATGAAGAGGTCTTTGGCCCGCTGCTGTGCGTCTGGCGCTATGACGATTTTGAGTCGGCGATCGAGATGGCCAACAACACCCGCTACGGCCTGTCGAGCGGCCTGATATCGCCGCATCGCGAGAAATTCGAACAGCTGCTGCTGGAAGCGCGCGCCGGGATCGTGAACTGGAACAAACCGCTGACCGGTGCGGCGAGCACCGCGCCGTTTGGTGGCGTAGGGGCGTCGGGCAACCATCGCGCCAGCGCCTGGTATGCCGCCGATTACTGCGCGTGGCCGATGGCAAGCCTGGAAACCCCGGCGCTGACGCTGCCGGAGACGCTGAATCCGGGGCTGGATTTTACAGAGGGTGACGCCCATGAAAGCGCGTGAGGTTAACTTTGACGGCCTCGTGGGGCTGACGCACCACTATGCCGGGCTGTCGTTCGGTAATGAAGCCTCGACGAAGCACCGTTTCCAGGTCTCGAACCCGAAGCTGGCGGCGAAGCAGGGTCTGTTGAAAATGAAGGCGCTGTCCGATGCCGGTTTCCCGCAGGCAGTGATCCCGCCTCAGGAGCGACCAAACGTGGACGTGCTGCGCCAGCTGGGGTTCAGCGGTACGGATGAACAGGTGGTGGAAAAAGCAGGCACGCAGACGCCACACCTGCTTTCGGCGGCCAGTTCAGCCTCCTCGATGTGGGTGGCGAATGCCGCCACCGTTGCGCCGTCGGCGGATACGCTGGACGGCAAAGTGCATCTGACCGTTGCTAACCTGAACAACAAATTCCACCGCGCCAGCGAAGCGGAGACCACCGGGCGCGTGCTGCGCGCCATTTTTAATCATGAAGCGCATTTCGAGGTGCATTCGGCGCTGCCGCAGGTCGCGATGTTTGGCGATGAAGGGGCGGCAAACCACAACCGTCTGGGCGGCGACTATGGCGAGCCGGGTTTGCAGCTGTTTATCTATGGACGGGAAGAGGGCGGCCACGCCGCGCCGGTTCGTTATCCGGCGAGACAAACTTTAGCCGCAAGCCAGGCGGTTGCGCGGCTGAACCAGGTTAATCCTTCTCAGGTGATTTTTGCCCAGCAAAATCCGCAGGTGATCGACCAGGGCGTGTTTCATAACGACGTCATTGCCGTTTCCAACCGTCAGGTGCTGTTCTGCCACGAGCAGGCGTTTGCCCATCAGGAAAAGTTGCTGGCCACGCTGCGCGAACGCGTGCCGGGATTTATGCCGATTCAGGTGCCCACGCAGGCGGTAAGCGTACAGGATGCGGTCGAAACGTATCTGTTCAACAGCCAGCTGCTGAGCCGGGATGATGGCAGCATGATGCTGGTGCTGCCGCAGGAGTCCCGCAACCATCAGGGCGTCTGGCGCTATCTCAGCGAACTGGTGCAGGCGGATAACCCGATTGATGAACTGCGCGTGTTTGATCTGCGGGAAAGTATGGCCAACGGCGGGGGACCGGCGTGCCTGCGACTGCGCGTGGTGTTAACGCCGGAGGAGATGCAGGCCGTGAATCCGGCGGTGATGATGAACGACACGCTGTTCAATACCCTCAATGACTGGGTGGACCGCTATTATCGCGACCGTCTGGTTCAGGCCGATCTGGTTGATCCGCAGCTGCTGCGCGAAGGCCGCGAGGCGCTGGATGCATTATCGACCATCCTGCAACTGGGATCGGTTTATCCGTTCCAGCGCTAAGGAGATGATATGGAAAACTTACTGGCGCTGACGCTGGCCGAAGAGACACCGGAGCGGCAAGAGGGGGAAGGCCCCTCGTTCCACTGGCGATGGCTGGGGCGGGGCGTGCTTGAACTGACGCCGACGGGGGAATATGACCTGTCGCTGCTGCTTTCGACCGGCATTCACGGAAACGAAACCGCGCCCGTGGAGATTGTCGATCTTTTGCTGCGCGCGCTGTTTCGCGCAGAGATCACGCTGCACTGCCGTCTGCTGGTAGTGCTGGGAAATCCGCCTGCGCTGGCGCAAAATAAACGGTATCTCGTGAGCGACATCAACCGCATGTTTGGTGGTCGCTGGGCGCAGTTTCCACAGAGTGTTGAGACGACACGCGCGCAATGGCTGGAGAAGGTGGTCACGGCGTTTTTTGCCGGGGCGGGGGAAACACGCTGGCACCTCGATCTGCATACGGCCATTCGCGCCTCGTACCACGTGCGTTTTGGCGTGTTACCGCAGCGTCATCAGCCGTGGGATGAGGCGTTTCTGACCTGGCTTGGCGACGCGGGGCTGGAGGCGCTGGTTTTCCACCAGACGCCAGGCGGCACGTTTACCCACTTCACCTGCGAGAATGTTGGCGCGTTATCCTGCACCCTGGAGCTGGGAAAAGCGCTGCCGTTCGGGCAAAACGACCTGACGCGTTTTGCCCCTACGCATCAGGCGCTTCGGGCGTTGCTCGCCGGGGTTGCGCCGGAACCCTCCCGGGAACCCGTTGTGCGCTATCGGGTCGTGCAGCAGATCACGCGTCAAAGCGAGGCTTTCCAGCTACATATGGCGCCCCATACGCTGAACTTTACGCCGTTTCGCCAGGGCGTCCTGCTGGCGGAAGATGGTGAGACGCGCTATGCGGTACAGAAATCCACGGAATATGTTTTATTTCCTAATCCGTCGGTCGCGTTTGGTTTGCGAGCAGGCCTGATGCTGGAAAAAATGCCCTGATCGTCTCCCCTCGCGCAGACCGGAGGGGAAATGAAGAATAAATTTCTTAGCGTTAAAAGCGCTCTGGTATTGTTTGCGGAATATTCCTGGAGAATTGCTTTATTATTAAACGGCACTTCGCTATACTTCTCCATAATCTCTTTAAAATCATCCTGTTGAATATTTTTGTTTCATCTCTCCACGCTTTTTCCTTAATTTCTCCACAATTGGCGAAAAGTTGTTTTTTACACTTTCATTGTTTTACCGTTGCTCTGACTAATTGACGATAAACCCCGTAAAGTTAATCTCGTCAACACGGCATAGCGCCGAAGAATAACTGAAAGTAAGGAAAGACATTATGCGTAAATTAACTGCACTGTTTGTTGCCTCTACCCTGGCTCTGGGCGCTACCAGCATGGCGTTCGCCGCCGATACCGCGACCACTACCGCCGCGCCGACGGAAGGCAAAATGATGATGCATCATAAAGGCAAGCCGGGTATGCACCATGAGATGATGATGTTTAAAGATCTGAACCTCACCGATGCGCAGAAGCAGCAGATCCGCGACATCATGAAAAGCCAGCGTGACCAGATGAAACGTCCTCCGCTGGAAGAGCGCCGCGCAATGCATGACATCATTGCCAGCGACAGCTTCGATAAAGCAAAAGCGGAAGCGCAGATCGACAAAATGGCCGAGCAGCATAAAGCGCGCATGCTGGCCCACATGGAAACCCAGAACAAGATTTACAACATTCTGACGCCGGAACAGAAAAAGCAATTTAATGCCAATTTTGAGAAGCGTCTGACAGAACGTGCAGCGCCGGAAGGTAAAATGCCTGCACCAACCGAATAATCGGTTCACTCTCTTAAGACCGCCGGGCTCCTGTCTACAAAAGCGAAAACGCTGTGGACAGGACCGGCGGTTTTTCTTTTATCCCATGCCTAAGGTCTGGCCTGACTGCTGCCGATAATACGTCTGTGAAAATGCCCTGGCGCACGGTGCGTCCTTCAGGAGTGGTCATGGAATTCTTTGATATCCGTAAAATGCCGGTCAGTCTCTGGCGTAATGGTGCGGGTGAGACGCGTGAGATTTGCTGTTTTCCTCCCGCGACGCGGGATTTTTTCTGGCGGGCCAGTATTGCCTCCATCGCCAGTAACGGCGAATTTTCCGCGTTCCCGGGCGTTGACCGGGTGATTACGCTGCTGGAGGGCGGCGAGGTGACCCTGGATGCAGGCAGGGCGTTTTGTCATACCCTGAAGCATCATCAGCCTTACCGATTTGCGGGCGATCTGGCGGTGAAAGCCGTGCTCACAGAGGGGCAGATGTCGATGGACTTCAACATCATGACCCGACGGGATTGCTGCCAGGCAAAGGTGCGCGTTGCTACCCGGACGTTCACTACCTTCGCATCACGCGGTGGGGTGGCATTCGTATTAAGCGGCGCCTGGCAACTGGGCGACAAATTACTGACCGCCGATCAGGGCGCCAGCTGGGAAGCGGGCAGTCATACCCTCCGTTTACTGGAAACGAAGGGGTCGCTGCTGTTCAGTGAAATTACCTGGCTGCCGGGTCATTGAGGACGATGATCTCATATTTTCCGGTTAACAGTGGCTTGCAGAGAATTTTGTAACCATCCTGATCGAAACCGGCAGGGGTGCGCAGCAGAGCGGTAGCGTCATCCAGATTTTCAACGGCGCCAAGCCAGAGCCAGTTGCGGATGATGTGATAGTGCGTCATCCCATCGCGGGTTTCTTTCAGCGCCACCGCGCCTTCCCACGGCCAGCAGTTAACGCTGATAGAGGCAAGGCCAGCCATAAACCGGGCATGATGTTCTTCAACGCTCTCTTTTCCACAGCACGCCCCGGCGCAGCGTTTCAGCGCTGAGCGGAAACAGGCGCGACCACGGGTGGTGGCTTCCAGTCCTAACAGGCCGTAACAAAGCTGTAATTCATCAGCCAGGGATTGCAGGGTTTGCAGTGCGGCACGTTTGTTGGCAAACAGACCGTAAAGATTGGGTTCATGCGAAAAATCCACTTCCCGGGCATAAACGACCTGCGGTTTTCCTGCGTTAATCTGCAAGGAACACAGCTGGCGGTTGCGGCGCAGGCGTTTGTTAAACAGCGGCTGCTGTTCCTTGATGAGCCGGGCTTCGAGCAGAAGCGCGCCCAGTTCGCCTGCCGTCTCGATCCAGGTGATCCGCCGGGACTGCCTGAGCATCGATGCTTCATCCGGCGTACGCAGGTGCGACATCACCCGGCTGCGGATATTCACGCTTTTGCCGATATAGAGCGGCATGGTGTCGCTGTCGCCGTGGAAGAAATAGACGCCAGGCTGTTTAGGCAGTGCCTCAAGCCAGGGGCGAAGATGCTCGGGATATTCGTAGATAGCCGCCGCTTCAAACTCAAGACGCGGGGCGGATTGACGCCTGCTCACATACTGCTCCATATACTGTTCAGGCATACAGTGTAGCAGGTGTTCGGTGGTTAAAAAAGAGCCGGGTGGCGGCTACGCCTTACCCGGCCTGCAAAGCGGAGTTACCGTTTTGCTTTTACTTTTTCCAGAAATCATCAAACACCGTAATGGGCGGACGGCGCTTATGCTCGGTTTTCAGATACCAGCCTTCGATAATTTTAGCGGTACCTTCGTCGAGCGTTTTGCCTTCCAGATAATCATCGATGTTGTCATACGTAACGCCCAGCGCCGCTTCATCCGGCAGGGAAGGGCGATCGTCCTCCAGGTCCGCCGTTGGCGCCTTCTTATACAGGTGCTCCGGGCAGCCCAACGCCGCCAGCAGTTGCTTGCCCTGACGCTTGTTCAGACGGAAGAGGGGGTTAATATCCGTGCCGCCATCGCCGTATTTGGTGAAGAAGCCGGTGATGGCTTCCGCGGCGTGGTCGGTGCCGACGACGACCCCTTTGGTCATCCCTGCGATACTGTACTGCGCTTTCATGCGCTCACGGGCTTTCTCGTTGCCGCGGACAAAATCGCTCAGTTCAATACCGGCTTCACGCAGGGCCTGCTCGCTGGCCAGTACCGAACCTTTGATGTTTACGGTAAGAACACGGTCCGGCTGAATAAACGCAATCGCATCCTGACAGTCCTGCTCGTCGGCCTGCACGCCATACGGCAGACGTACGGCAATAAATTGCAGCGCGGTGTCACCGGTCTCGTCACGCAGCTCGGAGATGGCCATCTGGCTCAGCTTACCGGCCAGAGTGGAATCCTGACCGCCGCTGATACCCAGCACCAGCGTCTTCAGGAAAGGGTGTGCAGACAGGTAAGCTTTCAAAAAATCAACGCTACGACGGATCTCTTCATTGGCATCAATCGCAGGTTTCGCGCCCAGCGCCTGAATAATTTCTTGTTGCAGAGCCATTACGCCCTCCCTATGCAGAACCAAACAGAAAGTGTGATCTGTTAAAACTAACCCTTTGTCGGGGAAACGACAAGGATCACAGTTTTGAGTGTACTGTTTTACAGCGATTTAGCAGCTTACCGTTGTTTTATTAGAATTTTCCGAAATTCGTCTGGCGTAACTCGCAAAGTTGAACAATAGTAATTTTTATCCCATGCTTAGTTAACACGCTGATAAACAAGAGGACGGAATATGAACAAGAACGTAGCAGGAATTTTAAGCGCAGCGGCGGTACTGACTATGCTGGCAGGGTGTACAGCTTACGATCGCACTAAAGATCAGTTCACACAGCCAGTGGTAAAAGACGTCAAAAAAGGCATGACGCGTTCCCAGGTTGCAGCCATTGCCGGTAAACCTTCTTCAGAAGTCACTATGATCCACGCGCGTGGTACCTGCCAGACCTATATTCTGGGTCAACGTGATGGTAAGGCAGAGACCTATTTTGTCGCCCTGGATGATACGGGTCACGTGATCAATTCTGGTTACCAGACCTGTGCCGAATACGACACCGACCCACAGGCACCTAAGGCACAGTAAGCCTGCTTGCCTGAGAGCGTTAACAAACCGGCCGGAAGGCCGGTTTTTTTATGCATACGTGAATCTTATTTCTTGGCGCGAATTATTTGCCTGAAATGTGAAGGTAGTCAACAAGCCAGGTCAATGAGAGACAATTTCAGTCTATCCAGAATTATCCCCTCCCTGTACCATTGCGTATACTCACTTCAACGACAAACAATGTTCAGCACACTGCCCGTCAGCCAGGATAGCGAGTCGAGTGATAGCGCGACGGCGGGTAGCCAAACAAGAGGGAAGTTATCATGGAAAAGAAACATATCTATCTGTTTTGCTCTGCGGGCATGTCCACTTCGCTGCTGGTTTCCAAAATGCGCGCGCAGGCCGAAAAATATGAAGTCCCTGTGGTGATTGAGGCGTTTCCGGAAACGCTGGCGGGCGAGAAGGGTCAGACAGCCGACGTTATTTTACTCGGGCCACAAATCGCTTATATGCTGCCAGAAATTCAGCGTCTGCTACCCAATAAGCCGGTCGAAGTGATCGATTCCGTTTTATACGGCAAGATTGATGGTTTAGGTGTATTAAAAGCTGCCGTTGCGGCGATTAAAAAAGCTGCTAATTAATTTTTTATTTTTCCCGTCAAAGAGTTATTTCACACACAATACGCCGTAACGGTCGTTGCGGCATTTAAGGGTATTTTCCTATGAGTAAAGTCATCGCTTCACTTGAAAAGGTACTCCTTCCTTTTGCTGTTAAAATAGGAAAGCAGCCTCACGTTAATGCCATTAAGAACGGCTTTATTAAATTAATGCCGTTGACATTAGCCGGGGCAATGTTCGTTTTAATTAACAACGTTTTTCTGAGCTTTGGAGAAGGTTCCTTTTTTTATTCATTAGGAATTAGGTTAGATGCTTCAACTATTGAAACCCTTAATGGTTTAAAAGCCATTGGCGGCAACGTATACAACGGTACGTTGGGTATTATGTCGCTAATGGCGCCTTTCTTTATCGGAATGGCGCTGGCGGAAGAGCGTAAAGTGGATCCGCTGGCGGCAGGCTTACTGTCCATTGCCGCGTTCATGACCGTCACACCGTACAGCGTGGGTGACGCTTACGCCGTTGGCGCCAACTGGCTGGGTGGGGCAAACATCATTTCCGGTATTATTATCGGACTGGTGGTGGCCGAAATGTTCACCTTCATTATTCGCCGTAACTGGGTTATCCGCTTGCCGGATAGCGTTCCGGCCTCCGTTTCTCGTTCATTTTCCGCGTTGATTCCGGGCTTCATTATTCTCTCCATCATGGGGATTATTGCCTGGGCGCTCTCTCACTGGGGCACAAACTTCCACCAGATCATTATGGACTCTATCTCAACGCCGCTGGCGTCGATGGGTAGCGTGGTCGGTTGGGCGTATGTCATCTTTACCTCCCTGCTGTGGTTCTTTGGCGTGCATGGTTCACTGGCACTGGCGGCGCTGGACAGCGGTATTATGACCCCATGGGCACTGGAAAACGTCGCGCTTTACCAGCAGTACGGCTCCGTCGATGCGGCGCTGGCGGCCGGTAAAACCTTCCATGTGTGGGCGAAGCCGATGCTTGACTCCTATATCTTCCTGGGCGGTACCGGGGCGACGTTGGGTCTGATCATCGCGGTCTTTATTGTCTCTCGCCGCGCCGACCATCGTCAGGTTGCGAAGCTGGCCCTGCCATCAGGCATCTTCCAGATTAACGAGCCGATCCTGTTTGGTCTGCCAATTATCATGAACCCGGTGATGTTCATTCCCTTCATCCTGGTTCAGCCGCTGCTGGCCGCGATTACGCTGACGGCGTACTACCTGGGCATTATCCCGCCGGTGACCAACATTGCGCCGTGGACGATGCCGGCTGGTCTGGGCGCGTTCTTCAACACCAACGGTAGCGTGGCGGCCTTCCTGCTGGCGATATTCAACCTCGGGATTGCAACCCTGCTCTACATGCCGTTCGTGGCGATTGCGAACAAGGCCGCAACGGTTATCGATGAAGAAGAGAGCGAAGAGGATATCGCCCTCGCACTGAAATTCTAAAATTGCACGGCGCGGGGCAACCCGCGCCAGCGGAAAGGAGCTTAAAGATGTTAGATTTAGAGAGTATCGTTGCCGAAGAAACCGCAGAGAACGATCTGGAAGAGGTGGTGATGGGCCTCATCATCAACTCCGGGCAGGCACGCAGCCTGGCGTATGCGGCGCTTAAGCAGGCTAAGCAGGGCGACTTCGTTGCCGCGAAAACCATGATGGAGCAGTCCCGTACAGCGTTAAACGAAGCGCATCTGGTGCAGACGAAGCTCATCGAAAGCGACCAGGGCGAAGGGAAGATGAAAGTGAGTCTGGTGCTGGTACATGCGCAGGATCATCTGATGACCTCCATGCTGGCACGCGAGCTGGTCGCGGAGCTCATCGAGCTTCACGAGAAGATGCAATAAGTCAGTTGAAGTAGCAGGAGGTCAGCACGATGGAAATCAAAACCGCACATGAGCAACAGCTGTTTAATGGCAAAAATTTTCACGTGGTGATTTACAACAAAACGGAGAGCGCCAGCGGTCTGCACCAGCATGACTACTACGAGTTCACGATTGTTCTGACCGGCCGCTACTATCAGGAGATCAACGGTAAGCGCGTCCTGCTTGAGCGTGGCGATTTCGTCTTCCTGCCAATGGGATCTTATCACCAGAGCTTTTATGAGTTTGGTGCGACACGCATTCTGAACGTAGGGGTGAGCAGGCGTTTCTTCGAGAAGCACTATCTGCCGCTGGTGCCGTTCTGCTTTGTGGCGTCACAGGTGTATCGCGTTAAAAATGAGTTTATGACCTGGATTGAAACGGTTATCGCATCGCTGAATTTCCGCGACAATGAATTTGATGAATTTATTGAAACCGTGACGTTCTACGTCATGAATCGCCTCCGCCATCACCGTGAAGAACAGCAGGTGGTGGATGATATTCCTCAGTGGCTGCGCAGTACCGTGGAGCTGATGCACGATAAAGGACAGTTCAGCGATAACGCCCTGGAGAATATGGTGGCGCTGTCGGGTAAATCGCAGGAATATTTGACGCGCGCCACGCAGCGTTATTACCGTAAAACGCCTGTGCAAATCATTAATGAAATCCGCATTAACTTTGCCAAAAAACAGCTGGAAATTACTAATTACTCTGTCACCGATATCGCTTACGAATCGGGTTACAGCAGCCCCAGCCTGTTTATTAAAACCTTTAAAAAATTGACTTCATTCACACCGAACAGTTACCGCAAAAATTTAACGGTAATTAATTAACTTTCGGCGGTTTATCCGCCAGGAACAGTGACGTAATGGCTTGCCCAAATAGCGGGAAGAGTACGCTATACCTTGCAGGCGATTAACCTGATATGCTAAGGGAGATATTATGCAACAGAAATTAAAAGTCGTAACCATTGGTGGCGGCAGCAGCTATACCCCGGAATTACTTGAAGGTTTCCTGAAACGGTATCATGAATTACCGGTCAGCGAATTATGGCTGGTGGATGTTGAAGAAGGTCAGGAGAAGCTGAATATTATTTTTGAACTGTGCAAACGCATGGTTGAAAAAGCGGGCGTGCCCTTAACCGTGCATAAAACGCTGGATCGCCGCCTGGCACTGAAAGATGCTGACTTCGTGACCACGCAGCTGCGCGTCGGCCAGCTGAAGGCGCGTGAGCTGGACGAGCGCATTCCGCTGAGCCACGGTTATCTGGGCCAGGAAACCAATGGGGCAGGTGGCCTGTTTAAAGGCCTGCGTACTATTCCGGTCATTTTTGACATCATTAAAGACGTGGAGGAGATCTGCCCGAACGCCTGGGTGATCAACTTTACCAACCCGGCCGGGATGGTCACCGAGGCAGTCTATCGCCACACCGGTTTCAAACGCTTTATCGGCGTCTGCAATATTCCGATTGGCATGAAGATGTTCATCCGCGATGTACTGGAACTGACCGATAACGATGATCTCTCCATTGATCTGTTCGGCCTGAATCACATGGTCTTTATCAAAGATGTGATAGTGAACGGGCAATCGCGCTTTGCGGAACTGCTCGACGGCGTCGCCTCTGGTCGCCTGACCGCGGCCTCGGTGAAAAACATTTTCGATCTGCCGTTCAGCGAAGGGCTGATCCGCTCCCTGAATCTGCTGCCGTGCTCGTATCTGCTCTACTACTTTAAGCAGAAAGAGATGCTGGCCATTGAAATGGGCGAATACTACAAAGGTGGCGCACGCGCTCAGGTTGTACAGAAAGTAGAGAAGCAGCTTTTTGATTTGTATAAAGATCCGAACCTGAACGTCAAACCGAAAGAGCTGGAGCAGCGCGGCGGGGCATACTATTCGGATGCCGCGTGTGAAGTGATTAACGCCATTTACAATGACAAGCAGGCCGAGCACTATGTAAACGTTCCCCATCACGGGCACATCGACAATATCCCGGCAGACTGGGCCGTTGAGATGACCTGCATCCTTGGGCGCGAGGGTGCAAAACCGCATCGCCGCATTACCCACTTCGACGATAAGGTGATGGGTCTGATTCACACCATCAAAGGCTTTGAAGTGGCGGCGAGCAATGCGGCCCTGAGCGGCGAACTGAATGACGTGCTGCTGGCGCTGAACCTCAGCCCGCTGGTGCATTCTGACCGTGACGCTGAAAAACTCGCGAGTGAGATGATCCTGGCGCATGAAAAATGGCTGCCAAACTTTGCTGCAACGGTTGAGAAACTGAAACTCACACACCGTTAAGAGGAGGCGCGATGGAAAACCTGCTGATCGTCAATGCCGATGATTTTGGCCTGTCAAAAGGGCAGAACTACGGCATTATTGAAGCCTGTCGCCGGGGCGTCGCGACCTCTACAACAGCGCTCATCAACGGTGAGGCGGTGGAACATGCGGCGCAGTTAAGCCGTGAGCTGCCCGAGCTGGGCGTGGGCATGCACTTTGTGCTGACGCTTGGGTTGCCCCTTTCGCCAATGCCGGGCCTGACGCGCGACGGCCAGCTGGGGAAATGGATTTGGGAAATGGCGGAGCAGGGCGCTCTGCCGCTCGATGAGATTGCCCGCGAGCTGGATTGCCAGTTTAACCGCTTTGTGGATGTGTTTGGCCGCGAGCCTACCCATATTGACAGCCATCATCATGTGCATATGATCCCGGCGATTTTCCCGCTTGTGGCAGAGTTTGCGCAACGTAAAGGCGTGGCGATGCGCGTGGATCGTGAGGTGCGCGGGCTGCCGGACGTCGCGGTGACGTCAACGGAGGGGTTCAGCAGCGCATTTTATGGCGACGAGATCGACGAAGCGCTGTTCCTGAAGGTGCTGGATGAGTCCGCCGCGAAAGGGGAGCGCTCGCTTGAGGTAATGGCGCACCCGGCGTTTGTCGATAACATCGTACGTAAGAGCGCCTACTGCTGGCCGCGTCTGGCAGAACTGGATGTGCTGACGTCGGCGTCGTTAAAGTACGCGATTGCCGAGCGTGGGTATCGTCTGGGGACGTTCAGGGATCTTTGAGTTAAAGCCCGGTGGCGGCTTCGCCTTACCGGGCCTACAAAAGCAATCGAAATGTAGGCCGGGTAAGCGCAGCGCCACCCGGCTTTTTTTTACGCCGGTATCTGGTCAATCTTACTGCTGCGCGACCACACGCGGTGCGCAGCAAGCAGGTCAAACAACCGGGTCATAAACGCATCGTCAATGTTATCACCTTCGACAATGCCTTCTTCCCCTTGATCCGGTACCTTCAGCAGAGATTTAAACTTTCGCGCATCGCCTGCCAGGGCGATTGGCTTCAGGTGCTTATAGGCTTCCAGCAGATAATAGGCGGCATCACCGTTACCGAGCAGGCTCTCAACGTCGCCGCACGGCATAATCACCGCGTCAACCGTCAGCGACGGTGCCCCGGCGAAGGTCGCGGCAATTGGCAGGACAGAGCCATCGTCGGCTGTCACTTCACCCATGCGGGAGTAAAGCAGTTTGGCATGTACGCCCTGGGTTTTGAGCGCCTTCATGATCCCCAGCACGTCGCTGGCGCGCGGTTTATCATTCAGCAGGATAGCCACTACGCGGCCTTTAATTGACCCGCCAGGTACCGCGTACAGGCTCAGGGACGGATCCTTCTTCAGCCCGTTCACGTCTTTTGGCGGTGCGGCATGGCATTGCTCGTCAGTCAGCGTGATGCCGAGATTATTCGCCACGCCCTGAGCAAGCTGGATATCAATATGCGCCAGATGGTCGACCACGCGCTCGCGAATGTAGGTACGCACCACTTTGCTCAGCTCAAAGCTGAAACCGCCGATAATGTGCTGCTGTTCAATCGGGGTCTGGCTGTTCCAGAACAGGCGAGGCTGAGCGTAATATTCGCCGAATGACGGGCTGCGCTCGCGAATTTTTGTTCCGTCCACGCGCTCCTGATACGACTCAAATCCGCCACGTTTTGGCCCCGGCGGGGTTTCACGCGGCCAGTTATCGTTAATGGAGTTTGGCTCGTAGTTCGCCGGGTTGGTATCGATATCCTGGCGATGCATCCCGTCACGCTGGAAGTTATGGTACGGGCAGGTCGGACGGTTGATAGGAATTTCGTGGAAGTTCGGTCCACCGAGACGGCTGATCTGCGTATCGGTGTAAGAGAACAGACGGCCCTGTAGCAGCGGATCGTTGGTGAAATCCAGCCCCGGCACAATATGGCCCGGGTGGAACGCAGCCTGCTCATTCTCCGCGAAGAAGTTATCCGGGTTGCGGTTAAGCACCATTTTGCCCACCAGCTGAACCGGCACCAGCTCTTCAGGAATAAGCTTGGTCGGGTCGAGCAGGTCGAAGTCGAATTTGAACTCGTCCTCTTCCGGGATCAGCTGTAATCCCAGCTCGTATTCCGGGAAATCACCGGCTTCAATGGATTCCCACAGTTCGCGACGGTGGAAGTCCGGATCGCGCCCTGTCAGCTTCTGTGCTTCATCCCACACCAGGGATGCTTTCCCCGCGACCGGTTTCCAGTGGAAACGCGCAAACGTCGCTTTACCTTCAGCGTTAATCAGACGGAAGGTATGAATACCAAACCCTTCCATGGTGCGATAGCTGCGTGGGATCCCCCGGTCAGACATCGCCCACATCACGTTGTGAAGGGTTTCCGGTTGCAGGGAGACGTAGTCCCAGAAGGTGTCATGCGCACTTTGTCCCTGCGGTATGGCCCAGTGTGGCTCTGGTTTTACCGCATGGACAAAGTCAGGGAACTTATGCGCATCCTGAATGAAGAAAACCGGGGTGTTATTCCCGACGAGGTCGAAAATGCCCTCTTCGGTATAGAATTTGGTGGCGAAGCCGCGGATATCACGCACCGTATCGGCCGAACCCGCGCCGCCCTGTACGGTAGAGAAGCGCACAAATACCGGTGTGATTTTGTTCGGATCGGAAAGGAAATCCGCCTTCGTGATCGCCTTCAGGCTCTTGTACGGCTGGAAATAGCCGTGCGCCGCGGAGCCGCGAGCGTGAACGATACGCTCAGGAATACGCTCATGGTCGAAATGGGTGATTTTTTCCCGCAGGATGAAATCTTCCAGCAGCGTCGGGCCGCGCGTTCCGGCGCGCAGGGAGTTCTGGTCATCGGCGATACGCACGCCCTGATTGGTGGTCAGCGCATAGCCTTCACCCCCTTTGCGGTGCGGGTCGAGAGATTTTAACTTCTCGTTATCCGCATCGGGCGACTTCACGCTTCCCGGTGCAGTAGGTTGCTCGCCCGGCGCGGACAGGCCCGGCGACGGTTTATGAGAGCCATCCGCAGGGGCGAGTGAGTCCATTCCCGGTTGAGATTCTTCGGTGCCATGAATAGGGGCTTGATGTGGTTTATCATTGTTCGACATTGCACGATTCTCCTTTGTTCGTTCCTGAAAACCCTATTAAGGATAGAACAATGTGATGAATTAGCAGGCGAACTAAGCGTTTTCAGATAAGTGATTAGCGAAAGGAGCCATCTGCCTCACGTCAGGCGCGACGGGTGGGGGGAGAATCGGCTATGATAGAAATTTCCTGCTTAAGAATTTGCTTTAGTGAACCCGTCGCTTATGAAACCTCTTCGTCAACAAAACCGCCAGGTTATTAGCTATGTGCCCCGCGTTGAACCCGCGCCGCCTGACCATGCCCTGAAAGTGGATGGTTTTCGCGATGTCTGGATGTTAAGGGGTAAATACGTTGCCTTCGTGCTGATTGGCGAGCACTTCCGTCGCTCCCCTGCGTTTACGGTGCCGGAATCGGCGCAGCGATGGGCTGTGCAGACCCGCCAGGATGAAGAGGTTGAAGAATAACAGCCATAAAAAAACCGCCCGCAGGCGGTTTTTTTATTTCAGCCGTGATTAACGATGGGCCAGTTCCGCATCTTCTTCACTGTCGAGAATCGTTTTGTCGGTCTGCTTCAGCCACTGGCTGGTCAGGGTACCGGCGGTCATTGAGCCACTCACGTTCAGGGCGGTACGCCCCATATCGATCAGCGGTTCAACAGAGATCAGCAGGGCAACCAGCGTCACCGGCAGTCCCAGCGCAGGCAGAACGATCAGCGCAGCGAAGGTCGCGCCGCCGCCCACGCCCGCAACACCGGCGGAGCTAATGGTCACGATACCCACCAGCGTCGCAATCCAGACCGGATCCAGCGGGTTAATCCCCACGGTTGGGGCAACCATCACGGCCAGCATCGCCGGGTAGAGACCCGCACAGCCGTTCTGCCCGATGGTGGCGCCAAAGGAGGCCGAGAAGCTGGCGATAGACTCCGGTACGCCCAGACGACGGGTCTGTGCTTCCACGTTCAGCGGGATAGATGCCGCGCTGGAACGGCTGGTGAAGGCGAAGGTCAGCACCGGCCAGACTTTGCGGAAATATTTCAGCGGGCTAACGCCGTTCACGCCCAGCAGGATACCGTGCACCACAAACATAATGCCCAGCCCCAGATAAGAGGCGATCACAAAGCTGCCAAGCTTGATGATGTCTTGCAGGTTAGAGCCTGCCACGACTTTGGTCATCAGCGCCAGGACACCGTACGGCGTCAGCTGCATGACCAGACGCACCAGCTTCATCACCCAGCTTTGCAGGGTATCGATGGCTGTCAGAACGCGCTCGCCTTTCGGCGCATCGTCCTTCAGCAGCTTGAGCGCAGCCACGCCCAGGAATGCCGCGAAGATCACCACGCTGATAATGGAGGTTGGGCTTGCACCGGTCAGGTCAGCGAACGGATTCTTCGGAATGAAGGAGAGCACCATCTGCGGAACGGTCAGATCGGCCACTTTACCCACGTAGTTGGTCTCAATCGCCGTCAGACGCGCGGTTTCAGCGCTACCCTGCACCAGACCTTCAGCAGTCAGGCCAAACAGATTGGTTACCAGCACACCCACCAGCGCCGCAATCAGCGTGGTGAAGAGCAGGGTACCAATGGTCAGGAAACTGATTTTACCCAGTTGAGAGGCATTATGCAGGCGGGCTACGGCGCTCAGAATAGAGGCGAATACCAGCGGCATAACGATCATTTGCAGCAGCTGTACATAGCCGTTACCGACAATGTTGAACCACTGAATAGAATCTTTCAGTACCGGGCTATCGGAGCCGTAAATGGCGTGTAAGGCCAGGCCAAACACCACGCCCATGACCAGACCGACCAGTACCTTTTTCGCCAGGCTCCACTGTTTGTGGCGAGCCTGGGCGAGAAGCAATAGCAATACGACGAACACAACAATGTTCGCGATGAGTGGAAAATTCATCCCCGTTCTCCTGATTTATTATACGGTCGGTTTTTACCGAACCTGTTGGCGCAAGGTTATCAGAAGTGTGATGTCGCGCTTATATCCATATGGAATGGTTTATGACAAAAGTGATTATATTGTCGGTTTAATGTTCAATCTGGTGATTAATAAAACGATTGAACTGAAATTGTAGCGAGTTGATCATTTGCGATGACCAGCGCACTGCACCATTTTCGGGCAATGTCTGCGGCATCCACACGGCATACGCAAACAGCGCCATACACAGAACGCGCTCCAGCTGGTTGCCTTTTTGCGGCACGAGGATTGGCAGACGGAAACGCCAGCGGCAGGGCCAGAGCAGCGGTACGCCCGCTGGCGTCAGCATATCGGCGAGGATATGGCTTAAGTAGCCGAGCACCATGCCCTGAATGGCATCCGCCGGGACGATCCAGCTCTCCGGAACCTTCAAATAGAAGAGTGTAAGCAGGCCGAAGACGGCCAGCAGGCTGTGGGTAAACCCGCGATGACCAAAGGCTCTGGCGATGGGTTTTGAAATCCACTTCAGCCGCTGGCCAAGGAATGACTTTGGATGATCTATGTCCGGCAGGAGGCAGGTCAGCACGGCGGAAGGGACAATATGCCACCAGTCCCCCTGTGCCAGCACAGGGGTCAGTTCAGCGTTTTTGGCAAACACTGCACAGGCAAGTGAAAAAAGCAGGTGGCCTTCCGCCGTCATGATAAAACCCGGTAAACTGTCGATTCATACAGTATAGGGTTTTTATACAGTGTGTGAAAGAGGTGACGGTGTAACTCTTTGTCACAAACGCGCGGTTAGCGCGCCAGCCAGCCACCGTCTACGGCGAGGGTATGGCCGTTAACGTAATCAGAGGCCGACGAGGCCAGGAACACCACCGGACCCTGTAAATCCTCCGGCAGACCCCAGCGACCCGCCGGAATACGGTCGAGGATCGCCTGGCTGCGCTGCTCATCATCGCGAAGCTGCCGGGTGTTATTGGTCGCCATATAACCCGGCGCAATAGCATTCACATTAATGCCCAGCGTTGCCCATTCGTTCGCCAGCAGGCGGGTGAGGCCCAGCACGCCGCTTTTGGACGCCGTATAGGAGGGCACCCGGATGCCGCCCTGGAAGGAGAGCATGGAGGCAATGTTAATAATCTTGCCGCCCTGACCCTGCGCGATAAACTGTTTCGCCACTGCCTGAGAGAGGAAAAAGACCGATTTCAGATTGAGATCGATGACCTCGTCCCAGTCCTTCTCGCTAAATTCCAGCGCATCGGCACGGCGGATGGTGCCGGCATTGTTAACCAGAATATCGATGCGGCCCATCTCAGCGACTGCGGTATCCACCACGCTCTGAATACTCTCCTGCTTGCCAAGATCGGCGCGAATCGCGATAAAGTGTCGTCCCAGCGACGTAACGCGCGCTGCCGTTTCGTCAGGAACCTTGCGGTTAACCCCCACGATATCGCATCCTGCCTGGGCGAGGGCAATGGCCATACCTTGCCCCAGACCGGTATCGCACCCGGTCACCATCGCCACTTTTCCTGCCAGAGTAAAAGCATCCAGTATCATACGCGCCTCAGAAGTCAGGTTATTGTCATTCTGCACGTAAGAATAGGAGTCTGGAATGAGAAAAGCAAATAAAGTAAAACGTTGTTTTGATTTGGCGAGACAGGCAGCCGAAGCTGCCTGAAAGAGCGTTACTCCCCGCGCAGATGGCGGGCAGTCAATTCTTCAAGAGACGTCAGCCTGACGTCTGCGAGGGCAAAACGGGGATCGTGTCGGCCTTCTTCAGCCGGCACAACGATGGAGCGCATACGTGCGGCTTTGGACGCCACCATGCCGTTAACCGAATCTTCCAGCGCCACACAGGTAAGTGGATCCAGCCCCAGTTTCGCGGCGCAGTCCATATATACCTGCGGATGTGGCTTGCTGTAAGGAAGCTTTTCGGCCGAGGCCAGCGCGTCGAAGCTGTCGCGCAGCCCGAACATCGTCAGCACTTTTTCCAGCATATGCAGCGGTGAGGCGGAGGCCAGCCCCACTTTCAGCCCTTGCGCCTTGCACAGGGCGATAGCGTCGCGTACGCCCGGTAACAGCGGCTTATACTCCTCTACGAGGGAGATAGCGCGGTTGATAATGCGCGCCGTTACTTCGTCGCGATCCGGGCCAACCCATGGCTGGTGGGCATACCAGAGGTCAACCACCATATCGATGCGCAGCCCCAGGGTATCGGGAAGCTCGTTACGACGACTGATATCGACGCCGAGGCTGGCCATCACGTCCAGTTCAGCCCGATCCCACAGGGGTTCGGAATCAATCAGCAATCCATCCATGTCAAAAATAGCGGCAAGTATCTGGCGCGGGGTCGACATTACAACATCTCCTTATCTTGGGGGTAAGACAAACGGTGCTAAGCACAAGCAATTTAGCATATTGCATTCAAAGAGCGGGCGAAAATGACCGACAGCAGGTAGACTTAGGCACAAATAACGCGTCTTTATGAAGAGGAACTAATGACGTATCAACAAGCTGGACGCATCGCGGTCTTAAAACGTATTGCTGGTTGGGTTATTTTCATTCCCGCCCTGATTTCAACGCTGATCTCCGTACTCAAATTTATGTACGATCACAGCGAAAAACAGCCGGGCATCAATGCCGTCATGCTTGATTTTGCGCACGTCATGATTGAGATGATGCGGTTTAATACCCCGTTCCTGAACGTCTTCTGGTTCAACTCGCCCACGCCGGATTTTCACCACCAGCTGAATGTCGGTTTCTGGATAATCTATGCGTTGATATTTATCGCGATGGCGTTGCAGGCCTCCGGCGCGCGCATGAGTCGCCAGACCCGCTTTTTGCGCGAAGGGGTGGAAGACCAGCTGATCCTTGAGAAGGCGAAAGGCCCTGACGGGATGAGCCGCGAGCAGATCGAATCGCGCATTGTCGTTCCGCGTCATACCATTTTTGTGCAGTTTTTCCCGCTCTACATCCTGCCGGTCATTATCATTGTGGCCGGGTATTTCTTCTTTACGCTGCTTGGCTTCCTGTAAATCCTAAGGGAAGGGGCGTGAAGCCGCCCCCTCCCGCTATACCGCCAGAATGCGGTCCAGCGCCCGCTGGGCATTGACCAGATGACTCCCGCCAAACAAAATAGCCCGGTTTATCAAGGTGTACAGCTGATAAACCGGCTGACGATCAAGGAAACCCGCAGGTAACGGCGAGACAGACTGATAGCCATCATAAATTTGCGGCGGCTGTTCAGGGTGCAACGGCAGCATTGCGAGGTCACATTCTCTGTCGCCCCAGTAGCAGGCCGGGTCAAATATATAGGGACCATCAGGCCCAAGTGCACAGTTGTTTGACCATAAATCTCCGTGCAGAAGGGAAGCCTGAGGCTGATGCGAAGCCAGACGCTGCTGAATGTGTTCAACAATCGCGTCGATGTTGCCGAACGCTAATCCCTTTTCAGCGGCCAGCTCCAGCTGCCAACCGATGCGCTGCTCGGCGAAAAAGGTCGACCAGCGGCGCTGCCATGCGTTTGGCTGTGGGGTAGTGGAGAGGTCGTTATCAAAATCGAGCCCGAACTGAGGTTGATCGCTCCACTGGTGCAAACGGGCGATCTGTTGCCCGAGAATAAAGGCGTTGTGCGCATCCAGAGGGCGCGCGGGGAGATAGTTCATCACCAGAAAGCTATAGTCACGATCGCTACCGACGGCTAAAACCTGCGGAACGGTGACTGTTTTACTGCGCGATAACAACTCAAGCTGATCGGCTTCGGCAGTAAAAATGGGGAGCAATTCACGCTCATCACATTTAACGAAAAGATCGCGCCCGGCGTAACGTAAATGCCATGCGGCATGGATCTCTCCGCCTGGCAGTTCGTTACGCAGTTCAATTTCACCTTCACCCAGCTGCTCACTTAAAAGATGACTGATAGCCTGCCACATGATGTCTCTCCCATGTTGTCTGCCAGATCATAAAGTTAGCGCAAAACGGCTATAAAAAAACAGGAACTAACGCACAACTGAGCGGTTTAATTTTGTACAGGGCACTTATTGTTCTTTTTTATGCCAGTTTTCCCAGCTATCCACATCAATTTCCGTGGCTTTGTCAGTCACGCTTTCCACCAGACTACTGGCCAGCGCCTTCACCTCTTCCTGACTCAGCGGGCTTATCAGGCCAAATGCCAGTGAGCCGAGATCGTGAATATTGCCCTCATCGTCCGTCAGCGTGAGCAGAAAATTGGCGCGCGTGAACGCGTTGTTGAGTTCATTCAGTTCGGTCAGCGACGCCTCATGAATATTCACGGTTACGACGTAGCGGGTGATATCACCACTGCTCATAATTCACCTCGTTGTTATCCTGAAAGTTTTCTTAGCATAGTCGATATGCCCTGTTTAGCGACTTCCCCCTCCATGGGAAGGGGAAGCAGGTTCAGCTTCTCGCCAGGTAATCGACAATTTTCTGGGTATCCGCAAGCGAACACAGACGCGTTCCCTGGTTTATGGTGGCTGCACTCCCTGCCGCGACGCCATAGCGTGCCATCTCCAGAAGCGAAGCGCCCTGCGCTAGCTTCAGCACCATCGCGCCAACCATACTGTCACCGGCACCCACGGTGCTCTGGCTTTTCATCGGCGGTGGCACAACCTGTACAAAGCCCGTCTTGTCGACGGCCAGCGCACCCTGAGGACCGAGAGAGACCACAACGCGATGCGCTTTGCCCGTACGTACCAGCTCTTCTGCGGCAGTACGAACGTCATCAGGCTGGCTGAGTTCTCGATTAACCAGGGCACTGAGCTCTTTCTGGTTAGGTTTAACGAGTTCAAGTTGTCCGGGTTCTAACGCCGCCTTCAGGGCTTCGCCCGAGCTATCGACAATGCAGCGGATGCCGCGCTGGAGCGCCGCCTGAACCAGCGCCGTCAGTTTTTCTGTTTTGACGCCCGGCGGCAGGCTACCGCTGATCACCAGTAATGAGCCGCTTTCAATGGTCAGCACTTTCTCTTCCAGTTGACGAAACTCATCATCGCTTAATTTCGCCCCCGGCATCACAAAACGATATTGCTCGCCGCTGGATTCAACATGGACATGCAGGTTCTGCCGGGTCCAGTCTTTAGCATCGACGGTGTCTACGGCCACCTGTTCATCTGCCAGCAACGCAACCAGATGTTCTCCCGTGGCGCCGCCAGCGGGGAAGATGGCGGTGGCTTTTCCGCCGAGATGGGTAATAGCGCGCGCCACGTTGATGCCGCCGCCGCCCGGCTCAAACACCGGCGCGCTACAGCGCAGCTTACCTTCCGGGTAGATTTGCGGCGTCATGGTCGCGGAGTCGAGGGAAGGGGAGAGTGTCAGCGTATAAATCGAAGCCATCATGACCTCCTTTTATCATGGGTTCTTTTAAGCCTGGCACCGTTTGGCAGGAAGGCAACGTAAATAACAGTATGATTTTAAATATGAATGCTGACAAATAACCTGCGCCGGGCATATAAAATAAAACACGTTTTGGGATCGTTCTTATTCAAAAAATGAAAGAAGAAAATATTGCTATGTTATTTGCGGCTTTTTATAATTTGTTACCTTTCTATGGTCGCCTTGTCATTGATCCGCAAGAAAGTTTCCGAGACCGTGACGGTCTCTTTTTATGTTGTACGGACTCCTTAAATAAAATGAAGCTTTTGAAGACAGTACCCGCAGCACTGATGCTGGCGGGTGGCGTATTTGCGTCACTGAATGCAACCGCCGATGATACCGTTTTTACTGTCATGGACGATCCCTCCACTGCCAAAAAACCCTTTGAAGGTAACGTGAATGCCGGGTATCTGGCGCAATCCGGTAATACGAAAAGCTCCTCCCTGACCGCAGACAGCACCCTGACCTGGTACGGCAACACCACGGCCTGGTCGCTGTGGGGAAATGCCAGCAACACCTCTGCTAACGATCAACGCTCATCGGAGAAATACGCGGTAGGCGGACGTAGCCGATACAACATGACCGATTATGACTACCTGTTCGGGCAGGCGAGTTGGCTGACTGACCGCTACAACGGCTATCGCCAGCGTGATGTCGTAACTGCGGGTTATGGTCGTCAGTTCCTCAATGGGCCGGTGCACAGCCTGCGTTTTGAATTCGGTCCGGGTGTCCGTTACGACGAGTACACCAACGGCGAAGATGAAACCCAGCCGCTGGGTTATGCATCGGGCACCTATGCATGGCAGATGACGGACAACGCAAAATTCACCCAGGGTGTGTCGGTGTTTGGTGCTGAAGATACAACGCTGAACTCAGAAAGTGCGTTGAATGTGGCCATCAACGAACACTTTGGACTCAAGGTGGCGTACAACGTAACCTGGAACTCATCCCCACCTGATTCTGCGCCGGAACATACCGATCGCCGAACCACGATTTCTTTAGGTTATAAAATGTAATATCGTCGGGCCGGGATTATTCTCGGCCCGTTTTTTATTTTCTGAAACTGTGCTTATTTATATTAAACGGCGTTTTAAAATAATGGGTCTGGTTTCATCTTCATAATTTCTCCATAATTAGCCGACCAGGGCTTATTCAGTTTATTTGACACGAATTGATAAATAATTTGACTAGGCAAGAATGTGATCCAGATCTACACTTACGGCACAGGCGAAAAACTCGCCTCAGGCATATCGCATTAAATAAGTATGAGAATAAAATTATGAAAAAAATCAAAACCGCTACAGCAGCGATGGTGCTTTCCGCACTTTCATTTGGCGTATTTGCTGCTGATAATATGACGCAACCTGCCAGTGACGTTAACAGCCCAATCGGGATCGCTAAAGCCTCGGATGTAGAAGCAGGCTCCAACATTGCCCCTGGCTCTCAGTCTACCGGCCAGTCAATGAATGATGCATTTGATGTACACAAGCTGGTGGCGGGTGAGTGGTCCTGATATTTCAACTGCCACGTGTGACGGAATATATACGCTGTCACAGCCTGTCGAAAACCGGATTATGACGTACCGGTTTTGGACCATAAATTATCGTAAAGATAGTTAAGATTTATTCAGTAAATTCACGGCACGTTTTCGCTGACAAAATATTAGCCCCAGATCATTGCGGCCCAGCGCAGCAGCAACATCGCGCCGCAAATAGCAATTAACACCACGACCATTTTCCAGTGCTTCACGGCAAATCTTTTTGTTGGCATAACCTAATCCTTGTCAGTTGATACCCTTAGTCTACCAAAATCTGCGCCAGAAAGCGCTCAACCCTGGACAACAGGTTATGCCGGAACACCGGTTCGGCTTAAAACCAATGGAATCTGTCAGCCAGAATCAATACCAGGCAAGCAGCGGAAAGTAGATTCAATATCACAACGGTTCTGCTGGATACATTCATGTGATACCCCTTCGATGTTTAAGGACCAAGTCAAGAATAGCTCAGCACTTTCGGATTGCGAGCCTCCGTCAGCAAAAGTTCATGAACGCAGACAAAAGGATGAACGGTTCAGACGGTCGCAGAAGGTGCATTCGCCCTTTCAATAGTGTTACCATTACCCTGCTTGCCGTAAATTCGCATTTATCTGAATCGGCAGGTGCATGATGACGAACCAATTTGACGATTGTTGGTCAGATGGTTTCGTAATCTACTGTTTAATCACGATTATTTTCTTTGTATATGCTCTTATGTGTGGGGCATCACTGCAAATAAGGATATAAAATGCCTGTAATTACTCTTCCTGATGGCAGCCAACGCCATTTCGACCATGCTGTTAGCCCAATGGATGTTGCCCTGGATATCGGTCCTGGACTCGCAAAAGCAACCATCGCAGGTCGCGTAAACGGCGAGCTGGTAGACGCGTCCGATCTGATTGAAAGCGATGCAACGCTTGCGATCATCACCGCGAAAGACGAAGAAGGTCTGGAGATCATTCGTCACTCCTGTGCGCACCTGTTAGGCCATGCTATCAAGCAGCTGTGGCCAAACACCAAAATGGCAATCGGCCCGGTTATCGACAACGGTTTCTACTACGACGTTGACCTTGACCACACCCTGACTCAGGAAGATATCGACGCGCTCGAGAAACGAATGCACGAGCTCGCCGAAACCAACTATGACGTCATTAAGAAGAAAGTCAGCTGGCACGAAGCGCGTGAAACCTTCGTGAAGCGCGGCGAGAGCTACAAAGTCTCGATTCTTGATGAAAACATCGCTCATGATGACAAGCCTGGCTTGTACCATCACCAGGAATACGTCGACATGTGCCGTGGACCGCACGTGCCGAACATGCGCTTCTGTCATCACTTCAAACTGATGAAAATCGCAGGCGCTTACTGGCGTGGCGACAGCAACAACAAAATGTTGCAGCGTATTTATGGTACCGCGTGGGCCGATAAGAAGGCCCTGAACGCGTACCTGCAACGCCTGGAAGAGGCGGCTAAGCGTGACCACCGTAAAATCGGTAAGCAGCTTGACCTGTATCATATGCAGGAAGAAGCGCCGGGGATGGTGTTCTGGCATAACGACGGCTGGACTATCTTCCGTGAACTGGAAACGTTCGTGCGCTCCAAGCTGAAAGAGTACCAGTATCAGGAAGTGAAAGGCCCGTTCATGATGGACCGTGTGCTGTGGGAAAAGACCGGCCACTGGGACAACTACAAAGATGCAATGTTCACCACTTCGTCTGAGAACCGTGAATACTGCATCAAGCCAATGAACTGCCCGGGCCACGTTCAGATCTTCAACCAGGGTCTGAAATCCTACCGCGATCTGCCGCTGCGTATGGCGGAGTTCGGTAGCTGCCATCGTAACGAGCCATCAGGTGCGCTGCACGGTCTGATGCGTGTTCGTGGCTTTACTCAGGATGATGCGCATATCTTCTGTACTGAAGATCAGGTCCGTGAAGAAGTTAACGCCTGTATTCGTATGGTCTACGATATGTACAGCACCTTTGGCTTCGAGAAGATCGTGGTCAAACTCTCAACGCGTCCGGAAAAACGTATCGGCAGCGATGAGACATGGGATCGCGCAGAGGCGGATCTCGCCGTCGCGCTGGAAGAGAACGGTATTCCGTTCGAATACCAGCTGGGCGAGGGCGCATTCTACGGTCCGAAAATTGAATTTACCCTGTATGACTGCCTCGATCGCGCATGGCAGTGCGGAACGGTACAGCTGGACTTCTCCCTGCCGCAGCGTTTAAGCGCCTCTTATGTTGGCGAAGACAACGAGCGTCAGGTGCCGGTTATGATTCACCGTGCGATTCTCGGTTCACTGGAGCGCTTCATCGGCATCCTGACCGAAGAGTTCGCGGGCTTCTTCCCAACCTGGCTTGCGCCAGTGCAGGTAGTGGTGATGAACATTACCGATTCTCAGGCGGATTACGTTAAAGAATTGACGCAGAAACTACAAAATGCGGGCATTCGCGTAAAAGCAGACTTGAGAAATGAGAAGATTGGCTTTAAAATCCGCGAGCACACTTTACGTCGTGTCCCGTATATGTTGGTCTGTGGTGATAAAGAGGTGGAAGCAGGCAAAGTTGCCGTTCGCACCCGCCGTGGTAAAGACCTGGGGAGCCTGGACGTAAGTGAAGTGATTGAGAAGCTGCAACAAGAGATTCGCAGCCGCAGTCTTCAACAACTGGAGGAATAAGGTATTAAAGGCGGAAAACGAGTTCAAACGGCACGTCCGAATCGTATCAATGGCGAGATTCGCGCCCAGGAAGTTCGCTTAACAGGTCTGGAAGGCGAGCAGCTGGGGATTGTGAGTCTGAGAGAAGCGATCGAAAAGGCTGAAGAAGCTGGAGTAGATTTAGTTGAAATCAGCCCTAACGCCGAACCGCCAGTTTGTCGTATCATGGACTACGGCAAGTTCCTTTATGAAAAGAGTAAGTCTTCTAAGGAACAGAAGAAGAAGCAAAAAGTTATCCAGGTTAAGGAAATTAAATTCCGTCCTGGTACCGACGATGGCGATTATCAGGTAAAACTCCGCAGCCTGATTCGCTTTCTGGAAGATGGCGATAAGGCCAAGATCACGCTGCGTTTCCGCGGTCGTGAGATGGCCCACCAACAGATTGGTATGGAAGTGCTTAACCGCGTCCGTGACGATCTGAGTGAACTGGCAGTAGTCGAATCCTTCCCTACGAAGATCGAAGGCCGCCAGATGATCATGGTGCTCGCTCCTAAGAAGAAACAGTAAGGCCTTCAAGCAGCAAAATCTGTGGAGCCTTCGGGCCCCATAGGTTTTGTTCGCCTATGTTTCGTTTATTTAACAATGCGAAGTGGAAGTTATTAAAATGCCAAAAATTAAGACCGTACGCGGTGCTGCTAAGCGCTTCAAAAAAACCGGTAAAGGTGGTTTTAAGCACAAGCACGCTAACCTGCGTCACATTCTGACTAAGAAAGCTACCAAGCGTAAACGTCACCTGCGTCCAAAAGCCATGGTTTCTAAAGGCGATCTGGGCCTGGTCATCGCGTGCCTGCCGTACGCATAAGTCGTTAACGTTTAACTTTTTTAATTTAGAATAGATACAGGAGAGCACACATGGCTCGCGTAAAACGTGGTGTAATTGCACGTGCACGTCACAAGAAAATTTTGAAACAAGCTAAAGGCTACTACGGTGCGCGTTCACGCGTATACCGCGTTGCCTTCCAGGCTGTTATCAAAGCAGGTCAGTACGCTTACCGTGACCGTCGTCAGCGTAAGCGTCAGTTCCGTCAACTGTGGATTGCGCGTATCAACGCAGCAGCACGTCAGAACGGTATTTCTTACAGCAAATTCATCAACGGCCTGAAAAAAGCCTCTGTTGAAATCGACCGTAAGATCCTGGCTGACATCGCAGTATTCGACAAAGTAGCGTTCACCGCTCTGGTCGAAAAAGCGAAAGCAGCACTGGCATAAGCCAGTTGAGAGAGGGGGCTTTGCCTCCTCTTTTCATTTAACACCATCAGAAGATTGACATTTATCCGTGCAGGCTTTTCAATAAGGTCTTAACGGTTTTTACCCTACAAGGTAACGCAAGCATGAATGCTGCTTTTTTCCGCTTCTTCTTTTACTTTAGCACCTGACTTCAGGAGGCTAGCGCGTGAAAGATGAAACGAAAAACAGCGCCAGATAAGCCTCCCGATGGAGGCTTTTTTTGTGCCTGAAGTTAAGAGAATACGTCCAACAATTCGGTGTCTGCACCGACATAATGAGGAAAACCATGTCACATCTCGCAGAGCTGGTTGCCAGTGCAACGGCCGCCATTAACCAGGCCTCAGATGTTGCCGCGTTAGACAATGTCCGCGTCGAATATCTGGGCAAGAAAGGGCATTTGACCCTTCAGATGACTACCCTGCGTGAACTGCCAGCAGAGGAGCGCCCGGCAGCCGGTGCAGTGATTAACGAAGCCAAAGAGCAGGTACAGCAGGCGCTGAACGCGCGTAAAGCCGAGCTGGAAAGCGCAGTACTGAATGCGCGTCTGGCGGCAGAAACGATTGACGTTTCTCTGCCGGGTCGTCGTATTGAAAACGGCGGTCTGCATCCGGTGACTCGTACTATCGATCGTATTGAAAGTTTCTTCGGTGAGCTCGGCTTTACCGTGGCGACTGGCCCGGAAATTGAAGATGATTACCACAACTTCGATGCCCTGAACATTCCTGGCCATCATCCGGCACGTGCTGACCACGACACTTTCTGGTTTGACGCTACCCGTCTGCTGCGTACTCAGACTTCCGGCGTTCAGATCCGTACCATGAAGGAGCAGGAGCCGCCAATCCGCATCATCGCGCCGGGTCGCGTATACCGTAACGACTACGATCAGACCCACACCCCAATGTTCCACCAGATGGAAGGTCTGATTGTTGATAAAAACATCAGCTTTACCAACCTGAAAGGCACGCTGCACGATTTCCTGAACAACTTCTTTGAGGAAGATTTGCAGGTTCGCTTCCGCCCGTCCTACTTCCCGTTCACCGAACCGTCTGCGGAAGTTGACGTGATGGGTAAAAACGGCAAATGGCTGGAAGTGCTGGGCTGCGGCATGGTGCATCCAAACGTGCTGCGCAACGTGGGTATCGATCCGGAAGTGTATTCCGGCTTTGCGTTCGGTATGGGTATGGAGCGTCTGACCATGCTGCGCTACGGCGTAACCGACTTACGTGCGTTCTTCGAAAACGATCTGCGTTTCCTCAAACAGTTTAAATAAGGGCAGGACAGAACAATGAAATTCAGTGAACTGTGGTTACGCGAATGGGTGAACACCACGCTGGACAGCGACGCGCTTTCCAACCAGATCACCATGGCGGGTCTGGAAGTTGACGGTGTAGAGCCGGTTTCTGGCGCCTTCACCGGCGTGGTCGTGGGTGAAGTGGTTGAATGCGGTCAGCACCCTAACGCTGACAAACTGCGCGTAACAAAAGTCAACGTGGGCGGTGACCGTCTGCTGGATATCGTCTGCGGTGCGCCAAACTGCCGTCAGGGCCTGAAAGTGGCCGTGGCGACCGTCGGTGCGGTGCTGCCGGGCGATTTCAAAATCAAAGCGGCTAAGCTGCGCGGTGAGCCGTCTGAAGGCATGCTGTGCTCCTTCTCCGAACTGGGTATTTCCGACGATCACTCCGGCATTATTGAACTGCCGCAGGATGCGCCAGTTGGTACCGATATCCGCGAATACCTGACGCTTGATGACAACACCATCGAAATCAGCGTAACGCCAAACCGTGCTGACTGTTTAGGCATCATCGGTGTGGCCCGCGACGTGGCCGTGCTGAACCAGACTGAACTGAACGTGCCGGAGATCGCTCCGGTTGAGGCAACCATCAGTGACGTGCTGCCGATACAGGTAGACGCGCCTGAGGCCTGCCCACGCTACCTCGGTCGTGTGGTGAAAGGTATTAACGTTAAAGCGCCAACCCCGCTGTGGATGAAAGAGAAACTGCGTCGCTGCGGTATCCGTTCTATCGATGCGGTCGTCGACGTCACCAACTATGTTCTGCTGGAGCTGGGCCAGCCAATGCACGCCTTTGATAAAGATCGTATCGAAGGTGGGATCGTCGTGCGCATGGCGAAAGAGGGCGAAACCCTGGTTCTGCTGGACGGCAGCGAAGCGAAACTGAACGCTGACACCCTGGTGATTGCCGATCACAACAAAGCGCTGGCGATGGGCGGGATCTTCGGCGGCGAGCACTCTGGCGTTAACGACGAGACGCAAAACGTCCTGCTGGAATGCGCGTTCTTCAGCCCGCTCTCCATCACCGGCCGCGCACGCCGTCACGGTCTGCACACTGATGCTTCTCACCGCTACGAGCGTGGCGTGGATCCTGCGCTGCAATACAAAGCGATGGAGCGTGCGACTCGCCTGCTGATCGACATCTGCGGCGGCGAAGCGGGTCCGGTTATCGATGTGACCAACGAAGCGACGCTGCCGAAGCGTGCGACCATTACCCTGCGCCGCAGCAAACTGGATCGTCTGATTGGTCACCACGTTGCCGATGCGCAGGTGACCGACATTCTGACGCGTCTGGGCTGCGAAGTTACTGAGGGTCAGGACGAGTGGAAAGCCGTTGCGCCGTCCTGGCGTTTTGACATGGAGATCGAGGAAGATCTGGTGGAAGAAGTGGCCCGCGTTTACGGCTACAACAACATCCCTGACGAGCCGGTGCAGGCGGGTCTGGTGATGGGCAGCCATCGCGAGGCCGATCTGTCTCTGAAGCGTGTGAAAACCATGCTGAACGACAAAGGCTACCAGGAAGTGATCACCTACAGCTTCGTTGATCCTAAGCTGCAACAGCTGATCCACCCGGGTCAGGAAGCGCTGATTTTGCCAAGCCCGATTTCCAGCGAGATGTCAGCGATGCGTCTGTCCCTGTGGACGGGACTGCTGGGTACTATCGTTTATAACCAGAACCGTCAGCAAAACCGCGTGCGTATTTTCGAAAGCGGTTTGCGCTTTGTACCGGATACTCAGGCGAATTTAGGCATCCGTCAGGATCTCATGCTGGCCGGCGCCATCAGCGGTAACCGCTTTGAAGAGCACTGGGACCTGGCAAAAGGGACGGTTGATTTCTACGATATGAAGGGCGATCTGGAAGCGATTCTCGATCTGACCGGTAAATTATCCGAAATTGAATTCCGCGCAGAAGCGATTCCAGCCCTGCATCCGGGTCAGAGTGCGGCGATCTATTTAGACGGCAAACGTGTTGGTTTCATTGGGGTTGTTCACCCGGAACTGGAACGTAAGCTGGATCTGAATGGCCGTACCATCGTATTCGAACTGGAGTGGAACCCGGTTGCAGACCGCGTCATTCCTCAGGCGCAGGACGTCTCCCGCTTCCCGGCAAACCGCCGTGATATCGCGGTTGTGGTCGCTGAAAATGTGCCCGCAGCAGATATTTTGGCCGAATGTAAGAAAGTTGGCGTAAATCAGGTAGTTGGCGTAAACTTATTTGACGTGTACCGCGGCAAGGGCGTAGCAGAAGGTTTCAAGAGCCTCGCTATTAGCCTTATCCTTCAGGATACCAGCCGTACACTCGAAGAAGAGGAGATTGCCGCTACCGTCGCCAAATGTGTAGAGGCATTAAAAGAGCGATTCCAGGCATCATTGAGGGATTGAACCTATGGCGCTTACAAAAGCTGAAATGTCAGAATATCTGTTTGATAAGCTTGGGCTTAGCAAACGGGATGCCAAAGAGCTGGTAGAGCTGTTTTTCGAAGAGATCCGTCGTGCTCTGGAAAATGGTGAGCAGGTTAAACTCTCCGGCTTTGGCAATTTTGATTTGCGAGACAAAAACCAACGTCCGGGCCGTAACCCGAAGACGGGGGAAGATATTCCCATTACAGCCCGCCGCGTGGTGACCTTCAGACCCGGACAGAAGTTAAAAAGCCGTGTCGAAAACGCAACGCCCAAAGCAGAGTAATATGAACTAACTAAAAAGGCCGCTCACGCGGCCTTTTTTCTTTGCGCTATTTGCTAAACCCGCCGTAAAATCAATGATATCTCAACCGGATAACCTATCGTCTATGCTTGATCTTGCCCGCCGCCAGCACCGCTCCGATCTTCGCCGCCTGTGTCTGCTCGGGGTGCTGTTGATTGTCGCCACCACCGTCAGCCTGTGTGCGGGCGATCGGTGGCTGGGGCCGGAAAGCTGGTTTACGCCTGAAGGACAGCTCTTTGTCTGGCAGATCCGCCTGCCGCGGACGTTGGCTGTCCTTTTAGTCGGCGCTGCGCTGGCGCTGTGCGGCACGATCATGCAGGCATTATTTGAAAACCCTCTGGCGGAACCCGGGCTTCTCGGGGTCTCGAATGGCGCAGGCGTCGGGCTTATCGCCGCCGTGATGCTGGGGGGAGGCGAGCTCTCCGGCTGGGGGATTAGCCTCAGCGCCATCCTTGGCGCGCTGTTGATAACCCTTATCCTTCTGCGCTTTGCCCGCCGCCACTTATCCACCAGTCGGCTGCTGCTTGCCGGGGTAGCGTTGGGGATCATCTGTAGTGCGCTGATGACCTGGGCCGTCTACTTCTCCACCTCCTTCGATCTGCGCCAGTTAATGTACTGGATGATGGGGGGATTTGGGGGTGTTGACTGGCGTCAGGGGTGGCTGATGGTGCTCCTGATCCCGGTCATCCTGTGGACGGCGTTCCAGGCGCAGCCTCTTAATATTCTCGCGCTGGGCGAAACGTCTGCTCGCCAGCTCGGGATGCCGATTGGATTCTGGCGCAACGTGCTGGTTATCGCCATTGGCTGGATGGTAGGCGTAAGCGTGGCGCTGGCGGGGGCGATTGGCTTTATTGGGCTGGTGATCCCGCATATGCTGCGCCTGTGCGGCATTACGGACCACCGAACCCTGCTCCCGGCCTCGGCGGTTGCCGGGGCGGCAACGCTGCTGGTTGCCGATATCATCGCCCGGCTCGCCCTGACGGCCGCTGAGTTGCCCATAGGCGTGGTGACCGCAACACTGGGCGCGCCGGTCTTTATCTGGCTACTATTAAAAGCTGGACGTTAAAACACAACCTGTAAGTCAACCTGAGGGAATGCTATGCAGTCTGATATTCTGAATACCGAAGTGACGACCATTGACGGCGAGAAAACCACGCTGGAAGGCTACAAGGGCAAGGTGCTGCTCATCGTGAACGTGGCGTCGAAATGTGGCCTTACGCCGCAGTATGAACAGCTGGAAAACATTCATAAAGCCTGGGAAAAAGACGGCTTTACCGTACTCGGCTTCCCGTGCAACCAGTTCCTGGGCCAGGAGCCGGGTAGCGAAGAGGAGATTAAGACCTTTTGCAGCACAACCTATGGCGTGACGTTCCCGATGTTCAGCAAAATTGATGTGAACGGGGAAAATCGTCATCCGCTGTATGCCAAACTGGTGGCCGCGGCGCCGACCGCCGTTGCGCCTGAAGAGAGTGGTTTCTATGAGCGTATGGCAAGTAAAGGCCGTGCGCCGCTCTATCCCGATGATATTCTGTGGAACTTCGAAAAATTCCTGATTGGCCGTGACGGTGAGGTTGTGCAGCGTTTTTCGCCTGACATGACGCCTGAAGATCCTATCGTGATGGAATCAATCAAGCTGGCGCTGGCGAAATAATGACGCTGCTGATGCAGCTCACGGACGTTGCCGGGAAGGGACGTCTTGAGCCTGTGACTGCCGCAGTCAACGCAGGTGAAATCCTTCACCTGGTTGGGCCAAACGGCGCCGGAAAAAGCACGCTGCTGGCGCGCATGGCGGGGCTGACCACCGGGGAAGGAGAGATTACCTTTCTCGGGCAATCGCTCGTCGACTGGCTACCCGCTACACTCGCCTCCCGTCGAAGCTATCTGGTTCAGCAGCAGGTTCCGCCCTTTGCGATGCCCGTCTGGCACTACCTGACGCTGCATCTGCCTGACAAAAATCAGGTGGGATTGCTCAACGAGGTTGCTGCTGCGCTCGGGTTAGACGACAAGCTTACCCGGCAGGCAAATCAGCTTTCCGGCGGCGAGTGGCAGCGCGTGCGTCTGGCCGCCGTTATCCTTCAGATCCATCCGGCGGGAAATCCTCACGGGCGGTTGTTGCTGCTGGACGAGCCGATGAGCGGGCTGGACGTTGCCCAGCAGGCAGCGCTGGATACCCTGCTCAGCGCGCTGTGTCGCAAGGGGATCGCCATTGTGATGAGCAGCCATGATTTGAACCATACGTTGCGCCACGCGCATCGGGTGTGGTTGCTGGCGCGTGGCAAGCTGATTGCCAGCGGAACGCGCGACAGCGTGCTGACGGCCGCCAATCTTGCGAGCGCTTACCACATGTCGTTCCGGAGGCTGGATATTGAAGGCCACAAGATGCTCATTTCCACGGCGCAGGAATAACCTTTCTTGCACAGCTGCATAGATGCACGCTAAATTACCGAAAGAACAAAAAAAGCAGAGGATTCGTCTGAAATGCGATTCTGGTTTCTCCTTGTTGCGGCGCTCTTTCTTGCAGGATGCAGCAGCCATCGTGCACCTCCGCCCAACCCACGGCTTTCCGATTCCATTACGGTCATTGCCAGCCTGAACGATCAGCTCAGCAACTGGCGCGGCACACCTTATCGCTACGGCGGCATGAGCCGGGGCGGGGTGGATTGCTCGGGATTCGTGCTGATGACCTTCCGCGATAAATTTGACCTCCAGCTTCCGCGTGAAACGCGTATGCAGGCGAAAATCGGCACTGAAATTGATAAAGACGAGCTCCTGCCCGGCGATCTGGTCTTTTTTAAAACGGGCTCCGGTGAAAGCGGCCTTCATGTCGGCATCTATGATACCGATAATCAGTTCATTCACGCCTCGACCAGTCGTGGCGTGATGCGCTCCTCTCTGGATAATGTTTACTGGCGTAAAAACTTCTGGCAGGCCAGACGTATTTAACCGCTGCATAAAAATGCAGTGCGGAGGGCCTGGCGGTGAAAATAGACGTCAGGCTTTTCTTGCGGGTTGATTAAAGTTAAATTTTTGCCCAATTATTTATGTCCGCATGTGCCTGTTTTATCTAAAACTGGCTATTATTCAATAACCAGGATAAAATTAATTTAGATTCAGGGAAAAATCTGAAAATTAATACGGAAAGAATGAAATTAATCTTATTAAAATCAAGACAGTGGAATTGTGCCTGCAATTGCTCCAGGATGTTCTCTCTCATCTTTAATGCAGGACAAGCGCGATGATTATTACGCTAGATAATGCTTACCAGTCTGAACTTTTACTCCTTCCGGCGCGTGATAGTGCAGGTTTGCTTAAAGGTTTAGAGATTTTGGTTAACTTTACTGGCGTGGGTGCGGACGTACGGATCCCGACTGAACTGGTTATCCCACATCTTTCTCAGGAAGATGAATTAGCGCTGTTTCAGGAGAAACTGCAATTACTCGATACCTGTAAGCTATTTTTTATTCAGCATCAGTTAATTGCATGGATCAATATTACACCTGCAATTGTTGAGTTTTTATTAACTAATGAGAACGCTGTTTCAATCCTCGAGCGTTATCCGTTTCTTGAGTTTACTGTTAATGAGAACTATCCAGGTTTAAATAACGGGAAAGACGATCCCTGTCTGGCAAGAATGGCGATCCATTTCCCCTTAGTATTGGCTAACTTTGGTGCAGGGGCATCTTCCCTTAAACCGGTTTATGATGGTCTGTTCAAACGGGTGATTCTGGATAAAAACTTTATCCAGCAGCGCGCGTCGGCACTCTCGTTTGAGCCTTTTATGCGCGCCATTCTCTGGCAGATCGCGCCGCATTGTCAGTCGGTCATGGTCTCGGGAATTGACGATCACGGCATCTTACAACGCGTGCTGCCCTTCAATTTTGGTGCAATGCAGGGAAGCCTGTGGCCTGCCGTCCCGGCAGAGCGAGTCACGACTCTCGTTCAGCAATAACCCCTTTCTTCGCCCGTGTTTACGTCCAGGGAAACCCTCTACACTTAAAGCAGGAGGACTTATGACCCTGTCTTTTACTGCTCACTGGCACGATGAATTACCCGGCTTTTACACCGCGCTTAAGCCAACGCCATTACAGAACGCGCGTCTTATCTGGCATAACGATGCATTAGCGGATTCGCTTGGCATCCCTTCGACGCTTTTTCAGCCAGAAAAAGGCGCCGGCGTCTGGGGCGGCGAAACGCTGCTCCCGGGCATGAAGCCGCTGGCTCAGGTCTACAGCGGACATCAGTTTGGCGTCTGGGCGGGACAGCTCGGCGATGGCCGCGGCATCCTGCTGGGTGAACAACTTCTGCCGAATGGCGAAACGCTTGACTGGCACCTGAAAGGGGCAGGGCTAACCCCGTACTCACGCATGGGGGATGGCCGCGCGGTGCTGCGTTCAACCATCCGTGAAGGTCTGGCTTCCGAGGCGATGCATGCCCTGGGGATCCCCACCTCACGCGCGCTGTCCATTGTCACCAGCGACACGCCGGTGGCCCGTGAAACGATGGAGCAGGGAGCGATGCTGGTCCGCGTTGCGGAAAGCCATCTGCGTTTCGGTCATTTTGAACACTTCTACTATCGCCGCGAGCCGGATAAGGTCCGCCAGCTTGCCGATTACGCCCTTCGCCGTCACTGGCCGCACCTGCAAAACGAGCCGGACCGCTATGTTCTCTGGTTCCGTGATATTGTCGCGCGCACTGCCGCAATGATTGCCCGCTGGCAGGCCGTCGGCTTTGCCCACGGGGTGATGAATACCGACAACATGTCCCTGTTAGGGCTGACGTTTGACTACGGTCCGTACGGCTTTCTTGATGACTATCAGCCGGGTTACATCTGTAACCATTCAGACTATCAGGGGCGTTACCGTTTCGACAACCAGCCTGCGGTGGGGCTGTGGAACCTTCAGCGGCTTGCGCAAAGCCTGTCGCCGTTTATCGACGTCGATGCCCTGAACGATGCGCTGGACAGCTATCAGGAGATCCTGCTGCGGGAATATGGTGTGTTAATGCGCAACAAGCTGGGGCTGATGACGCAGGAAAAAGGCGATAACGCGCTGTTGAATGGGCTGTTTGCCATCATGGCGCGTGAAGGCAGCGACTATACCCGAACCTTCCGTATGCTGAGCCAGACCGCGCAGCAGAGCGCCGCGTCACCGCTGCGCGACGAGTTCATCGATCGTCAGGCGTTTGATGACTGGTTTGCCGTTTACCGGACGCGTTTACAGCAGGAACAGATTGATGACGATACCCGCCAGGCGCGGATGAAGGCGGTTAACCCGGCGATGGTGTTGCGCAACTGGCTGGCGCAGCGGGCCATTGAGCAGGCAGAGCAGGGGGATTATACCGAGCTGCATCGGCTGCATATCGCCCTGCGCACGCCGTTTGCCGACCGGGAGGATGACTATGTCAGCCGCCCGCCGGACTGGGGCAAGCGGCTGGAAGTGAGCTGCTCAAGCTAAGGGGCGAGAAAAACCTGCGGTGCGGCGTGCGCCGGATGTCTGCCGACGTGCACCTGCGCACCGTACCAGCGTGCCAGCGCGTCGGCCTGCAAAACCGTCTCCGGTATGCCCTGAGAAACAATCCTGCCGTTGTGTAACAGTAGGATCCGGTCCGACCATAATGCGGCAAGATTGAGATCGTGCAGCACCACGCAGGCGTGAAGATGGCCCTGACGGGTCAGCGATTTCAACAGGCGCAGCAGATGCTGCTGGTGGTAGAGATCCAGCGCTGAAGTGGGTTCGTCGAGAAACAGCCAGCCGCGCGGCGTTCCGTCACGCCACAGCTGCGCCAGCGCGCGGGCGAGCTGGACGCGCTGCTGCTCGCCGCCGGAGAGGGCATGATAACGCCTGCCGGCCAGCGGCAGGCAACCGGTCAGCTGCAACACCTCACGCACAATCGACGGTTCCGGGTGACGCGTCCAGGGCGCACGCCCCATGCCAACAATCTCCTCCACCTGCCAGTCAAATCCAGGCTGAGACTGCTGGCGCATCACTGCCCGATAGCGGGACAGCATCTGCGGATGCCATTCCTCCAGCGCTTTTCCCGCCAGCGAACAGCCGCCGCTGTCGGGTTTCAGGTAGCCGGTCAGCAGCCGCAGCAGCGTGGATTTCCCCGCGCCGTTGGGGCCGATCAATGTAACCAGCTCTCCCTGCGACAGTGACAGCGAAACGTTATCTGTCAGCGTGCGGCCAGATCGGGTAAAAGTAAGATTTTCAGCCGTATAACGTTCAGCCATGCTGTTCTCCACGACGAAAAATGAGCCATAAGAACCAGGGAGCGCCAAGGATACTGGTGAGCAGGCCGACCGGCATTTCTGCCGGAGCGACCAGGGTGCGCGCGACCGTATCCGCCACCAGCAGCAGTAAAGCGCCCGCGAGTACCGTGCCGGGGAGGGTTGCCCGGTGATCGGCGCCCAGCCACATGCGCATCAGGTGCGGCACCACGAGTCCGACAAAGCCAATCACGCCGCTGACGGCGACAGCCGCAGCGACCAGCAGGGCGCTGCATAACAGTAATATTCGCTGTACAAAGGCAACGTCCACGCCAAGGTAATGCGCTTCCTCCTCACCCAGTTGCAGTAAATTTAATGCGCTGGCACAACGCCAGATCGTCAGAACGGCAGGCACCATCAGCGAGGTCACGGCGAGCAGCGTTGACCACTGTGCCTGACCAAGACTTCCCATTCCCCAGAGTGAAAGCTGACGCAGCTGGGCGTCATTGCTGACCCACGAAAGCACACCCACTGCCGCACCGCACAGGGCATTGATGGCGATACCCACCAGCAACAGACGAGACAGAGAGGGGTCACGCTGCTTGCTGAGCAGGAAGATCACGCCAGTGGCTGCCAGCGCCCCAAGAAATGCCGCCAGCATAGGGGCGTAAAGCATCACCAGCGCGGGCAGCGAGAGCGGGAGCACCACCCACAGGGCGACGGCCAGCGCCGCACCGCTGCTGATCCCGAGCAGGCCCGGGTCGGCCAGTGGATTGCGGAACAGCCCCTGCATGACGCAGCCGGCGAGCGCCAGCGATCCGCCAATCACCAGCGCCAGCAGTACGCGGGGCAGACGGATGGTAAGCCAGATCTGGCGTAGTGTCTCATCGCTGCCGCTCCACAGCACGTTCACCGGCAGGCGTAACGCCCCAAAACCGGTGGCCATGAACGTCATGACGGTAAGCAACCCCGCCAGAAGCCATAACGATAACGTGATGCGCCGGGACATCAGGGCAGTTGCTCCGCTCTGGCACGCAGCTGTTGTATGGCTTTCGGCGTGCGGACGCTGAAGCCCAGCAGGGCCATGTCATCAATAGCCAGCACCTGCTTGCTTCGTCCCGCTGGCGTTTGCGCCAGGCCGGGCAGTTTCCACAGATTTTCTTCGCCGCCCAGCGCGTTAAGACCGTCCTGCGAAATCACCACCAGATCCGGCTGGCTGGCCATCACCCCCTCCTGGGAAAGCGGCTGATAGCGGGTAAAGCCCTGCATGGCGTTCTGCAACCCGGCGGCGCGTATTGCCGCATCCGCGCCGGTCTGTTGCCCGGCCGCCATTGCGGTCATTCCGCCGTGGCTGAGGATAAACAGCACCCGCTTGTTGAGCGGTGTTGAGGGCAGTGCCGCCAGCGCCTGACGCAGCGAGTTGCGCAGGGTTTCCCCTTGCGCCTCATGATGCGTCGCCTGAGCTATCACCCGTACTTTTTCGTCAATCGCGCGCAGGTCAGGCGTGCCGGGAACGGTAACCACCCGGACGTGGCTCTGTTCAACCTGTTTCAGCGCCAGAGAGGGCTGCGCCTGGTCGCTTGCCAGCACCAGCGTCGGGCGTACGGACAAAATCCCCTCCGCATTCAGCTGGCGAAGATACCCCACGTCAGGCAGCGCGTTTGTCGCCTGCGGCCACTGGCTGGTACTGTCGCGCGCAACCAGAGAAGACTCCGCGCCGAGGGCGTAGACGATCTCCGTCACGTCGCCGCCGAGGGCGACAATTCTCTCCGGCGCGGCGACGGCGACCAGCGGCAGGGCGCAGAGCAGGGCGAACCAGTTTTTCATGCGGCCAGCCCTTCTGGCGTCAGGGCGTCAATCTGGCGGCGCCACTGGCTCTGCTCAGGCTCGCCTTCGGTACGCTGCCCGTAGAGCTGGGCGATCTGAGTGCCGTCCGCAGCAAACAGCTCCAGGCTGGTAACGTGTCCGTCCGCCGTAGGCTTGCGCGTTACCCACGTCTCGGCGATAGTCTCCTCCAGCAGATGCAGGGTAAAGGTTGGGTTGAAGATGTTCAGCCAGCCCTTCATGGGCGTCAGTTTTTCCACCACACCGGTGAAGATCTGCACGCAGCCGCGGTTGCCGACGAAGATCATGATTTCGTTTCCGTCCTGTCGCGCCGTCTCCAGCAGCTGTGCCAGCGCGCTGTTATCCACTTTACAGGCCAGATCGTCACTCACCAGACGAAACGCCTGCTGGCGGCTCAGGTTATGGCGCTTCAGTAAGCTAAAGAACTGATGCACATCGGTCATGGCGCGCCACTCTTTCTCCACCGAGCCTGCATCAGCACCGTCGGAATGCGCAGGGGCATCGACAGCCTTCAGTGCCAGAGTGGGGTTATCGGCAATGATAAAACGGGTCAGCACGTCGCCCCAGGCGGCAACGTCGGTGTGATCCGTGGTGTAGACCTTCAGTAAAGCGTCGCCCTGATGATCGAAGAACTGAATGCTCTGACGTTCGCCGCGGGAGGTCGTTTCACTTATGTGAAACGCGCTCGCCCACTGGTTGAGGAACAAACGCAGATCCAGCGCGCGCGGATTCAGCACCAGCCCGGCGTGGCCGCCGAGGTGCTGGTTAGTAAACGCCCCGACCTGCTCGTGAACGGCATATTCGTTACGGCAGATGCATTTGGTTTCCCCCACCGACTCCAGCGCTGCCAGAATCTCACGGATTTCACCGCGCAGCCGCCAGGCGTCGTGTCCAACGCGCGCAAATGCCAGCTCTGCTTCGCTGATGTGCATTAATCCGGCGATATCACGGGCGTACTTACCCGGATGTTCTTCTTTAAGCTCAAGCCAGCGTGTGTAGTGACCCATAATCTTATCCTTCTGAATCGTTGCCCCGAAGGGAATTACCATTGATAACTGACGAAGATCTTGCCGTTGCGGCCATCCTGCGGGATGCCTTGTGGTGACCAGTAGGCTTTGTCGAAGGCGTTCCCCAGCACGAGGGTGGTGGTGATGCCTTTGAACTGCTGCTGACCTTTATAGCTGACGTAGAAATCATTCACTGCGTAGCCAGGCTGCTCGCTGTAGCTGCTGCTGATGTGCGTTGAACGTTCGACGAAGGTGCCGATCCAGCCCACGGAGAAGCCGCTTTGCGCCACGGGGATATCCAGCTTGCTGGTGACGGTGTCCGGGTTGATGCTGGAGATGTATTCGCCCGTGTCGGTATCTTTCCCGCGTGTGCGGTTGTAGGCCACGTCCAGGTTGAACAGACTGGTCGCGTAGGTCGCCATCATGTCCCAGCCCCAGATTTTGGCATTTGGTACGTTATAGGACATGGTGGTGGCCGCCGCAAAATCGACGGTAGTGGAGATGTAATCTTTCGCTTTGGTGTCGAAGTAGCTGGCTTTGAACTCCAGCGCGTCGTTGGCGAGCAGCAGATCGTCAAAACGTAGCCCAAAACCGAACTCCTGGGTTTCGTTAGTTTCCGGACGCAGGTTCGGGTTCGGCACCCAGTAGTTGGTGTAGAAGCTGCCGATAGAGAAGTGCTTCGAGTCGTTATACATCTCGCCCATCGTTGGCGCGCGGAAGGCCTGGGCGTAAGAGCCGAACAGCATCAGCCAGTCGGCTGGACTCACGGTTAACCCGGCGCGTGATGACCACTTATCCGCATCCACGTCGTCGTAACCGTCGCTGCTGCCGCGGTAGTTGTCGTAACGCGTCCCGCCGAGAAGCGTTACCGGCAGGTCGCGCAGAGTGATCTCATCCTGCAACCAGCCGGAGCTGAAGTCGATTTTCGCGTCCGGGAAGCCGGTGGTCGCGCCGCCAGGGTGTTGCTCCTGACGATAGTATTCCCCGCCGTAGGTCAGCAGGTGCGAGGCGAAAGAGTCGCTGAACAGGCGGGTGCGGTTTTCCACTTTGCCGCCTTTGGTAGTCTGCTTACGGAACTCGCCGCTGGCGTCGATGTTCTGGGCGTTGATCCGCGCTTCGGACCAGTAAATTTTCGCATCGGCGTTCAGCCAGTCGTTTCCGGCTGGCGCAATGCGGTAGCCAAGCTGGGCATCGCGCTGAATGGTGGAACGATCGGTCATCGGGTTACTGCTGCTGGCATCCGTGGTCTGCGGATTTTTCGGCTCCTGCGCGTCGTTGTTGTAGTAGCGCAGAGAGCCGCTCAGCGTTTGCGCCGGATCGATTTTCCAGCTGCCTTTCGCCAGCATATTGTTGATGGATTCGTCGTTTGGCGCCCTCGCGCCGTCACTCTGGCGAATGTCGCCGCGATCGCGGCTGGACCAGGAGACCAGACCGTCCAGGGTATCGGTGCGGCCATAGGCGCTGGCGCCCATCCCGATGCTGTGATCGCCCGTTGCACCGGTAGCAAATACGCGATAGCCGCTGTTTTTACCTGCATCCAGCAGATCGCTGGCGTCGACGGTGTCATACGAAATTACGCCGCCCAGCGCGCCGCTGCCGTACAGCAAGGCGGAAGGACCACGTACTACTTCAATACGTTTGATCAGCGCCGGATCGAGGAACGTGCTGTTCAGGTGTCCGGTATCAGTGCCCTGGCGCACGCCATCCACCAGTATCAGCACGCCACGGCGGTCATAGCCCCGGAGGTTAACGTCCTGACCGTTGGTGCGCCCGGTGCCGTCCAGCGTCAGACCGGGCACCTTGCGCAGCAGGTCGGCGGCGGAGCTGGCGGTCTGGTTTTCCGGCGCGGTGGCGTCAATCACGCTCACCATCATGGGGGCTTCAAAGGCGCTGCGGGCATTGCCGGTGGCGGTGACGGTGATCTCGTCTGCGGCGGCAAACGTAACGCCCGGCAGGGTGCTGACAATCGCCAGCGCCAGAAGAGACGGGCGTAAAGACGCGGATTGCAGGTGTGGCATAGCAACTCTCCATAAGAATTGAAAAGCGCTGGCTGCCTGGGGATCACCTGGGTGGCTGGCGAATGTGTTGTCTGGTTTATTTAGTCAGGATCAGTTTTCCGGCATTGGTCTGGCGCAGCAGGTAGTGCTGGCCGTCATGCTCGATAATGACCCGTCCCTCCTCACCCAACAGGCTTTTGCTGTCGATTCGGCGATCGGTGGGAGCAGGGGACGGTGCTGTTTGTGTTTTTGTTGGCGTTGCCGCGCTGTTATCGGTAGGTGACATAATGTTTATAAATAACAATCAATGTAACAATGATAATCATTATCAATAAACTGCAAATTCACGGCAAGCGTTTTTGTGAAAATTGTGTGACGGGATCAAATTTGGGGGAGAGGTGCGGTCTGATGCCCTCACCCCGACCCTCTCCCACGGGGAGAGGGAGAAGGGCACGTACCGTAGGCCGGGTAAGCGTAGCGTCACCCGGCAGGATTTTAAAAGCGTGTGTCCACGGCTGAAGCCAGCATCTCCAGCAGCAGCTCGCTGTCTTCCCAGCTCAGGCACGGGTCGGTGATTGACTGGCCGTAGACCATTTGCTGTCCGGCGACGATCTTCTGCGTGCCTTCTTTGATAAAACTCTCCGCCATAATTCCTGCAATGGCGGTCGAGCCGCTGCGGATCTGCTGGCAAACTTCCTCGCAGACGTCCAGCTGGCGGCGGTGCTGTTTCTGACAGTTGCCGTGGCTGAAATCCACCACCAGATGCTCCGGCAGGTCAAATTCCGCCAGCGTTTCGCAGGCGGCGGCAATATCTTCTGCATGGTAATTCGGTTTTTTACCGCCACGCATAATGATATGTCCGAACGGGTTGCCGCTGGTCTGGTAGATGGTCATCTGGCCGTTTTTATCCGGGGAGAGGAACATATGGCTGGCGCGTGACGCGCGGATGGCATCTACGGCAATTCGGGTATTGCCGTCCGTTCCGTTTTTGAAGCCCACCGGGCAGGAGAGCGCCGACGCCATTTCACGGTGGATCTGGCTTTCGGTGGTACGTGCGCCAATCGCGCCCCAGCTAATGAGGTCGGCAATAAACTGTCCGGTCACCATATCCAGAAATTCGGTGGCAGTTGGCACGCCCAGCTCGTTAACCTGTAACAGCAGCTTGCGCGCCAGCGTAATACCGTGATTCACCCGGTAGCTACCGTTCAGATCGGGATCGGAAATCAATCCTTTCCAGCCCACGACGGTACGGGGCTTTTCAAAGTAGGTACGCATCACGATCTCCAGGCGATCCTGATACGTGCTGCGCAGCGTCTGAAGGCGTTGTGCATAATCCATTGCCGCGTCGAGGTCGTGAATGGAGCAGGGGCCAATCACCACCAGAAGACGTTTGTCTTCACCATTGAGAATTTTTTCGATGCGGCGACGGGAGGCCGTCACATGGTCCGCCACCTCGGCGGAAACGGGATGCAGCCGGGCCAGTTCAGCCGGTGTGACCAGGCTATCAATGCGCGCGGTGCGCAGTTCGTCGGTTTTATTCATGGAATGTCTCAGAAATTTTTTGCTTCATCGGCAGACTACCGGGAAGTGATGGGCATCACCTTAAACCAATCCCTGCTGATTTCAAGTTCGGGGCACGTCGCCCCGAGGATGGCGTAATAATAACTGAAACCGGAATAATGTACTAGCATATTAGTACATGCGGCGATTCAGCCCCATGATATCGAGGATTTTGGTGGCAATTTCTTCTACTGAATAGTTGGTACTGTTCAGCCAGGGAATTTGATTTTTCCGGTACAGCGCTTCGACTTCGGAGACTTCCATTCGGCACTGGCGCATCGAGGCGTAGCGGCTGTTCTCGCGACGTTCTTCGCGGATCGCTGCCAGTCGTTCCGGGTTGATGGTCAGCCCAAACAGCTTATGCTGGAGCGGCTTGAGCGCGGCGGGCAGCACCAGGTTATCCATATCATCGGCAATAAAGGGGTAGTTGGCGGCGCGAATGCCAAACTGCATGGCCAGGTAAAGGCTGGTGGGGGTTTTACCGCAGCGCGACACGCCGAGCAAAATCACCTGCGCCTGGTCGAGATTGCGCAGGGAGATCCCGTCGTCGTGCGCCAGGGTGTAGTCAATGGCGGCAATACGCGCATCGTATTTGGTCAGGTTGCCGGGGTTCAGACCGTGGGTACGGTGGGCGATCGGCGTCGGGTCGAGCTTCAGCTCGCTTTGCAAGGGAGCAACCAGCGCCTGCACGATGTCCTGACAGAAGCCCTCGCTTTGCAAAATGATGTTGCGGATCTCAGGGATCACAATGGAATAGAACACCAGCGGACGAACGCCGGTCTGCTGGTAAATGGCGTCGATCTGGTCCTTGACCGCTTTGGCCCGGCTCTCATTTTCCACGAACGGCAACGTGATGCTGTTTATCGATACCGGAAACTGCGACATCACCGCGTGTCCCAGCACCTCGGCGGTTATCGCCGTCCCATCAGAAATATAAAAAACGTGGCGATCGACAGCATTATCCATTTTATCCACCCTGAATAGCGTACGTAATTGCCTGAAAGCATAAATTAAAAAAGTTAATTTCACAGCAAAGAACTTATCTGAATTTAAAATGAAATGGTGTTTTTGATTTTACTGAAAAGTGGACTTCATTTTTCGAATAGCGGCTTTATTTCTATGGTTTTTGCCGGAATCTATAGGAATCATCGGGTTAGCGAGTGCCGGGAAACTGTCCGAAAAGTTGAAAATTTAAATTGCTTACACGATTCACCGTTTTTTTAGCGGAAATAAATATGCCAGTATAAATACGTAGTCAGGTGTTTCTTACTCCGATCAAATATCACAAAAGGATTGTTTCGATGTCCAACAATGGCTCGTCACCGCTGGTGCTTTGGTATAACCAACTCGGCATGAATGATGTAGACAGAGTTGGGGGCAAAAATGCCTCCCTGGGTGAAATGATTACAAATCTGTCCGGTATGGGTGTCTCCGTACCTAACGGGTTTGCCACAACCGCCGATGCGTTTAACCTGTTTTTAGACCAGAGCGGTGTAAACCAGCGCATTTACGACCTGCTGGATAAAACGGATATTGATGATGTCACCGAGCTTGCCAAAGCCGGCGCGCAAATCCGCCAGTGGATTATCGACACACCTTTCCAGCCGGAACTGGAAAAAGCCATTCACGACGCGTACAACCAGCTCTCCGCTGACGACGCGCAGGCCTCCTTTGCCGTGCGTTCTTCCGCCACCGCGGAAGATATGCCAGATGCCTCTTTCGCCGGTCAGCAGGAAACGTTCCTGAACGTCCAGGGTTACGAGGCGGTACTGGTGGCGGTGAAGCACGTCTTCGCCTCCCTCTTCAACGACCGCGCCATCTCCTATCGCGTCCATCAGGGCTATGACCACCGCGGCGTCGCGCTCTCCGCAGGCGTACAGCGCATGGTGCGCTCCGACGTGGGCTCTTCCGGCGTGATGTTCTCTATCGACACTGAATCCGGCTTCGACCAGGTGGTGTTTATCACCTCCGCGTGGGGTCTGGGCGAGATGGTGGTGCAGGGGGCGGTAAACCCTGACGAATTCTACGTGCACAAGCCTACGCTGGCGGCTAACCGCCCGGCAGTGGTACGTCGCACCATGGGCTCGAAAAAAATCCGCATGATCTATGCTCCGACGCAAGAGCATGGCAAACAGGTCACCATTGAGGATGTGCCGCAGGAGCAGCGGGATCGCTTCTCACTGACCGACGCCGAAGTGGAAGAGCTGGCGAAGCAGGCGGTGCAGATTGAAAAACACTATGGCCGTCCAATGGACATCGAGTGGGCGAAAGACGGACACACCGGCAAGCTGTTTATCGTGCAGGCGCGTCCGGAAACCGTACGTTCACGTGGTCAGGTCATGGAGCGCTACACCCTGCACGCGCAGGGCAAAATTGTCGCGGAAGGCCGCGCAATTGGTCACCGCATCGGTGCCGGTCCGGTGAAAGTGATCCACGACATCAGCGAAATGAACCGCATTCAGCCGGGCGACGTGCTGGTAACCGACATGACCGACCCGGACTGGGAACCGATCATGAAAAAAGCGGCTGCCATCGTCACCAACCGCGGCGGCCGTACCTGTCACGCGGCTATTATCGCCCGTGAGCTGGGGATCCCGGCGGTAGTCGGCTGCGGTGATGCCACCGAGCGCATGAAGGACGACCAGAAGGTGACGGTCTCCTGCGCTGAAGGCGATACCGGGTACGTGTATGCCGATATCCTCGACTTCAGCGTGAAAAGCTCCAGCGTGGATACCATGCCGGATCTGCCGCTGAAGATCATGATGAACGTCGGTAACCCGGACCGCGCGTTTGACTTCGCCTGCCTGCCGAACGAAGGCGTGGGCCTGGCGCGTCTGGAATTTATTATTAACCGTATGATCGGGGTGCACCCGCGTGCGCTGCTGGAGTTCGACGACCAGGACGCAAAACTGCAAAACGAAATCCGCGAGATGATGAAGGGTTACGACTCGCCGAGAGAGTTCTATGTGGGTCGTCTGACGGAAGGGATCGCCACGCTCGGCGCGGCCTTCTACCCGAAACGCGTGATCGTGCGTCTGTCGGACTTTAAGTCCAACGAATACGCCAACCTGGTGGGCGGCGAACGCTACGAGCCGGAAGAAGAGAACCCGATGCTGGGCTTCCGCGGCGCCGGACGCTACGTGTCGGAAAGCTTCCGCGACTGCTTCGCGCTGGAGTGCGAGGCGGTAAAACGCGTGCGCAATGACATGGGGCTGACCAACGTGGAAATCATGATCCCGTTCGTGCGTACCGTGGACCAGGCGAAAGCGGTGGTGGACGAGCTGGCGCGTCAGGGGCTGAAGCGCGGCGAGAACGGGCTGAAGATCATCATGATGTGCGAAATCCCGTCCAATGCCCTGCTGGCCGAGCAGTTCCTGGAGCACTTCGACGGCTTCTCCATTGGCTCGAATGACATGACGCAGCTGGCGCTCGGCCTGGACCGCGACTCCGGCGTCGTCTCTGAGCTGTTCGATGAGCGTAACGAGGCGGTGAAAGCGCTGCTCTCCATGGCCATCCGCGCGGCGAAGAAACAGGGTAAATATGTCGGGATTTGCGGCCAGGGTCCTTCTGACCATGAAGACTTTGCGGCCTGGCTGATGGATGAGGGGATTGATAGCCTCTCCCTGAACCCGGACACCGTGGTGCAGACCTGGATGAGCCTGGCAGAGCTGAACAAGTAAAACCTGCACAACCTGAAAAAGGCGAGGATATCTGTCCTCGCCTTTTTTATTTTCCTGCGAATATGCTCACCATCACAAATAAAGCAAAAAACCAAATATCATAATTTATCTGTTAATTTAGACAATTGTTAGCGGGCAGGGCGTTGCTAATACTTGAGCCTTACCGCGTACATCCGTCGGGATGATGCGCGACTGGTTGAAATACGTTTTAACCTGATAAAAAGGCAAATAACAATGACAATCTCCTCTGTATTACGTACCAAAGATAAAATAGGTTATGGCCTCGGCGATATGGCCAGCGCGCTGGTCTGGCAAACGGCAACGTTATTTCTCGCTTATTTCTATACGGACGTATTCGGTTTGCCTGCGGCCATTATGGGCACCATGTTTTTAGTGGTGCGCGTGGTCGATGCGTTTGTCGACCCGTGCATTGGCGCGCTGGTGGACCGCACTCAGACCCGCCACGGTCGTTTTCGTCCCTGGCTGCTCTGGTTTGCCATTCCGTTTGGCGTGAGCTGCCTGATTACCTTCTACGTACCGGATGCCGGGGCGACGGCAAAAATTGTCTATGCCTGCGTAACCTATGCCATCCTGAGCCTGATCTATTCCGCGATTAACGTCCCTTACTGTGCCATGCCTGGCGCGCTGACGCTCGACCCGCGCGAACGCCACTCGCTGCAATCCTGGCGCTTTGGCCTGTCGTTTATCGGCGGGTTGATTGTAACCGTCATCGCGCTGCCGCTGGTCTCATTATTAGGCCAGGGGAATGTGCAAAAAGGCTATTTCTATGCCATGAGCCTGATGGGGCTGCTGGGTATTGTTTTATTCTTCTGCTGCTTCTTTATGACCCGGGAGCGTTACTCGCCGCGCAATGACACCTCCGGCTCGATGCTGAAGGATTTAAAACTGCTGGCCGCCAATAGCCAGTGGCGAATTGTTTTTCTGTTTAATATTTTACTGTTAACCGCCGTCGTGACGCGTGGCTCTGCGACCATGTATTACGTTAACTATGTTCTGTTACGTCCGGAACTGGTTTTTGCCTTTATTGTTTCCGGCATGGTGGCCTCCTTAAGCGGCGCATTATTATCTGAACGTCTGCTGGGGAAATTTGACCGGGTGCGTGCCTATCAGTGGACCATTATTTCTTTCGTTATTTTTGGCGCGCTGATTTTCTTCATTCCGCCTTCACAGGTGTGGCTGATATTCGGTCTGAATATTGTGTTTAGTTTTATTCAGAACCTGACCACGCCGCTGCAATGGACCATGTTCTCCGATGTGGTGGACTACGAAGAACACCGTAGCGGCCGCCGCCTTGACGGGCTGGTTTTTTCTACCGCCCTGTTTGCCATCAAGTTTGGGCTGGCGCTGGGCGGGGCGGTGGTCGGTTGGGTGCTTGGCATGGTGGATTACGCGCCGGGTCAGGCAAACCAGGCGCCTCACGTTCTCGCAACCATCAATGCCCTGTTCACCCTGATCCCCTGCGTGCTGTTCCTCTGCATGGTGGCGCTCCTTGCCATCTACAAACTTAACAGCCGACTGGTGGACAGCATCGCCCGCGAGCTGGCCAGCAAACGCGATAGTCGAAACGATACGGGGCAGCTCAGCCCGGCAACCCAATCCGCACTACAGGAGTAAACCATGACTGCGATCTACAAGGACGCGGGACGTTCCGTACACGAGCGTGTCGCTGATTTACTGGCGCGTATGACGCCGGAAGAGAAATTTGCCCAGATGCACGCGTACTGGCTGATCCTCGATGAACACGGCAACCACCGCGAGCGCAGCGATCTGAGCGATGAATTCGCCGGCGTGAGTGAACAGGCGTCCCTCAGCGAAAGGCTGAAGCTGGGCGTCGGGCAGATCACCCGCCCGCTCGGCACGCACATTGTTGATGCAAAAACCGGCGTGCGTGCCGCCAACCGCCTGCAACGCATGATGATGGAGGAGACCCGGCTCGGCATTCCGGCGCTGTTTCATGAAGAGTGTCTGGTAGGGCTGCTGTGCAAAGATGCAACGCTGTTCCCGTCGTCGCTGAACTACGGTTCTACCTGGGACCCGGCGCTGGTGCAGCGCGCGGCGGAGCAGATTGGCAAAGAGGCCCGATCCGTCGGGTGCCAGCAGGGGCTGGCCCCGGTGCTGGATGTCTCGCGCGATGTGCGCTGGGGACGGACGGAAGAGACCTTTGGAGAAGATCCGTGGCTGGTAGGGGTGATGGCGACGGCGTACGTGAAGGGGTTGCAGGGCTATAAGCGCGATCTGCTGGCGACCCTGAAACATTACGTCGGCCACTCCTTCAGCGAAGGGGCGCGCAATCATGCGCCGGTCCATCTCGGTTTCAGCGAGCTAAACGATACCTTCCTGCTGCCGTTTGAGATGGCGGTAAAGCTGGCCAACGCCGGTTCGGTGATGCCAGCCTATCACGACATTGATAATCAGCCAGGGCACAGCGACCATTTTCTGCTCACCACCGTGCTGCGTGAACAGTGGGGCTTCGACGGCATTATCGTGGCGGATTACGGCGGCGTCAGCCTGCTGCACCAGCACCACGGGATTTCTCACGATCCAGCACAATCGGCGGCTCTGGCGTTTAACGCCGGGCTGGACGTGGAATTGCCGAAGGATGACTGCGCGCGTCATCTGGCGGAAGCGGTAGAGCGTGGGCTTATCTCAATGGCGAAAGTGGATGAGATTGTGGCGCGCGTGCTCAGTGAAAAATTCCGTCTTGGGCTGTTTGAAAAACCGTACGCCGACGAAGACGGTATCGATTTGCAGAATGAGGCGACCCGGCAGGTGGCGCGCGAGGTGGCAACAAAATCGATCACGCTGCTGGAAAATAACGGCATTTTGCCCCTCGGCGGAAAACCCCGTGTAGCGGTAGTGGGGCCGACGGCGGACGATCCACTGGCGTTACTGAGCGGCTACAGCTTCCCGGTTCACCTGATTATCAGCGATATGGTTGAAGAGACTTCGCAGGTGACCACCCCGCGCGCGGCGCTGGAACAGTACCTTGGCGCATCACAGGTACGTTACGCCAAAGGGTGCCACATTATCGAAAAACGGATGGCGGGCGCACCGGTGTTCCCGGGCGAAAGCGGCGGTAAACCGATGCAGCAATCGCCGGTTTCACAACGCACGGATCTGATCCCCGACGCCGTGAGCGCGGCAAAAGAGAGTGACGTGGTGGTAGCCTGCGTGGGCGACCTCGCCGGACTATTCCAGAGCGGCACCGTGGGGGAAGGTTCGGATACCGATTCGCTGGATCTGCCGGGCGTGCAGCAACAGCTGCTGGAGGCGCTGGTGGCAACCGGTAAGCCGGTGATTGTCGTCATGACGGGTGGGCGTCCTTATAACCTTCAGGGGCTGGAAGAGAAGGTGGCCGCGCTGATGATGGCCTGGGCGCCGGGGCAGGAAGGGGGCTGGGCGATTGCCGATGTCTTAACCGGCCGCGCGGAGCCGCAGGGCAGGCTGGTAGTGAGCGTGCCGAAAAACGCCGGGGCGATGCCGTACTACTATAACCACAAGCTGAAAAGCGGCGGCACGCCGTTTGCGTTCCATTTCGGCGCACTTTACCCGTTCGGTTACGGTCTCGGCTGGACGCAGTTTCGCTGGGGCGCGGCCCGCCTGGCGGAAAGCCGCGTCCCGATCGACGGAGAGGTGGCGTTAAGCGTCGATATCACCAACACCGGCGAGCGCAGCGGCAGCGAAGTGGTACAGGTGTACGTACGCGATAAGGTCGCCACGCAGGTGCGTCCGCTTCAGGAGCTGAAAGCGTTCCAGCGCGTTACGCTTTCACCGGGAGAAACCGCCACGCTGACCTTTACCCTGCCGGTGGAGATGTTTAATTTCACCCGCCGGGACGGGAAGCGGATTGTCGAGCCAGGGGAATTTGAGCTACAGGTTGGCGCGTCCTCGGCGGATATACGCGAGGTGGTGAACGTGCTGGTAACCGGGGAGACGCGGGAGCTGGCGGGGGAATGGCGCATGCTCAGCCGCTGTGACATTACACGGGCGTAAAAAGGATAAAAAAAAGCCCATCGTGGGAGATGGGCAAAGACTACACACAGCAATTCGTTGTTTCACTCAGGGGATTTCCATGCTTATAAATCAAGGTGTTGATTTATAACCGTGTCTTAATAGTAGGCATGCCAGGATTTTGAGTCGATCGGATTCGTCTCAATAGTTAAAGGCAGGTAAAGATTTCTTGAAGAGAATGACGGTTTTAGGCAGAAAAAGGCGGGTCTGACCAGTGTGCAGAGAATAAATAGTTTAGCAACGTTTAAGTATTGCTGTGGAGAGTATAGCCGGGTAAGCGTTAGCGCCACCCGGCCTACGTTCTTACTGCGCGTTCTTATCTTCCAGTTCTTCAAGTTCGCTTAAGATGACGTCAGGGTCGGTTCCCGGCGGCGGCACTTCATGCACCCAGGCGGAGAAGAGACGCCAGGTTACCGCAAGCAGCACCGGACCGATGAACAGGCCAATCATGCCGAAGGCAATTAACCCCCCGATCACCCCGGACAGGATCAGAATCAGCGGCAGGTCAGCGCCCATGCGGATGAGGAGGGGACGGATCACGTTATCCATGGTGCCCACCACGCAACTCCAGACCAGTAGCACCGTGCCCCAGGTCGTGTCCCCCGTCCAGTAAAGCCAGATAATGCAGGGAACCAGCACCAGCAGCGGACCGAGCTGAGCCAGACAGGTCATCAGCATGACGACGGTGAAAATGGTGGCATAAGGTACGCCGGAAATTGCCAGCCCGATTCCGCCAAGTACAGCCTGCACCAGCGCTGTGACCACCACGCCGAGCGCTACCGCGCGGACGGCCTGGGCTGCCAGCAGCACGGCCGCATCGCCGCGTTTACCTGCCAGTCGGGTGGCGAAATGACGTACCCCCAGCGCAACCTGCTCGCCGCGCCAGTACAGCAGGGCGCTGAAGACCAGCATCAACGTACAGTGCATCATGAAGCGACCAATGTGCGCAGCCTGCCCCACAAACCAGGTGGTGGTTGTGCCGATGTACGGACGCACTTTGGCCATCAGGGCGCTACCGCCCATCTCCAGCAGGCTGTGCCAGCCGCTGTACAGTTTTGCGCCCACAACAGGAATACTGTTCAGCCACGCGAGATCCGGCAGCGTCATATCACCGCTGGTGACCGCGCGAATAACCGGGCCGCTACTGTCAACCAGGCTGTTAACCAGCAGTGCAATGGGAATAATAAACAGCAGGAACAACAGCAGCGTCATCACCAGCACGGCCAGGCCGCGGCGACCAAACAGCAGTTTCTGCAAACGTAAGAGTAAAGGCCAGGTTGCGACGACGACGGTCGCGGCCCAGGCAAATCCGAGCACGAAAGGACGAACAATCCACAGACACGCAATAATCATAATGGCTAAGAACAGCACCGACAGCAGTATCTGCGCGACATCCCTGGGCTGACGAAGATTGACCATAAACGAAACTTTCCTTAAATGAACACCAGCAAGGCTGATGGGAATATAAACCGCATCTCTCTAATCATTAGTGATTTCAGCGATTTTTGACAGGCGGATTTTGCCCGTAATTCTACGAAGCACATAAGAAAAAAATGTGATAAAACTTTCCAGACACAACGCAAACGATTTCACACTATTCTCATTAGGGTCGACAGCAATGATCCCACAGATTTCTCAGGCACCGGGCGTCGTTCAGCTGGTGCTTAATTTTTTGCAGGCACTGGAGCAACAGGGTTTTACAGGTGACACCGCCACCGATTATGCCGACAGGCTGACGATGGCGACCGATAACAGTATTTACCAGCTTCTTCCCGATGCCGTCGTTTTCCCGCGCTCTACCGCCGATGTTGCGCTCATCGCCCGTCTGGCGTCGCAGGAGCGTTTCAGCACCCTGGTCTTTACCCCACGCGGCGGCGGGACGGGTACCAACGGGCAGGCGCTGAACCAGGGCATCATCATTGATATGTCCCGCTATATGAACCGCATCATTGAGATCAACCCGGAAGAGGGGTGGGTGCGAGTGGAAGCGGGGGTGATCAAAGATCAGCTGAATCAGTTTTTGAAACCTTACGGCTATTTTTTTGCGCCAGAGCTTTCCACCAGTAACCGCGCGACCATTGGCGGGATGATCAACACCGATGCCTCGGGGCAGGGCTCGCTGGTCTACGGCAAAACCTCCGATCACGTTATGGGTGTGCGGGCGGTGCTGCTGGGGGGCGATATCCTCGATACCCAACCGATGCCGATCGAGCTGGCCGAAACTCTGGCAAAAGAGAGCACCACCAGCGGACGGATTTATCGTACCGTGCTGGAGCGCTGCCGCGAAAATCGCGAACTGATCCTCAACAAATTCCCGAAGCTCAACCGCTTCCTGACGGGCTACGATCTGCGCCATGTCTTTAATGACGATCTGAGCCAGTTCGATCTTACCCGCGTACTGACCGGGTCAGAAGGGACGCTGGCCTTCATCACCGAGGCGCGTCTGGATATCACCCGGTTGCCAAAGGTGCGCCGTCTGGTGAACGTCAAATACAACTCCTTTGACTCCGCGCTGCGTAATGCACCGTTTATGGTGGAGGCGCGGGCGCTGTCGGTGGAAACCGTCGATTCAAAAGTTCTGAACCTGGCCCGGGAAGATATCGTCTGGCATTCGGTGAGCGAACTGATTACTGACGTGCCGGATAAAGAGATGCTCGGCCTGAACATCGTCGAGTTCGCCGGGGATGACGCAGAGCTGATTGAGAGCCAGGTGAGCACGCTCTGCCAGCGTCTGGACGAGCTGATTGCCCAGGGGGAAGGCGGCGTCATTGGCTGGCAGCTGTGTAACGATCTCTCCGGCATCGAGCGAATCTACGCGATGCGTAAAAAAGCGGTGGGGCTGCTCGGCAACGCGAAAGGGGCGGCGAAGCCGATTCCGTTTGCGGAAGATACCTGCGTGCCGCCGGAACACCTTGCTGATTATATTGTGGAGTTTCGCGCGCTGCTCGACAGCCATGGTCTGAGCTATGGCATGTTCGGGCACGTGGACGCGGGTGTGCTGCACGTGCGCCCGGCGCTGGACATGTGCGACCCGCAGCAGGAGATCCTGATGAAGGAGATCTCCGACGAGGTCGTGGCCCTCACGGCCAAATACGGCGGCTTGTTATGGGGCGAGCACGGCAAAGGATTCCGCGCCGAGTACAGCCCGGCGTTTTTTGGCGAAAAACTTTACGCCGAGCTGCGTAAGGTGAAAGCCGCTTTTGATCCCGATAACCGCCTCAACCCGGGAAAAATCTGCCCGCCGGAGGGCATTGATGCGCCGATGTTGCAGGTGGACGCCGTCAAGCGCGGCACCTATGACCGACAAATTCCGATTGCGGTACGCGCTTCCTGGCGCGGCGCGATGGAGTGCAACGGCAACGGGCTGTGCTTCAACTTCGATGTGAAAAGCCCGATGTGTCCGTCGATGAAAATCACCAGCAACCGCATTCATTCCCCGAAAGGGCGTGCCACGCTGGTGCGCGAATGGCTGCGCCTGCTGGCCGACCGCGGCGTTGACCCGCTCAAGCTGGAACAGGAGCTGCCGGAAAAACGCGCCAGCCTGCGCGGGCTTATCGAACGCACCCGCAATAGCTGGCATGCGAACAAAGGCGAATACGATTTCTCGCATGAGGTGAAAGAGGCGATGTCCGGCTGCCTGGCGTGCAAGGCGTGTTCAACCCAGTGCCCGATTAAAATTGACGTACCGGAATTCCGTTCCCGCTTCCTCCAGCTGTACCACACGCGTTATCTGCGCCCGATGCGCGATCATCTGGTGGCGACGGTGGAGAGTTACGCGCCGCTGATGGCCCGTGCGCCAAAAACCTTTAACTTCTTTATCAACCAGCCGCTGGTGCGCAAACTGTCAGAAAACCATATCGGCATGGTGGACCTGCCGCTGCTGTCGGTGCCATCACTCCAGCGTCGGCTGGTGGGGCACCGCTCGGCGAACATGACCCTGGAACAACTGGAAGCATTAAGCCCTGAGCAGAAAGCGAAGGTGGTGCTGGTAGTGCAGGATCCGTTTACCAGCTATTACGATGCCCAGGTGGTGGCCGATTTTGTCCGACTGGCCGAGAAAATCGGCTACCAGCCGGTGGTGCTGCCGTTCTCGCCGAACGGCAAGGCGCAGCACATAAAAGGTTTCCTCACCCGCTTTGCGAAAACCGCGCAGAAAACTTCAGATTTTCTGAATCGCGTGGCGCAGCTCGGTATGCCGATGGTGGGCGTCGATCCGGCGCTGGTGCTCTGTTACCGGGATGAATATAAGCAGACGCTCGGCGATAAGCGCGGTGATTTTCAGGTCTTACTGGTGCACGAGTGGCTGCCTGCGGTGCTGACGCAAACGCCCACTCAGGAGGTGAGTGGAGAAGCCTGGTATCTGTTTGGGCATTGCACTGAAGTGACGGCGCTGCCGACGGCGCCTGCCCAGTGGGCTTCTATCTTTGCCCGGTTTGGCGCGAAGCTGGAAAGCGTTAACGTGGGCTGCTGCGGTATGGCCGGAACCTACGGCCATGAAGTCAAAAACCACGCTAATTCGCTCGGCATTTACGAGCTGTCATGGCATCAGGCGATGCAGCGCCTGCCACGCAACCGCTGTCTGGCGACGGGTTACTCCTGCCGCAGCCAGGTGAAACGGGTGGAAGGTAACGGCGTCCGCCATCCATTGCAGGCTTTACTGGAGATTATCGGATGATCTGGAAACGTGCGGTCACGCTGGAGGCCTTAAATGCCATGGGCGCGGAGAACATGGTCGGTTTGCTGGATATCCAGTTCACGCGCATTGGCGACAACGAACTGGAAGCGACGATGCCGGTAGACAGCCGTACTCATCAACCGTTTGGCCTGTTGCACGGCGGCGCGTCCGTCGTGCTGGCCGAAACGCTGGGGTCGGTGGCGGGCTACCTGTGTACGGAAGGAGAGCAGAAGGTGGTGGGTCTGGAGGTCAATGCCAACCACATCCGCTCCGTTCGCAGCGGGCGCGTGCGCGGCGTCTGCCGGGCGCTGCATGCCGGAAGCCGTCATCAGGTGTGGCAGATTGATATTCTGGACGAGCAGGATCGCCTGTGTTGTTCATCCAGGCTGACGACGGCCGTTGTGTAAAGTTTCCAGATGTCTTGCTTTTGGTCAAAAATTAGCCGCCTGATTGTGATATACTGGTCACGTTTTGAACATAAGCGAGGACATCATGGATACTGAAATAACCCCAACACAGCTGGCAATTGAATATTTACGTCGCGATAAAAGCAATCTGTCTCCCGCGCAGTACCTGAAAAAGCTGAAACAGCTTGAGCTGGAATTTACGGATTTGCTGGCGCTCTCTTCAAACGAACTGAAAGAAGAGATCTACTTTGCCTGGCGGTTGGGCGTTCACGTCCATTAAGCAGTGAAGAAAAGGCCGCAAGCGCGGCCTTTTTTGTGTCTGACATTCAGTATCTGGCAGGCAGTTTGTTAATTTTAATCAGCCGGCCTTCTTCCATTTCGATGAACCCACCCGTTTTCAGATCAGCCAGGATCCGCATTACGCCACTGCGGGAAAGATGGGTTTTATCCCTGATATACCTTTCCGCCGTCACGCTGCGTCGGTAGCTGTCATCTTCCTGCATCAGCAGCACGAGCTGCTGGCGAATCATCTCGTACGCGGTTGGCGCGCCTTTCGGCATGACGTTGTGATAGAGGCGGTTATAGACAAACATCAGATGATTAGAAAGCAGCCCCCACAGCGCCTTCTCTTTGATAATTTGAGCCACCCGATCGGTCGTGAGCACACCAATCAGGCAAGGCGTTACCGTTCGGAGGTAGTCATTAAAATAAATGTCCGTCAGGTTAGCGAGGCCAAACAGGGCGGGACTGCGCGCCGTTGAAAGCATCATGTCGTCGCTTCTTCTGTATATGGCGACCGTGCCATCAAGAATTAAATAACACATGCTCTGCCCGTCAACCTGGAGATCAAGTTGCTCGCCGGGATCGGTTTTATGCGTGGCGCAGTGCGGCTGTAAATGAGAAATCAGTTCCTGAGCATAGGGAGAGCCGCGATGCGATGGTTTGTCAGAAGACATAGCGTAAACCTGGAAAGAGACTGTACTCTCTATAGTGTCGCTCTTCTTTTCCACCTTCTCCAGAGATAAATACAGCCTCAGTACTTACGGGGTAAGTGATGGATCTCAACTAGTACGCCACGCTCCATGGTGATGTATTTCCCCGTCCGCAACTCCGCGAGGATCCGCATAATGCCGCTGCGTGAAAGATAGGTGCGGCTTTTGATATAGGCTGCGGCGGTAATGTTTTGTCTTATGGCTTCCGGCTCCTGCATTAACTCAACCAGTTGAAAGCGGATAATGTCATAAGCCGACATTTGCGATATCTGGGCGCAATGTTCGTAGACGCGCGATGCGGTGTAGATCAGCAGGTTTGAGAAGTGCTCCCATAAATTCTGTTGTGCGACAACATGATTGAAACACGCCAGCGAAACGCTGGCCACCTCTGAAGTTTCCAGCGCTCTGACGTACAGGTGTTCAGACGATAACTGGCTGCTCACGCCGAGTATAAATGGCGCGGATTCAGAATTTAAGACGATACCGTCCCCGCGACGGTGTAACGCCACGCTGCCATGCAACAGTAAAAAGCATTGACGGGTATCGCCGGAGCAATAATGGATAATTTCTCCTCTGGCAATAATGCTTCTCTCCGCATGCGGCAAAACATTATCGATTATTTTTTCAATGTGCTTAAAAGGCTTAGCGCCGAGCACTGTTGACTTATCAATATCTGACTCAGGCGCGAAACGGGTATTCATGTGAAACCTCACTGACTGATGCGATCATTTTTTGATCGGCATAAAGAATTATCTTAAAAACCAGCAGATCAGGGAATGTTTGCGGCGAGTCTAATTATAGACTCGCTTTTTTTTGAGTCTTAATTAATTGAAATTGAAACCTTTTTTATTCAGGTCTAAAAGTAGACTTTGGCCATTATTCTTAAGGTGTTTCCGAGTGAATATGTTTTGTAATTGTTAAAAGAGGGTCTACAGCTAGACCTCAAAATTGATTGTATGCGGAAAAAGAGTTGTATAAATTTTGACTCGTCGGAAGGTCTTTTGTTTCTGCAACTGAATGTCGGTAATAAATAAAGTAATACGGGATATAAAATTATGAATACAAAATTGATGATGGCAATGTTAGCGGCAGGTTCTGTACTCACCATGACCAATGCATTCGCAGCGGCCGGTACCGTTAATTTTAACGGGAATATTCTGGATTCTGCCTGCGACGTTGATGTGGCATCCCAGAATCAGGTGGTGGTATTAGGCGATTATTATAAAACGGAATTCCCGACAACCGGGGCGAGAACGGCTGCGACGCAATTCAATATTATTTTGAAAAACTGTCCGGTAACGGTCACCAATGCAAAAGTCCGTTTTGACGGCACGCCGGATTTAACCAACGCCAGCCTGCTGGCGATTGATACGTCCGTGGCGGGGGCGGCCACCGGGGTGGCGATTAACCTGATGACGGCAGATAAAGCCGATCTGCCGCTGCACGGCAGCAACAGCTATATTTACCCGCTCAGCAGTACGGCTGATAATACACTGAACTTCTACGCGCAGTATATCTCCACCGCGGCATCCGTGACCGCGGGCCCGGCTAACTCGGTCGCAAACTTCTCAGTGGTATACAACTAAGTCATTGCAGTAATCAGCAGGGGGCCGCCCGGCCCCTTGTTTTATGAGGTATTAAAATGCGTTTTATCACGACAATGGGCCTGGCTATGGCGCTGTTACCGCTGACGTTAACATCCGTCAGTGCAGGAGTAATTATTGGCGGCACCCGTATTATTTTTGATGGGACTAAAAAAGAGGCGTCAATAGGTATTACTAATCCTGATAATGTTCCTTATTTAATCCAGTCGTGGATAGATGTTCAGGATGAACAATCGGGTAAAGCGCCTTTTATTATTACGCCACCACTGTATCGGCTGGACGGCGGGCAAAAGAACCTTGAGCGTATTGTCATGACCGGCTCACTGCCTCAGGGGCGGGAGAGTTTATTCTGGCTGAACATTAAAGCTATTCCTTCAGCCTCAAAGCAGATGAACTCGCTGCAAATTGCCGTCAAAACGCGCATCAAATTAATTTATCGACCAGAGACTCTTCGTGCGTCTACCCCCGAGGAGCAAGCCAATAAATTAACCTGGCGTCGTGCGGGAAATACCCTTCAGGTTAATAACCCTACGCCGTACGTTATCAATTTCAATGAAATTACGTTGGGTAATAAGAAGCTTGACGATGTCACGTACGTGATGCCTTCAGGCACAGCCCGTTTTCCGTTACCGAACGGAACCAGTGGCAATACGCTGACGTTTAAAGTCATTAACGATTATGGCAGCCCTGGCGAATTACACCGGGCCAGTTTGTGATCCTTACGCGTTAATCAGGTGTTCGTCATGACAACGGCATTGAATGCAATGCAGCCTGCGCGCCTGGCAATATTTATTGCCCTCGCGCTTGCTGGTGTCTCTCCCACACTGTATGCCAGTGAGACGTTTAATACGGAACTGGTAGAGCTGGATAATCCCGGAATGGGAAAAGCGGATTTATCTGCCTTTGAATCCGGCTCGCAGGCGCCCGGGACATACCACGTTGATATTATTCTTGACGATCGGCTGCTGGAAACGCGGGATATTCGTTTTATGGCAGTGAAGGATGCTAACGGCAGTGAAACGTTGCAGCCTTGCCTGAGTATCGGGCAGTTAAAAGCGTGGGGCGTGAAAACGGCGCTTTTCCCACAGCTTGCCGCCGGGGAAGGTGAATGCGCCGATCTCAGGGCGATCCCACAGGCCAGCGCGGATTTCCAGTTTGGCGCCCAGCGTCTGGCGATTAGCATTCCACAGGCGGCTATAGACCTGCCAGCGAGAGGTTACGTTCCGCCGGATATGTGGGATGAAGGCATTACCGCGGCCATGCTCAACTACAGCCTGAGCGGGGCAAACAGCCGGGCAAGAAGCGGGGCAGGCACCCGCAGCGACAGCCAGTATGCAAACCTGCGGCCGGGGATCAACGTCGGTCCCTGGCGGTTACGCAACTACACCACCTGGTCCCGCGATGCGTCCGGCCAGGATAAGTGGGACAACGTCTATACCTTGATGCAGCGCGCGATTATTCCCCTGCAAGCCCAGCTTACGCTCGGAGACAGTTCCGCGCCTGCCGATGTCTTTGACAGCATGCCGTTTCGCGGCGTCCAGCTGGCGTCCGACGACGATATGCTGCCGGATTCCCTGAAAGGCTATGCGCCGGTGGTGCGCGGTATTGCGCGGACTAACGCGCAGGTCGTGGTGCGTCAGAATGGCTATCAAATCTACCAAAGCTATGTGGCACCGGGCGCGTTTGAGATCGCGGATATGTATCCCACCGGCGGCGCGGGAGACCTTGATGTCACGATCGTCGAAGCTGATGGTAGTGAGCAACATTTCACCCTGCCGTACGCTTCGCTGCCGGTCCTGCAACGGGAGGGGCGCCTGAAATATGCCCTTACCGCCGGGCAGTATCGCTCGTATAACCGTAGCGTGGAGAAAACCCCCTTCGGGCAATTGACCGGAATTTACGGCCTCCCTCATGGTATTACGCTATATGGCGGCGTCCAGGGGGCAGATAAGTACCAGTCGGCGGCTCTGGGGGTGGGCAAGAATATGGGCGATCTCGGGGCTGTATCCGCAGACGTCACTCAGGGCTGGTCAACGCCGGAGCATGCCGCGAAAACAAACGGTCAGTCGTGGCGGGCCCGATACAGCAAGAATTTTATCAATACCGGGACCAACTTTTCGATTGCCGGGTATCGCTACTCGACCCGCGGCTATTACGGGATGCAGGACGTCCTCGATTCGTACGGCGACAGCAGCGCGCTTCAGGACAGGCGACGTAACCGTGCCGAGCTGACGATGAGCCAGACGCTGGGGGACAACCTGGGCGCGCTTACCCTCAGTGCGGCGCGGGAAGATTACTGGAATGACGGTAAGTCGATGGCTTCGTGGAGCGTCGGCTATAGCAACTACTGGCACAACATCAGCTATGGCCTGACATGGACTTACAGCAAAAATGTCCGCTCAGCGTCAGAAACCCGCGACAGCCAAAAAAACGCTGACCATGACCAGTTTCTGGCGTTCAACGTCAGCATTCCGCTGGATAAATTTTTGCCGCAGACATGGGCTAACTATGGCATGAACGCCAGCGGGAATAACGGGACGACGCATAACGTCGGCCTGAACGGGGTAGCGCTCGAGAACCGTGCCCTGAACTGGAACGTACAGCAGGGATACGGAACAGAGGGTGTGGGCTATACCGGCAATGTTAACGCGGACTACAAAGGCACCTATGGCGAAGTCACGGCAGGTTATGGTTATGACAAAAACAGTGAACGCCTGAATTACGGGCTGCAAGGCGGCATTCTCGCCCATGCTGATGGCATCACGCTTTCCCAGCCGCTGGGGGAGACCAGCGTCTTAATCAAAGCCCCTGGCGCCCACGACGTGGATATCCGCAATCAGCCCGGTGTACGGACAGATTTTCGCGGATATACGGTCGTGAGCAACCTTTCTGTCTACCGGAAAAACGATCTCACCCTCGACCCGGAAACGATGCCGGACGATGTCGAGCTGGAGATCAACACTCGCACGGTGACGCCGACGCGGGGAGCGGTGGTGAGAGCCGATTATCTGCCGAAGTCAGGTCGCCGGGTGCTGATGACCCTGACCGACAACGATCGCGCCGTTCCGTTTGGGGCGGTGGTCACCCTTGTGGGTGATGACAGCGGCAGTTTTATTGTCGGCGATCGCGGTCAGGTCTATTTAACCGGGATGCGCGAGCAGGGAACGTTAGTCGCCACATGGGGAAGTCAAGCCAGCCAGCAATGCCGCGCTGATTTCACGCTGCCGAATCACTCAACGTACGGTGGGATCGCTGATATGCGCGCCACCTGCCGTCAGGAACGCTAACATGAAATGTCTTAACGCGATGCTGCTGCTCTGTTTGCTCGCGGCGGGAAGTATCGCTCGGGCCGGTACCTGCACCACTATCACCCCGCAGCTTTCCACCCTGTCCGTGGGGACGATCAACGTGCAGCGCGATGCGCCTGTCGGCACGGTGGTATTTTCCGGCGCAGCGTCAGCCACTGGCTCCTATCTTACCGGGTGTACGAATCCGCTGATGCTGGGATTCAGCATGCGCTACAACAGCGCCACGTTGAGCAGTTACGGCAACCATGTTTACAACACGAACGTCAGCGGGATAGGGATACGCTTTTCCTCCAACGGCTATTTTGAAAACCCGAGCAATACGTTCTCGTACAATGCGCAGACCTCCTATGTGGACTGGTACGGCGGGAGGATTGAGCTGGTGGTGACGGGCCCGGTCTCATCGGGGGTATTAACCCCCGGGACGATCGGTGTCGTGACGCTTCAGGGAAGCGATGGCCTCTACCGTGACGGTCTGACCACGCAGCTCACCTCCGGCACCATCAATGCTCTGGCGTGCACGGTGAATACGGCCCAGCTGACGTTTCCGATAGGGGATATTCCCGCCTCGGCGTTCGGCTCCACGGTGGGCACCACGCCAGCGGGAGCACAGAACACGCAAAACCTGGGCCTGACCTGCGCCGCCGGAACCAATATTACGGTCTCGCTCAGTGGAATACAGAACCCGGACAGCGCCAATACCAGCGTGATGGCCTTAACCGGGCAGGGAAATGCCGGCACTGCGAAAGGGGTGGGGGTGCAGCTTATCTATAACGGTGCACCGCTGGTGATGAACAGCCGACTATTCTTGCGGCAGTCTGCCGGGGGGCAAGAGACGTTGCCATTAACGGCCCGGTATTACCAGACGTTAACCCGCGTGGAGTCAGGTTCAGCGAATGCCTCCGCCACCCTTAATTTGACCTACCAGTAGCAGGTAAGAAGATGAAAATAAGATGCAGGACACTGCTTTTACTTGCCTTACTCAGCGGGAAGGTATGCTCCGCTGATAGCGTCAACATCGGTGTGACGGGAAATATCGTTGCGTCGCCGTGCATATTTAATGGCGGCAGTAACAGCCTTGATGTCAACCTGGGCAATATTCAGGCAACCAATATGGCGACGCCGGGCTCAACATCGGATCCGGTGCCTTTCAGTCTGCTGTTTACCCAGTGCCCAACCGGAACGCAGAGTGTGACCGTCGCTTTCACCGGCAGCCCCGATCCCGAGGCGGGTGCGGACTATTTTATGAACAGCGGTTCGGCCACGCATGTGGCGATAGCCATGCGCGATGCCCAAACCGGCGCGCTTAAAGGAACAGGCACCAGTATGACCCAGACCATTGCCGCGGACAGAACCGCGACAATGGCTATGCTGGCCTCGGTAAAATCTATGCCGGGAGGCGCCACGCCGGGGAGCATCATTGCGGTTGTGGTGATGACGATGCAGTACAACTAAATGCCGGTGATAAGCCTTTTTTAAAGACGTTGGTGTGAACTATGTTAAATATTCTGATTCAGGAAACGGATCTGTTTTTTCAGGCTGGGCTACAGAGCTTTTTCGACGATTTTTTTAAGCATAACTTTCATCGCTCCATCACATTTCACCTGGCGCTGACCAATGAAAACGTCAGCCAGGCTGATATTATTGTTCTTTCATTATGTCAGGGGGAAACGCTGACCTGTTTTCCGGAGTTACTGGCCCGGCAAAAAGGAATTGTGATAGGTCTCGTCGACGATGAGCTGCGCTTTTCGGCGCTGCCTTCCTGCTTTCAGGACATCATTTTTCTCCCGCGCCGGGCGTCGCTTGATCGTATTAGCGGCGTTCTGTTTATCGCTTGGTTCAGGACGCAATTACCAGGTTACACGTTGAATAAAAAGACCTGTTTCGACTGCCAGCATAAAGGGTTATCCCGGCAACAGATTCGTATTATGGTCAATTTTTACCGGGGGCTGTCGGTGGTGCAGACCGCGAACGCGTTGAAGATGAGCGAAAAAACGGTCTTTACCCATAAATATATGATGATGCAGAAATTTAATCTGCGAAGCGATTACGAGCTGATCGTACTGTTGAGAAGGCTGATGGAGAAAAAGAGCCGTCCGAACCTGCTTCGCGATTACCTGGAAAATAATTATGCACAACAGATAACGTAAAACAGCAGCGGATAGCGGGCCGGGCAGCGATAGCCGCCACCCGGCAATGCATTTAAACGTTAACCGCAGCGATCAAACGCGTCTTCATGGTCTGGTACGCGGAAGCCGCAAAATCCTCCGCCCAGCGCTGGTCCTCGATCGCCTCCAGCTGCACGGCGCAATATTTCGTTTCCGGCGTTCTGGAGATCGGGTCGAGATTATCCTGCGTCAGCTCATTACAGGCGCCAATCCACCACTGGTAGGTCATATAGATTGCTCCCGCATTGATGCGCTCGCTGATGCTGGCGCGGGTGATCACTTTACCCCGGCGTGAACGCACCCAGACCAGCTGGCCTTCGGCAATCCCCCGTTCATCCGCATCCGCCGGGTTCATTTGCACCCGGCCCGGCTCGTCGGCCAGGCTTTGCAGCGCTGCGCAGTTCCCGGTCATTGAGCGACAGGAGTAGTGACCCACTTCGCGCACCGTGCACAGTACCAGCGGGTAATCCGCATCCGGTGTCTCCGCCGGGGCGCGCCAGGGGGCGGCAAATAGCTGTCCTTTGCCAGTAGGGGTGTCGAACTGATTATCCTTGTACAGGTAGGGGGTGCCGGGATGATCGAGGGATGGGCAAGGCCACTGCACATGGCCCATCTCGCCCATTTTTTCGTAGGTCACGCCGTAGAAGAGGGGGCACAGCTCGCGCATTTCGTCCCAGATCTGCTGGTTATCCTCGTAATGCATGGGATAGCCCATCTCCGTGGCCAGCAGGCTGATAATCTCCCAGTCGCGCTTCACGTTGCCGCTGGCCTCAACGGCTTTGCCGAAACGCTGGAAGCCGCGATCGGCACAGGTGAACACGCCGGCGTGCTCTCCCCATGAGGTGGCAGGGAGCAGCACGTCAGCCACCTCTGCCGTTTTGGTCATAAAGATGTCCTGAACCACCACAAAATCGAGCGCCTCAAAGCCGCGGCGGACTAGACCCAGATCGGCTTCTGTCTGAAGCGGATCTTCCCCCATGATGTAATACGCTTTGATCTTTCCTTCCAGCGCGAGATGCGGCACTTCGGTGATACGCGTCCCGACGCGATCGTCCATCCGGTTGACATTGATTTTCCACGCATCGGCAAATTTCAGTCTGACCGCCGGGTCAGTGACGTCCTGGTAGCCGGGGAACATATTGGGCAGAACGCCCATATCGCAGGCACCCTGAACGTTATTTTGCCCGCGAACCGGACCCACGCCGACGGCAGGGCGGCCCAGGTTGCCGGTCAGCAGCGCCAGGCTGGAGAGACCTTTCACCACATCGACCGCCTGACCAAACTGCGTGACGCCCATTCCCCACATCACCGTTGCTGAAGGCGCCGCTGCGAACATGCGCATTGCCTGACGAACATCCCGCGCGCGGATCCCCGTCAGATGTTCAACCTGCTCGGGGGCGTAATCTTTTACCGTCAGCCGGTACGCCTCAAGCCCTTCTGTAAAGCGGGCAACGTAGTTTTTGTCGTACAGTTCCTCTTCCAGCAGGACATAGCCAAAGGCATTGACCAGCGCCATGTTACTGCCATTTTTTAGCTGAAGATGAAGATCGGCAATGCGTGCCGTTTCAATATGACGCGGATCGCAGACGATGATTTTAGCGCCATTTTCACGTGCTTTAAGCACGCGTCGGGCGACGATGGGGTGAGAGTCGGCGCAGTTATAGCCGAATACCAGCAGGCATTTTGAGTTTTCAATATCGTTAATGGAATTGCTCATGGCGCCGTTGCCGAGGGTCTCCTGTAAACCGGCAACGGACGGACCGTGACAGACGCGGGCGCAGCAGTCGACGTTGTTAGTATTCAGCACCGCTCGGGCAAATTTTTGCATCACATAGTTGGTCTCATTGCCCGTTCCCCGTGAGGAACCCGTAGTCATAATGGACCGAGGGCCATACTGTTCTTTGATGCTTTTAAGCCTGTGAGCGGTATAGCGAATGGCCTCTTCCCAGGTAACAGGGGTAAAGGCCTCGCCTTTGCTGTAGCGGATCATGGGCTGCGTCAGACGGGGGGTAAGCAGCCGTGTGTCGTTAAGAAAGTCCCAGCCGTAGAACCCTTTCAGGCAAAGCGTGCCCTGATTGGTTACGCCATCAGCGGCTTCGGCACGGATAATCCGGTTATTTTTAACGACGAGGTTTAGTTTGCAGCCTGCACCGCAGTAGGGGCAGACGCTGGCGATTTTTTTCATCAATAACAGACCTGTTAAGAAATGAAGCAATGTTTACTGGAAAGCCCCGTCCCTTAGCGGACTAAGCAGGATCCATGCCACATTCAGCGTTCTTGATTAACAGGGCGTTAGAGGAGAGAGGGTGTGTCATCGTCAGTCTGTTCGTCAGAATTGACGATGACACGCTATCCGTAGGGATGGGGGAGGCGTTAAAGATCGTCCATGGTGTAACCGACGACAATTTCCAGCGTCTTGCGGATCACATCCGCCTTAACGACATCATCGGTGGATTCCAGCGTCTGGATTAGCCAGAGAATGATCGCTTTGTTGGTCAAATGACCTTCGGAAGCGAGAACACAACGAACCGCAGTCGAAAAAATGGCAGACTCTTCAGCAAAGCGATCGCCTGCGTGACGGAAATACTCCGACAACGCGCTATCTAAAAAGGCGGAGTGGTATTCGGGTTGAAGCTGAATATTTTGTCTCATTTGTTCTCACCGTAGCTGTAAAGTTGTAGTCAATGTATCTTTTTAGGATCGGACGGTTTTCCATTTCCAAATAACGGCACTACATTGTCTCGGTTATTTTTGAGAGATCCCTCTCTCTGTATTCGTCCTTGTGCGGTTCTGCGACCTTTAAAAGCGACCGTGCCAGAGCTGATTTCAGCTATCACTCGCGCTAATGTCTCCCGCCGCTGGGGATCCGTTTCATATGCTTGCATGTTACGCAGACGCTGAACCAATCCCTCGGTCGTCACGGGACCGCGCTCCTTCAAAAGTGAAAGAGCGGCTTCTCCAATAAGCTTGTCGATTAGTCTGTCCGCATCACTGCTGTTCATGACATTAACGTTCGAAGAGCAGGCCAAGAAGCATGTGATAATGATGTTCCTCTTCCGGGCCACTGGCCTTTTCAAGGCGACTCAACAGTTTTGTGCAGAGCGATTTGCGATTCAGATTTCGCCCGTCGCTAAGGATTTCAACAACAACCTGACCCAATGTTTCCTGTTGGGTTGGAAGCGCGGCTTTTTCGAAATACTGCGCAATCGCTGTTGCCGAGTCTGCGAGGTGTCCGTTCTGCTGCATGTTTCGCTCCTGTAAATTTTCGTAATCAGTAACGTTACATTTAAGGTATACATAATTTTCAAATCTGTACATTTAAAATGTACAATTTTTTAAATATTTTATAATATATTTTATAAAATCATTATTTATCATATGCTTATTCTTATACGATTTACTGCGGTATTCACAAGATATATTGTACAATTCGAAGCGGCGTCGCAGAGTTGTACAAGCCCGTAAATGACGCAAAAAAGCCGTGTAAATCGTTGAGATGTAAATTATTTGTTGGGCAATTAATGTGCTATAACAGAGTTTTCCCCACGTGTTTTCGTGGTCACCCCCTCAATCTTCAGGATTAGCATGCTCACAACCATCATTTACCGCAGTCACATCTGCGAGGACGTTCCAGTGAAAGCGCTGGAAGACATGGTCGCTGCTGCAAATTGTAGAAATCGCCAGTTCGATGTGACGGGGATTTTGCTGTTTAACGGCACACACTTTTTTCAGTTACTTGAAGGGCCCGCTGATAACGTTAAGGAGATCTATGAGCTCATCTGCCGTGACCCACGGCATCACAACGTGGTCGAATTGTTAAGCGATCACGGGCCTTCAAGACGTTTTGGCAACGTGGGTATGGAGCTCTTTGACCTTCGTCAGTACGATACCGACGAAGTGCTGCAACAGGTACTCGATAAAGGCACAACCCGCTATCAGCTGACCTATAACGATCGCGCCCTGCAATTTTTCCGCACCTTCGTTGAGGCCACTGAAAAAGCCAACTACTTTGAGCTGCCTCCGGCTGACGCCTGGGAGTTTGTCACCGAAAACACGCCGTTATCCTCCCAGCCGACTGTAGTGGCAAAGGGCGCGGACTGTAGTTTCGCATTTCAACCTATCGTCGATCCGTTTATGCAGCAGGTAGTTTCCTGGGAAGCCCTGATCCGCACGCCGTCCGGTGAGTCCCCGGAAAGCTATTTTGCCAACCTGTCGCGTGAGGCGCTGTACGAATCGGATCTGAAGAGTAAACAGGTGGCTTTGTCGATGGCCAGCGCGCTGGGCCTACAGACTCAAACGTTGTCCATTAATCTGCTGCCGATGACGCTGGTCAATGTTCCTGGCGCCGTCGATTTTTTACTGACGGCAATTGAGGCGAACGGTTTTGTGCCGGAGCAAATTGTGGTCGAGTTCACCGAGAGCGAGGCGATCTCGCGCTTCGAAGAGTTCACCAGCGCGGTCAGACAGCTTAAAAGCGCCGGGATCAGCGTGGCCATCGATCACTTTGGCGCGGGATTCGCCGGTCTGCAACTGCTGGCCCAGTTTCAGCCGGACAGAATCAAGATCAACCGTGATTTGATTGCCAACGTGCACAAGAGCGGCCCGCGTCAGGCGATCATTCAGTCAATTATTAAATGCTGCGCGTCCCTGGAAATTCTGTTCTGTGCGGTAGGCGTAGAGTTGGCTGAAGAGTGGATGTGGCTGGAATCAGCCGGGATTTCTCAGTTCCAGGGGCACCTTTTCGCCAGCCCGCGCCTGGGGGGCATACCGGCGATTGCCTGGCCCGAGAAAAAGTACGATTTATAAAAACCTGTACGTAACTCTTAAAAGTGACCTGTACGTACGGCTAAATTTATACAACAATACATTAACGAGTGAGTGGTTCGTTGAGCCATTCACTTGTCTCAGAACGAGGAGTTAGTTATACAAATGATTTGTACAATCTGATAAGGTTGGTTTGGTTAGGTATGGAAGTATTGTGCGTGAGGGAGTTAATGGCCTATTACAGTATCGGCGAAGTGGCCGAACGATGCGGTATCAACCCCGTTACGCTGCGTGCCTGGCAGCGCCGTTATGGATTGTTGAAGCCGCAGCGAAGCGAAGGGGGTCATCGTCAGTTTGACGATGAAGATATCCTGCGTATCGAAGAGATCAAACGCCTGATGAAAACGGGTGTTTCGGTCGGTAAAGTAAAAGCGCTTCTTGAAAATACAGAAGTAATGACTCAGGGGAACTGGGCATCTTTTCAGGAAGAGATGTTAACCGTTCTGCGCTATGCCAATCCGGCAAAACTGCGCGCCAAAATCGGCGAGTTCCGCCGTGACCATGCGATGGATGTTCTGATAGATAACATCATCACCCCTGTGCGGCAGCGAATGAACCAGGACCAGAATACGGTGCGCCACATGGCGAGCCTGCTGGACGGTGTCCTGATTGAGTTTGCCGTTGCAAGCCTGGGTGAGTCGCGAAAAAAAGCAGGTAAGGATGCGCTGCTGATTGGGTGGGAGTGCGACGACCGTACGCATTTGTGGCTGGAAGCGGCCCGTCTTGCCTACAAAGGCTGGCATATCGACGTGCTGGCTGAGCCGATTGATTCTCCACGTCCTGAACTCTTCCCCGGGCAAAAAATCTTCGTCTGGACCGGTAAAGCGCCTACGCCTCGTCAACAGGAGCAGCTCGACCACTGGCGTGAACAGGGTTTCGCCGTTTCGTTCCATCACTGATGTTAAGGGGTCCGTCAGGGCCTTTTTGTCTTTTCGAGTCAGCTTTCTTATTGGAAGATAGCTATCTCAAAAATAGGTATTTCCAATACAATTTTTCTCATTGCCCGCCAACTTACCGCCTATCTTATGAAATGCATTATTTATCAATACATTGAACAAATCTAACCATCCCATCCGCATCCCGTCACAGGGTCTATGCTTAATGAAAGTAGCCAAAAAGGGCGGTTTAGCCCAAAGCCCCTGCTCGCAGGGGGTTGAAGTGATAATCGTTATCACTAACATGGTGTTATGCCCTGGTGGCTTATCAGATGAGGTGGACCTATGGAACTGCATTCAGAAACCTTCAATCCGGCCGATTTTGCCTGGCGTGGCTTAACGCTGACGCCCGCGGCGGCGGCGCATATTCATGAGCTGGTGGCAAAAAATCCCGACATCCTCGGCGTACGCTTAGGCGTTAAGCAGACTGGCTGCGCGGGATTTGGCTACGTGCTGGATACCGTAACCGAACCTGAAAAGGACGATCTGGTCTTTGAAACCGACGGTGCAAAGTTATACGTCGCGCTACAGGCGATGCCGTTTATCGATGGAACCGAAGTCGACTACGTTCGGGAAGGTTTAAACCAGTTATTCAAATTTCATAACCCGAAAGCCCAGAACGAATGCGGCTGCGGCGAAAGCTTTGGGGTATAGGCGGTACTATGTCTCGTAATACTGAAGCAACGAGTGATGTAAACACCTGGAGCGGCGGACACCTCAACTATAAAGAGGGTTTCTTTACGCAGCTGCAAACCGATGAGCTGGCGAAAGGCATCAACGAAGAGGTCGTGCGCGCCATTTCGGCGAAACGTAACGAGCCGGAGTGGATGCTGGAGTTTCGCCTGAGCGCATTCCGCGCGTGGCTGGAGATGGAAGAACCCCACTGGCTGAAAGCGCATTACGATAAGCTGAACTATCAGGATTATAGCTACTACTCCGCGCCCTCCTGCGGCAGCTGTGATGATACCTGTGCCTCGCAACCCGGCGCGGTTCAGCAAACCGGCGCGGAGAACAGCTTCCTGAGTAAAGAGGTGGAAGAGGCGTTTAATCAGCTCGGCGTGCCCGTGCGCGAAGGCAAAGAGGTGGCGGTAGACGCCATTTTTGACTCCGTCTCGGTGGCAACCACCTACCGTGAAAAACTGGCGGAGCAGGGGATCATTTTCTGTTCCTTTGGTGAAGCCATTCACGATCACCCCGAGCTGGTGAAAAAGTATATTGGTACCGTGGTGCCGAGTAACGATAACTTCTTCGCGGCACTGAATGCGGCGGTGGCGTCAGACGGTACTTTTATCTACGTGCCGAAAGGCGTGCGCTGCCCGATGGAGCTCTCGACCTATTTCCGCATCAACGCGGAAAAAACCGGCCAGTTTGAACGCACCATCCTGGTGGCCGATGAAGGCAGCTACGTAAGCTACATCGAAGGGTGCTCCGCTCCTGTGCGCGACAGCTACCAGCTGCACGCGGCGGTGGTAGAGGTGATCATCCATAAAGATGCGGAAGTGAAGTACTCTACGGTACAGAACTGGTTCCCGGGCGACGGCAACACCGGTGGTATTCTGAACTTCGTCACCAAACGCGCGCTGTGCGAAGGCGAAAACAGCAAAATGTCCTGGACTCAGTCAGAAACCGGCTCCGCCATTACCTGGAAATACCCGAGCTGTATTCTGCGCGGCGACAACTCCATCGGTGAGTTTTACTCCGTGGCGCTGACCAGCGGTCATCAGCAGGCCGATACCGGCACCAAGATGATCCACATCGGTAAAAACACCAAATCGACCATCATCTCCAAAGGGATCTCTGCCGGTCACAGCCAGAACAGCTATCGCGGGCTGGTGAAAATCATGCCGACGGCAACCAACGCGCGTAACTTCACCCAGTGTGACTCCATGCTGATTGGCGCGGACTGCGGGGCGCATACCTTCCCGTATGTCGAATGCCGCAATAACAGCGCCCAGCTTGAGCATGAGGCAACTACGTCACGTATTGGTGAAGATCAGCTTTTCTACTGCCTGCAACGCGGGATCAGTGAAGAAGATGCGATTTCAATGATCGTTAACGGCTTCTGTAAGGACGTGTTCTCTGAACTGCCGCTGGAATTTGCCGTTGAAGCCCAGAAACTCCTCGCCATTAGTCTTGAACACAGCGTCGGTTAAGGAAAGCACATGTTAAGCATTAAAGATTTACAGGTTAGCGTGGAAGAGAAAGAGATCCTGCGTGGCCTCAATTTTGACGTCAAACCGGGTGAAGTTCACGCCATCATGGGGCCAAACGGCTCCGGGAAAAGTACGCTTTCAGCGACGCTGGCAGGACGCGAAGATTATGAAGTTACCAGCGGCTCCGTTGAGTTTAACGGCAAAGATCTGCTGGAGATGTCGCCGGAAGAGCGTGCCGGCGAGGGCATCTTTATGGCCTTCCAGTATCCGGTGGAAATTCCGGGCGTCAGCAACCAGTTCTTCCTGCAAACCGCGCTGAACGCGGTGCGCAAGTATCGCGGCCTTGAGGCGCTGGATCGCTTTGACTTCCAGGATCTGATGGAAGAGAAGATCAAGCTGCTGAAAATGCCGGAAGATCTGTTGACCCGCTCGGTAAACGTGGGTTTCTCCGGCGGTGAGAAGAAACGTAACGATATTCTGCAAATGGCGGTTCTGGAACCGGCGCTGTGCATTCTCGATGAGACCGATTCAGGGCTGGATATCGATGCCCTGAAGATCGTTGCCGACGGGGTGAACTCCCTGCGTGACGGCAACCGCTCATTTATCATCGTGACTCACTATCAGCGAATTCTGGATTACATCAAACCGGACTATGTCCACGTGCTTTACCAGGGACGCATTGTGAAATCCGGTGACTTTACGCTGGTTAAACAACTGGAGGAGCAGGGTTATGGCTGGCTTACCGAACAGCAGTAATGCACTTCAGCAGTGGCACCGGCTGTTTGAAGCGCAGGGTCGAGCGCGCTCTGAACAGGCTCAGCACCATCTCCAGCAGATGCTGCGTCTCGGTTTACCGACGCGTAAACATGAGAACTGGAAATATACCCCGCTGGATGGCCTGCTGAACGGCGAGTTTGTCACCCGTCTGGCGCAGGTCAGCCCCGATCAGCGCGACATGCTGGCGCTGAGCGTGGATGCCGTGCGTCTGGTATTTGTCGACGGTCTGTTCCGTGCGGAGCTGAGCGACAGCGTGCAGGAGAGCGGGTTCGATATCGTCATTAACGATGAACGTCAGTCGCTGAACGCGCCCGTTCAGCCTGAAGTCTTCCTGCACCTGACAGAGAGCCTGTCGCAATCTGTCACCCATATTCGCGTTAAGCGTAATCAGCGTCCGGCTAAGCCGCTGCTGCTGATGCATATCACCCAGGGCGTTGAGGGTGATGAGATTAACACCGCCCACTATCGCCACCATCTTGAGCTGGCAGAAGGGGCAGAGGCGACGGTGATCGAGCATTACGTCAGCCTTAACGACACCCGTCATTTTACCGGTTCGCGTCTGACGATGAACGTGGCGGCCAATGCTCAGCTGCACCACATCAAGCTGGCGTTTGAGAATCCGCTCAGTCACCACTTCGCCCACAACGATATTCTGCTGGGCCAGGATGCCGCGGCGTACAGCCACAGCTTCCTGCTTGGCGGCGCGGTGCTGCGCCACAATACCAGCACCCAGCTGAACGGTGAAAACACTACGCTACGTATTAACAGCCTGGCGATGCCAGTGAAGTCAGAAGTGTGCGACACGCGCACCTGGCTTGAGCATAACAAAGGCTACTGCAACAGCCGTCAGCTGCACAAAACCATCGTCAGCGACAAAGGACGTGCGGTGTTTAACGGCCTGATAAACGTGGCGCAGCACGCCATCAAAACTGACGGGCAGATGACCAACAACAACCTCTTGCTGGGACGTCTGGCAGAGGTGGACACCAAACCACAGCTGGAAATTTATGCGGACGACGTGAAATGCAGCCACGGGGCGACGGTCGGGCGTATTGACGATGAGCAGATGTTCTACCTGCGCTCGCGCGGGATAGACCAGCAGGCCGCGCAAAAGATGATTATTTACGCCTTTGCGGCTGAGCTGACGGAAGCGCTGCCCGATGGCGGACTTAAACAGCAGGTGCTGGCCCGTATCGGTCAGCGGCTGCCTGGAGGCGAAGCATGACATTTCCCGTAGAGAAAGTCCGGGCAGATTTTCCGGTACTGACCCGTGAAGTGAACGGTCTGCCGCTGGCCTATCTCGACAGTGCGGCCAGCGCGCAAAAACCAAATCAGGTGGTGGATGCGGAAGCCGAGTTTTACCGCCATGGTTATGCGGCGGTACATCGCGGGATCCACACCCTGAGCGCCGAAGCGACCCAGCGCATGGAAAACGTGCGCACGCAGGTTGCTGCCTTCCTCAACGCGCGTTCGCCGGACGAGCTGGTATTCGTGCGCGGCACCACCGAAGGGATCAACCTGGTGGCTAACAGCTGGGGCAATGCGCAGGTGCACGCGGGGGATAACATCATCATCACCCAGATGGAGCACCACGCCAACATCGTGCCCTGGCAGATGCTCTGTGAGCGTGTGGGGGCGCAACTGCGGGTGATCCCCCTGAATGAAGACGGCACGCTCCAGCTGGAAAAGCTGGACGCCCTGCTGGACGACAGAACGCGGCTGGTGGCGGTGACCCACGTTTCAAACGTGCTGGGGACGGAAAATCCGGTGGCGCTGATCGTCGACAAAGCCCATCAGGCCGGTGCGAAAGTGTTGATTGATGGCGCCCAGGCGGTGATGCACCATGCGGTTGACGTTCAGGCCCTGGACTGCGATTTCTACGTCTTCTCCGGGCACAAGCTGTATGGCCCGACGGGCATCGGCGTGTTGTATGTGAAAGAGGACATTCTCCAGGCCATGCCGCCGTGGGAAGGGGGCGGGTCAATGATCGCCACCGTCAGCCTGACGGACGGCACAACCTACGCCCGTGCGCCCTGGCGCTTCGAGGCGGGTACGCCCAACACGGGCGGGATCATCGGGCTGGGCGCGGCCATTAGCTACGTCACTGAAACGGGGCTGGCGGCGATTCAGGAGTACGAACAGCAGCTGATGCATTATGCCTTGCAGGAGCTGGCCAGCGTCCCGGAACTGACCTTATATGGCCCTGCTGACCGTCTGGGTGTGATAGCCTTCAACCTCGGCAAGCATCACGCCTATGATGTGGGCAGTTTCCTTGATAATTACGGCGTCGCCGTGCGTACCGGGCATCACTGCGCGATGCCGCTGATGGCGTATTATCAGGTACCGGCTATGTGCCGCGCATCGCTGGTGATGTACAACACAACGGAAGAGGTCGACAGACTGGTGGCGGGACTAAAACGTATTCACCAGCTGCTTGGCTAACGGAGAGGCGAGAGATGGCAGATTTGCCGGACAGAGATAAATTGCTGCGCAACTTTGGGCGTTGCGCAAACTGGGAAGAGAAATACCTTTATATCATCGAGCTGGGTCAGCGCCTGCCGCCGCTCAGCGAAGAGGCGCATAACCCGGACAACATCATTCAGGGCTGCCAGAGCCAGGTCTGGATCCTGATGCAGCAGACGGACGAAGGCGTAATCGAATTACAGGGTGACAGCGATGCCGCCATTGTGAAGGGGCTTATTGCCGTCGTATTTATTCTTTATCATCAGATGTCGGCACAGGATATTGTCGCCTTTGATGTTCGCCCGTGGTTTGAAAAAATGGCCTTAACCCAGCACCTCACCCCGTCCCGATCCCAGGGGCTGGAAGCGATGATCCGCGCCATACGCGCCAAAGCCGCAATCCTTAGCTAAACTGACAGAACAGCATTCATTCTGTTTCGCGAGGTGGTTTCCACCTCGCTGGTTTTTCAGCTTTCTGACGTTTGGTCAGTGAATAAGGAATCTCAGCATGAAGCGCGCATCTCTAATAACTCTATTACTCCTTGGTTCGCTCAGTGCTGTTAATTCAGCCTGGGCGGTTGATTATCCTTTACCGCCCGCAGGCAGCCGCCTGATTGGGCAAAACCAGACATACACCATTCAGGAAGGTGACAATAAACTTCAGTCTATCGCTCGTCGCTTTAATACCGCCGCACAGCTGATCCTTGAAACCAATAATACCATTGCTCCGGTGAACCCTGCGCCAGGAACGGTCATTACCATCCCTTCCCAGATGCTACTGCCGGACACCGAGCGCGAGGGCATTGTGGTGAATCTGGCGGAGCTGCGCCTTTACTTCTATCCGCCAGGCGAAAATATCGTGCAGGTCTATCCGCTGGGTATTGGTCAGCTTGGGCTGGAAACACCGGTCAGCACCACCCGTGTGAGTCAGAAAATCCCTAACCCTACCTGGACCCCCACAGCGGGCATCAGAGCGCGCTCACTGGCCCAGGGCATTAAACTGCCGCCTGTGGTACCCGCAGGGCCAAATAACCCGCTGGGGCGCTTTGCGCTGCGTCTGGGCATCGGGAATGGGGAATATCTTATTCACGGCACCAGCGCGCCGGACAGCGTAGGGCTGCGGGTCAGCTCGGGCTGTATGCGAATGAACGCGCCGGATATCAAAGCGTTGTTTGAGCAAGTGCGCGTCGGCACGCGGGTGCAGATCATCAATGAGCCGGTGAAGTTCTCCGTCGAGCCGGACGGCAAACGTTATATCGAGGTGCACAGGCCGCTGGCGCAGGCTGAGGGCGAAAACCCACAGACGGTGCCGTTCACGCACTCGGCGGCGTTTACCGCCTTTGCAGCGGAGTCAGGTAGCGATAAAACGCAAATCGACAAGGCCCTGGCGCGCAGAGCGGGGATCCCGGTTGCCGTGTCAGCAGGCAATGGTTCGTCAGCCAGCAATTCTGTCCTGTCGGTGCAGAACAGTCGTGTCTCAGCGGCGGTGGCGGAAGGCGAGGGAGAGAAAGCGCTTCAGTAGAGGTTTGACGAAGGTAAAAAAAATGGCGCACAATGTGCGCCATTTTATTAACAGGTACTATTACTTACGGTATTTAGTAGCCTGGTTGTCCAGACGCTGGTTAGCGCGAGCTGCGTCGTCTTTAGCAGCCTGAACGTCGGAACGCATTGCGTTCACGTCGTTGCTCAGCTGGTCAACTTTAGCGTTCAGAGTCTGAACGTCAGAAGACAGCTGATCGATTTTAGCGTTGCTGGAGCAACCTGCCAGCAGAGTAGAACCCAGGATTACCGCGCCCAGTACCAGTTTAGTACGATTCATTATTAATACCCTCTAGATTGAGTTAATCTCCATGTAGCGTTACAAGTATTACACAAAGTTTTTTGGGTTGAGAATATTTTTTTGATGGGATTACGCCTATTTTTGATCGTTCGCTCAAAGAAGCAACGAAATCGGCAATTTTGACGAAAAAGCTATGTTAAAAAAGGCATTTTTCATCGGATTCATCTTAGATAAATCGCGATTAAATAGAAAAACCCGATTTGCTTTTTGAATAGTTCTGGTTAAAGGCGGGAATAAAAAAAGCGCCCCGAAGGACGCTTTTTAACAAAACAATAATTTGTTCGTGAAATATTACAGCACGTGGACAGATGCAGTGTTGGTGGTGCCGCTTGGAACCAGCGCGCCAGAAACCATAACCACCACGTCGCCTTTCTGGGCCAGGCCACAATCAACCAGTTCCAGAGCCACTTCTTTACCCAGACGATAGAAATCATCGGTAGAGGCAATCTCTTTCACCAGGTGTGGGATCACGCCTTTGCTCAGCACCAGCTGACGCGCGGTAGTTTCGTTGGTGGTCAGCGCCAGAATGGTCGCATCCGGGAAGTATTTACGCACGGCACGCGCAGATTTACCGCCCTGGGTCGCCACGACAATCAGTGGGGCTTCCAGTTTCTCAGCGGTTTCTACCGCACCACGGCACACGGCTTCGGTGATGCGCAGTTTACGGCTGTCGTTGTTGTAATCCAGACGGCTTTTCATCACGCGGTCGGTACGCTCACAGATGGTCGCCATGATGCCGACCGCTTCCAGAGGGTATTTCCCTTTTGCAGATTCGCCAGACAGCATAACGGCATCGGTACCGTCGAGGATGGCGTTTGCTACGTCGCCTGCTTCAGCGCGGGTAGGGCGTGGGTTTTTGATCATGGAGTCCAGCATCTGCGTTGCGGTGATAACCACTTTACGCGCGCGAACACATTTCTCGATCATCATCTTCTGCGCGAAGATCACTTCTTCAACCGGGATTTCAACGCCCAGGTCGCCACGCGCTACCATGATACCGTCAGACGCTTCGAGGATTTCGTCGAAGTTGTTCAGGCCTTCCTGGTTTTCGATCTTGGAGATGATCTGAATGTTCTCGCCGCCGTGCGCTTTCAGGTGCTCACGGATCTCAACCACGTCAGAACGTTTACGGATAAAGGAGGCAGCAACGAAGTCCACGCCTTGTTCGCAGCCGAAGATCAGGTCTTGTTTGTCTTTTTCAGCCAGCGCTGGCAGAGCAATGGACACACCCGGCAGGTTAACACCTTTGTTTTCGCCCAGATCGCCGTTGTTCAGCACTTTACAGATAACCTTGTTACCTTCGATCGCGGTCACTTCCATGCCGATCAGGCCGTCATCCACCAGCACGGTGTTGCCAACGGACAGATCGCTGGTGAAGCCTTCGTAGGTCACGGCAACGATTTCGTTATTACCTACAACGGATTTGTCGGTGGTGAAGGTGAAGGTCTGGCCCGCTTTCAGGGAAACGTCGTTACCGCCTTCCAGTTTGATGGTGCGGATTTCAGGACCTTTGGTGTCGAGCAGGATTGCCGCTTTTTTCCCGGTCTTGCTCATCACGTTGCGCAAGTTCTGGATACGCTGACCGTGTTCAGCATAGTCGCCGTGGGAGAAGTTCAGACGCATCACGTTCATGCCGGCATCCAGCATTTTGCTCAGCATCTCTTCGGATTCGGTTTTCGGGCCGATAGTACAAACAATTTTCGTCTTTTTCATGACAGTCTTAGTCTTTAAGTTGGGAAGGATATGGAAATCTCGCTCCGGGGGCGCACCGCCGCGGAGTCAAACCTGTGTTGCGAAAGAGTATATGACACGCACTAAGAATAGGTGACATCAAATGAGCGTGCAGAAGAAAGTGTGCCTGAGTGCCAGCCCAACGAAGGAGAGGAGAAGTTGTACGTTGTTTTTTATATTCCAAGCGCTGAAACCATTCACCAGGGATTTGGCGCGCATTATACGCTGATTTACAGTAAAAAGGAAAATGGAAACAGCGTTTCAAAACAATCTGTGCAGATTCACATAATTTTGTTATCAAGGCGTTAAGGTCTAATGTCATCTTATGACGGCAGGCGCAACGCCCGCCGTTTTTTGCTCACTTTTCCAGCGCCTGCTGAAGGTCGGCGATCAGATCCTTCGCATCCTCAATCCCCACCGACAGGCGGATAAGCTGCGGCACAATGCCGTTTGCAAGACGCTGCGCCAGTGGTATGGAGGCGTGGGTCATGCTGTAGGGCTGGCTCACCAGACTCTCCACACCGCCCAGACTTTCCGCCAGGGTAAAGAGCGTAAGATGACGGATCACCTCTGCCGCGCGTTGCACATCGCCTTTAATCACAACGGAGATCATGCCGCCCGGCAGCGCCATTTGTCTGCGTGCCAGCGCATACTGGGGATGTGACGCCAGCCCGGGATAGAACACGCGGTCTACCTGCGGATGCTGCTCCAGCCATTGCGCAATTGCCAGTGCGTTGGCGCTGTGCTTCTCAACGCGCAGTGAGAGGGTGCGAATCCCCCGCAGCGTCAGGAAACTGCTGAACGGATCCAGAACGCCGCCAACCGCGTTTTGCAGATAGCCCAGACGCTCCGCGAGATCCTTATTTGCCCCGACAACAGCCAGCCCGGCAACCACGTCTGAATGACCGTTGAGATATTTAGTGGCGGAGTGGACCACTATATCGAACCCCGCCTCCAGCGGCCGGTGAATGACCGGGGAGGCGAAGGTATTATCCGCCACGCTGATCGCATTATGGCGCCGGGCAATGTCCGCGATGGCCTCCAGGTCGGCCAGTTTCAGCAGCGGGTTCGTTGGCGTTTCCACCCAGATCATGCGCGTGTCCGGGCGAATGGCGGCCTCAAGCCCGGCTACATCGTCCGGCTTAACCCAGCTCACCTGTAACCCGGTGCTGCGCTTGCGCACGTTTTCGATCAGGCGATACGTACCGCCATACACGTCGTCAATGGCGACGATATGGCTGTCTTTATCCAGCAGTTCGAGCACGGTGGAAATGGCTGCCAGCCCTGACGCGAAAGCGTACCCGCGCGTGCCGACTTCCAGTTTGGCGATGGCGGTCTCCAGCGCGTGGCGGGTTGGATTGCCGCTCCGGGAGTATTCGTAGCCGGTATGTTCACCCGGTGCCGGTTGCGCAAACGTCGACGTGGCGTAAATTGGCGGCATCACGGCGCCGTGCGGGTCGTGATACTCACCGCTGTGAACGCTGAGGGTGGCCAGGTTTTTCATCTTTTGCTCCTTTTATTTCGTCAGGCGGTTACGCCAGGCGGTGAGTACGTCACTGCGTGTGATCAGACCCAGAAAGCGATCTGCGTCATAAATAATCGCCACCAGGCCACGGTCAAAGATGGCGTACAGGGCGCTCTCCGGGGCCTGCTTATCCAGATATTCGACCTGACGCGTCATGGCCGCCGTCACGGGGAGAGAGAAGCGATCGGCATCTCCCCCGATGTGTCTCAGCAGGTCCCACTCGTCGATGATGCCGACGACCTTGTCGTTATCGAGCACCGGCAGCTGGGAGATGTCGTACAGGCGCATGCGGGCCAGTACGGTGGAAAGCGTGTCGTCCGGGGCGGCGGTCACCGTCGCGCCTTCATCGTGGCGCAGGGCAATATAGTCCGAGAGATCGCCTGCCTGCGGACGCGAAATCAGCCCCTGCTGGCGCATCCAGTCGTCGTTGAACATCTTCGATAGGTATTTATTGCCGCTGTCGCAGGCGAAGGTGACCACACGTTTTGGCGTAGTCTGCGCCTGGCAATATTTCAGCGCCGCCGCCAGCAGCGTGCCGGTGGAGGAGCCTGCCAGGATCCCTTCCGTTTTTAGCAGATCGCGGGCGGTGGTGAACGCCTCGCGATCGGTAATGCGCCAGGCGCGGTTAACCCCTTCGATGTGCGCCAGCGGAGGGATAAAGTCTTCGCCAATCCCCTCAACCAGCCACGATCCGGCATCGTGATGGCGTCCGGTTTCAACCTGGTCCGCCAGCACCGACCCGGCCGGATCGGCAAGCACAAATTCCGTCTGCGGCGAATGTTCTGCAAACCACGCCTGTAAGCCACCTAGCGTACCGCCGGACCCCACGCCGACGACGATGGCATCGATCTGGCCGTCAAGCTGTTCAAACAGTTCCGGTGCGGTAGTGGTGCGGTGCGCTAGCGGATTGGCCGCGTTATTGAACTGATCAATATAAAACGCGCCTGGCAGTTCGTTCGCCAGCCGCCGGGCATAATCCTGATAGTAGGCCGGATGCCCTTTATTCACATCTGAACGGGTCAGCACGACCTGCGCCCCTAACGCGCGCAGGTGGAAAATCTTCTCGCGGCTCATTTTGTCCGGCACCACCAGGATCAGCGAGTAGCCCTTCTGCGCCGCAATCAACGCCAGGCCCAGGCCGGTGTTCCCCGCCGTGGCTTCAATAATAGTGCCGCCGGGCCGTAGCTGGCCCGTACGCTCGGCTTCATTAATCATCGACAACGCGACGCGGTCTTTAATCGAGCCGCCGGGATTCTGGTTTTCCAGCTTCAGAAACAGCGAGCAGGGGCCGGTGTCCAGCTTGTGCAGCTGGATGAGCGGCGTACGGCCAATCAGTTCGGTGACGGAGTGGTAAAGCGTCATGGTCATGTCCTGTGAAGAGGTGATGACCGGATGATAGAACCATGAAATTTTCTCAATAAAGAACCTTTCACTGAGTTTTAGAACGGAAAGGAATAATCCTTGTGTTTTCAGATGGAAAGACAGCAAGACGTAAAGTTGTCCGGATGTGAGGATGGCTATATCCGCATAAAGTGCTGCAAAATTAGCCGATTTCGTCGGGTGAGTAAGACCTGATATGCAAATGGCAGATAATTATTGCTGATATTCATCTAAATGCTTTTCACCCGCCAGTTCGCTGCTTATTCCTGAGCATTATAAGAAATTCTTTTTTGGTCATTTAAAAGCTGATAACGGCTGTTTACTATCTTTTGGACATCCATACTGCTAAACCGCTATATGCGAAACGGATAACGAATAAGAATGATTGTACTCAGCAATATTTCGAAGGTTTTTGACAACGGGAAACAGGCGCTGACAGCCGTAGATAACGTCAACCTGACGATAGAGCAGGGACAGATTTACGGGATCATCGGTTACAGCGGGGCCGGGAAAAGTACGCTGATCCGTCTGCTGAACGGTCTGGAAAAGCCCAGCGCCGGCAGCGTCACCATTAACGGTCAGGATATCTCCGCCGCGAAGGGAGAAGCGCTGCGTCAGGCACGCCTGAAAATCAGCATGGTGTTCCAGCACTTTAACCTGCTCTGGTCGCGCACGGTGAAGGAAAATATCGCCTTTTCAATGCAAATTGCCGGTGTGCCAAAAGCGCAAATTCAGGCTCGCGTTGCCGAGCTGGTGGAGCTGGTCGGCCTGAAGGGGCGCGAGAATGCCTACCCATCCCAGCTGAGCGGCGGGCAAAAACAACGTGTGGGCATTGCCCGCGCGCTGGCCAATCATCCGGACGTACTGCTGTGTGACGAAGCCACCTCGGCGCTGGATCCGCAGACCACCGATCAGATCCTCGATCTGCTCCTGGACATTAACCGTCGCTTTAACCTGACCATCGTACTCATTACGCATGAGATGCACGTGGTGCGCAAAATCTGCGACCGCGTGGCGGTGATGGAAAACGGCAAGGTGGTGGAAGAGGGGGACGTGCTGAGCGTGTTTACGCATCCGCAGCAGCCGATCACCCGGCAGTTTGTCCGCCAGGTGAGCCAGTACGCGGAGGAAGAGACCTTCAATACCGAACTGGCAAACGATCTGGAAGGCACGGTGATCAGGCTGACCTTCACCGGGCACAGCACGCACAGGCCGATCGTCGGTGAACTGACCCTGCGCTACGGCCTGCCGTTTAACATCCTGCACGGCAAAATGACGCAAACCGCCCACGGTGTTTTCGGGCAGCTCTGGGTGCACGTGGTGGCATCGGACGAACAACTGAACAATATCCTCGCCGACCTGAAGCAAAGCGATATTGAAGGCGAGGTAATCAAGCATGGCTGAAGAACTCTTTCCGCACCTGAAGTGGGCTCAGCTTTGGGCTGCAACCCAGGAGACGCTTTACATGACCGCGCTTTCCGGCGTGGCGACGTTTGTCCTGGGGATCGCGCTCGGTCTGGCGCTGTTTTTAACCGCCCGCGGCGGGTTATTCCACAACCGCACGGTCTACAGCGTGATGTCGATTGTGGTGAACGTGTTCCGCTCGATTCCGTTCATCATTCTTATCGTTCTGCTGATCCCGTTCACCAAGACCGTTGTGGGGACCATTCTTGGCGCTAACGCTGCGCTGCCCGCCCTGATTGTGGGCGCGGCACCGTTCTACGCCCGTCTGGTCGAGATTGCCTTGCGAGAAGTAGACAAAGGAGTCATTGAGGCCACGCGTTCGATGGGCGCGCGGCTGAGCACGTTAGTGTTTCGGGTTTTATTGCCGGAATCTTCACCCGCACTGGTTTCAGGTATGACGGTGACGCTGATTGCGCTGGTGAGCTACAGCGCAATGGCAGGGGTGATAGGTGCCGGCGGTTTGGGAAATCTGGCTTATCTGGAAGGATTCCAGCGCAACCATGGTGACGTCACGCTGGTGGCAACGGTGACCATTCTGATCATCGTGTTCATTATCCAGTTCTGCGGCGATGCCATTACTTCACTGTTAGATAAACGCTAATAAATACACACAGGAACCACATCATGAAAAAGACACTGACACTGATCGCCGCCGCAACCCTGAGTGCCCTGAGCTTTGCCTCCTGGGCGGACACGCTCACCGTGGGGGCGTCCAACACCCCGCACGCGGAAATTCTGGAGCAGGCTAAGCCGATTCTGGCGAAGCAGGGGATCGATCTGGAGATTAAACCATTCCAGGACTACATTCTGCCAAACACGGCGCTGGCGGGGCATGACATTGACGCCAACTATTTCCAGCACATCCCTTACCTGAACAGCGTCCTGAAAGATCACGCGGGCGATAAGGATTATGATTTTGTCAGTGCGGGCGCAATCCACATTGAGCCGATCGGTATCTATTCGAAAAAATACAAATCGCTGAAGGATCTGCCCGAAGGCGGCAAAATCATCATGCGTGATGCGGTGTCCGAGGAAGGGCGTATTCTCTCCATCTTCGAAAAAGAGGGCGTGATCAAGCTGAAGCCAGGCATCGATAAAGTGACCGCGCGCATCAGCGATATCGTGGAGAACCCGAAAAAGCTGCAATTCACCCCTAACGTCGAAGCGTCTCTGCTGCCGCAGATGTACAACAACGACGAAGGTGCTGCGGTGGTGATCAACGCCAACTACGCAATTGATGCCGGTCTGGATCCGGTGCACGATCCCATTGCGGTAGAAAGCGGTGAGAATAACCCGTACGCCAACATCATTACCGTTCATCGCGGTGACGAGAAGAAGAAGGATATCGTCGCGCTGGTGAACGTGCTGCACTCCAAAGAGATTCAGGACTGGATCCGCACCAAATACAAAGGCGCAGTGATCCCGGTAAACAACTAATCTGCTGATTTTCCAGACGAAGCCCGGCGAACAACACGCCGGGCTTCTTTTTTGTATCCAGCCGACGAATGATTTAAGCTGACGGTTTAGGGCAACGGAGTGATGGCAATGGGCAATGTGACCAAAGACGAAGCGCTGTACCAGGAGATGTGTCGGGTGGTAGGCAAGGTCGTTCTCGAAATGCGTGATTTAGGGCAGGAGCCGAAACATATTGTCATTGCGGGCGTTCTGCGTACCGCGCTGGCGAACCAGCGCGTTAAGCGCAGTGAGTTGACCACCAAAGCGATGGAAACGGTGGTTAAAGCGCTGGCCGGTTAACGCGCCAGCGCTTCGCGAGCAGCTCAAGCGAGCAGCAGAGCAGGTAATAGATCACACCCGTAAAGATAAAAATGGCCGCCGGGTAAATTTGCACCCGGTTGTTAATCTGTCCCGCCACCGTGGTCAGTTCAGGAACGTTCACGATAAATGCCAGCGACGTATCCTTCAGCAGGCTGATAAAAATCCCCACCAGCGACGGCAGAATATTTCTCAGCGCCTGCGGCAGCAGCACGCGCCACAGCGTTTGCTGCGTACTGAACCCTTGAGAAAGCGCGGCCTCATTCTGGCCCAACGGCAGGGCTCTCAGTCCGGCTAACACCGAATGCATCACCGCAGCCGCGGTAAACCAGGCCAGCGCCAGCGTGACGGTCGTCGCGCCCGGGAGATCCCTGCCGGTTATCAGTGGCAGCAGATACCACATCCAGAATATCACGAAGATCAGGGGGATCCCGCGAATCAACTCTGCCCACGCAAACAGCGCACTGCGCACCACGCCGGGATAGCGCCAGGCGACGCAAGCCAGCACAATCCCGCCGGGCAGGGCAAGCGCGGCGGCGCCTGCGGCCATCAGCAGTGAGAGCAGTACGCCGCCGGGTTCTCCCGCAGCCGCACGTCCCCAAAGCAGATAATCCAGGTTTTCGACAATAACGTTAAATCCGGGGATCATGATATTTCCTCCCTGAATGGGGGCCGAGGCGCACCAGCACGCTTCCCGTCACCATCCCGGTAAGCAAGTAGAGCACCGTACCGACGGTGAAGGCTTCCAGTGCATGGGCGTTGTAACTTTCTATCTGGCGGACCTGGTAGGTCAGTTCGGCGAAGCCAATCCCGCTCGCGAGCGAGGAGAGCTTCATCAGGTTAAGGTACTGGCCGACGACGGGCTGCCACGCGTTAGCGAGCCCCTGTGGCAGAAGAATGTAGCGAAACAGACGCCATGAGGAAAATCCCTGAGCGAGCGCCGCCTCCCGTTGCCCGGCAGGTACGGAACGCAGCCCCGATTCCACTTCTTCAATTAAAAACGCCGAGGTAAAGACGCCTAACCCCCAGGCGGAGCATAAAAACTCGGGCGTAAACCACCAGACGTCACCGGGTAAAATGGACCAGCTGTGGTCTGCGTTCACCGCGTCACGCAGCCCCTGCGGCAACCCGTTCCAGGCGGCGAAATACCAGAACAGCAGCTGTACCAGCAGCGGCGTATTGCGAAACAGCGATACCCAGCAGCTGACGATCAATGTCCCGAAACGTCCCCCGGAAAGCCGCAAAAGCATAAAGAACAAGGCGAGCAGGCTGGCCAGCATAATCCCCGCCAGCGTCACCCACAGAGTGGTGAGAAATCCGGAAAGGATCCAGTGCAGGGGCTGTCCGGCCAGCACCCCCTGCCAGTCCAGAGCGGGCATTACAGTTGCTCCTGATGCAGCGGATCCAGCACTTTTTGCAGGAAACGCCTCGCACGGGGATGCGACGGTTGATTGAAAAATTGCGCCGGGGGCGCGGTTTCCAGAATTTTTCCGCCGTCGATAAAGACGATTCGATCGGCAATTTCCCGGGCGAACTGCATCTCATGGGTAACGACAATCATGGTGATCCCGCTGTGCGCGAGGGTTTTCATCACCAACAGCACTTCGCCAATCATTTCCGGGTCGAGTGCCGACGTCGGCTCGTCAAAGAGAATGATTTGCGGCGACGAGGCCAGAGCACGGGCAATCGCCACGCGCTGCTGCTGTCCGCCGGAAAGTTCAGCGGGGAAGCGGTGCGCCTTCTCCAGCATGCCGACCTTCTCCAGCAGCGCCAGCGCGCGCTCCTGGGCGGGCAGGGGTTTCCAGCCGTGAACGTGCTCCAGTGCCAGGGTGATGTTCTGACTGGCGGTAAGGTGGGCATAGAGATTGAACTGCTGGAACACAAACCCGACGCGGCTGCGTAACTGACGTAGCCTGCTGCCGGAAAGCTGTCCGGTCGGCTTGTGGTCGATCAGAATCTCCCCGCCGCTCAGGCTCTCAAGCTGGTTGATAAGCCGAATCAGGGTCGATTTTCCGGAACCCGAAGGGCCGAGAATGGCAACCACTTCACCCGGCATGATGGTGAGGTTAATGTCGGTTAAAACCGGATGGTCGCCGTAGCGTTTGTCCACATGGCGAAACTCAACGCTGGCCTGTTCCAGATGTGAAAAATCCGCGGCATTGGCCGCGGAGCGTGAAAATAAACCTGAGAGCATATTACCGGGCTTCTATTTTAAAGTTACGAGGCTGTGGAGCTGGGGTGCCTGGACCGAACCAGACGTCATAGATTTTTGCCGCCTGGCCGTTTTTCTCCAGGGTTACCAGCTCATCGTTAACGGCTTTCAGCAGCGCCGTTTCACCCTTTTTCACCCCCACGCCAATCTCTTCTTTACTGAGCAGGTCGGGCAGGATTTTGAAGTCGGCTTTATCCGGCGCCTGCGCCAGCAGACCGGCCAGAATGGTGCTGTCCTGGGTAATGGCCTGCACGTTGCCATTGCGCAGTGCCGTCAGCGCCAGCGGAATATCATCATAAGAGAGGACGCGGGACTGCGGAAAACGCTGGTGCAGCGCCTGTTCACCCGTCGTACCTTTTACGGCGCCAATGCGTGCCCGGCTATAGTCATCAAGCTTGTCCGGTGATTTTGCCGGAACCAGGAACTGCTGGCCGATGACAAAGTAAGGCGTTGAGAAATCAATGACCTGTGCGCGTTCCGGAGTGATCGTGATATCCGCCACGATGAGATCCGCTTTTCCGGACTGTAGCAGCGGAATACGGTTAGCCGGATTGGTGGCGACCAGTTCAAGCTTGACGCCGAGCGATTTCGCCAGCGCTTTGGCGAAGTCCACGTCGTAACCCACGATCTCATGCGTTTTGGCATCAATCGAGCCAAAGGGTGGATTGGCATCAAACGTGGCCACTTTCACCACGCCTGCTGCCTTGATATCCGCCAGCCGATCGGCCTGCGCCTGCGCTGAAACCACGCCCCAGGCTGCCACTAATCCCAGAACCTGCGCCCGTTTTTTAAACCCTTTCATTTTTGCAGCCATAGTCATACGCCATCCCGTTGTTTTTGTTTTACCCCGTTACGCTCCCATAAGGGAAAGCTATCGCCAAATAAGAAATCGTTCTTTGCTATGAGAAAAAAAGCATGAGTGAACAAGGTGTTAAAGAAGAGAGCAGACGGCGGGGCGCTATTTGCAGATCCTGCACATCGACAGTGGATTTTGATATTTCCCCCGGGCGCAATTTGGGTGTTTAACTGAGGACAGGTTAAGCGAGAAGGGTAATGACGATGAAAAAATGGATAAGCACGTTACGGCGGTTTTTTGCGCCCCGACCAGTGAATGCGGAGAACAGCGCGCAACGTGTTCTTGAGTCAATACTGCCTGTCGCCAGCCTGTATGGCGTGGACGTAGCCAACATCGACCCGGAGTGGTTCCATGATAAAACGTCACGCTGAACTGCGCCGGACGCGCGAAATGTACTGGAATGAGCTGTGCGTGGTGTCTGTAAAGCGAGGATGAAGGGAAAAATACCCAGGCTAAGCCTCGGTAAATGATGGCCGTTTTGTTACCACTATCTCCTTTCACAGATGGAGATAATAATGAAACGGACAGTATTAACCCCCGCGCTTTCTGCCTCCGCACTTCTGCTTACCATGCAGGCGGCACACGCTGGTCCACAGGCGCATGTTGTATGCAGTTATTCCCACACCCTCGGCGATGATGCCATTATGATGTTCGGCATGCCCAATGAGGCTATGCTGCACGATTTTTTTGGTAACGTGCACGCGGATGCTTACTCCAGCCGTGAATCTCTGCGTACCCAGGAAAAGACCACCTGCGATAACAAAGCAGACAGCTCGGCCTACTGGGCTCCGTCGCTAAAATTGCCGGACGGAACGGTGGTCAAACCCGCCTATCAAAAAACCTATTATCAGGCATCGAATGTTGACGCCTGGCCGCTTCATCCGTTTCCGCCGGGGCTGTCGCTGCTGGCGGGCGATCATCATGGCACCGCGCCAAATCCGCATATCACCTTTTTATGCGCCAATGGTAAGGGCTATACCACCAGAACGGGTGAAGTCTGCGGCTTACGCAAGGCGAAGGATGCCGTGCAGTTTAATATCGGCATTCAGTTCCCGAACTGCTGGGACGGGGTCAACCTGAAGCCCGCCCACGGCCTGGCTAACGCCACCTACGATACGAAAGGACAGTGTCCGTCCGCCTTCCCGGTGAAGATCCCGACGGTGAACATGAATATTGCGTACGTGCTCCCGACAATTAGCTCTCTGGATACCAGTAAAGTCCAGCTTTCCCTCGACCCCATCATGCATGGCAGTGAGCGTGAAGAGCGGTGGGGGAGCCTGTATACGGCGCATGCTGACTTCATGAACGGCTGGACGGAAGATGCCGCGCGATTTATGACCGACCTGTGCATGAACCGGGGAATGGATTGCGGCACCACCGTGCCGTATGGTTATTCAAAAGCGAAGGCTAACGTCTGGCTCAGCAGCATGGAACCGGCACTTTCACAGCCCGATCCCCAGGTCTTACTGGTGCAGGATAACTGGAAGAACGGTGGACGCACGAAAAACAGCGAAACATTGTCGCTGGTGAAGTTCAACATCCCTCCGCTGCCTGTCGGACAGGATCCTGCCAAGTTTAAATACCGCGTGAGAATTTATGGCGGGAAAGTGGAAACTGACGGCGCGGATCAAATCTTCTTCTATCCGGCGAGTAACGACTGGGAACCGGCCACCGTGAGCTGGCAGTCACGACCGTCCTGCAACTATCGCTCGGATGCGGTGGTGTACCTGAACCACTCCCGCGAATACCGGATGGTGGACGTGGATAAAGCGGTGCGCAAGGCGCTGGCAGAAGGGAAAACCGACATTTCGTGGTATATCGGCGGCGATCGTCAGGGAAATCACTATCAGTTTGAGACGGGGTCATCTCCCCAAAGCCTGATCCTGATGCTGACCGGGTTTAGCAAAACGCCGGAGATCTGATAGCGGGTAGCAAAAGGCATTCATAAAAAAAGCACCGGGGAGCCCGGTGCTTTTTCTTCAGATCTTGCAGGCATCGCCGCAGTCGTCATCGGCGACAATCGCCTGGGCTTTTTTATCCGCATCGTCGAGACGTTCCGCGTTGCGCTCTTCTGCTTCATCCAGCCCGTTAAAGACTAAGTTATCGAGATCAATTTCCATGTGCCACCTGCGTTATTCAGTTTTTGATACTGGCATAGTATAAGTCAAAAAAAAGCGGGCCAGGCACCCCTCAGCACATATGGATAATCCCTGCCATACTCAGTGATTTATTGCTGAGAAAAGCCGATGATTACACTCTGTAAAACCTGCGGTACCGCTTACGATGAACAGCCCAAAAACTGCCCGATTTGCGACGATGAGCGCCAGTATGTCCCGGTGACGGGCCAGACATGGACGGACTTCGACAGCCTTACGACCACGCACACCAACAAATGGCAACAGCTGGAGCCGCAGCTGTTCAGCATCAAAACTGTTCCCTCTTTTGCCATCAACCAGCGGGCGCTTCTGCTGCGTACGCCACAGGGCAATGTTCTGTGGGACTGTATCGCCAATCTTGACCCGGCGACCAGAGCGTTAGTTGACGCGCTCGGGGGGATCAGCGCGATCGCGATTTCGCACCCGCATTACTACACCACCATGCAAGAGTGGGCCGCGGCGTTTAACGCACCGATCTACCTGCACGCCAGCGATCGGCAGTGGGTGATGCGTGACAGCCCGGCGATACGCTTCTGGGAGGAGGACGCCCTGGAGATTATGCCTTTGGTGACTCTTCTGCGGCTGGGCGGGCATTTTGCAGGCGGCACGGTGCTGCACTGGCAGTCAGGCGACGGCGTGCTGCTGGCCGGTGATATTTTGCAGGTTACGCCCGGTAAAGACGCCGTGTCGTTTATGTGGAGTTATCCGAATATGCTGCCACTGCCTGTCCGCACCGTTGAGTCGGTGATTGGCCGACTGACAGGGAAAACGTACCAGCGCCTGTACGGGGCCTTTGAAGGGCAGAACATCCTGGCGAACGCGGATGAGATCGTGCAGCGGTCGGGCCAGAAATATATTGCTTGTCTCCGCTAAGGCGCGGTGGTTAAATTTTACGAGTGTGATCGCGATCATACCTAAATTAAAACAGATAAAAGAGAAATGGCTATGCAACATATCATTGAAGGTTTTCTCAGCTTTCAAAAAGAGATTTTCCCGCAACGTAAAGAGCTTTTTCGTAGTTTAGCGTCCAGTCAGAATCCCAAAGCGCTGTTCATCTCCTGCTCCGACAGCCGTCTGGTTCCGGAACTGGTTACGCAACAGGAGCCAGGACAGCTCTTTGTCATTCGAAACGCGGGCAACATTGTGCCACCGTTCGGGCCGGAGCCTGGCGGTGTCTCTGCGACCATCGAATATGCTGTTGTTGCCCTGGGCGTGACCGATATCGTTATTTGCGGCCACTCCAACTGCGGCGCAATGAAGGCGATTGCTGACAACGCCGATCTGGAGCCGATGCCGGCCGTTTCCCACTGGCTGCGCTATTCTGATGCGGCAAAAGCGGTGGTTGAGAAGAAAACCTGGGATAAGCCAATCGATAAAGTGAATGCGATGGTGCAGGAGAACGTCTTTGCGCAGCTGAGCAATATCAAGACCCATCCGTCGGTGGCGGTAGGCCTGCGCAACAACGCCATTCGCCTGCACGGCTGGGTATATGACATTGAAAGCGGCAAAATCCTTGCCCTGGACAAGAACACTAAATCGTTCGTGTCGCTGTCGGAAAACCCGGACGTCTTCTTCGAGTAACCCGACCCCGCAGGGCAGGGAAGCTCTGTTAAAATTCCATGAATGGTAACTTCCTTCGCACGCCTGTCGCAGGTTTTCCAGCCGCTTTCGCCATCGCTTTACCAATTTCAGCGCACTCAGACAAACCCTGAACAAAGGGATGATCGTGCATCAGCCAGGGGATCGCCCCAAAAGCGATGCGCCCCCGCAGTGATGCAGGCGCCAGCAACGTATAGTCTTCCCCCACGTCCGGGACGTCATCGCCGGTTTCCGCAAGCTGTTTACGCAGGGTGGGGAAGGGAATGTCCTTGTTTCTGAGTGGCTTTTGCCCGCGCGCATCAATAAACACGTCGAAGCGGTAACGTTTTTCTGCCGTGGTGATGACGGTCTGATCGCTGCCGATATCCAGGTCGTAATTATCACCGAGTGCGACCACGCTAATGATCCCTGCCTCGCGCAGCGCCAGTAACCGGCGGATAGACTGCGGTGGAATGGCGGCATAATTATCGATAAACACACGCTCCAGCCCGGATTTAAACCGCTCTCTGTCATGCTCACTGAGTGAAGGGACGATGGCCTGAACCACTTCATGCAGACGAAGCACGGTATAGCGCCAGGCAACGGTGCGTTTTTCGCGCTTGTTGCGCTCCACTTCTTTCAGATTCGCTTCGGCCCAGGTGAAAGGGCCATGCTTTTTACGATCCTCAAACCAGACATCACGAAGCGTGTCGGCATTCAGCGTACCGAGCGATATCGCCTGGCACCAGCGCGGATCGGCCAGCTCGAGCTCTTTCACCATCAGCGCAAAGATGCGGTCAAGCAGCCCGTCCGGGCCTTTGGCGATTTCACTTTCCGCCACAGACTCCGTTAACACGGACAGCGGTTCATAAGGGATAGGGCAGTAAAAGTCGGCCTCCGGCAGAACGCCCGTGCGGGACATCAGCGTGATTTTTAGCCCTTCTCTGCCTTTATTGACAACGAACTGCTCCCCGCTAAACCGGCCATGCTGCATCACAACCGCCATTGCAGCGTCCAGCCCGCTGAGGGAAGTACCCATGATCCCCACCTCACAGGCTCGGATCTCCGCGTCCATCAGCCCTGACCATGGGCTTGGGAAATATGCGCGGGTGGTTTCATCTTCATCAGGCCAGACGTGGCCGGTGGCAACAACCGCAAGATCAAACCGCCTTGAGAAAGGGGCATCGTTCACTGAAAGGGCCACGCCGTCTGCATCAGCCTTAATATCCGTGACTTCTGCGTTGGGGTGCACCTCGACATGAAAGCCAGACTTTTTCGCCTCAGCAACGACGGCAAGAAACCGATCGTGAAAATATTCACCCAACAGAATACGCGGCAGGAATTGCCGGTCGTGCAGTTTCTCACTATCGACGTTATAGCGGGCAAGATGGGCCGCACTCTGCTGTTTGAGCCAGTCGAGATAGGTAATAAAAATGGGCGGAATTTCGATACTGGCGATGTTCGCCAGCATCAGCCGGGAATTATCCTCGTCGCTGTAGGGCATCCCGACACCGGGTTGGTCTGCCTTTTCGAACACGGTGATCGAAAGCGGTGCTGCGTTGTTAAGAAGTGAGTAAAAGGTGTAAATCCCTGTTGGACCTGAGCCGATAATGGCGATTTTTTTCATCGAAAGCGTTCCTGCATTTCTGAACCATAAAATAAGCGTAGCAGGAGAAAGGTTAAATCATTCAATGAAGGAAAAAAATTAAGACGTTTTGAAGAGGGGATGTTGCGCCCCTTCCTGAACTTATGGGAAGGTCAATTCAATTGACCCTGGCTGATTAGATATGATTCTGCCTGATTTCTGAAAGGAAAGACTGTTTGGTCCCAGGTTTAACGATTATCTGTATGTGATGGGGGTTAAAAAGTACGGTAACTTCGCCGGCGGGCTTGACCTGCACAGCGTCAGTGAGGAGAACCAGCTGATTTTATCAGGAGAATTCTCCATCTTACGGTCAGTGTACTTTTTAACATGCAGGCTGATGCCGCCCGTGGAAGACAGCCCTGCTCGGGCTCAAAAGATGGCATAGCACACTGTACATCGGATGGTCGTTTTGTCTGCAATGACGGAAGTCTGAGCCAGTCGAAGCGATTCTGTTCAGGTTATGGTGCCTCCGAACTGCCCCGGCAGGTAAAACCCTCCCCCTCCGCCAGGCAAGCGCAGACGAAAAAGAAAACAGCCGTGAAAGGCCAGGAGCAGCGTGTTGTAGAAAACAATGCGCAGTTCGATACACAACCGCGGCAACCTACATGCGCCCTTCTCTATATGGCCAACAAGCCCGGATTCACCCATTTACCCGTTTGTTCAGGAAATCAGTATTAATCCGCCAGTGTAAACGTTCCTTGTCTGTTATTCGAACTGATAAGACGCGTTCAGGTGGAAACCCACCTGAACGCGCTGGGCGACCTGTTACAGCGTCTGGCATTAAAGCATGCCGTTCGCACCTTCCGGCTACATGGCGAACTTACTGCATGGCTGGCGTTTATGTTTTCTGCATGATTGATAAAAGGGAGGGAAAATTATGACCAGGGCTGAAGAGTTTTGTCGTTCCTGAAATGTGAACACTGGCAGATGGATGCGCACGCATCGCTCAAAAAACGATCTTTTTCGGGCGGATACTGAGATCAGAAAAGCATATGACCTTGAACAGTAATCACATTGACTGGAGGGATATGCTAATGAAGCGACAAGATATAAACGCATTAAAGAATTTTGATTTTCTGGCACGCAGTTTTGCCCGTATGTACGCCCTGGGCCAGCCAGTTGATGTCGATGCCGTGACCGGCAATATGAGTTATGAACAGCAGGCATGGTTCCGGGAGCGATATGACCACTACCGAAAGCAGGCTGAGCGGGCGAGAGTGATAGAACTGCGATGATGTAACGAATAACGGGCTTAACGGCCCGTTGCGTTTTTTAGGTTCCAGCTACATTTTGCAGCTCCTGAGGTTGAAATATTGTGCGGTAACCTCATATAGAAAGCGGGTAAGGAATACCTGCCCGTAAGACATGAACTTTTTGAATATTCTTTTTTACTGTTCAGGAGGTACATGATGACTCTGAGAGCTTTTCCCATGTTGAACGATCTCTCCGACTCTCTGTTTGCGGACCGTTTTAACCGTATCGATCGCCTTTTTAGCCAGCTAACCGGCAGTACGCCGTTGCCCTCCACGCCTTCTTACAATATCCGGCGGGTGGGTGATAACCGCTATGAACTGACGCTGAGCGTGCCGGGCTGGAAAGAGAGCGAACTGGAAATTGAAACCGTTGGCGGTCAGCTGAATATCAGCGGTAAACGTGAAGAAGAGAAAACCGAAAACGGCGAAGAAGGGTGGATCCATCGGGGTATCAGCCGCAGCGACTTCCGGGCCAGCTATAGTCTGCCGGAGCATGTGAAAGTAACCGGCGCTTCGCTGGAAAACGGCTTGCTGGCGATTGAATTACACCAGGATATCCCGGAAGAAGAGAAACCGCAGCGCATCGCCATCAACAACAACCCGGCGATTGAACATAAGCCGTAATCATTGATTGACGTTGTTTTCACGCCCGGCAAACGCCGGGCGTTTTGCTAACCTGATGGGGCTTATGCCATTCCGCTCTTTCGCTGCACGCGCGGGCTGGAGGTCACTTTCGATGTGCTTAAAAGGTTTGCTGCCTCTGCATGAGGCTGAACGGGAATGAAATGTGCGAGAAAACAGATTGGTGCGTCTGAATGGACTCGAACCATCGACCCCCACCATGTCAAGGTGGTGCTCTAACCAACTGAGCTACAGACGCAGAATGGTGCGTTCAATTGGACTCGAACCAACGACCCCCACCATGTCAAGGTGGTGCTCTAACCAACTGAGCTATGAACGCATTGTGTTGTCGGTGACAACGGGGACGAATATTAGCGGCACAGCCCCAAGGTGGCAAGAGGGAAAATGCATTTTTCTCTCTGATTTCACGCGATTGCTTCATTACCGCGCAAAGTGAAGAGAAAGTAGCCGCCAGGCGGCGGCTACTGTGTTATTAACGTGCAGCGCGCTGCAAAATTACCGCAGACGGCTGACGTTGCAGGAAGCGCATACGCAGCATCATCATAATGGCCGCAGACGTTAAGCCGATGATAAAGCCCATCCAGAATCCGGCTGGCCCCATGCGATCCACCACCAGATCCGTGAGCGCCAGAATGTACCCGCACGGCAGACCCAGCACCCAGTAAGCGATAAAGGTGATGAAGAAGATGGAACGCGTATCTTTATACCCACGCAGCACGCCGCTGCCAATCACCTGGATGGAGTCAGAGATCTGATAAATGGCCGCCAGCAGCATCAGATGCGAGGCCAGGGTCACTACCTCCGGGTTGTCGTTATAGAGCAGGGCAATTTGCTCACGCAACAGCACGGTAAAGAGCGCGGTACAGACTGCCATGCAGACGCCGACGCCGAGGCCGGTGCGGGCTGCCGTTTGCGCGTCCAGCGTCGAGCCTTGCCCCAGACGGAAGCCCACGCGAATCGTCACCGCGGCAGCCAGGGACATCGGCAGGACGAACATCAAAGAGCTGAAGTTCAGGGCGATCTGGTGTCCTGCGACATCAATAATCCCTAACGGCGAGACCAGCAGGGCGACGACGGCAAACAGCGTCACTTCGAAGAACAGCGCCAGCGCAATGGGTAACCCCAGCTGAATGAGACGGGTCATGAGCGTCCAGTCAGGTGCGCTGAACGAGGTGTCGTTACGAATGTCACGCATGGATCGCGCATGTTTAATGTAGGTGAGCATACAGCCGAACATCACCCAGTACACCGCAGCCGTTGCCACGCCGCAGCCCACGCCGCCGAGTTCCGGCATGCCAAAATGACCGTAAATGAAGATATAGTTCACGGGAATGTTCACCAGCAAGCCGATAAAGCCCATCACCATGCCCGGCTTGGTTTTTGCCAGCCCTTCACACTGGTTACGTGCCACCTGGAAGAACAGATAGCCGGGGGCGCCCCAGAGCAGGGCGCGCAGATAACCGACCGCCTTATCCGCCAGCGCCGGGTCGATATTATGCATGGCGCGAATAATATACCCGGCGTTCCACAGGACGATCATAATCAGGACGGAGACACCCCCGGCCAGCCAGAAGCCCTGGCGCACCTGATGGGCCACGCGGTCGCGTCGACCGGAGCCGTTAAGCTGCGCGATAACCGGCGTCAGCGCCAGCAGCAGGCCGTGACCAAAAAGAATGGCCGGAAGCCAGATTGAGGTTCCGATCGCCACGGCGGCCATATCGGTGGCGCTGTAACCACCGGCCATTACCGTATCCACAAATCCCATTGCGGTTTGGGCTACCTGCGCGACGATCACCGGTATGGCCAGTGCCAATAACTGACGCGCTTCGATCATATACTTCTGCACGTGAACACCTTTGTATTGTAGTTATTTGAGAGACTAAAAAGGCCGCCGTTACTGGCAGCAAGAAGAAAAAACAGAGGGATGCCAGCTATTGTAGCGGGGTTTAACTAATTATCTAGTGAAAAAATCGCCAGAAATTGCGCATCACTGGCAACCTGTTTTTTCAACTGTTATTGTGGTGGGATTATACGGTGTCATCGCCGTTCGGAATGAACAGGAGCTGTAAGCATGTTTACTGGTATTGTGCAGGGCACTGCCAAAGTGGTGTCCATTGATGAAAAACCGAATTTCCGCACTCACGTAGTTGAGCTGCCTGAATATATGCTCGACGGCATTGAAACCGGGGCGTCGATAGCGCATAACGGCTGCTGCCTGACGGTGACCGAAATTAACGGTAACCAGATAAGCTTTGATTTAATGAAAGAGACGCTGCGTATCACTAACCTGGGTGAGCTGGTGGTGGGAGATATCGTTAACGTTGAACGCGCGGCGAAATTCAGCGATGAGATTGGCGGGCATCTGATGTCGGGCCATATTATGACCACCGCAGAAGTGGCGAAAATCGTGACCTCGGAAAATAACCGTCAAATCTGGTTTAAGGTGCAGAATCCGTCATTAATGAAATACATCCTTTATAAAGGATTTATTGGCATCGATGGGATTAGTCTGACCGTCGGTGAAGTGACGCCAACGCGTTTTTGCGTGCATTTAATTCCTGAAACGCTGCAACGTACTACGCTTGGGGCAAAAAAACTGGGGCAGCGCGTAAATATCGAAATTGATCCCCAGACCCAGGCGGTCGTGGATACCGTTGAGCGCGTACTGGCGGCGAAAGAGGCGGCGATAATTAAAACCATGGAAGAAGAATAAAAAATAACCCCGGTTAACCGGGGTTATTTTTTCAGCGAGCCACACGCAGACCGTGCTCAATCCCACGACTAAACACCACCTGCCACAGCTGTATATCCCGCGCACGGAACGCGCCCGCACAGGCATTCAGATAATAGCTAAACATCCGTTTGAATCGTTCCGAATAGTTGTCGGCGATTTCAGGCCATGCAGCCTGGAAACGTTCATGCCAGGCCATCAGGGTGGTGTCGTAATCTGCGCCGAAGTTATGCCAGTCTTCCACAATAAAATGCGGTTCGCTGGCGTTCGCAATCTGGCGAACAGAGGGTAAACAGCCATTCGGGAAGATATATTTGTTGATCCACGGGTCCACATTATTATCGGTACGTTTAGAGCCGATGGTGTGTAGCAGGAAAATTCCGTCAGGCTTCAGGTTACGATCGGCGACCTCGAAGTAGGTTTTGTAGTTCTTCGGCCCCACGTGCTCGAACATACCTACGGAAACAATACGATCGAACTGCTCGTTCAGGTCGCGGTAGTCCTGAAGCCGAATATCAACATCCAGACCCAGACAGCGTTCCTGCGCCATCTTCTGCTGTTCAGCCGAAATCGTGACGCCGACAACGCTGACGCCGTAATTTTTCGCCATAAACCAGGCAAGACCACCCCAGCCACAGCCGATGTCCAGCACACGCATACCGGGCTGTAACTGCAATTTATCGCAGATCAGTTGCAGCTTGTCCTGCTGCGCCTCTTCCAGGGTCGTCGCTTTTTTCCAGTATCCGCAGGAGTACTGCATTAAAGGATCGAGCATACGGCTGAACAGATCGTTGCCCAGGTCGTAATGCTCTTTACCGACGATCCACGCCCGTTTTTTACTTTGCAGATTGAACAGGCGGGCGGAGGCAATACGTAAGGTATCTTTGAAATGACGAGGGAGCTGTTTTTCAAGACCGGCGCGTAATACGCTGGAGAAGAACATATCCAGCCGCTCACACTCCCACCAGCCGTCCATATAGCTTTCACCCAGCCCTAACGACCCCTCCTGTAACACGCGTTTGAAAAAATCGGGATGCTTTATCTGGGGATCGGAGGGGGATGAGCCATTAATCGTAATGCCCGCACGTCCCAACAGTTCACTGACGATCCGGGACCAGTTATCGTCCGGAACGCTGACTTCTTCTATACACGATGAACTCATAGCTTCTCCATCACCTTGCTGTGATCAGAACCTTAAAACAGCGTAGACGCTTTTTTGGTTTGTGAGAAATCTCACGGTAAATGCCCGCGAGGCTAATATCCGACGTAGAACAGAGGAAGGGAGATAACCCTTGCCGAAATGCCTTCCATGGTAAAACGGGAGCGCTCCGGCTCCCGTTAACACTTAATATTTATCGTATTTAATCGAACCAAATTTAGTATAGGCCGCAAAATTTGGTGATTCAACAGAAAATTGTTAGCAACCTAATCACTGGTTTTTAACATAGTTTCCCACGCAATCAGGCGTGCGACGTTTCTGTCTGCGCGTTTTCACTCTGCTCGCGATGGGCTGAGGACTGCATCCGATAGCCCAAACCAGCCAGTGCAACGGTGACCAACATCACGCTGGTGGTGGTGAGCAGCGGGGTTGCAATCAACGCAGAGACCACGAGACTTGCCAGGAAGCACAGGCCAAGTTGCAGGGTATTTTGCAGCGCGGCAGCGCGGCCTGTCGCCTGCGGAAATGGACGCAACGCCTGGGCTACAACAATAGGGTAGATGGCCCCGTTAGCGATCGCCATGACGCAGAACGGAATCAAAATTTCTGCAAGCCCGGCGCCGGGAATAAAGCCGACAGCCCAGGTCGCAATCACGCTTAGCGCATACGAAACCAGCAGCCAGGGCAGCATCTGTTGGCCTTCCCATTTTTGCAGCGCGGCGCGACAGCCATAGCCACCCACCAGGAAGGCAATGGTCTGTGGTACATAGCTCAGGCCGATAGCCGCCGGGCTGTAGCCCATGTCATGCAGAATGAACGGCGAACCGGTTAGCCAGGCAAAGAAGCTGGCAGAGCAGGCAGCATAAATCAGCACGTTACCGCGATAGGCTTTCGACCGCAGTAAAGAGGTAAAGGTGATGGGCTTTGCGTCCGGATGCGTCTCTTTTTTATGCGCAGGTTTAAGCCCGAAAGCAGGCAGCATCAGGACCAGCGTAATAGCAAAGAGCGTGGCGAAAATGGCCTGCCAGTCGAAATGCGCCAGGATCCAGCTGCCCAGTAACGGGGCAAGCGCCGGCGACAGGCCGACCAGCGGCATAATAGTGGCGAATATGCGGTTAGTGCGCGAGGCGGGGTAGTAATCGGTCACCAGCGCCTGCCAGGTCACCGCTGCGGCGCAGACACCGACCGCCTGAATAAAGCGCAGCGCCAGCAACCAGGCGGCATCGCGGACCCACAGCATGCCCAGACAGCCTACGGCAAAAATCGCCAGCCCCAACAACAGGACGGGCTTACGGCCAAAACGATCCGAGAGCGGCCCCCACAGCAATTGCGCAAAAGCAAAGCCAGCGAGGAACAAACTTAAACTGGCGCTGATGGCGGCGGCAGGGGTTTGCAAATCTTCCTGCATCGCGGCGAACGCGGGCAGATACATATCGGTTGCCAAAAAGCCCAGCACGCTTAAGCCGCCGAGCCAGACTAAAAATCCTTTCCTGGGTTGCACTTTTTTCTCCTGAGGGGGCAGGTGTACGTTGGCGCAGAGTGTAGGGAGTGCAAAGCGGCTTGTGAAACGCTAATATTTGGCGGGTGCGTTCAAAAAATTTGCAGGCTAAAGATGTGGTCAGATTATTCCCTTGAAGTGGTTGATGCCGTGGCGCGTAACGGCAGCTTTACCGGTGCCGCCCAGGAGCTGCATCGCGTTCCCTCGGCTATCAGCTATACGGTGCGCCAGTTGGAAGCGTGGCTGGCGGTCCCGCTGTTCGAGCGGCGCCATCGCGACGTGGAGCTCACGCCTGCCGGAGCGTGGTTTTTGAAGGAAGGGCGGTCTGTTATCAAAAAAATGCAGATCACCCGTGAGCAGTGCCAGCAGATCGCCAACGGCTGGCGCGGGCATCTCGCTATCGCGGTGGATAACATCGTTAAGCCGGAGCGGACCCGGCAGATGATCGTCGATTTCTATCGTCATTTTTCCGACGTCGAACTGCGTGTTTCGCAGGAAGTGTTCAACGGCGTCTGGGATGCGCTGGCGGACGGCAGGGCGGAGATGGCGATTGGTGCAACCCAGGCGATCCCGGTTGGGGGGCGCTACGCGTTTCGCGACATGGGCATGCTGAGCTGGACCTGCGTGGTCGCGCGCGATCACCCGCTGGCGGCGCTGGAAGGTCCGCTGAGCGATGACACCTTACGCAACTGGCCCTCGCTGGTGCTGGAAGATACCTCCCGCTCGCTGCCCAAGCGCATTACCTGGCTGCTGGATAATCAGCGCCGCGTGGTCGCACCGGACTGGGAGTCGTCGGCCACCTGTCTGAGCGCGGGGCTGTGCGTTGGCATGGTGCCGGTACATTTTGCGCGCCCGCGCATCGACGCGGGAGAGTGGGTGGCCTTGACGCTGGAAAACCCCTTCCCGGATGCCGCGTGCTGTCTGACGTGGCAGCAAAACGACGTCTCGCCCGCCATGGCCTGGCTGCTGGATTATCTGGGCGACAGCGAAACGCTGAACCGGGAGTGGTTGCGGGAACCAGCATAGCTGGCCCCGTAATGAGATTAACGACGGTAGTCGCGGAACGGACCGTCCGCAACGGAACGGCGTTCTATCAGGCGCGGGTGAACTTCAATGGACTGGGACTGTTCACGCTTGTTGACGATCCTGTCCAGCAGCATATTGAAGGCCGTTTCACCCAGCGAATCTTTCGGCTGGTGAATGGTGGTCAGCGCCGGGGTAAAGAAGCGGGCGTTGCGCACGTTGTCATAGCCGATCACCGAGATATCCTGCGGGACGCGCAGGCCGAGTTCATCCGCCGCGCAGAGCGCGCCCATCGCCATGATGTCGCCGCCGCAGAACACCGCGGTAGGGCGATGCGGCTGGGAGACGATCTGCTGCATGGCGCGATAGCCCGACTCCGGCTCGAAGTCGCCCTGAACAATCCAGTTTTCCGGCACGGTGATCAGCGCCTCTTCCATCGCTTTCATGAAACCGGCCAGACGGCCAGCCCCGGTGTTACGCTCCAGCGGTCCCGGGATCACGCCAATTTCACGATGACCGCGTTCTACCAGATAACGCCCCGCCATGTAGCCGCCTTCAAAGGCGTTATCAATAACGGAGTCGGTGAAGTCTGCGCGCGCTTCGCCCCAGTCCATGACCACCATCGGAATGTGGCGATACTCTTCCAGCATGGAAAGGACCGACTCAGGGTATTCAGAACACATTACCAGCAGGCCGTCGACGCGCTTTTGCGCCATCATTGACAGGTAAGCGCGCTGTTTTTCAATGTTGTTCCACGCGTTGCCCAGAATCAGGGTATAGCCTTTCTGGAAGCAGTTTTTTTCAACGGCTTCAATGATTTCAGCAAAGTAGGCCGCTTCACTGCTGGTGGCCAGCAGGCCAATCGATTTGGTGTGATTAACCTTCAGGCTGCGGGCGACGGCACTTGGCGAGTAGTGCAGTTCTTTGATTGCCGCCCAGACGGCATTACGCGTCTCTTCAGCGACGAAACGCGTTTTGTTAATAACATGTGATACGGTTGTAGTGGAAACGTTTGCGCGTTTTGCTACGTCTTTAATTGTTGCCATTAAATGTCACTCCAGACCATATCCTAAGCTCCTGAAAAAATTGAAGGTAAACGTTTGCCTTCTCTCACCCTTATCACGCAAACATGAGTTGCGACACGCCGGGAAAACGACACAGGACGTCAGGAGGGGGTCAGTGGCCGGTACGCTAATAAATTTAGCGTGGAATTTTGTCCTATCTTGATGAAAAGGGGAAGAGGTAAAGTGGATATCCGCTTAAATCCTGGAAGATTTTTGACCTGAACTGTGTAAAAATGAGCAAGCTCACTTTTCGTAGGGTGAATAAAAGGAGAAAAATTGATGAGTACCGATCTGAAGTTTTCGCTGTTTACCACCATTGTTGTTCTTGCTCTGATTGTTGCCGGTGGTTTAACCGCTGCATTGCACTGATTCAGGCGGAGGGAGAACTTTCTCCCTCTCTTGCCGCTATTGTTACCTCTCCGGCAAAAATCTTTTGCCAAAATGTTAACTTCTCATTTTTTGTGATTGATGTCATGCTTTTGACTTCTTAGTTCTGTGCCGGGTTATGGCACGGTATCCGGAGTCTCTTCATGAAAATCAATTTTCCCCTGCTGGCCCTGGCGATTGGCGCCTTTGGGATTGGCACCACTGAATTCTCCCCGATGGGGTTATTGCCTGTTATCGCCCGGGGTGTGGACGTCTCTATCCCTGCGGCCGGTATGTTAATTAGCGCCTACGCGATTGGCGTGATGGTGGGCGCGCCGCTGATGACGCTGCTGCTTTCGCACCGCGCTCGCCGCAATGCGCTGATTTTCCTGATGGCGATTTTCACCCTCGGAAATGTGCTTTCCGCGATTTCGCCCGATTACACCACTCTGATGCTTTCGCGCATTCTGACCAGCCTCAATCATGGCGCCTTCTTCGGACTGGGCTCGGTTGTCGCCGCCAGTGTGGTGCCAAAACATAAGCAGGCCAGCGCGGTAGCCACTATGTTTATGGGCCTCACCATCGCTAATATTGGCGGCGTTCCCGCTGCCACCTGGCTGGGAGAAGCCATCGGCTGGCGTATGTCTTTCCTCGCAACCGCCGGACTGGGCGTGGTCGCGATGGTTGCGCTGTTCTTCTCACTGCCGAAAGGAAGTGCGGGAGAACGTCCGGAAGTACGTAAAGAGCTGGCGGTGCTGATGCGTCCTCAGGTGTTGTCCGCGCTGCTCACCACGGTGCTGGGGGCGGGGGCGATGTTTACGCTCTACACCTATATCTCCCCGGTGTTGCACGACATTACCCACGCAACGCCACTCTTTGTTACCGCGATGCTGGTGCTGATTGGTGTCGGGTTCTCGATTGGCAACTATCTCGGCGGGAAATTTGCCGACCGCTCCGTCAGCGGGACGCTGAAAGGTTTTTTAACGCTGCTGATTGTCATCATGGTGGCGATCCCGTGGCTGGCGCGTAACGAAGTGGGTGCCGCGATTGCCATGGTGGTGTGGGGCGCCGCAACCTTTGCCGTGGTGCCACCGTTGCAGATGCGCGTAATGCGCGTTGCGCACGAAGCGCCGGGGCTCTCTTCGTCGGTGAATATCGGTGCGTTTAACCTGGGCAATGCGCTGGGGGCCGCAGCGGGCGGGGCGGTGATCTCCGGTGGTTTGGGTTACAGCTTTGTGCCGGTGATGGGGGCGATCATTGCCGCACTCGGCCTGCTGCTGGTGATGATGTCTGGTCGTAAACAGCCTGAAGCGGTGTGTACGGCGGAATAAACAAAAACGCAGAAGGGCTGCCCCTTCTGCGTGTCTCTTACGCGGCGAAGTTCTTCGCAACAAATTCCCAGTTAACCAGTGCCCAGAAGTGTTCCAGGTAGTTCGGGCGCGCATTACGGTAATCAATGTAATAGGCGTGTTCCCATACGTCCACGGTCATCAGCGGCGTGGCGCTGGTGGTCAGAGGGGTACCCGCATTAGAGGTGGAAACGATAGCCAGTTTGCCATCAGCCTCTTTTACCAGCCAGGTCCAGCCGGAGCCAAAGTTTTTAACGGCTGCGTCAGTAAACTTCGCTTTAAAATCCGCGAAACTGCCGAACGCGGCGTTAATCGCTGCCGCCAGCTCACCGGCAGGTTCTCCGCCTGCGTTGGGGGCCAGGCAGTGCCAGTAGAAGGTGTGGTTCCACACCTGAGCGGCGTTGTTAAATACGCCACCGTCTGAACTGCGCACGATCTCTTCCAGCGTTTTGCCTTCAAAATCGGTGCCCTTGATCAGGTTATTCAGGTTGGTGACATAGGTCTGGTGATGCTTGCCGTAATGGTACTCCAGGGTTTCCGCGGAAATGTGCGGGGCCAGGGCGTCTTTTGCATACGGTAGTGCAGGTAATTCGAACGACATTGCTTCTCTCCTTATAGTTTTATACGTTGCCAATAACCCTACAGACAACAAGGACAGAATAGCAAATTGAAAGGGTATGCAAAAGAGGAACTTACCCTGCCACAGAGGCGGCAGGGCAGGGTTTAGCGAATGGTTTTTGGCGTCATCACGCGGCGTGCACCCACATAGTGGCGCACCCAGTAATCTTCGCTGAGGGAGGTGATCTGAATGTCCTGACCGCTGCGCGGTGACTGGATAAATTTACCGTTACCCACATACACCCCAACGTGATCGGCCGTACCGCGTCCCTGGGTGCGGAAGAACACCAGGTCGCCATTTTGCAATTCGCCACGGTTTACAGGCGCGGCGTCGCGCAGATGGTACATCTCATTGGCGGTGCGCGGAATGCGAAACTTCACCAGATCTTTATAGGCATAATAAACCAGCCCACTACAGTCAAAACCGGTGCGCGGAGAGGTGCCACCCCAGCGATACGGTTTACCTATTTGCCCCATCAGTTTGTTCATCGCCGTTTTTTGCGCTTTCTGCATACGCGCTTTATGCACGTCAGCCAGCTTCGTCACTTTTGCGCATTTCGTTTTATGGCCTTTGCGCACGGTGCATTTTTCATTCACCAGGCTGGCGGTCGTGCGGGTGGTTTTGTGCGTGCCGGAACGGAGAGTTTTGGGTTTACTGGAGGCGGTCTTTTTGGTCTGAGCGGTGGTTTTCTTCTTTACTGTTTTACTGGTGGTTTTTTTCTTACGTTCTGTGGTTTTTGCCAGATGCGATTTTTGTACAGCAGAATGCCGCGCCTGTTCAGAGGCGTTCGCCGCTGGCGTAAATGAGAGTGTGGTAAACAGTAAAGCACAGAGCGTCATCGAGATTTTAGTTATCCGCGCCACTGGGCAGTCCCCTGATAAATGCAGGCCACAATGCATACCCGCGTGAGATTTACAAAACCTGTCGATTCTAATCCATAAATTCAGAAGAAGTTAATAGCATTTTTCATTCAAAAATTATGTTTCGTTAGCAAGTGCAAAAAAATTCACCATTCTGACGCACTCCTGTTCGCTCCTTAAGCAAAACCGCACCTCGTCTGGGGATAAACGACATTAGCAATGCAACTTTATGCGATAAGCGATAATATAATTAGACGTGACAAAAATGTTATTTTCCGATGTCGGCCTGACCCGCTACAATGTCAGACTGATGCCGTAACAGAAGTTAAAGGAAGCAAGACATGAGCACCACTATTGAAAAAATTCAGCGCCAGATCGCTGAAAACCCGATTCTCCTGTACATGAAAGGTTCTCCGAAGCTGCCAAGCTGCGGCTTCTCCGCGCAAGCGGTTCAGGCGCTGTCCGCCTGTGGTGAGCGTTTTGCTTACGTTGATATCCTGCAAAACCCGGACATTCGCGCTGAACTGCCAAAATACGCCAACTGGCCGACCTTCCCACAGCTGTGGGTTGATGGTGAACTGGTCGGCGGATGCGACATCCTGATTGAAATGTATCAGCGCGGCGAACTGCAACAGCTGATCAAAGAGACTGCGGCGAAGTATAAAACCGAAGAGCCGGACGCAGAGTAAGTTTTCTGCGGATATAAAAAAGCGACCACATTATGTTGGTCGCTTTTTTTGTCCTGTGGGGCTATTGATTACCCAACCTACGATTGAAGATCGGCCTCGTCGCCCATCGGCAGCGGCCAGCCGCCGAGACGTTTCCAGCGGTTGACGATCTCACAGAACAGCTCCGCCGTACGCTCGGTGTCGTATAACGCGGAATGCGCCTGGGTGCCGTCAAACGCGATACCCGCCGTGATGCAGGCTTTAGAGAGCACGGTTTGCCCCAGCGCCAGGCCGCTCAGCGCGGCGGTGTCGAAGGTCACAAACGGATGGAATGGATTACGCTTGAGCGAGGCACGCTCGGCGGCAGCCATCGTGAAGCTGTGATCAAAGGTGGCATTGTGGGCCACCATGATGGCGCGGCTACAGTCATTCTCTTTCATGCCTTTGCGCACCATTTTGAAAATGGCGTGCAGCGCCTCGTATTCGCTTACCGCCCCGCGCAGCGGGTTTGTCGGATCGATACCGTTAAAGGCCAGCGCCTCTGGCTGTAAGTTTGCCCCTTCAAAGGGTTCAACGTGGAAATGCAGCGTGGTGTCCGGTACAAGCCAGCCCTGTTCATCCATCTTCAGCGTGATGGCGGCAATCTCAAGCAGCGCATCGGTTTTAGCGTTAAATCCGGCTGTTTCAACATCAATGACAACGGGATAAAAACCACGAAAACGGTCGCACAGACCGGTAAATTGAGCGTTATCGGACATCAGGGTCTCTTACAAGGGGGAAAAAGCAGTGCGCATTATGGCAAATTTTGAGAGGGGATGCAGCAAAACAACGGGCGCATAGTGCGCCCTGCGGGATCAATTGCCCAGACCGCGACCAGCGTCTTTGGCTTCAATCAGTTCGATTTTATAACCGTCCGGATCTTCCACAAACGCAATTACGGTGGTACCGCCTTTAACCGGACCGGCTTCACGGGTGACGTTACCGCCATTGCTGCGGATACGTTCGCAGGCTTCGGCGGCGTTATCCACTTCCAGCGCGATGTGGCCGTAAGCCGTACCCAGCTCGTAGCTGTCCACGCCCCAGTTGTAGGTCAGCTCGATGACCGCTTCATCAGATTCCGGGCCGTAACCGACAAACGCCAGGGAGTATTTATATTCCGGATTTTCGCTGGTGCGCAGCAGCTTCATGCCCAGAACGTTAGTGTAGAAATCGATGGAACGTTGCAGGTCGCCAACGCGCAGCATGGTGTGAAGTAGGCGCATAATTTCCTCATTAACCAGTGGAATGGATTATCTTTTTGAACAGAAACGATGTTTTAGTATAGCGGCGAAAGGTCGCCGCTATCAATGTACAAAGCGGGATTACAGTGAAGGGTAGTCGGTATAACCTTCCGCGCCGCCGCCATAGAAGCTTTCAGGACGCTGCGGGTTCAGTTCGGCTTTTTTCTGCAAACGGGCAACCAGATCCGGGTTAGCAATGTAGTCACGGCCAAAGGCCACGGCGTCGATCAGGCCTTTACCGATCAAATCCTCGGCTTTCTCTGCCGTATACGCACCCGCCCCGATAATCACGCCGTGGAAGCGCTCGCGCACTTTCTGACGGAAGGCTTCACTGTAAGGCTTGCCGCCTGCCCAGTCCGGCTCGGACATGTGCAGATAGGCGATACCGCGTTTCGCCAGCTCTTCAATCAGATATAGCGCGTCTGCTTCTTCGTTCGGACCGTTGTCGACGTTCTGGAAAGTACCGATCGGGGAGACACGAATACCAATGCGGTCTGCGCTCCACTCATTACAGACAGCATCCACCACTTCAAGCACCAGACGCGCGCGGTTTTCAACGCTGCCGCCGTACTGGTCGGTACGCTGGTTGGAAGACGGGGACAGGAACTGATGCAGCAGGTAACCGTGCGCAGAGTGAAGCTCAACCAGGTCGAAGCCCGCTTCCCGGGCGTTGGCGACGGCCTGACGGAAATCATTCACGATACCCGGGATCTCGTCCAGCTCCAGCGCGCGTGGCGTGGTGGTGTCGACGCGGATCGCATTACCGTTTTCATCGCGCAGGGAAGTGCGGGTATTGGCGTTGAGGGCAGAGGCAGAAACCGGCGCCTGACCGCCAGGCTGGATGCTGCTGTGTGAGATACGACCGGTGTGCCACAGCTGAACCGCAATACGGCCATCTTCAGCATGCACGCCTGCGGTGATTTTTTTCCACGCGGCGATCTGTTCCGGGCTGTGCAGACCCGGTGCACCGGCGTAGCCTTTTGCCTGGGCAGAAATCTGCGTGGCTTCGGAGATAATCAGGCCCGAGCTGGCGCGCTGACGGTAATACTCACCCATCAATGGCGTTGGGATATCGCCCGGCTCGATGCTGCGCAGACGGGTGAGTGGGGCCATAAACACGCGGTTTGGGGCAGTAACGGCACCCACTTTCAGTGGGGTAAACAGCTTTTCAGCGGACATAACGGCTCCTGAGTAGACCAGTCGACTAGTAAAAGGGTAAATAAAAACGCCGGCTACACGCCAGGCGCGGTAATACAGTTTTTCACATGCGCCAGCGCGCTTTCGAGCGGCACGGCGCTGCGAGACATTTTTGCTTGCAGGTTGGCGCCTAACCAGAGGGAATAGAGCACCTGTGCCTGCGTGAGCGGATCGCCGGAGAAGGAGAGCGTTTTTTCATTGCGCCCGCTCTCCAGCGCCTGAGCCAACAGGGCAATAACGCCGCTGGCCCCTTTATCCATTGCGGTGCGCATATCTTCGGAGAGATCGCACACTTCGGCAGACAGTTTTACCGTCAGGCAGCCGCTGATGATGCCCTGCTGACAGAACTGCGTCAGCGTTTCCTGATAGTAGTTCAGAACACGATCCCGGTAGTCACCTTCACCGCTGGCGAAGTGGGTTGCCAGGCGCTGATGGTAGCTGGCGTAGTGCCGCTCCAGCATGGCAACGCCAAACGCCTCTTTGGATCGAAAATAGTGATAAAACGATCCCTTAGGTACTTCAGCGGTTTTTAACAACTCGCTCAGCCCCATACCGGTAAACCCGCGATGCATGCAAAGGCGCTCGCCGGTAGCCAGCAAATGTTCTCGTGTATCGTGTTCAGTGTGTCTGCTCATGCCCTTACTCTAATAGACCGTTCGGTCTAATGCAAGCTCGCTTAGCGACGACATTGCGACAGAATATCCAGCTGCGGTTGATAAACCGCTGATTTCACGTCCATCATGCCCAGAACGGTGGCGAATAAATTGTCCTGTGAAACCGCCTCTTTTGCGGCATGGTCACGCAGGCAATCCGTGTTTACGCCGAAGTTTTTCGCATAATCCGGGGAGAGCCAGAACATAAACGGAATATGCGTTTGCTGCTCCGGGGCCAGCATATACGGCGTACCGTGCAGGTAAATTCCGTTTTCACCCAGCGATTCACCGTGATCGGAGAGGTAAATGAGCGCCGTGTTCATGTTGGCCTGCCGGGCTTTTAGCGCGTCGATGGTTCGGCTGACCACGCTGTCAGTATACAAAATCGAGTTGTCATAGGTATTGATCAGCGACTGATGATCGCAATCCTGAATTTCATTGGTATCGCAGGTTGGGGTGAACTTGCGAAAGCTGTCCGGATAACGGTTGTAGTAGGCCGGACCGTGGCTGCCCATCAGATGAATAACCAGAACCGTATCCTGCTTTATTCCATCCAGTACGTTGTCCAGACGGTAGAGGTTGACGTCGTCGATACAGGATTTGTCCTTACAGAACTGATCCAGTTTCCACTGGGTCATGTCCGTGTGCGGCACGCGGTCGCAGGCGCCTTTACACCCGCCGTCGTTGTCGCGCCACAGCAGGTTGAAACCGGCATGGTTAAGTACATCGAGCAGACCTTCCTGGTGATGGGCGAGGTCCGCGTCATATTTTTTCCGCGTCATGCCGGAGAACATGCAGGGGACGGAAACGGCGGTTTCCGTGCCACAGGAGGAGGCCTGGGGGAAGTTGATGACATCCTGCTTTTTCAGCTCGGGGTTGGTTTCACGCGGGTAACCATTTAACGAGTAGTTTGCGGCGCGGGAGGCTTCGCCCACCACCACAATCAGCACGGTTTTCTTGCGTTGGCTGGAAATCAGCGCGCCTTTATGAGCATCCTCGCCAATGCGGACCAGCGTCTGGTCGCCGGCAAACCAGCGCATTTTGCTGTATTTCACCACGGCGCTCACGTAATTCGCCGGGGTGACCATTTTGACGATGCTTTTGTTATTGCGGAACAGCGAAGCATAGTCTTTATAAAACACCGCCGCGACCAGGATGATCACCAGCAACGCGCCCAGCATAGCGGCGACACGCGTCAGGAGGGCATACCACCATTTTCCGGTGCGAATGCGCGTCAGGGCTAAAATAATCGATGGAACCAGACCCGCAACGACCAGCCACAGGATCATCTGCGGCGTCACCAGGGCAGTCGCTTCCTGGGAATTAGTTTCGAACACGTTCACAATCATGTTCTGATCGATAACCGTGCCATAGGTATACATAAACCAGGTTGCGGCGGCGCATCCCAGGGTCAGGACAATCATGAGCGGCTTGCGAATAAAGGGAATATTCAGCAGGCTGAAGACAATCACCCAGCCGCAGAACAGCACCAGCGGCACGCTGGCAGCAAACAGGAGATCGTGCAGATGCGCAGGCGCAATGATTGACCAGCTGCGCTGGATAAACAGTGCATTCAGTACGGTGAAGAAAAGTGCACAGCCCAGAGTAAATTTTATATCGTTACAGTGTAACTTTTTAGTGAACCACATGATGACCAGACCATTCGTTATTTCAATGCGGCGAGTATAAGAAGGGAAGATTAGCGAAACCTTAATGCTCTGTTTGTGGCGGACATCCTTGCACGCAAGCCATTTAGGGTCTTCACTGTAGGGAATAATGACGTTCTGGAGGTAGGTGTGGCAGAGCAACTGGAGTTTTTCCCTGTCCAGAGCCCGTGCCGGGGTATTTGCCAGGTAGATGAACGAGGATACTGTCGTGGCTGCATGCGCACGCGCGATGAACGTTTTAACTGGCAAAATTTCAGCGACGCGCAAAAGCAGGAGGTCTTACGGCTCTGTCGACAGCGTCTGCTGCGTAAAATTCGTGCAAACAAAGCGGTTGAAAGCGAAGAACCTCAGCAACCTTCACTGTTTTAGCAGGGTAATTGCGTATACTGGTGACATGACTTCCTTGAGGAAAATGTTATGGTTCAGCGTATTACCCTTGCCCCGCAGGGCCCGGAGTTCTCCCGATTTGTTATGGGCTACTGGCGCCTTATGGACTGGAATATGTCTCCGGTCCAGCTGGCGGACTTTATAGAAGAGCATCTCGATCTCGGGATCACCACCGTCGATCACGCTGATATTTATGGCGGCTATCAGTGCGAGGCTGCCTTTGGCGAAGCGCTGAAGCGTGCGCCGGCGCTGCGTGAACGTATGGAGATTGTGACCAAATGCGGTATTGCCACCACAGCAAAACCGGAGCATGCGCTTGGGCATTACATCACTGACAGCGCGCATATCGTTAAAAGCGCCGAGCAGTCACTGATTAACCTGGCCACCGATCGTATCGACCTGCTGCTGATCCACCGACCCGATCCGTTGATGGATGCGGATGAGGTCGCGGAAGCCTTCCTGACGCTTCACCAGAGCGGCAAAGTGCGCCATTTTGGCGTGTCTAACTTCACCCCGGCACAGTTTGCGCTATTGCAGTCTCGCCTGCCGTTTACGCTGGCGACGAATCAGGTGGAGATCTCGCCTGTTCATCAGCCGCTGCTGCTGGATGGCACGCTCGACCAAATGCAACAGCTGCGCATCCGTCCAATGGCATGGTCCTGTCTGGGAGGCGGCCGCCTGTTTAACGATGAGGCATTCCAGCCGCTGCGTAACGAGCTTGAAACGGTGGCGCGCGAACTGAATGCGGAGAGTATCGAGCAGGTGGTTTACGCCTGGATCCTGCGCCTGCCGTCTAAACCGCTGCCAATTATTGGCTCCGGCAAAATTGAGCGCGTCCGCGCTGCGCTTGTGGCTGAGGAGCTGGATATGACGCGTCAGCAGTGGTTCCGCATCCGCAAGGCGGCGCTGGGCTACGACGTACCCTGAGCACGCCTGAACCTGACTTTCCGGTGAAATCTGCGCCGCTGGTATAGACTTAAGGTGCAAAAAATAACCCGTGGAGGTCTTATGAAGCGTTTTGCTCTGGCAATGGTTACGCTGGTTGTTTGTGCAGGTGCGCAGGCAGCCAGCGAGGACGTTGAAATGAATCTCGTCACTTCTCAGGGGGTAGGCCAGTCCATCGGGACGGTGAAAATCACCGAAACCGATAAAGGGCTGGAATTTGCTCCCGATCTCAAGGCTCTTCCACCCGGCGAACATGGTTTTCACGTTCATGCCAAAGGCAGCTGTCAACCCGCGATGAAAGAGGGGAAACCAACAGCTGCGGAAGCCGCAGGGGGGCATCTCGACCCGCACAACTCCGGTAAGCATGAAGGCCCGGAAGGGATGGGGCACCTCGGCGATTTGCCGGTGCTGGTGGTAAATAACGATGGTAAAGCCACCGATCCGGTTGTGGCGCCACGACTCAAAAAGCTTGACGAGGTCAAAGGCAAGGCGCTGATGGTCCACGTGGGCGGCGATAACATGTCCGATCAGCCTAAACCGCTTGGCGGCGGCGGGGCGCGCTATGCCTGCGGGGTGATCTGATCGCCAATCGTTCCGGGTGGCGGCGCCTGTTCCAGCTGTGACAGGGAGCAGTGCAGCCGCCAGATAATGGACGCCAGATCGCGGGCCGCAGGCTGATGATGGTGCGCCAGCGCGTCGCAAATACGCTGAAGCTCGGCGAGCGTGACGCTCAGGGGGCGCTGCTGCACCCCGCGCTCGCTCATCACATCTCGGAGCATGGAAATACAGTTATCACGGACCTGCGACAGCGGATCGGAACGCGTCTCCCAGGCGCGCAGTTGCCACACCACGTGCGAACAGTTTAACAGCACCACGCCCCAGCGCAGCAGCCAGCGACGGGAGAGTGAATCCTGGCTGTTGTTCAGCTGGCTGACATGATGGTAAACCAGCGATTCATACTCGCTTTCGCGCAGATGTGGCCTGCGGCTCAGCTGATCGACAAAACCCCTGCGCAACTCCCGAATATGCCTGCGGCTTTTACGCGCGTCCGAGCCCGGGCGTAGCACAGCGAAAGCCAGCCACGCCAGCCCCACGCCGAGGATCTTCGCCAGGTTGTCGTTGAGAAAATCAGCGTAATCGTAAACCGGTGGATTCGTTACAGAGATAAATGAGCCCATAAAAACAATCAACTGACCCCACAGACCGGCCAGTTTAGGCATTTGCAGTTTGAGCAACTGCATGGTGGTTAATAGCGGGAAGAGAAACAGCAGAAATTGCCAGAGGTCGGTTATCTGCACCATCAAACCAAATTTCACCACGAAGCTGAATAGCGACAGCAGTACCAGCGTACGCAGCAGAAGCGTAAGGGAATTAAAGGGGGAAGCGGCGACGGAATAGAGCACGCAGCTGATTGCCGCAAGCGTCAGGGCCGCACTGCCCGCATCCCATTGCGTGGTGATGGCCCATGCGCCCACGGCCGTCAACGCACAAAACGTACGAAAACCGCTCCACAGCGCCTCCATTGCGTCGGTATGGCGCGCCAGAGCAGGACTACCGGGAACGGAAAATTCGGTGACGGGCGTGGCATTTTCGACGGCTTTTAACCAGCGGCTGCTGCGCAGATACAGGCGGCAGAAATAGTTCAGACGCTGCCAGAAGGCACGATGCCTGTAGTCATATTCATCCGTTGGGGCGAGCGGCGCGATAATGCGGGCCACGGTATAGATATCGGCATCCGGACGCGCAAGAGCGGCGAGCAGCGCCTCGATAATCTCCCGGGTATGGGCTGGCGGTGCAGGCCAGTTCAGCAACATCCGGCGAAGGCTCGAGATCGCGCTCGTCATCCGCAATTGCTGGTGCAGTAAATAGTTCAGAAGCGTGTTCTGGCGACGAAAACGGTAGTGGCTCCAGAAAGCCTGGATGCGCAACAGGTTCATGGTCAGGATCTGGCCGATGACCTTTTCGTGCGCGAGGCGGATGTCATCGCTGCTGTCAGGCTGCCAGAGCAGGCTGGCATGTTCCAGCAAACGTGCGTGCATCGTTTTAAGGGCGGTGATAAGCGTAGTGCCATCTGAGGTACTGGGCAGGATCATCATCATGACGCCTCCGCACAGAATGCCGACCATCACTTCACACACGCGTGCCTGGGCGATATCCCACAGCTCGGTGGTATCCAGCACGTTGACGACCGGAAAGGCGATAATGGCCGCGGTGTAACCCGCCAGCTGAAACGCATAGGCAACGTTATTGGTAAAATGGGCGCAGGCCCAGGTACACAGCCCCAGCCATGCCGACATGCTTAACAGAAAGAGCCAGGGATCGTTCAGGGTATGGCCGGCAAGAAGCAGTGCGGCGGTTGCCCCCAGCAGGCTACCCGCCACGCGCCCGAGGCTTTTACTGATAACGCCCCCGACGGTAGGGAAGCTGACGACCGCCGCAGAGGTCATCGCCCAGTAAGGCTCATCCAGATTCAGATAATAGGCAACCGTAAGCGCAAGGCACATGGCGATGCCGTTGCGCAGCGCATAACGCCACTGCGGCCGTGTCGCTTTTATCCACGGCGTATTGCGCCAGGAGAAAGCCCCCAGGTTCATCATCGCGATCCGATGGCGACGGTGCAGGTTGTGCCAGAGACCAGGGTAATGTCTTTCGGCAGTTGATCAAACTCGACGCGAACAGGCACCCGCTGAGCCAGGCGCACCCACGGGACGTTGGGTTTGATGTCAGGCACCAGGCCAGAATCGGTTTCCACGCTCTGATCGTATATTGCCCGACCTATGCTGCTAACGTGACCCTGTAACGTTTCTGCGCCGCTGTAAAGCGTGATCCGGGCAGGCGCTCCCTCGCGGATATGGCGCAGCTTGGTCTCTTCAAAATAACCTACAACATAGAAAGAGTGGCTATCGACCAGGGCGAAGACCGGCTGGCCTGTGGTGGCGTAATCACCCACACGGGTAGACAGGCTCGTGATCCATCCATCCACCGGGGCTTTGACCATGGTCTGGGTCAGTTGCCACTCGGCCTGTTTCAGCGTTGCCTCTGCAACCTTCAGGCTGGCCTGCATGGCTTTTACATTGATATTGGCGGTATCGAGATCCTCCGCAGAGATGTAATTTCTCGACAGATGGCGGCGGCGTTCGGCTTCGTTATTGGCTTTTGCCAGATCTGATTGAGCTTTTGCGAGCTGCGCCTGGGCATTAAGCACCGCAATGTGGAAAGGGGTCTCATCGATGCGAAATAACACATCGCCCGCATGAACGTACTGGTTGTCCTTCACCAGCAGCGCGCTGATACTGCCGGACACCTGTGGCGTGATGCTGACCTGTTCCGCGCGGATCTTGCCGTCACGCGTCCAGGGCGACTGCATGTAATAATTCCAGAGCCACCAGCCGGCCATCACCGCCAGCGCTAAAACGAAAAGAGTGGAAAAATATTTTAACGTTTTCAATGCTATTCTCACCACACGGTTAACACGGCAAGGCCAAGACAGACGGAGAGGGTAAACAGGGAGAGATCCATTAACATCGGGTGCCAGATTTCACCAGAATACATCCAGTCGCGCAGCAGACGATGCGCAATGAGCCAGATTACAAAACCGACCATTACGGCTTTAAACAGTGGCGGAAAGTAGACCGATGCGCCAACAATCAAATCCTGGAGGGGCAACCCTGCGGAGAAGGAAAACAACGTCACAAGCAGCGATCCTTTGCGGTGGAATGAGGGCCACATTGGCAGATTTCAATGCGATGGCGAATTACCATTCAGTGTAAATCATCCTTTAAGGAATGATGAATACCGTGATTGCATTTGTTTTGGCAATACAAATACTGCAAACTATTCTAAAATCACTATAATCACTTAGCAAGCTAATTATAAGGAGATGAAATTGGAATCGCCATTAGGTTCTGATCTGGCAAGGTTGGTACGCATCTGGCGTGCTCTGATTGACCATCGCCTGAAACCTCTGGAACTTACGCAGACGCACTGGGTTACGCTGCATAACATTCATCAGCTCCCGCCCGATCAGTCACAGATCCAACTGGCAAAAGCGATTGGTATTGAGCAGCCTTCTCTGGTGCGTACCCTTGACCAGCTGGAAGAGAAGGGACTCATCTCCCGACAAACCTGCGCCAGCGACCGTCGCGCCAAGCGGATCAAATTGACGGAAAAAGCGGCCCCGATTATTACTGAGATGGAGACCGTCATCAGTAAAACGCGAGGGGAGATCCTGGCCGGTATTTCCCCCGCTGAGCTGGAGATGCTGATCGGACTCATCGCCCGTCTTGAACAAAACATCCACGATTTACAGTCGCGCGACTGACGTTATTCACAGGCCTTGCTGGTGCAAGGCCTTTGTCATGTTCTGAACACCACCACCCGGTTGCGGCCCGTCCCTTTTGCCTCGTACATGGCTTTATCCGCGCTTTCCACACAGGTTTCAGCGCTGGTCTCCGGCGAGGTGGCGGTGAATAACCCCATACTGATAGTAATCGGTTCCGGGAGATAACCGCCGCTGCTGACGTTGTCGAAACCGCTCAATTTGAGACGTATGCGTTCGGCAACCTGTTGCGCAAGATCGGAAGGGGTATTTGTCAGCATGAGCACAAATTCTTCGCCGCCGATCCGCGCTGCGATATCCTGCGGTCGCACTGAATCGGTCAACAGGTTTGAGACAAACTGTAAAACCTTATCCCCCTGCAAATGGCCGTAGCAGTCGTTAATGCGTTTGAAACGGTCAAGATCGCTCACGATCACCGATACCGGGTGCGCCAGGGTTGCTGTACTCAGCGCGTGGTTTAATGAATCATAGAAATAGCTACGATTATACAGACGGGTGAGGGGATCGCGGATCGAGTTTTGATAAGACTGCTGATATTTTACATGCGAGTCACGATACAAATTAAATACATCGGAAAGTAAGATGAAGATAATGATTAATGTAGCGACAGTTTCGAATAACCGTGCCCGGTACCATGAAATATCTTCAGCGTGTCCGCCTAACAATAGCATGAGCAGGGTGACGATATAACAGACGCATAAAAAATTGCCGCCGACCCAAAACAAATTCCTCACGCGGGTAATGGCCATCAGGGTGATTAACGTTACTACCCACAGGACGATCAAAATAATATTAATCGCCTGGCTCCAGAGAACCATAAACTGTCGGGTTTCATTGTCTACCAGGTCCAGTGTGAGCAGGGTTGAATGGCTGGAATAGAACAATGCCAGCCCAAGCATACTGCCCGTAAAGAGCGAGGCGCCGACAACGATACCGATGTGGGTGCTTCGTGAGAGAGCGGACGTACGCAGGGTATACAGCAATGCCGAGATGATTATCAGCACCGCCATTAAAAAGTGGCGGAACATATAGAAAATCATGGCGTCATTATAGTTCGCCACGTTGAACTGATAGAGATCAAGCCAGGCCGGGAAGCTGGACAGAGTCCCCACCATCAATAACGCTGAGCCGGCAAAGGCCAGGGCAATGGGAACAAGATTTAATCGCCTTCTGTCGCACCAGTATTTCATTGCCATAAAACAGGCAATAAACAGATGAAACACCAGAAGAAATATCGTCAGCGTAGGGAAAAACAAAGGTGAAAACGAAGGGACCCATTCAACAAGTTTTATAAAAAAAGCTTGTAATACGGCAATGATAACAATGCATCCAAGCGCGAAGGCCACAAAGCGGTTCTTTACAAATCGACAGATCGCAAGCATAGAGAATTTAAAAATTAAAAAAGAAAAGAGATTGCGAAGAGTCTAAGTGAGGGAAATAAAAAATACTTTGCGCACGGACAAAAATAGATGAAATGAATAATTCACCGTGTGAATGTATTGTGCAAATATATTGTTGGAAACGATGATTTTGTTAAATGGATGCGGTCTGAACAGACCACATCCATCAGGATATTAGCGCGGGGAGACGGTAACCTGGCTGCCGTTGCTTGCCAGTACAACACGCTGGCCAGCAGAGAAGCGGGTGTTACCCTGTTTCTGCACAACCATAATGGTGCTGCCATCGTCTTTACGGATTTCCAGCTCAACGCCCTGAGTTTTGTTCATCGCACCCTGAACGCCCTGACCCGCTACGCCGCCTGCAACTGCGCCCGCTGCGGTCGCCAGAGAACGTCCGGTGCCGCCGCCAATGGTATTACCCAGGAAACCGCCCAGCACAGCACCGCCGATTGCGCCCACCACGTTCGTGTCATCGCCACCCTGAATCTGAACAGGACGGGCATTAACGATAGTACCGTATGTCACGTTCTGTACCTGTTTAGCTTCAGAAGCACTATATACGTCGCCGGAGAGTGAACTGTCATTCACACAACCCGCCAGTGTTAAACCAATCAGCGAAACGCCCAGTACACGTAAAATCATTTGACTCTCCTGTTCACCAAAAAACGCCCGGTTGGGGCATCCGTTATGGCTAAATTATATGGCATTCCTGACCACAGTTCATATCTTTGCATGCCGAATAGATAAATTTTACTTCAGCAGGGCTTAACGGGACATAAACAAAAACCGTCTGTGCTACAGGTCTGAGATTGTTAAAAAATATTATCACCGCATAGCAAAGCCGCGTTATTTATGATGGAGTGTTTGCACTTAGCCCATGTAACGTAAGGAAAGCGCATGAAATCGGGTCGCTATATCGGTGTGATGTCTGGTACCAGTCTTGACGGTGTGGATGTCGTTCTGGCCGCCATTGATGAAAACATGGTGGCGCAGCAGGCAAGCCTGACCTGGCCTATTCCTGTCTCGTTAAAAGAAGAGATCCTAAACATCTGCCAGGGACAACAGCTGACGCTTTCCCAACTGGGCCAACTGGATGTGCGTCTGGGGGCGCTGTTTGCTGAGGCGGTACTGGCCCTGATGCAGCAGGAAAGACTCCACCCGCAGGATATCGTGGCAATAGGTTGCCATGGGCAGACCGTCTGGCATGAACCTGTCGGCGAGGCGCCGCACACGATGCAAATTGGCGATAACAACCAGATTGTGGCAAAAACCGGCGTGACGGTGGTGGGTGATTTCCGTCGTCGCGATATGGCCCTCGGCGGGCAGGGGGCGCCGCTGGTTCCGGCATTTCATCAGGCGCTGCTGGCGCACCCGGTAGAGCGCAGGATGGTCCTGAACATCGGCGGGATCGCCAACCTGTCGATGCTTATTCCCGGGCAGCCCGTGCGGGGGTACGATACCGGACCCGGTAATATGCTGATGGATGCCTGGATCTGGCGTCAGAGCGGCAAAGCCTACGACAAAGACGCGCAGTGGGCCAGCCAGGGGAAAGTGATCCTTCCCTTGCTGCAAACCCTGTTAAGCGATCCTTTCTTTGCTCTGCCCGCGCCGAAAAGCACGGGGCGGGAATATTTCAACTACGGCTGGCTTGAACGTCAGCTGGCGCGCTTCCCCGGCCTTGCGCCTCAGGATGTGCAGGCTACGCTGACGGAGCTCACCGCGGTATCGATTTCTGAACAGGTGTTGCTGAGCGGCGGATGTGAGCGCTTGCTGGTATGCGGAGGCGGAAGCCGCAACCCGCTGGTGATGGCACGCCTCGCCGCCTTGCTGCCAGGCACCGAAGTCACGACCACTGATGAAGCCGGGATCAGCGGAGACGATATGGAAGCGCTGGCCTTCGCCTGGCTTGCCTGGCGTACGGTTGCCGGTCTGCCGGGGAATTTACCCTCCGTAACCGGTGCGCGGGAGGCGAGCGTCCTTGGGGCCATTTTCCCCGCAAACCCGCGCCATAATCAGAGTTAACTGAAATTCAGCGGGAGGCGTAACCCGTAAAATAGGGAAAAACAGGAGGGCGGTTAGGCCCTCCAGGACCAGGATAGTCTTCGGAATCTGCCCATGAAAAAACTTCTTCTCATTGCTGTACCTTTTCTTATGACCGGATGCAGCGTCTATAACCAGTTCGTTGAGCGTATGCAAACCGATACGCTGGAATATCGTTGTGATGAAAAACCGCTGACGGTGAAGCTGAACAACCCGCATCAGGAAGCCAGCTTTGTTTATGACAATAAGTTGTTAACGCTGAAGCAGGGAATGTCGGCCTCCGGTGCGCGCTACTCAGACGGGATCTACGTCTTCTGGTCGAAAGGCGACAACGCCACCGTCTACAAGCGTGACCGCATTGTGCTGAACAATTGTCAGCTTGAAAATCCGAAGCGTTGAGATTTTTGAAGGGGGCGCGCACAATAGCGCCACCCAATCTCACTTTCAGCTAACGCCATGTCAGATAACGACGAACTACAGCAAATTGCGCATCTGCGCCGTGAATACACCAAAGGCGGTCTGCGCCGCCAGGATCTTCCCGCCGAACCGCTGGTGCTTTTTGAACGCTGGCTGAAGCAGGCCTGCGAAGCGAAACTGGCCGACCCGACGGCGATGGTCGTTGCCACGGTTGATGAAAACGGTCAGCCGTATCAACGCATCGTTCTTCTCAAGCATTATGACGAGAAAGGGCTGGTGTTCTACACCAACCTTGGCAGCCGTAAAGCGCATCACCTTGAAAATAATCCGCGTATTAGCCTGCTCTTCCCGTGGCATATGCTGGAGCGCCAGGTGATGGTCACCGGCAAGGCGGAGCGCCTCTCTACGCTCGAAGTGGTAAAATATTTCCACAGCCGCCCGCGCGACAGTCAAATCGGCGCCTGGGTCTCTAAACAGTCCAGCCGAATCTCAGCCCGCGGCGTGCTGGAGAGTAAATTCCTCGAACTCAAACAGAAGTTTCAGCAGGGTGAAGTACCGCTGCCGAGTTTCTGGGGCGGGTTCCGCATCCCCATTGAGCAGATGGAATTCTGGCAGGGCGGTGAACACCGTCTCCACGACCGCTTTTTATACCAGCGCGACAACGGTGGCTGGAAAATCGACAGACTGGCCCCGTAATCCCCAAAATTTGTTGATTTAAGCGCTAGCGCACACCGCGCTGGCGCTTTATTCTATGGTCCTTTCGCATCAGGCGAAAAGTCGTGTACCGGCAAAGGTGCAGTCGTTTATACATGGAGAATTTGATGGCAAGCAGTAACTTGATTAAACAATTGCAAGAGCGGGGCCTCGTGGCCCAGGTGACGGACGAGGAAGCGTTAGCAGAGCGACTGGCGCAAGGCCCGATCGCGCTCTATTGCGGCTTCGATCCCACCGCTGACAGCTTGCATTTGGGGCATCTTGTTCCATTGTTATGCCTGAAACGCTTCCAGATGGCCGGCCATAAGCCTGTCGCACTGGTTGGCGGCGCGACCGGTCTGATTGGCGACCCAAGTTTCAAAGCCGCTGAGCGTAAGCTGAATACCGAAGACACCGTGCAGGAGTGGGTGGATAAGATCCGTAAACAGGTTGCACCGTTCCTGGATTTCGACTGCGGTGACAACTCTGCGATTGCGGCGAACAACTACGACTGGTTTGGTGGCATGAACGTGCTGACGTTCCTGCGTGACATCGGCAAACACTTCTCTGTTAACCAGATGATTAACAAAGAAGCAGTAAAGCAGCGTCTTAACCGTGACGATCAGGGTATCTCTTTCACGGAGTTCTCCTACAACCTGTTGCAGGGGTATGACTTCGCCTGCCTGAACAAACTGCACGGCGTCTCTCTGCAAATTGGCGGTTCCGACCAGTGGGGTAACATCACCTCCGGTATCGATCTGACCCGTCGCCTCCACCAGAATCAGGTGTTTGGTCTGACCGTGCCGTTGATCACCAAAGCCGACGGTACCAAGTTCGGTAAGACCGAAGGCGGCGCGGTATGGCTGGATCCGAAGAAAACCAGCCCGTACAAGTTCTACCAGTTCTGGATCAACACGGCGGATGCCGACGTTTATCGCTTCCTGAAGTTCTTCACCTTTATGGATATCGAAGAAATCAATGCGCTGGAAGAAGAAGACAAGAACAGCGGTAAAGCACCACGCGCCCAGTACGTGCTGGCGGACGAAGTGACTAAACTGGTTCACGGCGAAGAAGGTCTGGCGGCGGCGAAGCGCATTACGGCTAGCCTGTTCAACGGAACCCTGAGCGATTTAAGCGAAGCGGATTTCGAACAGCTGGCGCAGGATGGCGTGCCGATGGTTGAGATGGAAAAAGGCGCCGATCTGATGCAGGCGCTGGTGGACTCCGAGCTCCAGCCGTCTCGCGGTCAGGCGCGTAAAACCATCGCCTCTAACGCGATCACCATTAATGGCGAAAAACAGGCCGATCCGGAATACACCTTTACCGAGAACGACCGTCTCTATGGTCGCTACACGCTGCTGCGTCGCGGTAAGAAAAATTACTGCCTGGTCTGCTGGAAGTAATTAAAAGTATGCAGGGGCGTGGGAAACCACGCCCCTTTTGTTTTGACAGGGTTTGGTAAGTACAACATGAAGAACATCCTCGCCATTCAGTCCCACGTTGTGTTTGGACATGCTGGCAACAGCGCTGCGGAATTCCCGATGCGCCGCCTCGGCGTTAACGTCTGGCCCCTCAATACCGTCCAGTTCTCGAATCACACCCAGTACGGTAAATGGACCGGCTGCGTAATGCCGCCGTCGCATCTGACGGAAATCGTTCAGGGGATTGCGGATATCGACCAGCTTAAACGCTGCGATGCCGTACTGAGCGGCTATCTGGGTTCGGCGGAGCAGGGGGAACATATCCTCGGCATTGTGCGCCAGGTGAAAGCGGCAAACCCCGCGGCGAAATATTTCTGCGATCCGGTAATGGGACATCCGGAAAAAGGCTGCATCGTAGCGCCGGGCGTTGCGGAGTTTCATGTCCGTCATGCATTGCCCGCCAGCGATATTATTGCCCCCAACCTGATTGAACTTGAGATCCTGTGCGAGCATCCGGTCAACAGCGTAGAAGAGGCTGTAAGCGCCTCTCGCGAGCTGATCGCCCAGGGGCCAGAGATTGTGCTGGTTAAACACCTGGCACGCGCAGGGTTGAGCCAGGACCGTTTTGAGATGCTGCTGGTAACGAAGGATGAAGCCTGGCATATCAGTCGACCGCTGGTGGATTTCGGTGCACGTCAGCCTGTCGGGGTCGGGGATGTGACCAGCGGTTTGCTGCTGGTGAAGCTATTGCAGGGCGCGAGCCTGCGCGATGCGCTGGAGCACGTCACCGCAGCCGTTTATGAAATCATGATTGCGACGAAGACGATGCAGGAATATGAGCTCCAGGTCGTCGCGGCGCAGGATCGCATCGCGAAGCCGGAGCACTATTTTAGCGCAACGCAGCTTTAGAAAACGCCCGGCGCCGCTGCGCTTGCACGGGCCTACGGAATTTATAGGCCGGGTAAGCGTCAGCGCCACCCGGCAATCCAGGCCGCTCGGTTAATTCAACCCTTCCGCTTTCAGCGCCGCTGCCACCGCAGGACGCTCCGCCACGCGCGTCATATACGATGCGACATGGTCTAATCCTTCCATGTTCAGCTTAACCGCGCGCGCCCAGCGCAGAACGGTAAACAGATAGGCATCGGCGATGGTGAAACGCGAGCCACAGATCCACTGGTCGTCTTTCAGCGCGTCGTTAACGTACTGCAACTTTTTCTCCAGCAGCGCGCGCACGGTAGGTTTGTACTCTTCCGGCGTGTCCGGGCGGAACAGGGGCGTAAAGCCTTTGTGCAGTTCGGTGGCAATATAGTTCAGCCACTCCAGCGTTTTATAACGCGCAATGCTGCCGGTGGGGGCAAGGAGCTGACGATCCGGTACGTTGTCCGCCAGGAATTGCATAATCGCCACCCCTTCGGTCAGCAGGGTGCCATCATCCAGCAGCAGGGCCGGAACCTGGCCTTTTGGGTTAATCGCAAAAAAGTCATCCCCGTTTTCCAGACGCTTTTTCATCAGGTCAACGCCGTCCAGCGTGAAATCTTTACCGCTCTCGCGAAGCGTAATATGGGAAGCAAGAGAGCAGGCGCCCGGTTTATAGAACAGTTTCATCGGTAACTCCTTTTTGCTGAGGTTCCAGCTATGTTAGTGCGCGTTCGGATAAAAAAAAAGCCGCTAATCAATTAGCGGCTTCTGTTCAGTCGTTTCCCGATGACATTACGCGTTCGCGGTTTTGATCGCTTTAGCGGATTTGTCGTCGTCCTGGGTCATACGATTCAGTTTAGGTGCGGTCAGCAGCATCAGCACGGCAATCACGGCGGTCGCGATACCAATTTGCATGAACACGGTGCCGTAGACATTCAGGGAAACCAGCGGGTCGGTAACGTTGTCTGGTACCGCCATCAGGTTCGCAATCTTACCTGCGATGATAGCCGCGCCAGCGGTGGTCAGGAACCAGCTGCCCATGATGAAGCCCATCAGACGCTGAGGGACCAGCTGCGCAACCATCGCCAGGCCCAGACCGGAGATCATCAGTTCACCGATGGATTGCAGCGCATAGCTCAGGATCAGCCAGTTAACAGACACGATACCCGCGTCGGTCGCGAATTTCGTCCCCAGCGGCAGCACCAGGAATGCGCCAGAGCACAGCACCATACCGATAGCGAACTTGTGCGGCATAGGCAGACGGTCGCCCATCTTGTTATAGATAGCGGCCAGAATCGGGCTACCAATCATGATCCAGAACGGGTTCAGGGCCTGATACTGCTCCGGCTCGAACGCGATACCAAGGATGGAGTGCTCAACGTTGCGGATAGCGAAGAAGTTCAGAGACGTTGGCATCTGGCTGTACAGAACGAAGAAGATGATCGCTTCCAGCATCAGGATGAACGCCACAATCATCTTACGACGTGCCGCACCCTGCATCGCAAAGGCTTCTTTCGCGAAGATAATCACGATACCCAGCGCAACCACGCCCAGTACGGCACGTGCAACGCCCTGGTTGTGCAGCAGCCAGGTGGCGACAGCGGCCAGGATCACGATGCCGACGATGGTTGCCAGCAGTTTGCCTATGTGCACGGGTTCGAAGTCTGGTTTTGAACCGTAGTCTTTAACCCAGCTACGGCAGAACAGGAAGTTCACAACGGTGATCAGCATACCCACGAAGCTCAGCGCAAACGCTACGCTCCAGCCGAATTTTGCGGCCAGCCATGGGGTTGCCAGCATAGAGAAGAAGGAACCGATGTTGATGGACATGTAGTACATGGTAAATGCACCGTCCAGACGTGGGTCATCTTTGCTGTAGCAGGTAGAGAGCAGGGAAGACGGGTTCGCCTTGAAGAGGCCGTTACCTACCGCGATGGTAGCCATGCCCATGTAAACCACACCTGCATCGTGCCCGGACCAGGCAACCAGCCCATAGCCAATCGCCAGAACAACGGCGCCCAGCATAATGACTCGTTTAGTACCGAGGACTTTATCGCCTAACCAGCCGCCGATAGCGACCAGGCCATACACCAGGGCGCTGAAGGAAGAGAACAGCGTGATGGAATCGGCTTCAGACATACCCAGTTGTTTAACCAGGTAAACCGCCATGATCCCTTGCAGGCCGTAGTAGCCAAAACGCTCCCATAATTCGATAGAGAAAATGAGATAGAACGCTTTAGGCTGTTTGAAAGCGTTAAGACTTACGCTCTCATCTGTTGGTTTATTGTTTGCAGTAGACACATATACCTCTTTTTTTACATCCCATATTAACGGGGGTGTTCATAGCGTGATGACCGTAGTCCATCCGCTTTATAGTTATATTGGGAGGGGAAACGGCGGGTAATGTTCACTATCCAGCCCCATCTGGCAATACGTTTGTAATAATCTGTTACATATAACTCTGGCGGTATAATCATCGGTTCATGCAAATGTTATACAGCGTTAAATCTCATCCGTTCAAAATTGATGGTTTTTTTCACTGTAAACGACCCTGTTCAACGGCTGTATGGCGATATGTTCTGCTATTTTGGGTGATTGGCAGTGATATAGCCCATATTCTGAAAAATGACTGGTCTTATGTGCGGTATGGAATCGATGAAATCTTGTCTGACAAAGGGGTTGGGCGGGTTTTAACAACAAAAATCCAACATCAGGTTATCAGAGTGATCGCGATCACAGATGTATAGAAATTTTTGGTGATGAAAAAACTATTAACCTGTTTGAGTGTTAAATGACCGAAGAATCGACAATGCGTTAAGGAGAAAGAGAGGGCAATTTATGGTCAATCGGGAAGATATCAGAGCCCTTGTTAATATTAAGGGCTTGAACAGGTAAGAAGTAAGGTGGTTTACGCTCAGGGATAGACTTTTTCTTTGTATTCGCAGAGATCTTCGATAATGCAGGAACCGCAGCGTGGCTTACGAGCAATACAGGTATACCGTCCGTGCAGAATCAGCCAGTGGTGGCAGTCCACCTTAAATTCCGCCGGGACCACTTTTAAAAGCTTCTCTTCCACCTCTTCCACGTTTTTACCCGGCGCGAACCGGGTACGGTTAGAGACGCGAAAGATATGGGTATCCACGGCGATGGTCGGCCAGCCAAACGCCGTGTTCAGCACCACATTTGCCGTTTTACGCCCGACGCCCGGCAACGCTTCCAGCGCAGCGCGGTCTTCCGGGACTTCACCGCCGTGCTGCTCCAGCAGGATCCGGCAGGTCTTAATGACGTTTTCGGCCTTGCTGTTAAACAGGCCAATGGTCTTGATATAGGATTTCACACCTTCAACGCCCAGCTCCAGCATGGCCTGCGGCGTATTGGCGACAGGGTAGAGCAGGGCCGTGGCTTTGTTGACGCTCACGTCCGTCGCCTGTGCAGAGAGCAGCACCGCGATCAACAGTTCAAACGGCGAGTTAAAATTCAGCTCTGTCGTTGGATGAGGATTCTCATCGCGCAGGCGCGTCAGGATCGCAATGCGTTTCTCTTTATTCATACTGCTTTCTCGGGGATCCCTTCCTGTACGCTGCGCTCAGCGGCGCGGCGTTTACGTTTTTCATCAATCAGGTATTTTAACGCCAGCATCATCCCAAGGCCAATGAAGGCTCCAGGCGGCAGCATGGCCAGCAGGAACGGAGTGTCCGTATGGAACACCTCAATACGCAGCGACTTCGCCCAGCCGCCAAGCAGCGCGTCCGCACCGTCGAAGAGCGTACCGTTGCCCAAAATTTCACGCAGAGAGCCGAGAACGAACATGGCGGCAGTCGCGCCCATGCCGATGGAAAAACCATCCAGCGCGGATATGGCCGGATTGTTTTTCACCGCAAAGGCTTCAGCGCGGCCTACGACAATACAGTTAGTCACGATAAGCGGAATGAAAATCCCGAGCGACTGGTACAGGCCAAATGCGTAGGCGTTAATCAGCATTTGCACCACGCTGACCACCGACGCAATGATCATGACATAGATCGGAATACGGATTTCCGACGGCGTCCAGCGGCGCAAAACAGAAATAGAAAAGTTAGTCAGGGTCAGCACCAGCGTGGTCGCCAGCCCCAGCCCGAGCGCGTTGGTGGCGGTAGACGTCACCGCCAGCAGCGGACACAGCCCCAGCAGCTGTACCAGCGCGGAGTTGTTCTTCCAGAGACCCTGGACGATAACCTCTTTAACCTGGCTCATGGTCACTCCTCACAGGTGGAAAGATGATTGATCTGCGCGGGCAGCGTTTCGGCATACAGCCCGGCGCGCTTGACGGCGTTGACCACCGCGCGCGGGGTAATCGTGGCGCCCGTGAACTGGTCAAACTCGCCGCCATCTTTTTTCACCGCGAAAGCAGGATCGTCTTCGCCATGAATCATCTTTCCGGCGAAGTGTAAGATCCAGTCGCTTAAGCGTGTTTCAATTTTGTCGCCAAGGCCCGGCGTTTCGTGATGCTCCGTCACGCGCGTGCCCAGCACGGTGCCGGAAAAATCGCTGCCCACCAGCAGCTGAATCGCACCGGAGTAACCGTCCGGCGCGGTGGCTTCCATGACGGCACCCACGGGATTATCGCCCTTGCGGGCAATATAAATGCGATGGGGTCCTTTACCGAGCTGCGGAGCCTGCACGACAAAGCAGCTTTTTTGCAGGTCATTATCGTAGAGGTCGGATGGGATCACCTGATCGAACAGCGCCTTTTGCTGCTTCATTGCCTGCTCTGCAATGGTAGTTTTCGTCAGTTCATTTACCAGCGCGGTCAGCCCGGTGAGGGCGGCAGCGAAGATCGCCAGCGTAACGCCGTGTTTTTGCATTGTTTTTAGCATGGCGTGACCCTTAGCGATGACCGTACACGCGTGGCCGCGTGTAGTAGTCGATGAGCGGAACGGTGATGTTAGCCAGCAGCACGGCAAATGCCACGCCGTCCGGATAACCGCCAAAGCTGCGAATAAGCCAGACCAGCAAGCCCGCCAGCGCGCCGAAAATCAGACGACCACGGTTGGTGGTAGACGCGGTGACCGGATCGGTCAGAATAAAAAATGCCCCGAGCATGGTCGCGCCGGAGAGCAGATGGAGCTGCGGGCTGGCCAGTGACTCAGGTGAGATGACCCAGCCGAGCGTCGAGCAGACGGCCAGCGTCACCAGGAAACTCACCGGAATATGCCAGCGGATTGCCTTCTGTTGCAGCAGGAACGCGCCGCCCAACAAATAGGCCAGATTGACCCACTGCCAGCCAGCACCCGCCAGTACGCCGCTGTAAATAGACGATTTCATCACCTGCTCCACGCTGTGTCCGGCACGCAGGGAGGTTTTGAAGGTATCGAGCGGGGTGGCCTGGCTGATGCCGTCCACGCCCATGCGAAGCGCGTTCATATCTGCGCCCAGCGCGGTGTGGCCGGTAAAGATAACGTGCAGGGCATCCATAAAGCCGGGGACGGTGGCGGCGATCTCATGCGGCGGCAGCCAGCTGGTCATCTGTACCGGGAAGGAGATCAGCAGTACCACGTAGCCAATCATCGCCGGGTTAAACGGGTTATGGCCCAGCCCGCCGTACAGCTGCTTGGCGATGATCACCGCAAACACCGTTCCCAATACCACCATCCACCACGGGGCGAACGGGGGAATGCTGATGGCCAGCAACAGGCCGGTCAACAGGGCGGAGTTATCGCTCAGGATGCGAGTCACTTCCATTTTGCGCAGCTTCAGGATCGCTGCTTCCGCTGCGACGGCACTGGCGCAACCCAGAACTAACTGGAAAAGCGTACCCCAGCCGAAAAACCAACACTGTACGGCAATACCTGGCAGCGCGGCCAGGCACACCAGCATCATAATACGCGATGTCTGGCGCTGGTTATGGGTATAAGGGGAACTTGCAATTCTGAAAACCATTTAATCCTCGTTAACGGCTTGCTGCGCGGCTTTCTTTGCCTGAACGCGCGCAATCGCGGCGGCGACTGCGGCTTTGCGTGGATCGTCGTTGGCGGCCGCAGGCCGTTCGTCCTGCTGTGCCGCTTTTCGTGCTTTGGCACGGGCGATGGCCGCTTCAACGGCGGCTTTACGCGGGTCGACAGGCGCTTCACTCTCTTCGGCTGGCTGAACCTGTGCCGCTTTTCGTGCTTTGGCACGGGCGATAGCGGCTTCAACGGCCGCCTTGCGCGGATCCGTCGCTTCCTGTTCAACCACCACTGTCTGCTGACCGGCCTTACGGGCTTTTGCCCTGGCGATAGCCGCTTCCACCGCCGCTTTACGCGGGTCGATATCGGCTTCCGGTTTGGCGTGTTGCGCTTTCTCTGCCTGACGCGCGCGAGCTTCGGCTTTACGCGCTTCGCGGGCCGCAATCGCTTCGCTGTTGTCCGGTCTTTCTCCCGGAGCGATCACAACCGTCTGGGCGGCGGTGGCTTTCTTCTCGCGCACGCGGGCCAGGGCTGCGTTAATGGCATCCTGATCTTTCGCCGCAGGCTGGACGGCAGCCTGCTTATGGCGTTCCTGACGGGCTTGTTTCTCGCGCTCCAGTCGCGCCTGACGCGCTTCAAAGCGGGCCTTCGCTTCAGCGGCACGTTTTTCTTCCATGGAGATGGCGTAGATTTCGGCTTTCTCCTGACGGAAGTATTGCACCAGCGGAATATTGCTTGGGCAGACCCAGGCGCAGGCACCGCATTCAATACAGTCAGCCAGGTTATGCGCCTGGGCTTTATCGTGCAGCTGGCCTTTGCTGTACCAGTACAACTGCTGCGGCAGTAAATCTGCCGGGCATGCGTCCGCACAGGCGCTACAGCGTATGCAGCCTTTCTCTTCCTGCGTTTCGCCCATCTCCGTTGGGGAAGGGGCGAGCAGGCAGTTGGTAATCTTCACCACCGGCACATCCAGCCACGGCAGGGTAAAGCCCATCAGCGGGCCACCCATAATGACCAGTTGATCGCTACCCGGGCAGAAGCCAGCCTGTTCCAGCAGATGACGCACCGGCGTACCCAGACGCGCCCAGACGTTGCCGGGACGGGAGACGGACTCGCCGGTCAGCGTGACGACGCGCTCGGTCAATGGCTCGCCATCAATCACCGCACGTTTCACCGCGTAGGCGGTTCCCACGTTTTGCATCAGCACGCCGATGTCGGACGAACGGCCCCCGTGGGGGACCTGTTTGCCGGTCAGGATCTGCGTCAGCTGTTTTGCCCCGCCGGACGGGTATTTGGTCGGGATCACTCGCAGGGCGATATCGTGGCTGTCCGCCAGTACCGCACGCAGCATCGAAATGGCCTGCGGTTTATTGTCCTCAATACCGATCAGCACTTCGCGGGGTTGCAGAATATGCGCAAGAATGCGAATCCCTTCCACCACCTGCGCGGCACAGTCCTGCATCAGACGGTCATCGGCGGTGATGTACGGTTCGCACTCGGCGGCGTTGATGATCAGCGTTTCGATTTTATCGCCGCCGCCGTGAAGCTTAGCGCCAGTCGGGAAGCCTGCGCCTCCCAGACCCGCCACGCCGAACTGATGAATGCGTTCAATCAGCGCTTCACGGCTGTGGCAACGGTAGTCGCTCCAGCCGTCACGATCGATCCAGCGGTCTTCACCATCGGCTTCAATGATCACGCTCAGCTCAGACAACGCCGACGGATGGGCAACGGTATGGGGGGCAACAGCCACCACCTTACCGGAAGTCGGGGCATGTATCGGCAACATCCGTCCGCGACCAAAGGTCAGCGGCTGGCCGCGAAGAACGCTATCGCCTTCTTTCACGCACAGTTCACCTTCCGCGCCGATATGCTGTTTAAGGGGCATAACGTAACGGGTCGCCAGCGGGATCTGGCGCAGCGGCGTGCCGTTAGACTGCGATTTCATCTCAGGCGGATGAATGCCGCCGTCGAAATCCCAGATCTTCTCTTTTCTGAAGGCAGAAAATAACTTAAGCATGTTGTTCCACAGGAATATTGCGAACCGGAATGGTCTGAAGGTCCCACTTCCAGCTTTCAGTAGTCGTTTCAACCGGGCGTAGTTCTATACACTGCGTCGGGCAGGGCGCCACGCAGAGATTACAGCCGGTGCACAGATCCGCCACAACGGTGTGCATCGCGCGCGTTGCGCCCACAATGGCGTCAACAGGACACGCCTGAATACATTTGGTGCAGCCAATGCAGTTGGCTTCGTCGATGACAGCAAGGGCACGAACGGGCTCCTGGGCCTGTTCATCGCCGTCGACAGGCTGGGGATCGACGTTCAGCAGGGCAGCTATTTTAAGCATGACCGCTTCGCCACCCGGTGCGCAGCGGTTGATCTTTTCGCCCTGCACGCCCACCGCCTCAGCGTAAGGGCGGCAGCCAGGGTAGCCGCACTGCCCGCACTGGCTCTGCGGTAAAAGTTCATCAATTTTTTCAACCACCGGATCGTCCTCCACCGCAAACCGGCGGGAGGCATAACCCAGAATGATGCCAAAGACGAGTCCCAGTACGCTGATGGACGCGATGGCAATCCAGATAGCACTCATTACAACTTCACCAGACCACTAAAGCCCATAAAGGCCAGAGACATTAAACCTGCGGTCACCAGAGCGATGGCGTTACCGCGAAACGGCGCGGGAATATCCGCCGCGGCCAGACGCTCGCGAATCGAGGCGAACAGGACCATAACAAAAGAGAAACCGACCGCCGCGGAAAAACCGTACAGCGCCGATTGCAGGAAATTATGCCCAAGGTTGATATTGAGCAGCGCCACGCCCAGCACCGCGCAGTTGGTGGTGATGAGAGGCAGGAAAATGCCCAGCAGGCGATACAGGGCAGGGCTGGTTTTCCGCACCACCATCTCGGTAAATTGCACCACAACCGCAATGACCAGAATAAAGGACAAGGTGCGCAGGTAGAGCATGTCGAGCGGGATCAGGATCCAGGTATCAATCAGCCATGCGCAAATGGAGGCCATCGTCATCACGAAGGTGGTCGCCAGCCCCATGCCCATTGCCGTCTCCAGCTTTTTGGAGACGCCCATAAACGGGCACAGGCCAAGGAACTTCACCAGTACGAAGTTATTAACCAGCACAGTTCCGACAAAGAGCAGTAAGTAATCGGTCATTATTTAGCCTGAAATAAAATAGCCGCCTATTATCGGATAAACGACAACAGGCCACAACAGGTTAACTGTAAGGTTATTACGGGTTGACAAAGGTCTTCTTAACGCGCGTCGAACGCTTGAAATAAGGGACCAGAAGCGCCGTCGCCAGTAGCGGAAACAGTAACTGGCGAACCGCCAGCGCGTCAGACACTGGCGAGAAAGCGAATGCTTTGACAGCCAGCAGCACGGAGACCAGCAGCCAGATAATGTAATGTTTTGGCACGCTTTTGCGGCGTTTGAAGAAGGCGATAGTCAGCCACAGCGTGTAGTACCACATCGCGATCGCGAAAACGAACGACACAAACCACGTCGCAATATTGAGCGCACTCTGGGACATCAGTGTCTGGATAGCATGAGGCGTAACCAGTGCGGTGGTGTAAAGCAACAGCGCCAGCGAAGCGCTTAATAATGCCACCAGCAGCCATGCCAGCGGGGCGATTAACCAGCCCCCAATTCTCTCTCCAGGCAATGCGGTCATACGCTCTCCCATAGTCTGCGCGAAATGTTATACAGAAATTTGCAGGGCGGAGAGTATATAACATTTCACGCCGAAGGCTACTTTCTTATACAACGTAACGCCATACGGATTTAGGCACTTCCCCCACATTGAACAGACGACCGCCAGAGACCAGTTCGGCGCGACGGTGGTCAGCAGCGCGGTACATATTGATGATGTCCTGATTATCCGACAGCGTGTAGTTCAGATGGTCAAACAGTTTTTCCAGGCTTTCAAGGGAATTGATCTTGCGAAATTTTAATAAATAGTCCTGAACTGTCATATTAATAAGTTTCCATATAAAAGGGTAATACCCATAAAGGTAATGCGTTCGAATAATAAACGGATTAATAAAGACGTAAACTGTCCACTCGGGTAACGCGACGAAATTAGGAGTTTTCTTTGCGAAGAATCAGGCATCAGCAGATGCCTGGAAGAGAAGGGTAACCCCGTTCATTACGGCTGGCAATACGTTCCATGACGTAATGTGTCACGCTTTATGACGACACGGCTTACTTTTGTTGTGCGACAGTAACAGGCTCCGGCGGCTGGTAGTTATCGATATGGCTGGCAATGCCGAGCAACACGACTGAAACCCCAAGGACAATCCATCCCGCTAATTCAATGATTCGATTAATTATTGACGACATAATTTGTGTTTGTAATTTATCCATAAATACAGATTACAAATGTTACAGCGCCCTTTTCGCCAGAGCAAGCGCTTTGGGAACGATTCCCCGAACCCATATACACACTTTAAGGCGAGGTAACAAAAAACGCTGTCGCGAGATGCTATTTTCACTCACAGGGCACATTATTAATCTGTGCGTTAAGCACAAGGCCAGTGATAAATAAGCGCACAGCGAGGGGGCAAACGATGAGTGAAAACATCCGCGTCGGTCTTATTGGCTACGGGTACGCAAGCAAAACCTTTCATGCTCCGCTGGTTGCCGGCACGCCGGGAATGGAACTGGCGGCTATCACAAGCAGCGATGAGACTAAGGTCCGCGCCGACTGGCCAGCCGTGCCGGTGGTAACGGAGCCTAAGCATCTGTTTAACGATCCTAATATTGACCTTATTGTCATTCCTACTCCTAACGACACTCATTTCCCCCTGGCGAAAGCGGCGCTGGAGGCAGGGAAACATGTTGTTGTCGATAAGCCCTTCACCGTGACGTTGTCACAGGCGCGCGAGCTGGATGCGCTGGCGCGAAGTCTGGGTCGGTTATTATCGGTCTTTCACAATCGGCGCTGGGACAGCGATTTCCTGACGGTTAAGGCGCTGATAAACGAAGGCACGCTCGGCGAAATTGCCTTTTTTGAGTCGCACTTCGATCGTTATCGTCCGCAGGTGCGAGATCGCTGGCGCGAGCAGGCGGGACCGGGTAGCGGCATCTGGTATGACTTAGCCCCGCATCTTCTCGATCAGGCCGTTCATCTGTTTGGTTTGCCCGTGAGCATGACGGTCGATTTAGCGCAGCTCAGGCCGGGGGCGCAGACCACCGACTATTTCCATGCCATTTTGAGTTATCCGCAGCGGCGCATTGTGCTGCACGGGACAATGCTTGCGGCGGCGGAATCGGCCCGCTATATCATTCACGGGGCGCGCGGCAGCTATGTGAAGTTCGGCCTGGATCCGCAGGAAGAGCGCCTCAAAAATGGCGAACGCTTACCGCAGGAGGACTGGGGCTACGACATGCGCGACGGGGTGGTGACGCGTGCGGAGGGTGAGGTACTGGTTGAAGAGACGGTATTGACCCTGCCGGGGAACTATCCAGCGTATTACGCCGCCATTCGTGACGCGCTGAACGGTTCAGGTGAAAATCCGGTTCCCGCAAGCCAGGCAATCCAGATTATGGAGCTCATCGAGCTCGGGATCGAATCTGCCAAACATCGCGCAACGCTCTGTCTGGCATAAGTGCCAAACGCTTTCGTAGGCCGGGTAAGCGCAGCGCCACCCGGCAGTAAAGAGGACTACTGAGCAACTTTATCGCGCAGCGCCTGTTTCTCTTCAGGCGTCAGGAAGGCGATCTCCAGCCCGTTGATTTGCGCCTGACGGATCTGCTCGCGGCTCAGCCCGGCCTGTGGTGCGGCGATGTTGTATTCGTGAATAATATCCACGCCCTGAACCGCCGGATCGTCCGTGTTCAGCGAAGCCAGCACCCCGTGTTCGAGGAAGGTTTTCAGCGGGTGTTGCGCCAGCGACGCCACTGTACTGGTCTGAATATTGGAGGTCAGGCAGGATTCGATTCCAATACGTTGTTCGGCGAGGAAATCCATCAGCGCGCGATCTTCAATGGCTTTCACGCCATGACCTATACGTTCCGCACCCAGTTCACGAATGGCCTGCCAGATGCTTTCCGGCCCCGCGGCTTCCCCCGCATGAACGGTAATATGCCATCCTGCATCACGTGCGCGGTTGAAATGAGACAGGAACAGACTGCCCGGGAAGCCCAGCTCGTCACCGGCCAGGTCGATGGCGGTGATCTGGTCGCGATGCGCCAGTAATGCTTCCAGTTCCTGAAGACAGGCCGCTTCACCGAAGGTACGGCTCATAATGCCGATCAAACGCGCCTGAACGTCAAAGGTTTTGCAGCCTTCACGCACGCCTTCAATGACCGCTTCAACCACGCCCGCTACGGGGAGGTTGTGGGTCATCGCCATATAGCCCGGGGAGAAACGCAGTTCGACATAGTGCAGGCCGTTACGCGCGGCATCTTCGATGTTTTCAAAGGCGACACGGCGACAGGCATCGACCGAGGCCAGCATCTTCACGCCCCAGTCGAGCTTGCTCAGAAAACTCACCAGATCCGGTTCGTTCGACGTGACCTGAACATGCGGGATCAGGGTTTCAAGCGTTTCGGCAGGGAGGGTTAAATTGAACTGGCGACCAAGATCGAGAATGGTTTGGGCACGAATGTTTCCGTCGAGGTGGCGGTGAATATCAGTTAAAGGCAGGCGTGTATCAATCATGGTCGCACTCTTTGCTGGTTAAAGTGCGCCATATTATAAAAACAAAACGGGGTAAAAAGCTATTTGCGCAAGGGAATATTCCGTTGCGCAAATGATTTACAGCAGAGTGTTGATGCCAGCGATAAGGCGTTGAACGCCCTGTTCAAGCTTACTACGCGGACAGCCAGCGTTCAGACGCACATAGCCTTTACCTTCATCCCCATAGGTATATCCCGGCATGATGGCCACTTTTTGCTGATCAATCAGCACGTTTTGCAGCGTATTGTCATCAATGCCAAGCGGGCTGAGATCGATCCATGCCAGATAGGTGGCCTCAGGCGGTTGCCAGTTGAGTGTCGGATATGCAGTATTCAGTTCGTCAGCAATGTAGCGCAGGTTTTCTTCGAGATAGGTCCGCAGCGCGTCCAGCCAGGGTTCTCCCTGTCGGTAGGCAGCAATGTGCGCGGTCAGCGCCAGCACGGAAGGGGAAGAGAGTCCGTCCCGACCTTTTAATGCATTCAGATAGGCGCTACGGCTGGCGTCATCGGCGATAAGCCCCCAGGCACCCGTCAGCGCCGGAATATTGAAGCTTTTGGAACCCGAGGTCAGCAGCGCCCATTTATCGCGTGCAACCTCATTCCACGGGGTATGACGATGCGTGCCCCATACCATGTCCATATGAATTTCGTCGCTGATCACCGCTACGTCATAACGTTCACACAGGGCCGCCATTGTGGTCAGCTCTTCCCGCGTCCAGACTTTGCCGGTCGGGTTTTGCGGGCTACACAGCAGCAGCACCTTGTTTTCCGGTTTTGACAGCGCCGCTTCCAGCGCGGCCATATCGCCCTCCCAGCCATGCGCTGTTTTCTGCATCGGCACGGAAACAACGGTACGCTGGTTGCCGTCGATGGCTTTATAAAAGGCATCGTAAGCCGGGGTATGGACCACCACGCCGTCGCCAGGCGAGGACCAGAGGCGGATCAGCTCCGAGACCATATAAATGACCGACGGCCCATACACCACGGTTTCGGTATCAATCTGACTGTTAAAGCGTTGCCGGAACCAGTGCGCCACGGCGGCCAGAAATTCGTCATTTTTCCAGCGACTGTAGCCAAACACCCCGTGGTTTATTCGCTGGTGCAGCGCATCGGTAATGCAGGGGGCGGTGGCGAAATCCATATCAGAGATGGTGAAGGGCAGCAGGTCGGCAGCGCCAAAACGGTCAGCGACATAATCCCACTGGGTACACCAGGTGCCGTGTCGATCCACGACGGTTGAAAAATCAAACATGACGGTGCTCCGTAAAGTAAAACCCCCTCATGACGAGGGGGGCGAGGCATCAGGCTTCGACGGTTCGCATCAGGGTTGCCAGCTCATCCTTCACTGACTGTACCTGCGGGCCAATGACGACCTGCAAATTGTGTTGATTTAACTGTACCACCCCAATAGCCCGGTTAGCTTTAAGTGCGTTGGTATCCACTTTGGACATGTCCGCCACCGACAAACGCAGGCGGGTGATGCAGTTATCCAGAGAGGTAATGTTATCCGCACCGCCCAGCGCCGCCAGAATAGCCGGCGTGTTATATCCGGATTTCCCAATGGTGCCGGCTACCGCCTGTTCAACGCTGGTGGCCGTATCGGTATCGCGGCCAGGCGTTTTCAGGTTAAAGCGGGTGATGGCGAAGCGGAAGATCCCGTAGTAAACCGCGAACCAGATGGCGGCCACAACCGGCACCAGATACCACTTGGTGGACAGGCCGTGCAGGATACCGAATACCACGAAGTCAATCACGTTACCGTCGGTGTTACCGATGGTCACACCGAGCACAGCCATCACGGTAAAGCCCAGGCCCGTCAGTACGGCGTGGATGAGGTACAGTACCGGCGCTACGAACAGGAACAGGAACTCGATAGGTTCTGTCGTACCGCCCACCACGCAGGCAATAACGCCGGAGATCAGCAGACCTTTAATTTTATGACGATTTTCCGGACGGGCACAGTGGTACATCGCCAGCGCTGCGCCCGGCAGGCCGCCGAGGAAGGCAGGCATTTTACCCTGAGAGAGGAAACGCGTCGCACTTTCAGAGAAGCCGTGAGTGGTCGGGCAGCTCAGCTGGGCCTGGAAGATGGTCAGCGCACCGCTAACGGAATGACCGCAAACGTCCATGGTACCGCCAGCTTCGGTAAAGCGGATCAGGGCAACCAGGATATGCTGTAAACCAAATGGCAGCAGCAGACGTTCACCCGTACCGAAAATCATCGGGCCGAAATCACCCGCGCCATTGATAATGCGGCCGATACCGGTGATCCCCATGGCAAAAATCGGCCAAATCAGAGGGATGATCAGACCAAACAGACCCATCACAACCAGCGTAATGATTGGCACAAAGCGGGTCCCGCCGAAGAAGGCCAGCGCATCGGGCAGGCGGATGTTGTGGAAGCGCTCGTGCAGCATCCAGATAATCACCCCCGCGATCACGGCTCCAAGGATCCCGGTATCGATGGACTGAATACCAATCACGCTCTGAATGTTATTGGCTTTCAGTACCGCCGCGTCGGTCGTCGGCAGGATCCCTTTGGCAGTCAGCCAGAAGTTAACCGCAAGGTTCATCACCGCATAGCCAACGAAGCCCGCAAACGCCGCCACGCCTTTGTTTTCGCGCGCCAGACCCAGAGGAATGGCGATACAGAACATTACCGGCAGGAAGCTAAAGGCAAAAGAGCCGACCTTGCTCATCCAGATGAAGATCGCCTGAAGTACCGGATTTCCGAGGAAAGGGATCAGGGTAATGACGTCATGGCTGCTTAACGAGCTGCCGATCCCCAGCATGATCCCGCAAAAAGAGAGAAGCGCCACGGGCAGCATAAAGGTTTTACCCAGTTGCTGGAAAAACTCCCACAGCGATATTTTTTGTGCTGCTTTCGTCGTCATAAAACGACTCCTTAAATGGTAGAAAGAGATTTAACGACCTCGATGGGGCGAGAAGATAAAACGTTTTATCAAACTTTAGTGCGCGCTAAATCACATTCTCAGGCTTTTACTGGTAGTATAAAGATAACGTATTGATAAAACGTTTTAGCGATCTCATTATCAAGGAGTCACGCCACCACATGGCTGTAGCGAAAAAGATCACCATCAACGATGTCGCGCTGGCGGCGGGGGTTTCCGTCAGCACCGTTTCGCTGGTATTGAGCGGGAAGGGGCGCATCTCTCCTGCAACGGGTCAGCGCGTCAACGAGGCCGTTGAGCAGTTAGGCTTTGTGCGTAATCGCCAGGCGTCGGCGCTGCGCGGTGGGCAAAGCGGGGTGATAGGGCTGATCGTTCGCGACCTCGCGTCGCCGTTTTATGCAGAACTGACCGCCGGGCTTACCGAGGCGCTTGAAGCGCAGGGGCGAATGGTTTTCCTGCTCCACGGTGGGCGCGAACCGGAGCAGCTGCTCTCCAGGCTGGATATGCTGCTGACGCAAGGGGTGGATGGGGTGATCGTGGCCGGCGCGTCCGGCGTGGGCAGTGAATTGTGTGAGCGCGCGGCGCAGAAAGGCGTACCGCTGGTGTTTGCCTCGCGCGCCAGCTATCTCGACGAAGCCGATACCCTTCGGCCAGATAACATGCAGGCCGCGCAAATGCTGACCGAGCATCTTATTCATCGCGGCCATCAGCGCATCGCCTGGCTCGGCGGTAAAAGCTCGTCCCTGACGCGTGCCGAGCGGGTGGGCGGTTACTGCTCCACGCTCATCAAATACGGCCTGCCGTTTCACAGCGAATGGGTGGTGGAGTGTGAATCCAGCCAGAAAAAAGCCGCAGAAGCCATCGGCACGCTGCTTCGCAACAGCCCGACGATCAGCGCGGTGATTTGCTATAACGACGTCATTGCGATGGGGGCGTGGTTCGGTTTAATCCGCGCCGGACGCCAGAGCGGTGAGGGCGGGGTAGAAACGTTCTTCGGCCATCAGGTGGCGCTGGGGGCATTTGCGGATGTCGGTGAAAATGCGTTAGACGATCTCCCTATCGTCTGGGCGACGACGCCGGCTCGTGAGATGGGGTACACCCTGGCAGACAGGATCATGCAGCGCATTGAAAATACGGACGTGCAGGCCGGGCATCAGATTGTGGCTGCACGGTTAGTGACGGTGAAGTAAACGCTTTGCTTGCACGGGCCTGCAACGACTCAGGATCGGAGGCCGGGTAAGCGTCAGCGCCACCCGGCAATAAAAAACCCCTCATGCGAGGGGTTTTCGTTTACTGCTGCGGTACTGCCGGCGGCGCTGCCGGTTCAGCCGGTGCCGGAATGCCCAGCGTCGGCATACCAAACATACCGACAAACTCTTCCAGCGGCATTTTGTCGCCGTTGAGCGTCACCTGGCCATTAGCATATTGCAGGCTGGTGGAAATGGTGTTGTCTTCCACCTTCGTGATGCGGAACATCTGGCCCATCGCCGCCAGGCCTTTCACCTGTTGGTTTGCCAGTTTCCCTGCATCTTCTTCACCATACCCTTCAAGTTTCGCAATCTGCGTCATGAACTCGGTCGCCATATCCATCGGGATGGTCAGCTTGCTGTCGAGCGATTTCACGCTGCGGTCAACTTCCTGCGCCAGGGTCTGCGGTTCGCCGGTCGCAGCGGCCGGATCCTTCAGGAACAGCGACAGGTTGAAGTTGGTTTCGCCTTTGCCGTTTTTCCAGCTCAGTGGCGCAACGGTAATCACCGGCTCGCCCTTCAGCAGGATCGGCAGGTTATTAAACAGCACCGTCATCGCCTGCTGCTGGTACGCCTGCGGGTTCTGTTGCAGGGCGGCATCGGTCAGCAGAGCCTGGCTCTCTTTGCTGTATTTCTGACTAAATTCGTGCCACGCCTGGCCGTCAATGTTGCCGATTTTCAGAGACAGCTTACCGGTACCGAGATCCTGATTTTGTACCTTCAGGCTTTTCAGGCTGTAATCCAGCTGGGTGTTGATGCTTTTACCGTCTTTGGACACGTCGGACTTGCCGTCCAGATCCATGCCTTCCAGCACCGCCATCTCTTTGCCTTCAATCGCAATGGCGATCTTATCGAGGCTCAGCTTCTGGTCGCCGATACGCTCATCAAAATCGGTCATACGGCTGTTGCCGCTGGCTTTGAGGTTGTTGAAGGTAAGCTGGACTTTCTGGTTATATTCATTGACTGAATTCACCAGGCCGCTTGCGGCATCACCGGTCAGGGAGACAGTCTTGCCGTCACGATCGGCATCAAGCTGGAAATTGCCGCCGCTGAAGGCGACTTTGTCAGTGCCTTGTTCGTAATTCAGCGCTTTCAGGTCGATGTCCGAATGCGTATCACCGGCATAGCTGATGCGGGTATTGATCTCAAACGGCGACTCATTTTTCGCCATATCGAAAATCGGCTTCGTCACCTCGTTATTCACCAGTACGGTTCTGGCGGATGCCATGGAGGGGATCAGGTTAAACTTTTTCAACTGCGCCAGCGGGAACGGACCGTGGCTGACCACTTCATCCAGCACCACGCTCTGGCCCGGTTTCAGCCAGGCGTTCTGATTACCCGCAACCGGCTTCACCACCACCTGCATATGGCTTGTAAACACGCCACGCTGGTAGTTCTGGTAGCTCAGCTCCAGACCTGCTTCAGGCGCGCTGCGCTTAATCTCGCTGTTTGCCTGCGTCATCATCTCTGCCAGACGGCTTTCCAGCTGTTTCCCGGTATACCAGGAAGCACCCGTCCAGATCACGCCTAAAGCAACAATCACTCCTACCGCTACGACCGATTTTTTCATTGCGATTATCCCTAAAATGAAACCAGGCGGTTAAAACCGCCTGGTGTTACAACGCCTGTTACTAGCTTAGCAAGAGTTGTTAAAAAATTCAGTAAGTCCCTAAAGCTTATTAAAAACACGCGCCAGGCGACCGGTGCCGCTCACCCGGACAGGCGACTCGTTGGCCGCGACAAAGGCGGATTCACCCGGTTTAAGCACCAGACGCTCGCTATCTTTATGCAACGTCGCTTCGCCTTCTACACAGAACAGGATCGCGGCGCTCTCCTGTGCAATGGCGGTTTCGTCTGCGCTGAGGTCGTGCAGCGAGAAGGCAAAATCGTCAACCGGAATCGGGAAGTCCAGCTCTGCGCCGTTTTTCACCGGCTGCGTAAGCAGCTCCGCAGCAGGTTTCGCCACGAACTTCACGTTGGCAACCAGCTCAGGGATGTCGATGTATTTTGGCGTCAGGCCCGCGCGCAGTACGTTATCGGAGTTAGCCATCACCTCCAGCGCCACGCCGTTCAGGTAGGCGTGCGGGGTTTCAGCGAACAGGAACATCGCTTCGCCCGGGTTGAGCTTCACCACGTTCAGCAGCAGCGGAGAGAAGAGACCGCTGTCGTCCGGATAAAACGTGGAAATTACGCGAATGGTGTCCCATGGCTCACCCTGCTGGCTGTTCAGCGCGGCTTTCAGCACCGCCAGCGCGTGGGATTTTTCCTCGCCCTGCATATTCAGCAGGCTGGCAAACAGTTCGCACAAGGCTTCTGCGTTCGGGTTTTCCAGGAAATGGGCGATCGCGTTGTGAGCCCCGGCGACCGGTTGCAGCAGGGAGATGATCTCGGAAAACTCGCGGAAGGCATTCATCGCCAGGAAAGGGGTAAGGGCGAAAACCAGTTCCGGCTTGTGGTTAGGATCTTTGTAGTTACGCTCTGCGGCGTCTAACGGAATACCGGCGGCATTTTCTTTGGCAAAGCCCAGCTCAGAGGCTTTTTTGTTCGGGTGAACCTGAATGGAGAGCGGCTGGTCGGCGCACAATACCTTGAACAGAAACGGCAGCTCACCAAAACGATTCGCCACTTTATCGCCGAGCAGTGCGGCTTTGTCGGCGTCGATGACGTCACGCAGGCTGCGAACCTGGCCGCTGGCATCTTCAATTTTTGAGCTGCTCTTCGGATGCGCGCCCATCCACAGCTCTGCCATCGGCAGGTTGTCCGGGTTGGCGATACCGTAGAGATCCGTTAACGCAGTTTTACTTCCCCAGGCGTAGTTTTGCACTGAGTTGATGAGTTTTTGCATTATCAAGCCCTGATTCATATGTGGAATTAACTCCGCGTATTAAAGCAATAAACCGAATGGAAGTAACCTGCGGATGTAAAAAGTCGTACTAGTCTCAGTTTTTGTTAAAAAATTGTGTAGGATAAGCTGACTCGCTTTTAAGCCGGGCAGCGGAACATCTGCCCTGAATAAACAGACCGAAGCAGTAAGTGAGAGAACAATGTCGAATAAACCCTTCCATTATCAGGATCCTTTCCCCCTCAGTCAGGATCAGACCGAGTATTACCTGTTAACCCGCGATTACGTTTCTGTCTCTGAGTTTGAAGGGCAGGAGATCCTCAAAGTTGACCCGCAGGCGCTGACGTTGCTGGCGCAGCAAGCCTTCCATGATGCTTCCTTTATGCTCCGTCCGGCGCATCAGCAGCAGGTTGCTGATATCCTGAGCGACCCGGAAGCCAGTGAGAACGATAAGTACGTTGCCCTGCAATTCCTGCGTAACTCTGATATCGCGGCGAAAGGCATTCTGCCGACCTGCCAGGACACCGGCACGGCGATTATCACCGGTAAAAAAGGCCAGCGCGTCTGGACCGGCGGCGGTGACGAAGCGGCGCTGGCGCGCGGCGTTTACAATACCTACACCGAAGACAACCTGCGCTATTCGCAAAACGCGGCGCTGGATATGTACAAAGAGGTGAACACCGGCACCAACCTGCCTGCGCAGATTGACCTCTACAGCGTCGACGGTGACGAGTACAAATTCCTCTGCATCGCCAAAGGCGGCGGTTCAGCCAACAAAACCTATCTTTACCAGGAAACCAAAGCGCTGCTTACCCCGGGCAAGCTGAAGAATTATCTGGTCGAGAAGATGCGCACCCTCGGCACCGCGGCCTGCCCGCCGTACCATATCGCGTTTGTGATTGGCGGTACGTCTGCCGAAAGCACCCTGAAAACCGTTAAGCTGGCCTCAACCAAATACTACGATGGCCTGCCAACGGAAGGTAACGAACATGGTCAGGCGTTCCGGGACGTGCAGCTTGAGCAGGAACTGCTGGCCGAAGCGCAGAATCTGGGCCTGGGCGCGCAGTTTGGCGGCAAATACTTCGCGCATGACATTCGCGTGATCCGCCTGCCGCGCCACGGTGCTTCCTGTCCGGTGGGCATGGGCGTCTCATGCTCGGCGGATCGCAACATCAAGGCGAAGATCAACCGCGACGGCATCTGGATCGAGAAGCTGGAGAACAACCCGGGCAAATATATTCCTGAAGAACTGCGTAAAGCGGGCGAGGGGGAAGCGGTTCGCGTGGACCTGAATCGTCCGATGAAAGAGATCCTCGCGCAGCTTTCGCAGTATCCGGTTTCAACGCGCCTTTCCCTGAACGGGACGATTATCGTGGGCCGCGACATCGCCCATGCGAAGCTGAAAGAGCGCCTGGACAACGGCGAAGGGCTGCCGCAGTACATTAAAGATCACCCGATCTACTACGCAGGCCCGGCAAAAACGCCTGATGGATATGCTTCCGGCTCGTTAGGCCCAACCACGGCGGGCCGTATGGACTCCTACGTCGACCAGTTGCAGGCCAACGGCGGCAGCATGATCATGCTGGCGAAAGGCAACCGCAGCCAGCAGGTGACGGACGCGTGCCATAAGCACGGCGGCTTTTACCTCGGCAGTATAGGTGGCCCGGCGGCGGTGCTGGCGCAGGGCAGTATCAAGAGCCTGGAGTGCGTGGAGTACCCGGAACTGGGTATGGAAGCGATCTGGAAAATTGAAGTGGAAGACTTCCCGGCGTTCATCCTCGTGGATGACAAAGGTAACGACTTCTTCAAACAGATCCAGTCTTCCCAGTGTTCGGCGTGTGTGAAGTAATTCTGTAAATTGCCGGGTGGCGCTGACGCTTACCCGGCCTGCATTCTCGTAGGTCGGGTAAGGCGCAGCCGCCACCCGACATCAAAAAGAGCGCACAAAGCGCCATAACGTTTCTCAGAAGTCATCAATACTTATCTCTTAAGCATGTGAGCAATCCCATCTTTGTTATCAAGGAGTAAGTAATGACAATGCATCGCCGCGAGAAAGACTCCATGGGCGCCATCGACGTCCCGGCCGACAAGCTATGGGGCGCACAAACCCAGCGTTCGCTGGAGCATTTCCGCATTTCGACAGAGAAAATGCCCGTCTCGCTAATCCAGGCGCTGGCGTTGACCAAACGCGCTGCCGCCAAAGTCAATCAGGATCTGGGCCTGCTGGATGCCGATAAAGCCACCGCCATCATCAATGCCGCCGACGAAGTGCTGGCGGGCAAACATCCCGACGAATTCCCCCTTGCCATCTGGCAGACCGGCTCAGGCACCCAGAGCAACATGAACATGAACGAGGTGCTGGCGAACCGCGCAAGCGAGCTTCTTGGCGGCGTGCGCGGCATGGAGCGCAAGGTCCACCCGAACGATGACGTGAACAAAAGCCAGAGTTCCAACGACGTGTTCCCGACGGCCATGCACGTGGCGGCCGTCATCGCAATCCGCGAGCAGCTTATCCCGCAGCTCAACGTGCTTAAATCTACGCTTAACGAGAAAGCGCAGGCCTTCCGTGACATCGTTAAAATTGGTCGTACGCACCTTCAGGACGCCACGCCGCTGACGCTCGGCCAGGAGATCTCCGGCTGGGTGGCGATGCTGGAGCACAATCTTAAGCATATCGACAACAGCCTGCCGCATCTGGCGGAGCTGGCGCTCGGCGGGACGGCGGTGGGTACCGGGTTAAACACCCATCCCGAGTACGCGGTGCGCGTGGCCGAAGAGCTGGTGAAGATCACCGGGCAGCCGTTTGTTACCGCTCCGAATAAATTCGAAGCGCTGGCGACCTGTGATGCGCTGGTGCATACCCATGGCGCGCTGAAAGGGCTGGCGGCCTCGCTGATGAAAATTGCCAACGACGTGCGCTGGCTGGCCTCCGGCCCGCGCTGCGGCATCGGCGAAATCAGCATTCCGGAAAACGAGCCGGGCAGCTCCATTATGCCGGGCAAAGTGAACCCGACCCAGTGCGAAGCCATGACCATGCTGTGCTGTCAGGTGATGGGTAATGACGTGGCGGTTAACATGGGCGGCGCGTCGGGTAACTTCGAGCTTAACGTCTATCGTCCGATGGTGATCCACAACGTACTGCAATCGATTCGTCTGCTGGCCGATGGCATGGAGAGCTTTAACGAGCACTGCGCGGTGGGCATTGAGCCTAATCGCGAGCGAATCAGCCAGCTGCTGAATGAGTCTCTGATGCTGGTAACGGCGCTGAACACCCATATTGGTTATGACAAAGCGGCCGAAATCGCTAAAAAAGCGCACAAAGAGGGGCTTACCCTGAAAGCCTCTGCGCTGGCGCTGGGCTACCTGACGGACGCCGAGTTTGATGCCTGGGTCCGCCCGGAAGCGATGGTGGGCAGCCTCAGATAATCACTGCGCCAAATACAGGTGCAGCCGCGGAATAATCAGCTGTAGCGGCTGCGCCTGGGGTTTATAGCGATGCTGAACGTTTTCAGCATCGTAATTCAGCAGTTCCCCGATATCCGGCACCACCGCACCCTGATCGGCATCGTAGAGCGCAATCAGCGGCGTCGGGCAGGCGTATTGCACCTGCTTTTGTTGTCCGGCGTACCAGACGCGGGCGATAGGCTGTACCTTCACCGGACGCTTTATTTTAAGACGGGTATCAGCTGGCAGGGAGGCAATGCTGTGGTACTCCTGCTCCAGCCGTTCAATCCACTGTTCCCGCGACCACGGGGCGACCGTTCGCGGCGATTTCAGGCTTTTCTCCAGCTGAGCCAGGATCTCATCGCGCGTGAAATTTTTAATGATGTGCTTGTTGGCCCAGCCGAAGCGCAGCGTGGCGGGGTGGCGCAGTACCGTCAGCGTGCGGTAAGCATTCAGGGTGATCAGCCCCGGAAGCTGGCGATGCACCCATTCAAAACGGGCAGCCGGCGCCAGCCCGGACTCAACGGTTACAATCTTCTCAAACGCGGCTTTCAGCGTATTGATATGCGTAATCTGCGCCTCAATTCCTTCACGCGTTGCGGCATCCGTTTGCAGGCAGATGACGCCGGGCAGGCGAACGGCGGCCTTACTGCTGCGATTTTCGGACTGCTGCTGGATGAAAAGGCGACGAAAGTGCTGCAACGTCATTTCCAGCGCCGCCTTGCCAACATGCTGCGTCACCTCAATGGTGTTCAGCGGGTCGTGCTCCGCGCCTTTCGCCACCTCGGGCAGAGAAAAGACGCGGGCGGCCAGCAGGCGGCAGTCATGAAGTTGCCCCGTGAGGGTCAGTAACGCCTGCTCTATTTCCCGAAATGTGGTGTTAAGCCTTTCGATGAGATCGTAAGTTGCCATGGCAGCCCTTAATTAGTTACAACATACTACTGATATAGCATAACACGCAGGGTCAGGCCAGCGTGCGGTTTAGGTCAGGCAGGTACGGGAAGGGGAATATTGTGATAGATCGGCCAGCTAAAGACGAACCGGGCCCCACCCAGCTCGCTCGCTTCGCAGCGAACCGAACCGCCCATCGCCTGGGCAATAGAACGGACAATAGCCAGCCCCAGACCACAGCCGCCGGTAGCCCGGTCGCGGCTGGGATCGAGGCGCACAAACGGCTCAAAAACTTTTTCACGCTCCGCCGGCCCAATGCCGGGGCCATCGTCTTCCACACACAGAATCGCCTGGCTTCCCTGCAAATCTAAACCTATGCGCAGCGTCGTTTCGCTGTAGCGCATGGCGTTGTTCATCAGATTATCCAGCACGCGTTCCATCAGGCGCATGTCCAGTGCGCCGTACGCGCCGGGAGTAATGGCTGTCAGCAGTTTTCGCTGAGGGTTAACGCTCTGCACATCGTTAATATGCGTCTGTAGCCAGACGGGGAGATCCGGTGAACTGAGGTGCAACTCCGTCTGAGGCCGATCGAGGCGGGCATAGGTCAGCAGCTCTTCAATCAGCGCTTCAAGCTGGCCAATATCCCGATTGAGCGCCTGCGATTCCGCCCCGGTGAGGTTCTCGCTCATCTCCAGGCGATAACGCAGGCGTACCAGCGGAGTGCGCAGTTCATGCGCAATACCATCGATCAGCTGCTTCTTGCTGGCAATCAGGGCGTTGATGTTATCGGCCATCTGGTTGAAGGCAATACCGAGTCGGTCAAAACTGGAACCGCTGTCGAAATGTATGCGTTCAGTTAAATGACCCTCCCCAAAACGCTGTGCGGCGGATTCCAGTTTCAGCATGTCCTGCCAGTGCGGTCGCATCCAGATGAACACAGGTAAAGCGAGCGAAATGGCAATAAAGCCCAGCAGAGCGAGATCCAGCAGGCGCATCTGGTGCAGGTAATAGAGATAGGGCACTGGCCCGACGGCCAGAACATAATGGCTGCGTGGAATACGCTGAATGAAGGTATATTTCTCGTCCAGTGCGACGATGTCTCCGTCGCGCAGACGCTGCATCGCAGGCGGCGCTAAGTCAAAATCCTTCATGGGTTCGATACGCAAATCAAACGACAGATTCAGATCCAGCTCTTTTAACGTGCGCGCCCAGTCATGAGGAGGAATTTCTCGCAGCTCGCTACGCATCAGATAGAGCGAGCTTTTCATCAGATCGTCCAGGGATTGCCTGCCCGCGCGCTCTGCGGTGAATTTGTAGACCAGCCCGACCAGCATGGTCATCACCAGAAAGCAGACAAACAGCAGGAGATAAAACTGCACAAACAGCTTTTTCATTGGATAGCACCGCTAAATCAATCAATTAAGAACCCGGCTTTACTTCGTCAGCCCTGCGTGGACATCCATATCACCACAGGAACGAAGAAGGTTGATGATACACTTTCTTCGGAAACAGAGGGAGCAAAGTGAACAGCACGATTATGCGGAATAGTTAAATTTAAAGGGCAATGTCGTAAAAAAGCCTGCATTTTGCAGGCATTAATAATGATGGATTGTAATTTTTCTCATTCTGAGTGAAATAAATGCTGTGTTGTTAACCGGACTAGTGACAGAAAATATTATAAATATTGTTTGGCAGCATCAGATATTTCCTGAGAGGTAAGTTCCCTGTCTGAAGCAACATAGATAGAATTATGATCTCCCGTCAACGACGGAAAGCTTGCAGTCATGATCTGAAGATTAATTTCTTCACCATCCGGATATGTCTGGCGTACAGACGTTATGCCCTTAAGCACGATAATGACTTTGCTGGGGTTGGCATTAAAAAAAATGATCACCTTTTTCATATATCACTCTATATCTCTTTGTTATTGTGCAAGGTAAGAATGTTCCAGAAGCGTGGCTCCTTTCCTTTTTTTGCTCTCTTTGGGAAATAAAAGCAAGCAATATCCTGCCTTAACGTGTATGGTGGCAATCCTTTTCATTCAGGAGCAGCCTATGTCGGGACGTAAAAACTCGCAACTTCGTCGCAATTATTTAGTCAAATGTTCATGTCCAAACTGCGCTAAAGAGTCAGAGCACAGTTTCACTCGCATACAAAAGGGGGCCCAGCTTGTCTGTCCCTACTGTAGCGCTTTGTTTAAATCCTCTCAGCGTCTCTGAAGAAATACTCATACAAGAAGTGGAAGAGACGATGTTTTTCGCGGCCGCCTGACCTCAATAACACTTTACTGATTTACAAGCAGTTAGCATCGGATTGTAGACTGCTTGTGCAGTCCACGAGCCAGAAGCAACATCATCGTCAACGCGGCTGTGTGCTGATATTATTTATCGCAAAGCGTTACATTCGCAGCAGCAGGGCCTTTATCGCCGCTTACGATGATAAATTCGACTTTCTGACCTTCAAAAAGTGTTTTGAAGTTCTCTCCCTGAAGGGCAGAGAAATGCACGAAAACATCTTTGCTGCCATCTACAGGGGAGATAAAACCAAAGCCTTTATCTTCCTTAAACCACTTAACCAGACCTAAAATTTTTGATGACATAAAGACTCCATTTGAACATTTCCGAAGTGATATAAAAGCTAATAAACATATAATGCTAAGGTGTGGACTCAAAAGGAGGGGGTATCAGCGATAGCGCCTGGTTATGAGAATTGTCATGCAACTTGTCCAACTATTATTGGATCGGACTAACGAGACCATTAATGCACGGGCAGGGTTAATTAGCAATTTTTATTTTAGCCTTCCGGATGGCTTGCTTAAAATTGCACAATAAAAATTAATTTGGTACAAGAAGCCAGAGTTGCCAGGCGTGACTACAGCCCAAATGTCCCCACAGGAGCATTTGGGCTGTAGTCACGGAGATTTATCCGGACAAAGGCGGTGCAGCAGAAATATTAATTATCTTGATCTCAATATTTCCGATTTTCGCTAATGTCTGGATTTACCTGTGCTGACAATCAGTGGGTTGGTGGCAAACCCATGCGGGCATTTCCGCGCGTTGCAATGCACCGCGTAAGTGCATATCTCCTCGTGCTGGTTTCGATTGTATGGGCAGGCCATCTTGTTTTTAATTTCACTCCACAACATTTCGTTGTAAGGTGATATGTTGTATATCGATATAGGCTTGAAAACACCATTTATGAAGACGCCATTTTTTGTCGGATATATCCTGTCACCGGGGTACAAATAGACATCGCTTTCATACCAAATGATGAGTTTCAAGAACTTGAGTCCCAAGATGCTTGAATAAACGATTCCCGTGTTAGGACAAATTACCGAGCTAATGACTCTCCATGACATTGCTATACCTCTTTCATTAAATAATTGAGAGAGTATAAGGTTTAGCATGAGAATTAGATTTCTGCAAACACGTAAGCTATTGAAAAAGATCGATATTATTTATATGTTCGCCATTATCCCCTTTGTTTTTATAAGGATAAGATAATGATTAAGTCAATTGTAAAGATCATTTTTAGCCTAATGTGCATTTAAGTGACGGATTTTTGATCGATGATGGTGCCTGCTCTGCTGAATATATATTGTACTATAGCAATCAAATACATTAGCGCTACTTTTGTTTACGCGAAAAATGCACATCGAAATAGAACTGGAGAGAGGAATCAGACCAGAGGATATGTCATAACTGACGATGCATATAATCGATAACTTTCGACGAATATCGATAACAATTCCGATGCATCGTCAGTTATTTTTCGAATATTCCTGTTTGCTCCTTTTTCAGGTTTCCCAGGCGTGCGGTGCAAACAGATAGCCCTTGTTGCGTACGGTTTTGATGCGGTAAGGTTCCGTGGCGTTATCCAACAGTTTTTTACGCAGTCGTGAAATCGCCACATCAACGCTACGATCCATTCCGTCGTAACTTACGCCGCGCAGATTTTTCAGTAATGCATCCCGGTCCATAATTTGTCCGGCATGGGTTGCCAGCTCCCACAGCAGGTCAAAATCTGCGGTTGAGAGCGCAATCAGCTCCCTGGAAAGCATAACCTGTCGGTTGACCGGGTCGATAGAAAGTGTGCCGAAACGCATCGCTTTATGCGGCGTTAAGGAGGGCGCAGGCGCTTCACGCTCAGCGCTAGCACGCTGACGCAGATGGAGGCGTAAACGGGCTAGCAGAACCGCCGGCGGCGTGGTTTTCAGGATGTAGTCGTTTGCGCCCATCTCAAGCGACAGAATATGATTCATATCGCTGTCGAGAGAGGTCAGCAGCACGATCGGGCCGTCCCATTTCGCGCGCAGATCCCGGCAGAGCGTCATACCATCTTTCCCGGGCAGCATGATGTCCAGCAACACCAGATCCGGATTTTCGCGGTTGACGACGTCTTCAGCGCGATCGCCACGAGGCTCGACAACCACTTCCATATCATGTTTACCCAGATAAGCGGCGATTAATTGCCCCACCTCGGGTTCATCTTCAACATAAACAATCTTATTCATACAACGTCTGTCATCGCGAAAAACGTCAACATACACCGCTCAACCTTAACCTTCCATTAATCTTTCAAAATTAGCCGGAGTTCCGTTATCCTGCACGGGAATGTTATTTGATTGTTAAGGGAAAAGAATGGGGCTGGTGATAAAAGCCGCGCTAGGTGCGCTGGTCGTGCTGCTGATTGGGGTGCTGGCTAAAACGAAGAACTACTATATTGCCGGGCTGATCCCGCTGTTTCCCACCTTTGCGTTAATCGCGCACTATATTGTGGCCTCTGAGCGGGGTATTGAGGCGCTGCGCGCCACCATTGTGTTCGGGATGTGGTCGATCATTCCGTATTTTATTTACCTGCTGTCGCTGTGGTACTTCACCGGTTTTATGCGTCTGCCCCTGGCGCTGGGCGGGGCGGTGGTCTGCTGGAGCCTCAGCGCCTGGGTGCTCATCTTCTTCTGGAGCCGCTTTCACTAGCGCAGGGGGCGGCCACCGTCCACGGCAAACGTTCGGCCCGTGACGTAACAGCTGGTCAGCAGATAATCGATCAGGTCGATCACCTCTTTCTCGCCGGGCGCAATTTTCATTAACGACTTGTTGAGCGCCTGCTGACGATACTCGGCATCATCGCCTTCGTTAAATAAAATCATCGCCGGAGCAATCGCGTTGACCTTTACCTCGGGCGCCAGCTTGCGTGCGAAAGAGCGGGTCATATTATCCAGCGCGGCTTTGCTGGCCGCATAGGCGATGTGTTTGTCGCTTCCTCGCTCCACCACGTAATCGGTGAAATGGATAATGTCTCCTGCGGCATGGCCGTGTCCGCGCAGCAAATCCTGTAGGGCATGGTTGAGCAGATAAGGCGCATTAACGTGGATCTGCATCATGCAGGCGAGCGTTTCGCTGAGTGAATGTCCTGCTTTTTCGGGAAGCCAGGTACTGGCGTTGTGAATAACCGCCCGCAGTCCGTGGGTGGTCGACTTCACTTTGTCCGCGAAGGCGAGAATACCTTCATCTGTGGAGAAATCCGCCTGAATGCAGACTGCTCCGGCATTTCGTAGCCCTTCAATGGAGGGATATTCCGTGCGGTAACTGACGATAACCGGATGGCGAAGATTGAGAAAGTGATGGGCGAGGGCGAGGCCAATGCGACGGCCTGCGCCAGTGATCAATATTGGGCGTTGCTGCGTGTGTCCCATCGTAATCTCCTTTTCAGTTCAACAATGGGACAGGCGGCGCTATCCCATTAACATCCACGTTGCCGGTACGGCAGCGACTAACAGCAAACCTATCAATGCCATTTCGCGGCGCTTAAGGGCATTATCAAGCTGATGTGTACGGCGAGCGTAGATAAACACCAGCAGGCCCGGCGCGTAGAGCACCACGGACAGCAGCAGATGCATCGGTCCGGAAGCATATAACAACCATAGACCGTAAATACAGGCGCCGACGCTTACCGCATAGTGTGCCGGGCGGGTCGCAATTTTTAACAGATATGCGCCCACTAAGAAATAGGGTACCAGAATCATCTCGGAGGCGATGGTCAGCAGCGTGTTATAGTCCGATCCTGTGAGCCAGATCAGCACCAGACAGACCTGCACGCTGATGTTGGTGAGCCACAGAGAGGCCGATGGCGCACTGTTTTTGTTCTGACGGGCAAACAGGCGCGGGAACGCTTTGTGCGTGGCGGCCAGGAACGGGACTTCCGCTGCCATAATGGTCCAGCTCAGATAGGCGCCGCAAACGGAAACAATCAGACCCGCCGCGATAATCACGTCCCCCCAGGGACCCAGCATTTTCACCATCAGCCCGGCCATGGACGGGTTACGCATTTCCGCAAGTTCAGGGCGAGCTACCACGCCGAGCGACAGCAGCGTCACCAGCAGATAAACGCCCAGCGCCGCCAGTACGGCCAGCAGCGTGGCGCGTCCCACATCGCGCTTGTTACGCGCGCGGGCAGAGACCACGACGGCACCTTCAACGCCGATGAACACCCACAGGGTGATCAGCATGGTATTTTTCACCTGTTCCCAAACGGGGACGCCCAGCGCAATGCCGCTGAAATCGAGCGTAAAGACATCGAGACGGAAGGCGAGGAAGGCCAGCACGACGAACAGGCCAAGCGGCACCAGCTTGGCCAGCGTCGCCACCAGGTTAATGCTGGCTGCGGTCTGGACGCCACGCAAAATCAGCCAGTGAACTATCCACAGCAGGACCGAGGCGCCGACGATGGACTGCCAGGTATTGCCGTCGCCAAACAGGCGCAGTTCGGGCGTATCGGTAAAGAAGCTGAGCGCCGAGAAGACGATAACCAGATAGGAGACGTTGGCGATCACCGCGCACAGCCAGTAACCCCAGGCGGAGCAGAAGCCGATCAGCTCGCCGAAACCTTCCCGGGCGTAAGTGAATATTCCGCCGTCCAGATCCGGTCGGATACGGGTCAGCAGCAGCATGGCGAACGCCAGCAGCAAAATCCCGACACCGGTAATGCCCCAGCCAATCAGTAATGCGGCCGGGCTGGCGACGGCCGCCATGTTCTGCGGCAAACTGAATACGCCCGCGCCCAGCATTGAGCTCAATACAAGTGCAGTTAAAGCACTCAGGCCAAGTTTCTTTTCCATTGGCTTCCTGTTATGAAAAGTCCAAATCCAGAATAATTATTTCGCTAAGGCGCATAAAAATGGTGGATCACGCTAAGGCGCGGGATTTTACGGAGTGTGAAGGATGCATGCAATGACGTGTGGCAGAAATCAGAAAAAAAGTAACAAAAAAGGCGGCACTGCGCCGCCTTTATGAAACCGTTTTGTTACTTGTACAGATCGGCGCTGATGGTCAGGTTGTTACCACGTTCCTGCCACTGGCGGGTGATGTGGTAATACTTCGCGCCTTTCTTCGCAGCACGCTTCGCCACCTGATAGGAGATTTCCGTCATGTTGCCATAGTTGCCCGTAAACTTGATGCTGTCGAACGGAACCATCTGCGCGGCAGTGGCTTTGTTCAGCTCTTCAATTTTCGTGCCGTCTGGTAACGTAACGGTATAACGACCGCCTTTGGTGGATTGGGTTTCAAAGAAACGACCCACTTCAGCGCTTGGTGCCGCCGAGGTTGCAACGCCCGGAATTTCCACTTTCTTCGCTTCTTCACCGCCTTTCGCTAACGCGGCACGTCCCGCATCTGAATCCGCTGGAATGGCATCCGGGCTTTGTACTACGCGTTTTTTCGCATCTTGCTTATAGATGAAGGCGGTGATGCGCTGGTTTCCGCCCTGGTTGGCATCAACCTGACGCACGATATAGAACGCGTAAGCGCCTTTTTCTCTCGCGGCTTTGGTGATGGCATCGTTAACTTCAGGCTGGCTGCGGTAGAAGCCCTGAACGGTCACGGTGTCATACGGTTCCAGCTGAACAGCCTGATCTTTCGGCAGTTCAACAATGCCGTTAATCACGCGGTTTTTCTGTTCATCTGCTTTTGGGGCATTCTCTTTGTACAGCGCAATCGTCACGCGCTGGTTGCCGCTGTTGCCCTGATCGGACTGGTCAACAACGTAAAAAGAGGCAGCGCCGTTTTTATCGGCGGCTTTTGATGCGGCGGCGACGGCATCGCCAATAGAGTTATAGCGACCCACAATGACCGTATGGTCAAAAGGTTTTAACGCTGCCGCTTGCTCCGGCGTCAACTCTGTCGCGGCATTCGCAGACAGGGCGGTCGCGGAAAGAAGTGCGGACGCCAGGAGTGTGTTCTTAAGCTTCATAAAAATAATCCTTCGCCTTGCGCAAACCATGTACTGGTGTTGTTGTTAATTTGAGACGGTCCCGATTATGGCATTTAACACCCGTCGCTGTCTGCGGCATTTTTCACAGCCTGTGCTCACCAAAGGACCTGATTCGATAACATTTTGTGATATGTGGAAAAAACAGGCGTTTCACAAGCAAAACTGATTAAGCATATGACTTTTACAAGTTAATTTAATGTTAATGAGTTGTTCTTTTATGGCGCTATATCATGTTTTTACCGCTTCGCTTGCGCGATTTATCGGTCCTGAAGGCGAATTTAAGGTAAATATCTCTGTCAGTGACCCCGATCGCTTATTTTTCACAGATAAAGTAAGAAATAGTGTTTTCTGGCGGTAGATCACGGGCGCTATTTTCAGTAGGTTATAGAAAGTTTGTTACTGTTTTATTTTCCGGGGTTAATCATTCTCCGTCGATATCTCGATGGTGAAAATTGATACAAACCGTGGGCAATTATCGACAAACCATCATCAAAAACCGATGGAAGGGAAAACTATGCGTATTGGGGTACCAAAAGAACGGTTAGCCAATGAAACCCGCGTAGCGGCAACACCAAAAACGGTGGAGCAACTGCTTAAACTGGGTTTTACCGTCGCGATTGAAAGCGGCGCGGGCAAACTGGCGAGTTTCGATGACGAGGCCTTTACTCAGGCTGGCGCGGACGTAGTGGACGGTGCTGAGGTCTGGCAATCACCCATCATTCTGAAGGTCAACGCACCGGAAGAGAGTGAAATTGAACTGCTGAACGCGGGCACGACGCTTGTGAGCTTTGTCTGGCCAGCCCAAAACCCGGAGCTGATGGAGAAGCTGGCAGCACGCGGTGTCACCGTGATGGCGATGGACTCCGTGCCGCGTATATCGCGCGCGCAGTCTCTGGATGCGCTGAGCTCCATGGCGAACATTGCCGGCTATCGCGCCATTGTCGAAGCTGCGCATGAGTTTGGTCGCTTCTTTACCGGTCAGATTACGGCGGCAGGTAAAGTACCACCCGCGAAGGTGATGGTGATTGGTGCCGGTGTGGCAGGTCTTGCCGCTATCGGGGCCGCAAACAGCCTGGGCGCTATTGTTCGCGCGTTTGATACCCGGCCGGAAGTGAAGGAGCAGGTGCAGAGTATGGGCGCCGAATTCCTTGAGCTGGACTTCAAGGAAGAAGCGGGCAGCGGTGATGGTTACGCGAAGGTCATGTCTGAAGCCTTTATTAAGGCGGAAATGGCACTCTTTGCGGCGCAGGCAAAAGAGGTGGACATCATTGTCACCACCGCGCTTATTCCGGGTAAACCGGCGCCGAAGCTGATCACCCGTGAGATGGTGGATTCCATGCAGCCGGGCAGCGTTATTGTCGATCTGGCGGCGCAAAACGGCGGTAACTGTGAGTATACCGTGCCAAACCAGGTCACGACGACCGCGAACGGCGTGAAGGTGATCGGTTATACCGACCTGCCAGGGCGTCTGCCAACCCAGTCCTCTCAGCTGTACGGCACGAACCTCGTTAACCTGCTGAAGCTGCTCTGCAAAGAGAAAGACGGCAACATTACCGTTGATTTTGATGATGTGGTGGTGCGTGGCGTTACCGTGGTGCGTGAAGGGGAAATCACCTGGCCTGCACCGCCGATTCAGGTTTCCGCTCAACCTCAGGCTGCGCCGAAAGCGGCGCCAGAGCCCGCGGAGCCAGCAAAACCTGCGTCGCCGTGGCGCAAATACGCCATCATGGCGCTGGTTATTATCCTGTTTGGCTGGCTGGCGGATGTCGCGCCAAAAGAGTTCCTTGGCCACTTCACCGTCTTCGCGCTCTCCTGCGTGGTGGGTTACTACGTCGTGTGGAACGTTTCTCATGCGCTGCATACCCCGCTGATGTCGGTCACCAATGCCATCTCCGGGATTATCGTGGTCGGGGCATTGCTGCAAATTGGTCATGGCGGCTGGATCAGCTTCCTGAGCTTCATTGCGGTGCTGATCGCCAGTATCAATATTTTCGGTGGTTTCACCGTGACTCAGCGCATGCTGAAAATGTTTCGTAAAGGCTAAGGGGTAGCATATGTCTGGAGGATTAGTTACAGCCGCATACATTGTTGCTGCAATCCTGTTTATTTTCAGTCTGGCGGGGCTTTCCAAACACGAAACGTCTCAGCAGGGAAATAACTTTGGTATCGCCGGGATGGCGATTGCGCTGATTGCCACCATCTTTGGGCCGGACACCGGCAACGTGGCGTGGATCCTGGTGGCGATGATCATCGGCGGCGCGATTGGTATTCGTCTGGCGAAACGCGTTGAAATGACCGAGATGCCGGAGCTGGTTGCCATTCTGCACAGCTTCGTGGGTCTGGCGGCGGTGCTGGTGGGCTTCAACAGCTACCTGTACCACGAACCGGGCCTGGAGCCGATTCTGGTGAACATCCACCTGACCGAAGTGTTCCTCGGCATCTTCATCGGTGCGGTGACCTTCACCGGGTCGATTGTGGCGTTCGGCAAGCTGCGCGGGAAGATCTCTTCCAAACCGCTGATGCTGCCTAACCGCCACAAGCTGAACCTGGCGGCGCTGGTCGTTTCCTTTGTGCTGCTGGTGGTCTTCGTGCGTACCGAAAGCGTAGGCTTGCAGGTGCTGGCGTTACTGGTGATGACCATCATCGCGCTGGCCTTCGGCTGGCATCTGGTGGCGTCTATCGGCGGAGCAGATATGCCGGTGGTGGTTTCCATGCTGAACTCCTACTCCGGTTGGGCGGCGGCGGCGGCAGGCTTTATGCTGAGCAACGACCTGCTGATTGTCACCGGTGCGCTGGTCGGTTCTTCCGGTGCGATCCTGTCTTACATCATGTGTAAGGCGATGAACCGTTCGTTTATCAGCGTCATCGCGGGTGGCTTCGGTTCTGACGGCTCATCAACCGGTTCTGATGAGGAAGTGGGTGAACACCGTGAAATCAGCGCGGAAGACACCGCAGAGATGCTGAAAAACTCGCATTCCGTCATCATCACCCCAGGCTATGGCATGGCGGTGGCGCAGGCGCAGTATCCGGTGGCGGAAATCACCGAGAAACTCCGCGCGCGCGGCATCAAGGTTCGCTTTGGTATTCACCCGGTGGCGGGGCGTCTGCCAGGCCACATGAACGTGCTGCTGGCGGAAGCGAAGGTGCCTTACGACATTGTGCTGGAAATGGACGAGATCAACGATGATTTCGCCGACACCGACACCGTGTTGGTGATTGGCGCCAACGACACCGTTAACCCGGCGGCGCAGGACGACCCTCGTAGTCCGATTGCGGGTATGCCTGTTCTCGAAGTGTGGAAGGCGCAGAACGTCATTGTCTTCAAACGCTCTATGAACACCGGCTATGCTGGCGTGCAGAACCCGCTGTTCTTTAAAGATAACACCCACATGCTGTTTGGCGACGCCAAGGCCAGCGTGGATGCGATCCTGAAAGCGCTGTAATTGCGCTTCATCCTGACAAACCGCCCCCCGGGGCGGTTTTCTTATTTCTGCGGCCAGCTTTTCTCCTCTGTCTATACTTTACCCTTTGTGTAATACGAGGAGGTGTAATGCGATTTTTGTCCCGCTTCGACATCATCGAGCTGATGATGACGCCATCTTTCTGGATCGGCGTCGCCACGGTGGTTTTTGTGACTCTGCTGGTGTACTGGCTGCTGACGCGCCTGATCGCCTTCGTTAAGAAAGGGATCACTACCTGGGGCGACAAGCACCCCACCACCAACCGGATGCGTTTTATCCTGACGGATATGCTTAACCGCACCAGCCGCTTCCTGCTTTTTGTCGTGGCGCTGTTATTCAGCCTGCGTTTCGTCGACTTACCGGATCATCTCTTTGGTACCGTGAGCCACGCCTGGTTCCTGGTCTTCGCTATCCAGGTGGCGCTGTGGATGGATCAGGGGGTGGTGTCGTGGCTTCGTCACGTCATGCTGGCGCCGGGAAGCCATAAAAACCCGGTGACGCTGGTGATCACGGGGCTTATCCTCCGTGCCATAGTCTGGTCAGTGATGCTGCTGTCTATTCTTGCTAACGCGGGCGTCAACATCACTGCTCTGGTTGCCAGCCTTGGGGTAGGGGGTATTGCAATCGCCCTCGCGGTGCAAACGATCCTGAGCGACGTGTTTGCATCGCTTTCCATCGGTTTTGATAAGCCGTTCGAAATTGGCGATTTTGTGGTGTTTAACGATGTCGCCGGGACGGTAGAGCACATTGGCCTGAAAACCACCCGTATCCGCAGCCTGAGCGGGGAGCAGATTGTCTGCGGGAACGCCATTCTGCTGCAACAGACGCTGCATAACTACAAACGGATGCAAACGCGCCGGATCGTCTTTACCTTCGGGGTTGCCAGCGACACGGCGCCGGACAAACTGCGTTCAGTGGGTGATATGGTCAAACAGATCATTACCGACGTCGGGGAAACGAAGTTTGACCGCGCCCATTTCCTGGGCTTCGATCGCGATCGCCTGACCTTCGAGGTGGTCCATATCGTTAATACGGCGGACTACAACAAGTACATGGATATTCAGCAGGAGATCAATATCCGTATTCTGGAGGGGCTGAACCAGCAGGAGATCAAGCTGGCGCTGCCGAGCATGGTTCTGCACGCGCCCTGGATGAATGCCGGCGACGAGGCACCGACGCAGCGGTTGAGCGAAGCGTAATAAAAAAGCCCGCCGTTACCGGCGGGCTTTCATTTTGGGGTCAATCGTCTTCCTCATCGTCCAGTTCAACCGGCGTTTGATACTGATCCGGTTTGATGACCAGAAGGTCGCAGCGCAGGTGGTCGATCACCTGCTCGGCGGTATTTCCCAGGAACGCGGCAGAGATACCGGTCCGGCCAATGGTGCCCAGCACCACAATCCCGGCCTGCAAATGCTCCGCCAGATCCGGAATAACCTCTTCCGGTAACCCTTTTTCTACGTGCGTCATATTCTCATCGATACTGAATTTCTGGCGCAGCGCTTTCATGGCCAGCAGATGCTGACCGCGAATCGCGTCGTTATACACGCTCGGGTCAAATTCAGGCAGCTCGATGGCGATATTGATTGGCGTAACCGGATAGGCGCCCACCAGATGGACTTCGGTGTGGTTAACCTGGTCGGCAAGCTGGATGGTTTCCTTCACCAGCTTCTCGTTCAGCGAATTGTGATAATCCTCTTCGCTGGCCAGATTCACCGCCACGACGGCTTTCCCGCCCTCAGGCCATGGCTGATCTTTCACCATCCATACCGGGCAAGGGCATTTGCGCAGCAGGTGCCAGTCGGTTGGAGTGAAAATCACGGATTCCAGTTTGTCATGCTGGTGCGCCATTTTCAGCAGCAGGTCATGCCCACCGGCCACCACTTCCTGAATAATGGCTTCGAAAGGTCGGTTGTGCCAGACCACTTTGATATCAATCGGTACGCCCGCTTCCAGGTAATATTTTGCCTGCTCGCGGATCCACGCGGTACGCTGGCTGATCACTCCCTGACGCATAGCGGTGCGCTCGTCAGGCGACAGAAGGGTGGTCATCTCGTATGAGAAGTCATAAATCGGCAAAAAGGCTTTAATTTTGCCACCAATCCGTTGATGTAAATACACAGCACGTCGTAATGCCGGCTGATCGTCCTGGTTAGGATCGATAGCCACCAGCATGTTTTGATACTTTGCCATACAGGTCTCCTTACTACTGTCACCACAGTCTGTAAGTAAAAGAGTAACCTATATATCTTGAATGAAACAGGGGGGAAGTTTTTGCCAGATCAATAATCATGAAAATTTATCGACCTGGCATAAGATATCCGGGAGAGTTATGCCACGTTACGTGAGTGACCCGCCAGAATGGCCAGCGCTTCACCGTTTTCGATGGTGATGTACTTACCTTTAACCGCCAGCATTCCGCTCTTCTGGAAGCGACCCAGCAGACGGCTGATGGTTTCCACGGTCAGGCCCAGATAGTTACCAATATCACCGCGCGTCATGGTCAGACGGAATTCACGCGGGGAGAAGCCACGCTCCGCGAAACGGCGGGAGAGGTTATAGATAAAGGCGGCCAGACGCTCTTCGGCATTCTTTTTGGAAAGCAGCAGGATCATATCCTGATCGCCTTTGATCTCACCGCTCATCAGACGCATCATCTGCTGACGCAGGTTCGGCATCTTACCGGACAGATCGTCCAGCGTCTCAAACGGAATTTCGCAGACCATAGAGGTTTCCAGCGCCTGAGCAAAGCTCGGGTGATGGCCACTGCCGATGGCGTCAAAGCCGACTAAATCGCCTGCCAGATGGAAGCCGGTGATCTGCTCGTCGCCCTGTTCGGTAATGGTGTAGCTTTTGATGGTGCCAGAACGGATAGCATAGAGCGATTTCAGTTCGTCTCCCGCCTTAAACAGCGTCTGCCCTTTCTGAATAGGCTTTTTGCGCTCGATGATATTGTCAAGCTGATCGAGTTCGTGCTCATTCAGAGTAAACGGGATACAGAGCTGGCTGATGCTGCAATCCTGGCAATGGATAGCACAACCGCCAGACTGAATGCGTCGTATAATTCGCTTTTCCGGGATCATAGGTTTGCTCAAGCCTTAATTGATATTGGTCAATTTTAACATCTTTTTGGTAAGGACGTAAGTCTGGCAACCCCCCAATAAAGACAAGAGACGGCAGCGTGTTGCCATCTCCTTGAAATTCCACAGAATGATTAAGGATTATGAACCTAACAGGAAGAAAATTAAGCACAAAAAGCCTGGGAATTACAGCAGAAAATACCCTTCGTGACGCAGCAGCCACTCTTTGCGCTGTACGCCCCCGGCATAGCCGGTGAGGGTGCCGTTGCGCCCGATCACGCGATGGCAAGGCACCACAATGCTGACGGGGTTAGAGCCATTTGCCGCACCGACCGCGCGCGCCGCGCCGGCACGGCCAAGCTGTTCTGCCAACTGACCGTAGTGCATCACCTGCCCGCAGGGAATATTACGCAGCGCCTGCCACACCTCGCGCTGGAAAGGGGTGCCCGCCGTGGCGGTTGGCAGGGTATTAATAATGCTGAGATCGCCCTCGAAGTAGGCCGTCAGTTTATCGCTCAGCCCGCCAGGATTACGGGCAGTAATACGCTCGTAACCCTCGGCGCGATAATGGATGTTGAGCAGCTCAACCATCCGGTCGCTGTGCTCTTCCCATTCAACCGCGCGCAGATTGAACGCTTCATCCGCGATAACCCACAGCGGCCCCAGCGGCGTCGCAATCTTATCTTCGAGTAATCTCAGCATCAGTACTCCTTAGTTCAGCCTCGGGTAAACACCCGGTCCAATCGGCAGGCCGACAAGATACCACGCCACCAGCATCACCAGCCATACCCCTAAGAAGATAAGCGGATAGGGCAGAACCAGCGAATAATAGGTACCCAGCTTAGCCTCCGGTCTGTAGCGTTGCAGGAAGCCTAAAAACAGCGGAACGAAGGGTGACACGGGCGCCAGCGGGATCACCGAGGAATCGGCGACACGGAACAGGATCTGGGCGAACGCAGGATGGAAGCCGAGCATCATAAACATGGGGACAAAGATGGGCGCCAGAATCGACCAGATGGCCGACCCGCTGGCAATAAACATGCACAGCAGGGACGACAGCAGCGCCAGGCCGACAAACGCCGGAACACCGCTCAACCCCGCCGCCTCCAGCGCGTCCGTCAGGCTCACGGCCATAAACTTGCCCATGTTGCTCCAGTTAAACATGGCGACAAACTGCGCCAGCGGGAACACCATCACGATAAAACCCGCCATCTCCTTCATCGGCTCGATCATCAGGTGCGGCAGATCTCCCTGACGGCGGATTTTGCCGGTGGCGATGCCGAACGCGAGCGAAACGACGAAGAAGAAGAGAATTATCAGCGGCACAATGCCCTGAATAAACGGCGAGGGCAGTACGGTGTGTTTGATCGGATCGCGCAGCACGCCATTTTCCGGCACCACCATCAGCGCCACCACCGCAATGAACGCCAGCGAGACGATCCCGGCTACGCGCAGGCCGAACTGCTGCTCTTTGCTCAGCGTCTCCAGCTTTTCATCGCTCCGGCCTTCCCATTTACCCAGGCGCGGCTCAATGATCTTATCGGTAATCAGCCCCCCGACAATCGTCAGGACAATCACCGAACTGGCCATAAAGTACCAGTTGTCGATCACGCTGACGTGCATAGTCGCATCGATGGTGCTGGCTGCCTCTGTGCTGATGCCGGAGAGCAGCACATCGGTGGTCACGATAAGCAGGTTAGCGGTAAACCCACAGCCGACGCCCGCAATCGCCGACAGCAGACCCGCAACAGGATGACGGCCAACGGCGAGGAAAATCAGCGCCCCCATCGGCGGCATGATCACCAGCGCCGCGTCGGACGAGATATGGCTGAAGAAGGCAATAAACAGCACCATATAGCTGGCATAACGCGCGCTGACGTGCGAGGCCATTTTCACCATCAGCGCGGGCAGCAGACCCACGCGTTCGGCCAGTCCCGCGCCTAACACCAGCGCCAGGATGGCGCCCAGCGGCGCAAAACCGCTGAAGTTTTTAATCACGTTCGGCAAAAACCAGTGCAACCCTTCAACGTTGAGCAGGTTTTTCACTGCTACCATACTGCCGTCGGCCGGGCTGCGCACGCTCACCTCAAAGGCGGACAGCACGGCCGTCGCGACCATCAGGATGACAATTAAATAGATAAAAAGCAGGAAAGGGTGCGGTACTTTATTGCCGATCCTTTCAACCCAGCCATAGAGCTTACCGGATGGGGAATGCGAAGGTATGGAAGACATACTCATGGGCGTTCCTCGGGACTGTTGTTGTGTTGTTGTGTTGTGTTTTTTTATTTTAAAGGTGACGGTGTCACGCCCTGCGGGATCGGACACTCGTACGGTTTTTCTGTTATGTGTTGTTCGAACTCTTCCCGGCATTTTCGCAACAGGTCGGCATCCTGAAGCAGATGCAGCGCGGTCGCGCCCATCACTTTTCCGGCCAGCAACATGCCTTTATGGGCAATTGAGGTACGCCCCTGCGCCACTAATTGCCAGGTATGCAGTGGGGTGCCGACGGTAAAACAGGGGCTAAAGCACTGTGCAACAGGCATCTTCCAGCTGACATCCCCCACATCGGTGGAGCCTGCCAGCACGTTATCGGTGATGGCGTAAGGGGCAACTTCATCCACCAGCAGCGTCTCCTGATGGCGTCGGGCAAACGCTTTTCCCTCTTCGGCCCCCGTTGCGGCAATGTTTTTCAGGCTGTTTTGCAGGTCGTTTGCCGTGAGCGTGGCGCGGATTTCACGGGCAAATTCGCGTTCCTCTTCCGTCCAGGCCGGCGTGCCATAATGCTGCAATGCGCGGTACATCGCCGCTTCGAGCGTACGGTTCGGCAGATAGCTGGAGCAGGCTTTATCAAAGCGGCACTCGACGGTGGTTTCGGTCATCATCGCCGCACCCTGGGCGATTTTCTCGATGCGCGCGTAGATCTGCTGCGCATCGGCCATCTCCGGGGCGCGGATCAGGTACAGCACCTCGGCCTGGGCCTGTACCACGTTGGGCGAAATCCCGCCGGTATCGGTGATGGCGTAATGAACGCGCGCTTTTTCAATGATGTGTTCGTTGAGGAAGTTTGTACCGATGGTCATCAGCGTCACGGCATCCAGCGCGCTGCGCCCCAGATGTGGGGAGTTTGCGGCATGAGCGGCGATCCCCTTAAACCGCCAGGCGGCCTGAATATTGGCCAGCGTGCTGACGTTAAACATCCCGGCAAAGGCCTCCGGGTGCCATGTCACGGCAGCGTCCACGTCGTCAAACAGACCTTCACGTACCATAAAGGTTTTACCGGAGCCGCCTTCCTCGCCGGGGCAGCCGTAAAATCGTACCGTTCCGCTGCCGCCGTGTTGTTCCAGCCAGCTTTTCACCGCCACCGCCCCGGCGAAGGCAGCAGTGCCTAACAGGTTATGCCCGCAGCCGTGGCCGTTCGCCCCCGGGGTGGCGGATTGCGCCGTCGCGCAGTGTGCCTGCTGGCTTAGCCCGGCCAGGGCATCGTATTCGCCCAGAAGGGCGATAACGGGCTTGCCGCTGCCGTAGCTGGCAATAAAGGCATTGGGAATGCCTCCGGCTTCCCGCGTCAGGGTAAAGCCCTCTGCTTCCAGCGCGCTGGCGAGCCGTTCGGCGGACCAGAACTCTTCGAAGCGCGTTTCGGGATGATCCCAGATGTCGTCGGCAATATCGGTAAACGTCTGACATCGCGTGTCGATGGCATCAGCGATAAAAGCATAGTTCTCCTGCATTACACACCTCGCGTCCACGGGAAATTAAGCGCAGTTCGCGCCAGCGTTTCGATGGCAACGTTCATCACCTGCTCATCAAAATCGAATTTTTCGTTGTGATGTCCGGCGCTCAGCTCGGTGCCGAAGACCACATACGAGGCCATGCCGCCGTTCTGCTGTACGCGGGCCATCATTAGCGTGGCATCTTCGGAGCCCGCAGGCGCTTTGACCTTATTAATGGCATGAGTCACGCCGGGCACCTGGCTTGCCTGTTCGCGCAGATAATCGACCCAGGCCGGGGAAGGGGCGCTGGAGGTCGCCGCCCCCATCAGGTTTACCCCGGCTGTTACGCCGTAGAGCGCCGCCGCGCCGGTAATTACCGCCTGTGCGCGCTCAAAGACATACTGATTAATAGCCTCGCTTTCGCCGCGGGTTTCAACCTTAAGCAACGCATCAGCCGGAACCACGTTGCGTCCGCTGCCCGCCTGCATGACCCCGACGTTAACCCGGGACGCGCCTTCGCTGTGTGGTGCGATGCCATGCAGCGCGATGGCGGCCTGGGCAGCCGCGAGCAGGGCGTTACGGCCCTCTTCTGGTTTACCGCCAGCGTGTGCGGCGACCCCGGTAAAGCGCACGTCAAATTTGGTGGTCGCCATGAAGTTATCGCTGCCGCAGATCACCGTCCCTTCCGGAACGCCGGTCCCGATATGAATGGCGGTAAAGTAGTCCACGCCGTCCAGCGCGCCTGCGGCGACCATAGCCCGCGCGCCGCGCGTACCCTCTTCAGCAGGCTGGAAGATCAGTTTGATGATGCCGTTGAGCTGCGCTTCATTCTGCTTAAGCACCTGCGCCAGCCCCAGACCAATGGTGGTGTGGCCGTCGTGCGCGCAAGCATGCATCATTCCCGCATTGCAGGAGGCAAAACCGTCGCGGAAGGGGCGATGACTTTCGTCAAGCGCTTCGCTTAAATCAAGTGCATCCATGTCTACCCGAAACGCCAGCGTCGGGCCCGGACGTCCGGTATTCAGGGTCGCCACAATGCCGGTAAATCCGCCCTCAAACGGCGCCAGCCATTTCTCCGGCGCACCCTGCGCCCGGGCGCGGGCAAACTCTCGCGAAAGGGTGGCATCATCGGGCAGTCCCATACGGCTTTCGGCATCGACCACGTCGCGCCCCATCGCCAGTTCGTAGCCCAGCGAGTCGAGGATCTCCGCGACTTTCGCAGCTGTTCGAAACTCTACCCAGCCGGATTCCGCAAAATGGTGGAAATCGCGACGCCATGCGCTCAGTTGTGGAGCTAATGTCTGAATGTACTGCGCCAGTGCGTTCATATCTTTTCCTGTCATCATTAAAATATGTGAACTGCTTCACGCTGTGATAGTTTTTACTTATCACTAATCGTTTTTTCACAGTTTTAACCGTTCAGGAATTACCCTCGCACATCCGTTTCCATTAAAGTAGATGACAGTTTCTTTACTCTGATAAACAACGGTTATCGGTCTCGTTATGTCATTTCAGATTAAATTTCATCAAATCAGGGCGTTTGTCGAGGTGGCGCGACAGGGCAGCATTCGCGGCGCCAGCCGGACGCTTAATCTTTCGCAGCCCGCGCTGACCAAATCCATTAAAGAGCTGGAGGAGGGTATGGCGGCCCAGCTGTTTGTGCGCCGGAGTAAAGGCGTCGCGCTGACCGAGTGCGGGGAAGGGTTTTATCACCGCGCTAATTTGATTCTGGAAGAGCTGCGTGCAGCGCAGGATGACATCCGCCAGCGACAGGGCGAGCTTGCCGGGCAGATCAATATTGGGATGGGAGCCAGCATTTCACGCAGCCTGATGCCGGCCGTCATTACGCGTTTTCATGCGCAGCATCCTCAGGTCAACGTCCGGATTATGGAAGGCCAGCTGGTGTCGATGATTAATGAATTACGTCAGGGTGAGCTGGACTTTACCATCAATACCTATTATCAGGGGCCATACGATCACGAATTTACGTTTGAAAAGCTGTTCGAAAAGCCTTTTGCTGTATTTTGTCGGGCAGGGCATCCGGCGACAGGGGCGACCTCAATTAATGAGCTTCTGCAATATAACTGGACGATGCCTACGCCCCGGGGAAGTTATTATAAGCAGTTGCAGGATACTTTTAACCATCGCTCTCAAATACCGCGAATTGGCGTTGTCTGTGAGACCTTTTCCTCCTGTATTAGCCTCGTCGCACAAAGCGATTTCATCAGCATTTTACCGCAGGAGCTGGGCTGCGATCCGCTTCTGGCGCACCGTCTGATAATGCTGCCGGTTGTCGAAACCCTGCCTAAAGCAGCATATTATTTAATTCAGCGTCGTGATTCTCGCCAGACACCGCTTGCCGAATCATTAATCACGCAGTTTCGAAGGGAAGCCAGGAAATTAATTTAATCAAAATAACAACAATAAAAAAATAGAGTCTGCCCGACATCAGACAGACTCCACAGTACACACAGTCGTGCATCCTTTCGCGGATCCTACATGCATTATCCGTTGGGCAGGTTTATTAAGTTATAACAGCTTTTTCTTAAAAGAGAAGGACGTTGAGTGATTGATTTCACGATTTTTTAACGTAAATTATTTAATTAATTACGGCTGAAATTTAAGTTAAGGTTAGATTAAATTTATTGCGTCTGCGATTATCTGTTCCTTAAGCCATTATTTGAACCCGTGCCCGGATGATTGAGACCCGCAACGGGCGCAGGTATAGTACATCACTCAGATGTAGCCGGAGGATTTCCATGAACCCTGACGACAAATCCCTTTTTCTTGACGCCATGGAGGATGTCCAGCCGCTCAAACGCTGCGCGGATATTCACTGGCAGCAGAGCCGCAACACGCGGGCGCGTCAGGAAATAGATACTGAGCAGCTCGATAACTTTCTGACGCTGGGGTTTCTGGAACTGTTGCCCCTTGCCGAGCCGCTCATGTACCAGCGCGAAGGGGTACAGCAGGGGGTATTTGATAAGCTGCGTTCCGGCAAATATTCCCGTCAGGCCAGCTTAACGCTGTTACGCCAGCCTGCGGAGCACTGCCGCCAGCTGGTCTATTCCTTTATTCGCCAGGCCGGACGTGACGGGCTACGCAACCTGATCATCGTGCATGGTAAAGGGCGTGAACAGCAGTCGCATCCTAACGTGGTGCGCAGCTATCTTGCGCGCTGGCTGACCGAGTTCGACGAAGTACAGGCCTTTTGCGAAGCGCAGCCGCATCACGGCGGCAGCGGAGCATGCTATGTCTCGTTGCGTAAGTCAGAGGATGCGAAGCGAGATAACTGGGAGCGCCACGCCAAGCGCAGCCGCTAATCAGGAAGGCGGGCGAGATGCCCGCCTGTCACTCAGAAGGTTTCCCAGTTCGCGTCAGCTGTATTCGCGCCTGCCGCTGACGGGCGCAGCAGTACGGGCGTTTTCACGTTTTTAGGGCGAGCCGCCAGCGATGCCTGAGCGTTCAGCCGGAATGCCGCCACGGCCTGACGCAGCTGTTCAGACTGATCTTCCAGCGCTGCCGCCGCCGTTGCCGACTCCTGTACCAGCGCGGCGTTTTGCTGTGTGACGCTGTCCATCTGCGAGACCGCCAGGCTGACCTGCTCTATACCGCGGCTCTGCTCGTCAGATGCCGAGGAAATCTCAGCCATAATATCGGTTACGCGCGTCACGGCCGCGACGATCTCTTTCATGGTCGCACCCGCCTCGCTCACCTGTTCCGAGCCGGTATTCACCCGGCTGACAGAGTTCTCGATAAGCCCTTTGATCTCTTTTGCCGCCTGCGCGCTGCGGCTGGCCAGCGTCCGTACTTCACCTGCCACGACCGCAAAGCCGCGACCTTGTTCCCCGGCACGGGCGGCTTCAACCGCCGCGTTGAGCGCCAGAATGTTGGTCTGGAAGGCAATGCTATCGATAACGCCGGTGATATGCGCAATTTGCTGAGAACTGTCGGCAATGTCATTCATGGTACGCACCACGTTATCCACCACCTGACCGCCGCGAGCGGCGGTTTCAGACGCATTCTTCGCCAGCAGCGTCGCCTGACGGGCGTTATCCGAGTTCTGTTTCACCGTGGCAGTCAGCTCTTCCATACTGGCGGCGGTCTCTTCCAGCGAGGCTGCCTGCTGCTCGGTTCGCGCGGAAAGGTCGTTACTCCCGGCGGCAATTTCTCCTGCGCCCGTGTAGATCGAATCGGTGCTGCCGCGTACGGCGCTGACGGTGCTCACCAGCGACTGCTGCATCTCGTGCAGACCGGCAGCCAGCTGGCCCATCTCGTTGCGCCCGGTAATCGCGACATTTTGCGTCAGATCGCCGCTCGCGATGGTGCGAATATGGTTCATGATGGCTGATGGCGTTGAGCGGTTTCAGGAGCAGGTGCTGTAAACCCTGCCAGATCACCACCAGCACGGCGATCACAGTCAGGAAGATCGCCGCCAGCGTCCACTGCATCTGGGTAAAGCTGCTCTGATTCTCTTCGGCGGCGGCTTTCAGCAGCACGTTGTTTTCAGCGCGCCAGCGGGTATAGACCGCCTCCATCTCATCCTGCGCCTGCTGGGCGTCCAGGTCGCCATAGGCCTGATAGTTATCGGCGCGCAGATACTCAATGGACAAGCGCATCACCTCGTGCATTTGCTTCCAGGCTTTCTGCATCTCTTCGGTGAGCGCGGCATTCTGGCCCTTCACCTGCGAAATCGCCTGCCAGTTTTTGTAATAGTCTTCGGCTTTGGTCAGCGAACCGTTCGCGGTGCCCAACAGCGTGTTGATTGCTGCGAGAGAGGCCGGATCGCGCTGGTTTTTCAGGTAGCGGATCGCCACGCGGGTGACGGTAACGCGCGTTTTCACCAGCGTGTTCACACTGTCGCTCAGGCTCTCCTGTTGGGCATTGAGTAACCCGGAGTTCTGAAAGTTGTGACGATCGTTGTTAACGGCAGAGTAGAACAACCCTCCCGTGACAACTTGCAGCAGACAGAATATGGTGAGGGCAAAGATAATACCGGTAATCACGTGCAGATTTTTCAGCATGGCGGTCATCCGTAAGAGAAGAGGCAGGGTTACATCAATACTATCGTCGTAGCGAATTTAAACTTTAATTTTACTATTGCTTAACTAATGGTTTCGTTGCGGAACCTGTTGTAAATCCGGATCATTTTTTATGAGGAAGGTCAGCATGAGCAGCATAGATAAAAGCGGAACGTTCACGCTCGGAACGCGTACGGTTAAACGATTTGGCTATGGCGCGATGCAGCTTGCCGGGCCTGGCGTTTTTGGTCCGCCAAAAGACAAAAATGCGGCGCTGGCGGTGCTGCGTGAAGCGGTGGCGTCGGGTGTGAATCACATTGATACCAGCGATTTTTACGGACCTCATGTGACCAACCAGCTTATCTGCGAGGCGCTTCATCCGTACCGGGACGACCTTACGATTGTGACCAAGATCGGAGCCCGACGCGGCGAGGATGCCTCCTGGCTGCCGGCGTTTTCCGCGCAGGAGCTGACGCAGGCGGTGCATGACAACCTGCGTAACCTGAAGCGGGATGTGCTGGACGTGGTTAACCTGCGGATCATGTTTAGCGCCCATGGACCGGCGGAAGGCTCAATTGCCGCGCCGCTGAGCACCCTTGCGGAGCTGCAACAGCAGGGGCTGGTTCGCCATATTGGGCTGAGCAACGTCACCGCTTCGCAGGTCGCTGAAGCGCAGAAGATGGTTTCCGTGGTGTGCGTACAGAATATGTACAACGTTGTGAATCGCGGTGACGATGCGCTGGTCGATTCGCTGGCGCAGCAGGGGATTGCCTGGGTGCCGTTCTTCCCGCTGGGAGGTTTCACGCCACTGCAATCTTCCGGACTACAGGCGGTGGCGGATTCACTGGGCGCGACGCCGATGCAGGTGGCGCTGGCATGGCTGCTGCAACGCTCGCCAAATATCCTCTTGATCCCGGGAACCTCGTCGGTGGCGCATCTGCGTGAAAACCTGGCGGCAGCCGATCTGGTATTGCCGCCTGAGGCGCTGGAGACGTTAAATTCGCTGGTGGGGTAATCCCGATGGCAGCAAAAGCCCGGAGGATTTTTCGGGCTTTTGCTGTTTATGATCCAATCTGACTTCTTTGGCGGTGAAGCGCTAATGCTTCCGCCACGATTTCCTGCTTACTTTTCCGTGTTTCATACGCAGTAATGCGGATGTACTCCATCAGCGCAGGATCGATGCGCGCGCTTAACATCCTGAGTTCGGCCTCCTTTGCGACACCGCGAGCAACACGCTTATCGGGATAATCACGGGCGGGCATAGAAAACGTCCTCCAAAAATTGTCTTGTTAATTTGTGCTGTAAAATATGCGCCAGTCTAAATAGAAAGTCAACGGATAGTGATTATGCAGTGATGCTAAGTTGTCTTTTCTGTATTTTGAAGTCATTAGTAAGTGATTTGATAGTGATGTTTTATGACGCGTTAAGCTTGCCCATGCGTAAAAATTTACAAAACAAATAATCTTCATTGCTATAGAGGGTTATAAGCGAAGCGGTTAAGGCGTAGCCAGCCGCTTACGCTGACATGGCTTGATCGATACCTCAGTTAAAACTACTGTATATAAAAACAGTATGGAGGTGTTTATTATGATCTTTTTCAGACCCGCAGAGTTGCGTGAAATCGTTGCTATTCCACTTTTCAGCGACTTAGTACAGTGCGGCTTCCCCAGCCCGGCAGCGGATTATGTAGAGCGGCGTATCGATTTAAACGAGTTATTAGTCGCCCATCCCAGCTCCACTTACTTTGTCAAAGCCGCCGGTGACTCGATGATAGAAGGGGGGATCAATAACGGTGATTTGCTGGTGGTGGACAGTTCCCGCAAGCCTGAGCATGGCGATATCGTGATTGCGGCGGTAGAGGGCGAATTTACCGTGAAGCGCCTCCAGTTGCGTCCCAACATTCAACTCAACCCCATGAACAGCGCCTATTCGCCGATTATTGTCGGCAGCGACGATACGCTCGATATCTTTGGTGTGGTGACGTATATCGTGAAATCCGCGAGCTGATCGTGTTTGTGAAGCTTAATTAATAAGCAATGAGTTAATTCTCATCATGCAAAAATCTTACGTTATCCGGGCTGACTTGTCGGCAAACCTGATATTCATCGCATAAGCCGGAACTGAATGGTCAAATATTCTGGTATTGGCGAATTACAGAGTGATATCCCATTTTTTTATTTTGTTATATTCCTGCACTTTAGTGAGTTTTCTTTTTTTCCGACAGAATACATTTTGTCTACATTATAATTTTAATTTATGATTCGCACACGAACAATTGATGTTGTGCGGGGTTTTAGCATCGTGGCAGTCAATAAAACCCTGCTGTTATAAAGTAATCAGGAGATTCATTTTTATGTCAGACAATAATCCCCGCCCATCCGGCTGGTTAGGCCCGTGGTGCCTGCTGGTGGGTGTGATACTTCTTGTAACGGGGCTCTTTTTTGCCATCGGCGGTTTTAAACTGGTTTCCCTGGGGGGGAGTTGGTATTTTCTCATCGCCGGGGTTATCACTCTGCTCTCTGCGATTCAGTTCTTCCGCCGCAAGTCCTCTGCCGTGGGGCTGTTTGCCCTGGTGTTTCTTGGCACCCTGATTTGGGCATTTTTCGATGCCGGGCTCGACTTCTGGCCGCTGGTTTCCCGTTTAATGGTACCCGCCGGGCTGATGGTGCTGGCAGCCGCTACCTGGCCTGCATTGCGTAAACGTGAAGGAAAACCGTCCTGCGCAAAAGGGGCCGTGGGGGTCTGCGCGGTCCTTATTATCGCCATGGGCGTCACCTTTGTTCAGATGTTTCAACCCCATCCGACCGTGCCGTTTAGCGGTGAAAAACGCCCGCTGGTGCCGGTAAAAGATGATGCGAAACAGCAGAACTGGGATCACTACGGTAATACGGCTGGCGGTAGTCGCTTTGTGGCGCTGGACCAGATAACCCGTGACAACGTGAAAAACCTGAAACCGGTCTGGACCTACCATACCGGTGACGTACCGGAAAGTCCGGACGGCAATGGCGCAGAAGATCAGCAAACGCCGCTACAGGTTGGCGATCGTGTCTTCCTCTGTACGCCGCATAACAACGTGATCGCCGTGGATGCCGATAGCGGGAAAGAGATCTGGAAAGCGGAAATCAACGCCAAGTCTGCAATCTGGATGCGCTGCCGTGGTCTGGCGTACTTCGATGCCACCAAACCGCTGGCACAGCCAACGGTAGCCGGCTCCACGCCGGTTCTGCCAGCGCAGGTCGCACCGGGCGCTGCATGCCAGCGCCGTATCCTGATGAATACCATCGACGGTAAGCTGATCGCGTTAGACGCCGATAACGGCAAGTTCTGCCCGGACTTCGGTACTAACGGCAGCGTTAACCTGCATGAAGGGATGGGCGACGCGTCAGATCCCACCTACGTGCTGACGTCGGCCCCGACGCTGGCGGGTACGACGGTTGTCGTTGGCGGCCGCGTTGCGGATAACGTCAGCACCGATATGCCGGGAGGCGTTATACGTGGTTATGACGTGATCACCGGCCAGCTGCGCTGGGCGTTCGACCCGCGTAATCCGGATCCGAACTATGTTCTGAAGCCGGGCGAACACTACAAACGTAGCTCTGCAAACTCCTGGGCCCCTATGTCCTGGGATGCGTCGATGAATACCGTGTTTATCCCGATGGGAAGTTCCTCTGTCGACCTGTGGGGCGCTGACCGTATTCCGGAAGATCATAAATACGCCACCTCAATCCTCGCGCTGGATGCGACTACCGGGAAAGAGAAGTGGGTATACCAGACCGTGCATAACGACCTCTGGGATTTCGATATCCCGATGCAGCCGAGCCTGGTTGATTTCCCGACGAAAGAGGGCAACAAGCCCGCGGTGGTGGTGGGCACCAAAGCGGGGCAAATTTATGTTCTTGATCGCCTGACGGGTAAACCGCTCACTGAAGTGAAAGAGGTTCCGGTAAAACCAGCGGATATTCCACGTGAACAGTACCCGGCAACGCAGCCGCGTTCTGTGGGAATGCCGCAGATTGGCGCGGAAACCCTGAAAGAATCGGATATGTGGGGGGCGACGCCGTTTGACCAGCTGGCCTGTCGTATCAGCTTCAAATCAATGCGTTATGACGGTCTGTACACGATGCCGGGAACCGATATTTCCCTGAGCTTCCCGGGCTCGCTGGGGGGAATGAACTGGGGCAGCTTGTCCACCGATCCGAACAACCAGTACATCTTCGTCAACGACATGCGTCTGGGTCTGTGGGTCCAACTGATTAAACAAGATCCGCAGAGCGCGGTGGCAAACACAGGCGGTGAAGCCGTGAACGCCGGGATGGGCGCCGTTCCGATGAAAGGAACGCCGTATTCGGTCAACAAAAACCGTTTCATGTCACCGCTGGGCATTCCGTGCCAGAAACCACCGTTTGGCTCCCTCTCCGCCATTGACCTGAAAACGCAGAAAATCGTCTGGCAGGTGCCGGTCGGTACCGTTCAGGATACCGGTCCGTTTGGGGTAAAAATGCGTATGCAGATGCCTGTCGGTATGCCGACGCTGGGCGGTACGCTGGCCACGCAGGGCGGTCTGGTCTTCATTGCGGGAACCCAGGATTACTACCTGCGCGCCTTTGATTCTTCTACGGGGGAAGAAGTGTGGAAAGCGCGTCTCCCGGTGGGTAGCCAGGGCGGACCTGTCAGCTATGTATCACCGAAAACCGGCAAACAGTACATTCTGATCTCTGCCGGCGGTGCACGCCAGTCGCCGGATCGTGGTGACTACGTGATTGCCTACGCGCTGGATAAATAACAGCGAAATAAGCAGCCCGGCCCCGTCTTAGTACGGGGCTTTTTTTTGACTAAAAACCACGCACAGGAAGAAAGCAGTGGTTCTGGTCAGCCCGTGAAAAGCACCCGCCAGCGTCGGCGACGGCGAGTCATCTCTCGCCATAGCGCGACTATCTCGTCAGGTTGCAGGGCATCAATAGCCTGCGGCGTTAACACCGGCAAACCATAGCGCTGGCGCAGGGCGGCCACTGCCGTGGCGCTGGCATCCAGCGGTGAGCGGATCTGCGTCGCCAGCTGCTGTCGCAACACGCTGAACGCTGCCTCATCGCACGGCGTCAGCTCACGCAAAAATCGTTTGCAGCAACCCAACAGGTTCACGGGAGAACGGTCAGGCGACTGTAACGCCAGCAGCAGGCCATCGCGATCGGCAATACGCTGATAACGACAGCTGACCACGTAGCCAATCTGCTGTTCCACGCGCAGGCGCTGGAAAAATTGCGGTTCGCAGCATAACGCCAGCAGCCGCAGCGCGGCGAGCGACGCGCCCGGCGGCAGGGGAATAAACACCAGCAGCGCCGAATCCGCGCTGGCGTGCGGGATGTGTTCGATCCCGCCGGGACAACCGCTTAACGGCAACGGCTTAGCGTTAACCGGCACCCGGAGCAGGCCAAGCTGCCGGGCTAACCCGTGCGCGTGTCCGGCGCTGCCGCCAACTAACGCCGCCAGCCAGCCGTCCCGTGGCGGGTCCGATGCCAGACGTTCAGGCAATTGCTGAAGCAGCTCACGGATGGCAATGCCTTCTGGCGCTGGCGTAATAGCAGGTGCGGGGTGGGAGAGGCGATCGATTATCGCCCCGATGATGGGTTCCGCCGTCACCATGGCGTCAGGAAGCCGCAGGGTGAGCTGCCAGCTACCGTCAACCGTTTGCCACTCGCCGCTGCCGTCGATATGGCGCAGTTCAGCAAGAAGAGGGCGTAACTGTTTGCCCATCGCCACCCCCTGTGACCTGTCCACGCGCGAATAAAAAGGCCTGCGCAGGATCAGCGTCGGCGGTTGTGTCTGCGCCGACAAATGCAGCAGTGGAGCGGCTTCTGACGTCGGGGCTGGCGCAGCATACCTGGCAGTCTGCGGGTAGAAGGAAAACGCGATGGGGCTATCATCTGCAACCGTCTGGCGACGCCAATGGCTAAGCGGCAGGGCAAAACCCTGGCTGGCAATAATTTCAGCGGTTTCCATTTTTTTGCAGGCCAGATACGAGACTGGCGCCGCCAGTAAGTCAGCACAGAAGGCGGAAAAACCTACGGGCGCCGCGCCGGGCGCAAAACCAAATGCCCGCTGGCGCAGCTGCTCCAGCGTCGGCAGGGCGCTGAAACGCTGCTGTGCCAGCCGATAATAATGCCGCTGCTGCTCATCCGTCGTTTGCTGTAGCGCCCGTAGCCAGTGGGTAATATGCGGGTCAATGTCCTCGGGCCGTTCGCTATCAACCGTTAGCGCCAGCCAGCCGTAATCGTCATCCTGATAAAGCCAGTTCAGGGCTACCTCTTCTGCCAGTCCGCGCGCCCGTAGCCCGGCAATCAGGCTTCCGGGGGCGTCGTCCAGTAAAAACTCCCGAAACAAAGTGACGTTGTCACTTTTTCGGATTAACGGACAACGCCACAGTGCGGGTCGCTCCGTTACCGCCAGCTGATAATCTGCTTCAGCGCTAAGACGCAACGGGGGAGCGGTTTCAGGCATGCCTCCTGACGCAAAACCTGACGCAAACGTATGGGCAAGCTCGGCCAGGACATCCAGCGTTTGCGGCCCTTGCAGCCACAATTGCAGGTGCCCGGCTACATAATAGCGACGATGAAAGTCGCGCAACGCGGTTTGCAGCGATACCGGGTCCTGCCCGAGAGACTCCTTGCTACCCACCTGAAAACGGCGAAAAACCGCGGGTTCTTCCATCGCGTGGCGCGCCGCCGCTTCGCGCCTGGCGGAATCATGTTGCTGGATGAGCCGGTTTTCCGCATCAATGACCGCCACTTCGCGCTGTATGTCATGCGGTGAAAGCAGCGGCGCCAGCAACATATCCCGCAGCCGCGCGACGCCGTCGGACAGGTTATCGGCGGCAACGTCGAAGAAAAAAGCGCTGTGGCGAGCCAGCGTGGTGGCATTGACGCTGCCGCCCTGGCGCTGGACCCAGGCCATGAGTCGATCATCGCCCTGATAGCGCTGGCTACCGCGGAACAGCAGGTGCTCAAGCAAATGCGCCAGACCGGCGAAGCGCGGTGGCTCGTGATGGCTTCCGGCACTCACGCGCGCCAGCGCCGCCGCGCGTGTCGCCTGCGGCTGATGCACCAGCGTTGCGCGCAAACCGCCTGCCAGTTCCACGATGCGGGTGGTCATTATCGTTACAGTTCCCGGGTTTTATAGATAAGCTGAGAACGGGTACGGTTGCGGAACTGAAGCTGACCGATCTTCATATCACTACAGGCTGCTTCGCGGCGCGCCTCGAGGATTTTATGATGATGCGGCGATTTGCTGCACACCGGATCGGCGTTATCAGCATTCCCGGTGAGCATAAAGGCCTGGCAGCGGCAGCCGCCGAAGTCCTTCTCCTTTTCATCGCAAGAGCGGCACGGCTCTGGCATCCAGTCAAACCCGCGATAGCGGTTGAAGCCGAAAGAGTCATACCAGATGGATTCCAGACTCTGCTCAAGCACCGACGGGAAATCCACCGGCAGCTGGCGCGCGCTGTGGCAGGGCAGCGCCGTGCCTTCCGGGGTCACGCTGAGGAAAATCGCCCCCCAGCCGCCCATACAACCTTTTGGCCGCTCTTCGTAATAATCGGGGGTGACGAACAGCAGGTTGGTCAGATTGCCGCTGGCGGCCATTTTTTGCCGATATTCGGCAACCACGCGTTCCGCGCGGGCGATCTGTTCCCGCGTCGGCAGAAGCCCCTGACGATTAAGGAACGCCCAACCGTAGAACTGGCAGGTGGCAAGTTCGACGTCGTCGGCGTCCAGTTCGATGCACAGCTCGATGATTTTATCGATCTGATCGATATTGTGCCGGTGCAGGACGAAATTCAGCACCATTGGGTAATCGCGGGCTTTGACCGCTCTGGCCATGGCCAGCTTCTGCTGGAAGGCTTTTTTATTCCCCGCCAGCGCAGCGTTGAGCACTTCATCGCTGGCCTGGAAGCTAATCTGGATATGGTCCAGACCGGCCTCGCTGAACGCGTCGAGTTTGCTTTCCGTCAGGCCAATTCCCGAGGTGATCAGGTTGGTATAAAAACCGAGATCGCGGGCGGCGCGGATCAGCTCCGGCAGATCTTTACGCGTCAACGGTTCGCCGCCGGAAAAGCCTATCTGCACGCTGCCCATCGCCCGCGCCTGGCGGAAAACCTCAATCCACTGTTCGGTGGTCAGCTCCTGATCCTGCCGGGCGAAGTCCAGCGGGTTAGAGCAATAAGGACACTGTAGCGGACAGCGATAGGTCAGCTCCGCCAGCAGCCACAGCGGTGGATTGACGGCGGGTTTATTCTGGCTCACGGAAAATAATCCACTTCTGTTGATAAGCGATTTGCAGGAATTCTACGACGTCGTCATCCACGCCGCCGGCTTCCGGGAACCGTTCGTTGAGTATGGCAATGATGGCCGCCGCGTCGCGTTGGCCATCGACCAGTTCGAGGATCGCGGCCGCGGTCTCATTGAGTTTAGCCATGCCTTCCGGATAGAGGATGACATGGCTGTCCTGAGCGGCTTCCCATTGCAGGCGATAGCCGCGACGAAAGGCGACGATGGAGTTTTTTTGCATGCTTATACCAGTCGGGTTGTGTGCCAGGCCGCTTTGTCGGTGACCGTGTGATAAGGCGGACGCTGTAGCGCGTAGGCCATGGTCATCGCGTCGAGCATCGACCACAGGATATCGAGTTTGAACTGAAGGATCTCCAGCATCCGATTCTGCTTTTCCGCGCTATCGCAGTAACGCTTCGCCAGCTCCAGGCCGTGTTCAACGTCGCGGCTGGCCTGGCTGAGGCGGCTGCGGAAATAAAAATAGCCTTCCTCTTTGATCCACGGGTAGTGCTGTGGCCAGCTGTCGAGACGCGACTGATGGATTTGCGGGGCGAACAGTTCGGTGAGCGAGCTGCATGCCGCCTCCTGCCAGTTGGCGCGGCGGGCGAAGTTAACGTAAGCGTCGACGGCGAAACGGACGCCGGGCAGCACGTGGCGTTCGCTGATTAAGTCCTCGCGGCTGAGCCCCACGGCTTCGCCCAGCTGTAGCCAGGCTTCGATACCGCCGTCATGACCGTTACTACCGTCGTGATCGAGGATCCGCTGCACCCATTTGCGACGCGTGTGCGGATCCGGGCAGTTCGCCATAATTGCCGCGTCTTTCAGCGGGATCGTCGTCTGGTAGTAAAACCTGTTCGCCACCCAGCCCTGGATCTGCTCGCGGCTGGCCTCGCCGTTATGCATCGCGATATGGTACGGATGGTGAATATGATAGTAGGCGCCTTTCGCCCGGAGGGCGTGCTCAAACTCTTGCGGTGAGAGCGTTTCGCGAATGTGCATAGTTAGTCCTGAAGCGTGATGTTCATCCCGTCCCAGCTCACTTCTATTCCCTGCTGCGCAAGGGCGTGACGCTGCGGCGACTGCTCGTTAAGGATCGGGTTGGTGTTATTAATGTGGATCAGAATCTTGCGCTTTGCCGGCAGCGAGGCCAGCAGCGCCATCATGCCGTGTTCATCGCCGAGCGCCAGATGGCCCATGTCGCGGCCGGTATTGCGCCCGACGCCAGTGGCCTGGAGTTCATCGTCCTGCCAGACGGTGCCGTCAATCAGCAGACAGTCCGCTTTTTTAAGCCACGGCAGGATGGTGTCATCGGGTTCACCGAGACCTGGTGCGTAGAACAGCGTCTGACCGTTGCGGCGGTTTTCGATAAACAGCGCCACGTTATGCCCCGGCAGCGGGCGGTCGCGCCACGGCGAATAGGGCGGTGCGTTACTGGCGATGGGGACAGCGGTAAACTGCAAATCAGGGCAGGCTTCCACGCTAAAGGCGGTGAGCGGCGCGATCGGGTGATGAATCAGGCCACCGTTCCAGTGCCGGAGCATGGTAAAAATCGGGAATCCGCTGGAAAGATCTTCATGCACCTCCGGCGTACACCATACCTGATGCGGGCACCCTTCGCGCAGGCTGAGCAGCCCGGTGGTGTGGTCAATCTGGCTATCGGTGAGAATAATGCCGCCAATATGCGTGCCGCGCAGAACCTCTTTCTTATTCAGTTCTGGCGTATGGGCAATTTGCTGGCTGATATCGGGGGAGGCGTTACACAGCACCCACTCTTTGCCGTTATCGCTGACGATGATCGACGACTGGGTGCGAGGGGTCGCCTGAAGGGTACCGTCGCGCAAACCCTGACAGTTTGCGCAGTTACAGTTCCACTGGGGGAAACCACCGCCAGCGGCGGAACCGAGGACTTTAATAAACATGAAGATGGGCCAGGTAGTCAAACAAAAATGCCCGCACGGATGGCGGGCAGAGCGATTAGCGGTTGGAAATGTACAGGGTCACTTCCAGGCCAAGACGTAAATCAATAAAAGCAGGTTTCTTCCACATCGTTTTTTCCTCTTTAAAAAAGCAGCACCAACGCCATTGTTTGTGCCAGTTTTGTGATGGTCATCAAATAATGCGTCACAGGAGGGCAAAGCTCAACCCGAAAGTGTAAGGAATTAACTTAATGTTTACAACGTAACCTATTGTTGCCAAACATTTTGCAATACCTTTTGCCAGTTGCCCCACAGCAGCTTATTCAGCACAAATTGATCATAGCCGCTGTCACGCAACGCGCTGATTAGCCGCGGTAAACCACTCACATCGTGTAAGTCATCAGGCAACGTAATGCCGTCAAAATCGGAGCCCAGCGCGACATGATCGTCACCCATGATGTTAATAAGATAGTCGATATGGCGAACAATCGTACTCAGCGGGGTATCGCTATCGCGTTTACCGTCGGCGCGCAAAAACGCGTTGCCGAAATTGATGCCTGCCACGCCGCCGCTGTCGCGGATAGCCAGCAGCTGCCGATCGGTCAGATTGCGCGGTTGCGGGCACAGCGTATGGGCGTTGGAATGGGTGGCGACCAGCGGTGAAGAGGAATGACGAGCGGTATCCCAGAACGCTTTTTCATTCATATGCGAAACGTCAATCAGCATGTTCAGGGCGTTAGCGTGCTTAATGAGGGCGATACCCTCAGCGGTAAGCCCTGGGCCGCTGTCCGGGCTGCCGGGAAACGCCCCATTAACGCCGGTGCCAAAACGGTTAGCAATGTTCCAGAAAGGCCCAATGCTGCGCACCCCGGCGGCATAAAAAGCCTGTAGATCGCCTCCCTCGCCGTCAAAACCGCCCGCGCCCTCAATATGCGCCACCATCGCCAGCACTTTATCCTGACGGCAGCGTTCGATATCCGCCGCGCTCAGGCACAATCGTGCCCGGCCATCGGAGTGGGCGACAAGCTGCTTAAGGATCGTCAGCTGCTGCCAGAGAATGTCGACCGGCTGCCACGGCTCGCTGGCGTATTGTGGCGCCATGCGGGCGATATACTCCTGCGGCGGCACGAACAGCGCGAACAGCCCGCCGGAAAATCCGCCTTGCTGCATGCGTGGATAATCGAGGTGTCCGTTCTCAATGCCGGAGAAGAAGGCCGTTACCGGATCCTGGCGATGGTGAAGCCATAAATTAAGCAACAGGTCATTGTGACCATCAAAAATCGCCATAGCGCATCCCACTGTCTTTTATTGCTGCGAAAGTTGCCTGGCACGATAACCGATTTGTCCGGTCCGGCAAGGGGAAAATTACAACTTAGCAGCAATTGTTAATATCACTTAACAGTGAGGAGATCCTCAAAGCGGGTGGTGTAGCGGGGTGAAAGCATTTCCCGTTTCATCTGCCACGGCTGCTGTATACCCTGTCCCGCGAAGTAAAGCGTGCCACGGCCATTTTCAGCATTCAGATGGTCTAATACATCCATTAACTTTTGGCTGTTTTTCCTGGGTGCGTTGTCGTCAAACAGATTAAGTTGCGCGACGCCCTGGCTATAAAAATCTCCCAGCATCACTCCGGCTTTCTGGTACCGATGGCCGTTCTTCCAGACCGCATCCAGACAACGAACTGATGCGCCGATAATATCCCGGCTATCCTGGGTTGGGGTGAGCAGTTTTACCGACGCGCTATTGCCATAATATGGCTCCTTAAGCGCGAAGGGCGAGGTTTTAACAAATACGGAGATAAAGCGGCAATGCTGATGCTCATTGCGAAGTTTTTCTGCTGCCCGGGCGGCATAACTACAGATGGCCTGGCGTACATCGTCATATTCGGTGAGGCGTTCGCCAAACGAGCGCGAACAGACGATTTCTTGCTTTACCGGGGCAAACTCTTCCAGTTCAAGACACGATTCGCCCCGTAATTCACGCACCGTTCTCTCCAGCACGACATTGAAATGTTTTCTTATGAACCGGATATCGGTGTCTGCCAGTTGCAGGACGGTCTTAATCCCCATCATCTCAAGCTTCTTCGCTATGCGACGTCCTACACCCCAAACGTCTTCGACGGGTAGCGCCGCCATCAGCTTTCTCTGACGATCCACATTGGATAAATCAACAACGCCTCCCGTCTGGCGCTGCCAGCGTTTCGCCGCGTGATTTGCCAGTTTCGCCAGCGTCTTTGTGGGTGCGATGCCCACTCCGACGGTCAGATGGGTGCGTTGCAGTACGGTCGCTCTCATTTCATGCCCAAAGTCGGAAAGATCGCGACAATTACGCACGCCGGTAAGATCGCAAAAGATCTCATCAATTGAGTATATTTCGCTACGAGGCGACATCTCTTCAAGCGTGTTCATTACCCGGTTGGACATATCCGCGTAAAGTTCATAATTACTGCTGAAACAAACCACGCCATGATGCCTGAAGAGATCTTTCTGTTTGAAGTACGGTTCACCCATTTTCACAAAGGGTTTGGCTTCAGCGGAGCGAGAGATGACGCACCCATCGTTATTGGACAACACGACCACCGGTCGTCCCTTCAGGTCCGGGCGAAAAACCGTTTCACAGGAAGCATAGAAAGCGTTCACATCACACAGTGCAAACATGGTCAGCTCGCAGATGTCGCGATACAGGTCACTACGCCGCGAGCCTTCGTGGGCGCGCTTATACGTTCATTCAGAACGTAAGGAACAGGGTCATTGAATAGGGGAAGGGCCACGCTCCGGCGTCGCTCTGATGGCGTGAAAAACTGCATGATGATCACCGTCAATTAATACTGTATTTATATACAGTATTGTATATCGATAGCAAAGATCAAGGGTAACAAGGCATCATGGCGTACGGGCGTAGAAGGATAATTATCACGACCAGACTATTTGGGTATACTTCTTCACTTATAACTATGCATGTCAGGTAACGAAATATGCGGGAGAGCATTAACGTTCTTTTTGTGGTGCTGTCTTTTGTGGCACTGATTATGCTGATACGCTTTTTCGTCAGGCGTATTCGGCATCCAACGCGCATCGTTGCCGATAGCCGGGGAATGAAAAAAATCTCAACCCATCCTGTCTGGTTTGGCGGCTCGTCAGGTAAAACCTACTTTTATGATGAGCAGTATTTATACGAGGTTATAAAGAGCAGCACCCGTAAAATTGAGCTGGCGACTATCATAAAAATTAAACCAGGCTCGATAGTGATAAATAACAGGCGGATCTGGTCTGTGAGTTATCTTGAGGGAACCCGTGAAAAACAGGTGCAATTTTATAATAATCTGACGGTGTTTAATCAAAACTTCGCTGCGTTTTTAGAGGCAGTAAAACGCGTGAACCCTGAGGCAGATATTAAAGCCGTGTCATTGTTCAACCTGTGACTGGAATACAACATATGTGGCTTTCTGACTGCCCATACGACAGGTATGGGCAGTGAAGCCGTCGATATTACTTCTTCTTGTTCATCATCGCCTTGAGATCGGCAAAGGGGTTAAACGTGGCGACACCCACGTCTTTTTGCGCATCCTCACCCGCGACAACGGTGGTGCCATACTGATCCGCTTCGGTGTACTTTGAGTGTTCGTGATCGTGACAAAACAGGCACAACAGCTCCCAGTTACTGCCATCTTCCGGGTTATTGGTGTGATCGTGGTCGATATGGTGAACCGTGAGTTCACGAAGATTTGAATAAACAAACTCACGCGAGCAGCGTCCACAAACCCAGGGGTAGATTTTTAGCGCTTTTTCACGGTAGCCGCTTTCCAGCCGTGCGTAGTTTTTGGGGATCAGAGCCATTGCTGATGTTACCTGTTAAAAAGAGAATAGTTCACACTATATCCCATTATGAGATGTCAGGAGAATGCCTCCTCTGCGGGAAGGCAGCGTGCGATTTGCGTATTTCTGTCAGTTTATTTGAAGCATTCCGTTAAATAATCACCATTTATTCTCATCCGTTAATGCGTAGAGTAGGGATAACGCAATGCTTTATCAGGATACTCCACTATGAAAAAGATCGGATTTTTGTCGTTTGGTCACTGGACGCCGTCACCTCAGTCCGGCACGCGAACCGCGGCTGACACGCTGCTACAGTCCATCGATCTGGCGGTCGCTGCCGAAGAGCTGGGCGCGGACGGGGCTTATTTCCGTGTGCATCACTTTGCCCGCCAGCTCAGTTCGCCATTCCCCTTGCTGGCGGCAATAGGCGCGAAAACCAAACGCATCGAAATCGGGACGGGCGTGATCGACATGCGGTATGAAAATCCGCTGTATATGGCGGAAGATGCTGGCGCGGCAGATCTCATCTCCGGCGGGCGATTACAGCTTGGTATCAGCCGGGGTTCCCCGGAGCAGGTGATTGATGGCTGGCGTTATTTTGGTTACGTGCCGCAGGAAGGGGAAAACGAATCTGATATGGCGCGCCGCCACACTGAGGTACTGCTTGATGTATTACGCGGTGAAGGGTTTGCAAAGCCTAACCCACAGCCGATGTTCCCAAACCCGCCGGGATTGTTGCGTCTGGAGCCGCATTCAGAAGGCTTACGCGATCGTATCTGGTGGGGGGCTGGCTCTAATGCAACGGCAGTATGGGCGGCAACACTGGGGATGAACCTGCAAAGCTCAACGCTGAAAGATGATGAAACCGGCGAGCCGTTCCATATTCAGCAGGCAAAACAGATCCGTGCCTACCGACAGGCCTGGGCTGAGGCAGGGCATACCCGTCAGCCACGCGTTTCGGTCAGCCGCAGTATTTTTGCCCTGATGGACGATCGCGACCGGATGTATTTCGGCTCAAGCCGCAATGAGAGCGACAGCGTGGGCTATCTGGATGAGAAAACGCGGGCCATTTTCGGACGCAGCTATGCCGCAGAGCCAGACAAGCTGATTGAACAGTTGAAAAAGGATGAAGCGATCGCGGAAGCGGATACGCTGTTACTTACCGTGCCGAATCAGCTGGGCGTGGAATACAACGCACATGTGATCGAGTCCATCCTGAAACATGTCGCACCGGAAATGGGATGGCGCGATCGCAATGCTTAATCTGGCCCTCTGGTATCGCCGGTTTGGTGAGCCTGAATCGGTACTGCAAGCGGAAACCACACCATTGTCGCCGCGACAGCCGGGAGAGATACGTGTGCGCATGCTTTTTTCCCCGGTGAACGCCTCCGATCTCATCCCCATCACCGGAGCATATCGCCATCGCACGCCGCTGCCTGCGATAGCCGGTTATGAAGGGGTCGGAATAGTGACCGAAACGCCCGCCGCTTATCCGGCGCTGCTGGGCAAGCGGGTCCTGCCGTTACGGGGGCAGGGAACCTGGCAGCGCTATGTCGACTGCCCGGCGGCGTATGCGGTTCCCGTCCCGGACGACGTCGACTCGCTACTTGCCGCGCGGGCGTATATCAACCCGCTTGCCGCACAGATGATGCTGGACCGCTATCCTCCGGTCGGGAAAACGGTGCTGCTCACCGCTGCCGGTTCTGACTGCGCCGTTCTGCTCGGGCAATGGGCACGCCAGGCGGGTGCGGAGGCGGTTTACGGGATCCATCGTTCGCCCGTGCACGCTCAACGTCTGGCTGAAATGGGGATCGTCCCGATTGCGCAACATGATACGACCGCCGTCAACGCTGCCGCCGCGCAAGCGGAGGTGGTGTACGACGCCACGGGCGGCAGTCTGGCGGAGACGATCCTGAGCGTGATGCCCGAAACCGGCACCTTTGTCTGCTACGGGCTACTCTCCGGGCAGACCTTCCGGCAGCAGCGGCCGTTGCCGCGCGTGGCGTGGTTTCACATTCGTAACTATCTGGACGCGCTGAGCGCTGAGGCGTGGCAGGCGGAGTTTCGGCGCATCTGGCCTAAACTGCGCGCCAGCCAGTGCAGCGATGTCACCCTCTACCCGCTGTCGGAATGGCAGCGGGCAGTAGGCAACTATCGCGAAGCGGGAAGAACGGGCAAGCCCATGCTGTCGATGGACAATTAGTCGGCCTTATGGCTCATGTCGCTCAGCAGTACAGCGATACTTTGTCCACCGGCGGTCTGCTCCAGGCCAATTTTGACAATAATTGTCAGTGGAACGGAGAGCAGCATGCCGACAGGCCCGAGCAGCCAGCCCCAGAAAATCAGGGACAGGAACACAACAAGGGTTGAAAGCCCCAGCCCGCGTCCCATTATCCGTGGTTCGAGAATGTTCCCGAAGACAAGGTTAATCACCAGATAGCCTGCCAGCAGAATCAGGGCATCATACAAACCGCTGAAAACCAGCACCTGAAGGATAGGGGGGATCGCCGCCAGCACGGAGCCGATGTTAGGAATATAGTTGAGCGCAAAGGCCAGCAGCCCCCAGACAAAGGCAAAACGCACATCCAGCGCGGCGAGCATCCCCCAGACCACTAATCCCGTCACCAGGCTGATGGCCGTTTTCAGCACCAGATAGCGTGAAACGCTGTCGAGCGCGCGCTGAATGGCGCCCATTCCCTCTACCGGACGCACCATGATGTGCTGGAGCTTTGCAGGCAGCTGTGGAACTTCCAGCAGCATAAACACAACCGTCAGGAACAGCAGGAAAATCGAGGTCATGGCGTTGGAGAGTTGTGCCAGCAGGCTGGTGACAATCGTCATGGCGGCATTCGGATCGATGTATTTAAGCAGTTCCTCAACCGAGACTTCGATACCCGCGCGTTGCAGCCAGGGTTCAATTTGCAGCAGCGGGGTCGCCAGGGAAGAGCGGTATGTCGGTAGCGTCCGCGCCAGCTCGTTCAGGGAGGTTCCCAGATAGGCGACTAACAGCACCATCGCAACGATAATAATACTGATAAGCAGGCTTATCGCCAGCACACGCGGGATGCGCAGCCGCACCATTCGCTGCACCAGTGGATTGAGGATCACCGCGATAAAAAGCGCCAGGATAAAAGGCACGATGATATCGGCCGCAAAACGAACGCCGGTCAGAATGATCACCAGCATGCCCAGCATGATGACGATCTTAAGCCCGTTGAGGGTGATAATAGGTTTGGCCATGGACGTTCCTGAACAGTTTTTTATTTATAATAGAGGGGAAAGCGGATTAAAAAAACTAACCAAAATCAAACAGACTGGGTAAAGAAATGAAAAGGCTTTGAGTAAATTCCTGGCTTATGATACAAATCAGGCGTGTTCAACTACCGAGGACAATTTTCATCCGCAAAGACGAGAAGCAACACCGCGGATAATTGTAATTTTATGGACAATTTGTTCAGGACGTATTTTTCAAACAACTCTGCTCTGTTTTCAACCTCCCTCTGCCTGCTTTCTGGTGAGCAACACTGGCGTTCCGCGCTATAGTCACGTCTTCTGCCTGAGCTGGCGCTATGCGCTTAGCTAACTGATTTAATTCCCAATTTTTTGGTTTGCTGTCCGCAGCGAGCCTCGATGGATTATATTCTCAAGCAGGAGAAAAAACATGTTTTACTGGATTTTATTAGCTCTGGCGATCGTCGCTGAAATTACCGGCACCTTGTCGATGAAATGGGCAAGCGTGAGTGATGGCAGCACCGGTTTTATTTTGATGCTGGTCATGATTACGCTTTCCTATATTTTCCTCTCTTTTGCGGTTAAAAAAATCGCGCTGGGCGTGGCATACGCATTGTGGGAAGGTATTGGTATTTTATTGATTACGCTGTTTAGCGTCATGTTATTTGATGAAACCCTGACGACAATGAAAATTGCCGGGCTGACGACCCTGGTCGCAGGTATCGTGCTGATTAAATCGGGTACACGCAAACCGGCAAAACAGCAGAAGGAGCAGACCCATGCAGCAGTTTGAATGGATCCACGCGGCCTGGCTGGCTTTCGCCATCGTTCTGGAAATTATTGCCAACGTCTTTCTGAAGTTCTCCGACGGTTTTCGTCGCAAAGCCTACGGCCTGTTATCGATTGCCGCGGTTCTGGGGGCGTTTAGCGCCCTGTCACAGGCGGTGAAAGGCATCGATCTGTCCGTGGCCTATGCGCTGTGGGGGGGCTTCGGTATTGCCGCCACCCTGGCGGCAGGCTGGATTATGTTCGGGCAGCGTTTAAACAATAAAGGCTGGATAGGGCTGGTATTACTGCTCGCCGGCATGATCATGATTAAACTGGCCTGAGTGACCTACTGCTGCGCCAGGGCTTCCAGCCGGTCGCGAAAACCGGTCACCGACAACGCCCGGTTATCTGCGCGCCAGCGGTCTTTCGCCGCTGGCGCAGAACTCTGAACGCCAATCAGCTGCCAGCCGTTATCAGTTTTTAACATCAGGGGCGATCCGCTATCACCCGGTAGCGTATCGCACTGATGCGACAGTACGCTGTTTTGCGCCCAACCCGTCACCACGCAGTCCGTATGGGTGTACAGCGAATCGAGGTGATCAACAGGATAACCTGATTGCGTCACTTTTCGATCGGCGGCTTTCAGGGCGGCGGTGAGCGCGGCCTTATCGCCATCAAAGAGCGGCAGCGGGGTGATCCCGGACGGCGGATAACGTAAAACGATCAGCCCGAAATCCCAGGAGGCCGCCCCGGGCGGCACAATCCAGCCATCGCCATCCGGTTTCAGGCGTTTGCCAAGCGACGGATCCACACGCCCCTCAATACCGTGAATTTCGTAGCGCCATATTCCTTTTTGCGACACAAAGCGCAGGGCGATTGCTTTATCCGGTTTGCCTTCAGGCGGCATTAACAGGCAATGACCCGCCGTCAGCGCAAGGCGTGGCGTAATGAGGGTTGCGGTACATAAATTGCCGCTGGCGGTTTCCAGTTGCCCGATGGCATCCCAGGGCGATTCGGTAGGATCGGTGACACGCGTACGATCGTCATGACCAAAAAACAGCGTCTTTACCTCTTTGGCGCTAATGGCGTCATCGTCGCCATCATCCGCATGTGAAAAGCCAGCAAAAAGGCTAAACGTTCCCAGTAACAACACAACAGATTTACGCATATCACACTCTGGTGGGGGTAATTATGATTATTAAAAGTGAACCCTATGAAAATACTATAGACGCGACGGCGAGAAAGTGGGAGTAAAATCAGCGTGCTACATTCAGGAAAGATAAAAGTGGCTGGCGATGAGCGCGCATAAAATTAGCAGGATAAGAATGAACTCAAACCGATAGCGCAGCATACGCCCTCCGGATAAAAAAACGGCGCTGACCGCAAACCCGTTCAGCGCCGGTTTACCAACGTGCCCCGAAGGGCACGGTTAAGCTTGTACTCTTACGCTGCTGGCTGTGCAGCAGGTTTAGCCGCTTCGTGTTTTGCCGCTTTTTTGTGATGTTTTTTAGCCGCCTGGGCTTTCTGCTCTACCGCAGGTTTTGCCGCTTTTTTATGGTGCTTTTTCGCGGCCTGCGCTTTTTGTTCTGCCGCTGGTTTAGCCGCTTTGTGATGTTTTTTATGGTGAACCGTTTTGGCCGGAGCAGCGGTGGATGCCGCAGGCGCTGCGGTGGCGGTAGTTTCAGCCGCGAATGCAGCGGAAGACAGACCCATAGCAGCGGCAACAACCAGAGCTAATACTTTTTTCATTTTCATACCCTCGAATTTGGTTTCTCATTTAACCCCACTGCGGGGCCGTTGAAATAACTATATCCCTGTAAATTCGGGGTTTCCGTGAGTGATTGGTATCGGCGTGTAACCGTATGTACAACGCCGGGGTGGACCCCCGGCGCGTTCGGTTACAGGTAGCGGGACGTCAGGTGTTCGCGGAAGTAGCGGATATTCAGATCTTCACCCGTGGCCTGGGTGATGAGCTGCGACGTGCTGAAACGGCTGCCGTGCTGCCAGATATTCTGACGCAGCCAGTCAAACAGCGCCGAGAAATCGCCCCCGGCAATGGATGCCTGCAACCCGGGCAGCGCAGTTTTGGCGGCATGGAACAGCTGTGCCGCATACATTGCCCCCAGCGTGTAAGACGGGAAGTAGCCAAAACCGCCGTCGGTCCAGTGGATATCCTGCATACAGCCGTTGCGGTAGTTATCTTTGGTGGATAACCCAAGCCACGCCTGCATTTTCTCATCCCATAACGCGGGAATATCATCGACTTCAATTTCGCCATTGATTAGCGCGCGCTCGATCTCATAGCGCAGCACCACATGCGCCGGATAGCTCACTTCATCCGCATCAACGCGGATGTAGCCCGGCTTCACGCGCTGGTTCCAGGCAATAAAATTCTCTTCGCTGAATGCCGCCTGGCTACCGAAACGGGCATGAACCGCCGGAAGCAGATGCTTCAGGAAAGCGTCGCTGCGGCCCAGCTGCATTTCAAAGAACAAGCTCTGGGATTCATGGATCGCCGTAGAACGCGCCAGCGCAACGGGCTGACCGGCCCACGCTCGCGGAAGGTTTTGTTCGTAGCGGGCATGTCCGGTTTCGTGGATCACGCCGAAAAGCGCGCTGAGCAGTTCATCTTCATCGTAACGCGTGGTGATACGTACATCTTCCGGCACGCCGCCGCAGAACGGGTGAGCGCTAACGTCCAGACGACCGCCGTTAAAATCGAAGCCAAGCATTTTCATCGCTTCCAGGCCCAGCTCGCGCTGCGTGGCGGTCGGGAAGGGACCCTGTGGCGGAACGAACGATCGTTGAGCCTGTTTTTCCACAACCTTTGCCAGCAGCTCCGGCAGCCAGGACTTCAGATCGCCGAACAGCACATCCAGGCGAGCGCTGGTCATGTCGGGTTCAAAGATATCCAGCAGCGCGTCGTAAGGCGTGCAGCCTTTAGCCTCAGCGCGCAGGCGGGCCTCTTCACGACTGAGTTTCACCACCTCTTTCAGGTTGGCTGAAAAGCCCTGCCAGTCGTTGGCCGGACGCTGAGTGCGCCACGCGTGTTCACACCTGCTGCCCGCCAGCGATTTGGCCTCCACCAGCGATTCCGGCAGTAAAGTGGCCTGCTGGTAGTGGCGCGTCATTTCACGCAGGTTGGCCTGCTCAACGTCGTTCAGATCTTCGTCTGCCGCCGCCGCCAGCCATTCACCCACTTTTTTATCGGTCAGGATCTGATGTTGCAGGACGCTCATCTCCGCCAGCGCTTCACCGCGCGCGGCGCTGCCGCCTGGCGGCATCATGGTGAACATGTCCCAGCTGGCGATGGAGGAGAGGTGCGAGAAGCGGGAGAGGCGCTGGAAGGTGCGGGTGAGTTGTTGATAGTTATTGTTTTTCATGAAGTCCTCGTGTCTGAATCAGCCGATGACAAAAATTAGCATCGGCTCGATTTAAACACGAAGAGGGCTGAATGTTAATGCAGTCGTTTATGCAGGCTCGCGCCCACCAGCAGCGCCGCGCACAACATCAGCGCGATAAATCCGCCCACGCCGTTCCAGCCGTAGTTATGCCAGAACACCCCGCCGAGCGTACCGGCTATGCTGGAACCGAGATAGTAACTGAACAGATACAGTGACGAAGCCTGACCTTTGGCGCGGCGCGCGCGTGGGCCAATCCAGCTGCTGGCAACGGAATGCGCGGCAAAGAATCCCGCAGAGAAGAGCAGCATTCCGGCAAAAATCAGCCACAGGGAAGAGAAAAGCGTCATCAGCAGTCCGAACAGCATCACGGCGGTGGAAACCAGCATCACCGGACCACGACCGAAGCGCGCGGTCATGGCGCCCGCTTTTGGCGAACTCCATGTCCCGGTGAGATATGCCACAGAGAGCAAACCCACCAATGCCTGACTAAGATGCCACGGTGAAAGCATCAGACGATAGCCGATGTAATTAAACAGCGTCACGAACGAGCCCATCAGCAGGAAACCGGTCAGGAACAAACGGGGCAGACCTTGATCGCGCCAGTGCAGACGAAAGTTGATAAATAACGTTTTCGGACGCAGGGAGGTCGGGCGGAAATGGCGCGATTCCGGCAGGATTTTCCAGAACATCAGCGCCGAAGCGAGGGCGAAGCAGCCGATAACGGCCAGCGCAATGCGCCAGTTAAAGAAATCAGTAAACACACCGCTGAGCAGGCGTCCGCTCATCCCGCCGATAGAGTTCCCGCTAATGTATAGCCCCATGGAGAAGGCCACGAAGCTCGGGTGGATCTCCTCGCTGAGATAGGTCATCCCGACCGCCGCCACGCCGCTGAGGGATAACCCAATCAGCGCGCGCATGACCAGAATGCCGTGCCAGCTGGTCATCATGGTGGACAGCAAGGTACACACGGAGGCCAGCATTAACGCCGTTACCATGACCTGCTTACGTCCGATGGCATCCGAAAGTGGCCCGGTGAACAGCAGACCGATCGCCAGCATCCCGGTTGAAATGGAGAGCGAAATACTGCTGCTGGCTGGCGACACGCCAAATTCATGCGACAGGACCGGCAGGATCGGCTGAACGCAGTAGAGCAGGGCGAAAGTGGCGAGACCCGCTGAGAAGAGCGCCAGCGTGACGCGCATAAACTGGGGGGTACCACGTTTAATAAACTGAACCGGCTGCGGTGCTGCGGGTAAATCATCAATGTCGCTGGCCGGCGCGATATCAACGGTCGTTGTACGGCTCACACATAATCCTTGCTTAAACATCCCCGTGGTTTCTGGTGACGGGTATGACCACAAGATTAGGGTAGGAAAATGTAAATATTCTGTCTAATATATTAATAATCTCAAATGATACTTTAAAAATATGAATATCGAGCTGCGCCATCTGCGCTATTTTGTCGCCGTCGCCGAAGAGCTGCATTTTGGTCGTGCGGCGGCAAGGCTGAATATCTCTCAGCCACCGCTAAGCCAGCAGATCCAGATCCTGGAGCAGCAGGTCGGGGCGCGTCTGCTGGCGCGAACCAACCGCAGCGTGAGCCTGACGGCGGCGGGAAAACAGTTTCTCGCCGATAGCCGGCAGATCCTGAGTATGGTGGAGGACGCCGCCGCCAGAGCGGAACGGCTTTATCTTGGGGAGACGGGGGAGCTGCGCATCGGGTTTACCTCATCGGCCCCCTTTATCAGCGCTGTTTCACAAACGCTATCCTCGTTTCGCCGTAACTTTCCGGATGTGCATATTCAGACGCGCGAAATAAATACCCGGGAGCAGATATCGCCGCTTAACGAAGGATCGCTCGACCTGGGGCTGATGCGTAACACGCAGTTGCCTGATACCCTGGCGTGGCAGGTGATCCTCCGCGAACCGCTGATGGCGATGATCCCCCGGGATCATCCGCTCGCCGCGCAGCACAGCGTCTCGCTGGCTGAACTGGCGAAAGAGCCGTTTGTCTTTTTTGACCCACAGGTGGGTACCGGGTTGTATGACGATATTCTTGGTCTGATGCGGCGATATGGCCTTGTCCCAACTATCGCGCAGGAGGTGGGGGAAGCCATGACGATCATTGGTCTCGTTGCCGCAGGGCTTGGCGTGTCGATTCTCCCGGCCTCATTTAAACGGGTACAACTGGCGGAAATGCGCTGGGTGAAGATAGCCGAGCAGGATGCAGTCTCAGAGATGTGGCTGGTGTGGTCTAAACATCATGAACAGAGCCATGCGGCACAGCGTTTCAAAGAACAATTAATTAACGCTTCTCGCGGGCGTTATTTATAGGGAAAAGTGGGCGAAAATGTGCAGTAAATCACATGGCTAAGTAAAAATTTGACGTCAGCCATTGAAGTGCTTCACCATAGCCCTCAGTTTATTTCGAAGCTCGAAAATAAGGGAGTACGAGGTGGTTGCTGATAGTCAGCTAGGGCATATCGATCAGATCAAGCAGACCAACGCGGGTGCCGTTTATCGCCTGATTGATCAGCTTGGTCCGGTTTCGCGTATCGATCTTTCGCGCCTGGCACAACTGGCACCCGCCAGTATTACCAAGATTGTCCGCGAAATGCTGGAAGCCCATCTGGTTCAGGAAACAGAAATTCAGGAGCCGGGCAGCCGTGGCCGTCCGGCGGTAGGGCTGGTGGTGGAAACGGAAGCCTGGCACTACCTGTCGCTGCGGATTAGCCGCGGGGAAATCTTCCTCGCGCTGCGCGACCTCAGCAGCAAGCTGGTGGTGGAGGACCGGCTGGAACTCCCGCTTAATGCAGAGCAACCACTTCTCGATGCCATTCTGACCCACATCGACCAGTTCTTTATTCGTCACCAGCAGCGTCTTGAACGTTTAACGGCGATTGCGATCACCCTGCCGGGAATTATTGATACCGAAAATGGCATTGTTCACCGCATGCCGTTTTATGAAAACGTCAAAGAGATGCCGCTGGGCGACGTGCTGGAAAACCACACCGGTGTGCCGGTCTACATTCAGCATGATATCAGCGCCTGGACGATGGCGGAGGCATTGTTTGGTGCCTCCCGGGGCGCGCGCGACGTAATTCAGGTGGTGATTGATCATAACGTTGGCGCAGGTGTGATCACCGACGGGCGTCTGTTGCATGCTGGCAGCAGTAGCCTGGTGGAGATCGGCCATACGCAGGTCGATCCGTACGGAAAACGCTGCTACTGCGGTAACCATGGCTGTCTGGAGACGATTGCCAGCGTCGAAAGCGTGCTGGAGCTGGCGCAGGTGCGGCTCAGCCAGTCGATGAGCTCCACGCTGCACGGTCAACCGTTAAGCGTCGAGGCACTGTGCGCTGCGGCAAGGCAGGGCGATCTGCTGGCGAAGGACATTATTACCGGCGTGGGCAATAATGTCGGGCGCATTCTGGCCATTATGGTGAACCTGTTTAACCCGCAAAAAATACTGATCGGCTCCCCGCTCAGCCAGGCGGCGGATATCCTCTTTCCGGCGATTTCCGCCTGCATCAATCAGCAGGCGCTTCCCGCGTACAGTAAAAACATCGTGGTCGAAAGTACGCAATTTTCCAACCAGGGTACGATGGCCGGCGCCGCGCTGGTAAAAGATGCGATGTACAACGGCTCGTTACTGATTCGTTTGCTACAGGGCTAACTCTTTTCCAGAGATGTACGAAAAATTGCGCTATCTCAAGCCGGGTAGCGCACGCTTCCCGTAGACTTTCCCCACTGAATTATTTACCTGGTTTATATTTTTTGAAGCATACCCAAGAGGTGGAATGAGTCATGCTTAAGCGTTTCTTTATTACTGGTACGGATACGTCTGTCGGGAAGACAGTCGTATCCCGCGCGTTACTTCAGGCCCTGGCGGCAAGCGGTAAACGCGTTGCAGGATACAAGCCGGTTGCAAAAGGCAGTAAAGAGACGCCAGAAGGGCTGCGCAATAAGGATGCCCTGGTTCTGCAAAGCGTCTCGTCTCTGGAACTGCCTTATGATGCCGTTAATCCTATCGCCTTAAGCGAAGAGGAAAGCAGCGTCGCTCACAGTGGGCTTATCAACTACAGCCTGCTTTCTGATGGCCTGGCAAATCTGAGTGAAAAGGTTGACCACGTTGTCGTTGAAGGGACCGGCGGCTGGCGCAGCCTGATGAACGATTTACGTCCCCTTTCCGAATGGGTGGTGCAGGAGCAGTTGCCGGTGATTATGGTCGTGGGCATTCAGGAAGGGTGCATCAACCATGCCTTGCTGACGGCGCAGGCTATCGCTAATGACGGCCTGCCGCTGATTGGTTGGGTGGCGAACCGTATTAACCCGGGCCTTGCGCACTACGCTGAAATCATCGATGTGCTGAGCAAAAAGCTGCCTGGCCCGCTGGTGGGCGAACTGCCTTATCTACCCCGCGCCGAGCAGCGCGAATTAGCGCACTACATCGATCTCTCGGCTTTCGGCGGTATGCTGGCCGTAGATCGAGTCGTGGCGTAGCGTTCTCGACAATACCGACGCCACAACACAGGCAACCAGCAAACCGGGAAGTAAAAAATACTGCCCGGTCATCTCACATACCATCAAGGCCGACATGATTGGCGCATGCGTTGTGGCGGCGAGCAGCGTCGCCATACCCGCCAGCCCGAGCAGGATCGCCGTCTCAGAGCCAGGAAACCACAGCGCAAAGATCTGCGCAAACAGCATTCCCGTTGCCATACCGACAAACAAGGTTGGCGTGAACACGCCTCCCGGCGCGCCGGACCCGCTGCTTGCCAGCACCGCCAGCAATTTGCAAATAAAGACGCCAGCAATCACCGACAGCAGCGGCGGCGACTGCAAAAACGCCTGAACCACGCTATAGCCATTCCCCCATACCTTCGGCGTCAGCAGCGACAGCAGCCCTACGATCAGACCACCCAGCGCCAGCTGCCACGGCGGTGAAAGTTTGAGACGCAGAAACAGCCTGTGGCTGGCCGCCATCAGCCACATCAGCAGCGGGCCGCAAACGCCAGCCAGCAGACCCACGCCAACGATCAGGAAATAATCCACCGCCGTAAGCATCTCGCTGAGATGGACATCATATAGCGTATTCGCGCCGGGACTTAACAGGCGCGTGGTCAGCAGGGCCACTACAGCAGCAATCACCACCGGGCCGAGGGAGGCCAGCATCAGCGTGCCAAACAGGATCTCTGCGATAAACAGGCTGCCCGCCAGCGGCGCATGATAGGCGCTGGCCATCCCGGCGGCGGCACCGCAGGCGATCCACAGTTTCCATTCGGATTTCGGCGTACAACGTTGTGCAAAAAAGGAGGCGGCGAGGGCAGCAAGCAGGATCATGGCGCCTTCACGGCCGATGGCGCTGCCGCTGGCGACCACCAGCAACGACGCGAGGGATTTCACCAGGCTGGCGCCGTAATCAAACTGGCCGTCACCCGTCTCAAGCGCTTCCATATAATCGGTGGGGGCGTGGGGACGTTGTGCCGTCATGCGCTGCCATCCCCACAGTAGCATTCCCGCGGCCAGACCACCCAGCGCAGGCGTCAGCGCCCGCCGCCAGGGTGATAACGCGGCTGCGGCGTTCACCAGACTTCCGCTTTCGTTGCTGAGAAATAGCCACTCCAGCAGATACATGCTGTGGCGGAACACCGCAACGGCCAGCGCCGCCAGCACGCCGGTGACGGTAGCAATCAGGAGACGACGAAACATCGCGCGGATGTCGGGGTAAGCGTGAAGACGTTGCATGAAGTCGTGATTTAACGGGGACGATACAATATTGTGGCGGTAAATCGGGAGGTTAGCAAAAGGTATGCGTGCGGAAAAAGGCCGGGCAGTACCCGGCCTGAATGCTTAACTCTCGCTATGAATATTCAACGCCCGGCGCGTACGCCCTGAGCTCAAATACTCCGCAATATAATCCTGGGATATTTCGCCGTTATAGCGTCCGTCCTCGTCCACAATCGGCATCCAGCTGGTGTTGCTCTCATACAGGCGAGAAAGCACCACGCGCAGGTTATCCTCGGCCTTACCGGTCATGCGGAACGGATGCAGAATATCCCCGCAGCTGCCGCTGGCGTTACGCGCTTCGCGGCGCTTCACAAAGCCGAGCGGTTTGCCGTGCTCATCAACCACGGTAATGGCGCGAATATCGTTGTCATCCATGGTGGCGAAGGCCTCCGGCAGCGGCGTCGATTCGCGTACCGTAATGGTAGGCTGCTGGTCGGTGACGTCGCCCGCCGATACCAGCAGCAGGCGTTTCAACGTCCGGTCCTGACCAACAAACGAGCCAACAAACTCATTCGCGGGTTTCGCCAGCAGCTCGTCCGGGCTGGCGCACTGCACGATACGTCCCTGACGGAAGACGGCAATACGGTCGCCCAGCTTCAGCGCTTCGTCAATATCGTGGCTCACCAGCATCACGGTCTTTTTCAGCTTGCGCTGCATCTCCAGGAACTGGTTCTGGATCACCTCACGGTTAATCGGGTCGACCGCGCCGAACGGTTCATCCATCAGCAGGACCGGAGGATCCGCTGCCAGCGCGCGGATGACGCCGATACGCTGCTGCTGACCGCCGGACATTTCGCGCGGATAGCGGTGAAGGAATTTATGCGGATCCATTGCCACCATATCCATCAGCTCTTCGGCACGGGATTTACAGCGCGCTTTATCCCAGCCCAGCATGCGCGGCACGACGGTAATGTTCTCTTCGATGGTCATGTTCGGGAACAGGCCAATTTGCTGGATCACGTAGCCAATGTTGCGACGCAGGGTCACGGTGTCCATTCCGCTGGTGTCTTCGCCGTTAATCAGGATCGTCCCGCTGCTTGGCGTAATGAGACGGTTGATCATCTTCAGGGTAGTGGTTTTCCCGCAGCCGGACGGGCCGAGCAGCACGCACATTTCCCCTTCAGGCACGTTCAGGTTGACGTTGTCGACGGCCTTAAACGTCTGGCCGTGTTTCTGTGAAAATTGTTTGGTGAGGTTTTCCAGTTTTATCATTATCGAATCCCCTTCGGAGTCAGTACCACCTGCAAACGGTGCAGCAACCAGTCGAGCACAATCGCTAAAAGACAAATCATCAGCGCGCCCGCAATCAACATACGAATATCACTCCCGCCAATACCGTTAAGCAGCAGCAGGCCCAGCCCGCCCGCGCCGATCACGGCGGCAATCGCCATGACGCCGATGTTCATCACCACGGCGGTGCGGATGCCGCCAAAAATCACCGGCAACGCCATCGGGATTTCCACCCAGCGCAGACGCTGCCAGAAGGTCATGCCGATGCCGCGTCCCGCTTCACGCAGGCCCGGCGGCAGGCTGTCGAGCGCCGTGTGGGTGTTACGCACAATCGGCAGCAGCGAATAGAGGAACACTGCCGTAATCGCGGGCAGGGCGCCAATGCCCTGACCGATCAGCGAAAAGAGCGGGATCATCAGGCCGAAAAGCGCAATTGACGGGATGGTGAGCACAATGGTGGCAATCCCCAGCACCGGCGTTGCCAGCCATTTATGGCGGACAATTAAAATGCCCAGCGGCACGCCAATAATAATCGCCAGGCCCACGGCGAGCGCCACCAGCCACAGGTGTTGCAGCGTCAGGGTTAAGAGATAGTCCCAGTTGTCGAGAATATAGTGAATCGTCTCCATAGCGCCTCCTACAGCAACTGTTTGCTACGCAGGAAATCACGGGCGACCTGCTGCGGTGACTGATGGTCGATATCCACCTTCTTATTCAGTTCGGTGATAACGTCGTTATTGAGCTGGGATGATAGGGTGTTCAGCGCCTCCTCCAGCCCCGGATTAGCCTCCAGCGTGTCTTTTCGAACAACTGGCGTCACGGCGTAACTCGGGAAGAAGCCTCTATCATCTTCCAGCACTTTAAGATCGAAGCCCTTTACGCGCCCGTCGGTGGTGTAGATCAGCCCCGCATCGACAAACCCGTCGCGCACCGCGTTATAGACCAGGCCCGGATCCATCTGGCGGATCTGCGGGCGGTCCAGCTCCATGTTGTAGGCTGCCTGCAACGGTTTCATCCCGTCGCTGCGCCCGGCAAATTCCAGGTCAAGGCCCAGCAGCCAGTTGTTATCCGGATCGGTTTTACGGATCTGCTCAATCTTTGCCACCATCTCAGACATGGTATTGATATGTTCAGCCTCGGCGCGCTTGCGCTGCATGGCAAAGGCATAGGTATTGTTCATATCGGCAGGTTTAAGCCACACCAGACCGTGCTTCGCATCGAGGCGTTTCACCGTCTCGTACGATTCCTGCGGCGACATGCGTTTGTTGATGTGGTTGAAGATGATCAGCGAGGTGCCGGTATACTCCCAGGTCATATCAATCTGCTTGTTGATCATCGCGTTACGGGAAATCACCGTTGCAATATTGGTCTGAGGCTGTACCTGAAACCCTTTCTTTTGCAGATACTGCACGGTCATGGCCGAGAGAATGTGCTGCTCGGTAAAGCTCTTGGTTGCCAGGATCAGCGGCGCGGCAAGCGCCTGGCTGGTGAAGAGCGCGGCGGCGCATAGCGCCGTCAGCCCGGAAAACAGTCTCATAGAAGCTCCTTGTTATAATTATCGCGCGAGATGCGGGCTCAGTAATCGGCCCAGTGCCGCCAGCAGCGTATCCAGAATCAGGGCGAACAGGGCGGTGGCCGCCGCGCCCAGGATCAGCGTCGGAAAATCATTCAGATAGATCCCCGGGAAAATCAGCTCGCCGTAGCTGCTGGCGCCAATCAGGAATGCCAGCGGTGCGGTACCGACGTTAATCGCAGTGGCAATGCGAATACCAGAAAGCATCACCGGCCACGCGTTAGGGATCTCAACCTGACGCAGGCGCTGCCATTTGGTCATGCCGATACCGTTTGCCGCTTCCAGCAACGACGCGGGAACAGAGCACAGCCCGGCATAGGTGTTACGCACAATCGGCAGCAGAGAGGCCAGAAAGAGGGCGATAATGGCCGGTTTATCACCGATGCCAATCACCACCATCGCCAGTGCCAGAACGGCCAGCGGCGGCAGGGTGTTGCCCACGTTAAAGATTTGCATCACATATTCGGCGATACCACGCGCGGCCGGACGGCTCAGCAGAATACCGCTTGGAATGCCCACCAGCAGGGCAAAGAACATGGATGAAAAGACCAGAATCAGGTGCTGTTGCCCGAGGTAAATCAGGTCAACCTGGCGCGCCTTAATCGTCTCCAGTCCAATTCCCCAGGTGAGGAGAGCGAGAACCACGATAATCGCGCCGACAAAAAGCAGCGAATGTTTAAGTAATGGGTGCATTGCGGTGTGTCTCCCTGTGCGCATGCGTTATAGCAACCACCGGTTGCCTGTTGTTATGCCATGTTTCGGCAGGGGTACTTCACCTATAGCAAGCGAAACGGAAGGGTTCCAGCGAAGGGGGTAAATCAGTAACCCTATGAAATTAGTGACAACCTGAGTGAAGCCTTATGGCATAAGGGCTGTCAGTGGGCAGGCAGAATAGTCTTAAAGAAGCACGCCTTACGTGACAACGTCACATAAGGCGTGCTGATTATACCTGTCGACTGAGCGCGGCACGCACCTTGCGTACGCGCCACGAAATGCGGACGATAGAGAAGGCGGCGACGATTACCAGCAACAGGCCCAGCGCCAGCATCGCGTGGAATCCAAACTCTCTGAACAGGATCAGCCCCGCGATCCCGCCGCTGATAAAGGAGAAAAGGGTAGTTAAATGGGTTTTGAGCTGACTCTTTTGCGCGGCCGTATCTTTGGAGTAATCCCGGCGCAGCATGGCGACCATAACGGAGGCCAGCGAAATGCCCGCATCGGTCAGCGTGCCGGTGATGTGCGTGGATCTCACCCGACCGCCGGATAGTTGAGTGGAGGTGGAATTATGAATTCCCATCAACCCGCACAGGAAAATAATAATCTCCTGATTCGTGGCGAAGGAGTGAAAATACATTTCGTACAGGGATACCCCGGCCAGTAATAGCCCTTCAACAAACAGAACCTGGCTGAATACCAGCCTGACGTTATGGATAATCCCCCAGATAACAATAATCCGCGCAGCGATGGCGCCTGAGACAAACGAAAGAATAATGGCGCCAAAGAAAAGAATATCGCTGAGATCGGTGGAGGAAACTTCGCTGGATAGCTGCGAGGTATTGCCCGTCATATGCGAGGGAAAAAAACCGAACGCGCCCAGCGCAATGGCATTCAGCAGTCCCGCGGAGGTCGCCAGCCAGAGGGCAAGACGACGATCCTCCTGATGCGTTCGTTCTTTCTTTAATTTAATCAGCAAAGAATACCTCCGGTTTGAGCTTTGCCTGAACGCTCAAGCTAACAAAGCGATGTCGCTGGCTGACCAGGATATTGCTTAATTATTATTTCAACGGGAGGTGAGCGAGGTTTTGTAATTAAATAAAACAACCCTGTTAATATAATGCCTTATTTCCGATGGCGCGACGTCGTAAAAGTCAGCACCCCTGCACTCAGGAGTAATATGCTGCTTAAAGCGAAGGTGCTCTGCCAGCCAAAGGTATCAAACACCACGCCACCCGCCGTTGAGCCAAGCGCAATAGAGAGTTGGATCACCGCGACCATTAGCCCGCCGCCAGCCTCGGCATCTTCCGGTAACGTACGGGCTATCCACGTCCACCAGCCCGTGGGGGCCGCAGTTGCCAGCATTCCCCAGAAACCTAACAGCAGGGCCACGATCCACAGGCTGTCCCCGGTGAGCATTAATACCCCTGCAATCAGCGCCATAAGCAGCGGTATGGCCATTAAGGTGAGGAAAAACGCGGCATTCAGGGCCAGCGCGACGATCAGCGTGCCGATGAAACCTGCGATACCGATAGTGAGCAGGATCAACGATAAGCCGGAAGGACTGACGTGGGTGACGGTTTCGAGGAAGGGGCGCACATAGGTAAATAACGCAAACTGTCCCATGAAGAACAGACCGCACGCCATCAGACCCATCGAAACCGCAGGCCGGTGGAACAGGCGAAATACGCTTTTACGTGGCGACTGACCCTGGTTCCCGCCCATGTTGGGCAGGCTAAAATATTGCCAGATGAACGCCACAATCGCCACGGGGACCAGGCACAGAAACGCGCCGCGCCAGCCAATGGTCGAGCCGAGATAACTGCCCAGCGGGGCGGCGACCACCGTCGCCAGCGCGTTGCCGCCGTTAAAAATCGCCAGCGCACGAGAGACCTGATGCTGAGGCACCAGCCGAATGGCGGTGGCAGCAGACATCGACCAGAAACCGCCGATGGCGATGCCGATCAGCGCCCGGCCTGCCATATACATCAAAGCGTTTGGGGCGAAGGCGATAATGATCCCTGACAGCGCCATCAGGACGGTCATGCCTGAAAGAAGATGTTTGCGATTCATATTCCCGGCAAGCCGGGAAAGAAAAAGGCTGGTCAGGACAGCCAGCGCACCAGAGAGGGCGATCCCCTGGCCAGCCGTCCCCTCTGTCACCCCTAAATCTCTGGCGAGGGGCGTGAGCAGACTGACGGGCATAAATTCCGAGGCAATGAGGACAAAAACGCACAGGGTCATGGCAAAAATACCGCCCCAGTGTGCATGCTCAGCATCACGGGATGAGGTTTGATTCAGTGTGGACATAGGTGTAATTCACGGCGAAGAGAAGATAAGCCCCCTGATTGCCGGGGGCGAAGAGAATTAATTCAGACTGGTTTTGAAGAACTGCCCGAACTGCGAGAACGGGATTTTCCCTGCGACGTTATCGTAGAGATCAACATGATTCGCACCGGGAACAATCACCAGTTCCTTCTGTTTGCTGCCGACAGCTTTAAACGCATCTTCCGCAAAATAACGTGAGTGCGCGTTTTCACCGGTCACAATCAGCGTTGGGATGGTGATCTCCCCGGCATAGCTCAGCAGCGGCATATTCATAAAGGACAACGGCATGGTCGCGGTCCATGCGCCGGTGGAGTTTACGGAACGGGCATGGAAGCCGCGCGGCATACGGTAGTAATCATAGAACTCTTTCAGTACCGGATGCGGATCGGCGGGCAATGCTTCCGGCAGAATACGCCCGGCCGCCGTTACCTTACCGTTTTCATCGACATAAATATCGTGGCCGCCATGGGCGAAGGTGCCGCTTTCAGCATCTTTCCAGCGTTGCGCGTTCAGATACTGCAACACGGCCCGGCGATCGGCCGCTGAATAACGATCTTTCCCGTCGCCCACGCCGTGACCCATCGCGCGGCTCATATCGTACATTACGCTGGTGGCGACCGCCTTCACGCGGGTATCCATGGATGCCGCGTTCAGCGCCATACCACCCCAGCCGCAGATCCCGAGAATGCCGATACGGTTACGGTCGACTTCTTTCTGTAATCCGAGGAAATCCACTGCGGCGCTAAAGTCTTCGGTGTTGATGTCAGGGGAGGCAACGTTACGCGGCTGGCCGCCGCTTTCACCCGTGTAGGATGGGTCGAAGGCCAGGGTCACGAACCCCTGTTCAGCCAGAGTCTGGGCGTAAAGACCACTGGATTGTTCTTTTACCGCACCGAACGGTCCACTGACGGCAATCGCCGCCAGCTTCTGGTCGCCGCTGTTCCTGGGAATGTACAGATCGCCGACCAGGGTGATCCCGTATCGGTTCTCGAACGTCACCTTGCGGTGGTCGACTTTATTGCTCTCGGCGAAGGTCTTATCCCAGGTTGTCACCATCGAAACGGGGGCGGCAGGATTTCGTGATTCTGCATAACTCATTGTTGTCACTCCACTTAATGATGCGCATAGCAGCAGCGCAACGGACAGTTTTTGGGTGAATGTTTGCATAAGAGGTACCGTGTGTTGTTGTAATGCGGTCATTATAGTTAGCAGAAATAGTGCTGATTAGAGGCCAAAGGCTGCTAGGATTAATATCATATTGTTATGAATTGATGAGGCATGATGGCGAAGCGGGAAAACTACAATGAGCTGTATCTGTTTATCCAGGTGGTGCGGGAGGGAAGCTTCACGGCAGCCGCGCAACGGCTCGGGCTGGCACAATCCGGGATCAGTCGATCGGTTCGCGAGCTGGAAGAGCGGCTGGGCGTTCGGCTTCTGGTGCGTACCACGCGCAAACTGTCGCTGACCCATGCCGGGGAGCAACTTTACCAGACCGCTGGTTCAGCCTTTGATGCGCTCGATACCGGGCTGACCAGACTGGCGCATTACCGCCAGACGCCATCCGGCACGGTGCGCATTAATGCCAGCCAGCACGCCATCGAAAAATGCCTGCTGCCAAAGCTCGCTATCTTCAAACAGCGTTACCCGGATATCCGTCTGGAATTGATGAATGAGAGCCGGTTCGTGGATATCATTGCCGAGCGATTCGACGCGGGCGTCCGGCTTGGGCCGGAGGTGGGACAAGGAATGATTGCCGTGCGCATCACGCCCGATATGGAGATGGCTGTGGTTGCCGCCCCGGCGCATTTTCGGCGCTATGGTTTCCCGCAGACGCCCGCCGATCTGGATGCTCATCCCTGCATTGCCTACCAGTTTGCCGACGGTAACCACTATCAATGGGAGCTTGTTCAGGACGGGAAGCATGTTACTCACCGCCCGGAGGGGCAATGGGCCTTTTCCGACAGCTACATGGAGGCCGAAGCGGCCCGGCTGGGACTCGGGCTGGCCTATGTCCCGGTTGAGCTGGTGGCTGACGATCTGGAGCGTGGCACGCTTATACGCGTCTTACAGCGCTACAGCCTGCGGATGGACGGACTGTACCTCTATTATCCACACCGCAACGTATCCCCGGCGCTGAGAGCGGTGATTGATACGCTGAAAATTTAGGGTGCCTCTTCGCTACGGTCTATACAGCCCCTACGTTTGTGATACGCTACTATTTTATATAGCGCAGCTCAACTAAGGCTCTGAAATGACAAAAATAATGCCAGAATATACGGTAGTTGACTTATCACGTTGGGCAAGAAAGGAACACTTTGAAGTATTTCAGGGCTTTGCTCAATCTACATTTAACCAAACGGTTCAGCTGGACATTACCGTGCTGCTAAAGCATATCAAAGAGGTTGGCTGGAAATTTTATCCTGCGATTATTTCCCTTATTTCTGACGTCGTAAACCGGCATCCGGAATTCCGTATGGCCATGAAGGATGATGAGCTTGTAATATGGAATGAGGTTCATCCAAGCTATACCCTTTTCCATAAAGAAACGGAGACGTTTTCATCGTTATGGAGTCATTACGATGGAAATATTCACCATTTTCAGCGCGTTTATGCAGAAGATGTTGCCCGCTATGGCAATATCCTTGCTTACTGGCCTAAAGAAGAGTCCCGGGAGAATATATTCTTCATATCGGATATTCCGTGGGTCAGTTTTAGCAGTTTTAACGTCAACGTCGCTAACATGCGGAATTTTTTTGCGCCCATGTTCACGTTTGGAAAATACTATAACCAGGATGGAAAGGTCTTGTTGCCTTTTGCCGTTCAGGTCCATCATTCTGTCTGTGACGGTTTCCATGTGGCCAGGCTGATCAACGAGTTACAAGAGTTGTGTGATAATTTACCGCACCATTCAGAGGCGCTCAACGTGTGATTCACGTGTTTTTAACATACGCCTGACGAGGGGAAATAATGGAACCGAATTTTACGCCAGAACAGATTGAAATGATTAACCGCATTGTTTTCGAGCAGATCGAGATCATGCATGAGAAAGTAGCTGAAATAATCGCAGATACAGAGACGGTAGCGCATCAGCGCCTGAAGGATAACGGGATCACTACGGCAGATTTCTATCCTGCAAATAAAAACTTCCTGATGATGACCCTTGTACAGGATCTGATAGATAAAGTGCACGGGGGCGATAAGGACCTGGCCAAAACAATGATAACCATGGAAGCAAAAAGGCTGAATATCAGCGTAAACGTTGAGGCGGACAAATCAAGATAACAGGACGTATTTTCAGGGTTACGGTTGATGAATATAAGGTTCAGCCGACCTTAATAAAGCCGCGAGCCGTTTCCGGCCCGCGGCGGCAGGACAGGTGATGAGACGTTCTGACAATCAGGCGGCTTTGACGGCCCGGATTTTTTTGCTGCTGTCCGCATCTGATGCTGTTTTATCCGTTTCAGCATTGAGCTCGGGAAGCTTGCTGGTACGCAGGATATGCTGCACGGACTCTTTCTGCTCGGCGAGATAAAGACCAAGGTTCTCCGCCTGCGTTTCATCCATCTGCATTCCGCTTTGCAACAGCCAGTCGGTAAACGCTTCTGCCATATCGAGTAGTTTGTCGTGAGCGTCAGCCTCTTTCTTACTGGCAAATGTCATTTTTTCTTCACCTTTTCTTACGACAACAAATTTTGTTTCAACAGCCATTGTGCACCCTCGTATACTGTAATTATATACAGTATAGCAGTTGTGACGTTGTGTTGCAGCAAAAATGTGCGAGCCTGGCCTGCACAACGGGTGGACAAGCCAGGTGCTGTTATCGGTACAGCGTTTTTTCGGCAATCGGGATCAGCAAAGTGGACTGCCATTCCGCCAGCGTCAGCTGGGCAAGTTTACCCAGCGCGGTGTAGAACGGATGGGCCGCGTTTTCAACGAATACGCTAAGGAAACGCGTGCTCCATGGCAGCAGATGCCAGGCAAGAAGCTGGTCGCGTTCTGTTTCGCGACCGTTCTCGGCAAGCCATGCCGCCAGCATCAGCAACGTTCCGAAATGATCTTCGGGCTCATTCTGCTGCATCTCAAAGGCGATATGGTTTTCACGCATCCACTGACGCAACGCGAGGGTCGAATCGCCAAACAGCACGGACTCACGATCAAGCCAGACCGAGCCCCACGGGGGGGCGGGCAGGGCATACGGGCCAATAAACAGACGCTGCCAGGCGTCTTTCAACGCTTCATCCGACGGGGTCTTAAACATACTGGCGACAGGCAGCAGATTTTCCTCCGCCAGCGGCCAGTCCTGAACCCAGTCACCTGCGGTCAGGGCACTCACCAGCGGCGCGGTCTGCTCGCTGTCTGGAGCGAAATAAAACAGCGCGCCCAGTACCCGGGCGCTGAACGCGAACGATTCGCGGTGTGAGACGTCATTCATTACAACTTTCCTTACTTGCGCGCGGGTAGCCCCGCGCACCTGTGTTAACCTGCAATTGCTAACCCTGCGGTCATATGCAGACCATAAAATAGCCCACGGCCAATCAGTTCACCCAGCGCCACCAGCACGACACCTGCAAACAGGCCGAGCGTTTTTGGCTCCTGACGACGAATCAGCGGGCAGAGCCAGCAGCCTAAACCCGCCGCCAGCAGCGCGATGCGCCATACCTGAAGCGAACCATAATCCGGAAGCAGGGCGTTAGCCTGCTGGATGGAACTCTGTATTGTCCCCAGCGTATTGCTTTGCAACACGACGACCGCCACGCAGACGATGAGTGCCAGTACGCTGACAGACGCGGCAAGAGTGCCTTTGAATGTCACGTTTGCGGCGCGCAGCAGCAGTGCAGCCAGCAGAGGACCAGCAAGGACCATCGTCAGGAAGAAGCTCAGCGTGGTGTAACCCGTATACCAGGTCGGGACAGTCTCAATCTGATAGACCCGGGTCATCGCCCAGACAAAAACGATGCCCAGGATCTGGCTGACAACCAGCCAGATTTTGCCCAAAGTTGGGGGCATTTTACCGATAACCGACACCAGCCACCAGAAACCGCCCACGGCAAAGAAGATCGAACCCGCCGCGATCTCATTACTCAGCGCTGACGCGCCCACGCGGTTAAGCGAGTTGAAAGCACGCAGCGGGGAGCCAAGATGCAGTACCGAGGCCATAAACCCAATGCCCATTACCAGCCAGAGACAAAACAGGCTGCGCACGATACGCATTCTGGCCTTGTCATCATTTTCCTTTAGCCAGACGAAGCCCATCACGATTAACGCGCCGGCCACGCACTGCCCGAAAACGGTGAAGATCACCAGCGGCCATTCATGCCATCCACTTCCCATCTCACACCTCCTTCGGGTTTGCCAGGTAGCCGGTGGTGTCACCCGTCGGACGGCTGTTGGCGTTAGGTTTAATCACAATACTCGGCTTCGTGAAGTGCGCAGACGGCAGCGGCGCGACGGCAGCAAGCTGACCGTGTTTTTTGCGCAGCTCCTCAATCGGGCCAAAGTCCAGCGCGCGCAGCGGGCAGGACTCGACGCAGATGGGCTTTTTGCCGTCCGCCACCCGGCTGTGGCAGCCGTCGCACTTGGTCATGTGGCCTTTGGCGGCATTGTACTGCGGCGCGCCGTACGGGCAGGCCATGTGGCAGTAGCGACAGCCGATGCAGACATCCTCGTCCACCACCACAAATCCGTCGTCGCGCTTGTGCATTGCCCCGCTCGGGCAGACCTTGGTGCAGGCCGGATCTTCGCAATGGTTGCAGGCAATCGACAGGTAATAGGCGAAGACATTCTGATGCCAGACGCCGTTATCCTCCTGCCAGTCGCCGCCCGCGTATTCATAAATACGCCGGAAGCTGACGTCCGGGGTCAGGTCTTTGTAATCCTTGCAGGCCAGCTCGCAGGTTTTACACCCGGTGCAGCGGCTGGAATCAATAAAAAATCCATACTGGGTAGTCATCGGTTAATCCTTATGCCTTCTCGATCTGCACCAGGTTCGTGTGCTGCGGGTTGCCTTTCGCCAGCGGTGACGGGCGGTGCGTGGTCAGGGTATTGATGCAGGAGCCGTGATCGACACGATCGCCGTTCATGTTGGCGTCATGCCAGGCGCCCTGGCCCATCGCACTTACGCCGGGCATGATGCGCGGGGTGACTTTCGCGGCAATACGCACTTCGCCGCGGTCGTTGAAGACGCGCACCATATCCCCGTTTTTGATTCCACGTTGCTCCGCATCCACAGGGTTAAGCCACACCTCCTGGCGACAGGCGGCCTGGAGCACATCCACGTTGCCGTAGCTGGAGTGGGTACGGGCTTTAAAGTGGAAACCGAACAGTTGCAGCGGGAATTTGCTGCGCTCGGGCGCGTCCCAGCCTTCAAAGGTTGAGGTATAGACCGGCAGCGGGGTGATGGTTTCGTCTTTTTGCAGTTCCCAGGTTGCCGCAATATCCGCCAGCTTGCTGGAGTAGATCTCGATTTTGCCCGACGGGGTTTTCAGCGGATTGGCATCCGGATCGTCACGGAATTTTTTATAGGCCACAAAATGTCCGTTAGGATCTTTGCGCTTATAAATACCCATTTTTTTCAGCGCATCGTAGGATGGCAGCAGCGGATCTTTGGCGACCATTTTGGCGTACAGGTAGCGCAGCCACTGCTCCTGCGTACGGCCTTCGGTGAATTTCTGATGGATATCCGGTCCGAGGCGTTTCGCCACTTCACTCATGATCCAGTAGATGGGCTTGCGCTCGAACTTCGGGGCGGTAACCGGCTGGAGAAAAATCAGGTATCCCATGTTGCCGGCGTAATCGTTGGGGATGATATCTTCCTGCTCGACGGTCATCAGGTCCGGCAGAACAATATCGGCATACTTCGCGGACGAGGTCATAAAGTTGTCGATGACGACGATCGTTTCGCACTTGCTCTCATCCTGCAAAATGTCGTGAGTTTTGTTGATATCGGAGTGCTGGTTGATGATGGTATTACCCGCGTAGTTCCAGATGAACTTGATCGGCACATCGAGCTTATCTTTGCCGCGTACGCCGTCGCGCAGGGCGGTCATCTCCGGTCCACGCACGATGGCATCCGTCCAGCTGAAGCAGGAAATTTGCGTTTTCACCGGATTTTCCGGCAGCGGCATGCGTTCGATGGTGATGGTGTAGGTCGATTCGCGCGCGCCGCTGTTGCCGCCGTTAATGCCGACGTTGCCGGTCAGGATCGGCAGCATGGCGATGGCGCGGGACGTTTGCTCCCCGTTAGCCTGACGCTGCGGGCCCCAGCCCTGGCAAATGTAGGCCGGTTTCGCCGAACCGATTTCACGGGCCAGCTTAATGATGCGATCGGCAGGGATGCCCGTTATGCGAGACGCCCACTCAGGGGTTTTCGCGGTTTTGTCATCACCCTGGCCGAGAATATAGGCTTTGTAATGACCATTAGCTGGTGCGCCTTCCGGCAGGGTTTTTTCGTCATAACCCACGCAGTATTTATCGAGGAAAGGTTGATCGACCAGATTTTCATTAATCAGCACCCACGCAATACCTGCCACCAGCGCGGCATCGGTGCCCGGACGAATCGGGATCCACTCGTCTTCACGCCCTGCGGCAGTGTCGGTGTAGCGCGGATCGATAACGATCATCCGCGCGTTTGACCGTTCGCGCGCCTGCTCAAGGTAGTAAGTGATCCCGCCGCCGCTCATGCGCGTTTCCGCCGGATTATTGCCGAACATCACGACCAGTTTGGTGTTTTCGATATCCGATGTGCTGTTGCCGTCGTTGCTGCCGTAGGTGTAGGGCATTGCGCAGGCGATCTGCGCGGTGCTGTAGGTGCCGTAGTGGCTGAGGAAGCCGCCGTAGCAGTTCATCAGGCGCGCGACCAGCGAGGCATAAGGGGAGGAGCGGGTGATGTTGCCGCCTACAATTCCGGAGGAGTAGTTAATGTAGACCGCTTCGTTGCCGTATTTTTCGACCACGCTTTTCAGGCTCGCGGCGATGGTGTCCAGCGCTTCTTCCCAGGTGATACGCTCAAACTTGCCTTCTCCGCGTTTGCCCACGCGTTTCATCGGATAATTCAGACGGTCTGGGTGATTAATGCGACGGCGAATTGAACGGCCTCGCAGGCAGGCGCGAACCTGATGGTTGCCGTAGATATCCTCGCCGGTATTATCCGTTTCAACCCAGTAGACTTCGTCATCGCGAACGTGCAGACGCAGCGCGCAGCGGCTACCGCAGTTTACCGAGCAGGCGCCCCAGACGACTTTATCTTCTGCGGGCTGAATAGCGGACTGCACAGCGGCGGCGGCGCTTTTCAGACCAAAAGGTAATGCGATCCCACCGGCGGCAAGCGCCAGGGATCCTATGGCAGTAGATTTAACCAGAGTTCGACGGCTTAAACCGCCGTGATGTTCAACTTCGGACATAACTCACCCCATCATTGTTAATAATTATTTTCACCCGTGACTACAACCGGGCTAATGATGGGGGGAGTGTTACTTATTTAGAGGTATTAAATATTAATCCTCGTCAAATCAGGGGAATTGAGTGGGAAAATCATTGCGGCTCAGCGGGCGCATTCTCTTGCGTACCTGCGCCGCTCACCGGGTAGTTGCCGCTACTGGTGCGGGTGTACAAAATTTTGAAAGTATCGTTGGCACAATGCCCAACGACCTGCGCATCCGGTTGATCGGCCTGATCGTTCGGGACGATGTTCAGGGTAAAGCCAGACTCCGGTACGCCGTTGTTGATAATCTTCTGCTGAATGTCGCTTTTCACGCGCTCGCAGGAGTCCGGGGCCGCAAGAAGAGCGGGTGAAGCACTCATTAACAGCAGGGCGGTAATCCAGGGTAACCGTTTCATCTGTAGCTCCTTTTCACTGTGTGGACTGTAAGCATAGCAGGGTTAGGGTAAGCTTTTGTTTTTGGACCTGTCTTTCTGAATTGTCCTGGAGCCCTGCCTGCGTCATAAAATAAATTGCGAGTAATGGTGCTGATTGTCTACCAGATAAGAAGGCAGGGTGCGTTTTGATACCTCTTGCCTGACCAGTTTTCGGTCTCGTCCCCAGATATCTTCGGCGTTGGTAATAACCTTCATAATATGTTCCGGGTTATTAAATTCCGGCAGATCGTATTCGGTATGAGAAATGGTAGACATTTTTTCGGAAATTCTTTCTGGAGTCATTACCCATGAGAAATGCCAGCCGCCATCTTTCACAATTTTATTATTGATTTTTAGCCAGTTCCATTTAAACCATGACCAGTTTTTATCTTTGCGCGCACGCTTCCAGTTTCTGAAAGATTCAGGCTCACCGTGGAAGAAATGCTTAAGGTTGTAATAGGACGTCGCGCGGGGCAAGGTACATTTTCTCGGCGTACCATCCGTGTTGTGAACCTGGAGATTAAACTGATAGTTGAACACGTTTTGATGAATAGTCGTGCAGAGCGCGCGCGGATTAATGGCCCTGACCGTGTCGGGAGAGAAGATTTCGTCAACGTCTGACACCAGAATCAGATCGTCGTCTGCCGCGTCTTTTAACCCGTTCATAATGGAGTTGCGAAGCGCTGCTTCATTTGCCCAGGCATCAACCTGGTTATTATCCGCACGGTTTAAAATAGGCTGCGCGTCAAAAGGCACGTAAATGATTTTGTCTTTGAATTTGGCAAACTTTGTAATATCGAAATGCAATTCTCTCGGTATGCCCGTAAAAGAGTGTGTTGCTTCTACAATGACAAAACGGTCAACGACATCAGCGAGAGTATGTAATCTGATGTCGAGCAACATATCTTCGTCATAGTATAAAAAACAGTCGTAAATCATGATGTTAACCCGAAAATTTAAGAATCTAATTTTATAATAGTGTGGAATCTTCCGCGCCCAAAGTAGCCACTTTGGCAGGTCTCGTCAATGCAAACGACGGATTTATACAGCGCAAAGAGTCAAATGAAGTGCTGTTATGTAAGTTGCTGTATTTGCTAATATGATTGTATCTCTCTTTGAACGGTAAATGATGTGAATAAATACGCAGCGATAACGCTACTGGCAACGGTACTGGTGGGATGCGACAACAACACCGCGCCGCTGTCATTTACGCCGGAGATGGCGAGTTTTTCGAACGAGTTTGACTTTGATCCTCTACGCGGGCCGGTGAAGGATTTTACCCAGACGCTGTTCAACGATAAGGGTGAAGTCTCTAAACGTGTGACCGGCACGATGTCAACGGAAGGGTGTTTCGATACGCTTGAACTGCACGATCTCGACGCTAATACGGGCGTTGCGCTGGTGCTGGATGCTAACTACTACGTCGATGCGGAAACCCAGCAGCAGAAGGTAAAGTTGCAGGGAAAATGTCAGCTGGCGGAACTGCCGTCTGCCGGCCTGACGTGGGACACCGACGATAACGGGTTTGTGGTTGCCGCGCACAGCAAAGAGATGGAAGTGAAGTACCAGTATGACGCCGACGGCTACCCGCTGGGTAAAACTACGGTTTCCGGCGACAAGCGTTTATCGGTCAAGTCGGTGCCGTCGAAAGATCTGCGCAAGCGCATGGATTATACGGCGGTAAGCCTGTTGAACGATAAACCGATGGGCAATGTAAAGCAGAGCTGTGATTACGATCGCCATAATAACCCGGTGAGCTGTGAGCTGGTGATCACCGATGACAGCGTCAAACCTGCCGTTGAGCACAAGTACACCATCAAAAACAGCATTGAATATTATTGAGAATAAAACCGCGCAGGTTACTGCGCGGTGGGTTTAAGCAGGCTGGCGGAGGAGGACTTATGCCCGGCCAGATGCTGATGCTGGAAAATGCACATGCGGATGGTGTTACGGTATTCGCCGTTAATAAAGAACTCATGGATCAGTTCACCTTCCACCATAAAGCCCAGCTTACGGTAGATATGAATCGCTTTTTCGTTCTCTTTGTCGACGATAAGGTAAAGCTTGTAGAGATTCAGGACGTTAAACCCGTAATCCATCGCCAGCTTTGCCGCCCGCGACGCAAGACCTTTCCCCTGGTGCTCCGGTGAAATAATGATCTGAAATTCCGCCCGACGGTGAACGTGGTTGATCTCAACCAGTTCAACCAGCCCGGCTTTCTCACCTTCGCACTCCACCACAAACCGGCGTTCACTCTGATCGTGGATATGCTTGTCGTAGAGATCGGACAGCTCGACAAACGCCTCATAAGGCTCTTCAAACCAGTAGCGCATCACGCTGGCATTGTTGTCGAGCTGGTGAACAAAGCGTAAATCTTCGCGCTCCAGCGGACGGAGCTTAACGTCACACGGCGTCGACATTACGGTGCTACCGTGCGGCCAGTGCGACGATCCAGACAGCGCAGGGTGTTAGGCTCCCAATAGGCGTTGACGTTGGCACTTTGCTGGCATTTGTCGCGGGCATCAAACGCGACGTCTTCTTTATCCCACTCTTTTTCCACACGCTTATTCACTTTCTGACGCAGGCTGCGGCTGTCATTCCATTGTTCTTTGTCCATGGCGGCGTTCTGACGGCTTTGCGCGCTGTCACCAGACTCAATGATGAGTTTGCTGGTTTCGGCTGATGCCGTTGCGGCGAAGGCGAACGATGACAGCGCCAGTACGGCTGTCAGACAAAGGCGTTTGCTTAATGTAGTCATAGCGTTTCCTTTAAACGGGTGCAGACAATCGGATTACCCCGTTGGATTCTACACCAATCCGAAAGGGTGTCATACCCGCGCGGCAGGTATGGGAACGATGTGAACATTATCGCGTATGATGTCTAAATCAATCCTCACGAAACGAGAAAAATGTTCAAAACGACGCTGCTTTTTTTCGCGACCGCGCTGTGCGAAATCATCGGATGCTTTTTGCCGTGGCTCTGGCTAAAGCGGGGCGCTTCCGCGCTGCTGCTGATCCCGGCGGGTGTGTCCCTGGCCCTTTTTGTCTGGCTGCTCACCCTGCATCCGGCCGCCAGCGGGAGGGTATATGCGGCCTACGGCGGAGTGTACGTCTGTACCGCGCTGCTGTGGCTGCGCGTTGTCGATGGCGTCAGGCTAAGCCTGTATGACTGGGCAGGCGCGCTGATTGCCCTGTGCGGCATGTTGATCATCGTGGCCGGTTGGGGACGCGCATAAGCGTCCTTATAGTGTGATCGCCCGCTGATTTTACGATCATTATACTTGTATGGTAGTAGTGTAGTTGCGTAAATTTCCTGCATCACAACGAGCGATGTAAGGAAATGGATTATGAAGATTGTCGGGGCTGAAGTATTTGTCACCTGCCCGGGGCGTAACTTTGTCACCCTTAAAATCACCACCGATGAGGGCATTGTCGGCTTGGGTGATGCCACGCTGAACGGACGTGAACTTTCCGTTGCCTCCTACCTGAAAGATCACCTGTGCCCTCAGTTGATTGGCCGCGATGCGCACCGCATCGAAGATATCTGGCAGTTCTTCTATAAAGGCGCTTACTGGCGTCGTGGTCCGGTCACCATGTCAGCGATTTCTGCCGTGGATATGGCGCTGTGGGACATTAAGGCGAAAGCCGCGAACATGCCGCTCTATCAGCTTCTGGGCGGAGCCTCCCGGGAAGGGGTGATGGTTTATTGTCACACCACCGGGCACACCATTGACGACGTGCTGGAAGATTATGCCCGTCATAAAGAGATGGGCTTCAAGGCGATTCGCGTGCAGTGCGGCGTACCGGGAATGAAAACCACCTACGGCATGGCAAAAGGAAAAGGGCTGGCGTATGAGCCAGCGACCAAGGGCGCCTGGCCGGAAGAGCAGCTGTGGTCCACTGAAAAATACCTCGACTTCACGCCGAAACTGTTCGACGCAGTGCGCAGTCAGTTCGGCTTCAATGAACATCTCCTTCACGACATGCACCACCGTCTGACGCCCATCGAAGCGGCGCGATTCGGCAAAAGCATTGAAGAGTACCGTCTGTTCTGGATGGAAGATCCGACTCCCGCTGAAAACCAGGAGTGTTTCCGCCTGATCCGCCAGCACACCGTCACGCCAATTGCGGTGGGGGAAGTGTTCAACAGCATCTGGGACTGCAAGCAGCTGATTGAAGAGCAGCTCATTGACTATATCCGCGCCACCATAACCCATGCGGGCGGCATCACCGGGATGCGTCGCATTGCGGACTTTGCCTCACTTTATCAGGTGCGTACCGGCTCACACGGCCCGTCGGATCTGTCGCCGATTTGCCACGCCGCGGCGCTGCATTTTGACCTGTGGGTACCGAACTTTGGCGTGCAAGAGTATATGGGGTATTCGGAGCAGATGCTGGAAGTGTTCCCGCACAGCTGGCGCTTCGATAACGGCTATATGCACCCGGGCGACAAGCCAGGGCTGGGCATTGAGTTTGATGAGAAGCTGGCGGCGAAATACCCGTACGATCCGGCTTATCTGCCGGTGGCTCGTCTGGAAGACGGCACCCTCTGGAACTGGTAAACGAGGAGCGAATGATGAAAAGCGTAGTGATCCAACAGCCGGATGTGCTGGTGATTGAAGAGCGTCCTCTCCCGTTGCCGGGTGCAGGCGACGTCCGCGTCAAAATTAAGCTCGCCGGTATTTGCGGTTCAGACAGCCATATCTATCGCGGGCATAACCCGTTTGCGAAATACCCGCGGGTAATCGGTCACGAGTTCTTTGGCGAAATAGACGCGGTTGGCGAAGGCGTGGAGGGCACCCGACTGGGCCAGCGCGTTTCGGTTGATCCGGTGATCAGCTGCGGGCACTGCTACCCGTGTTCCGTTGGAAAACCGAACGTTTGTACTTCGCTGGTGGTGCTGGGCGTCCACCGTGACGGCGGCTTCAGCGAATACGCCGTGGTGCCGGCGAAAAATGCCTGGCGCATTCCGGATGCGATCCCTGACTACCACGCGGTGATGGTTGAGCCATTCACCATTGCCGCCAACGTAACGGGGCAGGCGAAACCCACCGAACAGGATGTGGCGCTGATTTACGGCGCAGGCCCGATGGGGCTGGTCACCGTGCAGGCGCTGAAGGGTGTTTACAAGGTGAAGCAGGTCATCGTGGTGGATCGCATTGATGAGCGGCTGGAGATGGCGCAACGCAGCGGCGCAGACTGGGTCTTCAACAACGGCGAGCATTCTTTACAGGCCGCGCTGGATGAAAAAGGCATCAAGCCGACGTTAATCATCGATGCTGCCTGTCATCCGTCCATTTTACAGGAAGCGATTACGCTGGCGTCTCCGGCGGCGCGCATCGTGCTGATGGGCTTCTCCAGCGACCCGAGCCAGATTGTGCAGCAGGGGATCACCGGCAAAGAGCTGTCGATCTTCTCTTCACGCCTGAATGCCAACAAATTCCCGGTGGTCATTGACTGGCTGGAAAAAGGGCTGATCGACCCTGAAAAACTGGTCACCCATACATTTGACTATCACCACGTTACAGACGCCATCGAACTGTTTGAAAAAGACCAGCGGCAGTGCTGCAAAGTCTTGCTCACGTTCGACCAATAATAATTCACGCGGTTAAGAGCCTGCGAAGACAGGCTCTCAGTGGTACGCATCTTACCTTGCAGAGATAGCCATTATGACTCAAGCACAACCTCAAAGAAGTACGTCAGATCTGGTGAAAGCCGCCGTATCTGGCTGGCTGGGCACCGCCCTGGAGTTTATGGATTTCCAGCTCTACTCCCTTGGCGCCGCGCTGGTGTTTCATGAAATTTTCTTCCCTGAGCAGTCCGCGGCCATGGCGCTGATCCTGGCGATGGGCACCTACGGCGCAGGCTACATCGCGCGTATTGTCGGGGCATTTATCTTCGGCAGAATGGGCGACAGAATTGGCCGTAAAAAAGTGCTGTTTATCACCATCACCATGATGGGGATCTGCACCACCTTAATCGGCGTCCTGCCAACCTACGCGCAGATCGGGATTTTCGCACCGGTGCTGCTGGTGACGCTGCGTATTATTCAGGGGCTGGGCGCGGGGGCTGAAATCTCCGGCGCAGGCACCATGCTGGCCGAATACGCCCCGAAGGGTAAACGCGGCATCATCTCCTCGCTGGTGGCCATGGGCACCAACTGCGGGACGCTGAGCGCCACGGCGATCTGGGCCGTGATGTTCTTTGCCCTCGATCGTGAAGAACTTATTGCCTGGGGCTGGCGCGTGCCGTTCCTCGCCAGCGTGGTGGTGATGATCTTCGCCATCTGGCTGCGTATGAACCTTAAAGAGAGCCCGGTGTTTGAGAAGGTAAACGATGCCGAAGCCGTTGCGCCGGTTGCTGTGCAGGATACCTCGGTCGGCGCGATGTTTAAGAGCAAATCGTTCTGGCTGGCGACGGGGCTGCGCTTTGGTCAGGCCGGTAACTCTGGGCTTATCCAGACCTTCCTTGCCGGGTACTTGGTCCAGACGCTGTTATTTGATAAGGCGATCCCAACCGATGCGCTGATGATCAGCTCGATTCTTGGCTTCGTCTCCATCCCGCTGCTGGGCTGGCTGTCCGATAAAGTGGGGCGCCGTCTGCCATATATCATCCTTAACATTTCAGCCATTATTCTGGCTTACCCGATGCTTTCGATTATCGTCGATAAGAGTTACGCGCCGGGCGTGATTATGCTCTCTATCATCGTTATTCATAACTTTGCGGTGCTCGGGCTGTTTGCGCTGGAAAACATCACCATGGCGGAGATGTTTGGTTCGCGAAACCGCTTTACCCGCATGGCGATCTCCAAAGAGGCGGGCGGTCTCGTGGCGGTAGGCTTTGGTCCGGTGCTGGCGGGGATCTTCTGCAATATGACCGGGTCCTGGTGGCCGATTGTGGCGATGCTGGTGGCGTACTCGCTGATTGGGCTGGTCTCCGCTTTGCTGATGCCAGAAGTGCGCGACCGCGATTTGAGCCTGGTGGAAGATGCAGCTGAACCCCTGCGCCAGAGCGATACCGCAGCGAAGCAGCGGAAATATGGAGCCCTGTCATGAGTTTTATTAACGATAACTTTATGATTGGCAATGCGAGAGGTGTTGAACTTTATCGTAACGTCGCGAAAGCGCTGCCAATTATTGATTATCACTGTCACCTGGACGCGAAAGATATCTTCGAGAATAGAAATCTCGATAATATTACCGAACTCTGGCTGGCTGGCGATCATTATAAATGGCGCGCCATGCGCGCCAACGGTATTGACGAAAAATACATTACGGGCGATGCCCTGGCGGAGGATAAATTTGCGGCATGGGCTGAAACGGTCGAAGCGAGCTATGGAAATCCGCTCTATCACTGGACTCATTTAGAACTTCACCACTATTTTAACTGTGACGAACCGCTGGGCAGGCATAACTGGCGTGAAATAATGGAGCGCTGTAATCTGCTATTGCAGCAGCCTGATTTTACGCCGAGGGAACTCATTAAACGCTCCAGGGTAGAAGTTATTTGCACGACAGATGCTCCGCTTGATGATTTACGCTACCATCAATTATTGCGTGATGACGCGACGTTCAACGTTAAGGTATTACCGACCTTTCGTCCGGACGATGTTTTTGCGCAAAACGCGGAACAGTTTGCCGACTTTATCGATCGATTAGGTGAGACGACAGGATCTAAAATCCAGACATTCAGCGATTTTGTTAAGGGAATGAGCCAGCGTATTGCCTGGTTCCACGAAATGGGGTGCCGAATTTCCGATCACGGACCCGTGGAGATCCATTTTCAGTTAGCAGATGAAAGACAGGTTGAATCCGTGTTTGCCCGAAAGCGCCGGGGTGAAAATCTGGACGCCCGTAATAATGCGATTCTTGACAGTGCCATTTTTATTATGCTGGCGCATAATTACAGGCAGCATAACTGGGCAATGCAGATACACTTCGGTGCGATTCGCAATAATAATTCCCGCATGTACCGTTCTTTGGGTAGTAATACTGGTTTTGACTCGCTGACCGATCAGTCGAATCTTGCGGCCAATCTCAACCAACTCCTGGATGCAATGGCGCAGGCTGAAGCTTTGCCCAAAACCATTCTATATAACCTCAACGCCAGCTATAACGATATTGTCGCGTCGACTATCGCTAATTTTCAGACTGCGGAATTGGGCGTTAAATCGCCGATACAGTTTGGCTCCGGATGGTGGTTTAACGACACTCAACGCGGAATGGAAAACCAGCTACATAGCCTTGCGGATCAGGGGCTATTAATGAATTTTGTCGGTATGTTAACCGATTCCCGTAGTCTGGTTTCGTATACTCGCCACGATTATTTCCGACGTGTTTTGTGCAATATCATTGGTGGCTGGGTGGAGCGTGGTGAAGTTCCGGATAATAACGCCATCCTAACGAAGATGGTTAAAAATATTTGCCATGATAATGCTGAAAACTATTTCAGATTCTAAATTCTACTCACTGAGTGGGGATGGAACATGTCTCGTACTGCAAAAAAAATTACTATTCCGGTTAGTATCGGCTACGGACTAACGGATATTATGGGCGGCGGTGCCTTTACCGTTATCGGCGCCTGGTTATTATTCTTCTATACGACATTTGTTGGGTTGTCACCGGTTGAAGCGGCGTCTATTGTTGCTATAGCGCGCATTGTCGATGCTATCGTTAGTTTATTTATGGGAAGTTTCACTGACCATTTTTACAAAAACTATTTTGGTAAAAAATTTGGTCGCCGACGTTTCTTTTTGCTGATCGGTGCACCGTTGATGCTGGTCTATGCATTGCTGTGGTTTGATGGCATGACATACGGTTTTTATCTCGCCGTCTATCTTGCATTTGAAATTATTGCTGCAATGGTACTGATCCCGTGGGAAACGTTACCGTCAGAAATGACAAAAGACTTTAACCAGCGGACCAAACTCTCTACCTGTCGCATGTTTCTTTCAGCGTCCGGGACGTTTCTGGCGACATTTATTCCCGGATTACTGATAGGCTATTTCGGGGAAAACAGCGCCCATGCCTACCTCATAAACGGCGTTATTTTTGCTGTACTGTTTATGGTATGTGTATTCATCTCGTGGAAAGTGACCTGGGAACGCGAGTTGACGCCGGAAATGCTCTCCGGGCTGGAAAAAAACACACGCCCACAAACAGCAGGGGAGAAGCTGGCTGCCTTTGGACGACTTTTTAAGGAGTATGGTTCCACCCTGAAAATCCGGGCCTTCAGGAAACATCTCGCCATCTATCTGCTGTCGTTTACCGGCAAAGATGTCTACAACACGGTATTTGTATTTTTCTGCGTGTACTGTCTGAATGTCTCTTCCTCACTGGCAGGCACGCTGCTGTCGATGAGTATTGTGGGGCTGCCCGTCACGTTAATTGCGGGTATAGGGATCATCAGATATGGGCCATCAAAGCTATATGTATTTGCCTATTCACTGATGTTGCTCTGTTTGGGGGGCTTCTTTGCCGTGTACCAGATCCCTGCGCTGAATACCGTCGCGACGCTGGTCATTCTGGCCGGGGTGTATCAGGTGGGGCGCTGCGTCCTTGAGTTTACACCGTGGAACGTGTTCCCGTTCATTCCAGATATCGATGAAATGGTCAGCCGTCAGCGTCGTGAGGGACTGTTTGCCGCGGTAATGACATTCTCCCGAAAAACCACGGTCGCTATTGCCACCTTTATTGTGGGTCTCCTGTTACAAAGCGGCGGATTTGTAAAAGGGAGCCAGACGCAGCCAACCGAAGCCATCCACACCATCGCAATGCTGATGTTCATCGGCACTGCTGCCTTGCTTATCCTGGCCCTGTGGCAGGCTCTGACATTCAACCTGAACAAGCGTACGCACAAAATCTTTGTGGATGAGCTGGATCGCCTGAAAGCCAACGGCTCTCCCCAACGCGTATCCGCCGAAGCTCGCCGGGTCGTGGAAGATTTAACAGGCTATTCCTACGACAGGTTGTGGCGTGAGCCGACGGTCCGGTCCGGCGAGCAGACGGTGCGCACCCCTGTATGATCTGGTTTATATCTTTTGCCAGATGTCACACAACTTGATTTTTATATCACACCACTTGGCCGAAAGTTAATGTAAATCAATGTTCATGGCAGCATAACCAGTATTGTGATCGGCAGGATAAAGTAATGACACTGCCATTCTAGTTGGTTTAGTCAACCGGCGCAGCCGCACTGTCACCAGAGCGGCTGCGGATCTCAGCGTTCATAATTAACGAGTCTCAATCATGGAAAACCGTTTATTACAGGCGAAGGCAACGCGTCCTCAGTACGATCGCGACAGCCTCAAGGCACGCATTGTTCATTTAGGGTTTGGCGCGTTTCACCGTGCGCACCAGGCGGTGTACACCGATATACTCGCCGCAGAACAGGGCAGCGACTGGGGTTACTGCGAAGTTAACCTGATTGGCGGCGAACAGCAGATCGCCGATCTGAAGGCACAGGATAATCTTTATACCGTAGCAGAGATGTCTGCCGATGCGTGGACGGCGCGCGTGGTCGGCGTCGTCAAAAATGCGCTGCATGCGCAGGTCGACGGCCTTGAAACCGTGCTGGCAGCGCTGTGCGATCCGCAGGTCGCCATTGTTTCCCTGACCATCACCGAGAAAGGGTATTGCCACTCCCCGGCAACCGGACAACTGATGTTCGATCATCCGTTAATCGTTGCCGACCTGCAAAACCCCCATCAGCCGAAATCTGCGCCAGGCGTAGTGGTTGAAGCGCTGGCGCGGCGTAAGGCGGCGGGGCTGCCAGCATTCAGCGTGATGTCATGCGATAACATGCCGGAAAACGGCCACGTGATGCGCAATGTCACCTGCGCCTACGCGCGCGCTGTTGACGGCGAACTGGCCGACTGGATTGAAGCGAACGTCACCTTCCCGTCAACCATGGTGGACCGTATTGTGCCCGCCGTCACGGCTGAAACGCTGGATAAAATTGAACAGCTAACCGGCGTACGCGATCCGGCAGGTGTCGCCTGCGAGCCGTTCCGCCAGTGGGTGGTAGAAGATAATTTCGTCGCCGGACGTCCACAGTGGGAAAAGGCCGGTGCGGAACTGGTTTCTGATGTCATTCCGTTTGAAGAGATGAAGCTGCGTATGCTTAACGGCAGCCACTCGTTCCTGGCCTATCTCGGCTACCTGGCCGGTTATCAGCACATTAACGACTGCATGGAAGATGAACATTATCGCGCAGCCGCGCATGCGCTGATGCTGAAAGAGCAGGCGCCGACGCTGAAAGTGAAGGGGGGGGATTTAGCTCACTATGCCGACCTGCTGATCGCACGTTACAGCAATCCGGCCCTGCGCCACCGCACCTGGCAAATCGCCATGGACGGTAGCCAGAAATTGCCGCAGCGGATGCTCGATTCCGTGCGCTGGCACCTTGTCCACCAGAAACCCTTCCCGCTGCTGGCCCTCGGTGTTGCGGGCTGGATGCGTTATGTCGGCGGTGTGGATGAGCAGGGTAACGCGATTGAGGTGAGCGATCCGCAGCTGGCGGTGATTCAGGCGGCGGTAAACGGTAGCGCTGAAGGCGAAAGCCGCGTTAGCGCGCTGTTGGGCATTGAGGCTATTTTCGGTAACGAGCTGCCGAAGGACGCGGTGTTTGTGGCTGCGGTCATGCAGGCCTATCAAACGTTGCTGCAAAAAGGCGCGAAGGCCACGGTTGCTGAGTACGCCTCCCGGCTTTAACGCGATGACATGCCGCCGTCCGCGGCGGCATGTCGGGGCGCAGCTTAGTGCATCCCCAGGCGAATCAGCTCAATCGGTTCGAACTTACCTTCGCATCCTTCGACTTCAACCGTTTTACCACGACGCACCTGCTCGGCATTAAGGCCGTCGCTGTGGATCGCTTTAATCACGCCGAACTGGCCTGTGCCGCTAATCATGACGCGGCTGCCAGTGGTGATTGCATTTCGGTTACGGTCGTATGTCATCATGGTATTTTCTCCTCTCGTACTTATCCGTTACGGCGCTAATTCAACGGCTGCCGTTCACGGGGCACTATTAATACGCCTCTCTTTAACGAAATTATTTGCTTTTGATCAAGCTCACACTTTTTTCTTATTTCATGCAGGCGTTGACGGTTCAGGACACCACTTTACAAAGCGGACAGTTATTTTCCTTAATTGATAGTTTCCGGGTGCAAGTGTTTAGGCTTTGTTTATATCCACAATGTCATTCTGGAGGCAGAAAATAACCCTTCATTGGAAAAGGAGTCAGGCTTATGTATAAGAAAATTTTGATGCCTGTTGATGTGTTTGAAATGGATTTGAGCGATAAAGCGGTACGCCACGCGGTCAACCTCGCGAAGGCGGAAGGCGCGACGATCACCCTGGTCAACATTCTCCCTAACAGCAGCCGTTCGTTACTGCGGGGGTTCAATGCCGATATTAAGAAGTTCGAAGAGTATATGACCGCCGAGTCTGATAAGAAGATGAAGGCGCTGAAACGGCTCTTTGATATGTCCCCGGACAATATTGACTGTGAAGTTCGCTTCGGCAACGTACGCGATGAAATCATCAAGCTCAGCAAAGAGGGGAAATATGATGTCATTGTTATCGGATCAAAAAATCCGAGCATTACAACCCATCTGCTGGGTTCGAATGCTGAAACTATCCTGCGCTACGCCACTATTCCGGTATTAGTGGTCCGCTAATTACTTCGCCGCAACCGAAAGGGGGCGGCGAGGTTTTATTCTTCGCTGAACCACTCGCGGTTTTCCTGGCGAATTAACTGAACTGACTCACTAATTTCCTGAAGGTGAAGCGTCATCGCTTTATCTACGGCTTCCACGTCGCGTTTTTCCAGCGCGCTGAAAATATCATGATGCTGGCGCAGCAACATCTCTGGCGGAGAAACATGGTCTAGGCTCATGTAGCGCACGCGGTCGATGGTAGCTTTGATGTTTTCGACGGTATCCCACGCGAGCTGGCACTCGGCGATCTGCGCCAGTTTCTGGTGGAACTCGTCGTCCAGCTGGAAAAAGTCGTTTAACTGTTTGCGGTCGATGGCGATTCGTTGCTGATGCAGGTTTTGCTCCAGCAGGTAGCACTGGTTATCGTTGATGAGCGACGCGGCGCGACGCACCACGGCGCACTCGATGGCCTGGCGAACAAAACAGCCATTCCGTACCTGCGAAAGCGAAATTTTATTTACATAGCTGCCGCGCTGAGGGCGGATCTGAATAAGGCCGTTTTCTGCGAGCTTAATAAACGCCTCACGTACGGGCTGACGGGAAACGTCAAAACGTACCGAAACCTCTTTTTCTGAGAGTGGCGTTCCCGGTGGGATCAGGCAGCGAACAATATCACGGCGTAAGATGCGATATATTTGCTGATTAACGGGCTGGGTAGGATTAAGTTGCGATTCAGCGGCCATGGGTTGTGATTTCTCAGAGAGTTAACCTGAACATACTACCATTCTTTTCCCTGCCATCACATACCCGGCCCGCAGGCCGGGTGGGGTAAATTAACCGCGATGCACGCTGAGTCCGGCATAGGTCTGGCTGACGGGCATCATCTCAACCGTATTGATGTTGACATGCTTCGGCAGATTCGCGACCCACCAGACGGTTTCGGTGATATCTTCCGGCGTCAGCGCATTCGCGTTTTCATAGGTTTTATCCGCTTTCGCGTCGTCGCCTTTGAAACGCACGTTGGAGAATTCAGTTCCGCCTACCAGACCCGGTTCAACATCGGTCACGCGGATCGCGGTTCCGTGCAGGTCGGTGCGCAGGTTCAGGCTGAACTGGCGGACAAAGGCTTTGGTCGCGCCATAGACGTTGCCGCCCGCGTAAGGCCAGCTTCCGGCGGTGGAACCGATGTTAATGATATGGCCACGGTTACGTTCAACCATGCCCGGCAGCACGGCGCGGGTCATGTACACCAGCCCTTTGTTGTTGGTGTCGATCATGTTTTCCCAGTCTTCCACGCTGGCTTTGTGGGCAGGCTCCATGCCCAGTGCCAGGCCAGCGTTATTGACCAGCACGTCAATTTCACGCCATTCGGCAGGCAGGTTGGCAATCATCTCTTCGATGGCGGCGCGGTTGCGGACGTCCAGCTGCGCGGTCAGAATGCTGTCACCCAGCTCGTCTTTTAGCTCCTGCAAACGCTCCTGACGGCGCCCTGTTGCAATCACTTTGTGTCCGTTGGCGACGAAGCGACGCGTGATGCTTTCACCAAAACCCGCTGTCGCCCCGGTAACTAAAATAATCATCTCACTGTTCCTCAACGCTTTTTGTGTTGTACTAACATAGCACGCTCTCCGGCACGTCGTTAAGGCAACATTTGTATGACGCCATTGCAGGCCGGCGCAGGCTGGCCTACTCTGGGGAGAAATACCGTGCTCAGGAGTAAACGATGTCGGTCAACAATCCTTTTTTTGAAATTAGCCTGTTGCCTTATCAGGCGCCACGTTTTGATGCGATTAACGACAGCCATTATCGTCCGGCATTTGATGAAGCAATGCGCCTGAAGCGTGCAGACATTGACGCGATTATCGCGCAGCGCGCCGCGCCGGACTTCGACAATACCGTGCTGGCGCTGGAAAAGAGCGGGGCCATGCTTTCGCGCGTGAGCAGCGTGTTCTTCGCCATGACGTCCGCACACACCAACGATGATCTTCAGGCACTGGACGAGCAGTTCTCCACCGAACTGGCCGGGCTGGCGAACGATATCTGGCTAAACGATACGCTTTTCGCCCGCGTGGAAGCCGTCTGGCAGGATCGCGAGGCGCTGGATGCCGAATCCCGACGACTGACGGAGGAGATGTATCAGCACTTTGTTCTTGCTGGCGCGCGTCTGAACGCCGATGAAAAAGCCGAGCTGAAAGCCCTGAATACCGAAGCCGCCACCCTGACCAGCCAGTTCAACCAGCGCCTGCTGGCGGCGAACAAGGCGGGAGGGCTGGTGGTGGACAATGTTCACCAGCTTGACGGGCTCAGTGCGGAGGAGGTGGCTGCCGCGACTCACGCTGCCGCAGAAAAAGGGCTGACGGATCGCTGGCTGATCCCGCTTTTGAATACCACGCAACAGCCCGCGCTGGCGGCGCTGTCGTTGCGCGAGACCCGTAAAAAGTTGTTCAGCGCGGGCTGGGAACGCACTCAGAAAGGCGACGAAAACGATACGCGCGAGCTGATCCGTCGGCTTACCGCGTTGCGGGCAAGACAGGCGCAGCTGCTCGGTTTTGACAACTATGCGAGCTGGAGCATTGCCGATCAGATGGCGAAAACGCCGGAAGCCGCGCTCGAATTCATGCGCGGGATAGTTCCTGCGGCACGCGGCAGGGCCGCGCTGGAGCAGGCGGATATTCAGAAGGTCATCGACGACGAGCAGGGTGGTTTTACGGTACAGGCCTGGGACTGGGCGTTTTATGCCGAACGCGTGCGCTCAGCGAAATACGCGCTGGATGAGTCGCAGATCAAACCCTATTTCGCGCTCAATACCGTGCTGGAAGATGGCGTATTCTGGACCGCCACGCAGCTGTTCGGTATCCGCTTTGTCGAGCGTTTCGATATTCCGGTTTACCACCCGGATGTTCGCGTGTGGGAGATTTTCGACCACACGGGTGAAGGCATGGCGCTGTTCTACGGCGACTTTTTCGCGCGTGATTCCAAAGCGGGCGGCGCGTGGATGGGGAATTTTGTTGAGCAGTCTTATGAGTTTGCCGCGCGTCCGGTGATTTATAACGTCTGCAACTATCAAAAACCGGCGAACGGGCAGACCGCGCTAATCTCCTGGGATGATGTGATTACCCTGTTCCACGAGTTTGGCCATACCCTGCATGGCCTGTTTGCCAGCCAGCGCTATGCCACGCTTTCAGGCACCAACACGCCGCGTGATTTCGTTGAATTTCCTTCGCAAATCAATGAACACTGGGCCAGCCATCCGCAGGTGTTTGCGCACTTTGCTCGTCACTATCAAACCGGCGAACCGATGCCGGATGCGCTGCGGGAAAAAATGCTCAATGCGACCCAGTTTAATAAGGGTTATGACATGACGGAGCTATTGAGCGCCGCGCTGCTGGATATGAACTGGCACGGCATTCAGGAGCCCGTTGAAGACGTGGAAGCCTTTGAAGCCGCCGCGTTGAAAAAAGAGGGGTTGGATCTTCCAGCCGTACCGCCGCGCTATCGCAGCAGCTATTTCGCCCACATCTTCGGCGGCGGCTACGCGGCAGGGTATTACGCCTATCTCTGGACGCAGATGCTGGCGGACGATGGATATCAGTGGTTTGTCGAGCAGGGCGGTTTGACGCGCGTGAACGGACAGAAATTCCGCGAGGCGATTTTGTCCCGCGGCAACAGCACTGATTTAGCTGAACTTTACCGGAACTGGCGCGGGCACGATCCGAAGATCGAACCGATGCTGGAGAATCGCGGATTGAGTGCGTAAGGCTTTTTAGTGTGGGAACAGAACCGGGCGCGAGGCCCGGTTTTTTCTTTCCCAAAATGAATCCTTAATTCTGCGAAATTTGCAGGAGGATAGGGGCCAGCTTCACGTAGCTACACCTTTACTTTTACCCAGTAAGGATCCCCGCGACTTTAGAACATCTGGCGCTTTAACCCGACTTTATCCGTTGGCCGGACTAAATATACTGCTTCAGCGTCCACGTTTATAAGTCAGCCATCCCTCACAGGATGGCTGTATATTGTTTAATTTAATGAAATACGAACCACACTATCCGGGCCTTTCGTCGTGTTGTCGTCATTGAAGTCCTGCTTCACGGTTACGTATAACGTTTTACCGTCCGGTGTTACCAGAAGACTGTTGGGATGGCTGGTGAAAGTCCAGCTGTTTTTCACAGCATAGCTCCCGGCGTCAAGCTGCAACACCTTCCTGGATTCGCGCTGAGTGATGAAAATTTCGTTGCGCTCAGCGTTAAACTTTATTCCCAGCGCATCGCCTTTAAGACGCTTGATAACTTTCCCGCTGCGCTCATCAAATACCAGTGTGGTTTTGGCTTTTGAATCATCAGTCACGAACAGGCGCCCGGTGGCCGGATCTTCTGCCATATTCAGGAACAAATACGCTTTTTTATCTCCCGGCGTCCAGCGCTGTTCGATTTTATACGTCTCCGGGTTAATCACCAGAATTTCACCGCCGCCATTGGCGGCATAAAGGCGGCCTGTCAGCGGCGAATAAATAATCCCCGTCACCCATTTCCCGGCATTTTCGATTCGGGCTTTTAGCGTCATGGTGTTGGCATCAACCACGGAGATAAACCCAGGGTCGGCAACGCCGCCGATAAACAGTTGTCCCTTGTGGAAGAGGATTTCACGCGCACCAACCGGGTCGCCATCCTTGTCTTTGCCTTCAAACATCAGGCGCTGTAGCACCTTGCCGCTTTGCACGTCCACTTTCGATACCCCGCCATCAAGGGTGTTGGTGGTGTAGTAGACCTTGCCATTATCGTCCGCTGCCATGCCGAAGTTTTTCAGGTCGGTGTGGGTTTCACCTTGCGTGGCAAGCGTTGTGGGATCCAGTTTATAGAGCACCCCGCCGTTGACGTTTTTGAAACTCTGCGCGCTCGCAACGTACAACGCGTTTGCCGTTGGGGAGTAAACCATCTCATACAGACCGTCAGCGAGTTCGCGCTGCTTGAGCTCAGCCGAATCCGGGAGGGCTGCTGACGCCGTTGCGCTCAGGGTTAACGCCGCGGTAAGAATGCTTAAGCCCCATGTCTTTCCTTTTAGCCAATGGAATGTGTTCATTTTTTGTTCCTGTCATGCGCGAGCCGCGCTGATTTTGATAAATATACATTTATTTACATTTAACTTACAAAATTACCTGTGCATAATAAAGCAAATAATTATCATTTCCATTCTTATTTGTATGAATGATTTGCACATAACGACAACAACAGACAGGTAACATGATGATTTTTAAAGGCAGGGCTAATCGCGCGAAAGCGCCCGCAGGATTAATTCCTGCTTCCTTCTCACTTTCACTGCTTGCGCTGGCAATGTCCGCCGTCATGCACCCGGCACAGGCGGATGAAAATACGCAAGAACAAGAGATGGTTGTCTACGGTGACGGGAACGCCGACTCGCAGCAGGATTATGCGGTAAAAACCACGCGTTCAGGCACCAAAATGCTGCTGACCCCGCGCGATATCCCCCAGTCAGTCAGCGTCGTGACGCGCCAGCGTATGCAGGATCAAGACCTGCAAACCATTGACCAGGTACTTACCAATGCCACCGGCGTTTCGTCGCAGCAGGTTGATAGCGAGCGTTCCAGCTACTTTTCCCGCGGCTTTGAAATCACCAATTTCGCCTACGATGAGATCCCCACATCAATGGGCGACGCGTGGAACTTTGGCGATGCGCAGGAAGATACTGCCATTTATGATCGTATAGAGATTGTGCGTGGCGCAAACGGCCTGATGACCGGCGCTGGCGATCCGGGAGCAACGGTGAACATGGTGCGTAAACGTGCCGACAGTAAAACCTTCAGGGGCAACGTCAGCGCAAGTTACGGAAGCTGGAACAAACAGCGTTATGTGGGCGACATCTCCGCGCCCCTCAATTCCGACGGCAGCCTGCGTGGGCGCGTCGTGGCAGGTTATCAGGATCAGGACAGCTGGCTTGACAGATATGGCAAGCGCAAGAAATTTCTCTATGGCGTCATTGAAGGCGATGTAACGGAACACACGACGGCCTCGCTGGGCTGGGACTATCAGCAAACAAACACAGCCAACCCGACCTGGGGCGGATTACCCAGCCTGTACAGTAACGGCAGCCGTACCCATTACGATCGCAACGTCAATACCTCGGCAGACTGGACGGGATACTCCGTTGAGTCGCGTAAAGTTTTTGCTAACCTCACCCACAACTGGGATAACGGCTGGTCGGTGCGTTTCAATGGAACCCACGGCGAGCAAACGTTCAATGATACCCTGCTTTATGTGATGGGCAATCCGGACGCCACCACCGGAGAAGGCGCATCAGGCTGGGGTAGTAAGGATCGCGGCAAGCGCACTCTGGACGCCTTTGATGCCTACGCCAGCGGGCCTTTTGAACTTCTCGGGCGTCAACATCAGCTGATGGCCGGAGCCAACTATAGCCGACAGCACAATGCTACCTTCAGCAAAGACGGGCCAATGGACAGTGCTCAGATTGGCATCTTCAACAACAGCTGGGACGGCAGCGTGGCCGAGCCGGAGTGGGGCGACTGGTATCAAAATGCGGATGATATCGTGCGGCAAAAATCGGCGTATACGGCGGCACGCCTGTCGCTGGCGGATCCGTTGTCGCTAATCGTTGGCGCACGTTATACCCAGTACAGCTCAGATGGCAGCAGCGGCGATATGCGTAAATACAACACCACCCCTTACGGCGGGCTGGTGTATGACATCAACGACAGCCTTTCCGCTTACGCCAGCTATACCTCAATTTTTGCCCCGCAAACCAAACGCACGAAAGAGGGTGCATGGCTCTCTCCCGTCACCGGTAAAAATTATGAAACCGGCCTGAAGGCAGACTGGATGGACGGTCGACTGACCACCAACGTTGCCGTATTCCGCATAGAACAGGAGAACGCGGGGGAGGAAATCAGCGGGGTATTCGTTAATGGATCCAGCGAACAAGCTTATCGCGCAACCAAAGGCGCAGTGAGCAAAGGCGCGGAATTTGAGGTGAACGGTGCCGTTACCGACAATCTACAGCTTACCTTCAGTGCGACCCGCTATGTTGCCCGTGATTCAGATGGCCGCTTCAACAGCTTTGCGCCGCAGACGCAGCTTAAGCTGTTCAGCCGTTACCGCGTCCCGACGCTTCCGGATCTGACCGTAGGCGGCGGCGTGAACTGGCAGAATCAGGTGTACAAAGATGTCACCGGTCCGGACGGCGAGACGCAGCGCCTCTATCAGGGCAGCTATCCGCTCGTCGACTTGTTCGCGCAGTATCAGCTGACGAAACAGCTGGCGGTGCAGGCAAACGTTCGTAACCTGTTCGACCGCGAATACTACTCCTACCTCGATGACTCTGCCGTCTATGGCGAACCGCGTAGCGTCTCGGTAAGCATGAGTTACACATTCTGATCTAATCAGCTTATCGCTATCCTGGCCATCACCTGTTCCGAAATGCGCTTCGGCCCCACCAGCGGCAACGACACGGCGATGGCCGCCATGCCATTGCCATCCTGGTAACGAATAATGTGCCGGTTTGAACGGGTGACGAGCCTGGTGCCGGAAACATTGGGCCAGTTAAAGAAGACGTATGTTGGATATGCAATAAAACAGCCAGACGCAAAAGCGTAAATATTCAATGAACAGGACGCCCTCAGACTCGAGGGGCATCCTGAGCAATACTAAAAGGGGACCTGTTTCATCCTGAAGCAATGCGTCTCTTTTTGCAGTTTCATGCGCCTATCGGTAAATATCCCTGCCACTCTGGAAGATCGCGATGCCCTGTATCGCAGGGTGTCAGATGAATAAACAACCCTCCAACCTTTTCAAGCAACAGGCAATCATCAACCTCTTTTAAATTATCCTTATGTTGTTGATCGACACCGCAAAGTAGCGTTAGTAATGCTTTCTCCTTAGCCTGCCGGGCATTTTCGGCGACGAACAGATCATATTCGTGCAGTTCTGCAAGCGTATCCGGCCTGTAACCACCCGCATTGACGAAAAATAATCTCTTCGTAGACTGGGGCGGCTCCGGGGAAAGCGTGACAGAGTATCCGTCGGCCCACGTGATACGGCTATAGCCGTCTATATGAATTTTATCACTATCACCAAACCATGCTTCACGCAGTGCAGGCCAGGCATCATTGGGCTTACGTGCCGCCACAAACTGGATGTCGTGGACTTCAATATTGGATTTACCGGCATTTCCGCCGACATAAAACATATACAAATTCATACAACCCTCAGAAGTTATTTAATCGCTATATATTTAACTATATAGCGAGTTGGGCTACAACTGTGCAAAAGACATTGATGACAATGAGTTCAAGATTCTTCTACGCAAAGCCACGAGGAGTTTACGCAGCATGTTTCATGAACAATTGCCCACATTTGGATGACAACATCTGACTAAGTCGACCATGCACCACCCAGACCGATTTCCTTTTATTCAACCTTGCATCAACGGCGCGCTTGAGGAGGTTGTCATTGCGGTGATTTTTTTGGAAAATTCGATATATAAAAGAATATATAACGAGAGGGTGTTTATGGCCAGGAAACGAATGCAGGTTGCGCTGGTGGCGGTTGCGCTGCTGCAAATGCCATCCATGGCGCTGGCAAAGGATATCAGGGTGACTTATGCCGGTTCCATGGGCAAAGTAATGGACCAGGGGTTAGGTCCGGCTTTTTCCAGAGCAAATAACGACGGCTATCAGGGGCAGGGTCAGGGTGCATACGGGATGGCACGCCTGCTTGCAAGCCACAAAATTGAGGCTGATGTGTTTGTCTCCATCACCCCGGGGCCGATGCAAATTCTCAAAGACGCCGGGCTGATAGATGAGGCGGTCCCTGTCGCCAGTACCAGCATGGTGGTCGCTTACAGTCCTGAGGGTAAACATGCAGCGCAGTTTGAACAGGCCAACAGAAAGAAAGACGGCTCGTGGCTGACTCTGCTGACGCAGAAAGATGTCTTATTTGGCCGCACCGATCCTTATGTCGACCCAAAAGGCCAGAATATTGTGTTTAGCCTGATGCTGGCGGAAAAGTATTACAACATGCCGGGCATCACCGATAAAATTTTAGGCTCGCTGCAAAACCCACAGCAGACTCATCAGGAAGGAGGGCTGCTGGCGCGTCTGGAAAGCGGTCAGGTGGATGCAGCAGCGGGATACGAGAGTGAAGTTCGCTCAGCGCATTTGCCGTATGTCGCGCTGCCGGATGAAATAAACCTCAGCAACCCGGCGATGACGAAACAGTGGTATGACACCGTCAGTTTTACCATTAAAGACAGCAAAGGCCAGGATCAAATTCTGCACACTCAACCAATGGTGTTCTATGCGGCGGTGCTGAAAAACGCGCCGAATGGTGTAGAACAGGGACAAAAGTTCGTATCGTTCATGCAAAGCGCCGAGGGGCAGAAATTGTTCAAAGCGTTTGGCTACGCCGAACCTAAAGGAGACAGCTTATACGCCCGCTAAGAAAACCGGGCTGGGTCGCGGGGTGGTTATCTCTGCCCGCTATCCTGCTGTTAAGTATCCCCTTTATCACGCTGATTAGCGTCACGCCCTGGCATCATCTGAAGCTGGCCTGGCGCGACGACAGCGCCATTGCCGTCTCTATGGGACTGGGTGTGCTGGCACTCGGAATTATCATTCTTATCGGCATGCCGGTGGCATGGTGGCTGTCACAAGCCACGGGTCGAAAACGATTGATCGGTGAACTGCTGGTGATGATCCCTCTGCTGACGCCACCGCTGGCAATGGGGATTTTGCTGGTTTCGGCTTTCGGGCCTTATGGCGTGTTTGGCCGCTGGCTTTCACTGTTGGGAGCTACGCTGGTAAATAATCCGGCGGCGTTTGTGCTGGCTCAGGTTTACGGCGCTTTGCCTTATTTTATCGTGGTGTCGCGTTCGGCGTTTGCCACTGTTCCCAAAAATATTCTTGAAGCGGGACAAACGTTGGGAGCTTCTCCCTGGAACCGCTTTCGTTTTCTTACCTTACCCCTGGCATTGCCTGGGCTGGCTTCTGCCGTAACACTCGCCTGGGTTCGCGCGGTAGGCGAGTTCGGGATCGTGATGATCTTTGCTTATTTCCCGCAGGGTATACCGGTAAAGCTGTATACCAATCTGCAAAATGACGGGGTGGACACAGTATATACTTTGCTATGGATGCTGCTGGTAGTGACGCTTCCCCTGCCAATGGTCTGCTTTGCTCTTGGCAAACGAATGGCCAGGAAATGAACACCCCTTAGATCGTCCGTTCCTCGTTCATAGCGGATGAGCTTGCTCACGTTTCCTTTTCAGCGGGCTACCTCGAATAACCCCAAACCGGATTCTTCATAAAAGGCCACACACAGAAACCTCCAGTCAGTCAGACTGAAAGTACAGGGCAGGAAGAAAATGTGGCGCGCGCTGGATATGTCTTACAATCGGATCGGTGGGATTATGCTGGGGGAACCATGGAGGCGTAAATCGGTACGTCGCGATAGCGGAAGAAATTACGCAAAGTTAACGTTGTATGCTCTTTGTCTCCCGAAGCCAGAACCGGGCTTTGCGCCCGGTTACTCTTGTATTAACCACATGTCCGACTCTTCGAACATCTCCTCAAGCATGCGGTTGAGCTTTTCACGGTCGCTTTTGCTGGCGTCGCTGTTCAGGCCGTTCGCTTGCATTGGCTTAACCGTCACGCTGGCATCAGGAAAAATCCGGTGCACGCGTTTTGTCAGTTCGGCCAGGATGATTTCCCTGGCTCCCTCCAGCCCCTGTACGTTTCGCTTGTCATAAACCAGTTCCACAAACATGATTGTTTACCTTATGGATATTACGCATGTGATTCAGCCTGAACGTAAAATACTACTGTATATGGGTACAGTCAAACGGCGTTCAGACTAAAGCATTGTCCAGAGCAATGCAGACAGCGTTGCCAGCCCGCCCAGAACAACCAAAAACACCGTCACGCCACGAAGCTCTGCCAGCGAGGGGCGGGTGTATATGAGGTACGCCGGGATAAGGAACAGGATCACCGCGATCAGTGGTCCGCAGAACATTCAATCAGGCTGAGCACATCCGGATTGGCATAAACAATGCCATAGGTCAGCAGGAACAGCGCCAGAGAGGCCAGCCGCTTGCTGGCGTTGGCCTTTTTGCCGGATACGCTGGCAGCCAGCTGACCAAACGTTTGTGCGACCGACAGACCTACGCCGAGGAAGGATTTCGTCATACCGATGATAGCGATGAGCGGGGCAATGTGGTAAATCAGGCTGAAATCACCGTTTCCCTTCATCACCGACAGCACATTCAGGTTTTCCGCCTTCGCTCGCACAAAGTTGTCATGGGGGATCCCCAGCACGCAGCTCAGCACGAAAAAGAGGATACTGGCGAAGATAGCTAAGTAGGCGATACGGATCACGAACAGTGCCTTTTTCTCACCCTCCGCTTTCCTCTCCCGGTAGTAAGAGCTCAGCGGGGAGACCATAGGTGCACAGCAAAACGAGAAGGTAATAAGCGGCAGCGTCAGCCAGATATTTTTCAGCGTTACCGGCAGCGGCGTGGCGTTCATTTCAGCGGCCGTATCGGTCAGGTTAGACAGATGCCATCCCGGGATAAGTGATACGGCGATCAGCAGTACAGATGCCGCGAACGGCAGCGCCAGTGCGCTCATAATGGCCACGACTCTGTCCCGGCCCTTGCTAAGCACCACATACAGCGCAGCAACCACGATAAACGACAATGGCCCACGGCTGAGGGCGGTAATATGCAGATGCTCCACCAGTAAATTACTCAGCGCATTAATCAGCGCCACCCCGTAAACCAGGGTTACCGGGAAGAAGGTCACACAATAGAACAGGGTGATCAGCTTTTCACCCCTTCCGCTGAAGAAGGAGCCGAAGATCGGCAACGTGCCGTTTTCAGTCTTCTCTTCACGCATATATACACGACAAAGGAGTAAATGGGGGATCAGGGATAACGGCAGCCCCAGCAGGAGCATAACCAGAAAAATAACCGGACCACGGGTGCCGATTTCCACGGGAAGGAACAGTGTTCCCGCTCCGACGGCTGTACCATAAAGGCCCAGCGTCCAGATATTATCCTGCCAGTGCCAGTTAGAGCGTGTTGTAATATTAGCTGAGAGAGTTGTGGCTTTATTCATCATATTTTACCGCGTTGTTAGAGGGGCGACGACTTATTTAGTTTTTATCTGTCTGTAGTCGTCGCTGCGCCATTACGTCACGGGTGGGAGGGGTTTGATGTTGCATACCGAAAACCTTATGTGTATGCCTGCAATAACTATCGTTATTCTTTGACGATGCTTTAACAGGCGGTTAATTAAGAAAGGGATTTGTTAAATTAACGAACAAATAACGACTGACTTTCCCTGCCTGCACGTCTGTTAATTAAAGAATAAACACCCCGTTTTATTAAGTACCATAAGGCGCCATCATATTGAAGGGGGGCTTATTTAATTATTTTATTGGGCGTGAAATTATCCCTTTATGCCTGAAATTAAAAAACAGAATGTAGACAATCGCGTAACCCGCTCGTAGCTTTCGAACCGTCTTGTAACATAACGCTCTCTTTATGGTGGCGAAGGGGTTAAGGACGTCGTATGCCTGCTATTAAACGCCCCATAAGAAAATCCTCTTCTATACTCAGTTACGTTTAGTGAAATATGCCGCCGCTCCACACGTCGCGTTCCCTTAATAGCGGCGGGCAGCAGGGGTATATATTCACGAAAACGCCTTAATAATGGTCAATTTTGCATTTTAGAGGGGGTTTCCTGGTATGTTGCATTCTCAATCCTCGCGGGTCGGTAGCATTTTGCTGCTGCTGACCGCGATAATAGCCTTCGCGGTGGCGCTATACGCCTGGTGGACGCCGCTTACCGGCGTCACTGGCACCATTGGCGCACTGGGCGTGGTCATTGCCAGCGTAGTGCTGGCGATCCTGACCTTTATGTTACGTGCGGCATCGCGTCGCGGGGCGCGCGTTTTTCTGTTTATTGTCACCCTGGTGGTGTTGGCGGGTATTGCTTTCGCCGCCGCGCTGCTGCACCAGTACATCATAACGGCAGCCATGGTGGTCGGCCTGATTGGTCTGATTATGCTGAGCAGCCATTCCGCTCGTTACAACCATCCCGTCAGAAGCTGAGGAGCCGCCCGTGCACAACGACAAGCATTATCCCTTCATAAAAGTCAGCATGACGGCGCTGGCGCTGCTGGTCGCTCCGCTCGCGCTACAGGCGCAGGATAAGGCCGCTGAAGCCTCGCAGGGGACCCAGGAATCACTGAACATTGATGCGGCCGATCAGCAGGCGCCCGGAACCACAAAAACCACCGACGATGCCTCAACCGGCAACGGTGATGGAAAGAAAGTCGCCTCGGCCAGCCAGCCAGCGACGCCGCTGGTGCCCGGCACCGCCACCTGGGACAGCTTCCACGGCCAGCTTAACGCGCAGAAATACAGTCCCCTGACCCAAATTACGGCGGATAACGTCGGGAAATTAACGAAAGTCTGGGAGTTCCATACCGGCGACGTCTCGGACGGTAAAGGCGATACGCCAGCTACCGTCTGGTCCGCAACGCCCATTTTCGCCAACGATACGCTCTACATCGGCACGCCATTCGATCGCCTGATTGCGCTGGATCCGGGGACGGGTAAAGAGAAGTGGCACTATGACACCAAATCGTCGCGCAAGGCGCTGACCCAGCCGGTGCTGAAAAATCGCGGCGTTTCCTACTGGCAGGCCAAAAATCCGGTGACAGGTGAGGCATGCCAGAAGATGGTCTATATGGGCACCGTTGACGGCAAGCTCTTTGCGCTGGACGCCGATTCAGGCAAACCGTGCAGCGGCTTTGCGAACAACGGCGTGCTGGATCTGAACCAGTGGAACACCGTTAACGCGAAGTATCCGCTCTCTGTCCTGCAACCGCCAACCGTTGTCGGCAACCATCTGCTGGTGGGCTGGGCCGGGAAGGACTGGGCCTATGCCGAAGCCCCTCCGGGCACCGTATTTTCAGTCAACGCCCAGACCGGTAAGCTTGAGTGGACCTTTGAGGCGATCCCGGCAGAGATCCGCAAGCGTACCGGTACCGCCAACGTCTGGACGCACATGTCCGCCGACGAGGCTAACGGGCTGGTCTATCTCCCGGTCTCATCGCCGTCTCCCAACTATTGGGGCGGCAACCGCGTAGACGCTATTCCGCTTGGCACCTCGACCACCGCCCTGGACATCAACACCGGTAAAGTGGTCTGGTCACGTCAGTGGGTACACCACGACGTCTGGGATTACGATATCAACTCCGCCCCGACGCTGATGGACATCACCGTAGACGGCAAGCAGATCCCGGCGCTGGTGCAGGCCACCAAGCAGGGTTTCCTGTTTGTGGTTAACCGCCTGACGGGGGAGGACGTATGGCCAATCGAAGAACGTCCGGTTCCGCAGGGTGATGGTTCGGTCCAGGGTGAAGTTCTCTCGCCCACGCAGCCATTCCCGACCAAACCCGCGCCGCTGCTCGACCAGTCGAAAAAACCGGAAATCTGGAAGCTGGCGGATATCGTCGGTGGCGGCCAGTGCTCCCGTCTGTGGGATAACCTGACCTATGAGGGAATGTATACCCCGCCAACCACCAAAGGTGAAGGCACGCTAACCTATCCTGATAGCGCTGGCGGCGTCCAGTGGGGTGGGGTGGCGTTCGATCCGCAAAAACAGATCGCCATCGTCAACACCTCGCATATCGTCCAGTACGTGAAGCTGTACAGCCGTGAGGATTACGATAACGCAGACAAAGACTCCGGCAACGAAAGCGGCTTTGCCCCACAGGAAGGCGCCCCGTACGGTATGCGTCTGCTGGTGGCGAGCAACTGGCTTGGCATGCCGTGCTGGCAACCGCCGTTTGGTGAAATCGTGGCGCTGGACATGCACACGGGCGATGTGAAATGGCGTCGTCCGGTTGGCGCCTCCCAGCAGTATGGCTTCTTCATGCCGGAAAGCTGGGGTTCACCTACCATTGGCGGTCCGGCAGTGACGGCGGGCGGCGTGATCTTCATCGGTGCCTCAATGGATGCCAAAGTGCGTGCCTACTCGGTCGAGAGCGGTGAAGAGCTGTGGTCCGATCAGGCCGAAGCTCCGGTGGTAGCGAACCCGTCCGTCTATGAATATAAAGGTCGCCAGTATGTGGCCTTCGTGGCTGGCGGGAATACGATCCTGAAGGATCAGGTGGGCGATCAGGTGGTGGTCTACGCCTTGCCGGAATAATTCAGCAGGAAGGGGAAATAAGCGTGGGGCCTGCGGGCCCCACTTTATTTTGCAGTAGTTGTTTTACCGACGCGTTATTTATCGGCTGATGCGCCAGCACGCGCTGACATCTGCTCGGCGGACTTCAGATGCTGCTCAACGACCGGAGTGTGCTCGTTGGCCAGAGCCTTCACATCTGGATCGTCGATTTTACTGGCGTCGCTTTTAAGCTTCGACAGCACCTTCTCGTGGTCCTTCACGCCAGCATATTCCATATACATTTTGTCAAAAGCGTCACCGCGCTGGTTTTCCAGCCTTGAGTTCAGGGCTTTATGCGCGGCGTCTGGTTCGGTCGGCAGCTCCACGCCCTTTTTCTGGGCAACGGTCTTGACTTTGGTCAGCGCGGCGCCGTGATCGTCGACCATTTTCTGGGCGAATGTTTTCACTTCACTGGTTTGGGCCTTGTCGAGGGCGAGCCTGGCGGCGGCAACTTCGTTGATATTGGCCTGCGCCATGTCCTTCAATGCTTTCTCGTCGCCGGAGCTGAGTTTGGCGTCCGGTTGAGCCTGGCCCGCAGTTTGAGTTTGCGCGGCGCTGGTTGTCTGGGCTTGTACGCCAACGGTGCTGAACATTGCTGCAACTGCTGATACGGCTAGCAGCCTTTTCAGGGTTTTACTCGTGTGCATATTGTTCTCCTGATGGTCATGGTACAGGTAAGTTTCAATTGCTTCAGGCGCAACCGGCAGATAAATGGCGACTGCACAGGTCAGTATAGTAGATGAACCTGCTGTACCCGCTGTTCAGGTCAGTAATGGCTGGTCGTGATGCTCAATCCTTCTACAATATTGATACGGATCATTTACATATTTGCTGCTAATGTTAAATATATAGATTCATCAACAGGAGGAATGATATGAAAAAAGCACTATTAGGGAGTGTATTGGCTTTAACAGTAGCAAGCTTCGGCGCGTCTGCGGCAGATATGATTTCCAAGGATGAAGCGCACCACTTCAAGCTTGAATACCTTGGTAATGTATCTGTAGGGGCTTCAGGTGGACAAATTTCTTCACCTTCAGATCTTCATCAAAAACTCTCAAAACTGGCAGACGAGAAGGGCGGGAAATACTACGTCATCATTGCTGCCCGCGAGCATGGCCCTAACTTCCAGGCCGTTGCAGAAGTCTTTAAATAATTTTCTCGAATAACACAAAAACCCGCTAATGGCGGGTTTTTGCCTACAAACAGCCAATAAAATGCCCCTGATGCGGGGCGAGTGTGAGTCAAAGCTTTTCTTATATTTATCTTTTTTGTGCTCTAAGGCTTTGGGACAATAACACCTTGTTTAAATAATGCAATCTAAATGCATATTTAAATGCGACGGCAGCATACGTTACACAGATAGTCTACTCTTTACATACAGTTATGGTTAAAGGCAGTTAATCGTTAGCTGTCGCCTGCTGGAGAATGGAAACAGTAAACGGTTGCAAGAGGTAAACATGAACGTTGACGCACTGACGCAAAAGGCAGAAGAAGAAATTTCAGCGCTTATAACCAAAAAAATTTCAGAGTTACGTAAAAAAACAGGGCAGGAAGTGTCTGAAATTGAGTTTATCGCTCGTGAAGCCATGACAGGCCTCGAGGGGTATGAGGTAAAAATCAAACTTATTTAATCAAAATTATTACCTGTTTCGGGACACTGGATAAATCAGAACGGCAAACGTCAGCCAGGACTATCCTGCGCGTGGCAGGATTGAAGCCAAAAAGCCCGGTGACGCTGCGCTTACCGGGCCTACAATTAACGCAATCCACAGGCCGGGCAGGGTGTAGCCGCCACCCGGCTTACCAGGCTTACACTATCGCGTTCGGGCACGCTTCGCCCTTTTCGAGTTGACGCAAATTCCCCAGCGTGGTTTCCGAAATGCTGATCAGCGCTTCGGCGGTCAGGAACGCCTGGTGCCCTGTGAACAACACGTTGTGACAGGCAGACAGGCGACGGAACACGTCGTCCTGGATCACGTCATTAGATTTATCCTCAAAGAACAGATCGCGTTCGTTCTCGTACACATCCATACCCAACGCGCCGATTTTTTGCGTTTTCAACGCTTCGATAGCCGCCTGAGAGTCGATCAGCCCGCCGCGGCTGGTATTGATGATCATCACGCCGTCTTTCATCTGGTCGAACGCCGACTGGTTAAGCAGATGATAGTTCTCCGGGGTCAGCGGACAGTGCAGGGAGATAACGTCAGACTGCGAGAAGAGCGTTTTCAGATCGACATACTCCACGCCAAGCTCCAGCGCAGCGGCGCTTGGGTACGGATCAAACGCCAGCAGGCGCATGCCAAATCCTTTCAGGATGCGAAGGGCGGCCACGCCAATTTTGCCGGTACCGATGACGCCTGCGGTTTTACCGTACATGGTAAAGCCGGTCAGCCCTTCCAGAGAGAAGTTAGCATCACGGGTTCGCTGATAGGCACGGTGAATACGACGGTTGAGCGACATCATCATCCCGACCGCATGTTCTGCCACGGCTTCCGGAGAATAGGCCGGGACGCGAACGACCTTCAGACCCAGCTCTTTGGCGGCATCGAGATCGACGTTGTTAAAGCCCGCGCAGCGCAGGGCAATGTATTTCACGCCCTGTTTTTTTAACTCTTCCAGCACCGGTCGGCTACCGTCGTCGTTAACGAAGATACACACGCCTTCGCAGCCGTGGGCGGTTTTAGCCGTCTTTTCAGTTAGCAGAAAGTCGAAAAAATCAAGATCGAAACCGTACGTCTCGTTAACATGTTGCAGATACTTTTTGTCGTACTGCTTTGTGCTATATACCGCGAGTTTCATAAGACTTTCTCCAGTGATTTTGGAACCACGTTAGCATGTTTAAAATTATCTTACAATTTTTCAAAATTCATTGAAATCAATAAGTTCTATGAATTATTGTAGAGCATCTACTCTTAAAAATGGCATTACCTTCAACTGACTGGCTAAACATGCGACAATGAGCGGCAAGAACGGCTTATTTTTTTCGCAAAATCAGGATATTAACTGCCCATGAAGGGTAAATACAAAGCCGCAATCGCGCTATTACTGCTGCTATTTCTTGTGCCGCTGACGCTGCTGATGACGCTCGCCCAGTGGGTACCCACGCTCGCCGGGATCTGGCTCCCCGTTGGAACGCGCATCGCGTTTGAAAAAAGCCCACGGCTCACGCGTCACGCCCTGATCATCCCCGATCTCCGCTATCTGGTAGAAGAGTGTGAAATTGCCCGCGTGGAAAACGTGACTCTGTCACACCCCAGCCGCTGGGATCTGGATATTGGCGCACTTGAACTTAACTCTGTCTGCCTGAGCAAATTACCGCAATCGGCGCCATCTACGGTGGCGCCGAAAACGCTGGCGCAGTGGCAGGCCATCCTGCCCAACACCTGGCTGACCATCCATCGCTTTACCCTTTCTCCCTGGCAGCAGTGGGAGGGTGAGCTGCATGCCTCACTGACGCCAGCCCGCCAGGACATCACCTATAACGGCGAGCAGGTGAGCATTAAGGGGCAGTTGCGCGGCCAGACCCTTTCCATCAGCCAGTTCGATGTGCAACTGCCGGATCAGCCGCAGCCCGTGAAGCTGGTCGGTGAATTTACCCTGCCGCTGGTGCCGGACGGCGTGCCGGTGAAAGGGCATACGGTCGCGACCTTTAACGTGCCACAGTTATCCTCGCTGGTCGATGCCGAACTGGACTGGGAGGACAATCAGGGCCAGCTGGTGGTCATGGCGCGGGACAACCCCGATCCGCTGCTCGATTTACCGTGGCAGATCACCGCTCAGCAGTTGACCATCAGCGACGGACGCTGGAACTGGTTAGCCTCCGGCGTGCCAATGAGCGGACGCGTCGGGCTGAAAGTGGATAACTGGCAGCGGGGGCTGGAGAAAGCCACCTTCACGGGGCGGCTCAACGTGCTGACCCAGGGGGATGCGGGTAAGGGCAACGCGGTGCTGAATATCGGTCCCGGCTCGCTCAGTATGGATAACAGCGCTATGCCGCTGCACCTGAGCGGGGAAGCCAAGCAAAACGATCTGATCCTGTATGCCAGGCTCCCGGCGATGCTGACCGGCAGCCTTTACGATCCGCAGCTTACGTTTGAACCCGGCGCTTTATTGCGCTCGCGCGGGCGCATCATCGACTCGCTGGATATCGATGAGATCCGCTGGCCGCTGGCGGGCGTGAAGCTCACGCAGAAGGGCGTGGACGGCCGCCTGCAAGCCATTCTGCGGGCGCATGAAAACGAAATGGGCGATTTTGAGCTGCATCTGGACGGCCAGGCTAACGACTTTTTACCGGACAACGGTTTGTGGCAGTGGCGCTACTGGGGTAAAGGGAATTTCACGCCAATGAACGCGCGCTGGGATGTCCGGGGAACCGGGGAGTGGCGCGACAACGTTATCGAACTGACCGATCTTTCCACGGGGTTCGACAAATTGCAGTACGGTACGATGCTGGTCAGCAAGCCGCGCCTGGTGCTGGATCACCCGGTGCGCTGGTCGCGGGACCCGGATAACCCCACCTTTAGCGGCGCGCTCGCGCTTAACGCCGGGCAAACAAGCTTTTCAGGCGGAAGCGTGCTGCCGCCGTCCGTTTTGACCTTCAGCGTTGACGGGACAGACCCGACGGTGTTCCAGTTTAAAGGGAACCTGCATGCGGACGACATCGGCCCGGTCCAGGTGAATGGACGCTGGGACGGCGAACGCCTTCGCGGTCAGGCCTGGTGGCCAAAACAGTCTCTTACGGTGTTTCAGCCGCTGATCCCGCCAGACTGGAAAATGACCCTGCGCGGCGGCGAAATGTACGCGCAGGTGGCTTTCTCCGCGGCCCCCGATCAGGGGTTTGAGGCCGGGGGGCACGGGGTGCTGAAAGCGGGCAGCGCGTGGATGCCGGATAACGAGATCAACGGCGTGGATTTTGTTCTTCCGTTCCGCTTAAGCCAGGGTACCTGGTCGCTGGGCACGCGCGGGCCGGTAACGTTACGAATCGACGAGGTGAAAAACCTGGTCACAGCCCGAAATATCACCGCGGATCTCCAGGGCGATTATCCCTGGACCGAAGCGAACCCGCTCCTGCTCACCAACGTGAAGGTGGAAGCGCTCGGCGGGAAAATCACCATGCAGCAGTTGAGAATGCCGCAGCACGATCCGGCTTTACTGCGCGTGGATAATATTTCCTCCAGCGAACTGATAAGCGCGGTGAATCCGAAGCAGTTTGTCATGTCCGGCCCGGTGAGCGGCGCGCTGCCGTTCTGGCTGGACAATGAAAAATGGATCATTAAAGATGGCTGGCTGACCAACCCGGGGCCGATGACGCTGCGCATCGACCAGGACACGGCGGATGCCATTGTGAAAGACAACATGGTTGCCGGGGCGGCGATCAACTGGCTCCGCTATATGGAAATTTCGCAGTCGTGGACAAAACTCAATGTGGATAATCTGGGTGTGTTAACCATGCAGGCGGCCATTAAAGGCACCAGCCGCGTCGAAGGTAAAAGCAGTTTCGTAAATCTGAATTACACCCATGAAGAGAACATTTTTACCCTCTGGCGCAGCCTGCGCTTTGGGGACAATCTGCAAACATGGTTTGAGCAACATGCGGCGATACCCCTTCTCCGCGGTTCGACAGGCAAGGAAAGTGAGGAACAACAATGAAAAAGAGGGCTGGTGTACTCACCGTGGCCGTCGTCGCGCTGCTGTCAGGCTGCACGCCGCGCATTGAAGTGGCGGCGCCCAAAGAGCCGATCACCATCAACATGAACGTGAAAATCGAGCATGAAATCCATATCAAGGTGGATAAAGACGTTGAAGCCCTGCTGAAATCCCGCAGCGATCTGTTCTGAGGATGTCATGAAACGATTAGCTCTGATGTTACTGGCGCTGGGGATGAACGTTCACGCCGCCACGCTTACGCTCAACGATGCGCGTGCCCAGGGGCGCGTAGGGGAAACCCTGAGCGGCTATCTTGCGCCCGTTCAGCACGACGCTGAAACCCTGGCGCTGGTGAACCGTATCAACGCCGCACGCACGGAAAGTTACCAGCAGCTGGCTGACAGTAATAATTTACCCGTCGACGAGGTGGCGAAAATGGCGGGACAAAAGCTGGTGGCCCGCGCGCAGCCGGGTGAGTACGTGAAGGGAATTAACGGCAAGTGGCTGAAAAAATAGCTAGCGATAACGCCTGCGGTATTCGCCCGGCGAAACCCCGAAACGCTGCTTAAAGGCGGTGGAAAAATGGCTATGGTCGGTGAAACCCCAGCTGTAGCCAATCCCCGCCAGCTTTTCGTCATCGCTGATGGAACGCAGCGCCTGAGCGCATAAATCGAGGCGACGGTTCTTAATATACTGCGCTACCACCAGCCCTTTCCCGGCAAACATGCGGTACAAGCTACGCACGGACATGCCGCTCTCTGAGGCTATCCACTCCGGTCTTAACGCCTCCGACTGAATATGATCATCAATCAGGGACAAAACGTGGCGGAACTGACGCTCCTTGCGCGGCAGCACCTCGTCATGCTGCTGGAAGGCCGGACGCAGCAGACACACCATCGCCTCAAGCGCCGCTTCGCTTTCACTGGCGCTGAGATCGGCATTGCCCATGCTCTCCTGTAACAGTCGGTAGCTCAGCTGTACGGTAGGCAGACTGCGGGAGAGGGGCAGCGCGCACCTCACTTCCTGAAAACGCGCGTGTTGCTCAATGATTTGTCGCGGGAGCAGCAGCGAAATCTGGCGGGAACGCTCCTGCCAGTAAATGGAGCACGGGCGGGAGGCGTCAATCAGCGTGATATCCCCGGCTTTCAGCATCGCGCGCTGGTCGTCCTGTTCGATTCCGGCGCTGCCTTCCAGCTGAAACACGGTGTAGAACCAGGCATCGTTGCCGTTTTTGATCTCCTGACGGGTGCGAAACAGGTTAACGCCTGCGGCGGTCACCGTGCTCAGCTTCAGACTTTGGGTGTAGCTGGTTTCCAGCTCGCCGAGAAACGCCCCCTCTAACGGACGTGCCGCAAAATGCCCACAAACCTGGTTAATTTGCGCCAGCCACTGCTGAAAATTGTCCTGTTCGCTTGCACACGCCATTGATGTTCTCGCTGCACCGTCACTGTTTTCGCATTGTTGCATTTATGTTGCATTTTGTCAGGGCTACGAGGCTGACTATAGGAAAGAACACTCAACGGTTACAGCGATATAAGCGGGAATTATCACGATTTGCGGACCCTGTCACAGCTGGCAAAGCGAATGTCACACAGACAAAAGCAGGAATGCGAATCCCCTCTTAGACTGCATACACACCCTGCGAAGCATAACGAAGGAGTATCCTATGTCCGAATCACACGTCGCCATCCTGCCGGGCGTGCAGCAGTTTTTAGATCGCCAGCACGGCCTGTGGATCGAAGGGCGTCAGGTGGCATCCGATAGCGAAAAGCGTCTGAACGTCTACAACCCGGCGACCGGAGAGGTTATTGCCTCTACCGCCGATGCCAGCGTCGATGATGTCGATCGTGCGGTGATGTCTGGCTGGCGCGCCTTTGTCGCCCGAAGCTGGGCCGGACGGCTGCCGGCAGAGCGGGAACGCATCCTGCTGCGGTTTGCGGATCTGGTGGAACAGCATGGCGAAGAGCTGGCACAGCTCGAAACCCTGGAGCAGGGGAAATCGATTAACATTTCCCGCGCCTTCGAGGTGGGCTGCACCCTGAACTGGATGCGCTACACGGCAGGGCTGACCACCAAAATTGCCGGTAAAACCCTCGATCTCTCGATTCCACTGCCGCAGGGCGCGCGTTATCAGGCGTGGACGCGTAAAGAGCCGGTGGGAGTCGTGGCGGGGATTGTGCCGTGGAACTTCCCGCTGATGATTGGCATGTGGAAAGTGATGCCCGCGCTGGCGGCAGGTTGCTCCATCGTGATCAAACCGTCGGAAACCACGCCGCTCACCCTGTTACGGGTGGCGGAACTGGCGAGCGAGGCGGGGATTCCGGAGGGTGTGTTCAACGTGGTGACCGGCAGTGGCGCCGTCTGTGGCGCGGCGCTGACCTCGCACCCGCGCATTGCCAAAGTGAGCTTTACCGGTTCGACGGCGACAGGCAAGCAGATTGCCCGCGCGGCGGCGGACACGCTAACGGGCGTGACGCTGGAGCTGGGCGGCAAAAACCCGGCCATCGTGCTGAAAGATGCCGATCCGGCGTGGGTGATTGAAGGGCTGATGACCGGCAGCTTCCTGAACCAGGGGCAGGTCTGCGCGGCCAGCTCGCGCATTTATATTGAGGCTCCGCTGTTCGACACGCTGGTCAGCGGGTTTGAACAGGCCGTGAAATCCCTCAGCGTCGGGCCGGGCATGTCGCCGGAGGCGTTTATCAACCCGCTGGTGTCGCGCGCCCACTGCGATAAGGTTCAGGCGTTCCTGGATGAGGCGAAGGCGCACAATGCGGAGCTGATCGCCGGGAACCGGGGGCCAGACGGCAAAGGCTATTACGTTTCGCCAACGCTGGTGGTCAACCCGGATAATCATCTGCGGCTGACGCGTGAAGAGGTCTTCGGGCCGGTGGTGAACCTGGTTCGTGTGGCCGATGGGGAAGAGGCGCTTCAGCTGGCGAATGACACTGAATATGGCTTAACGGCCAGCGTCTGGACGCAGAACATCAGTAAAGCGCTGGCGTATACCGACAGGTTACAGGCCGGAACCGTGTGGGTGAACAGCCACACGCTGATCGACGCCAACCTGCCGTTCGGCGGCATGAAGCAGTCCGGCACCGGGCGCGATTTCGGCCCCGACTGGCTGGACGGCTGGTGTGAAACCAAGTCGGTGTGTGTGCGGTATTAAAAAAAACGCCGGGTGGCGGCTACGCCTTACCCGGCCTACGGGATGGAGGAAAAGGTTGGTTTTGTAGGCCGGGTAAGCGCAGCGCCACCCGGCGTAACTTACAGCGACCACCGATCCCGCCCGGCCTCCTTAGCCCTGTACAGCGCCGCATCGGCGCGGGCAATGATTTCCGGGCCGGCAAGCCCTGCGGTATAGCCTGCAATGCCCATACTCGTCGTCACATATTCACTCACCTTCGACGCGCTGTGCGGAATGGCTGCGTTGCGCAGGCCAGCCTGGATCCGCGCGGCGACTTTCTCAGCAATGCTTTCTTCGCAGTCAAAGAGGATCACCACAAACTCCTCGCCACCGTAGCGCGAAACCACATCCTCTGGCGTGCGCACCGAGGTGTTCAGCACCTCTGCCACCCGCGCGAGACACGCATCTCCGGCCTGGTGACCGTAGGTGTCGTTATACAGTTTGAAGTAATCGACATCCAGCATCAGCACCGCGAAGCGTTTGCCTTGCTCTACGGCATTTTCCAGCACCAGCTCCATCGCCCGGCGGTTGGCCGTTTTCGTCAGCGGATCCTGATGGGCCAGCGCATCCAGCCGTGAAATTAAACGCTGATTCTGCTGGTTGCGACGCCACGCCTCTTCAAACCAGCTCAACAGGATATAGCGCCCGCACACGAGAATGAACGTGAACACCACCCACAGCCCGGCAAAGCGATAATTAATTTCCTGATTCAGCAGCATGCTGGCAACGGGCAGGCTTACCCATAGCGGAACGGTGAAGCAGAGCAGTGCAACCGGGTGAAAATAGAGCGCGGTCATACCGGCCATCAGCAGGGTAACGAATATAGGCCAGGGATGAGGAAGCTGTAACACGTTGATAAACCAGTAACAACTTATCGACCACAGCAGGCTGCACATAAACAAAACGGCGCTGACGCCGCGGATGTGGCGCCAGGCCATGATCACCAGCGCTACGGAAAGGATCACCACGCCCAGCATGGAGGCGTCAATCATCTGCCGCAGAGGGGGGCTGATGTGCAGGAGGGCATCGATATGGCCGAACAGCGAATTGCGCAGCAGGACCATAAGGGCAAAGCTGGCATTCACAAAGGCGAGCCACGGCAGGTTCACGGCCAACCCGTGAACAACCATTGATTTACGGGTAGGCCATATCGCGGGTTCGGGTGTGGCTGGATGTCTTTTTTCCATTGAAGAGAATTTTCCTTGAGCGGGCGGAACGTCCGCCCGCGAGTGCTGCCTTTACGGGGTCACAATGTTAAACCAGAATTCAAATTTATCCATGTAACCGAGCATGGCATCAAGTTTTGCGGCATCGCCGGTCACTTTGATATCGCCGTTATCCTGCGCCTGTTTAAGCGTCACTTCTTTCAGGATGATTTTATTCAGCGTATCGCGGTTGAGGGTCACGGTCGCGTCAGCGTCTTTCGCTTCGGCGTTCGCCGTGTGGTTCAGCACGCCATTTTCCAGCTCCAGCTTGTATTTACCGCCGTCGCTGCCGAGGTCGATGTTAAACACCGATTTTGCATCCGCCGCTTTTTCACCGTTAATGTGCACCGCCAGATAGTCAAAGAACATTTCTGGCGTCATCGCGCGCACGGTATCCGGGCTGGCGGTGTTCGGGGTCGGTCCTTTCACCACGCCGTTACGCAGCTCCTGGGCGCCGGTCAGGTAGAAGTTACGCCACGGGCCTGATTCAGCCTGATAACCCAGCTGCTCCAGCGCATCCGCTTCCAGGTTTCGCGCGGCCTGATTATTTGGATCGGCAAAGACCACTTTGCTGACCACCTGAGCCACCCAGCGGTAGTTCCCCTGGTCAAAGTCGGTTTTCGCTTTGCTCAGGATGGCATCCGCACCGCCCATGTAGTCCACAAATTTCTTCGCGGCTTCTTCAGGCGGCAGTTCGTCCAGGGTCGCCGGGTTGCCGTCAAACCAGCCTAAATAGAGCACGTAGGTCGCTTTAACGTCATGGCTGACAGAACCGTAATAGCCACGGTTTGCCCAGGTATTGGCCAGGGAGTTTGGCAGTTTGAAGTTGGCGGCAATCTCGTCACGGGTCAGCCCTTCGTTCGCCATGCGCAGGGTCTGGTCGTTGATGTAGCGATACAGGTCGCGCTGGCTTTTCAGCAGGTTAACCACGTTGTCGTTGCCCCATGTCGGCCAGTGGTGCTGCGCCATAATGATTTCGGCTTTATCACCCCAGCGTACAATCGCCTGGTTGATGTATTTCGACCATGGCAACGGCTCACGAATTTTCGCGCCGCGCAGGGAGTAGGTGTTGTGCAGGGTATGGGTGACATCTTCCGCTGACTCGATCAGCTTTTTCTCTTCGATATACCAGAGCATCTCAGAAGGCGCTTCCGATCCCGGCGCGAGCATAAAATCATAGGTCAGGCCGTCGATCACCTCTTTCTGACCATCTTTCTCGATGATATTGGTCGGGGCGATCAGGGTCACCGTCCCGGCGGAGGTGGTGGTGCCGAGACCCGCGCCGACCTGGCCCTTCGCATCCGGCTTCAGCAGGTTGCCGTACATATAGCTGGCGCGGCGGCTCATGACGTTACCCGCCATGATATTCTCCGCGACGGCGGCCTCCATAAATCCGGCGGGCGCGTAGATTTTCACCTTACCGGACTTCACATCTGCTTCATCCACCACGCCGCGCACGCCGCCATAGTGGTCAACGTGGCTGTGGGTGTAAATAACGGCGACCACAGGCTTATTACCGCGATTTTTATAGTAAAGATCCATCCCGACTTTGGCCGTTTCCGCCGACACCAGCGGGTCGACCACGGTAATGCCTTCTTTACCTTCAATAATGGTCATGTTTGACAGGTCGAGGTTACGGATCTGGTAGACGCCTTCGGTCACTTCAAACAGACCGCTGATGTTAATCAGCTGGGACTGACGCCATAAGCTCGGGTTAACCGAGTCGGGCGCCTTATCGCCTTCTTTGATAAAAGCGTACTGCTGCGGATCCCAGACGGTGTTGCCTTGCTCACCTTTGATAATGTCCTGAGGCAGCGGGGCAATAAACCCTTTGTGGGCGTTGGTAAAATCGGTGTTATCGGAGAAAGGAAGCTGGTTGAAGAGTGCGTTGTTGGCCTGTTGCGTTGCTGCGGTGGCATCCTTAGGTGCTTCTGCGGCCCAGGCGGAACTGGCAGAAATAAAACATCCCGCCAGCGCGAGACTCCTGACGATCTCATTGATTCTCATCCTAAAACCTCTCAGTAAACTGTGACGTTGTTTGTGGGGACTTCGAATCCTGGTGAAAGTGTGTCAAGAAATGCAAAAGGATTAAGCGAGGTAACAATAACTATAATCGGGGAGAGTAATTCAGCAAGTAAGCGGATGAAAAACCGGGCATTACGCCCGGTCGGTGGGTTATTTCTGCTCTTTTTTCTTGCCGAGCGTTGGCGTCTCGTCAAAGAAATTCCACGGCTTGAGTAACGTGTGCACCCATTCCGTCGGCATTATCGGCCACTCCTCGGCGCGGGCGACATGGGTGGTGCCGGTGGTCATCCAGATGACGTTATCCTGGTCGTTCAGCGATTCGTTATCTTTGCTGTACTGGCCGAGGCCGGTATCGTGCGTGGAACGGTTCGGGTATTTTCCCTCCGGGTACATCTCGTCGGGATGGTAACGCGTCACCCACAGCTGTTTATCCATAAAGCTCAGGCGGTGATAAATCCACTCGTCCGGGGCAAACTTCGCGCCGGACGCTACCGGGTGTGTGCCGCCCGCGTAAGGGATGATCTGATACGAGACCGGGTTGCCCATGCGGTTCTCTTTGCTGGTATTGCTCAGCAGGCGGATGGTGCCCGGGTCAAACTTCTGCGCCGCCTGCTGTTCGGTATCAATATCATACTGATTAACCTGCATGGTGCTGGTGCGCGGTCCGCCAGCGGTGTTCGGTTTGACGTCCGGATCCATGGCCACCAGCTTATTGTTGATGCCGTCCACGTCCATATCCAGACGGAAGTTGTAGATGTGCTGGTGGGTGGTACCGACAATATTATGGTCGATCAGCGTTCCGTATCGGGTGTCATCCTTCGCGGTGGCATCATGCATGGTTTTCGTCTGCACGCCTTTCACCGCTTCAATGCCCGTAGCCCCTGCATCAATGCCGATAGTGCCGTTTTCGTGGAATACCCAGTCGAAGATGTAATCGTAGTTACCCACGGTGCTGACCCAGCGCACCACCAGCTCGCGGCGTTCGGTGCTGACGTTGGGTTTACCTAATTCCTGATGCTTATATTCCGGCCCGGCGTAACGCTCGAAAATGGCGATCGCCCTGGGGATCTCCATTGGCGCGCCGGTGTAATCCGGGATGGTTTCGTTGAGCATCACGGCGTTAGACGGAACATCCTTGCCGCGCACCAGCGGGGAGGTCAGGGTACCCATGCCGTAATCGCCGGAGTCCAGATAGGCTTTAAAGTACCAGCCGATATCCGGGTCGCCGTACGGCACAATCATGCCGCCGAGCGATCCCTGATACATCACCTGTCGCTTTTTGCCGTTGTCGTTATAGGTCACGGTGGAGATTATCGGGCCGACGCGTGAGTCCAGGCTCAGATGAAAATCCCAGTTCTGCCAGTGCACCCTATCCCCGGTGATGGTGTAGTTCTTGCCTTCCGGCTCGATAATTTCCAGCGGTTTTTTCACCGTTTCAACGCGGTCGCGGCCATCATAAGGGCGCGGCGTGAGCGGAACCGGCACGACCGGGCCTTCCTCAATCTTCTGGATTTTCTTCTGCTCGAGATCCACCACCGCAACCAGGTTTTCGATCGGGTGCGCCCAGTAGTTACCGTCGCCCACGTCGAGATAGCTGATCACTTTCAGCAGGCGGTCTTCCTGTTTCAGCCCATCCTTGCCGTCAAAAAAGCCGACGGTAAGCGGAGTGGTGATCACTTTCTTCGGGTCGGTAATGCCGCGCTTTTTCAGCACGGCGGCAAACTCCGGGCTTTCATTGATGATCTGCTGCACGGTATTGAAGTCATCCAGCAGCACCATGCCGTGCGCGTCTTTGATCGGCTCCCAGCGGAGGATCTTTTTGTCCTTCAGATCCACCCGGCTTTCGATGATGTGTTTACCATCAAGCATGATGATATTGGCCTGGCGGGGCGCATCCACCGCCGTGCCGTTAAGCACAAAGTCCCAGACTTTGGCCTTTTCTGGCTCCGCCAGCGCAATCTGGGTAAAGCGGGTATTGGGTTTAAAATCCGCAGAGGCTTTCACAATGGCTACGGCCTGGTTGATTTCATCAGCCGTCAGCGCGTTTAACGGGTGGGGGCTTTTTTCAACCTGGAATGTCTGATCAAGACCGGACTGAAAAACATCGTTGATAAAGGTCTCCGGGATAAACGCCTTATTGTTCTTCATCACCACGGGCACCTGGAGCGTCAGCGGTTTGCCGTTAACGATGGCGGTGTTTGCGCCGGGTTTGACCTTCACAAAGGCACCGTCTTTGACGATGGTGAACATCTGGGCGTAATCATCCCACTGCACGTCCGCGCCAAACGCCTGAAGCGTTTTGTCCATCGGGACCATATGCGCCTCGCTGCCGTGAGCGTAAACAGGGGATTGCCAGGCGCAACAAAGCGCAACGGCCATGGCCAGTGCCGTTCTACGGGCAGAAAAAGAAGAATTGCTTCCCATCGCAGACCTCATCTTGTTGTGTTTATTGTGTTGTGTCAGCCTTATCCTGACAGGCGCGCACGAAAAGCGTTTGCCTGCATCTGCCAGGTTGTTTGTCAGTCTTGCCAGGTTAAAAAAAGAGCGGGGGTGCATCACACCCCCGGTCAGGTAGTTGTAGGCCGGGTAAGCGGAGCGACACCCGGCAAGAAAGAGGTGTGTCAGAAGTCACCCTGCTGGCGCGCCACCAGCGTCAGGATGGAGTAGAGCGCCACGGCCTGCTGGTGCTGGTTGAAGATCTCCACCGCCCATTCCACCACGCCGGTGGGTTTTTCCTCGGCAGTGCGCTGTTTCTTCAGCGTTTTACGTTTACAGGTCAGGCGCACCTGAATGGTATCACCCGGCTTGACCGGCTCGATAAAGCGCAGGTTTTCCATGCCGTAGTTGGCAATAACCGGCCCAACCCCGGCATCGACAAACAGCCCCGCCGCGGCGGAAATCAGGAAATAACCGTGTACCACGCGCTCGCCAAAAATCGACTCCGCCGCGCCAATTTTGTCCATATGGGCGTAGAAATGATCCCCGCTCAGGCAGGCAAAATTCACGATATCCGCTTCCGTCAGGGTACGACGCGGGGTCAGCAGGCTGTCGCCCGGCTGTAACTCCTCGAAGTATTTACGGAACGGATGAACGCGATCTTCCTGCACCTCCGCGCCACGGACCCACTGTTTACCGATCGCGGCGAGCATGGACGGGCTGCCCTGAATGGCCGTGCGCTGAAGATAGTGCTTCACCGCGCGCAGGCCGCCCAGCTCTTCGCCGCCGCCCGCACGTCCCGGACCACCGTGCACCAGCTGCGGCAGCGGTGAACCGTGGCCGGTGGATTCTTTCGAGGATTCCTGGTTGAGGATCTGAATACGTCCGTGGGCGCGCGCTGCCCCGGCAATAAACTGCCGCGCCACGCGGGTATCTGCCGTAACCAGCGTTCCCGCCAGGCTGCCGCCACCCGCCCGCGCCAGCTGCATGGCGTGTTCGGTGTTACGGCAGGGCATCAGGGTTGCGACGGGGCCAAAGGCTTCGGTGGCGTGGACGGCCGGGGTTTCGTCCGGCTGCGGGCAGAACAGCAGGGTGGGCGGGAAGAATGCGCCAGCCGCCTGCAAATCGGCTTTACCACCCAGACGGATCTGGCAGCCCGCGGCAAGCAGATGATCGACTTTTTCCTGCACGTCAGCACGTTGCTCACCGTTGACGAGGGCCCCCATCTTCACCCCTTCCTGGGCCGGATCGCCGACGACCACTTTCTCCAGCCGCGCAATCAGCGCCTGGCTGACGGCGTCAATCTGCGCTTCCGGCACGATGATGCGGCGGATGGCGGTACATTTTTGCCCGGCTTTGGCAGTCATCTCGCGCACCACTTCGCGAATAAACAGTGCAAACTCCGGGTGTTCCGGCGTCACGTCCTCACCCAGCACGCAGCAGTTAAGAGAATCTGCTTCCATGGTAAACGGAATGGAATGCGCGACGATATTCGGGTGGACGCGCAGACTCTGCCCGGTGCTGGCCGAACCGGTAAACGTCACCACGTCCTGGCTGTCGAGCTGGTTCAGCAGATCGCCCGCGCCACCGCAGATCAGGCTGATGGCGCCGTCGGGCACCAGTCCGCTCTCGACGATCGCTTTCACCATCGCCTGAGTCACCTGCGCGGTGGCGGTGGCGGGCTTGATGATGGCGGGCATCCCGGCAAGCCAGGTGGGCGCGAGCTTTTCCAGCATCCCCCAGCACGGGAAGTTGAACGCGTTGATATGCACCGCCACGCCGGATTTCGACGTTAACACGTGACGTGCCGCAAAGCCGCCTTCCTTCGACAGTGGGATCAGTTCATCCTCCGGCCACAGGGTATCGTCCGGCAGCTCACGGCTGCCGAGGCTTGCGTAGGTGAAGAGGGTGCCGATACCGCCTTCAATATCCACCCAGCTGTCGGCCTTCGTCGCGCCGGTCTGAGCTGACAGGGCATAAAAGCGATCCTTCAGGCTCAGCAGATGTTTGGCCACCGCCTTCAGCATGGCGGCGCGCTCGATAAAGCTCATTGCGTGGAGCGCTTCTCCGCCGTGTTCAATGGCGTAACGGCGCGCGACCGCCATATCCAGCCCTTCGCTGGTGACTTCAAATAGCGTTTCCCCGCTGATGGCGTGGGTGATGGTGCGCTCGCGGCCCCGGCCTGATTGCCAGGTGCCGGACAAGAAGCTGGCTAACTGCTGCATTTCTTCTCTCCAGATGTTTCGTAATTTCACTATAAATAGTTTGATCGCGAATCATAAAAATCAAGCTGAGTTTTAATGAATTGTTAACGCTGTGATCTGTATTGCTTAACCTGACCACCCAGAAGCCTTGCGTTATCGGCCTTTCATGAAAAGGCTTGCGAGCGTCGTCACAAAATAAACAAACGCTTCTTGGGGTTATATTTAACCTTTGTGTAACTTTTAATAAACCAAATGATTCACCATTTTGCTATTTGTGGTGATTTAACGAATCACAAAGGTGGTTATGTGACGCAAGAACAACGCTTTGAGCAACGCATCGCACAGGAGACGGCCATCGAGCCGCAGGACTGGATGCCGGATGCCTACCGCAAGACGCTGATCCGCCAGATTGGACAGCACGCCCATTCTGAGATTGTCGGCATGCTGCCGGAAGGAAACTGGATCACCCGCGCGCCGACGCTGCGCCGGAAAGCCATTCTGCTGGCGAAGGTGCAGGACGAAGCCGGACACGGCCTGTACCTCTACAGCGCGGCGGAAACGCTGGGCTGCGCCCGGGAGGACATCTATCAAAAGATGCTCGACGGCAAGATGAAATACTCCTCCATCTTCAACTATCCGACCCTGAGCTGGGCCGATATCGGCGTCATTGGCTGGCTGGTGGACGGGGCGGCCATTGTGAACCAGGTGGCGCTGTGTCGTACGTCTTACGGTCCGTATGCCCGGGCGATGGTGAAAATCTGTAAAGAAGAGAGCTTCCACCAGCGTCAGGGTTTTGAGGCCTGCATGGCGCTGGCGCAGGGCAGCGAAGCCCAGCGGCAGATGTTGCAGGACGCCATCAACCGTTTCTGGTGGCCCGCGCTGATGATGTTTGGACCCAACGACGACAACTCCCCAAACAGCGCCCGCAGTCTGGCCTGGAAGATCAAACGCTTTGGCAACGATGAGCTTCGCCAGCGATTCGTGGACAACACGGTGCCTCAGGTGGAGATGCTCGGCATGACCGTGCCGGACCCCGACCTGCGTTTCGATGAAGCGAGCGGCCACTACCGCTTCGGCGAAATCGACTGGCAGGAATTTGACGAGGTGATCACCGGGCGCGGGATCTGCAACCACGAACGTCTGGCCGCAAAACGTAAAGCTTGGGACGACGGCGCATGGGTGCGTGAAGCCGCTCTGGCCCACGCGGAAAAACAACGCGCCCGCCAGGCCGCATAAGAGGAATCAACCATGAGCAATGTTTACTGGCCGTTATACGAAGTTTTTGTCCGTTCGAAGCAGGGGCTGTCGCACCGGCATGTGGGCAGCCTTCACGCTGCCGACGACCGCATGGCGCTGGAAAACGCGCGCGATGCCTATACCCGCCGCAGCGAAGGCTGTTCCATCTGGGTGGTGAAGGCGAGTGAAATCGTCGCTTCCCAGCCGGAAGAGAGCGGGGAGTTTTTCGATCCGGCGGAAAGCAAGGTCTACCGCCATCCGACGTTTTACACCATCCCTGATGGCATCGAGCATATGTGAGGTTGGGGATGAACAACGTATCTGCTTATGCCCTGCGTCTGGGCGACAACGGTCTGGTGCTCTCACAGCGTCTGGGCGCCTGGTGCGGCCACGCGCCGGAGCTGGAAATTGACCTGGCGCTCGCCAATATCGGCCTTGATCTGCTCGGGCAGGCGCGCAATTTCCTGACCTACGCCGCTGAACGGGAGGGTAAGGGCGATGAAGACACCCTGGCCTATGGCCGCGATGAGCGTCAGTTCCGCAATCTGCTGCTGGTGGAACAGCCAAACGGCAGCTTCGCTGACACCATTGCCCGTCAGTATCTGATGGATGCGTGGAACGTGGCGCTCTACGAGCGGCTGATCCATAGCAGCGACAGTCAGCTTGCCGCCATCGCGGCAAAAGCCATTAAGGAGGCACGCTATCACCTGCGCTTTAGCCGCGGCTGGCTGGTGCGGCTGGGGGACGGAACAGAAACCTCCGCACAAAAAATGCAGCAGGCGGTGGATAGCCTGTGGCGCTTTACGGCTGAACTGTTCGACGCCGACGACGTCGAGCTGGCGCTAATTGATGACGGCGTGGCGGTTGATCCGCGCGACCTGCGGGACCCGTGGGAGCGCGAAGTGTTTGCTGGCCTGGCGGAAGCCACCCTCCGCGTGCCCGAAGAGGTGGCGTATCGCACGGGCGGCAAGAAGGGGCTACATACCGAACACCTCGGGCCGATGCTGGCAGAGATGCAGTATCTCCAGCGCGTTTACCCCGGCCAGCAGTGGTAAAGGAGGACGCCATGCAACGCCTCGTCGACATCGCGCCTGCACAAATCCCGCAGATTTGGGCGCTGTTAAGCCAGATCCCCGACCCGGAAGTGCCGGTGCTGACCATCACCGACTTAGGCATGGTGCGCAGCGTGAAGGCGCAGGGGGAAGGCTGGGTCATCGGCTTCACGCCAACCTATTCGGGCTGTCCGGCAACGGAGCATCTGCTGGGGGCGATCCGCGAAACCCTGACCGGAAACGGCTTTAGCCCGGTACATATTGTGCTGCAACTGGAGCCCGCCTGGACCACCGACTGGATGACCGACGATGCCCGCAGGCGCCTGCGTGAATATGGCATCAGCCCGCCTGTCGGCCATAGCTGCCATGCCCACGTTCCCGCGGAGGTGAGCTGCCCGCGCTGTGCGAGCACCGATACCTCGCTTATCAGTGAATTTGGTTCTACGGCCTGCAAAGCGCTCTACCGCTGCAATACCTGCCGTGAGCCCTTCGACTATTTCAAATGTATTTGAGGCTGCCATGACAACGTTTCATTCATTAACAGTGGCAAAAGTAGAACCCGAAACCCGCGACGCGGTGACCATTACCTTCGCGGTGCCGCAGGCGTTACAGGAGGCGTACCGCTTCCGTCCCGGTCAGCATCTGACCCTGAAAGCCAGTCCTGGCGGGGATGAACTGCGCCGCTGCTACTCCATCTGCCGGAGCACCGCGTGCGGTGAGATCAGCGTGGCGGTCAAAGCCATCGAGGGCGGACGTTTTTCCCGCTATGCCCGGGACGAGATCAAACCGGGCATGGCGCTGGAGGTAATGGTGCCCCAGGGGCATTTTGGCTACCAGCCGCAGGCCGAACGCGAAGGCCACTATCTGGCGATTGCCGCCGGGTCCGGGATCACCCCGATGCTGGCGATTTTGTCCGCTACGCTGGCCACTGAAGCCCACAGCCACTTCACCCTGATTTACGGCAACCGCAGCAGCCAGAGCATGATGTTCCGCCGGGCGCTGGCGGACCTGAAAGATAAATACCCGCAGCGTTTGCAGCTGATCGCCATCTTCAGCCAGGAGACGCTCGACAGCGATCTGCTCCATGGCCGCATTGACGGGGAAAAGCTCCAGGCGCTGGCAAAAACGCTGGTGAATTTCCGTCAGTACGATGAAGCCTTCATCTGCGGCCCGTCGGCGATGATGGATGAGGCCGAAGCGGCGCTGCAAGCGCTGGGTATGCCGGAAACAGCGATCCATCTTGAGCGCTTTAACACGCCGGGTACCGCCGTTAAACGGACAGCCAGCGTGCAGGCCGACGGGCAGAAGGTCACCGTCCGTCAGGACGGGCGCGACAGGGAGATCACCCTGACGGCGGACGACGAGAGCATTCTTGACGCGGCCCTGCGTCAGGGGGCGGATCTGCCTTACGCCTGCAAGGGCGGCGTATGCGCCACCTGCAAATGCAAAGTGCTGCGCGGAAAAGTCGATATGGCGACCAACTACAGCCTGGAGCCGGACGAGCTGGCCGCAGGCTATGTGCTGAGCTGTCAGGCGCTGCCGTTAACCGCCGATGTTATCGTCGATTTTGATGCGAAGGGGATGGCATGAGTGAACTGATTGTCACCCGTCACGGTCGCGTGTTGCAGCTGACGCTTAACCGTCCGGCGGCGCGCAACGCGCTCAACAATGCGCTGCTCCTGCAAATCGCGGAGCAGCTTGAGGCCGCCGCCGCGGATGCTGAGATCGCCGTCTGCGTGGTGTACGGCAACGAACGCTGCTTTGCCGCCGGGGCCGATCTCAACGAAATGGCGGAGAAAGACCTGCCCGCCACCCTGAACGATATCCGTCCGCAGCTGTGGGCGCGGATCAACGCCTTCACCAAACCGCTGATTGCCGCCGTGAACGGCTTCGCGCTGGGGGCAGGCTGTGAGCTGGCGCTGCTCTGCGATGTCGTGATTGCTGGCGATAACGCCCGTTTTGGCCTGCCGGAAATCACCCTCGGGATCATGCCGGGCGCAGGCGGCACCCAGCGGCTGATCCGCAGCGTGGGTAAATCGCTGGCCAGCAAAATGGTGCTGACGGGCGAAAGCATCACGGCGGTTCAGGCGCACAGCGCCGGGCTGGTCAGCGACGTCTACCCGGCCTCGCTGACGCTGGAGTACGCCCTGAAACAGGCGGCGCTGATGGCGCGCCACTCGCCGCTGGCGCTACAGGCGGCGAAGCAGGCGCTTCGCCAGTCGCAGGAAGTCCCGCTTCAGGCCGGGCTGGCGCAGGAGCGTCAGCTGTTTGCGCTGCTCGCGGCCACCGACGATCGCCGGGAAGGTATCAACGCCTTTTTACAAAAACGCACCCCAGACTTTAAAGGACGCTAATTGTGGAATCTATTCTGAGCCATGTTGAGCAGGGCGTAATGACCATTACGCTGAACCGCCCGGAGCGCCTGAACAGCTTTAACGACGTCATGCACCAGCAGCTTTCCGAATGCCTGAAGCAGGCCGAACGCGATGACGCTATCCGCTGCCTGCTGATCACCGGGGCAGGACGCGGTTTCTGCGCCGGGCAGGATCTTAACGACCGTAACGTGGACCCGAACGGCCCCGCGCCCGATCTGGGCATGTCCGTTGAGACTTTTTACAACCCGCTGGTGCGCCGCCTGGCAAAACTGCCGAAGCCGGTGATTTGCGCGGTTAACGGCGTGGCGGCGGGCGCGGGGGCCACGCTGGCCCTCGGCTGCGACATGGTGATTGCGGCCCGTTCAGCCAGCTTTGTGATGGCCTTCAGCAAGCTCGGGCTGGTACCGGACTGCGGCGGAACCTGGCTGCTGCCGCGCGTGACCGGACGCGCCCGCGCCATGGGGCTGGCATTGCTGGGCGATAAGCTCAGCGCCGAGCAGGCACAGGCCTGGGGAATGATCTGGCAGGTGGTGGACGACGACCAGCTCTCCGGCACCGCACAGCAGATGGCGCTGCATTTTGCCTCGCAGCCGACCTTTGGCCTGGGCTTGATCAAGCAGGCGATCAACGCCGCCGAAACCAATACCCTCGACGCCCAGCTTGATCTGGAGCGCGACTATCAACGTCTGGCCGGACGCAGCGACGACTACCGGGAAGGCGTCAGCGCGTTCCTGGCAAAACGCGCGCCGAACTTTACGGGGAAATAAGATGGTGAATATCCATACGGTCGCCGTCATTGGCAGCGGCACCATGGGCGCCGGGATTGCCGAAGTGGCAGCCAGCCACGGTCATCCGGTTCTGGTGTACGACATTGACGCAGCGGCGATTTCCCGCGCCGTCGACGGCATTCGCCAGCGGCTCTCCTCTCGCGTTGCGCGCGGAAAACTCTCTGCCGACGCCGGGGAACAGATCCTCGCCCGCCTGACGCCGGTGACGAATATCAGTGCTCTGGCGAAAGCCGATCTGGTGATCGAGGCGGCCTCCGAGCGGCTTGAGGTAAAAAAAGCGCTGTTTACCCAGCTGGCAGAGGTCTGCCCGCCGCAGACGCTGCTTGCCAGCAATACCTCGTCCATTTCCGTTACCGCGATTGCGGCGGAGATAAACCACCCTGAACGCGTCGCCGGGCTGCACTTCTTCAATCCTGCTCCGGTGATGAAGCTGGTGGAAGTGGTCAGCGGACTGGCGACCTCTCCCGAAGTGGCCGATGCACTGTGCGAGCTGGCGCTGAGCTGGGGAAAGCAGCCGGTACGCTGCCAGTCCACGCCGGGGTTTATCGTCAACCGCGTGGCGCGCCCGTTCTACTCGGAAGCCTGGCGCGCGCTGGAGGAGCAGGTGGCAACGCCCGAGGTGATCGACGCCGCCCTGCGAGACGGCGGGGGCTTCCCGATGGGGCCGCTTGAGCTGACGGACATGATTGGTCAGGACGTTAACTTTGCCGTGACCTGCTCCGTGTTTAACGCCTTCTGGCAGGAGCGTCGTTTTCTGCCGTCGCTGGTGCAGCAGGAGCTGGTGCTGGCCGGGCGTCTGGGCAAGAAAAGCGGGCAGGGCGTTTACCGCTGGCAGGAGGAGAAACCCGCCGTCAGCTGGCTCGCCCCGGTCAGCGACAGCTTCAGCCCGATGCGCGTTCAGCGAAGAAGTGACGGTGTCACGGAAATCGACGATCTGTTGCTGATCGAAACGCAGGGTGAAACCGCGCAATCGCTGGCGTTGCGCCACGGCTGCCCGGTGGTGGTGGTCGACCGCATCGAGCGGGATGTGGCCGTGATAGCCGCCGCACCCGGCAATCCGCACGCCGCCACGCAGAAAGCCATTTACTGGTTGCAGCACCAGGAGAAACGGGTGGTACAGATTGCCGATTACCCCGGCCTGCTGGTCTGGCGCACGGTAGCGATGATTGCCAACGAAGCGCTGGACGCCCTGCAAAAAGGGGTCGCCAGCGAGCAAGACATCGATACCGCCATGCGCTTAGGGGTCAACTATCCCTGCGGGCCCATCGCCTGGGGCGAGCGCCTTGGCTGGCAGCGTCTGTTAACGCTGCTGGAGAATCTGCAACGTCACTACGGCGAGGAACGCTATCGCCCCTGTTCACTGCTGCGCCAGCGTGCGCTTCTGGAGAGTAGCTATGAGTCATAACGCCTGGCATAACGCCCGCGCGATGTACGAACGGGACGCCTGCGCGCAGGCGATGGGGATGGACATTATCGACATGGGCGAGGGCTACGCGGTGGTGACCATGACCATCACCCCGCAGATGCTCAACGGGCATAAAACCTGCCACGGCGGACAGCTGTTCTCGCTGGCCGATACCGCCTTTGCCTACGCCTGCAACAGTCAGGGGCTGGCGGCGGTGGCCTCAGGCTGCGCCATCGATTTTCTGCGTCCGGGCTTTGCCGGAGATAAGCTCACCGCCACCGCGCGGGTGAAGCATCAGGGCAAACTGACCGGCGTGTATGACATTGAAATTCAGAACCAACACCAGAAAACCGTCGCGCTTTTTCGTGGGAAATCTCACCGCACCGGCGGCAGTGTGACAGGAGAAGCCTGATGCGTGACGCATTTATTTGTGAGGGGGTGCGTACCCCGGTTGGTCGCTACGGCGGAGGATTATCCAGCGTGCGCGCCGATGACTTAGGTGCCGTGCCGCTGCGTGCGCTGCTGTCGCGTTACCCGCAGCTCGATCTGGAGCGCATAGATGACGTGATCTTCGGCTGCGCGAATCAGGCCGGGGAGGATAACCGCAACGTGGCGCGCATGTCGGCGCTGCTGGCCGGGCTGCCGCAGACGGTATCCGGCACCACCATTAACCGCCTGTGCGGCTCCGGTCTGGATGCCATTGGCTTTGCGGCGCGCGCCATCAGGGCCGGGGATGGCGATCTGCTGATCGCCGGTGGCGTCGAATCCATGTCCCGTGCGCCGTTCGTGATGGGCAAAGCCACGGCGGCGTTTCAGCGTCAGGCGGAGATCTTCGACACCACCATCGGCTGGCGATTTGTGAATCCGCTCATGCATCAGCAATACGGAACTGACAGCATGCCGGAAACGGCAGAGAATGTAGCGGAATTGTTAAATATAAGCCGTGCCGATCAGGACACATTTGCCCTGCGCAGCCAGCAGCGCACCGCGCGGGCGCAGCAGAATGGCGTTCTGGCGCAGGAGATTATCCCGGTACAGGTGGCGGGCAAAAAAGGTGCGGTAACGGAAGTGAGCGTGGACGAGCATCCGCGCGCCGAAACCACCCTGGAACAGCTTGCCGCGCTGAAAGCCCCGTTCCGTAAGAACGGTGTGGTGACGGCGGGGAACGCCTCTGGCGTCAACGACGGGGCGGCGGCGCTGATTATCGCCAGCGAGCCCATGGCGCTTGCCCAGGGGTTAACCCCGCGCACCCGCATTGTGGCCATGACGACAACGGGCGTCGAGCCGCGCCTGATGGGATTAGGCCCGGTGCCCGCCACCCGCAAGGTGCTGGAGCGTGCCGGACTCAGTATCACCGATATGGACGTCATTGAGCTTAATGAAGCCTTCGCCGCACAGGCGCTGGGCGTGCTGCGTCAGCTGGGCTTGCCGGATGACGCGGAGCATGTCAACCCGAACGGCGGGGCGATCGCGCTAGGTCATCCGCTGGGAATGAGCGGTGCCAGACTGGCGCTGGCCGCAAGCAATGAATTGCACCGACGCGGCGGGCGCTACGCGCTGTGTACGATGTGCATCGGTGTGGGTCAGGGCATTGCCATGATCCTTGAGCGTGTGTGAGCGAACAATAATGTGAGTACCCTGCGATGATAAATACAACAAAGCTTGATCCGATCGAAACCGCGTCCATTGATGAATTGCAGGCGTTGCAGACCGCGCGCCTGAAGTGGACGCTGCACCACGCCTACAACAACGTTCCGATGTACAAACGCAAGTTTGATGCCGCGGGCGTTCACCCTGACGACTTCACCGAGCTGGCGGACCTGCAAAAATTCCCGTGCACCACCAAGCAGGATCTGCGCGACAACTACCCGTTTGATACCTTTGCGGTGCCAATGGAACAGGTGGTACGCATCCATGCCTCGTCGGGCACCACCGGAAAGCCGACCGTGGTGGGGTATACCCAGAATGATATCGACAACTGGGCCAATATCGTCGCCCGTTCCCTGCGCGCCGCCGGGGGCAGCGCGAAGGATAAAATTCACGTCGCCTACGGTTACGGGCTCTTCACCGGCGGGCTGGGGGCGCACTACGGTGCCGAGCGTCTGGGAGCGACGGTGATCCCGATGTCCGGCGGCCAGACGGAGAAGCAGGCGCAGCTGATCCGCGATTTCCAGCCGGATATGATCATGGTGACGCCGTCTTACTGCCTGAACCTGATTGAAGAGCTGGAGCGTCAGATGGGCGGCGATGCCAGCGCCTGTTCCCTGCGCGTCGGCGTGTTTGGCGCCGAGCCGTGGACGCAGGCGATGCGCCGCGAAATTGAAAAACGGCTGGGCATTACCGCGCTGGATATCTATGGTCTCTCCGAAGTGATGGGGCCGGGCGTGGCGATGGAGTGTCTTGAAACCGCCGACGGCCCGACCATCTGGGAAGATCACTTCTTCCCGGAGATCGTCAACCCGAATGACGGCACGCCGCTGGCCGACGGCGAGCAGGGCGAACTGCTGTTCACCACGCTGACCAAAGAGGCGCTGCCGGTGATCCGCTACCGCACCCGCGACCTGACGCGCCTGCTGCCGGGCACCGCACGCACCATGCGTCGGATGGATCGCATCAGCGGGCGCAGCGACGACATGCTCATCATTCGCGGGGTTAACGTCTTCCCGTCACAGCTGGAAGAGGAGATCGTTAAGTTCGAACACCTTTCGCCGCACTATCAGCTGGAGGTGAACCGCCGCGGGCATCTTGATTCACTTTCGGTGAAGGTCGAGCTGAAACAGAGCAGCTTAACGCTGACTCATGAACAGCGCTGTCAGGTCTGCCATCAGCTGCGTCATCGGATTAAATCGATGGTGGGGATCTCGACCGACGTGATGATCGTGAACTGCGGCAGTATACCGCGCTCCGAGGGTAAAGCCTGCCGGGTGTTTGATTTGCGTAAAGTGGCAGCCAACGGTTGAATTTCCCTCACCCCAGCCCTCTCCCAAAGGGAGAGGGTGTATTAAGTTCCCTCTCCCTTTGGGAGAGGGTTAGGGTGAGGGTACACCCCAGATTCGTATGCTATGATTCATCCAGGAAAAAAATAACAACAGAATGAATCACATGAATAAACTTGATGCCTTTATCCAGCACGCAGTCAGCTCTGTTCCCGTCAGCGGAACGTCGCTTATCTCCTCGCTGTATGGCGATGCGCTTTCCCATCGCGGCGGAGAGATCTGGCTCGGCAGCCTGGCGGCTCTGCTGGAAGGGATGGGTTTCGGGGAGCGCTTTGTGCGCACCGCGCTGTTTCGCCTCAACAAAGAGGGCTGGCTGGACGTGTCCCGCATTGGCCGCCGCAGCTTTTACCATCTCAGCGACAAGGGGCTGCGTTTGACCCGCCGCGCGGAAAATAAAATCTACCGTGCGGAACTGCCGGCGTGGGATGGTAAATGGCTGCTGCTGCTTTCCGAGGGGCTGGATAAAACCACGCTCGCGGACGTGAAAAAACAGCTCATCTGGCAAGGGTTCGGCACGCTGGCGCCGAGCCTGATGGCCTCGCCGTCGCAGAACCTGGCGGACGTGCAGTCTCTGCTGCATGACGCGGGCGTGGCGGAAAACGTCATTTTCTTTGAAGCCCATTCGCCGCTGGCCTTGTCACGCGCGGCGCTACGATCCCGCGTGGAAGAGTGCTGGCAGCTGACCGAGCAAAACGCGATGTACGAAACGTTTATCAACTCGTTCCGTCCGCTGCTGCCGCTGCTGAAAGAGGCGCCGCCTGAGGATTTGACCCCGGAACGCTGCTTCCAGATCCAGCTGTTACTCATTCATTTTTATCGTCGCGTGGTGCTGAAAGATCCGCTGTTGCCGGAGGAGTTACTTCCTGCGCACTGGGCGGGCCAGAGTGCGCGACAGCTGTGCATTAACATCTACCAGCGCGTGGCGGCGGGAGCCCTGGCGTTTGTCAGTGAGAAGGGGGAAACCTCCGTGGGCGAGCTGCCCGCTCCCGGCACGCTTTATCACCAGCGTTTTGGTGGTCTGAATATCACATAAGGAGAGGGTATGCCTGTTTATCAAATTGATGGTCTGACGCCGGTCGTGCCTGAAGAGAGCTATGTTCACCCGACCGCGGTGCTGATTGGCGACGTGATCCTCGGAAAAGGTGTTTACGTGGGCCCTAACGCCAGCCTGCGCGGTGATTTTGGCCGGATCGTGGTGAAAGACGGCGCGAACATCCAGGATAACTGCGTGATGCACGGTTTTCCGGAGCAGGACACGGTGGTGGAAGAGGACGGGCATATCGGCCACAGCGCGATCCTGCACGGCTGCATTATCCGCCGTAATGCGCTGGTGGGGATGAATGCGGTCGTGATGGACGGCGCGACGATCGGCGAAAACAGCATCGTCGGGGCGGCGGCGTTTGTGAAGGCCAAAGCGGAGATGCCTGCGAATCACTTAATTCTTGGCAGTCCGGCGAAAGCGATTCGTGAGTTAAGCGCGCAGGAAATAGAGTGGAAAAAGCAGGGCACGCGGGAGTATCAGGTACTGGTGGATCGCTGTAAGCAGACGCTGCATCAGGTGGAGCCGCTGCGGGAAGAAGAGCCCGGACGCAAACGGCTGGTCTTCGATGAGAATTTACGGCCCAAGTCGGCTGGCCGGGATAAATAAGGCCGTTCGTTCGCGCACGTTGATCAAGGCGTGAAGATGAACTTAATACGCTTCCGGCAGGGGCCGGTCAATCGACACCAGCTTTCCGCGCTTCATGGTGATATAGCCCCCGGCTTTGAGATCTGCCAGCACGCGAAAGACATGCGTGCGTGACAGGTTAGTGCGCTTAATGATAAACAGCGCCAGGCCCTCATTCTCTCCCGTGTGGGTCTCCTGCCGATAGAGATAGCGGTACAGCATCGGTTTTATGGTCTGGTAGCTGGTGACCTGCCTGCGTTCATTGTGCAGGTCGATGGTGAAAATGGACATGTAGGTCAGTATGGTGGCCAGCGCCTGCATGCGCTCAGACCCGCCCTCGAAAAATAGCTGGTCGAAGTCGGCCCAGGCTATTCTCACCAGCTTCACCTTTGCACTGCTGCGATATTCATACTTCGCCAGTGGACAATACCTTTCCATTAACCCTATCGGCATATACTCGATAGTATTGCCAATATTTAGGCCATCATCAGGCATTAATATTGTCAGCGATCCTTCAGTGCAAAAATAGATATAGCCAGGCTCGACGGTGAATTTTTTATTTGCGGCAACGGTTAAGGCCTCGCCTTTACAAAGCATGTGCGGAAAGAATTGCCCAATATTGAGTTGCTGATAATAGGTATGGATATCCTGAAAATTCACGCTAAGCCTCTCCCCGCAACGTCTGCCGTGGTAACGAGTATAGCAGCAATAGCCCCCGGATTACGAACCGATAAATAACCAGTCCCATATGGGACTATGATGAGAAAGTATTCTGATTAGAATGGTCGTCAATGAGTTCGCATTAAAATTATCCGCCAACAGTAAATATCCAGGCGGCGCAATTAATCTACGAGGCCATTCAATGAAATTAACCCTAATTGCTAAACATCTGGCGCTTGCCGGTGTGTTGACGTCGCTGTCGCTTTCCGCGTTTGCGGAAGTGAAGCCGCAGGATGCCACTGCCACAACCCGGCAGGCAAATAACGCCCTGTATAACAAATTACCGTTTGCCGATAAAACCGACTTTGAGAACGCCCATAAAGGTTTTATCGCCCCGCTGCCACAAAACATGATTAAAGGCGAGCAGGGGAACGTTATCTGGAACCCGGCGAAATATGATTTCGTGAAAGAGGGTGAAAAAGCCCCGGATACGGTAAACCCGAGCCTGTGGCGTCAGTCACAGCTGATCAACATTGGCGGGCTGTTTAAGGTCACCGACGGCGTTTATCAGATCCGCAATCTCGATCTCTCCAACATGACCATCATTGAAGGCGAGAAGGGCATCACCGTTATCGACCCGCTGTTAAGCGCTGAACCGGCGAAAGAAGCGCTGGATCTCTACTATGCAAACCGCGGCAAGAAACCGGTCGTCGCTGTGGTGATCACCCACAGTCACGTCGACCACTACGGCGGCCTGCGCGGTGTGGTTGACGAAGCCGACGTGAAGTCCGGCAAAGTGAAGATCTACGCCCCGGAAGGCTTTATGAAAGAAGCGGTTTCCGAAAACATTATGGCCGGGAATGCGATGAGCCGCCGTGCGAGCTATATGTACGGCAACCTGCTGAAGCCGGATGCAAAAGGCCAGGTGGGGGCGGGTCTTGGCACCACCACCTCTGCGGGTACGGTGACCCTGATCCCGCCGACCAACTACATTACCCATACCGGCCAGCAGGAAGTGATTGACGGGCTGACCTACGACTTTATGATGGCGCCGGGCTCAGAAGCCCCGTCCGAAATGCTGTGGTATGTCAAAGAGAAGAAAATGATCGAAGCCGCAGAGGACGTGACCCATACCCTGCACAACACCTACTCCCTGCGCGGCGCGAAAATCCGCGATCCGCTGGCCTGGTCTAAGTACATCAACGCCGCCATTGAGCGCTGGGGCGCGGACGCGGAAGTGATTATTGCGCAGCACCACTGGCCGACCTGGGGCAACGAGAATATCGTCAAGCTGATGAAAGGCCAGCGCGATATGTATCGCTACATCAACGACCAGACCCTGCGTATGGCAAACAAGGGGCTGACCCGCGACGAGATCGCCGCCGAATTTACACTGCCGGAATCGCTGGAAAAACAGTGGGCGAGCCGCGGCTATTACGGTTCCGTCAGCCACGACGTCAAAGCCACCTACGTGTTTTATCTCGGCTGGTTCGACGGCAACCCGGCTACCCTCGACGAACTGCCGCCTGAACAGGCTGCGAAGAAGTTTGTGGAATACATGGGAGGGGCCGATGCCATCATGCAGAAAGCCAAAGCTGACTATCAGCAGGGCAACTACCGCTGGGTGGCGCAGGTGACCAGCAAAATTGTCTTCGCCGATCCGCAGAACGCTACGGCACGTAATCTGGAAGCCGACGCGCTGGAGCAGTTAGGTTACCAGGCGGAAGCGGGCACCTGGCGTAACTTCTACCTGACCGGCGCGCAGGAACTGCGTAATGGCGTGAAGAAGCTGCCGACGCCGAACACCGCCAGCCCGGATACCGTGCGGGCGATGACTCCGGAAATGTTCTTCGACTACCTGGGCGTGCACATCAACGGGGTGCGGGCCGGTAACGCGAAAGCGGTCTTTAACATCGATCTCGGTAAGGATGGCGGCAAATACAAGCTGGAGCTGGAAAACGGCGTGCTGAACCATACCGCCAACGCGCAGGCGAAGGATGCCGACGCAACCATCACCCTGGACCGCACCACGCTGAATGACATCATCCTTAAGAAAGAGACGCTCAAGCAGGCGATGGACAAGGGTGACGTCAAGGTGAGCGGAGACAGAGCGAAGCTGGAAGAGATGCTGAGCTACATGGACACATTTGACTTCTGGTTCAATATTGTCACGCCATAAGTTTAGCGTTCATCCTGGTTAATCCTGGCGCCTTATTACGATAAGGCGCCATTTTTTTCATTCACGCATCGCCAGCGCGCTGGCGCTTGCCGGATCGAACAGCGAAATACTCTCGATCTGATCCAGCATGATCACTTTGCGAAAATCCATGGCGCTTTTGGGCTCCGAATCGAGCGTAATGTCATGCTCGGCATACCATTTGCTGTAGTTATGTTCGATACAGAGCTGCATGTTCTTCCCGTCACGGTAGCCGCTCAGCATCGGAATAAGCACGATATTGGCCGTTTTTTCATACTCCAGCGTGGCGGTATGGATCATGCCAATATAGATCCGCCGCGATTTCAGCGTGACGTGCGCCAGTTCACCTTCCTCCATGCACTGATAGAGCAGCTGTTCAATCCCGCTCGACTGCGCCAGCCGCTTGTACAATTTTTTCCGGCCCTCACCGTCCAGCCGCGCGCTTCCGGCCCAGTTCGAGCGGTAGAGACAAAACAGGATCGCGAAGGTCAGCATCACCACCACCGGGGCCTGAATCCCCAGGAAGCTCCAGTTCATAAAATCAATTTGCCAGTCGGCATATTTTGCTGACGTGAAATGGAACGTGTTATCGGCGGCGGAGAGGGCGAACAACAGCAGCCACAGCAGGCCGGTGGCGATCACCCCCTGAAGAACAAAAATACAGCCATACAGTGCAACAAGAAAATAGACGTCCCAGCCAAAGGATCGCTTGATTTTAAACCGTGTTGAGAGGTCGCGGCTGGTGTACCAGTACCCGCATACCATCAATACCATGAATATTGCCGTTCCCATTTCAGGCCCTCTTCAGCGCGTTGACATGGCGCAGAAAGTCCTGCCGTACTTCGTGGTTTTTGTAGTTAACCGAGGCGTTTCCATCCTGATCGATGATGATGCGGTCGCCATCCTCTACGGCTTCGATAATTTCCTGGTGACTCATGACCTGCAACAAGGATTCCGGGCTGGAAAAGAGCGTCATCAGTAAATGTTTCATCGCGTGACATCCTTATGAATTAAAAGGATAAGTCTGGAAGATAAATGGCACCTTTGCCTTAAGGTTATCCCTAAAAAAACGGCAGCCTGGCGGCGAAATTCATATTTTTCACAAAATGGTTGTGCGTGGTGATATTCCATGTAACTGAAAAATAATAAGAATAAAAAATATACCTGCGCAAACTTGGACAAATAAAGTTAATTGTGTAAGTTTAAATTATGCGATTCCGCTACGTTGTTTACACCCAGGATGTGACCCATGAGCACGTTGCCGTCCGTCATCAGTCGGTTCGTTGATTACTACGCCACGCTGGATACCCAGCCACCTTCGGCGCTGGCGGGGATTTATCGCGCCGATGCCACGCTTATCGATCCCTTTGGCGAACACAGCGGGGTGTTCGCGATTCAGCGCTATTTCACCCATCTGCTGGCTAACGTTCAACACTGTCGCTTTACCGTCGATGCACCGTTGCAGCAGAGCGATCGCTTTGTTGTCACCTGGATGATGCACTGGTCGCACCCGCGTATCGCCGGGGGGGCAATGCGCCAACTGCCGGGCTGCTCCGTGGTAGACATGCGCGACGATCGCATTGTTCGCCAGCGGGATTACTACGATGCCGGAGAGATGATTTACGAACATCTCCCGATACTCGGTTGGGCCGTGCGCGGCGTGAAGCGAAGAGTGAAATCATGAAAACGGTTCTGATCACCGGCGCAAGCTCGGGCATCGGGGCGGGGCTGGCGAAATCGTTTGCCGACGATGGTTACCGGGTGATTGCCTGCGGGCGCGATGCGCAACGTCTGTCAGCCGTCCATCAGCACAGCCCCAACATCACGGTGCGCCTGTTCGATATGACAGACAGGGACGCCTGTCGGCAGGCGCTGGCGGACTGTACTGCCGACACGGTGATTCTCTGCGCCGGAACCTGCGAGTATCTCGACCGCGGCGAGGTGGATGCCGAGCGGGTGGCGCGGGTCATGACCACCAATTTCATCGGGCCGGTAAACTGCCTTGCGGCGTTGCAGCCGCAGCTGGTATCCGGCAACCGCGTGGTGCTGGTCAGTTCGATGGCGCACTGGCTTCACTTCCCGCGAGCCGAAGCGTATGGCGCCTCTAAAGCGGCGTTAACCTGGTTTGCCGACACGCTGCGCCTCGACTGGGAACCGAAAGGGATTGCCGTCACGGTCGTTTCACCCGGTTTTGTCGACACGCCGCTGACCCGCAAAAACGATTTCCCGATGCCGGGCCGGGTCAGCGTAGAGCACGCCGTCCACGCCATTCGTCGCGGTCTGGCAAAAGGGAAGGATCACATCGCGTTTCCCGCCGGAATCAGCCTGGCGCTGCGCCTGCTTTCCGGCCTGCCCGATGTACTTCAGCGCACACTGCTGCGCAGGATGGTGCGATCATGAAAATCGCAATTATCGGCAGCGGCATCGCCGGGTTAACCTGTGCCTGGCGGCTCGCCGGACATCACCAGGTTACGCTGTTTGAAGCGCAGGCCACGCCGGGCGGCCATACCGCAACGGTGGATGTCGACACGCCGCAGGGCACCTTTGCCATCGACACCGGTTTTATCGTCTACAACGACCGCACCTATCCGCGCTTCATGGGGCTGCTCAGCGAACTGGGCATCAGCGGGCAAAAAACGCAGATGAGCTTTTCGGTGCACAACCCGCAGAGCGGGCTGGAGTACAACGGGCACACGCTGACGTCGCTGTTCGCCCAGAGACGTAATCTGCTCAACCCTGCCTTCTGGACGCTGCTGAAGGAGATCGTGCGCTTTAACCGGCTGGCGAAACAGACGCTCCGGGGCGAAGTCGATGGTTCCGCCACGCTGGAAACGTTCCTGCGCCAGCACCGCTTTACGCCCTTTTTTGCGCGCCACTACATCCTGCCCATGGGGGCGGCTATCTGGTCGTCGTCGCTACAGGAGATGAAACGCTTTCCGCTGCCGCTCTTTTTACGCTTTTTTGAAAACCACGGTCTGCTGGACATGACCCATCGTCCGCAGTGGTACGTGGTGCCAGGCGGCTCCAGGGAGTATATCCGCGCGATGCTGGACACGCTCGGCGATCGCCTGACGCTGCACCTCAACGCGCCGGTCCAGCAGGTTATTCGCCACGATCGTGGGGTTGATATTGCGCGTGAGGGCGTAACAGACACCTTTGATCAGGTGATCTTCGCCTGCCACTCCGCTCAGGCGCTGGCGATGCTCGCCAGCCCAACGCAGGCTGAACGCGAGGTGCTGGGGGATATTGGCTGGCAGCGTAACGAGGTGGTGCTTCACCGCGATCCGCGCTGGCTGCCGGTACGCGAACGCGCGTGGGCGAGCTGGAACTACCGCCTCAGCGAGCAGGATCAGGCCAGCGCCTGCGTCACCTACAACATGAATATCTTGCAGGGACTGCCGCCGGGCAGCCCGCTGTTTTGCGTCACCCTCAACCCGGAAACGCCGGTGGAGGAACGCTTTGTGCTGCGCCGCTTTGTCTATGAGCATCCGCTTTTTAACCCGAAAAGCTGGCACGCTCAGGCCCGGCGCGGCGAAATAAACGGTCGCCAGCGGAGCTGGTTCTGCGGCGCGTACTGGTACAACGGCTTCCACGAAGATGGCGTACGCAGTGCGCTGGATGTGGTCAACGCTATCGCGGCCGGGGAGGGCAACTGAGATGAACAGCTGCCTATACCACGGTACATTGCGCCATCGTCGGCTTGCGCCGAAAGCGCACCACTTTACCTACAGCGTGTTTATGGCCTGGCTCGATCTGGATGAGCTGGACGCGCTACCCTCCGTCGGCGTGCGTCGTAACCGCGTTGCGCCCGCGGCATTTTATGATGCGGATTACCCGCTGGGCACGCCGCTCAAAGCGCGTGTCCTTGAGCGTCTGGAAAATCTGACCGGCGAACGTCCGGCGGGGCGGGTCATGCTTCTGACTCAGCTGCGCTATTTCGGTTTTCATTTCAACCCGGTCAATTTCTACTACTGCTATGACGGAGAAGACACCCTGCGCTGGGTTCTCGCCGAAGTCCGTAACACGCCGTGGAATGAACGACATTACTACGCGGTAGCGGGGCGGGACGCCCCGCCGACGGAGAAAGCGTTTCACGTCTCGCCCTTTAATCCGATGGATATGATCTACCACTGGCGCTTCAACAGCCCGGACAGCACGCTGCGCATGCATATCGAAAACCATCAGGAGACGAAGGTGTTTGATGCCACCCTGACGCTGCGCCGGGTCCCGCTGACGCGCACGGCGCTGCGTTCGCTGCTGGCGCGGATCCCGTTGATGACCCTCAAAACCGTTTTCGCCATTTACTGGCAGGCGCTCAGGCTGTGGCTGAAGCGCGTACCGCTGCATAACCATCCCCTCAGCAGGAGTGAACGCTCATGACCAATCCCGTCTTTGCGCTTGAACCCGATATCCCGCGCAACGTCCGCGTCGCGCGATGGTTGCTCTTCCGCCTGCTGAATGGCCTGCACGGTGGTTCGCTGACGCTGCGTGAAGGCGCGCAGACGTTCCAGTTCGGCGACGCCTCCGCCGCGCTTCACGCTGAGGTGCAGGTACTTGCTCCAGGCGTCTACTGGCGCATTTTAACCGGGGGCAGCCTCGCCGCGGCACAAGCGTGGATGGATGGCGACTGGGAGACGCCCCACCTGACGCCGCTGCTGGAGCTGATTGCGCGCAATAGCCAAATCCTCGGAAAGCTGGAAAAAGGGTTTCGCCTGCTCGGGAAACCGGTGGAGCGGCTGCGGCACTGGATGCGGCGCAACTCCCGCGCCCAGGCGCGGGAAAATATTGCCGCCCATTACGATCTGGGCAACGCCTTTTACGCCCATTTCCTTGATGAACATCTCCTGTACTCCAGCGCGCTGTTTAGCGGGGACGAGCAGGATCTGACCGCGGCTCAGCAGGCGAAAATGGCGAGGCTGTGTGACCAGCTGGCGCTCACGGCAAACGATCATCTGCTGGAGATTGGCACCGGCTGGGGGGCGATGGCGGAATATGCCGCCCGTCATTACGGCTGCCGGGTGACCACCACCACGCTGTCGCAGGAGCAGTACCACTGGGCCACCGCGCGCATCGCCCGGGCAGGGTTGCAGGATCGTGTTGAGGTGCTGCTCTGCGACTACCGCGATCTGACCGGGGTCTACGACAAGCTGGTGTCGGTTGAGATGATTGAGGCTGTCGGTCAACGCTACCTGCCAACATTTTTCCGCACCTGCCAGGCGCGTCTGCGTCCAGGCGGGCGGATGGCGATTCAGGCCATCACCATTCAGGATCAACGCTATCGCGACTACAGCAAAAGCGTCGATTTTATTCAGCGCTACATCTTCCCCGGCGGCTTTTTGCCCAGCATCACCGCCATGAATGAACTCATGACCCGCCATACCGATTTTGTGGTGCGTAACCTCTTCGATATGGGACCGGACTACGCCCGCACGCTGGCGCACTGGCGTCAGCGGTTCGTTCACGCCTGGCAGGAGATTGAAAAGCTCGGGTTTGATGACCGTTTCCGCCGGATGTGGCTGTACTACCTCGGCTACTGTGAAGCCGGGTTTAATGCCCGCACCATCAGCGTGGTGCAGCTGACTGCGGAACGCGTATGAAGCGCTACGGGCAGGTATTTCTGTTGGCCATCGGGTTTGATCTCTACTGGACGCGCTCTGGGCGCTGACGGGGCTGATTGCGTTCACGGGCGCGTCCCTGATGCCGCTATGGATGGTGGCGCTGTGGCTAATGTTTGCCACCGTCTGGACGCAACTGACCCGCACGACCACCTTGCCGGGCTGGTTGCTGACGGTACTGGCGACCCTGGGCGGGCCGGTGGCCTACCTGATCGGCGAGCGTCTGGGGGCCGTTTACCGTTTATACCTCTCAGCTTCTGACGCCCGACGGCAGCTATACAGGGTTAGACGGCGATAATGCGCTGATTATCACCTATGCCCGGGACATCGATGGTGACGACCTGGTTGAGGCGACCCGCGACCAGTGGCAGGCGCAGGGCATTTTGCAGCAGGAGCCGCAGAGTGAAGCCTGGCTGAGCGAGTATCCTGAACTGCGTCAGCAGTTAATCGGAGGACCACAATGAAACGTTTCCTGTTAATGGCGCTTGCCCTGACGATGCTGGTGGCCGGATGTAGCACCGAGGTGACAGAGTATCGTCAGCAGCAGCCACGGCTTGATATTTTTACTTACTTCCAGGGGAAAACCGAGGCGTGGGGGATGGTGCAGGATCGCAGCGGTAAGCAGATCCGTCGTTTTCACGTCGAGATCGCCGGGGATGTTATCGGCGATACGCTGACCCTGAATGAACATTTTGTCTACGATGACGGCGAGAAGCAGCAGCGCGTCTGGCATATCCGCCGCGTTGGGCAGAATCGCTATGAAGGCACGGCGGGTGACATAGAAGGTGGCGCGACAGGCCAGGCGGCGGGCAATGCCCTTAACTGGCGCTACAGCATGAACGTGAAGGCGGACGGCAAAACCTGGCTGCTGCACTTTGATGACTGGATGTATTTGCAGGACAGCACCCGTCTGTTTAATAAAACCGAGATGAAGAAATTTGGCGTCACCGTCGCCACGGTGACGCTGTTCTTTACCCGCAAAGAGGGCGGTTAATCCTCTTCGGGCTGAGGTTTACTGCTTGAGTAGATGAAGAAGAGCGCAATACTCAGGCAGACGACGGCCCCGAAACGGCTCACTGAAAACGGAATGGCTTCATTGTTCAGCCAGCCAAAGTTATCAATCAGCATGCTCATGGCCAGCTGGCCCAGGATAACCGCTACCGTGGCAACGGCGGTCCCGATGCGCTGCACGGCGAGCACCATAATCACGATATAGGGCACGCCGCACAGGGCCCCCAGAAGCTGCCATTTGGGCACATCCATCAGGCTGACCGCCTGTTTCGGCTCAAAAAAGAAGATCAGCAGGGCGGTCACCAGCGCGCCGACGGAAAACGTCAGAAACGCGCTTTTAAATACCCCCACGCTGCTGCCTAATTGCCCGTTAATAGCAGCCTGAATGCTCAGCGTTGCGCCGCCAATCACCGCCAGAATAATCATAATCACTGTCATAACGTTACCCCTGCGCCACGAGAATGAGCGCGGCGATGATAAATCCCAGCGCAATAATGCGTTTTGTATCGATCCTGCGGTGCGGCGTACCCAGCAGGCCATAGTGGTCGATAATCAGGCTTTTAAAAACCTGGCCTGCCAGAATGCCGATCATCGTCATGGCAATGCCGATCGCAGGCGTGGCAATGGTGAGAATGATGACGTAAACCGGGCCGAGCACGCCACCCAACAGGTGCCATGAAGGCTGCGCAAAAAATGAGGGACTGTTGCGCGGGCTGAAAAACAGCATCAGCAGAAACGTCAGCCCCGTTCCCACGCTGAATATGCTGAACGCCGCCCACAGGTCGCCCACCTCTGCGCCCAGCGGCCCCAGCAGCCCGGCTTCCACGGACAGCCCCATGCCGCCGGCAATCACCAGTAAAATTAAAATAATGTGCATAACGCTTTTTCTCCTTTTTCCAGGCGGAGAAGATTACGTCTGAACATCATTGAGAAAAATGCCATAATGCAGGAAACACCTTTGCAGGAAATGCATTAATGATGGATGCCGGACATATCAGCATTCGCGCGCTGCTGATCTTCATCGACGTTTATGAAACGCAGAATTTTTCCGTGGTGGCGAGGCGGGAAGGGATTTCTGCGTCGCAGGTCTCACGCGTGATCCACCAGCTTGAGGACGCCCTCGGGCAACAGCTTTTCTACCGCAACACGCGGGCGATTATGCCCACAGAGAGCGGGCATCTTTTTGTGCGCTATGCCCGTGCGATGGCCGGGAATATGGAGGACGCGCGACGCGAGCTGGATGAACGCGCCCGCGAGCCGTCGGGCACGCTGCGTATCAATGGCCCGGTCTTTTTCGGACAAAGGCACATCGCGCCGGGCCTGCCGGGGCTTCTGGCGCGTTACCCTCGTCTCTCCATTGAACTGACCCTCACCGACGATTTTATCGATCCGCACCGTGACGCCGCGGACGTTATCTTCCGCATCGGCGCGCTGACGGACTCCTCGTTTCACGCCCGGGTGTTCGGGCAGCAGTTCTATCATCTGGCGGCCTCGCCGGACTATCTGCAAAAACATGGCGCGCCCGAGGGGCCGGACGATCTCAGCCGTCACCACTGTCTGGTTTACCGCGGCTCGTCCGGGCCTAACCGCTGGCTGATCCGGCAGCCGGGCGAGGCGTGGGTTCACTATCCCATTGTACCGCTGATGACTTCCAATAACGCGGAAACGCTCCTGATTGCGGCGCTGGGCGGCATGGGCGTTGTGCTTTTCCCGGACTGGATGGTGAGCGAACGGCTCAAAAGCGGTGAGCTGGTGGCACTGCTGCCGGAAATGGAGTGTTCAATTAATACGGAGCCACTGACGATTGCGGCGATTTACCCGAACGCGCGTCATCCGCCCCTGAACGTCAGGGCGGTGATTGATTACTATATTGAGCGATTCGGTACGCCACTGTACTGGCAAACCTGAAGGTTAGCGGGCAAGCTCGCGACGGATAATGTCAGCCCCGGCGCTTAACGCCTTCAGCTTACCGTTGGCGACCTGGCGGGAAAGGGGGGCCATACCGCAGTTGGTGGACGGATAGAGCTTGTCTGCATCAACAAACTGCAACGCCTTGCGCAGCGTATCGGCCACTTCTTCCGGCGTTTCGATGGTCTGGGTGGCCACGTCAATTGCCCCGACCATCACTTTTTTACCGCGGATAAGCTCCAGCAGATCCATCGGCACGCGCGAGTTGTGGCACTCCAGCGAAATAATATCGATCTTCGAGGTCTGCAACTTTGGAAATGCCTCTTCATACTGGCGCCACTCGGAGCCGAGCGTCTTTTTCCAGTCCGTATTGGCTTTGATGCCGTACCCGTAACAGATATGTACCGCGGTTTCGCATTTCAGCCCTTCAATGGCGCGCTCCAGCGCGGCGATACCCCAGTCATTCACCTCGTCGAAAAAGACGTTAAAGGCAGGTTCGTCGAACTGAATAATGTCGACGCCGGCCGCTTCCAGCTCGCGGGCCTCCTGATTGAGAATTTTAGCGAACTCCCAGGCCAGCTTTTCACGGCTTTTATAGTGGGCATCGTATAGCGTGTCGATCATGGTCATCGGGCCGGGCAGCGCCCATTTGATCGGCTTATCCGTCAGCTGGCGCAGGTATTTTGCGTCGTCTACAAACACCGGCTTCTGGCGCGCCACCGCGTCTACCACGGTCGGCACGCTCGCATCGTAGCGGTTACGGATGCGCACCGTCTGACGGTTCTCAAAATCCACGCCGCTGAGATGTTCAATAAAGGTGGTGACGAAATGCTGGCGGGTTTGTTCCCCGTCGCTGACGATATCAATCCCGGCGCGAATCTGTTCATCCAGAGACAAACGCAGCGCATCCTGTTTCCCTGCCAGTAATTCCTCGTCCTGGAGTTTCCACGGCGACCAGAGCGTTTCCGGCTGCGCAAGCCAGGTGGGTTTCGGCAGGCTGCCAGCCGTTGATGTCGGGAGCAATGTTTTCATAAAAGAACCTTTTATCCGTATTAAATTAAAGCGTGAAGTGTTGAGACCACTGCTCAAGAAGGGTTTTATAGGGTTTGATAAACCGCTCTTCGGTATATTTACCCTGTTCAATGGCCAGCCGGCTGCGCTCTTCACGGTCATAGACGATTTTGGTTAATGAGTGATCCTGCTGATTCAGGTCGGGCTGATAGCACTGTCCCGCAGCGGAATTGGCATTGTAAATTTCTGGTCGATAGATCTTCTGGAACGTCTCCATGGTGCTGATGGTGCCGATCAGTTCCAGATTGGTGTAATCACGCAGTAAATCGCCGGTGAAGAAGAAGGCAAAAGGCGCGACGCTGTTTTCCGGCATGAAATAGCGAACCTTCAGGCCCATCTTCGCGAAGTACTGTTCCGTTAGTGACTCGCCGTCCGGTTGGTACTCATAGCCCAGCACCGGGTGGTGGTTACCGGTACGACGATAGGTGTCTTTGCTGGAGACGCTCAGGCAGATCACCGGCGCTTTTTTAAAGTTCGCCTGATATTCCGCAGAATGAACGAAGCTTTTAAAAATATTGCCGTGCAGCTCGCCAAAATTCTCGGGGAGGGAGAAACGGGCCCGGTCTTTATTATGCTCCAGCAGCAGGACGCTGAAATCATAGTCACGAACATACGATGAGAAGTTATTTCCGACGATGCCTTCGATGCGCTCGTGGGTTTTTTTATCCACGATCGTCGTTTGCAGAATTTCGATGGCCGGGAAAGTAAAATCGCCGCCGATATTCATATCGACTGAAATAATCTCCAGCTCGACGGCATAGCGGTCAGCTTTCGGGTTATCCCAGCTCGCCAGCGCGTTAAAGCGGTTGTTGATCATCACCAGCGTATTGCGCAGGTTCTCCTGACGCTTCTCGCCACGCGCCAGGTTGGCGAAGTTGGTGGTGGTACGCGTGTTTTCTGACGGGTTATAATTTTCATCAAAGCAACTGCGCTTAAGGGTAAATGTGAAGGCCTGACTCATTTGGTTATGCATCCTAAGTTCATGTTGCCGGAACGTTATCAATGCATAATTTATGCCTGAGCCACTGGCGCAGGGGAAGTGACTTAATTTCACTGCAACATGAGGGTTCTTCATGAACTGCGCGATTCAGGTATAATCCCCCGACATTTCCAACCGGTTTAAACGAACATGACAAAACTCACCCTACAAGAGCAGATGCTGAAAGCGGGCTTAGTCAGCAGTAAAAAGATGGCGAAGGTCCAGCGCACGGCGAAAAAATCCCGCGTCCAGGCTCGCGAGGCGAGAGAGGCTGTTGAAGAGAACAAGAAAGCCCAGCTGGAGCGTGATAAGCAGCTGAGCGAACAGCAAAAACAGGCGGTGCTGGCAAAAGAGTTCAGGGCGCAGGTGAAGCAGCTGATTGAGATGAACCGCATCACCGTGGCGAAGGGCAACATTACCTTTAACTTTACCGACGGCAACCTTATCAAAAAAATCGAGGTCGATAAGCAGACGCAAACCCAGCTGATCAACGGCCGTCTGGCGATTGCCCGACTGGTGATTAACGCGAATGGCGACTGTGATTACGCGATTATCCCGGCGGTAGTGGCGGATAAAATTGCCCAGCGCGATGCGGACAGCATTGTGCTAAACAGCGCCCTGAGTCAGGAAGAGCAGGACGAAGACGATCCGTACGCAGACTTCAAAATCCCTGACGATTTAATGTGGTAATCCCCGCTCAGAACGGCGCGGCGTGACGGGCGTTCATCGTCTCGCCGCTCAGCGGATGAATAAAATTCAGAGCGCTTGCATGCAGCATCAGCCGGGGCGTTTCTTCCGCCCCCGGCCATTCCAGACCACCATACAGATCGCACCCCAGAATAGGGTGGCCTAACTGCTGGCAGTGAATGCGCAGCTGGTGGGTGCGCCCGGTCTCCGGGGTAAGCTCAACCCGCGTCAGCGGCATTGTCGTATCCTGGTAAATACGTTCCACCACCCGATAGCGGGAGCGAGCGGGCTTACCGGTGCGGGCACAGATCGTCATCAGCGGAAACAGCGCCGGATCTTTGGCAATCGGCGCATCCACGGTCCCTTCGTCCTGTTCCACATGTCCGCACAACAGGGCAGTGTAAACCTTGTTCACGGCGCGCTGACTGAACTGGTGGCAAAGCGCGGCGTTGATCGCTTTGTTACGCGCAATGACCATCAGACCCGAAGTGCCAAAATCAAGACGATGCACCAGCGTGCAGCCGGGAAAGGTTTGAACAAGACGGTGGTGGACGGAATCGAGGTTTTGCGGATTTTTCCCCGACAGGCTGAGCAGACCGGAAGGTTTATTGATCAGCAGCAGATGCTCGTCCTGCCAGAGGATCTCAATGTCGTCGTGACAGGGTGGTGCAATAAACGTATCGATAATGACAGACATCAGGCCGCCGGGCTGGAGAGTGGGTGCGGATGATAACGAAATACGGGGGAAAAGAAAAACCCTCCCACCGGGCGGTGAGAGGGGGAAAACTTAGGCCGCGACCAGGCTGTCGATAGCGGCTTTCGCGTCGGTCTGCGCTTTGGTGGCCACTTCCGGGCCGTAAGCGATACCTTCAGCGAACACGAAGTTCACGTCGGTAATGCCGATGAAGCCCAGGAACAGCGTCAGGTACGGTGCGACCAGGTCGGTAGGGGTATCTTTGTGAATACCGCCGCGGCTGGTCAGTACAACCGCACGCTTGCCTTTCACCAGACCTTCCGGGCCGTTCTCGGTGTAACGGAAGGTTACGCCAGCACGCGCCACCAGGTCGAAGTAGTTCTTCAGCTGGGTAGGAATGTTGAAGTTGTACATTGGGGCGTTGATCACGATAACGTCGTGCGCCTGCAACTCAGCAATCAGCTCGTCGGAGAGCGCCAGGGCTTCCTGCTGACGCGGGGTAAGAGGCGCATCGCTCGGACGCAGCGCGCCAACCAGCTCGCCGTCCAGCACAGGAATTGGGTTTGCCGCCAGGTCACGCACGGTGATTTCATCCGCGCTGTGCTGTTCACGCCACTGTTCAACGAAATAGTCAGACAGCTGACCAGACTGTGAATACCCTGCCAGAATACTGGATTTCAACACTAATACTTTGCTCATGGGAAATTCCTGTTTTGTATTTGATTGAGGGGGTTGCCCCGTTGCTTGTTGACACTTTAGTCACAATCCTGCCACAGGGATAGCGCAATATATCGAAGCCTATGTTCGAATTTTTTGAATAAGGCGCGAAAAGCGCTGATGTGGTACTCTATACCAATCATTAAAAAGAGATTTTATCCGGCAGTGCACTGCCCGTTAACGCTATGACAGAACACCAAAAATTGACCTTCCCGATTCTGATGCAAAAGCTTGATTCGCTGATGCTGCGCGATAAACAGCGGTTTGCGCGCCGTCTGCACGGCGTTAAGAAGGTTAAAAATCCTGATGCACAACAGGCCATTTACCAGGAGATGGCCAACGAGATTGAACAGGCGGCAGGGAAAGTTGTGCTGCGTGAAGCCGCACGTCCGGAGATTACCTATCCGGAAAATCTGCCCGTCAGCCAGAAGAAACAGGACATTCTTGAGGCCGTACGCGACCACCAGGTGGTGATCGTCGCGGGGGAAACCGGTTCAGGTAAAACCACTCAGCTGCCGAAAATCTGCATGGAGCTGGGCCGCGGGGTGAAAGGGCTGATCGGTCACACCCAGCCGCGTCGTCTGGCGGCGCGCACCGTGGCGAACCGTATTGCGGAAGAGCTGCAAACGGAGCCGGGCGGCTGCATCGGCTACAAGGTGCGATTCAGCGACCACGTCAGCGATAACACCATGGTTAAGCTGATGACCGACGGTATCCTGCTGGCGGAAATCCAGCAGGATCGTCTGCTGATGCAGTACGACACCATCATCATCGATGAAGCGCACGAGCGCAGCCTGAACATCGACTTCCTGCTCGGCTACCTGAAAGAGCTGCTGCCCCGGCGTCCGGATCTGAAAATCATCATCACCTCCGCGACCATCGACCCGGAGCGCTTCTCAAAACATTTCAACAATGCGCCGATTATCGAGGTGTCAGGACGCACGTATCCGGTGGAAGTGCGCTATCGCCCGATTGTGGAAGAGGCGGACGATACCGAGCGCGACCAGCTTCAGGCCATCTTTGATGCCGTCGACGAGCTGGGCAACGAGAGTTCTGGCGACATTCTGATCTTCATGAGCGGCGAGCGCGAGATCCGCGATACCGCCGATGCGCTCAGCAAGCGCGATCTGCGCCATACCGAGATCCTGCCGCTGTACGCGCGCCTGTCGAACAGCGAGCAGAACCGCGTGTTCCAGCCGCACAGCGGGCGCCGCATCGTGCTGGCGACCAACGTGGCCGAAACTTCGCTGACCGTACCGGGCATTAAATACGTGATCGACCCGGGTACGGCGCGCATCAGCCGCTACAGCTACCGCACCAAAGTTCAGCGCCTGCCGATTGAGCCGGTTTCGCAGGCGTCGGCTAATCAGCGTAAGGGCCGCTGCGGCCGCGTGTCGGAAGGGATCTGTATTCGTCTCTATTCGGAAGACGATTTCCTGTCGCGCCCGGAGTTTACCGATCCGGAGATCCTGCGGACCAACCTGGCATCCGTTATCCTGCAAATGACCGCGCTGGGGCTGGGCGATATCGCCGCCTTCCCGTTTGTGGAAGCGCCGGATAAGCGCAATATTCAGGACGGGGTGCGGCTGCTGGAAGAGCTGGGGGCCATCACCACCGACGAACAGGCGACGGCCTACAAGCTAACGCCATTGGGCCGCCAGCTTAGCCAGTTGCCGGTCGACCCGCGTCTGGCGCGCATGGTGCTGGAGGCGCAAAAACACGGCTGCGTGCGCGAGGCGATGATCATCACCTCGGCGCTCTCCATTCAGGATCCGCGCGAGCGTCCAATGGACAAGCAGCAGGCGTCGGATGAAAAACACCGTCGCTTCCACGATAAAGAGTCCGATTTCCTCGCCTTTGTGAACCTGTGGAACTACCTTGGCGAGCAGCAAAAAGCGCTCTCCTCGAACCAGTTCCGCCGTCAGTGCCGGGTGGATTTCCTCAATTATCTGCGCGTACGCGAGTGGCAGGATATCTATACCCAGCTGCGCCAGGTGGTGAAAGAGCTGGGTATCCCGGTGAACAGTGAACCGGCGGAGTACCGCGAAATTCATATCGCCCTGTTGACTGGCCTGCTGTCTCATATCGGGATGAAGGATGCGGATAAGCAGGAATATACCGGCGCACGCAACGCGCGTTTCTCCATCTTCCCGGGCTCCGGTTTGTTTAAGAAGCCGCCGAAGTGGACCATGGTCGCCGAGCTGGTGGAAACCAGCCGTCTGTGGGGGCGTATCGCCGCGCGTATCGATCCGGAGTGGGTTGAGCCGGTGGCGCAGCACCTGCTGAAACGCTCATACAGCGAGCCGCACTGGGAGCGCGGGCAGGGCGCGGTGATAGCGACGGAAAAAGTCACCGTCTACGGCCTGCCGGTGGTGGCCGCGCGTAAGGTTAACTACAGCCAGATCGATCCGGCGTTGAGTCGCGAGCTGTTTATCCGCCACGCGCTGGTGGAAGGCGACTGGCAGACGCGTCATGCCTTCTTCCGCGAAAACCTGAAGCTGCGCGCCGAGGTGGAAGAGCTTGAGCACAAGTCCCGCCGTCGCGACATTCTGGTGGACGACGAGACGCTGTTTGAGTTTTACGATCAGCGCATCAGTCACGATGTGATCTCGGCGCGCCATTTCGACAGCTGGTGGAAGAAAGCCAGCAAAGAGGCCCCGGACCTGCTCAACTTCGAAAAGAGCATGCTGATCAAAGAGGGCGCGGAGTCGGTCAGCAAGCTCGATTATCCGAACTTCTGGCATCAGGGCAACCTCAAGCTGCGTCTGACCTATCAGTTTGAGCCGGGCGCGGATGCCGATGGTGTGACGGTGCACATTCCGCTGCCGCTGTTAAACCAGGTGGAAGAGAGCGGGTTTGAGTGGCAGATCCCCGGCCTGCGCCGCGAGCTGGTCATTGCGTTAATCAAATCCCTGCCTAAACCGGTGCGGCGTAACTTTGTGCCGGCGCCGAACTACGCCGAAGCGTTTTTAGGCCGCGTCACGCCGCTGGAGCTGCCGCTGCTGGACGCCCTGGAGCGTGAGTTCCGCCGCATGACCGGAACCACCATCGACCGCGACGACTGGAACTGGGATCAGGTGCCCGATCACCTGAAAATCACATTCCACGTGGTGGACGATAAAAACAAAAAGCTGCTCGAAGGCCGTTCTCTGACGGAGCTGAAAGAGGCGCTGAAAGGTAAAGTCCAGGAGACGCTCTCTGCGGTGGCCGATGACGGCATTGAGCAGAGCGGGCTGCACATCTGGAGCTTTGGTCAGCTTCCGGAAAGCTACGAGCAGAAGCGCGGGAACTACAAGGTGAAAGCCTGGCCCGCGCTGGTGGATGAGCGCGACAGCGTGGCGATTAAGCTCTTTGACAATCCGCAGGAGCAACAGCAGATGATGTGGCGCGGGCTGCGTCGACTGCTTCTGCTTAACATCCCGTCGCCGATTAAGTATCTGCACGAGAAGCTGCCGAACAAAGCCAAGCTGGGACTCTACTTTAACCCGTACGGTAAGGTGCTGGACCTGATCGACGACTGCATCTCCTGCGGTGTGGATAAGCTGATCCACGAGGCCGGCGGTCCGGTCTGGACGGAAGAGGGCTTTGCTCAGCTTCATGAAAAGGTGCGCGCGGAGCTGAACGACACCGTGGTGGAGATTGCCAAACAGGTCGAGCAGATCCTTACCGCCGTGTTCAATATCAACAAGCGCCTGAAGGGGCGGGTGGATATGACCATGGCCCTGGGGCTGTCGGACGTCAAGGCGCAGATGGCGGGGCTGGTGTATCGCGGCTTTGTCACCGGCAATGGCTTTAAGCGTCTGGGCGATACGCTGCGTTATTTGCAGGCGATAGAGAAGCGTCTGGAGAAAATGGCGGTCGATCCGCATCGCGATCGTGCGCAGATGCTGAAAGTCGAAAACGTGCAGCAGGCGTGGCAGCAGTGGCTCAACAAACTGCCGCCGGCGCGTCGCGATGACGACGACGTGCGGGAGATCCGCTGGATGATCGAGGAGCTGCGCGTCAGCTTCTTCGCTCAGCAGCTGGGAACGCCGTATCCCATTTCGGATAAGCGTATCTTGCAGGCGATGGAGCAGATTTCCGGCTAAAACCGTTGCCCGGTGGCGCTGCGCTTACCGGGCCTACGGGAGAGCATGTAGAGCACGTAGGCCGGGTAAGGCGTAGCCGCCACCCGGCATGTCTTCAGGCACTGACCCAACCGCCGCCCAGCGCTTTATACAAATCAATTTGCGCCAGCAGCAGGTTGTTTTTCACCTGTACCACGCTGGTCTGCACCGAGAACAGCGTGCGCTGCGCATCGAGCTCATCCAGATAAGAAGAGTATCCGTTGCGGTAGCGGTTTTGCGCAATCCGCAGCGTCTCCTGCGCGACCGTCTGCTGTGCCAGCAGCTCGGTAAGCTGTTCCTGATAGCGGGTGATGGCATCAAGGCTGTCATTCACCTCAGCAAACGCGTTACGCACGGTTTTTTCGTAGCTATACAGCGCCTGATTCCGCTGGGACTGAGAGATATCTACCTGCGCATTCAGCGCCTGACGGTTCAGCAGCGGCGCAAGAATACTGCCGCCCACGCTCCAGAGCTGTAGCGGGTTATCCAGCAACCCCGACAGCGTGCGATCCTGCACCGATCCCGTGGCCGTGAGGTTGATCGACGGCAGCAGGCTGGCGCGCGATGCCGCCAGCGTCGCGTCCGCCGCAATCAGCTGACGTTCAGCCTGGACGATATCCGGGCGTCGGTTCAGTAGCGTCGACGGCAGCTGGGAGGGCAGTTTCAGCGGCGTCAGGGCATCAAAGCTTTCACCGCGGGCAACGTCACCCGGGTTGCTGCCCAGCAGCAGGCTAAGCGCATTTTCCTGCTGCGCAATCTGGTGCTGAAGCAGTGGAACCTGGGCGCGGGTGGCGCGCAGCTCAGAATCCGATTGCATCAGCTCAAGGCGAGAGCTGTATCCCGTCTCAAACTGTCGCTTGGCGAGGTTGAACGCCTCTTCACGCGACTTCAGCGTGGACCGGGTAACGCGAAGCTGTTCGTCCAGCGACAGCAGGGTGACGTACCCGGAGGCCACCGAGGATGCGACGGTCAGATCAGCCGCCGCAGCCGCCGCCTTTTGTGCCTCCAGCGACGCTTCAGCGGCACGGGAGGTGCTGCGGTTTACGCCCCAGATATCCACGTCGTAGCTGGCGGTCAGGCTGCCTTTGTACAACGTACCGTATACCGGAAGCCCCGTGGCGGCGGACTGCGAGCGCGCGCGCGTCCCGGTCACGCCCGCGTCAAGCGACGGGAACAGGCTGCCGTCGGCGGCGTACACCCGGGCCTGGTACTCGTTAATCCGCTCGCGGGCAATCAGCACGTCGCTGTTATTCTTCAGCGCCTGATCCACATAGCGATTCAGATTGCTGTCGTGAAAATTTCGCCACCAGAGCTGCTCTGTCGGGCTGGCTGGCCCCGACGTCGCGCGCCACTGGGCCGGTATGTGCAGGGACGATTTGGCGGGCTCAACGTCTACCGACTGGCATCCCGCCAGGATAGCCATTATCAGCAGGCCGACTATCGGGCGAAGCGTCATTGTTTCGCCTCCCGCGTGTCGATGGTTACCTGCACCGACATGCCAGGGCGCAGCAGCCGGTACGCCTCCGGCTCACCGAGTACCTCAATGCGTACCGGGATGCGCTGGGCGATTTTAACAAAGTTGCCCGTGGCGTTATCCGGGGTGATAGCGCTGAACTCGACCCCTGTGGCCGGGGATATGCTCTCCACGCGGCCCTGATAGGCTTTATCGTTTAAGGCATCGACGGTGAATTTCACCGGCTGGCCGACGCGTAAATTCGCCAGCTGCGTCTCTTTGATATTGGCGATCACCCAGTGCTGCGGCGGGACCAGCGTGGTAAGGTGCGTCCCGGCGGTGACGTACGCCCCCAGACGCACCGCAATCTGCCCGAGCTGACCGTCACGCGGCGCGACAATGCGGGTGTTTTGCAGATCGATCTGCGCCAGCTCCAGCGCGGCTTTCGCGTTCTCAACGTCCGCTTCCAGCGAACCGCGATTGACGATGACCGTTTGTAGATCCTGACGCGACATCTCAAGCGTTGCTTTCGCCTGGTCGATATCGGCGCTCCCCTGGGCGGCACTGGCCAGTGCCGAATCGCGCTCGCGAATGGAGAGGGAGCCGTCCGCGGTCAGCTCTTTCACGCGTTTCAAATCCGCCTGGGTTTTCAGACTTTGGGCACGGGCGTTTTTCAGCGCCGCCTCGTTTTTGGCAATCACCGCTTCCGCGCTTTTGCGCTGTTGCAGATTGTTATTCAGGGCTGCAATTTTCATTGCCAGCTGCGCCTCGGCCTGATGGACGCGCTGGCGATAGATGCGGTCATCTATCTGCAACAGCAGCTCGCCTTTTTTAACCTGCGCGAAATCCTGAACATGGACCTCGGTAATGTAGCCGTTTACCTGCGGACTGATGAACGTGGTCTGGCCGCGCACGTAGGCGTTATCGGTAAACTGGGCATGACGCGTAAACGGGGGCAGCTGCCAGGCATAAAGGATCACCAGTACCCCGACAATGCCGATAGCCGCGGCGGTGAAGATGGAAACGACGCGCACATTTTTGCGGGTGTTGGCCTGCTCTTTGGCGGCATCCTGCTGACTCATAACTTCTCCTGATAAATAGTCATTACTTGTTGCCAGTGGCGTTCTTAAGGGCCATACGGGCGGTGATGCGCAGACGCAGCAAGCGCCATAAAATCCAGACCAGCGTGGCAGTGGCAATGCTCGCCGTCAGGAGATAAGTATCGTTGTAAGCCAGAATATTCGCCTCAAGCGTCGTCACCGACTGAAGCTGAGTTATGGCCTGGGTTCCCAGCAGGGAACTGTCGCCTACCAGGCTTTTGTACATCTGGGTGTAAAGCTGTATGCGTTCGTTCACCAGCGGGTTAAGGGTGGTGAGCTGGTCAGCCAGCAGGCTGGAATGGTACTTCTCGCGCCAGGTCTGGAAGGTGCCGAGGATCGCGGAACCCAGCAGGCCCCCAAGGTTCTGACTCATGCCAAACATCACGGAAAAGCTGACCAGATTGCGCGGATCGGCGATCACCCCGCCAATGGCGGCCAGCATCGCAGGCGCAAGGAAGAACGCGCTGCCGAAGCCCAGCAGGAACTGGCTGAATATAAGCTGATCCGGCCGGGTCAGGTTGTTGGACTGGCTGTCCAGCAGCGAGGCAACGATCATCAGCGCCAGCGAGGTGATAATCGGCCAGGCCAGTTTAGTGGGCTTAATCGTCAGACAGCTGGTGACGATACCGCAGACGATCCCGGCGAAAATAGCCCACGCCAGATGGGTCATCTGTTCATTCTGTAAGCCTACATATTGCAGCCAGCCGATGACGCCCGTGTTCTGCTCCGCCAGTACGATGCGGATCAGCAGCATGATCAGCCCCAGGCGTACGATGCTGCCGCTGGAGAGCCAACGGGTATTAAGCAGCGGGTTGTTGCGGTTATGTTCAAACACGATCGCGGAGACAATCAGCACCAGCGAGAGAGCCAGCGCCCGGCCGATCCACGGAGCTTCAAACCACCAGTCCAGACGCCCTAACGACAGAACCGCGCACAGCAGCGCCATGCCGGGCGCAAGCAAAAAGAAGGTGATGAAATCTTTCTTCTCGAAGACCTTGCGTCGATCGCCCGGCGGCAGCTTGAGCGCCATCACGCAGGCCAGGGAGATCAGGGCCAGACCCAGCTCGAAGAAGTACAGCCCGCGCCACTCATCAAGCTGTAACAGCTCGGTGGAGAACAGCCGCGCCAGCGGGATCGCCAGCGACGACCCGGTTATGCCGATGGTCAGCGCCTTCAGTCGGTGCTTCGCGGGCCAGGCCTGTATCTGGTAATAAATGCCGAGCGAGCTGAGCGCGGCGGCGACCATCCCGTGTGCCGCCCGTACCATCAGCGCCGAGCTGAGATCGTTCACAAACAGGTGGAAAAAGGTGACCAGCACATACAGCACCAGGAAGCCTTCCGTAAAGGCGCGCAAACCGTACTGCTGGCGAAACTTTACCAGCAGCAGGTTGATGGAGACGTTGGTCATGACATAGACGGCAGGCAACCAGGCGATTTCAGTCGACCAGGCGCCAAAGGTGCCTTGCAGATTTTGCAGATTGGCGGTGACGACCGCGTTACCCAGCGCCCCGGTCAGACACACCAGCAGGCCGACCACGCCATAGGCGATTCGTTTCGACGTTGGATGTTCCGGGGTGGAAGGGGAACCCAGCAGGGCGGGTTTCTCGTGTGGCTGCCACTCGCGAGGAGCATAAGGGTCGCGTTGGGGCAGGCGCATAACGGGGTTTACCTTTCAAAAAGTTGAATTGTGAGCGGGCTAATGATTCTAAGGCTGACGCAAATCATAATTCAAGTGAATACGATTTTCTCATGTTAATCAAATGTGAGTGCTTTTTGAGCACATCCCGGCCCGTTTTTTCAGCATTCATGCCATAGCATGACGCGAGGAAAGGGGGATAATCGAAGGCTCTGTATGCTGTAAGGAGGTAACGATGACAATGGCACTTTTCCCCTGTCTGCCTGGCACAACCCTCGACGCCGTGAATACCGTTGGGGCGTGGCTTGCTCAGGATGACTATCAGGACAACCAGCCCGTTGATCTGGTGATTCTGGCGGGTAATGCGGTGATCCCCGCGATTGATGCTGCCTGTAAAATCGCGGCTGAACAGGGTGTTCCTCTGATCATCAGCGGCGGGATCGGTCACTCGACGACCTTCCTCTACGCCGCGATTGCGAAACACCCCCGCTATAACAGGATACCCACCACCGGACGTGCTGAGGCGGCTATTCTGGCCGACATCGCCCGTGAGTTCTGGAACATTCCGGCCGAGCATCTTCACGTTGAGGATCAGTCGACCAACTGTGGCGAAAACGCCCGCTTCAGCCGGGCGTTGATGAAACAATCGGGACTGAACGCCGCCCGGGTGCTGGTGGTGCAGGACCCGACAATGCAGCGTCGCACAATGGCTACGTTTGCCCGCGTTTGCCGCGACGAGGCCGCATCGCCCGCATGGGTGAGTCATCCCGGCCTGACGCCCGTGCTGCAAAACAGCGACGACGGTCTGGTGTTTAGCGGCCCGGTCGAGGGGTTATGGCCGGTAGAGCGCTACTTGTCGCTGGTGCTGGGTGAATTTCCGCGACTCAGGGACGACATCAACGGCTATGGTCCGGCGGGACGTGATTTCATTGCCCATGTCGATATCCCTGCCGATGTGGACGCCGCGTGGCAGATCTTGCGAAACGACGTCATTCTCACCGACGCGCTGGTGAGCCGTTCCCTGCTGTGATGCTCTGCCCGTTTGCGCCATCTTTTACGCAAACGGGCATCCTGTGTTGCCGATTTGTGATTTTGGAAACGGGCTGACCCGTTTCTTTTATGAGATATCTCACAAAAACAGACTCATAGAGTAGGCAATTACCCCGGTAATTATAGTTTTTAACATTAAGTTTACTTGTTAAAAACAGTGTGATTACAGGAGCAGGTTATGACAGTACCCGTACAACATCCTATGTATATTGATGGACAGTTTGTTGCCTGGCAGGGTGATGCATGGATTGACGTGATCAATCCGGCCACGGAAGAGGTCATTTCCCGTATTCCCGATGGCAGCGCCGAGGACGCCCGCAAGGCCATTGACGCGGCAGATCGCGCGCAGGCTGGCTGGGAGGCGCTGCCTGCTATTGAACGCGCCTGCTGGCTACGCAAAATTTCCGCCGGGATCCGCGAGCGCGTCAGTGAAATCAGTGCGCTGATTGTGGCCGAAGGCGGCAAGATCCAGCAGCTGGCGGAAGTGGAAGTGAACTTTACCGCTGACTATATCGACTATATGGCCGAGTGGGCGCGCCGTTATGAAGGGGAAATCATTCAGAGCGACCGTCCGGGCGAAAATATTCTGGTGTTTAAGCGTGCCCTGGGCGTCACCACCGGCATTCTGCCGTGGAACTTCCCCTTCTTCCTGATTGCCCGTAAGCTCGCTCCCGCGCTGCTCACCGGTAACACCATCGTTATCAAGCCGAGCGAATTTACCCCAAACAACGCCATTGCGTTTGCCAAAATCGTCGATGAGATTGGCCTGCCGAAAGGCGTCTTTAACCTTGTGCTGGGCCGGGGTGAAACCGTCGGACAGGAGCTGGCCGGGAACCCGAAAGTGGCGATGGTCAGCATGACCGGCAGCGTCGGTGCAGGTGAAAAGATCATGGCTGCGGCGGCGAAAAACATCACCAAAGTGGGGCTGGAGCTGGGCGGTAAAGCCCCGGCCATCGTGATGGACGATGCCGACCTCGAGCTGGCCGTGAAGGCCATTGTGGATTCACGCGTCATCAATACCGGACAGGTGTGTAACTGCGCGGAACGTGTCTATGTCCAGAAGGGGATCTACGACCGCTTTGTGAATCGTCTGGGCGAGGCAATGAAAGCCGTCCAGTTTGGCAATCCGGCTGAGCGAACGGATATTGCCATGGGGCCGCTGATCAACGCCGCCGCGCTGGAGCGCGTGGAGCAGAAGGTGGCGCGCGCGGTGCAGGAGGGGGCTAAAGTGGTCCTTGGCGGTAAAGCGGCAGAAGGCAAAGGGTATTTTTATCCCCCAACGCTGCTGCTGGACGTACGTCAGGATATGGCCATCATGCACGAAGAGACCTTTGGCCCGGTGCTGCCGGTGGTGGCTTTCGACACCCTGGAAGAGGCGCTGAAAATGGCCAACGACAGCGACTACGGTTTAACCTCGTCTGTTTATACGCAGGACCTGAACGTCGCCATGAAAGCCATTAAGGGGCTTAAGTTCGGCGAGACCTACATTAACCGTGAAAACTTTGAAGCGATGCAGGGCTTCCATGCAGGCTGGCGTAAATCCGGTATCGGCGGGGCGGATGGCAAACACGGTCTGAATGAGTATTTGCAGACGCAGGTGGTCTATTTGCAGTCGTAATCAGGAGCCCCCTCCATGCGAGGGGGTTCACATTTTCAGGAAAGGTGGTTATGTTGGCGCGATAATGATTCTTTATCGGGAAACAACATGCGCACAAAATATACGGGTCTGCAAATCAGCATTCACTGGCTGGTTTTTCTGTTAGTCATTATGGCCTATTGCGCCATGGAGTTCAGAGGGTGGTTCCCAAGAACCGATCGTCCGCTTATTAATATGATCCACGTTTCCTGCGGGATCAGCATCCTGGTGCTGATGGTGGCGCGCCTGCTTATCCGCCTCAAATTCCCGGCTCCGCCTATTCAACCGAAACCAAAAGCGATGATCACCGGGCTGTCCCATCTCGGGCATCTGGTAATCTACCTGCTGTTCATTGCGCTGCCGCTGATCGGTATGGTGATGATGTATAACCGGGGAAATGACTGGTTTGCGTTTGGCCTGACGATGCCGCATGCGGCGGAGGGGAATTTTGACCTGGTGGATACCCTAAAGGAGTGGCACGTAACGCTGGCGAATCTGGGGTATTTCGTGATTGGTTTGCACGCCTTTGCCGCGCTGATGCATCACTACTTCTGGAAGGACAACACGCTGCTGCGCATGATGCCGAAAAAGCGTCAGTAACCGATAATGCCCTGCTAACCCGCAGGGCATTTTTTTGCGGCTTATTGCAGTTGCGCGCGTTCCTGCGCCGTTAAGTCAAGTTCCAGAGTTGAACCCGTTTCCGAAGATTTTACCGCCGCTTCCAGCACCGCCATCACCGCCAGGGCTTCCACCGGATGGACCGGGTTGTCAATCTTGCCGTTCAGGGCATCGCGCACGTTTATATAGTACTGCCGCTGGTCGCCTTTTGGCGCAGGGATAGCGCTGGCTTCACCCTGGGCATTAAACAGCACCATAGCGTCGCTGTCTTCACCCCAGCTTTCGCTACCCGGAACGACGCCTGCCAGCAGCTGGGCTTCCTGCTGATCGATGTGCGCTTTCACCACGCTGGCCTTATCGCCGTGGACGGTAAAGCGGGCAACGCCACCCGCCACCAGCATGCTGCAATGGAGGACCACTTTGTGTTCCGGATAATTCAGCACCACGTGCGCCCAGTCGTTAATCTCCGCGCCGTCACGCAGGGTGGCGATGTTGCCCTGTACCGACTGCGGCAGACCAAAAAGCTGTAGCGTCTGGTCAATCATATGCGGGCCTAAGTCGAACCACAGGCCGCTGCCGGGCACGTTTTGCTCTCTCCAGCGCACGCGAACCTCCGGACGGAAACGATCGATATGCGACTCAAAATGTTTCACCTTACCGATACGGCCTTGCTCAATCACCTGCTTAATGCCGAGAAAATCGCTATCCCAGCGGCGGTTATGGAAGACCGAGAGCAGGCGCTGTTTTTCTTGCGCAAGCGCAATCAGATCTCGCGCTTCCTGCATATCCAGCGTAAACGGCTTATCCACTACCACATGCTTGCCGGCATTGAGCGCCAGGGTGGCCAGCGGCGCATGGGTCGCGTTAGGGGAGGCGATAACCACCAGGTCGATATCCGGGTGCTGAATGGCCTCTTCCGGCGTGGCGACAACGAGGACGTCCGGCAGGTCGCGTTTCACTTTCTCTTCATCCCGGGATGAGACCACCGCCAGCTTCAGGCCTTCGACGGACTGGATCAGCGGGGCATGGAACGTCTTACCTACAAAACCATACCCGATCAGCGCAATATTCATTGTCTTCACTTTATTCATGACCTTCTCCACGTTAATGCGCGCCAACGGTAACCTGCAAGGCGCTATGGTCCCCGAGCTCTGCCCAGGGACGATCTAAAAACAGTTGATGAATCTCGGATAACCCTGACACCAGATACGGTTCGCACTGGTTGAGTTTTAGATGGTCGGCGACTACCCAGTGCGCCTGGCTTGCGGCCAGCATGGCACGCTTCACTTCGGCATCCGCCTCCTGACTGGCGCTCAATCCGAGTTCGGCATGGATGGCGCATGCGCCAAGGATGGCAATATCCGCCCGGTAGCGAGAGAGCAGGGAAAGGGTGGCGCTTCCGGCAAACAGGCGTTGTTTCTGATCCCACTTTCCACCGAGCAGGATCAGGTCAATATCTTCCCGATCGCTAACCTGCTGGGCGATATCAAGAGAAGGGGTGATGATGGTCAGCGGCCCCTGAAGGAAAGAGGCAACGGCCAGCAGTGTGCTTCCGGCGTCCAGAAAAAGCGTCGAGCCCGCAGGCACGCATTGCGCAACCTGTTTACCCAGCCGCTGCTTAATTTCAGGGAGCAAGCTATTCCTGCTTACTCGGGTCATCGTCGAGAGATTCAGCGCGATGGCGCCGCCATGGTTTTTTTGTGCCAGTCCCTGTTTTTCCAGGTCGGTCAGATCGCGACGGATGGTGTCCGCCGAAACCTGCAATCGCTCTGCCAGCTCGGTAATGCTGGCCTGGCCTTGCTCAGTAATGATATCAAGCACATATTTCTGTCTGGCGGTTTTATGCATGGGGCAGTATCCTGCAAAATGTCGCAATAAATCGCAGTTTACAGCATTTTGCAGGAAAGGGAATCGCGACAGGTGCGGGATGTTATCCAAAAACAGTTTAATGATGTGATTATTGATATCGCATTAATCAGTCATCAAAAACATGTATGTATCTTTTAGGTATGTTGTTATCGCTATGTTTTACTTGAAAATTTGGCTTAAGCTGCCGGATTATTGGCTCTAACCAGAATGTTTAACTAATTTGTAATTATAAATTAGTGTATATATCTATGAGTTTTTATTTTTAAAGTAAAATAATTCAATTTTATTCGGTGTATTACTTAAGTTGACATTTCTTTGAAAATCTTTGTGTCTGATTCGGGGTGAAATTAACGCAAAAATGTACACCGGGGCATTTTAGAATTTTCTTTATATTACAGGGGGTTTATTTGTTTCATCTGAAAGGCCTTTTATAACGTTTTGTCCAGAAACCCCATCTTTTTCTTATTTGTAACACCGCATTAACATTGCGGGTGTGGTTGCTCATATCACATTTTGTTATGCTGCGAATCAATAAATATTTAAGTAAATTCTTAAAAGAAAAAAAGAGATTGAACGGCTCTCATCTCAATTGAAATGGGCTTGGGGAACTATTACCCAAATTAATCGAGAAGAGGTGAGGGATTTCTGAAGAATTATTTGTACCTCTTCCTGGGTATTTATTTGGCTATCACCTGGAGTCGGGGGATATTATGAAGATGAAATGCAATAACAGGTTGCTCAGATTATCTGTCTCCCTGACCTTAATTTCGCTGGTGGTGACTGCGGCTAATGCAAATAACGGCCAGACGGGGATATCTCCCGTTGCGGCAATGACGATGAAAGAAAGTATTCTTTTCGCTCTCGATCGCGACCCCTCGGTGAGCCAGCAGGCTGCGCAACTGGGGATCGGCCAGGCACAAATAGACGAAGCGCGCAGTGGCTGGATGCCACAAATAGCCCTGAACGGGAGTACGGGTCACAGCCAGACCACCGATTCAAGCGGTTCGTTGCGAAATTCCGCAGCCTGGGGCCTGAGCCTGACGCAGCTGGTGTACGATTTTGGCAAGACCAATAACAGCATCAGCCAGTCTTCAGCTCAGCGTGACAGCTATCGCTACCAGCTGATGAGCACGATGTCTGCCGTCGCGGAAAAAACGGCCCTCAGCTATGTGGAAGTAAAACGCTACAGCGATCTGTTGCAGGCGGCAAAAGAGAACGTGCAGGCGCTTAAAAACGTTGAGCAGCTGGCAAAACTCCGCGCCGATGCTGGCGTAAGCTCCACCTCTGATGAGCTTCAGACCCGCACCCGTATCGCCGGGATGCAGGCGACGGTAGAGCAGTATAATGCGTCTCTGAACAGCGCCCGCGCGCGGCTGGCGGTATTAACTGGCATACAGGCTGAACGCTATTCACCGGTTCCGGGAGGTCTGGCCGTGGAGCCGGATTCTCTCAATCGGATTGATTATTCACTGATCCCAACGGTGATGGCCGCGCAGAACATGGAGCGTTCAGCCCAGTACGGCGTAGAAACCGCCAGGTCTCAGCACTGGCCGACCTTAAGCCTGAAAGGGGGCCGCACCCGCTATGAGTCTGATAATCGCGCGTACTGGGATGATCAGATCCAGCTCAATATTGACGCACCGCTTTATCAGGGCGGCGCGGTCTCGGCGCGCGTCCGTCAGGCCGAGGGCGCAAGGGCAATGGCATCGTCCCAGGTCGATCAGGCCCGTTTTGATGTCCTGCAAAAAGCCTCCGTCGCACAGGCCGACTGGACCGGGGCGCGTGGACGAATGGAAGCCGGGAAGCGTCAGCTGGAAAATGCGTTGCGCGCCCGCGATGTCTACAAAAATGAATATACCCTGAGCAAGCGCAGCATTAACGATCTGCTCAGCGTGGAGCAGGATGTCTGGTCTGCCACCTCAGCGAAAATAATGGCTGAATACGATGGCTGGAGTGCGGCGATTAATTACGCCTCTGCGGTGGATAATCTCTTGCCGCTTATCGGAATAGAGAAAAACGCTGCCGCGAAATTACCTGATTTAAGTTAAAAAAAGGCGCGCCTTTCTGCGCGAAATAAGTCAGACAATAATGGGTGATTTTTCCCAAGGATAGCTACATCCCTCTGGTGGACATATCCACAGGAATACGCGCACCTGCAAGGAGAAGAATATGAGTACCGCAAAAGTTGTTGATGTCATCATTCGCAAAACGGCAGAGAAGACGAAATTAACCGGAGAGGGGAATCTCTCGGTCTCTATTTCCTCACCGAGCGTGATTGAAATTCAGGGTTCTGCTCAGGACGTGGTGCGTTATGTCCGCCAGGGGAATGACCTCCTCATTTATATGAAAGATGGCAGCGTGATCCGCTGCAATAATTATTTTGTCGAAGACACGGAAACCCATAATCATTCCGAGCTGGTATTTAACGATAACCAGGCGTTGACGCATATTTCATTTGCCGATGCCGGGGAAGCATCAGGCGTTGCCGCCACCGAATTAACCGCCCAGGCTGCACCCATTAGCAGCATTGAACCTTTCCTGGAGCAGGCAAGCGTCTTAAGCGATGCGCCGTGGGGCTGGATTGCCGGTGCGGCGTTAGGGGGCGGTGCGATCGGCGCACTGCTGGCTCACGGCGGCGATGGCGAAACCAAAACCAGGGTTATTGATAATACAAAAGAAGTCGAAAGCGCCACGCCGACATTTTTGCTGACGGACAACGCGGGTGACAAGCAGGGCGTGCTGAGTGCAAAAGAGGTCACGGATGACAACACCCCAACCTTCAGCGGTACCGGGCAGCCGGGCGCGACCATTCAGGTTAAAGACGGCAACGGCAGCACCATCGCCAGCACCATGGTTGCGAAGGACGGCACCTGGACGGTAACACTCCCGACCCAGGCGGACGGGGAACATACCTGGTCCGTCGTACAGATCGACGGCAGTAAAACGACCTCTGCGGGCAGTATTACCGTAACCATTTCTACAGCGGATACCAGCGTGACGCTCGCCACCACGGCGGGCGATAACGTGATCAACGCCAGCGAGCAGGCCGCTGGCTTTACGCTGTCCGGCACCAGCAAAAACCTGGCGCAGGGAACGGCGCTTACCGTCACGCTCAACGGTAAAACCTATACCGCAGAAGTGGGGGCAAACGGCGCATGGAGCGTGAAGGTCCCTGCTGCCGACGCACAGGCGCTGGGCGATGGTACCTGGACGGTCAACGTCAGCGGAAAAGACGCGGCGGGCAACACCGTGTCCGGCAGCCAGACGATTGGCGTGGATACCTCCTCGCCAGTGATCTCTGTCGACACGATCGCCCAGGACAACATCATCAACGCGGCTGAACATAATCAGCCGCTGACGCTGACCGGGAAAACCGATGCGGAAGCGGGCCAGATTGTGACGGTCACGCTAAACGGCAAAAATCACACGGCGACCGTGGGCAGCGACGGCAGCTGGTCCGTTACGCTTCCGGCCAGTGAAGTACAGGCGCTGGCTAACGGCGAGCACACCCTGACGGTAAACGTCAGCGACAAAGCGGGTAACGGGTCATCCACCACCGCCGATTTCACGGTCGATACCGCAGCGCCAGTGGTCACTATCAACACCGTCGCGGGCGACGACATTCTGAACACCAGCGAGCAGGGGCAGGCGCAGATTATTTCCGGCCAGGCGAACGGCGCGGCGGAGGGCGACGTTGTCACCGTGACCGTTGGCGGCAAGACCTTTACCGGTGCCGTCCAGGCGGACGGCAGCTGGAGCGTCGGCGTGCCTGCCTCCGTCATTGGCGCGCTGGGGGAAGGTAGCCACAGCATTTCGGTCTCCGTGACCGATGCGGCGGGCAACACCGGCAGCGCGACGCACGGCATTACGCTGAGCGGCAACCCGCCGGAATTTACCCTTGACCCCATCAGCCAGGATAACGTCCTGAATGCGCAGGAGGCCATGCAGCCCCTGAGCCTGAGCGGGACCAGTAATCTGCCGAACGGCAGCGCTGTCACCGTGACGCTGAACAACGTTAACTATCAGGCCACCGTTGAGAACGGTCGCTGGTCCGTTCAGGTGCCGGTTTCCGACGTGCTGGATCTGGCGAATACCCTTTACACCGTCAGCGTCAGCGGCACCGACAGCGTGGGTAACAGCGGCTCCGCCGAGGCGAATCTGCTGGTAGACACCGTGCTGCCGCAGGTGATCGTCAACACCTTTGCCGGGGATAACCTGGTCAATAACGCCGAAGCGGCGGTTGACCAAACCCTCAGTGGACGCGTCACCGGCGCGGCGGCGGGCGATACCGTCTCTGTCACCGTGGGCGGCAAGAGCTACACCGCGACGGTTGGCAGCGACCTCAAATGGAGCGTGACGATCCCATCGGCCGACCTCCAGGCGTTTGGCGACGGCGATTTAACCTTCAGCGCCTCTGTCACCAATGCGCACGGCAATACCGGCACCGGCGAACGTGATATCAACATCAACGCCGAACTGCCGGGCCTGCGCGTGAACACGATCTCTGGCGATGACGTGATTAACGCCATCGAGCAGCAGCAGGATCTGGCCGTAACCGGCTCCAGCACTCATCTGGCCGAAGGCACACAGATCACCGTTACCATCAATAATGTCGAATACGTCACCACGGTTAACGCCAGCGGCAACTGGCAGATTGGCGTGCCGGCGGCGGACCTTCAGGCATGGACGGCGGGAGGCATGACCGTCAGCGTCAGCGCGGAAGATGCCTGGGGCAACACCGTGGCGGCTGAACACCCGATCGAGCTTGACCTGAATGCGGTGGCCGTCACCATCGATACCGTAACCACTGACGATATGCTCAACGCGGCGGAAAAAGGCGCGGATGTCACGCTTTCTGGTCAGACGCAGGGCGTGGAGGCCGGGCAGACCGTGGTGGTGAAATTCGCGGATCAAACCTTTACTGCACAGGTGCAGCAGGACGGCTCCTGGCACCTGACCGTTCCGGCGAGCGCGATGGAAACGCTGATCGACGGGCGTGCGCAGGTGAGCGTCAGCGTGACTAACGTCAACGGCAACAGCGCGGACGCCTCACGCGTGGTGATCGTCGATACGCAGCCGCCAGCCATTACGCTTGATAACCTGACCGACGACAACATCATTAATGCGGCAGAAGCGCAGCAGGATCTGGTGCTCAGCGGCAGCACAACCGCTGAAACGGGCCAGACGGTCACCGTGACGCTGAACGGTAAATCTTACCAGACCACGGTACAGGCGGACGGTCGCTGGCAGCTGAACGTGCCTGCCGCCGACGTAGGCGCGCTGACCGATGGCAATGTCACCGTGACGGCCACCGTCAGTGACGTGGCGGGCAACAGCAGCAGCGCGGACCGCGTTGGGCTGGTGGATGCCACCGTGCCGCAGGTGACCATCAACGATTTCGTCACCGACACCAACACCGTTAACCAGCTGGCCCATGCTCAGGCGCAGATCCTGAGCGGCTCCGTCACCGGCGCGGCGGCGGGCGATTTGGTCACCATCACCATCAATAACGTGGACTACACCACCGTGGTGGATGCGGCAGGCAACTGGAGCCTCGGCCTGCCTGCGTCCGTCGTTCAGGGGCTGACGGACGGCACCTGGACCATTAACGTCTCCGTGACCGACCAATCCGGCAACACCGGCAGCAGTTCAGTGGATGTGGTGGTCAATACTGTGACGCCCGTTATCGGTATTAACACGCTGGCCGCGGATGACGTGATCAATGCGGCAGAGAAGGGCGAAGATCTGCTGCTTTCCGGTACCAGCAACCAGCCGGAAGGAACCACCATCACCGTTAATCTGAACGGTATCAACTACACCGCCACCACCGACGCCAGCGGCAACTGGAGCGTTACCGTCCCCGCCTCTGCGGTGAGCGCGCTGGGTGAAGCCAATTACACCGTGACGGCGAGCGTCACCGATAATGTGGGCAACAGCGCCGCTGCCACGCACGATGTACTGGTGGACAGCTCGCTGCCGGTTGTTACCCTCAACAACTTCGCGGGCGACAATATCGTCAACGCGGCGGAAGTGGCCGCAGGGCAAACCCTGACCGGAAAGGTTTCTAACGCGGCATCGGGCGATACCGTCACGATTATCCTCGGCGGGCAGACATACACGGCCACCGTACAGGACGATCTCACCTGGAGCCTGCCGTTAACCCAGAGTCAGTTAACCGCGCTCGGCAACGGCGACCTGACCGTATCGGCCAGCGTGACGAACGCGCACGGCAATACCGGATCGTCTTCCCTGGATGTCACCATTGACGCCCAGCTGCCCGGCCTGCGCATTGATACCGTCGCCGGTGACGACGTCATTAACGTTATTGAACACGCGCAGAACCTGGTTATCTCCGGCACCAGCACCGACCTGGCGGCGGGTAGCACCGTCACCGTGACCATCAACGGCAAGAGTTATTCCGCCTCGGTACTGGCGGATGGCACCTGGCAGGCTGCGGTTCCGGCTGCCGACGTCTCCCGGTGGGCGGACGGGTCGCTCATCATCAGCGCCAGCGCGCAGGATACCTCCGGCAACCCGGTGAATATCGGTACCGTTGTGGATGTCGATCTCGCCCCGGTGGCGATAAGCATCAACAGCGTGACGGACGACAACGTGCTTAACGCGGCAGAAAAAGGCCAGGATCTGGTGCTGTCCGGCTCCTCCTCGAACGTTGAAGCGGGCCAGACCGTTACCATTATCTTTGCGGGTAAAACCTGGACCACGACGGTCGATGCCAACGGCGACTGGACCTGCACCGTACCGGCTGCCGATCTGAGCGGCCTGAAGGACGGCGACGCCAGCGTACAGGTCAGCGTCACCAACGTGAACGGCAACGCAGCCTCTTCCTCGCAGGCATTCAGCGTCGATACCGCCGCGCCAGCGGTCACCATCAACACCATCAGCGGCGACAATATGCTGAATGCGGCAGAGGCGGCGCAGGATCTGACCCTGAGCGGAACATCTACTGCCGAAGCAGGCCAGACGGTCACCGTGACCTTCAACGGCAATCAGTACACCGCCCAGGTGCAGGCGAACGGTAACTGGACGCTGGACGTTCCGGCGGCGGATATGGCAGGCATCACCGACGGCAGCGCGGCGGTCACGGTGACCGTGTCCGATAAAGCGGGCAACCCGGCCAGCGCGGGGGCGTCCGTGCTGGTCGACACTACCGTGCCGCAGATTACCTTCAACATTGTGGCGGGCGACGACATTGTTAATATTGCCGAGCACGGCCAGGCGCTGATTGTCACCGGCAAGGTGACGGGCGCGCAGGCGGGCGATGTGATTACCCTGAGCCTGAACGGGAAAGACTACACCGCGATGCTGGATGCGTCCGGCAACTGGAGCGTGGGCGTTCCGGCGGCGGACGTGGGCGCGCTGGCTAACGGCGATCAGACGATCTCCGCCACACTCACCGATAAAGCGGGCAACAGCACCAGCGCGACGCACGCGTTTGACGTCTCCCTGACCACGCCGGTGATTGCCATCAATACCCTGGCGGTTGACGACGTGATCAACGCGACCGAAAAAGGCCAGGACCTGTTGATCTCCGGCACCAGCAACCAGCCGGACGGGACCCGCATCACCGTAACCCTGAACGGTATCAGTTACGCCGCCACCACCGATGCCAGCGGTAACTGGAGCGTCACCGTTTCGGCGGCAAACGTCTCGGTACTGGGCGAAGCGAGCTACAGCGTGACGGCCAGCGTGACCGATACCGCGGGTAATAGCGCGAATACCAGCCATAGCGTGCTGGTCGACAGCGCGCTGCCGCAGGTCACCATTAATGCGGTTGCCACCGACGACGTGATTAACGCGGCGGAAGTGGCTTCCGGACAAACCCTGAGCGGGAAAGTGAGCGGCGCGGCGAGCGGTGACACTGTCACGATCGGTATCGGGGGCAACACCTATACCGCGACGGTTCAGGACGACCTGAGCTGGTCGGTTAACGTGGCGTCTGACGTCTTAACCGCTATCGGTAACGGCGATCTCACCGTAACAGCGAGCGTGACCAATGGCCACGGCAACACCGGCACCGGCGAACGCGACATCACGATTGATGCCAGCCTGCCGGGCCTGCGCGTGGATACCGTAGCAGGCGACGATGTGATCAACAGCATCGAACATGGTCAAAACCTGATTATCACCGGCTCCAGCGACGGGCTGGCGAGCGGATCGGCGCTGACGGTCACCGTCAACGGCAAAATCTACGCGGCAACCGTGCTGGCGGACGGCACCTGGACGGCGGCTATTCCGGCGGCGGACGTCGGCGCGCTGAGCGCAGGCACGATCACCGTGACCGTTGACGGCCAGAGCGCGGCGGGTAACCCGGTTTCCATCAGCCACGACGTGAAAGTGGATCTGGCGGCAGTCGCCATCAGCATTAATCCGATTGCTTCTGACGACGTAATCAACGCGGCTGAGAAAGGCGCGGATCTGGTGCTGTCTGGCTCGACCACCAACGTGGAAGAAAACCAGACCGTTACCATCACCTTCGGCGGCAAGTTGTACACCGCGACGGTGGATGCCAGCGGCAACTGGACGGCGACCGTACCGTCTGCCGATTTGGGCGGACTGAAAGACGGCGACGCCAGCGTGCAGGTCAGCGTCACCAACGTGAACGGCAACAGCGCCTCGGCGGGCCGCGAGTACAGCGTGGACGCCACCGCGCCGACGGTGTCCATCGAGATCGTCAGCGACAACAACATCATCAACGCGGCCGAAGCGCAGCAGGATCTGGTCATTAACGGTGTCTCCAACGCCGAAGCGGGCCAGACCGTGACCGTGACGCTGAACGGCGTGGACTACACCACCACCGTACAGGCGAACGGCAGCTGGAGCGTCACCGTACCGTCTGCGGATATCGGCGCGATTACCGACGGCGATTACACCATCACGGCAGCCGTCGCGGATAAGGCGGGTAACCCGGCCTCGGCGGACCGCGATGTGCTGGTGGATACCACGGTGCCACAGCTGACCATTAACACCGTTTCCGACGACGACGTGATTAACAGCGCCGAGCATGCGCAGGCGCTGATTGTCACCGGTTCCGTGACCGGTGCGGCGGCGGGCGACGTGGTGACCGTCACCATCAATAACAAAGATTACACCGCGACCCTGGACACTTCCGGCAGGTGGAGCGTGGGCGTGCCTGCGGCGGACGTGAGTGCCCTGGCCGCCGGGGATTACACCATCACCGCGGCGCTGACCGATAAAGCCGGAAACAGCAACAGCACAACGCACGAGGTTGAAGTCAACCTCACCGCGCCGGTGCTGACCATTGACACCGTGTCCGGTGACGATGTGATCAACAGCAGCGAGAAAACGCAGGATCTGACCATCACAGGTACGGCTTCCGGGCTGGCAGCGGGCGCGGTGGTCACCGTGATGCTCAACGGCAAAGCGTACAGCGCCACGGTGGACACCAATGGCCAATGGACCACAACCGTTCCGGCGAGCGAGGTGGGGCAACTGGGTGAAGCGCTTTACACCGTGTCGGCCTCCGCGACGGACAGCGTCGGCAACAGCTCCAGCACCTCGCACACCGTGAACGTGGAATCCGTGCTGCCTGGCGTCATCATCAACACCGTGGCGGGCGACGACGTGATCAACGCAGCGGAGCTGGCAACCGGCCAGACCATTAGCGGCACAGTGGTGAATGCCGAAGCGGGCAACACCGTGACTGTGTCTGTTGGCGGCCACAGCTACACCGCAACGGTACAGGACAATCTCACCTGGTCCGTCAGCGTACCGGAATCTGTGCTCACCGCGCTGGGCAATGGCGATCTGACTGTGACCGCCAGCGTCACGAACGGCGTGGGCAACAGCGGCAGCGGCGAGCGCGATATCACTATCGACGCGAATCTGCCGGGCCTGCGCGTGGACACCGTAGCGGGCGATGACGTGATTAACAGCATCGAACACGGGCAGAATCTGATTATCACGGGTTCAAGCGACGGCCTGACGGCGGGTACGGCGCTGACCGTCACCGTAAACGGTAAAACCTATCCGGCTACCGTGCTGGCAGACGGCACCTGGAGCGCGGCGATCCCTTCTGCGGACGTGAGTGCCCTTGCCGCAGGCACGGTCACCGTGAACGTTGAAGGCCAGAGCAGCGCGGGCAATCCGGTGACTATCAACCATGATGTGACGGTGGATCTGGCAAACGTCGCCATCAGCATTGACGCCATCGCTTCCGATGACGTGATCAACGCCGCCGAGAGGGGTGCGGATCTGGTGCTCTCCGGCACCACCTCGAACGTCGAAGAAAACCAGATCGTCACCATCACCTTCGGCGGCAAGAACTACACCGCCACGGTGGACGCTGAGGGTAAATGGACCGCCACGGTGCCGTCTGCGGATCTGACCGGTCTGAAAGACGGCGACGCCAGCGTGCAGGTCAGCGTCACCAACGTGAACGGTAACAGCGCGTCTGCGGGACGCGAGTACAGCGTGGATGCTACCGCGCCGTCCGTGACCATCAACACGATTGCCACCGACGATATCCTGAACGCCTCAGAAGCGCAGTCCGACCTGGCAATCTCTGGCACCAGCACCGCCGAAGCAGGCCAGACGGTGACCGTATCGCTGAACGGCAAAGATTACACCACAACCGTCAGCGCGAACGGCAGCTGGACGCTGAACGTGCCGGCAGCTGACCTTGCAGGATTAACCGACGGCAGCGTCACCGTGACCGCGGCCGTCAGCGACAAGGCGGGTAACCCGACGTCGGTGGACCACACCCTGACGGTGGACGTCACCGTTCCGGCAGTGACCATCCACACCGTGGCAGGCGACGACGTGATTAACGTGGCTGAACACAATCAGGCGCAGATTATCAGCGGCTCCGCCACCGGCGCGGCGGCGGGCGACACCGTCACCGTCACCATCGGCGGCCAGTCGTACACCACCGTGCTGGATGCGGCGGGTAACTGGAGCGTGGGCGTTCCGGCGAATGTGATTTCAGGCCTCAGCGACGGCAGCGTGACCGTCACTGCGTCAGTCACCGACGCGGCGGGCAATACCGGCAGCGGCACGCATAATGTGACCGTCGATACCGGTCTGCCGTCGGTCAGCTTCAACGCCATCAGCGATGACAACGTCCTGAACGCCGTTGAAAAAGGCCAGGATCTGAGCGTCAGCGGCACCAGCGCCAACCTGGCGGAAGGCACCGTGGTTACCGTGACCCTGAACGGTAAAAACTACACGGCGACAACTGCGGCAGACGGCACCTGGAGCCTGACGGTTCCGGCTGCGGATCTGGCCGGTCTCGGTCAGGCCAGTTACACCCTGAACGCGACGGCCACCAACGGCGTTGGCAACAGCGTGAGCAGTTCTGCGAACCTGCTTGTCGACACCGCGCTGCCAACCGTCACCATCAACACCGTGGCGGGGGACAACGTCATCAACGCGGCGGAAGTGGCCGCAGGCCAGACCATTACCGGTAAGGTGGCGAACGCGGACATCGGTAACACCGTGACGGTGAACATCGGCGGCAACACCTATACCGCGACGGTGCAGAGCGATCTGACCTGGTCCGTTAACGTGCCGGAATCCGTCCTGACCGCGCTGGGCAATGGCGATTTAACGGTGTCAGCAACCGTCACTAATGACCATGGCAATACGGGAACGGGCGAGCGCGATATCACTATCGACGCCAGCCTGCCGGGCCTGCGCGTGGATACCGTCGCGGGCGACGATGTGATTAACAGCATCGAGCATGGACAGAACCTGATTGTCACCGGCTCCAGCGACGGACTGGCGGCAGGCACTACGCTCACCGTGACCGTCAATGGCAAAACCTATGCGGCCTCCGTGCTGGCAGACGGTACCTGGAGCGCGGCGATCCCGGCAGCAGACGTCGGGGCCCTGGCTGCGGGCACGGTTACCGTGACCGTTGCAGGCCAGAGCGCGGCGGGCAATCCGGTCTCTATCAGCCACGACGTCACCGTCGATCTGGCAGCCGTGGCGATCAGCATTGATGCCATCGCCACCGACGACGTGATTAACGCGGCGGAGAAAGGTGCGGATCTGGTGCTGTCCGGCAGCACCTCCAATGTGGAAGAGAACCAGACCGTGACCATCACCTTTGGCGGCAAGTCTTACACCGCCAAAGTCGATGCCGACGGCAACTGGACGGCCACCGTGCCTTCCTCGGATCTTGCGGGTCTGAAAGACGGCGACGCCAGCGTGCAGGTGAGCGTGACCAATGTGAACGGCAACAGCGCGTCTGCGGGCCGGGAGTACAGCGTGGATGCCACGGCGCCAACCGTGACCATTGACACGGTAGCCGGCGACAACGTGATCAACGGCAGCGAAGCGGCTGCGGGCGTGGCCATTTCCGGCACCACCACGGCTGAAGTCGGTCAGACGGTAACCGTTAACCTCGGTGGAAACAGCTATACCGCACAGGTTCAGCAGGGCGGCGTCTGGAGCATTAACGTGCCGGCCGCCGATCTGTCCACTCTGGCGGATAACGGCTACACCGTGCAGGTGAGCGTGAGTGACGCCGCGGGTAACCCGGGCAGCGCGGGCAAAGCGATTACGCTCGATACCACGCCGCCGACCGTCAGCTTTAACGTCGTGGCGGGCGATGACGTCATCAACAGCGTTGAGCACGGGCAGGCGCAGGTCGTCAGCGGCACCGCAACCGGCGCCAGCGTCGGCGATAAGCTGGTCATCACGATAGGTTCGAACCAGTACACCACCACCGTTGACGCCAGTGGCAAATGGAGCGTGGGCGTTCCTGCCAGCGACATTTCTGCCCTGACCGACGGCACCGTGACCCTCAGCGCGACAATCACCGACAGCGCGGGAAACAGCAGCACCCAGACCCATGACGTGGTGGTAAATACCGCATCGGTCGCGCTGACCGTCAACACCCTCAGCGGCGATGACGTGATCAATGCGGCAGAAGCGGGGGCGTCGCTGGTCATCAACGGCTCCAGCGCGCAGTTTGCTAACGGCACGCAGGTCACTATCACCCTGAATGGTAAGAGCTATACGGCCACTATCCAGAGCGATGGCTCCTGGACAACCACCGTACCGGCCGCCGACGTGGGCACCCTGGCCGACGGCGCGAGCTACCAGGTTTCTGTTTCGGCGCAGGACAGCGCCGGGAACAGCGCCTCGGCGACGCACACCATCAGCGTGGACACCACCGCGCCGGTGATTAGCGTGAACACGTTGTCGGGCGACGATGTGCTGAATGCGGCGGAAGCCCAGCAGCCGCTCACCGTACACGGCTCTTCCAGCGCGGAAGCAGGCCAGACGGTGACCGTCACGCTGGGCGGGAAAACCTACACTGCGCTTGTGGCAAACGACGGCACCTGGACGCTCGACGTCCCGGCCGCCGATCTTGCCAACCTGAGCGAAGGCGCGCTGACGGTCACCGCGTCGGTGAACGACAAGGCGGGTAATAACGGCCAGACGACGCATACCTTAACGGTCGATACCGTCGCGCCAGCCGTGACCATCAGCACCGTGGCCGATGACGATATCGTCAACAACGCCGAGCAGCTGGCGGGACAGACCATCAGCGGGACCACCACCGCGGAGCAGGGCCAGACGGTGACCGTTTCCTTCAACGGCCACAGCTATCAGGCGACCGTGGCGGCGAATGGCTCCTGGTCCGTCTTCGTGCCGGGACGCGACTTCCTCGGACTGAGCGACGGGGATTACACCATTACGGCTACGGTGAGCGATAAGGCAGGTAACCCGGGCAGCGCAACGCACGACGTGACGCTGAACGGCGACGTGCCGACCATCGCCATTAACACCTTTGCGCAGGATGATATCGTCAACGCCGCCGAGCACGGCACGCCGCTGGTTATCAGCGGCACCACCGATGCGCCAACGGGCCAGACGGTGACCATTACGCTTAACGGTAAAACCTACACGGCTACCGTTCAAAATGACGGCACCTGGAGCTATACGGTCGGCAGCGCAGACGTGACCGCGCTGGCAGACGGCGGTTCGTACGTGATTAACGCGCAGGTGAGCAACGCCATCGGCAACAGCGCCAGCGATAACCACACCGTCACCGTGGATCTCACCGCACCGTCGATGGGGATCAGCATTGATTCCCTGCAAAACGATACCGGCCTCAGCGCGAATGACTTCATCACCAACGACAGCCAGATGGTGGTCAACGGTTCCCTGACCGCGCAGCTCGGCAATAACGAGAAGGCGCAGATCAGTCTTGACGGCGGTACCACCTGGATTGATCTGACCGTCACCGGCACCACCTGGCGCTACACCGATGGCCGCACCCTGACCGACGGTACGTACCAGTACCAGGTGCGCGTGATCGACAATGCGGGCAACGTTGGGGCAACGGACAGCCAGGACGTGGTAATCGATCTGACCAAGCCTGCGGCGGCGACCATTACCGTGGATTCCGTCTCGCAGGATACCGGCCTGTCAGACAGCGACTTCATTACCAGCGACAACCAGATCAGCCTGAAAGGGACGCTCGGCGCGGCCCTGGGCAGCGGCGACCACGCTCAGATCAGCCTCGACGGTGGCGCAACCTGGACTGACGTGAGCGTCAGCGGCCTGAGCTGGACCTACGTTGACGGCCGCACGCTGGCCGACGGAGACTACAACTATCAGCTGCGGGTGATTGACGACGCGGGGAATATCAGCGCCACTACCAGCCAGGTGGTGACCATTGATACCGTCGCGCCGGACGCCAGCAAAACGATCGCTATCGACAGCATCAGCGACGATACCGGCCTGAGCAGCAGCGACTTTATCACCAATGATACCTCCCTGACGCTGCACGGCTCGCTCGGCGCAACGCTGGCCGACGGCGAATATGCCCAGATCAGCATCGACGGCGGGGTCACCTGGCAGAACGTGATCGTCACTGGCAACAGCTGGTACTACGTGGACGGCCGCACGCTGGGTAACCAGACCTATGACTACTACGTTCGCGTAGTGGATGCGGCGGGCAACGTGGGTGCCAGCGCTCATCAGCAGGTGACGGTCGATACGGTCGCGCCGGATGCGGCGATTACGGTGACCGTGGATAACATCACCGTCGATACCGGCTTCGACAATAACGACTTCCTGACCAGTTCGACCTCGTACACGCTCAACGGGACGCTCGGGGCCGAACTCGGGGCCGGTGAGTATGTACAGGTGAGCATGGATGGCGGCACCACCTGGGTTTACGCCACGGTAAGCGGCACCCGGTGGAGTTATAACGACACCCGCACCCTGGCCGACGGCGACTACCGCTATCAGGTGCGGGTTGTCGATCAGGCGGGCAACGTCGGGGCCACCACCACGCAGGGCGTGACGGTGGATACCCAGGCGCCGCAGTACGGCATCACCATTGACAGCATCAGCGAAGATACCGGGCAGTCCGGAAGTGATTTCATCACCATGGACACCTCGCTGACGATCAACGGCTCGTTGGGCAGCGCGCTGGCCAGCGACGAGCGCGTACAGATCAGCCTCGACGGCGGTAATACCTGGATTGAGACTACCGTCACTAACCAGCGCTGGAGCTATACGGATACCCGCGATCTGGCGGACGGGGATTACACCTACCAGGTGCGGATCATCGACCAGGCGGGCAACGTCGGCTCAACCTCTTCGCAGGTGGTAACGGTTGATACCACGCCGCCTGACACGGTGGGAACGGTGGTCAGCTATACCGACGGGGAAGGTGAACGTACAGGCACGTACGGCGCATCAGTCGCGACGGACGATACCTCGCCGCTGATCAACGGTACGCTTAACCGCGCTCCGGAAGATGGCGAAATCGTGCAGCTTTACCGGGACGGGATCTTGCTGGGTCAGGTCACGATGAACGGCAGCGCAAGCTGGTCCTATCAGGACAACGGCCTGCTCGACGGGAATCACACCTACATTCTGCGCGTCACCGACAAAGCCGGTAACTACACGGAATCGGATGGCTTTGTGCTGAACGTCGATACCAGCATCCCGACCACCACCGCGGCGATTACTGCCCAGACCACCTCGGATACCACGCCGATTGTCAGCGGTACGGTCTCCGCAGACCTGGTGAACGGTGAATATCTGGTGGTGACGGTGAACGGGAAAACCTACACCTCCCAGACCGGCGGTGCGGTGGTCGTCGACCCGGATCACAATACCTGGTATCTACAGATCCCGGACAGCGATGCCCTGAGTGTGGCGAGTTACGACGTAACCGCGCAGGTGAAGAGTAGCGCGGGCAACGGTAACACCACCGGTACGGCAACCGGTAGCCTGGTGATCGATACCACCTCGGTGAATACCGACTGGGCGACCACTGCGGGGAACAGCAACAACTCAACCATGACTCTCGGCATGAACAGCAGCGGGCTGTGGAATATCATTGCTAATGGACAGTCTTATTCCAGCAGCGATGATTCAACCTATGCCGGGAATACGTTAACTAACACCCGTAGCTACTATGTGGTGAGCCAGACGGCAGCTGACTTTGACCGTAACGGCACGCAGGATATCTTTGCGACGGAGAACACCTACGCGGGCTCTACGCAGGTGATGTGGACCTACGATGGCAGCAGCTACACCGCCAGCCAGCTGGCGATGGGAACCACCATCTGGTACGGCGGCGTAATTGCCTACGACAAAACCGGCGATGGCTATCTTGATCTGGCGTACGGCGATGCCGGTATGGACTCCCTGACCTACCTGGTGAATACCAACGGCGTTCTGTCGCCGGACGGCACCGGCGGGGAAGGTGGATTCTACGGCCAGTTCGATTCCGGGCGTGAAATCTCCGGCGTCGACCTGAACAACGACGGTACCGTGGACATCGTGCAGCACACCAACCGCAGCGGGGCGTACTCGCTCACCGTGATTAACAACAACGGGAACGGTACGCTTTCCATTGGCCAGAACCTGACCAACGTGTTTGTGGCCAACGCCTCGAATACCACCACGGCGGCCTCCATGACGTGGGCGGACTTTAACGGCGATGGCTACATGGATCTGTACCTCGGCAGCAGCTACAACAACAACGGCGGGGTGATTTACTACAACGACGGTACCGGGCAGCTTTCCACGACCAAAAGCGCGGTGGAAGCCTCTAACGCCACGGCGGGCTATCTGTCGGTGGCGGTAGACTGGAACGGTGACGGGCAGATGGACATCATCAAGCTCAGCACCTACGGCAGCTCACAGACGGCGACCCTGTTCACCAACAACGGCTATGGCTCAACCTGGACTTCAAGCCAGCTGGCTTCTGGGCTGGCCAACGTCACCGGTGTCGCCGCGGTGGACTACAACTGGGACGGTGCGCAGGATCTGCTGGTGTCTCAGCAGAACGGTAAGGTGGTGCTGGTGCAGAACAATGCGGAGATCGCTGACGGTACCGCGATGCATCTGCACATTGTCGATAGCGAAGGCATCAACGCGTACTACGGCAATACGGTCAATCTGTATAACGCTGCGGGCGTGCTGGTGGCCTCGCAGATCATCAACGCTCAGTCCGGCATTGGCTCGAACGATACCTCTGCGCTGGTGAGTTTCTACGGGCTGGATCCGAACGAAACCTACTCGGCGGAGATCGTGAAGATCACCAACGGCGTCTCGGATAACGTCACCTGGACCGGCCTGGACGCGGGCAACGGCAAAGAGGGTTATGTTCTCACCGCCGAAGCGGCCACCGGCGGCCACAGCGGAACCATTACCGGTACCGGCTATAACGACACCTTTATCGCAGAGGATGGTACCTATACCTATAACGGCTCCGGCGGCTGGAATACCCATTCCGACTACGACACCTGGAGCAATACCGGCGGCATGGACGTGGTGGATTATCGTAATGCCACCTCTGGGATAACCGTTGATTTGCGCCTCTCAACGGCGCAGGACACCGGATTCGGTACCACGCGGTTGTTGAATATTGAAGGGATTAACGGCTCCGACTATGACGACGTGATCACCGGCAACAGCGGTGATAACCAGTTCGAAGGCCGGGGCGGGAACGACACCTTCAACATCGGCAGCGGCGGTCACGATACGTTGCTCTATAAGCTGATCAACGCGTCTGACGCGACGGGCGGCAACGGTAGCGATGTGGTGAACGGCTTTACCGTCGGCACCTGGGAAGGGACGGCGGATACGGACCGTATCGATCTGCGCGACCTGCTTTCCGACAGCGGCTATACCGGCACCGGCTCGGCGAGCTACGTGAACGGCGTGGCGACGCTGGACAGCAGCGCGGGCAACATCGCCGACTACATCCGCGTTGTGCAAAACGGCAGCAACACCGAGATCCAGGTTGACCTGGACGGGACGGGCGGTCAGTTCACGCCCACCACGCTGGTAACGCTGAACGGCGTGCAGACGGATCTGGCGACGCTGTTGGCCAATCATCAACTGTTAATTGCGTAAAACAACGCCGCGGGGAGCGATCCTCGCGGCCTTTTGCGTTTCTTTACACGAATAGCCATAACCCTATATTTCACAAGATTATTTTGCGGGCTCGTTTAGACAGTGTTCGATTTCTAATCATCCCGGAAAGGTATCATTTCAGTGCGAAATCATCGCCCTGAACAGGACGTAGCATTATGAAGACACATCCACAGTACGAACCCTGGTTGCAGGGCATGCTCATCATCGCGAAATATTATCGGCTGGATTTTTCGGCGGAGCATGTTCGGGTCACGATTAACCATGAAAGCCAGTCTCCACGCCAGCTGGTGCTGGAGGAGATGGCGCGCCAGCTTGGGCTGGGGATGCGTTGGGCGGCGGCGGGAGTCGTAGCGCTCGATCCGTGGCGTTTACCGCTGCTGGCGGAGTTCACCGGCGGGCAAATTGCGGTCATCAACCGTATGGACAACGAAGGGAACGTCAGCGTGCAGTTTAGCGGCGACGGGGGCCTGGAGACGACGCTGACGCGCGACGAACTCGGTTCGCGGTTAAAGGGGCTGATGGTGCTGCGTCCCCTGGAGTCCACGCCGGATGCGCGCGTGGATGATTACATCAAACCCTATGAGAAAAACTGGTTCTGGCAGCTGGCGCTGAAAGACTGGCGTCGTTACAGCGACATAATGCTGGTGGCGCTGGTCGCCAACGTGCTGGCGCTCTCCGGCATGGTCTTTTCCATGCAGGTGTATGACAGGGTGGTGCCGTCCCAGTCGGAGGCCACGCTGTGGGTGCTGTTTGGCGGTGTGATGATCGCCATCGTGTTTGAATTCATCATGCGCATGCTGCGGGTGCATATTTCGGACGTGGTAGGGAAACGCGCCGACCTGCGTATTTCCGAGCGCGTGTTTGCCCACGCCCTGAGGATTAAAAACGGCGCACGGTCGAAATCGACCGGGTCGTTTATCGCCCAGATCCGCGAGCTGGAGTCGGTGCGGGAGCTGATCACTTCCACCACCATTGCCGCTATCTCCGATCTGCCGTTCTTCCTGCTGTTCGTCTTCATTCTGTGGATGATTGGCGGCCCGCTGGTGCTGGTGGTGCTGCTGGCCGTACCGCTGCTGCTCATTCCCGGCCTGCTGGTGCAGCGCCCGCTGGGAAAACTCTCCAGCGAAGGGATGCGTGAATCGGCGATTCGTAACGCCACGCTGGTGGAAGCGGTGCAGGGGCTTGAGGACATCAAGCTAATGCGCGCCGAGCAGAGGTTCCAGAACCAGTGGAATAACACCAATGACGTTGCCGCGAGCGTCGGCATGAAGCAGCGCTGGCTGACGGGGCTGCTGCTGACATGGACCCAGGAGGTGCAGTCTATCGTCTACGCCGTGGTGCTGCTGGTGGGGTGTTATCTGGTCATCAGCGGCGACATGACCACCGGTGCGCTGGTGGGGACCTCGATTCTGGCGTCCCGCACCATCGCGCCCCTGTCGCAGATTTCCGGCGTGCTCTCCCGCTGGCAGTCGGCAAAGGTGGCCCGCAAGGGGCTGGATGACCTGATGCAGCGCCCGATTGACGATCCCCAGCACGGCAAAAAAGTGCATAAAGCCCATCTGCGCGGTGATTATCGGCTGGACGACGTCGGGTTTTATTACGATGAAGAAGAGAAGCTTACCGTGCTGAATATCAGCAAACTGCGCATTCGCGCCGGAGAGCGCGTGGCGGTGCTCGGGCGGAATGGTTCGGGGAAAAGCACCTTGCTGCATCTGCTGGCGGGAATGCAGGAGCCGCAGCAGGGCAGCATTTTGCTGGACGATATTGCTCTCAATCATCTTGACCCGGCCGACGTGCGCCGCGACATGCAGTTGCTCAGCCAGCAGGCGCGGCTGTTCTTCGGCTCCGTACGCGACAACATCCTGATGGGTAATCCGCTGGCGACAGACGAGGAAATCCATCAGGCGCTGGTCAACAGCGGCGCGCTGGAGTTTGTGCGCAAGCAGAAAATGGGGCTGAACACCATCATCAATGAGGGCGGAACGGGGCTTTCCGGCGGGCAACGTCAGGCGCTGCTGCTGGCGCGCGCGCTGATCACCTCGCCGAATATTCTGCTGCTGGATGAACCCACCGCCTGGCTGGATGAGGTCAGCGAGAAGCAGTTTATCCAGCATCTGCACCAGTGGCTCGGTAAGCGCCGGACGCTGGTGGTGGCGACGCATCGTCTGCCGATTCTGGACCTGGTTGACCGCATCATCGTCCTGGAAAACGGCAAAGTGGTGATGGATGGCCCTCGTGATGCCATTTTACGCCAGCACGGAATGGCCCCGCAGCAGGCGCCGCAGCGCACGGTTAAACTGAAAACGGAGGGCGTGGCATGAATGATTTCTCCCGCTTTAACAGCCGGCTGAAGGAGCCCCGCCTGCCGCTTTCGTCGCTGGTGGCATGGTCGCTGTTTGCCCTGCTGGTGTTCTTTATTACCTGGGCCAGCCTGTTCCAGCTGGATGAGGTCACGACGGGTAGCGGCAAGGTGATCCCGTCCTCCCATGAGCAGGTGATCCAGTCCCTGGAAGGGGGGATTATCCACAGTCTGATGGTGCGCGAAGGCGATATCGTCGAGCGTGGTCAACAGCTTGCCCAACTGGACCGGACGAAAACCGAGTCCAGCGTGCTGGAGAGCGAGTCTCGATTAAACGCTGCGATGGCGACGGCCGCGCGTCTGAATGCTGAGGTAAACGACACCGGGCTGACATTCCCGGCAGAGCTGGATGACGACGTTGAGTTGGTCAAACAGGAAACGGCGCTTTATCAGTCACGTCGCGAAAGCCTTGAAAAAGGGCTGGCGGGTTTACGCCAGGGAGCAGATCTCGTGCAGCGTGAACTGGCATTAACGCGCCCGCTGGTGACGCAGGGGGCGGCCAGTAAGGTCGAAGTCTTACGCCTTGAACGTCAAAAAAATGAGCTGGAGAGCAAAATCACCGAGATGAAAAACCAGTACTACGTTCGCGCCCGCGAAGAACTGGCGAAAGCGAACGCGGAAATGGAAGCGCAGCGTTCGGTCATGAAAGGACGCGAAGATTCACTCACCCGCTTAACGTTTAATGCGCCGGTGCGTGGCATCGTGAAGGACATTGACGTGACGACGGTGGGCGGAGTGATCCCGCCGAACGGCAAACTGATGAGCCTGGTACCGCTTGATGACCAGATGGTGATAGAAGCGAAAATCTCGCCGCGCGATGTCGCGTTTATCCATCCTGGGCAAAAAGCGCTGGTGAAAATCACCGCTTATGACTACTCGATCTACGGCGGGCTGGAAGGGGAGGTGACGATGATTTCCCCGGATACCCTTCAGGACGAGGTGAAACGGGATGTTTATTATTATCGCGTTTATATTCGTACTGACAGTAACCATCTGACCAACAGGCAGGGCAAGGAATTCCCGGTGTTCCCGGGCATGATAGCCACGGTTGATATCAAAACCGGCAGTAAATCCGTCATTGATTATCTGCTGAAACCATTGAATAAGGCAAAAGAGGCGCTGCGCGAGCGATAAAAAAGGCGTTCAGCAAACCGAACGCCCGTCAGATCAGAGTGTAGGCGTCATGTTGACAGCATGGCGTCGTTCTTTTGGTACCACGTTGATGTAATGTGTGACATACGCAAAATATAATCCGGCATAATTTTCGACCAGCTCGATAAAGGCCGGGTAAATTGACATCCGGCCATCGCCGCGATCTTTAAGGTAACCTGCCTCCTGCGCCGATTTGATAATGCGGTTGACGTGGATACGCGAGACGAAAAATTCTTTTGCCAGTGTGCTGGCTGAATACGCTATTATGGCACCGTGTGCTGTTTTGTTTTTAATGGCCTGCAAATAGAGATAGAGCATAATCATTCGGCCACCATCCTTATCAATAAATAAACCCACCTCCGGAAGCACTTTCCTGAATGTTAATCCGCGGAAAAGGTACTCTGCGGCGCGCCGGAAAAAGTTGTGCCTCAAAATGTCATTGTCCAGAAGGTTAACATTAATGTTGAATGTCGGAAAAAGAATGCTAACAGGCGTAAACGCCCCGGACATATAGCGTTTCAGCTCATCCAGTCCTTTTTCCGTTGGTGCGATTTTTGTTTTTCGGCGATCTTCGGTACAGCGCCAGGTCTTAATTCGCCCGGTGGTCTTAAGTATGGTGATGATCGCGATAACACTGTTAGGGCTGGCGATATTATAGCGGGTACACAGTGCCTTTATCTCTGAAACTGACTCAGCCTGATTACCAAAAACAAAACAACACATTGACAGTATTATGTTGAAGCGTGATTCCTGAAGCATCGTTTTGTAGAACAAGGGTTGTTTTTTATAAATGGCATCATTAATTCTGTAGTGCTCTGTTATAGCTTCACCAAATCGCGGGTTGTTTTTAATAACATCCCTTCGATGTAGCAAAGCCCTGGATGAAATGTGATTATCCATAGCATTTTCTCTTTTTGTCTGGGCCGATAAGATGAAGTGTCTGGTCTTCTTTTTCGGAATTTTCATTATACCTTGTGAAGTGCATATTTACTGTCGTTATATGAAAAGAAAGTAATGTTTATGCTGCATATGGATGAGTGGGTTGATTAACGCAAAGATGTTCCCGTGCATAACATTGATAACGGTTTATTAACCAAATGGGGTGCGGTAAAATTATTCAATGCGACAAAGAATATTGGCTTTAATCACATTTGGGAATGATATTTACATTCTCAGGAGCAGGTTATGTCTCAAAACTTACCTTTTATGCAAGGTACTTGCTACAAGCAACGATTCGTTATTTCAGCCTGCGGTTTCACCTTCGAGGGGTATAGCCTGCTTCTGAAGTCTCGTGGTGTAAACGCCACGCGGCTCCATTTTGAAGAGGATGAAGTTTGCTCAGGTGATGTGCAAAAAATGATGCAAAATCAACAACCTGAAGTTTCTGTTTTTCTTGGTCGCGACGTGACTGCCTTTCTTGAAAGCCTGAAACGGTTGGTCTCGGTTCTGAATGCACTGCCGGTTATTTGTAGCGTGACCCTGTATGGTGCAATACCAGAAAGGTGGCTTTATGCCACGCTGAAAAGTCTCGTTAATAATACCAAATTGTTGTCGAGGATCAGGGTGGCGAATATTTCAGAGGTAATGAATTGTGTAGAGAGTATTTCTGATGTGCATGCCGATTCGTCACGTTTATTGCGTGAAGGACCTGAGAAAGAAGGTAAGGAAAGCCTGCATGGTTTATCAAAACGTGAATTAACCGTATTGCTGAATTTTTATCGGGGTATTTCGATAAAAGAGCAGTCAGCGAGGTTAGGTTTGTCAGATAAAACCATTTATACTCATCGTAAAGTGGGGTTGGGTAAATTATATCTTATCAGAGTGTGGTTTAGCGATGCACGTGTCTTAAGGGATGAGGTCTGTGCAGTAAAGAACAAAGCGCAGGGGTTTTCGGAAGCAGAAATAAATATATTGCAGGCGTTACATAAGCGGGAAATCTTTGCGGCTTATCAAATTATTACCGATGGCGATAAAAAAGGAGTGGGCTTTGAAATTCTGCTGCGCTGGCATAAAAACGGTCAGGTCCTGAAACCAGGCCAATTTCTGGATGGGATAAAAAATGGCGAAATTTGGCTCAAGCTGACGGCGTTAGTCATTCACGCGGCCGTGTCAGGTATCAACAGATATAATGGAAAATATTATTTTTCGGTTAATATTCCTCCTCAACTGGCTGCCGGGAACGCGCTGCCGGGAATGGCGAAAAAAGCTGTTGAAATGTTACTGAAACCGCAGTGGGCCGGGAAACTTGTCTTCGAATTAGCTGAAACCATTGATGTAACAAAGGATTCAAATATTCCTGTCACTCTCCAGCGTTTACGCGCCGAGGGATGCCGGCTGTTTCTGGATGATTGCTTTTCCAGAAATTACGCTATGTTACCCATCCGACAGATTAATGTTGATGGACTGAAGCTTGACCGTGATATAGTTGAGCACTTTGTTGCTAACGACAATGACAATAGCATTATTAAAGCGATACAGATATACAGCGACATGACGGGAAGGGAATGCGTTGCGGAAGGCGTCGATAGCGAAGAAAAATTTGAAAAACTTGTCGCATTAGGGGTTAAGCGCTTCCAGGGATATTATCTTTCCCGGGCGGTTAAAGAAGATGAGCTGGATCGAATGGTACGGCTATTTAGTTAATGGCTTCACTATACTGGTGGTACGACAGACTTAACTCTTCGACCACCAGCAAAACAGTCACTCACCAGGGCAATAATCTGTTATCAGATATCATCGCGCGTAAAACCGACAACAATTTCAAGCGTGTTTCGAATGACATCGCAGGCTTCGGGCTCCTCGGTAATTTCGAGGGCGTGAATCAGTTGCAGGATAATCTCTTTATTTGAGAGATTGTCACCGGTCAGCATAATACAGCGTATTGCCGAGCCCAACACTTCAACCTCACCACTGAGATGCTTTCCAGCATTAAGAAAATGTTCCGCCAGTTCTTTATCGTGCAGGGCTTCAAAATTATACGTCTGCTGCATAATCGCTTTACTCATGGTGGTCACCGTTTCGGTTAAAATTAGTGTTTCTTGTCTGGGGTCAGAAGCGTGTTGTGAGTAAAGAGAGAGCGCATGCGCCCAATTTCATAATCGCCCATCACTCTTCCCCGGTCGTGCGAGACGCCGGTTACACGCTGGCGCACTTCATCTTCAGCGGCAATCAATGCATTTTTACGTTCATCATTTGATTCAACATTAGCCATCGCCCGCAGGCGATTAGCAAGAGACACAAAGGTAATAGGTCCGTTCTCTTTCAGTATGGATAATACGGCCTCACCGATAAGGTCATCCTTAAGTCGTTCAAATTTAGTTCTATGCATAGCTTCAATCTCACTCTGCTACACGCAGCAGGCTGTAGCATGGGGTTAGTCATCGCATTCAGGAGCTCTATTCTCACTCAGCATGACTAACTTAGTAAGTTAAAAAAACAGTGTTCAGGTTAACGCTCGAAGAAGAGGGCTATCAGACCGTTATAGTGCGCTTTCTCAACGTCAGACGTTGACTCTTCAATTCTGCGCAACAGCTTTGTACAGATTGTCATTCTGCTCAGTTGTACATTTTCTTTGATGATCTCACTGACGATGGCACCAAGGGTTTCCTGCTGTGTAGGGACGTTATCCTTGTTAAAATACAAGGTGATAGCGCTTTCTGCTGTAGAGGGAGCATGGTTGCGACGCATAATTTTCCACCGTTAACAAACAATTTTGTAACATCAGTGGCATTGAATTTATACTATTCGATCAAATCTGTACATTAAAATTGTACAACTTTTCACATGGATCGTGTTTTTGTCAGGAAAACTATCAACAATAGGGGGGAAAGAGCAGGAAAGAGGGGAAAAGGAAAGGCCCCGAAGGGCCTGAAATTATTTACGTCCCAGCAGAAGTCCCAGAACGATACCTACCGCACCCGCAGCGATTAAGCCCGTTAAGGGATTGTTTCTGACGGCTTCAGTGACATCCGAGACGGCATCACTGGCCTGGGCAGCATATTTTTTCGCTGCACCTTTCACCTGGTGTTTAGGGGAATCAACGAATTCACCAAACTGCTGCTGCGCAGAGCCGGATAATTCATCAAGTTTGTTTTTGGCTTTATCGCCAGCGTACTGTGCATTTTTATCAGTGTCGAAATCAGACATTCCAGCCTCCTTTTGTTGGTAGTCTAAGGATAGACGCTGATTGCAGGAGTGAGCGAGAATTCGCTGAAATCGACGGCAGATTGCCCCTTTTTAGGACATGTCTTTCTTACATGACCACCATAAAGTCCAAAAAATGTCGTTCTCTACGCAGCGCGAAGAGACTGTTTCTGCCGTGCGTGAGTGCGAAAGGTAACGTAATAGCCAAGGGATGCGGCCAGGCACAGCATATAGCCGAATGATTCCGAACCTTCCTCCACGGCGTTTTTCACGACACGCATATAGCCATGCTCAAGGATGTCGTGCCACAGCACCTGCATTCCAAAGAGGCGGGAGAAGACCAGTACAGCCAGCAGGCCGCTCAACAGAATGCCGTACCAGGGGGATTGGGTATATTTTGCCAGCTGTTCCAGGGTAGCGCGAAAATGCATAACGGGGCGAATTAACGCCAGCAGAGCCGTAATCAGCGCGAACCACACCCAACTCCCATGAGAAATGAGATCAAAAAGCGCGTCCAGTTCACGAATTAGCATTGTCAGGAAAAATCCGCCCACCAGAATATTACAGTAACGCATGGATTCGTCCATTTTCGCCAGACGAAAATGGAGAAAGACAATAGTCGCTAATACCGTTTCCTGCATAATTTCGGTCAGTGATAATTCCGGAATATCATGGCCGACAAACCGCATATCAACCCAAAGGCACAGTACGATAAGTGCGCAAGCGGCCGCCGCGCCAACGAAGAATAAAAAGCTCTTTAGTACAATCATTAACACCACCATTTTGTTTGTAGCGAATATGTTAGGTGACGAGAATGTTATTTCTGTTCACATTGTGCCATATAAGTGCGGATTTTTAACATTTTGAGCTAATTAGGGTTGGTCACGACGAGACGAAAGCGTAAATATCGTCAGCCTCGTCTGTGCTGTTTAGGCGGGCGCTGTCATTACGGAGGGTGCCTTCAGGCAACGGGATGTCAGGGTATTGAGGGACCAGCGAGAGGTGGAAAACACAGCTGCGGAACTATCTTGTCGATATTTTCTTAAGAACGTACTCTGATAGAGAAAGCGTTCAGTTCCACAAAAAATGCTGTTTCTCCACCCTGGCAATTATTTTTCTTCTGTGTACTCACCTTTTGATTTCAGTTTATCTCTAACAAGGTTGGCGCAACTGGTTGCATTCTGTAAACTCTGATCGTTTACAATAGAGGACCGAGATTTTAAAACTTCGTTGTAAGCATCTTTAACTTTCGGACTGACTGTTGCAGCATAACTATCTGGCGGGAAGTCACCCAAAGGTTCTTTGTCACCGCTTAAGGCCTTAGCGCAAGCATTATTAATTTGGTCATCAATGCTTAATTGATTTGCGTTAGCAGATAACGAAAAAGATAAAACCAAAGAGGCGAGAACAATTCTTTTCATACTTAGTCATTCCTTAATGATGAAGCGTTGTGATCCGAATTCAATTTGTAAAACCCAATTGTGATAGTAATATTTATCAAAGTGTATAGAAATTCTATTAGATAAACCGGATCCGAACCAGTTTCAGCAATGTTTTCTGTCCGAACATGCTGTATCCGACTTATTTTGTTTACTACAGGCTAAATGTTATCAAAGATAAATATATCCAACATGTATTAGTCTATTCTTTTTCGTATTCTTATGACACCTACATTCTTTAGTGGGGGGTAGTGTGCTTGCACAAGTCTTTAAAAGTAGGATTTTTAAGGGAGAATGACGTTGTATGTCTTCATCTGTACCACACCTGCATTACACTTAATAACAAGAACGACCAACACGTTAATTTTAAAGGAGCAGTGCATGTCTGCCATGGATTTATCCAATCTACTTTTCGCTCATGACGCACCTGATTGCCCACTTCTGGTATATCAGCGAGTCACCAATATTAACTCCAGACGCTGATTTTTCACATTACCTACGGCTCTACTTAAAACCCACACTAAACTTCATGTTTACATAAAATCGTATTAACAGATACAATACCCCCCTATAGTATCAGGAGGGCGTATGCCGCATTCACCCGAAGATAAAAAACGTATTCTGACCCGCGTCCGCCGCATTCGGGGCCAGGTTGATGCCCTTGAACGCGCCCTGGAATCGGGCGATCCCTGTCTCGCCATTTTGCAGCAAATTGCCGCCGTGCGCGGCGCTGCCAATGGCCTGATGGGTGAAATGGTCGAAATTCACCTCAAAGATGAGCTGGTGACGGGGGAGACCACCCCGGATCAGCGGGCAGTGCGGATGGCGGAAGTCGGCCATTTACTGCGCTCTTATCTAAAATAAACCCACACACCTCACAACAAGGGAAAGACATCATGAAATCTCGCGCAGCTGTCGCGTTCGGCCCAGGCCAGCCGCTGAAAATCGTTGAAATTGATGTTGCTCCGCCGAAGAAAGGCGAAGTGCTGATCAAAATTACCCACACCGGCGTTTGCCATACCGATGCGTTTACCCTGTCTGGTGACGATCCGGAAGGCGTATTCCCGGCGGTGCTCGGCCACGAAGGGGGCGGTGTGGTGGTGGAAGTGGGTGAAGGCGTCACCAGCCTGAAGCCCGGCGACCATGTGATCCCGCTCTACACCGCAGAGTGCGGCGAGTGTAAGTTCTGCAAATCCGGCAAAACTAACCTCTGCCAGGCCGTGCGCGCCACGCAGGGCAAAGGACTTATGCCGGACGGCACCACCCGTTTCTCCTATAACGGCGAGCCCATTTATCACTACATGGGTACCAGCACCTTCAGCGAATACACGGTGTGCGCCGAGATCTCACTGGCGAAAGTGAATCCGCAGGCCCCGCTGGATAAAGTCTGTCTGCTCGGCTGCGGTGTCACCACCGGTATCGGCGCGGTGCATAACACGGCGAAAGTGAAAGAGGGGGACACCGTGGCGGTGTTCGGCCTGGGCGGGATCGGTCTGGCGGTTATCCAGGGCGCGGTACAGGCGAAAGCTGGGCGTATCATTGCTGTGGATACCAACCCGGAGAAATTTAAGCTCGCAGGTGAGATGGGGGCGACCGACTTTATCAACCCGAAAGACTACGACAAACCGGTTCAGGACGTGATCGTTGAGCTGACCGACGGCGGCGTGGACTTTAGCTTCGAATGTATCGGCAACGTCAACGTAATGCGCTCAGCGCTGGAGTGCTGCCACAAAGGCTGGGGCGAGAGCATCATTATCGGTGTGGCCGGCGCGGGTCAGGAGATCAAAACCCGTCCCTTCCAGCTGGTGACAGGGCGCGTATGGCGCGGGTCAGCATTTGGCGGCGTGAAAGGCCGTACTCAGCTGCCGGGCATGGTTGAAGATGCGATGGTCGGTAAAATTCAGCTTGATCCGTTCATTACGCACCGCCTGCCGCTGGAGCAGATCAACGAAGCCTTCGATCTGATGCACGAAGGAAAATCCATTCGCACTGTTATCCATTTCGGCGACAACTGATTATTCTGCCAGCGGTTTTTTCCGCTGGCATTTCTTCCCTGATCTTCTCTAAAGTGTGACCTGTCCGGCGCTTTTAGACGTAATTTAATTCCCTGGCGTGCCGATGACTCTTTTACAGGCGTGTTATTACGCATCTTACCTATAAGAGAGTCGACGGTCATGGACAACACAACATCGATGCAGGCGCAGCCTAAGCTGAGTTTCTTGCATCACATCCGGCTGGTTCCGCTGTTTTCCTCCATTCTCGGTGGCATTATTCTCCTGTTTGCATTGAGCTCAGGTCTGGCAGGCTATTTCCTGCTCCAGGCCGATAACGATCAGCAGGATGTCACGGCAGAAATCCAGGTGCGCACCGGTCTGTCAAACAGTTCCAACCATTTACGCACCGCCCGTATCAACATGATCCACGCGGGTGCGGCCAGCCGTATCGCGGAGATGGAGGCGATGAAACAAAACATCGCTGAGGCTGAGATCCGCATCAGGCAGTCGCAGGATGGATTTGCCGCCTATATGAAGCGCACCGTTCGTACCCCGGCTGATGAAGCGCTGGATGGCGATCTGAAAGCCCGCTATGACGCCTACATCGCCGGTATGCAGCCGATGCTGAAATATGCCAAAAATGGCATGTTTGAAGCCATTATTAACCACGAAAATGAGACCGCGCGTCCGCTGGACGATGCCTATAACGCGGTGCTGCTGAAGGCGATAAAAATCCGCACCGAACGCGCCAACGCGCTGACGGCACAGGCTCACACCCGCACCCGGCTGGGGCTGATGTTTATGTTCGGCGCGTTTGGCCTGGCGCTGGCGCTGGCGGTGATCACCTTTGTGGTGCTGCGCCGTACGGTGATAAACCCGCTCCAGCGAGCCGCTACGCGTATCGAAAATATCGCAAAAGGCGATTTGACCATGCCGGACGAACCGACCGGACGCAGCGAAATTGGCCGCCTGACGCGCGATCTGCAAACGATGCAGCACGCGCTGGTGACAACCGTGGGCACCGTGCGGCAAGGGGCGGAGGAGATCTACCGTGGAACCAGCGAGATCTCCGCGGGTAACACCGATCTCTCTTCCCGTACCGAGCAGCAGGCGGCGGCGATTGAACAGACGGCGGCCAGCATGGAGCAGCTCACCGCGACGGTGAAACAGAACGCCGATAACGCGCATCATGCGAGTAAACTGGCAGAAGATGCCTCCGGTAAGGCCAGCCGCGGGGGGCAGATGGTCTCCGGCGTGGTTAAAACCATGGGTAATATTTCCACCAGCTCGAAGAAGATCTCTGAAATTACCGCCGTGATTAACAGTATCGCGTTCCAGACCAATATTCTGGCGCTCAACGCGGCGGTCGAGGCGGCGCGTGCGGGTGAACAGGGACGCGGCTTTGCGGTCGTGGCGAGTGAAGTCCGCACCCTGGCAAGCCGCAGCGCGAATGCGGCGAAAGAGATTGAAAGCCTGATTAATGAATCTGTGTCGCTTATCGATCAGGGTTCCGGGGAAGTGGTTGCGGCGGGCAATACCATGAATGAGATCGTCGAGGCGGTTAAACGCGTCACCGATATTATGCTGGAGATTGCAGCGGCGTCCGATGAGCAGAGCCGCGGCATTGTTCAGGTGAGCCAGGCGATTTCCGAGATGGACAAGGTGACGCAGCAGAATGCCTCGCTGGTGGAAGAAGCTTCTGCGGCGGCGGCCTCGCTGGAAGAGCAGGGCGCACGTCTGACGGAGGCCGTTGGCGCGTTTCGTCTCAACGGGGCGCGCGCAGGACGGACTACAGCCGCTGCAACCGCAGCGAAACCCGCGCCTTTAACCCCGGCGGCGGCCGTCTCAGGTGATAACTGGGAAACGTTCTGAGTAAGACAGACCCGCCCTCGCGGCGGGTTCTGCGTTTAGGATTAGAGAGGCATTGATTTACGAATGGCGCTTAACAGCGTTTGGGCGCCTTCAGAGAGCGGGGCATCTACCCGCGTCAGGATCCCAATCGGTTCTCCCGCGCCGGGCGATGTTACCGGCAGCGCCGTAAGCACGCCGCGTCGCAGATCGTCCTTCACCGCGCCGGACGGCACAAACCACACGTAGTCGTAATCCACCGTAAGCTGGCGCGACAGCGACGCCGAGAGCGTTTCAATACACCCGGAAGGCAGCGTGCAGCCCTGCATTTGCAGCAACGCTTCCGCATTCTGACGCGGAACGGTTCCTTTTGGTGAGACCACCACCGGCCACTCCATCACGCGGCTCAGGGTCACGGTGTCCTGCAACAGGGGATGATTCGGACGCACGACCAGCTTCAGCGATTCCAGGAACAGCAGCTCGTAATTCAGGCCGCTCATCAGTTCCGGATCGGACATCCGCCCAATGCCCAGATCCAGCTCGCCTGACTTCAGGCCCGCCAGCAGCATGGTGTTATTCATGGTCGCGACCTGAAGCGTGGCGTGCTTTTGCTGACGGTGGAACTGGCCGATCGCCGCAGGCAGTATACCCAGCGCCGCCGTTGGCAGCGCGCCCACGCGCACGATGTCGCTGGCCGACTCCTCTTTGCGGTTGAGCGCCTGACCGGCGGTATTGAGGGCATCGAGAACTTTAACGGCATGCGTCAGGAACTGTTCACCCACGAGAGTAAGCTGAGCGCCCAGACGGCCGCGATCGAACAGGCGGGTTCCGGTAAGCTGTTCCAGTTCGTTCAGCGTTTTGGATAGTGCAGGCTGACTGAGGTTAAGGGTTTCAGCCGCTCGCCCCAGCGTTCCCTGTTGAGCGACGGCCACAAAAGTATGCAAATGGCGCAAGCGTATGCGCTGACTGAACAGACCATTTTTTTCCATAGGCGATGTTAAAAACAGAGCGACGCGGGTGACAAGTTAAGATGTTTGAATTTGATAACCTGATAGCAAAATATTTTTAACATTTGATCTGTTTGAGTTACAACCGTTTTTCGAAAATGCCCACGCTTTGACCACTGGTCTGCCTGGATCACAATTCGTAAATTCTTCCCAACGAAAGGAACGGGCTTCTCTACACTCCAGGTAGTATTCACTGGAGGCATGACATCATGGCGAACACCATCACGGCTGATGATATTCGGGAACACTTTTCGCAGGCTATGTCGGCGATGTACCAGCAGGAAGTTCCGCAGTACGGCACCTTGCTGGAACTGGTGGCGGACGTTAACCTGGCGGTTCTGGAAAATAATCCACTTTTACATGAACAACTGGCAAACGCAGACGAACTGGCGCGCCTGAATGTTGAACGTCACGGTGCGATCCGCGTTGGCACCGCGCAGGAGCTTTCCACCCTGCGCCGGATCTTCGCCATTATGGGCATGTACCCGGTCAGCTATTACGATCTCTCCCAGGCGGGCGTGCCCGTCCACTCGACGGCGTTTCGTCCGACAGACGATGCGGCGCTCTGCCGTAATCCGTTTCGCATTTTTACCTCGCTGCTGCGCCTGGAGCTGATTGAAAACGTTGCGCTGCGCGAAAGGGCGGCGGAGATCCTCTCCCGGCGCAACATCTTTACGCCGCGCTGCCTGGAACTGATCGACCTGCATGATGCGCAGGGACACTTTACTGAGGCACAGGCGCGCGAATTTGTGCAGGAAGCCCTGGAAACCTTCCGCTGGCATCGCCATGCGACGGTCGATCAGGAAACCTATCTGGCGCTGAGCAACGAACATCGCCTGATTGCCGACGTGGTCTGTTTCCCGGGGTGCCATATAAACCATCTCACGCCGCGCACGCTGGATATCGACCGGGTGCAGGAGCTAATGCCGAAGTACGGCATTGAGCCGAAAATTCTGATTGAAGGCCCGCCGCGCCGCGAGGTGCCGATCCTCCTGCGCCAGACCAGCTTTAAGGCGCTGGAGGAGCCGGTGCTTTTCGCGGGAGAACACAAGGGCACCCATACCGCGCGTTTCGGTGAGATTGAGCAGCGCGGCGTGGCCCTTACGCCGAAAGGGCGCGAGCTGTACGACAGTCTGTTAAATCAGGCCGGGACCGGCAAAGACAACCTGACCCACCAGCTTCACCTGCGCGAGATCTTCAGCGCCTTCCCGGACAGCGAAATGTTCCTGCGCCGTCAGCGGCTGGCTTATTTCCGCTACCGTCTGACCCCGACAGGTGAGGCGCATCGCCACGCATTTCGTCCCGGCGACGATCCGCAGCCGCTGATCGAACGGGGCTGGGTTGTGGCACAGCCCATCACCTACGAGGATTTTCTGCCCGTCAGTGCGGCGGGGATCTTCCAGTCGAATCTTGGCAATGAAACGCAGGCGCGCAGCCACGGCAATGCCAGCCGCAATGCCTTCGAAGCCGCGCTCGGCTGTGCGGTGTACGACGAGTTTTCGCTTTACGAGGAGGCGGACGCGCGCAGCAAACAGCGTTGCGGTTTGCTCTGAAACCGTTACTCTGCAAGGGTGTGATGGAAAAAGAAGGTTGGTATGGAAAATCCCTCCGCCCCTGTGGTTGAAACGCGCCAGGGCGCATTGATTGGTTTTACTGAAGGCGATACTCATGTGTGGTGCGGCATTCCCTATGCGGCACCGCCCGTAGGCCAGTGGCGGTGGCGCTCCCCGCGTCCTCCCGCGCGCTGGGATGGCGTACGTCCGGCGACGGCGTTCTCCGCCTCCAGCTGGCAGAGCAGCGAAAGCTGTCAGGAGCTGGGTGGCGGCGATCCCGGCCAGTTCTCTGAAGACTGCCTGTACCTTAACGTCTGGTCGCCAGTCGCACGCGCCGATCCGCTTCCGGTGATGGTCTGGCTGCACGGCGGAGGATTTACCCTCGGCGCTGGCGGGCTGCCTCCGTATAACGGCAGGGCGCTGGCGAAGCGCGGCACGGTGGTGGTGACGATCAATTACCGTCTCGGACACCTCGGCTTTTTTGCCCATCCGGCGCTGGAGGGGGAAGAAGAGCGCGTGGTGCATAACTTTGCGCTGCTCGATCAGATCCAGGCCCTGGAATGGGTGCGCGATAACATCGCCGCGTTCGGCGGCGATCCTGAGAACATCACCGTATTTGGCGAGTCGGCCGGCGCGCGCAGCGTGCTGTCGCTGATGGCCTCTCCGCTAGCGCGAGGACTGTTCCATAAAGCCATTGTGCAAAGCGGGTACACGCTGCCCGACACCCCACGCGGGCAGGCCATGCATAAAGGCGAAGCGATTGCCGCCCATTTCGGCCTGCACAATGCCACCGCGGAACAGCTTCGCGCGATCCCGCCTGAGGCGTTCTGGCCGCTGACCTCGCCGCTGAATATCGCCCCTGCGCCCATCGTGGGGGATTGCGTTTTGCCTGAGGCCATGCTCGACATTTTCTTCTCGGCCCGCCAGCATCCTGTACCGGTGATGATTGGGTCGAACAGCGACGAAGCCAGCGTGATGTCGGTATTCGGGGTCGATCTGGCCGGGCAGATCCAGAAGCTTCGCCGCGAGCGGCGCTTTGGCCTGGGGCTGATTAAGCTGCTTTATCCTGGCGTGAAGGGCGATGAGGAACTTGGCAGGCAGGTATGCCGCGACATGGCCTTCACCACTATGGGATACGTGGTGATGCAGGCGCAGCAGCGGGCGGGCGGCCTGTGCTGGCGATACTGGTTTGATTATGTGGCCGAAGCGGAGCACGCGACGTACATCAACGGTGCCTGGCACGGCAACGAAGTGCCCTACGTGTTCGATACCCTTGGACAGGTGGAACCCTCGCGGCAGTATGTAAATGAACGCGATCTGGCCTTCGCCGCTCAGGTGGCGGACTACTGGGTGAGCTTCGCCCGGGATGCGGGGGCACGCGATAGCCTGACAGGGCCCACGCGCTGGCCCGCCTGCCGGAAAGGGCGGGACGTGCTGTTACGTATCGGTGTGAATAAACATGCAGGTTTTCGGCTTGAAAACCGCTTCATGCGTGCCCGTATGAGCCTCTTCAAACGGGTGATGAAACACCACGTCAGCCTCGACTGAGCAGACAGGCGCGAAACGCATCCAGTCCGTTTTCCGGGCCGGGTGCGTCGCGTAATACCAGCCGGTAGCTCGCCCCCGTCTTTATGCTTGTGTCAAAAGGCCGCATCAGCCGTCCGGCGCGCACGTCCTCCTCCACCAGCGTTTCATCCGCGATGGCGATGCCCAGCCCCTGAATGGCGGCGGTAATGGCCAGATCCATGGTTTCGAAGTGTTGATTTTTGAGCATAGCTGGCGGCGGACCCGGCTGTTTCGCCAGCCACAGCGTCCAGTCCGTTTTGTCCCGCGTGGGGTGAAGGAAGGTGAGAGTTTCCAGCGCAGAACCGGCCCGTACCGGGCTCATCACCGGGGTTAAGGCCTCTTCGAACAGCAGATCGCCGGCGCTCATGTGTGTCCCAAACACAATCGCCGCGTCACAGGATTCGGTTTTGAAATTGACGTTATGATCGGTGGTGGTGGTCAGCGCAATCTGGAGTTCCGGCTGTTCGCGCTCCACCTGTAGCAGCCGCGGCACCAGCCAGCGCATCGCGCAGGTAGGCGCTTTCAGACGAATAACGGTCTGGTGCGTTCGTGCCTGTTCAGCAACGTTCAGCAGGTGCTCAAACGCAGATTGCAGCTCCGGCAGCAGGGCGCTTCCCTGAGATGAGAGACGCAGGCCGCGCGCATGGCGCTCGAACAGCGGGAAGCCGAACCAGCTTTCCAGCGAAGCGATTTTGCGGCTTACCGCCCCCTGCGTCAGACAAAGCTCCTTCGCGGCATGGGTTAGATTCAGGTGACGCGCGGTCACGATAAATGTCTCTACGGCATTGAGCGGAAATGATCGACGCGACATATCTCACCTTAGCTATGCGTTTTTGTCATGGCTATTATGACAACAATTCGATTGTCCCGGCAATGAAGTTGTTGTTTGAATAGTTATGCATTCACCACGAGAAGGGACAGAGGATGACTTTGAAAACGCCGGTGCAGACACGATCCAAATTGCCCGATGTGGGAACCACCATTTTTACCGTTATCGGCCAGCTTTCAGCCCGGCATAACGCCATCAACCTTTCTCAGGGTGCGCCGAATTTTTCCTGCGACCCAAAACTTATCACCGGCGTGACCCGCGCCATGGAGGCAGGGCATAACCAGTACGCCTCCATGACCGGGCTGCAACCGCTCAGGGAGCGCATTGCGGACAAAATTGCCACGCTCTATGGCACACGCTATGACCCGGCGAGTGAGGTGCTGGTGACCGCCAGCGCCAGCGAAGGGCTTTACTCAGCCATCAGCGGGCTGGTTCATCCTGGGGATGAGGTGATCTATTTCGAGCCCTCCTTTGACAGCTATGCGCCGATTGTGCGTCTGCAAGGGGCGACGCCGATTGCCATTAAGCTGACGGTACCGGATTTTGCCGTGAACTGGGATGAAGTACGGGCGGCTATTACCCCGCGCACGCGGATGATCATCGTCAATACGCCGCACAACCCGAGCGGACAGGTGTTTTCAGCCGCCGATCTGCACCAGCTGGCAGCGCTGACGCGCCACACCGACATCATCATTTTGTCTGACGAAGTGTACGAGCACGTCGTTTTTGATGGCGAACCGCACCACGGAATGGCGACGCACCCGCAGCTGGCGGAGCGCAGCGTGATTATTTCTTCTTTCGGAAAAACCTATCACGTCACCGGCTGGCGCGTGGGTTATTGTGTGGCACCCGCGGAGCTGATGGATGAGATATGTAAAGTCCATCAATTTTTAATGTTCTCGGCCGATACGCCGATGCAGTACGCGTTTGCCGAACACATGACCGATCCGCAAACCTGGCTGTCGCTTGCGGCGTTTTATCAGCGCAAGCGCGATCTGCTGCAAAGTTTGCTCGCCGACTCACCGTTCAGGCTGCTACCAAGTGCCGGTTCGTTCTTCCTGCTGGCGGATTACAGCGGCTTTAGCGACGAGCGCGACAGCGAGATGGTGAAAAGGCTGATTGTCGAGTACGGGGTTGCCACCATTCCGCTGTCGGCGTTTTATGCCGATGGTACGGACAATAAGTTAATCCGTCTCTCTTTTGCGAAAGATGAGGCGACGTTACGGGCAGGTGCCCAGGCCCTTTGTCGGGTTACACCACGTTAAGGAATTTGAGATGAAATTACGCGCGTTAGTTGTCGGCATGGGACTGTTGTGTTCATTCTCGTCGTTTGCCGCTACCGAGTTGCGATACGGGCTGGAGGCGGAATATCCGCCGTTTGAAAGCCGCAATGCGTCAGGGGAGCTGGAAGGGTTTGACGTAGAGCTGGGAAATGCCATCTGTAAAGCCGCCGCGCTGAAGTGCAGCTGGGTTGAAACCTCGTTTGATGCGTTGATCCCCGGTCTGGTGGCGAAAAAGTTCGACGCCATAAACTCGGCGATGAACATCACCGAACAGCGTCGCAAAAGCATTGATTTCACCCAGCCCATCTATCGCATTCCCTCCCAGCTGGTGGGCAAAGCCGGTTCTGCGGTAGAGGCTACCCCCGAAGGGCTGAAGGGCAAAACCATCGGCGTTCTTCAGGGTTCAATTCAGGAAACTTACGCCAAAGAGCACTGGGAAAAGCACGGTGTCACCGTGGTGTCTTATAAAGATCAGAATATGGCCTGGGGAGATCTGCTGAATGGCCGCATCGATGCCTCGCTGGTCATGTCAGCGGCCGGGCAGGCAGGTTTCCTCAGTAAGCCGCAGGGTAAAGGGTTTGGCTTTATCGGCAAACCGGTGTCGGACGACACCATCCTCGGCAGTGGGATCGGCTTTGGGCTGCGTAAGGGGGATGAGGCCACCAAAAAGCAGCTTGATGCCGCAATTGATAAAGTACGTGCCGACGGCACGATCGCTAAACTGGCTGATAAGTACTTCCCGGGTATCGATGTCAGCGTAAAATAACCGCCTCGTTGGTCCCGGCTGTCGATGTCCAGCCGGGACACTTTTATACATAACTTTACCCCTTTTTCAGGCCGTTCTGGTCGACAGAAAATATTTCTCGGTTTGTTCAGATAATCACCCGCCAACAATTGGATTCTTAACCGTTTTTGTTTAGGCTGTGCGTTCTTTCTTGCCGTCATTTCGCTGCGCGCGAAACTCATTCACACGACCATAAGGACGTTTTCTCAGGCATGAATCGCAGACGTTTTCTCAAAGGTTCCCTGGCAATGGCTGCCCTGAGCGGCACTTCTGGCCTTGCTTCTCTGTTTTCCCAGGCGGCGTATGCTGCTGACTCCGACATTGCCGACGGTCAGAGCCGTCGCTTTGACTTCTCTGTTCTGCAATCCATGGCGCACGATCTGGCGAAAACCGCGTGGGGCGGTGCGCCGCGTCCGCTGCCGGAAACGCTGGCCACCATGACGCCGCAGGCGTACAACGCCATCCGTTACGATGAGAAACAGTCGTTGTGGAACAACATTGAAGGCCGTCAGCTGGACGCCCAGTTCTTCCATATGGGGATGGGGTTCCGCCGCCGCGTGCGCATGTTCTCGCTGGATCAAACCACCTCTCAGGCGCGTGAGATCCACTTCCGGCCTGAGCTGTTCAGCTACGGCGATACGGGCGTGGATACCCGCCAGCTTGAAGGGCAGAGCGACCTCGGCTTCGCCGGATTCCGCGTCTTTAAAGCGCCGGAGCTGGCGCGACGCGATATCGTTTCGTTCCTGGGCGCGAGCTACTTCCGCGCGGTGGATGATACCTACCAGTACGGCCTCTCTGCGCGTGGTCTGGCGGTGGATACCTTTACCGACACCCCGGAAGAGTTCCCGGATTTCACCTCCTTCTGGTTTGAAACCGTGAAGCCGGGTGATACCACCTTTACCGTCTATGCGCTGCTGGACAGCCCGAGCATTACCGGTGCCTATAAGTTTGTGATCCACTGTGAGAAGAGCCAGGTGATCATGGACGTCGAAAACCATCTCTATGCGCGCAAAGACATCAAGCAGCTCGGCATCTCGCCAATGACCAGCATGTTTAGCTGCGGCAACAACGAACGCCGCATGTGCGACACCATTCATCCGCAGATCCACGATTCAGACCGCCTGGCGATGTGGCGCGGTAACGGGGAGTGGATCTGCCGGCCGCTGAACAACCCGCAAAAGCTGCAATTTAACGCCTACCTGGATAAAAACCCGAAGGGCTTTGGTTTGTTGCAGCTTGACCGTGACTTCTCTCATTACCAGGACGTCATGGGCTGGTATAACAAGCGACCAAGCCTGTGGGTCGAGCCGCGCAACAACTGGGGGAAAGGTTCCATTGCCCTGATGGAGATCCCGACAACCGGCGAGACGCTCGATAACGTGGTCTGCTTCTGGCAGCCAGAGAAACCGGTGCAGGCGGGTGATGAGCTGGACTTCAAATACCGTCTCTACTGGAGCGCGCAGCCGCCGGTGCGTTCCCCGCTGGCAAACGTCTACGCCACCCGTACCGGTATGGGAGGCTTCCCGGAGGGCTGGGCGCCGGGTGAAAATTACCCGAAAGTGTGGGCCCGTCGCTTTGCCATTGATTTCGTCGGGGGCGATCTGAAGGCCGCCGCACCGAAGGGCATTGAGCCGGTGATCACCCTGTCCAGCGGTGAAGCGAAGCAGGTGGAGATCCTCTACGTCGAGCCGTTCGACGGATATCGCATTCTGTTTGACTGGTATCCAACCTCTGACTCCACCGAGCCGGTGGATATGCGCCTGTTCCTGCGCTGTCAGGGCGATGCCATCAGCGAGACCTGGCTGTACCAGTACTTCCCGCCCGCGCCGGACAAACGTAACTACGTTGACGACCGGATCATGCGCTAGTCCTAATGGGTTTGTGCCGGGTGGCGACCCGGCCTGCTCTGGACGCATTTGTAGGCCGGGTAAGCGTTAGCGCCACCCGGCAATTAAGAGGCACCATGTCTTCAGAAATCATCCCCGTTAACCAGGAAATCGAGCTTCGCGCCGTCGAAGAGCGCTATACCACCGATCTGCATAACCTCGTAATCAAAAACAAAACCTGGCTGCAAACCGCCTTTGACTGGGCGCAGCATGTCGGCAGCGAAGAGGACACGCGCCGCAACGTGCAGAGCAACCAGATGTTGCACCAGCGCGGTTACGCCAAAATGTTCCTGATTTTTATGAATGACGAATTGGTGGGCGTGCTCTCCTTCAACGCGATCGAGCCTGCGAATAAGGCCGGGTATATCGGCTACTGGCTTGACGAGGCGCATCAGGGGCAGGGTATTCTTTCTCAGGCGCTCCAGGCGTTTATGCGCTATTACGTTGAGCGCGGCGAGATCCGCCGTTTTGTGATCAAGTGTCGCGTGGATAACCAGAGCAGTAACCGGGTGGCGCAGCGCAACGGTTTCACGCTGGAAGGTTGTTTGCGGGAAGCGGAAATGCTCAACGGTCGTTACGATGACGTGAACCTGTACGCCAGAATCTTCCCGCTATAGCGCCCCCAGCAGCGGCGTCCGGGTGATCCGCGTGTCGCCGTTGATCACTTTGGCTCCCCGGACGTGAATGCTTTCACCCTCCAGCGCCTCGATAACCGCATCGTCCGTTATTTCCACCTGATGCTCAATCAGGACATCGCCGCTGATACGCGCCCGCCCCTGAATGACCACTTTGTCATCAATCAGGATCGGCCCGCCGCGTAACCACGCCTCGCCGCCTATTAATACGTGGTGTTTAATGACGCAGTTGCCTTCGACGAGGGCGTTTTCCGCGACCTGTGAACTGTACCGCACGGTCGGGATGGCATCATCCTCCAGACCGGCCAGCAGACGGGCGTTGCCGTACACTTTGGCGCAGTCGCACACCCAGACGTTATTCAGCGCGTTGCCCTCAATAATGGCGCGATCGAACACCTCGGCGCGGTGCTCAACAAAGGCCCAGGTCACCATGGCATCGCCGTAGATTTGCGCCTGATGCACAATACGCGACTGGCTGACCGTGGCTCTGTCATAGATTTGCAGGATCTGCTCACGGTCGGGTGTCAGCCCTTTGGCTGCAATCACCAGGCTGTTATGCAGCACCCGCGCGTCACCCGCGATACGGCATTCCCCGCGTACGGTGGAGTGCTGAATGGTGACGTTGTCACTTATTACCGCCCCGTGACTCACCTCTGCCGCGTCAAGCCAGCCGTTGCCGCCAACGTGTGCGCGGTGGCTTACGATGCAGGGTTGGGTGAGGCGGGCGTTACCGGATATCCTGGCCCCGGCAAACACCACGCTGTTTTCATCGTAAACCCAGCAATCCCCGTCCTGGGCGAGCGCGTGTTCATCCTCAACCCAACCGCCTTTAGTCCCGCTGGTCACATCGTTAAAATCCTTCACGGCAATAATTTGTCTGAGAGGCGTTGTGCACGGCGTTGATCCGTCCTGCCAGCGCCAGAGACGCGTTTCATTGCTAAGCCGATATTTTGTCATCGTGTTATCCCTGAAAAGCCTTTCAATAAACGTAGCAAAGTTTAGGTTTTTCGAAGTGCTGGCGTCCGCTCAGGAAACCCCTTAAAATGGCATTTAAAATACATTTTAAACTTTAAAAAAAATGCATAACCAAAACCAACGTGTTCTTAACTTGCCCGCCGGGTATTTCGGTATGGTCCTCGGGACCATAGGCATGGGGTTCGCCTGGCGTTACGCCGGCACCATCTGGCCGGTGACGCGCTGGCCGGGCGAGATCCTGGTGGCGCTGGCGGTGGCGATCTGGTTCCTTCTGAGCGTGGCGTTTCTTACCCGTGCGGTACGGTTTCCACATAGCGTGCTGGCCGAGATGCGGCATCCGGTAATGAGCAGTTTTGTCAGCCTGTTTCCTGCCACAACGCTGCTGGTGGCCATCGGCTTTGTGCCGTGGTATCGCCCGCTGGCGCTGGGGTTGTTTAGCGTGGGCGTGGTGATCCAGCTTGCGTATGCCGCCTGGCAAAGCGCCGGGCTGTGGCGCGGCAAGCATCCGGAAGAAGCCACGACGCCGGGACTGTATCTGCCGACGGTAGCGAACAATTTTATCAGCGCGATGGCCTGCGGTGCGCTAGGCTTCCACGACGCGGGGCTGGTGTTCCTTGGTGCCGGGGTCTTTTCCTGGCTGAGCCTGGAGCCGGTCATTTTGCAACGCCTGCGCAGCGCGGGCGAACTGCCCGCTGCCCTTCGTACCTCGCTCGGGATCCAGCTTGCGCCTGCCCTGGTGGCCTGTAGCGCCTGGTTTAGCGTCAACGGCGGCGAAGCGGACACCTTCGCCAAAATGCTTTTCGGCTATGGCCTGTTGCAACTCCTGTTTATGCTGCGTCTGATACCGTGGTATCTGTCGCAGCCGTTCAACGCGTCGTTCTGGAGCTTCTCGTTCGGGGTGTCGGCGCTGGCGACCACCGGTTTACATCTGGGGCAGAGCAGTCCGTCAGGGTTCTTTCATGCCCTCGCGGTTCCCCTGTTTATTTTCACCAACGTCATCATCGCGATGCTGCTGGTCCGTACTTTTATCTTGCTGATGCAGGGCAAACTTCTGGTGCGCGCTGATAAGGCACTGCTTATGCAATCTGAGGAAAAATAATGACTGTCGATGAAAACTACTTTACTGAGAAATATGGGCTGACCCGCACGCACTCAGAGGTGCTGCTCAGCGCGGACATTGTTAAGCCGGGTAAAACGCTCGATCTGGGTTGCGGAAATGGCCGCAACAGCCTCTACCTCGCGGCCAACGGCTATGACGTGACGGCGTGGGATAAAAACCCGATGAGCATCGATAACATCGAGCGCATTAAGGCGGCGGAAGGGATCGCGAATCTGGAAACGGCGATTAAGGATCTGAACAACCTGACCTTTGACGGCGAATACGACTTTATTCTTTCCACCGTCGTGTTGATGTTCCTCGAAGCGAATACCATCCCTGGTCTTATCGCCAATATGCAGCGTTGCACCAGACCAGGCGGCTATAACCTGATCGTTGCTGCCATGGATACGGAGGATTATCCGTGCACAGTCGGCTTCCCGTTTGCCTTCAAAACCGGTGAACTGAGCAACTACTACGAAGGCTGGGAGCTGATCAAGTACAACGAAGAGGTAGGGGAACTCCACCGTACCGATGCCAACGGGAACCGTATCAAGCTGCGCTTCGCTACCATGCTCGCACGCAAGCCCGCTTAACGCGCGGCCAGCAGACAGAGTTGCAGGGCCGTGCGACAGGAGGCCTCGAACGACGACAGCGGTAAAAACTCAAACTTCGAGTGGAAGTTATGGGCGCCGGTGAAGAAGTTCGGGGTGAGCAGGCCTTTGGCTGACAGGGCCGCTCCATCCGTGCCACCGCGCATGGGGATCGGTTTTGGGGTGATGCCGAGCGACTCCATCGCCTCGAACATCAGGTCGATCGCGCGGCGGTCTTCGCCAATCGCATTGCTGATATTGCTGTAGGTATCCTCAATGCGGTATTCCACGTTTGCCGTGGGATGCTGCGCGGCTATTTGCGCCGCCACATCGGCAATGTGCTGCTTGCGGGCGGCGAAACCATCTTTGTCAAAATCACGAATATTGGCTTTCAGTATCGCTTCGTTCTGCCCGGCCTGGATGCCGTTAAACCAGATATAACCTTCGCGCCCCTCGGTGCATTCCGGGGTTTGCCGGCGATCGAAATGGCTGATGAAATCCGTTGCCATCAGCAGCGGATTGACCAGCACCCCTTTGGCGGACATCGGGTGAGCCGTGACGCCGGTAAAGCGAATTTCAGCCGCCGCCGCGTTAAAGTTCTCGTAAACAATCTCCCCCAGCTCGCAGCAGTCGATGGTCCAGGCAAAATCGACGTCGAAGCGCTTCAAATCCAGCGCTTTCGCGCCACACAGGCCAATCTCTTCATCGGGCACAAACGCCACCACAATATCGCCATGCTTATGTTCAGCGGTGAGGTTTTCCAGCACCGTCATGACCACGGTGACGGCCGCTTTATTATCTGCGCCTAATACGCTGGTTCCGTCGCTGAAAATAATCTCCTCATCAGGATAAGCCAGAATTTCCGGGTGCTCATTTACGCGCAGCCAAATATCTTTCTCTTTATTCAGGCAGAGATCATCCCCCGTAAACGTTAATATTTGTGGATGAATATCCGGGGATAAACCGACGTCGACGGTGTCGATATGGGTAATAAAACCAATCCGCGGCGCGCCGGGAACATTGCCTTTTTTCACGGCGGTAACGGTGGCGAACTCATCAATCACAATATCGTCTAACCCCAGCATTTCCAGCTCCTTCGCCAGCTCCCGCGCCATGTCGTGCTGACCCGGGGTGGAGGGCAGGGTTTTGACTTTCGGGTCGCTCTGGCTGGTGATGGCGAGATAGCGGAAAAAGCGTTGGGTTAATTGTCTGGAGAGTTCTGAGCCCATAGTGTTTCCTTCTGTATTTATTTTTCATGTGTTTGCGCCATCACTTTAATGTTATTTATGAAATGGCAAAAGAAGTAATTAGCCGTCGAATTAAAAAGACAGGAATAAATGATGAAAAGCACATTCACAATGATAACGCTGGCGCTTGCTGCGCTGACGGTCAGTTCCACCGTCGCGGCAAAAACGCTGGTGTATTGCTCCGAAGGATCGCCGGAAAATTTCAATCCTCAGCTCTATACGTCGGGGACCAGCGTGGACGCCAGCGCCGTACCGGTTTATAACCGTCTGGTCGATTTCAAACCGGGCACTACCGAACTGGTGCCGAGCCTGGCGGAAAGCTGGGAGGTAAGCGAGGATGGCAAGATCTACACCTTCCACCTGCGCAAAGGGGTGAAATTCCACAGTAATAAGCTGTTCACGCCGACGCGCGACTTCAACGCGGACGACGTGATTTTTTCGTTTATGCGCCAGAAGGATGTGAATCATCCCTACCATAACGTCTCCAACGGCAGTTATTCCAACTTTGAAAGTCTGGAGTTCGGCAGTCTGATTACCGCCATTGATAAAGTTGACGATCGCACCGTGCGCTTCACCCTGGCGCATCCGGAAGCGCCGTTTGTCGCTGACCTGGCGTGGTACTTTGCCTCCATTCTGTCGGCGGAGTATGCCGATGCCATGCTGAAAGCGGGCACGCCAGAAAAGGTCGATATGCAGCCGATTGGCACCGGGCCGTTTAAGCTGGCGCAATATCAGAAGGATTCCCGCATTCTCTTCACCGCTTTCCCTGACTACTGGCAGGGAAAATCGAAGCTGGATCGTCTGGTGTTCACCATCACGCCGGACGCCTCGGTGCGTTTTGCCAAAGTCGAGAAGAATGAGTGCCAGGTGATGCCGTTCCCGAACCCGGCGGACCTGCCGCGTATGAAGGCTAACAAAGACATCAACCTGATGAGCAAGGCCGGTCTGAATACCGGTTTCCTGGCGTTTAACACGCAAAAGCCACCGCTGGATAACGTAAAAGTGCGTCAGGCGCTGGCGATGGCGATTAACAAACCCGCCATCATTGAGGCGGTGTTCCACGGCACCGGCACGGCGGCGAAAAACCTGCTGCCGCCTGGCGTCTGGAGTGCCGACAGCGAGCTGAAAGACTATGATTACGATCCAGAAAAAGCGAAAGCGCTGTTAAAGGAGGCGGGATTTGCCAACGGCGTAAGCATCGATCTGTGGGCTATGCCCGTGCAGCGGCCGTATAACCCGAACGCGAAGCGTATGGCGGAGATGATCCAGGCGGACTGGGCGAAAGTGGGCGTGCAGACCAAAATCGTGACCTACGAATGGGGCGAATACCTGAAGCGCGTGAAGGGCGGGGAGCATCAGGCCGCACTGATGGGCTGGACAACGGCGACGGGCGATCCGGATAACTTCTTCGGCCCGCTGTTTACCTGTACGTCCGCCAACGGCGGGTCGAACTCGGCCAAATGGTGCTATAAGCCGTTTGATAACCTGATTGCCGAAGCTAAATCGATAACCGATCGCGAAAAACGCGTGGCGCTGTACAAGCAGGCGCAGCAGATGATGCACGATCAAATGCCGGCGGTAATGATTGCCCACTCGACGATTTTTGAGCCAGTCCGTAAAGAGGTCACGGGCTATGAAATCGATCCCTTCGGCAAGCACCTGTTCTGGCAAGTGGACCTTAAGGAGTAATTTTTCACTGCCCGGTTTCGTTCGGGCAGTTTTTTCGCTATTTGTGCTGTCTTCGTCATTTTTTGCCACAACACATCGCCCGGTTTTTTGTTATAACTTCAAGTGCATACTTGCAGATAACATGGAATACCATCATGCGTACTCACACTTTTTTTAAAGTTGCAGTGCTTTCTGGTCTGTTGGCCCTTTCCGGCTGTGCGTCAAAAGTCGCAGCCCCCGATCAATATTCAGGCTTTTTAAAAGATTACTCCGGCTTGCAGGAGATGAAATCTGCAACCGGGAAGCCAACCCTGCGTTGGGTTGACCCGTCCTATAATGAGGCGAATTACGACAGCATTATCTGGACGCCGATAACCTATTATCCGACGCCAAAACCGACCACTCAGCTTGGGCAAAAAACGCTTGATGAGTTGTTGAATTATACCAATACCAAACTGAAAACCGCGATTGGCCAGCGTAAGCCGATTGTGACGACGCCGGGCAAACATAGCCTGATCTTCCGCGGCGCCATCACGGGTGTGAGCTCAGACAAAGAAGGTTTGCAGTTCTATGAAGTGGTGCCTGTGGCGCTGCTGGTTGCGGGTACGCAGATGGCAACGGGCCATCGTACCATGGATACGCATCTGTTCTTCGAAGGTGAGTTAATCGATGCGGCCACGAACAAACCAGTGATTAAGGTTGTTCGTAAGGGTGAAGGGAAAGAGCTGGCGAACGAGAATACGCCAATGGGCTTCGGCACCCTGAAGCAGGTTGTGGATGACATGGCGACAGATGCCACCATGTTTGATGTTCATCAGACAGCAAATTAATAAAAAATGGCCTGCATTTTCGCAGGCCGTTTTTTTATGCCGTCCGCAGGCGGCGGAACCAGGTTTCCGGCTTCGTAAACATCACCATATTCCCCCCCAGTATCAACAGCAGGCCGACGATCCCGTTGAGATGCCACACGTAACCCTCGTACACCGTTGAAATCGACAGCGCCACCAGCGGGAACAGCAGGGTGCTGTACGCGGCTTTACCGGGACCAATGCGGCCTACCAGCGTAAAGTAGGCGCCGAAGGCAATCACCGAGCCAAACAGCGCAAGATAGAGCAGCGCCCCCATATAGCTCACCGTCCATTCCGGCATAAAGCTATCGCCCCTGAAGAGCGCGATAAGGCCCATCACGACGGTGCCGTACAGCATCGCCCAGGCGTTGGTGGTCATAGTTTCCAGCCCGTTTCGCTGATGACGCATGCTGATCATATTCCCCAGCGAGAAGCCGTAGGTGCCGAGGGCGGAAAGCCCGATGCCCGTAAGCAACGACGCGCTCCAGCCGCTGGCGAGCAGATCGTTCCAGAAAAGGGTAATGATCCCGATAAGCCCTAGCGCTGCCGCCGTCCAGAAGCGTGCGGGTGGGCGCTGGCCGAAGAAGATAAAGCTGTTGATGGCGTTATACAGCACGGCCATCGAGAAAATCACCGACTCAAGGCCGGTATTGATATGGGCGGCGGCGGTGTAAAAGCACCAGAAGTTGAAACAGAAAACGCAGCAGCCCTGAAGCATGCAGTAGAGATGATCCCGCAGCGCCAGCCTGCGCAGACGGCGAAGGGCGACCAGGACGATCATCATCGTGGCGCTGGCCACGGCGAAGCGCCAGAAAATGGAGACCGGCGCTGCAACCGGCCCCTGTTGTAAAAAAATGGCGATCCAGGTCGTGCCCCAGATCACAACGACCAGCCCATAGAGTAATGCGTTCATGGTGTCTCTCTTCTCATACCGCGAAAAACAACAGTGTGGCGAAAGAAGGGGGGGCCGGCTTTCATCGTCTTGCGCCGGACTTGCAAATTCTTGCGCTTTTTTCTCGCACAATGGCTGGTAACAGGCTGCAACACTTCTTAGACTGACAGTCTGATTAATCACCTGTTTACGGCCATGTCTCTCGTTTACGACACCTTTGAAACGTTACGCCAACAAAATGCAGTGCTGCGGGAAACCGTCGCGCTCAATACTGGCATTCAACTGGCGGCGTGGTACAACAAGCACGACACGATCACGGTGAAAAGCAACCATCACACCCTTAGCCTGTACGTGGCGGATGGCTATGAAAGCTATCAAAAAACGCCGGGTGGCTGGAAAAATGGCGGCGGGCCGGACCGTTTTTGTCTGATGCCGGAAGAGAGCGAATCCACATGGGATATTCGTGACGACCTGTCGTTCGTGCACCTTTACTGCACCGATGAACACCTGCGGGATGTGGGGGAGAAAATCTGGGATAAACGACCGCTATCGCTGACGCTGGAGGAAAAAATCTTCGGCAGCGATCCGAAAATCACTGCTCTTTATCGCCATTTTTTGCTCGGCTGCGACTGGCAGCAAAACGCCAATCAGCTCACCCTGAGCACCGCGTCGACCTTATTGCTGACGCATTTGGTCCAGCACTATTCCAGCGTACAGTGGAAGCTGCCGGTGGTGACCGGCGGGTTATCGCCGTTTGTACTGCGCAACGTGCTGGCCTTTATCGAGGAAAACCTGGCGCAACCCTTAACGCTGGCGGAACTGGCGGGCCAGGCCGCACTCAGTGAGTATCACTTTGCGCGGATGTTCCGCCAGTCGATGGGGCTGGCGCCGCATCAGTACGTTATGCAGCGCCGCATGGAGAAGGCCAAAGCGCTGGTGCAGCACACGACCACGCCGCTCACCGACATCGCGCTGGCCTGCGGATTTAACTCCGCCAGCCATTTCAGTAACCGTTTTCGCAGCATGACCGGCATTACGCCGTCACAGTTACGCGCGGCGAAGGCGTGAGAAGACGGCGTAACAGATCCCTCCCAGCACCAGCCCCCAGAAGGCGGAGCCAATTCCCAGGAGCGTGACGCCGCTGGCGGTCATCAGGAAGGTAACGATCGCCGCGTCGCGTTCTGCTTCATGGTTCAGTGCCTGATACAAACTCCCGCTGATAGTGCCGAGCAGGGCCAGCCCGGCCAGCGTCTGGATGCCGCTCAGCGGCAGGGCGGCCATCAGCCCGGAAATCGACCCGCCGAACACCCCCGCCAGCAGATAAAACCCGCCTGCCGCCGCCGCGGCCAGCCAGCGTTTACTGGCATCCGGATGGGCGTCCGGGCTCTGGCAGATGGCGGCAGTGATGGCGGCGATGCATATAGAATAAACGCCGAAGGGGGACAACAGCAGTGCCAGCCCGCCGGTGGCAACGATCAGCGGTGAGACCGCCAGCGGATAGCCCGATGCCTGCATGGTGGCGAAGCCGGGCGCATTCTGCGACGCCATGGTCACCAGGAAGAAGGGTAAGCCGATACTGATCAGGCTGGTGAAGGTGAACGCAGGGGCAATGAATTCCGGCATGATGACTGATAACGTCATCCTGTTCGTGACAACGTCACCTCCGGCCCATGCCACGAACACGCCCACCAGCAGCGTGGCGACAATGGCGTACCGGGGCGCTACGGCTTTGGTCACCAGCCAGGCGGCCAGCATACTGCCGCAAAGAAAAATGTGTCCCTCAAGATTGCTGAATGCCTTCAGGCCAAACTGTAACAGCACGCCCGCCAGCATAGCGGCGGCAAGCGAGTGCGGGATTAGTTTCATCAACCGGGCAAACAGGCCGGTGACGCCGCACAGCAGAATCAGCGCATTCGCGAATATAAATACCCCGACGGTTTCCGCCAGCGTCACGCCTTGCAGGCTGGTGGCGAGCAGCGCCGCGCCGGGAGTCGACCAGGCGGTCAGCACGGGGGCTTTATACCACCACGACAATGCCAGCGTGCTGATCCCCATCCCGAGCCCCAGCGCGGTCATCCATCCGGCAATTTGCTGTGTACTGGCGCCAGCCGCAGCAGCCGCCTGCCAGATAATGGCGGCAGAGCTGGCATAGCCCACCAGAACGGCAACAAAACCGGCCAGCACGGCAGGAAAGAGAGAGGCAGTCGATCGCATGGATACTCCGTTGTGCGTTATAACGTCCGGGATAAGGTATCACTGTGCGCTATAGCGTACAAGTGGTATGCTTTGCCGCAACGGGAGGAACTATGGATATCACTCAACACCTGGCAACCACACTGAAAGCGCTGCGTCAGGCGCGGGGCTGGAGCCTGTCGAAACTGGCGAAAGAGACGGGCGTGTCGAAAGCGATGCTTGGGCAAATCGAACGCAATGAGTCCAGCCCGACGGTCTCTACTTTGTGGAAAATCGCCACCGGGCTGAACGTACCTTTTTCGGCGTTTATCACTCCAGAAAGCGAACCGCAGGCGGTGTTCGATCCGCAGCAGCAGGCGATGGTGGTGAAACCGCTTTTCCCCTGGGATGAACAGCTTAAGTTCGACCATTTCTCCATCACCCTGTCGCCCGGCGCGCTGAGTGAGTCCACGCCGCACGAAGCCGGGGTGATCGAGCACGTGGTGGTGATAAGCGGTGAGCTGGACATGCAGATTGACGGTGTCTGGCGCACGCTATACGCTGATTCCGGCGTGCGTTTTGCCGGCGATAAACCGCACGCGTACCGCAACAGCAGCGCCCGGACGGTGCATTTTCACTCTCTGATCCATTATCCCCGCTAAAGCGTCGCAAAACGGTTTCACTGGCACAGACTTCTGACTACAATAGCCGCCATTTTGACCATAACGGATAACGACGAAGTATGCGCCTGCACTCCCATCATCTTGAACTGCTAAGCCCGGCCCGCGACGCCGCCATTGCCCGTGAAGCCATTCTTCACGGAGCAGATGCCGTCTACATTGGCGGCCCTGGCTTCGGTGCCCGTCATAACGCCAGCAACAGCCTGCGCGACATTGCCGAGCTGGTCCCGTTCGCCCACCGTTTCGGGGCGAAGGTGTTCGTGACCCTGAACACCATTCTTCATGATGATGAACTGGAGCCCGCGCAGCGTCTTATTACCGATCTCTACCAGACCGGCGTTGACGCCCTGATCGTTCAGGATATGGGCGTTCTGGAACTGGATATCCCGCCGATTGAGCTGCATGCCAGCACCCAGTGCGATATCCGCACCGTTGAGAAGGCGAAGTTTCTTTCGGACGTCGGGTTTACGCAGATTGTTCTGGCGCGCGAGCTGAACCTGAACCAGATCCGCGATATCCACCAGGCGACCGACGCGACCATTGAATTCTTTATCCACGGTGCGCTGTGTGTGGCGTATTCCGGGCAGTGTAATATCTCTCACGCCCAGACGGGGCGCAGCGCTAACCGGGGCGACTGCTCTCAGGCCTGCCGTCTGCCTTATACCCTGAAAGACGATCAGGGCCGCGTGGTGGCATTCGAAAAACACCTGCTGTCGATGAAAGATAACGATCAGACGGCCAACCTCGGCGCGCTGATCGATGCCGGTGTACGCTCCTTCAAAATTGAAGGGCGCTACAAGGACATGAGCTACGTGAAAAATATCACCGCCCATTATCGTCAGATGCTGGATGCCATCATCGACGATCGCGGTGACCTGGCGCGCGCGTCCGCCGGTCGTACAGAGCATTTCTTTATTCCGTCGACGGACAAGACCTTCCACCGCGGCAGCACGGACTATTTCGTGAATGCCCGTAAAGGGGATATTGGCGCGTTCGATTCACCGAAGTTTATCGGCCTGCCGGTGGGTGAAGTGCTGAAAGTGGCGAAAGATCATCTTGACGTTCAGGTTACAGAGCCGCTGGCGAACGGCGATGGTCTCAACGTGATGATCAAACGTGAAGTAGTGGGTTTCCGCGCCAATACGGTGGAGAAAACCGGCGAAAATCGCTATCGCGTCTGGCCGAACGAAATGCCTGCCGATCTCTACAAAGCCCGTCCTAATGCAGCGCTTAACCGTAACCTGGATCACAACTGGCAGCAGGCCTTGCTCAAGACCTCCAGCGAGCGCCGCATTGCGGTGGATATCGCGCTGGGGGGCTGGGAAGAGCAGCTGATCCTGACCATGACCTGCGAAGACGGTATCAGCGTGACGCATACGCTCGACGGCCTGTTCGAGGTGGCGAACAATGCGGAGAAAGCGCTTAGCAACCTCAAGGATGGCGTGGCGAAGCTGGGGCAGACCATTTATTACGCGCGCAATATTGAGGTGAATCTGCCGGACGCGCTGTTCGTGCCGAACAGCCTGCTGAACCAGTTCCGCCGTGAAACGGCAGAGATGCTGGATGAAGCACGGCTGGCAAACTATCCGCGCGGCAGCCGTAAGGCCGAAACGGTGCCTGCGCCGGTCTACCCGGACACGCATCTCTCGTTCCTCGCGAACGTTTACAACCACAAAGCGCGTGCGTTTTACCATCGTCACGGCGTGCAGCTGATTGACGCCGCGTATGAAGCGCATGAAGAGAAGGGCGATGTGCCGGTGATGATCACCAAACACTGCCTGCGGTTTGCCTTTAACCTTTGTCCGAAACAGGCGAAAGGCAATATTAAAAGCTGGAAAGCGACGCCGATGCAGCTGGTGAATGGCGATGAAGTGCTGACGCTGAAGTTTGACTGCCGTCCGTGTGAAATGCACGTTATCGGCAAGATGAAGAATCACATCTTCAAAATGCCGCCTCCGGGAAGCATTGTGGCCTCCGTCAGCCCTGACGATTTGATGAAGACCCTGCCGAAGCGTAAAGGCAGCTAACCCGCAGAGTGGGTATCCGGTTTGCGCGATTTCTGCCAGGCATGGTGCTCGCGCAACCCCTCCGCAGACTCCTCAGCCGCGCTGCGTAACTCGTCGCTGTCAGCTTCATGACGAAGCTGATGGTCGGCGTTTTTCACATACACAAATTCATGCCCTTTGTGCTCCGCCATAATCTGCCCTGAGAACAGGGCGCTAATCACCAGCAGTAGCGAAAATTCTTTTCTGAACATCCTTTATCCCCTGAAAATACGCTACGGTCATCGTAGGGATAATTTCATAGAGTAATTATTCGACTGTTTAAATTTGAGAAAATAGACTGTCAAAAATTGTGGTCGCAATAAAACTCACTTAAGACTATTCTTAAAAGCAATATCGCCGTTGTAAACTCCCATTTCTGGTATGCAAAGAGAAGCTAGATTTATTGGGAAATCATTTACAATAAGATTTTTCTGGCTAAGGATTGGATCGAATAAATGAAAAAAATAATCGTGCTATCACTTCTGGGCGTAGTGGTTGCGGTGGGTGCTGCGGCCAGCATCTATTCAAATGAAGAACCAGAATATATTCAGTCAGCAAAAAGCCGTGTCGGATCGTATTTAACCAGCGATTACGGACGTGTCGAATGTAATAGCACCCAGGTAAGTGAAGATCGCTGGGAGCTGGGCTGTACCAATAAGGCGAGGGGCAAAACCTTCCAGTTCGCCGTTTACCCATCCGAGCAGGCGCCGTATGGGGTCTCTCGTGCGTTTTATCTCGAAGCGATTAATGATGATGCCCGCCAGAGTGCAGAGCAGGGGCTGATGCGTTATCTGCAAATTAATACCAAAGCGGGTTAATCGATTCGTTTATGCTTCGTTGAGGCTCACAGTGGTAGATTGCAGATGATCCACATCCCGGTATGGAATACCGGAGCGTAGATACCAAAATACAAATCTATCCATGCAAGCATTTACCGCCAGATTATGGCGGTTTTTTTTTGCCCGTTTATCGTACCGGCTGTGAAAATTGTTTGCGATATTGCGCGGGCGAAAGCGCAAATTGCTGCCGGAAATGGTGGCGCAGCGTGCCGCTTTGTCCAAAACCGGTTTGTTCCGCAATATTGTCGATGCTGAGCCGACTGTTTTCGAGGTAATCTTTTGCCCGCTGCAATCGTGCAGTTAATAACCAGCGCGCGGGCGTTGTTCCGGTCGCGTCCTGGAAACGGCGCAGAAAGGTGCGCTGACTCATACCCACCCGCAGGGCCAGCGATTCGACGGTATGGGAAACGGCCAGATGCTGGTGAAGATAATCAAACAGCTGGCCCAGGCGCTGGCTCTCCCGCAACTGAGCCACCGGTCGGCTAAGCTGCTGGGTTTGCGAGCCGTCCCGATGGGGCGGGATCACCAGCCGACGCGCCACGCGGTTTGCCGCTTCAATACCGTAATTCCGGCGCACCACGTGCAGGCACAGATCAATCCCCGCGGCGCTGCCTGCGGAAGTGAGAATATCGCCTTCGTCCTGGTACAGCACATCCTCAACCACGGTGATAGCGGGATAGCGTGCTTTCAGAGCTTGCGTGTAGCGCCAGTGGGTGGTTGCCTTCCGCCCGTCAAGCAGGCCTGAGGCTGCCAGAACGAAAACGCCAGAACAGATTGAGAGTAGCTGGCAGCCGCGGGCATGCGCCGCGCGGAGCGCCTGGCAGAGCGCGTCGGGTACGGGTTCGTCCAGCCCTCGCCAGCCGGGTACGACAACCAGATCCGCCGTCTCCAGCAGACGCAGATCGCCATCGGCCAGAATACGGATCCCGCCCGTTGCCCGGAGCTCGCCGTCATCCACGCTCGCCACGGCGAACTGATACCAGTCCTCGCCCATCTCCGGGCGCGGCAAGCCAAAGATCTCTACCGCCACGCCAAACTCAAAGGTACATAAACCGTCATATGCCAGCACGACCGCGCGCGGCGAGGAATGTCTTAAGTTTGTCATCTTTTTGCTGTTTTCTGGCATAGGCGGACGCATTCATGGGCTGAATTAAGGGATAGAGTAGTGTTAACACAAACACCACAAATGAGGAAGATTCATGAGCTATGTTACTGAATTTCCGGCTGCTGAGCCGCAGGAAGCCGTGGGGCATTTTCGGCGTCGTCTGAGCGTCGAGACGGACTGCGCCGATGTCCATCACGCGGTATCCAGCGGTGAGCAGGACTTTGTTCTGCTGCACGTTGTCGGAAAACCTGAACATTTTGCCCGGCGGCATCTGCCCGGCGCGCTGCATTTACCCTGGAGCCAGATCACCGCCGAGCGGATGAAAGCGTGGCCAGAGGGCACGCTGTTTGTCGTCTATTGTGCAGGCCCGCACTGCAACGGGGCGGACAGGGCGGCGCTGAAGCTGGCGCGTCTGGGTCTGCCGGTCAAGATTATGCTCGGGGGCATCACCGGCTGGGAAGATGAGCGGTTCGCGTTTGCAGGATCTTCATCACCCGCCCTGTGAACATGAATTTATTTCAACACAGATGAAATTTTCTCGTTTGTCGGCGGCGAGCCGGTATGACATCTTTTCAGGACGTTTAGACATCCAGAAGTCTAAAGATTCAAGAGATGAATTATCACTGTGGGCAATTAACGCCGACAGACAGAGGAGATTTCCATGCAGCGACACCACGCCCCGTACCGCGCCGATGTAGTCGGCAGTTTTTTACGCCCGGATTCTGTTAAACAGGCCCGTCTGCAATTTGCCAGCGGTGAGATCGATGCCGGTCAGCTTCGCGCGGTTGAGGACGAGGCCATTCGCCATGTTGTCGAGCAGCAGTGCGCCTGCGGTCTGCATGTGGTAACGGACGGTGAATTCCGCCGCGCCTGGTGGCACTTTGACTTCTTTGACGGGCTACAGGGCGTAGAGCGTTATGATTCGCAGCAGGGCATTCAGTTCAACGGGGTGCAGACCAAAGCCCATGGCGTGCGCGTAACGGGCAAACTGGGCTTCGGCGATCATCCTATGCTGGAAGATTTCCGCTACCTCAAAAGCATCAGCGGTAACGCACAGCCGAAGATGACTATTCCGAGCCCGAGCGTGCTGCACTTCCGCGGTGGCCGCAAGGATATTGATGCCACGGTCTACCCGGATCTGAAAGATTACTTTGACGATCTGGCGACCACCTGGCGCGATGCCATTCGGGCCTTTTACGATGCAGGCTGCCGCTATCTGCAACTGGATGACACCGTCTGGGCCTACCTTTGTTCAGAAGACCAGCGCCGGCAGATCCGCGAGCGCGGTGATGATGCAGACGAACTTGCCCGAACCTATGCCCGGGTGCTGAATAAGGCGCTGGAGGGCAAACCGGACGATCTGACCATTGGGCTACACGTTTGCCGCGGCAACTTCCGCTCAACCTGGATTTCCGAAGGCGGCTATGAGCCGGTGGCGGAGGTGCTGTTCGGTACGGTGAACGTCGACGCGTTCTTCCTGGAGTACGACAACGACCGTAGCGGCGACTTTGCGCCACTGCGTTTTGTGCGCCCGGGTAAACAGCAGGTGGTTCTGGGGCTAATCACCACCAAGCACGGTGAACTGGAGAACCCGGAAGGGGTGAAAGCGCGTCTGGAAGAGGCCGCGCGCTACGTGGCGAAAGAGCAGATTTGCCTCAGCCCACAGTGCGGATTTGCCTCCACGGAAGAGGGTAACAGCCTGAGCGAAGCCCAGCAGTGGGATAAAGTTCGCCTGGTGACGCAAATCGCCAGCGACGTCTGGTAACATCGTTCACAGCGCTGCATTATTACAGTGCAGCGCTGTACCATTCTGAGTCGTTTCCCGTAGATCCTCTCTTCGAACCCGTTTAAATCCTGCCTCTGCAACCTGGCACCCTTTTTGCTCTCCTGAAACTGACGTTACTTTTTCTGCGTCCGGGCGGTAACGGACGTCTTCGCACAGCTTTCTTTTTCAGGAGTGAAAATATGCACCGTCGTACCTTTATAAAAGCGTTCGCCTTGTCCGCCTCCGTGGTCGCCATGGGGGTCAGTTTTGGCGTCCAGGCCGCAGAGACCATTAAAGTCGGGATCATGCACTCACTCTCCGGCACGATGGCCATTTCAGAAACGCCCCTGAAAGATGTCGCCCTGATGACCATCGACGAAATCAACGCCAAAGGCGGCGTGCTCGGGAAAAAGCTGGAGCCGGTGGTGGTTGACCCGGCATCCAACTGGCCGCTGTTTGCCGAAAAGGCCCGCCAGCTTCTGAGCCAGGATAAGGTCGCCGTGGTGTTTGGCTGCTGGACCTCCGTATCGCGTAAATCAGTTCTGCCGGTTTTTGAAGAGCTGAACGGTTTGCTGTTCTATCCGGTGCAGTACGAAGGCGAAGAGATGTCACCTAACGTCTTCTATACCGGCGCGGCGCCTAACCAGCAGGCGATCCCGGCGGTGGAGTACCTGATGAGCGAGGACGGCGGCAGCGCGAAACGCTTCTTCCTGCTGGGTACGGACTACGTTTACCCGCGCACCACGAACAAGATCCTGCGCGCCTTCCTGCACTCGAAAGGCGTGGAAGATAAAGATATTGAAGAGGTCTACACCCCGTTTGGTCATAGCGATTACCAGACCATTGTCGCCAGTATCAAGAAATTCTCCGCGGGCCGTAAAACGGCGGTGGTCTCAACCATCAACGGTGATTCCAACGTGCCTTTCTATAAAGAGCTGGCGAACCAGGGGCTGAAAGCCACGGACGTGCCGGTGGTGGCGTTCTCGGTGGGCGAGGAAGAACTGCGCGGCATTGATACCAAACCGCTGGTGGGTAACCTGGCGGCGTGGAACTACTTTGAATCCGTCGATAACCCGACCAACCAGACTTTTGTCGCGGCCTACAAAGCCTACGCGAAAGCCCATAAGCTGCCGAATGCCGATACCGTCGTCACCAACGATCCGATGGAAGCGACCTATGTCGGCCTGCATATGTGGGCGCAGGCGGTTGAAAAAGCGGGGACAACCGACGTGGACAAAGTGCGCGCGGCAATGGCGAGCCAGTCGTTCAACGCGCCGTCCGGCTTTACGCTGACCATGGATGCCACCAACCACCACCTGCATAAGCCCGTCATGATTGGTGAAATCGAAGGCAACGGCCAGTTCAATGTCGTCTGGCAAACCGAACAGCCGGTACGCGCTCAGCCGTGGAGCCCGTTTATCGCCGGGAATGACAAAAAACCTGACCAGCCGATGAAAACCGCCAGCAACTAAGCCACCACCAGGGAGAGACGTCATGAACGCCATGCGCATAATTATTGCGATTGTGTGGCTTACCGGACTGCTGCCAGGGATGGTGCAGGCATCGGATGCAGATGATTTCGTTGCCGCTAGCCGCAGCCAGCAGACCGCCATGCTGACCCGCTGGGCAGCCACGCCGGAACCTGCACGTTTGCCGCTGCTTAAAGCGCTGCAACAGGAGAACCTCTACACCGACAGCCAGAAGAAGGCTTTTACCCGCATCGACGGCGAAACGGTTGCCCTGGGCGCGGCAAAGAGCGCCGAAGGAACGACCAAAGCCGTGCGGCTGACCAACCGGCTGCGCGTGTTAACCGTCACGGCGCTGGCGACGCATCAGCTTGTCAGTGACAGTGTCACCGAAAGGCGTCATGCCGCGCGGCAACTTCAGCGTGACGCCCAGCCGGATATGCTCGGGTTTCTGCAACAGCGGGCTAATCGCGAAACGGACGACGTCACCCGACAGTCGCTGAGGCTGGCGCTGGCAAATCTTCAGCTGGCGAGTCCGCAGGCGGAAACGCGCCTCAACGCGGTTGAACTGTTGGGACAGTCTGACGATCCGGACGTTCAGGCCACGCTGACGCCGTTCACCCGGGCGCAAACCGAGCCGGACGCACGGGTACGTGCCGCCGCCGCTGAGAGCCTGGACCGTATTCAGCACCGGCTGATGTGGGGCGAACTGCTGGGGCAGGCCTTCATGGGCTTGTCGTTGGGATCGGTACTCTTGCTGGCCGCGCTCGGGCTGGCTATCACCTATGGTCTGCTGGGGGTGATTAACATGGCCCACGGCGAAATGCTGATGCTCGGGGCGTATGCCACCTGGATGGTGCAGCAGGTTATGGCGCAGTGGATGCCTCAGTGGCTGGCGCTTTATCCGGTGGTGGCGCTGCCGGTGGCGTTTTGCCTGACGGCAGGTATCGGGATGGTGCTGGAGCGCACGGTGATCCGCCATCTGTATGGCCGCCCGCTGGAAACCCTGCTCGCCACCTGGGGGATCAGCCTGATGCTTATCCAGCTGGTGCGCATGACCTTTGGCGCTCAGAACCTTGAGGTCGCAAACCCGGCCTGGCTGTCCGGCGGGGTGCAGGTTTTCGCCAACCTGACGCTGCCGTGGAACCGCATTGTGGTGCTCGGGTTTGTGCTGATGGTGCTGTTCTTCACCTGGCTCATTCTGAATAAAACGCGTCTGGGGCTGAACGTGCGGGCGGTGACGCAAAACCGCAGCATGGCGGCCTGCTGCGGCGTCCCCACCGGACGGGTAGATATGCTGGCGTTTGGCCTCGGGTCCGGCATTGCCGGGCTGGGCGGCGTGGCATTGTCCCAACTGGGGAACGTGGGACCGGAGCTGGGCCAGGGATACATCATTGATTCGTTCCTGGTGGTGGTGCTCGGCGGCGTCGGCCAGCTGGCCGGTAGCGTCGCGGCGGCCTTTAGTCTGGGGATCTTCAATAAAATTCTTGAACCGCAGATGGGCGCCGTGCTGGGCAAAATCCTGATTCTGGTGGCGATCATTCTGTTTATTCAGAAACGTCCGCAGGGGTTATTCGCACTTAAAGGGAGGGTGACAGACTGATGAGCCAGCCATTGACCTTAACACTGGCGCGCAGGGCACCGCGCTCCACGCAAATCTTCGGCAGTCTGCTGGTTGCGGCGCTGCTGGTGCTGCCTTTTCTCGCGCTGTTGCCCGCAACGCATCCGCTGGCCGTTTCTACATGGATGTTGACGCTCATCGGCAAGATCCTCTGCTACGCAGTTGTCGCCGTGGCCCTCGATCTGGTCTGGGGCTATGCCGGTATGCTCTCACTGGGGCACGGCATATTCTTCGCCCTGGGCGGCTATGCGATGGGCATGTACCTGATGCGCCAGGCGGCCGGGGACGGGCTGCCCGCGTTTATGTCGTTTCTCTCGTGGAGCGAGCTGCCCTGGTTCTGGTGGGGAACGCAGCATTTTGCCTGGGCTCTGGTGTTAATTGTGACGATCCCCGGTCTGCTGGCGCTGGTCTTCGGCTGGTTTGCTTTTCGCTCGAAGATCAAAGGGGTCTATTTCTCCATCATGACCCAGGCGCTGACCTACGCGGGCATGCTGCTGTTCTTTCGCAACGAAACCGGCTTTGGCGGCAATAACGGCTTTACCGGCTTTACCACGCTGCTCGGGTTTTCCGTCACGGCGACCACCACGCGGATCGCGCTGTTTCTCGCAACGGTCGTGCTGCTGCTTCTGGCCCTGGGCACAGGCTACGCGCTGGCGAAGAGTAAATTTGGCCGCATTTTAACGGCGGTGCGCGATGCGGAAAACCGTCTCACGTTCTGCGGCTACGATCCGCGCGGTTTCAAGCTGCTGGTCTGGACGCTTTCCGCCGTGCTGTGTGGCCTGGCGGGAGCGCTGTACGTTCCGCAGGTGGGCATTATCAACCCGGGTGAAATGTCGCCGACCAACTCGATTGAAGCGGCCATCTGGGTAGCGCTGGGTGGACGCGGCACTCTGGTGGGCCCGGTGATTGGCGCGGCGCTGGTCAACGGTGCGAAGAGCTTTTTCACCGTGGCGATGCCGGAGTACTGGCAGCTGTTTCTGGGGCTGATTTTCATCGCCGTGACGCTGTTTTTACCGCGCGGCGTGTTCGGTCTGTTTCGTAAGGGAGAGAATTAATGCAGCCCTCTGAAGGACTCTTTACCCGCCAGCTACCGGGCGACCGTTACCGCGAGCAGACCGATCCGGTGTTGCAGCTCGAGGCCATTAACGTCAGTTTCGACGGTTTTCAGGCGTTGACCGATCTCTCGCTGAACATCGGCGTCGGAGAATTGCGCTGCATCATTGGCCCTAATGGCGCCGGTAAAACCACGCTGATGGACGTGATTACCGGCAAAACCCGGCCAAAAAGCGGAAAAGCTATTTACGATCAGTCCATCGATCTGACTGCCCTGGAACCGGCGGCCATCGCCCGTCAGGGCATTGGCCGTAAGTTCCAGAAGCCGACCGTGTTTGAAGCGCTGACCGTAGGGGAAAACCTCGAAATCGCCATGAAAGCCGACAGGTCCGTCTGGGCGAGCCTGCGGGCCACGCTCAGCGGCGAGCAGCGCGACCGCATTGATGAGATGCTGGTTTTGCTGCGGCTTGGCAGCGAGCGCGATCGCCGTGCCGGGCTGCTTTCCCACGGACAGAAGCAGTTTCTGGAGATCGGCATGCTGCTGGTGCAGGACCCGCATCTGTTACTGCTGGACGAACCCGCTGCCGGTATGACCGACGCAGAGACGGAATACACTGCCGAGCTATTCCGAACCCTGGCAGGCAAGCATTCGCTGATGGTGGTTGAGCACGATATGGGTTTCGTCGAGACCATCGCCGACCACGTCACGGTGCTGCATCAGGGGCGGGTACTGGCGGAAGGTTCGCTTCGCGAGGTACAGGCCAATGAACAGGTAATTGACGTCTATCTGGGACGTTAAGGAGAGGTGATGTTACAGGTTAGCGAACTGAATCAGTACTACGGCGGAAGTCATATTCTGCGCGGGGTGAGCTTTGAGGCGGTCGTCGGGGAAGTTACCTGCCTGCTGGGGCGCAACGGGGTGGGCAAAACCACGCTGCTGAGGTGCCTGATGGGGCTGATCCCGGTGAAAGGCGGGGAGGTGGTCTGGCAGGGAAAGAGCATCACTCACAGTAAACCGCACCAGCGGGTGCAGTCCGGCGTGGCCTATGTTCCGCAGGGGCGGGAGATTTTTCCGCGTCTGACCGTAGAAGAAAACCTGCTGATGGGGCTGTCACGCTTCTCCGCGGGAAACGCAAGGAGCGTACCGGAGGAGATTTGGCAGCTTTTCCCGGTGCTGAAGGAGATGAAGCACCGACGCGGAGGCGATCTTTCCGGTGGTCAGCAGCAGCAGCTGGCGATAGGTCGCGCGCTGGCGAGCCGTCCACGGTTACTGATTCTGGATGAACCCACGGAAGGTATTCAGCCGTCGGTGATTAAAGAGATTGGGCAGGTGATCCGCAGCCTGGCGAACCGGGGGGATATGGCCATCCTGCTGGTGGAGCAGTTTTATGATTTTGCGGCAGAGCTGGCCGACAGCTATCTGGTGATGTCGCGCGGCAGCATCGTCCAGCAGGGGCGCGGGGAGAACATGGAGCAGGAGGGCGTTCGCGGGCTGGTTGCGATCTGAAATGTTATAATATAACATCCTCATTCTTATAAAACGGAATGAGGATTTTGCTGTGGCTGCACAACTTGCAAAAATTGCGCTGACTCTGGGAACGCTGCTGGTAAGCGGCTCGCTTTTTGCCCATTCGCACGGTCATCAGATGACAGAGGCGGAACAGAAGGCGGCAAACGGCGTCTTTGAGGATAAAGACGTCAGGGACAGGAAGCTGTCTGACTGGGACGGGACCTGGCAGTCCGTTTATCCGTTCCTGCTTGATGGTTCGCTGGATCCGGTTTTCGAAAAGAAAGCGCAGAAGGGAGAAAAATCCGCTGCCGAGGTGAAGGCCTACTACCGCAAGGGGTACGCGACGGACGTGGACGCCATCGGCATTGAAAACAACGTGATGGAATTCCACCGAGGCAAAACGGTGAGCAGCTGCCGCTACGACTACAGCGGCTACGAAATTCTGACCTATGCATCGGGGAAAAAAGGCGTGCGCTACCTGTTTGAGTGCAAGGATAACGCGAGCCAGGCGCCTAAGTTTGTGCAGTTCAGCGACCATATCATCGGGCCGAAAGCCTCTTCACACTTCCATATCTTTATGGGCAACACCTCCCACGAGGCGCTGCTGAAAGAGATGGATAACTGGCCGACCTACTACCCGAATGAGATGTACAAAGAGCAGGTGGTGGAGGAGATGTTGCACCACTAGGGGGTTGGTTTTGCCGGGTGACGGCTTCGCCTTACCCGGCTTACGATTAGGGTTTTGTCGGTCGGGTAAGCGCAGCGCCACCCGACACGCTATCTTCACTTTTCACGCGCATCCCGCGCAATATCATCAGCCAGGCCGCAATGATGGCGGCCATCATAATGATAAATAATGACCAGTGCGGCAGATGGGTCAGGATGAGCCCGGTGATCATCGGGTTCGCCGCCGCGCCGAGCCAGCCCAGCGCCTGGGCGGAGAAATAGCTCGCCTTCATGCCCGGCGGGGCGATATTGTCGATCAGCATGTATTCACCCGGTGCATAAATAATTTCACCCAGGGTGAAAATCGCCGCCGCGATCCCCCAGTAAATCAGGTTCTCGCCGGAAAGCATAAACCCGCCCAGCCCGAGGATGAAAAAAAGCGTCGCGGCGGTCATTAGCGGACGGATATTGCTGGCGGTGATCTTACGTCCAAGCGCGTATTGCAGGGTGACGACCACCGCCGCGTTGACGGGCAGCACAACGGCCACCACCTTTTCTGCGAAATCACTGTCCGCATGTGCGGCGAGGACATACTGGGAAATGCAGGTGGCGAACGATCCCCCCACATACGACGCCAGCAGGCCGGAGAGCGTGTACCAGAACAGCGCCCGGTCTTTCAGCAGCACCGAGGGCTGCCACGGCATTTTCTCCTCAGGGCTGTCTGAGGCTATGCTTTTCTGCACAAAGAAATGGATAAACCCGAGCGGCAGTGCGGCGCAGAAGGCGGCCAGCCAGAACGGCAGTTGCAGGCTGTACATCACCAGCAGGGTGCCGATCGGCGGCCCGATCGTCCAGCCAATGTTCAGGAAACTGTAGTTGAGTGAGAAAACGCGCGCCTTTTCGCTGGAGGTCAGCACGTCGGCAAACCATGCTTTCAGCACCGTTGAGAAGACGGAATAGGCGCAGTTAATCAGGGCAAAGAACAGCACCACCAGCATCACGTTATTCACCAGCGGAATCGCCACAAACCCGGCGATAAAGGCCACGATGGCGATCAGCATATAGCGTTTTTTGTCGAACTTATCCGCCAGGATGCCAAACCCCAGGCTAAACACCACGCCGATGGTCAACGCCACGGTAAGGGCATAGCCAATATTCTCCACGCTCATATCGTACACGCGTGTGAGATATATGGTCATAAAGGGCAGCGTTGCCCCGCGGCCAATTGTTAATAACAATGACGATGCCAGCAGCGCTGCGGTTGAGCGCCTGATTGATGGTTTCATTTTCCTGCCCGACAAATGCTTATGCTTTTTTTGTTGTGTTATTACAGGATTATCATGGGATCGGCAGCTTGTATAGCACCCAATTTATCCGCAGGTGCTTCTCTCCAGTACCAGAATTAATGATCTTCTCGTGGGGCTATTTTTTCTGTTACCTTGAAGTGTTTACAAAATTTTAATAATTCAGGGGCGGAAAATGACGCGGAAAGACGGGCTGTTAGCGTTGCTGGTTGTCGTGGTGTGGGGACTCAATTTTGTGGTCATCAAAATGGGGTTGCACAACATGCCTCCACTGATGCTGGCGGGGCTGCGCTTCCTGCTGGTGGCCTTCCCGGCGCTGCTGTTCGTTGCCCGCCCGATAATTCCCCTCAAGCTGCTGCTGGGCTACGGCCTTACCATCAGCTTTGGTCAGTTTGCGTTTCTTTTTTGCGCCATCAAATTCGGTATGCCTGCGGGCCTGGCTTCGCTGGTGCTTCAGGTGCAGGCGTTCTTTACCATCATTCTCGGCGCATTTGTCTTCGGCGAACGCTTGCAGGGCAAGCAGCTGGCGGGCATTAGCCTTGCGGTCTTTGGCGTGCTGGTGCTGATTGAAGGCAGCCTCAACGGTCAGCATGTCGCGCTGCTGGGCTTTATGCTCACCCTGGCGGCGGGGCTGAGCTGGGCGTGCGGCAATATCTTTAACAAACTGATAATGCAGCACGAGACGCGTCCGCCGGTCTTATCGCTGGTGGTCTGGAGCGCATTGATCCCAATCGTGCCGTTTATGGCCGCGTCGTTTATTCTGGATGGTCCGCAGGCGATGTTGAAAAGCCTGGTGGAGATCGACCTGACGACCATTTTGTCGCTGATCTACCTGGCGTTAGTCGCCTCAATCATTGGCTATGGTATCTGGGGATCGCTGCTCGGACGCTATGAAACCTGGCGTGTGGCGCCGTTATCGCTGCTGGTACCGGTGGTCGGGCTTGCCAGCGCCGCACTGTTGCTGGAAGAAACGCTCAGCGCGCTGCAACTGTGTGGCGCAGGGCTGATTATGGCCGGGCTGTATATCAACGTCTTTGGCTTGCGGGTGCGTCGGGCAACGCGGGTGCGGGGTTAAGGCAGAAAAAAGCCCCGCATTAGCGGGGCAAAAACGAATTACAGGTCGTGGTTGTAATACGGCACGCCTAATTCGTCGGATTTGTCGCTGCCAGCGCCCATGTGATTGAAGTCCCAGGGCGACTGGTTTTGCGTGGACGGCATAATCATGGTGTCACGATTATTTTGCTGCCCCGCATTGGGGGGTTGCTCCGCGAAGCTCTGGCCGGAAACCAGCACCAGCAAGGTGAGGGCGGCGGAGGCGATAAATTTCATGATTTCCTCGGTTACGTCTTAACAGGCGATGATTAACTGCAATGTTTTAGCGGATACAGATAACGGGATTCACCCGGCATACTGGTAATACGGTACTTATGAGGCGGCACGTCAAAGTAGTTCTTGAACGTACGCGTCAGGGTCTGTTGCGATTCAAATCCGTAGCGTTCCGCCAGATAGAGGATCGGCTCATTGCTTTCTTTCAGTTTTTGGGCAATCTCCGTCAGCTTGCGGCTGCGAATATATTGTCCTAATGAATGGCCGGTCTCTTTTTTAAACATCCGTTGCAGGTGCCATTTTGAGTAACCTGAACGCTCAGACACTTTCTCAAGAGAGAGTGGAGATTCCAGGTTATCTTCGATCCAGTCCAAAATGCTATGAATGGTGATAGCGTCAGTATTGCGTCTGGACATCGTCATACCTCTTTTTCTGTTTACGGCAGGATTTTCTTGAGTAAGAGCTCAAGCGTTGCCACTTCATCTGCCGATAAGTTTTTTGTCAGTTCCTGGTGCAGTGTTTGTCCTACTAATTGATGACATTGCTCACACATGGCCGCGCCATCGCTGGTCAGTTTCACCAGTACGCCACGTTTGTCATTCGGGTTAGGGCTTCGTTCTATCCATCCTTTACAGACGAGACGATCCAGCATGCGGGTTAACGCACCCAGATCGACAGAGAGCACCTTTTTCAGCTCAACCGGCGTGATACACACTTCGCAGCGAATGGAACACAGCACTTTGAACTGTGTTGCGGTGATATCCAGCGGTGACAGATAGTCATTGAGCAGGCGATCTTTTTTCTGGTTAACCATATGAATAAGACGACCCAGTGGGATTATGTCGTTAAAGAGGTCACTGGTGCTTTTCACAATGGTTGCCCTGGCAAGTAGTTTAGTCACGGCAGATATTATTGCTCAGGCAAGTATAAGTCAACTGAATGAATCGGCCGATGCCACGAAATGCTAAAACGCTTCAGGAACTTATTCTGTACGCTTTTAAATCATACAGATAATCTGGGGTTATGAATTACGCGAGACAATTATGGTTACGCTGTCGGATGGCTCCGGACGAGGATTTGCCCCTATAATTGCGATGTTGAATAAGGATAAGGACTGCGGTGCATTATGTTGGATTTGATTAAAGCAGTGGGGCTTGGACTGGTGGTGTTGCTGCCGCTGGCGAACCCGTTAACTACGGTGGCGCTTTTTCTGGGGCTGGCGGGGAACATGAACAGCGCAGAGCGCAATCAGCAGTCGATGATGGCCTCTGTCTATGTCTTTGCCATAATGATGGTGGCTTATTACGCCGGGCAACTGGTGATGAATACCTTTGGTATTTCGATTCCCGGTCTGCGTATTGCTGGCGGGCTGATTGTGGCCTTTATTGGTTTCCGGATGCTGTTCCCGGCGCACAAAGCGCACGAATCCCCGGAAGCCAAAAGCAAATCGGAGGAGCTTGAAAGCGAACCGAGCGCCAACATCGCGTTTGTGCCGTTAGCCATGCCGAGCACGGCGGGGCCGGGGACGATTGCGATGATCATCAGTTCCGCCTCAACGGTGCGTGATGGGTCGACATTTCCGCACTGGGTTATCACCGTTGCGCCGCCGATCATTTTTGCGCTTATCGCCATTATCGTCTGGGGATCATTGCGCAGCTCCGGGGCGATTATGCGCTGGGTGGGCAAGGGGGGGATTGAAGCTATCTCCCGTCTGATGGGTTTCCTGCTGGTCTGTATGGGCGTGCAGTTTATTATTAACGGCGTGCTGGAGATTGTTAAGACGTATCATTGAGAACGTTGCCGGGTGGCGGCTTCGCCTTACCCGGCCTACTCGCAATGGATATAATTCTTATGAATATAAAGCGATGCGTCTTCTGCAACCACTCCTCTGGCAACGAGAATCGGTATCTATGATTGTCAGACCAAAATGACAGATGAAAGATTCCGTTATCTTGGCGGTGATGAAGAACACGGATATTAATGCTTCGTAGGCCGGGTAAGGCGAAGCCGCCACCCGGCATAACAAACGTCAACCGTGGCTGGACTGTTCTTCCATCGCGACCGGCCATTTACGGAAGATAAGCACCGACCAGATCAGCGCGATCAGCGCCGGAATCGCCCCGAGATAACCAATGGCCGACATCGATACATGCAGGCTGATCTGATTTCCCACCAGCGCACCGGCGCCAATCCCCAGATTAAAAATCCCGGAGAAGAGCGACATCGCTACGTCCGTGGCGTCCGGGGCCAGCGCCAGCACTTTGACCTGCATTCCCAGACCAATAATCATGATTGCCACGCCCCAGAACAGACTGAGGATCGCCAGATGACTCTCGCTGCCTGCCGCAGGCATCAGTAACAGCAGGCATGCCAGCAGCAGACCAATCGCACTGCTTACCAGCGCAGACGCGTGCTTATTGCCCAGCTTCCCGAACAGGATGCTGCCGATAATCCCCGCGCCGCCCAGGATCAGCAGCAGAACGGTGGCAAAGTTAGCGCTAAAGCCCGCCACAACCTGAACAAACGGCTCAATATAGCTGTAGGCCGTGTAATGGGCGGTCACCACAATCACGGTCAGCAGATAGATGCTCATCAGCGCCGGTCGACGCATCAGCAGCGGCAGACTTTTCAGCGAGCCGGAGTGTTCGCTGGGCAGTTTTGGCAGCAGTTTGATCAGACACACCAGGGTGATCAGCGCCCCCATGCCGATGGCAAAGAAGGTGGTGCGCCAGCCGAAGTATTGTCCCACAATGCGCCCGATCGGCAGGCCTAACACCATCGCCAGCGCCGTACCGGTGGCAATCAGGCTCAGCGCCTGGGCGCGTTTTCCCGCCGGAGCCAGACGAATGGCGAGCGACGCGGTGATCGACCAGAAAACGGCATGGGCAAACGCGATGCCGACGCGGCTGATGACCAGCACGGTAAAGTTCCATGCCATAAATGACAGCACATGGCTGGCAATGAACACCACAAACAGCCCAATCAGCAGCTTACGACGTTCCATCTGGCTGGTCAGCAGCATAAACGGCAGCGACATCAGCGCCACCACCCATGCATAGATGGTCAACATAATGCCAACCTGTGCCGTTTCCATATGGAAGCTGGCGGCGATATCGGAGAGCAGCCCTACCGGAACAAATTCCGTGGTGTTGAAAATAAACGCTGCGATGGCGAGCGTGACCACGCGTAGCCACGCGACCCTGCGGGAAACCGTGTGTGTTGTCATAGGGATATCTGGGATTCGTTGCCTGAAAGATGAGGAGACGATCTTAAAGCCTTAAACGGCGAAAACTCAACCGTTATGTGATATGAATCACAAAATTTACCTTCATGCAGCGGTAGCGAACGGGGTTGTTTTCATTGAAGATAAAGAACAACACAACAAAAACAGGCGGTAACACGATGCAGGAGATTGATTTATATCTGGTAGATGCGTTCAGCGCGTCCTCCTTTGGCGGCAACCCGGCGGCGGTGTGCCCGCTCGACGCGTGGCTACCGGATGAGACGTTACTGCGGATGGCACAACAGCATAACCAGTCGGAAACCGCGTTTTTTGTGTGTACCAAAGGGGGGATTGAGCTGCGCTGGTTCACCACGCTCACAGAGGTGAATTTATGTGGTCACGCGACGCTTGCCGCGGCGTATGTTCTGTTTAACGAACTGGATTATCCGGACTCACGCCTTCATTTCGACACCGCCTCTGGTCGCCTGACCGTCAGCCGTGACGGTGACTGGATGACGCTGGACTTCCCGGCCTGCCCGACGCAGGCACAGACGCCGCCACCGGAGATGCTCACCGCACTCGGTATCAGCCACTACGTCGAGGCGCGAAAAGGCCGCGCCTGGGTGCTGGTACTGGAGAGCCGCGAGCAGGTTGAAGCCCTTAATCCGGATTTCTCCGCCATGACGCCGGGCGAGCATAAAGTGTCCGTCACTGCCCGGGACGAGGGGGAATACGACTTTGTCAGCCGTTTCTTCTCGCCAGGCGTGGCCGTGCCGGAAGATCCTGTCACCGGCTCCGCGCACACCATGCTGATCCCGTACTGGAGTGAACGGCTTGGCAAAACACAGATGTTTGCCCGCCAGGTTTCCGCCCGTGGAGGAGACGTACGCTGCGAACTCAAGGGCGACCGCGTGCGGATGGGCGGGCAGGCGGCGCTGTATCTGAAGGGCACAGTATTTCTGCGCTGAATAAATCTAAGAGGATCCAACGATGCAGGAAATTGATTTTTATCTGGTAGATGCCTTCAGCGACAGGGCGTTCGGCGGCAATGCGGCGGCGGTGTGTCCGCTGGAAGCGTGGCTGCCGGATGAGACGCTGCTGAAGATGGCGAAGCAGCATAATCAGTCAGAGACGGCGTTCTTTGTCCGAACGGATAACGGGTTTGAACTGCGCTGGTTTACCACGCAGGATGAAATTAACCTCTGCGGCCACGCAACCCTCGCGGCTTCTCACGTTATTTTCGAATACCTGGATTATCCGCATACGGAAATCACCTTCACCACGCGCTTTGTCGGCGATCTGACGGTACAACGCAGCGGCGACTGGCTGACGCTTAATTTCCCGGCGTGGTCAACCGAGGTTGTCGATACTCCACCCGCGCTGCTGTTCAGCGCGCTGGGCATTAACGCGGCAAACGAGGTGCGTGTGGGGCGTGACTACATGGTGGTGCTCGACAGCCAGCGGCAGGTGGAGGCGCTGACGCCGGATATCGCGGCTATGCTCCCGCTGGGGAAAATGGTCTGCGTTACGGCGCCGGGGGATGAGTATGATTTCGTCAGCCGCTTCTTCTGCCCGGGGGAAGGGGTGCCGGAAGATCCGGTGACGGGATCAGCTCACAGCATGCTGATCCCGTACTGGAGTGAAAAGCTTGGTAAAACGCAGATGTCGGCCCGGCAGGTCTCCTTGCGCGGCGGGGATCTGCGCTGCGAGCTGAAAGGCGACCGCGTGCTGATTGGCGGGCAGGCCACGCTGTATATGAAGGGGAAAATTTTCCTTCGACTCCAGGACTACGTTCAACATTAACAACTGGGCGCTGGTGTCTGACGCTCGTTCATCAGCGCGATAAACGCCTCAAGCTGGCGGGTCATCGCCCCGCGTCGCCACACCAGCCAGGTGGTGAGCCAGCGCCAGTTTTCCGCCAGCGGCCACGCCGCCACCTGATGATGGCCCGGCATGCTCTCCAGCATGGAGCGGGGCATCAGCGCAATGCCTGCCCCGGCAATCACGCAGGCGAGCATCCCGTGATAGGACTCCATCTCATGGATCCTTCCCGGCGTGACGCGGTCGGCATGGAACCAGCTCTCCAGATGACGCCGGTAAGAACAGTTGGCGCGAAAGGCATACACGTCGCTGCCGCTCACCTGCGTGGCTTTTGATACTTCCGCGTGACCCGCAGGGGTGACCAGCATCATCTCTTCCCGGTAAACCGGCATCCCTTCCAGTTCCGGATGCGAGAGCGGCCCGTCGACAAAGGCGGCGCTGAGCGTCCCCTCAAGCACGCCGTCAATCATCGTACCGGAAGGTCCGGTGGACAACGCAAACTGAATGCGCGGATAGCGCTGGTTAAACCGCGCCAGACTTTCCGGAATGCGTACGGCGGCGGTACTTTCCAGCGCGCCGAGCGAGAATAATCCCTGCGGTTCATCCCCGGCGACGACCATTCGCGCTTCGTCGACCAGCGCCAGGATCTGCTTGCTGTAGCGCAAAAAATTGTGCCCGGCGGGGGAAAGCCGCAGGCGCTGATTCTCGCGAATAAACAGTTCCACGCCGAGATCCGCTTCTAGCTGTCGGATGCGGGTGGTGAGGTTTGACGGCACCCGGTGTACCTTCTGCGCCGCCTGGGTAATGCTGCCGGTCAGTGCGACGGCGTTAAACATCTCAAGCTGTGTTAAGTCCATTCCGTTCTCGATTCGTGAATAAGGTGGTGAGTATTATTCATTTTTAAGAAATAGCAGAGTAGGCCACAATCAATCAACTGTTATTACGTGGAGAACATCATGACCTATTCATCTGCTACCCATGCCCACTCTGTCAACCCGGCTACCGGCGAAACGCTGGCTGCTTACCCGTGGGCAACGTCCGGTGACGTTGAGCGTGCCATTGCGCAGGCGGATACCGGTTTTCGTCAGTGGCGACGCGAAAGCGTGGCGCACCGGGCACAAAAACTTCGCGATCTGGGTGCGGCGCTGCGTAGTCGTGCGGAAGAGATGGCGCAGACTATCTCCCGGGAGATGGGCAAGCCCATTATGCAGGCGCGTGCGGAGGTGGCTAAGTCCGCCAGCCTTTGCGACTGGTACGCTGAACACGGCCCGGCGATGCTGCACCCGGAATCTACCCAGGTCGAAAATGCGGTGATTGAGTACCGTCCGCTTGGGCCCGTTCTGGCGGTGATGCCGTGGAACTTCCCGCTCTGGCAGGTGCTGCGCGGTGCGGTGCCGATCCTGCTGGCAGGGAACAGCTATCTGCTTAAACATGCGCCTAATGTGCTCGGCTCGGCGGAGCTGATCGGGAAGGTATTCGCGGATGCCGGTTTCCCGGAGGGGGTCTTTGGCTGGGTGAACGCGACGAATGACGGCGTCAGCCAGGCGATTAACGATCGTCGTATCGCGGCGGTGACCGTAACCGGCAGCGCTCGGGCTGGTGCGGCAATTGGCGCGCAGGCGGGCGCGGCGCTGAAGAAATGCGTGCTGGAGCTGGGCGGTTCCGATCCGTTTATCGTTCTGAACGATGCCGATCTGGATCTGGCCGTCAACGCGGCGGTGGCCGGACGTTATCAGAATACCGGGCAGGTTTGTGCGGCGGCAAAACGCTTTATTGTGGAAGCGGGCGTGGCGGACGCCTTTACCCAACGCTTTGTTGACGCGGTCAAGGCGCTGAAGATGGGCGCACCGGATGAGGAAGATAACTATATTGGCCCGATGGCGCGATTTGATCTTCGCGATGAACTGCATCAGCAGGTGCAGGCTACGCTGACGGAAGGGGCGACCCTGCTGCTGGGCGGAGAGAAGATGTCCGGGACCGGTAACTATTATGCCCCAACCGTACTCGGCGGCGTCACCCCACAGATGACGGCCTTTCGTCAGGAGCTGTTTGGTCCGGTGGCGGCAATTACCATCGCGAACGATGCGGCGCACGCATTGCAGCTGGCTAACGACAGCGATTTTGGCTTATCGGCGACGGTCTTTACCGAGAACGATGCGCTGGCTGAAACCTTTGCGCGCGAGCTGGAGTGCGGCGGGATCTTTATCAACGGCTACAGCGCCAGCGATGCGCGCGTCGCGTTTGGCGGGGTGAAGAAGAGCGGCTTCGGGCGAGAGCTTTCTCATTTCGGTCTGCATGAGTTCTGTAATGTGCAGACGGTGTGGAAGGATCGCGTCTAGTCTTGTTGCCGGGTAAGGCCAGGCCGCTACCCGGCAATTCACGTTTCCTGTCATTTTTGCGTAATGGTTCTGTCATTTTCGTTTCGTAGACTCGCTCGCGTCTAACGTATTGTTACAGAAGAAAATTATGAACCTAACGCAAATTTTTAGTCGTCTTGCGCCGCGCTTTATCCCTCGTCAGTTTGGCCTGCTGACCGGCATCTTTTGTATTATTGGCCTTTTCTCCGCCCTGCAACTCTCTTCCTCCTTCCTGCTGACCGCCTCCCTGAATGAAGCCCAGCGTAATGAACAGCGCAATCAGCTGGCCTGGCAGCAGCAGAGCAGACTGGATCAGGCCCGTATTTCTCTGCTGGCGGCCAGCGATCTGCTCAACCGCTCCGGCGTGTACTTTATGCAGGACAAGGAGACCGGCTCGGAAGGGAGCTGGCATAGCCTGATGGACGAGGCGCAAAAATCCCTGGCGGCGTCACAGCAGGCATGGCAGGCCTGGCTCGCGCTTAATCCGCCGAAAGACGACGGGCTGGTTAATAGCTATCAGCTGTTTTTCGATGCCATCCGGGAGCAGGCGGAGGGGCTGGTGAAAACCAACAGCATCGACCTCTTTTTCGCCGTACCCGCCCAGGCGTTTCAGACCGATTTTAATGACAATTTCGCACGCTATCAGCAACGGAGTGAGAAGCAGACGATACAGGGGCGTCAGTCGCTCATGGAACAACTCTCAGGTCTGCAACGGCTGTTCCTGTTTGCGCCGCTGGTGCTACTGGCCATTGCCATAGCCGTCTGGTTCGGAATGGCGAAGTGGGTGATATCCCCGCTACGCCGTCTGATTATCCATATTAACCAGCTTGCGGCAGGGGATTTGTCAGGCACGCCGCCTGACGTTGTGCGCTTTAACCGTGAAATCAGCCAGCTCAGCGGCAGTATTACCGCCATGCAGCGCGGGCTCCAGCAACTGGTGACCCAGGTCAGCGAGGCCACTACCTCCATGGTTGAAAATATCGGATCGCTTGCGCAGGGGAATCAGAAGCTTTATCAGCAGTCTACGCGACAGGCCAAAGAGCTGGAGGAGGTGACCGCACACATCGCCGATCTCGAAACCCACGTTGAGGGGAACACGGGTTATGCAAAACTCGCCCGCTCGCGCGCGGATGAAGCCCGACAGGCTGCCGCTGGTGGGGAGCAAATGATGTCAGCGGTGAATGGCTCGATGCAGACGATCGTCGACCGATCCTCAGAGATGCGCGGGATCGTCGCGATGATCGACAGCGTGGCGTTTCAGACCAACATTCTGGCCCTCAATGCTGCCATTGAAGCCGCCCATGCAGGAGAGCAGGGGCGCGGATTTGCTGTGGTTGCCCGGGAAGTGGGGCTGTTGGCCAGAAAAAGCAGTCACTCTACGCAAACCATCCAGGCGCTAATTAACCACTCGCTACAGGGCATTGAAGAAGGTTCTCAGGTGGTAAACCGTCTGGAAGAGAATTTGCAACAGGTCACCGGGCTGGTGGCGAATCTGAGCAGCCTGCTGAATGATATTTCGCTGGCTACCCTGAATCAGGGGGACAGCATTCATCAGATGACCCGTCAGCTTCAGGCGCTGAATCAGGTATCGCGTCGGACAGATATGCTGGTTAGCGAAGCGTCAAATGCCTCTAAGCGCCTGCATCAGCAGTCCGATCTTTTGTTGCAGGCCGTCTCGCGTTTTCGTCTCCCTGCCTGACGTGACGTATCAGCCTCTGTTATACTCGCAGCCCGTTTTAGCCTGAGGGCAAGGAGCAAAGTGTGGCTGCGGTCATCCATAATGAGATGCTGGACGAGATTCTGGCGCAGGTTCGTCCGTTACTGGGGCAGGGTAAGGTTGCCGATTACATTCCCGCGCTGGCTTCGATCAGCGGTAATAAGCTCGGTATCGCCATTTGTACTGTCGACGGCCAGCGTTTTCAGGCGGGAGACGCGCTTGAGCGCTTTTCGATTCAGTCGATCTCAAAAGTGCTTAGCCTCGTTGCCGCCATGCGCCAGTATGACGAGCAGGAGATCTGGCAGCGGGTGGGCAAAGATCCGTCCGGTCAGCCGTTCAACTCCCTTCTCCAGCTGGAAATCGAACAGGGTAAGCCGCGTAACCCGTTTATTAACGCCGGGGCGCTGGTGGTGTGCGATATGCTGCAAAGCCGGCTGAGCGCGCCGCGCCAGCGGATGCTCCAGATTGTGCGGCAGCTTTCCGGCGTGCAGGACATCGCCTACGATCCGGTGGTAGCGCGCTCTGAGTTTGAACACTCTGCACGTAACGCCGCCATCGCCTGGCTGATGAAGTCCTTCGGCAACTTTCATAATGACGTCGCCACGGTGCTGCAAAACTATTTTCATTACTGCGCGCTGAAGATGAACTGCGTCGAACTGGCGCAGACTTTTCTGTTTCTGGCGCATCAGGGCCATGCCCCGCATCTGGGCGAGGACGTTGTCTCCCCTATGCAGGCCCGGCAGATCAACGCCTTAATGGCAACCAGCGGGATGTATCAGAATGCCGGGGAGTTTGCCTGGCGCGTGGGGCTGCCGGCTAAATCCGGCGTTGGCGGTGGGGTCGTGGCGATTGTCCCTCACGAGATGGCGATTGCCGTCTGGAGCCCGGAACTGGACGAGACCGGAAATTCACTGGCGGGCGTGGCGGCGCTGGAACAGCTGACCAAACGCCTTGGACGGTCCGTATACTGATGTCCACGTTAGATCCTCTGTTCGCGCGCCTGGCTCGCTCCACGTTCCGTTCACGATTTCATTTAGGGACGAAAGAGCGGCAATACTGCTGGGATAAGGGCGCGGAGACTATCGATAAGCATGCTGCTGATTTTGTCGCCGCGCGGCTGGCGCCTGCACACCCGGTTAATGACGGTAAGCAGACGCCAATGCGCGGCCATCCGGTTTTTATCGCCCAGCATGCCACGGCAACCTGCTGTCGGGGCTGTCTGGCTAAGTGGCACGCTATCCCGCAGGGCGTGCCGCTGAGTGCGCAGCAACAACAGTATATCGTCAACGTAATCCATCATTGGCTGGTCATAGAGGTAAATCGTGCCTCCTGAACTGACAATGTCTCTGTTTAAGCTACGCTTTTACTAATGCTCAGCGTCAGGAGACGTTATGAAGGCACCTCAAATTCCCGTGAATGAAGCGGAGCGCATGAATGCTCTGCGCGAGTCCGGTCTGCTTGAGATCGACAATTACCCCGCGTTTGATCGTCTTACGCGGCTGGCAACACGCTTTTTCAGGGTGCCGCTGGCGATGATTACGCTGGTGGATGACCACGCCGCGATCGTGAAGTCTGCCGACGGCCAGGTACCTGCCACCCAGCCTCGCGATCTCTCGTTTTGTGGTCATACGATCCTGGGTGACGCGCCGCTGGTGGTGAGTGACACGCTGCTGGACGAACGCTTTGCGGATAATCCGCAGGTGGTGGGAGATCCGGGCGTGCGCTTTTACGCCGGTTTCCCGCTGCGTTTACGTGACGGGGCGTGCGTGGGATCGTTGTGTCTTATTGATTACGCGCCTCGTGAGTTTACCGCGGCGGATGCCGCCGTACTGGCCGATCTCAGCGCGCTGGCAGAGGATGAATTTGCGGCCGTTAGCGCGGCCACAACCGATGAACTCACGGGGCTGTTTAACCGTCGCGGGTTTAACCAGTTTGCGCAGTTTGCACTGTCGGTTTCGCAGCGTCGGGCAGAACCCTTAACCCTTGGCTGGCTGGATCTGGACCATTTCAAAACCATTAACGATCGCTTCGGACATCAGGAGGGGGACAAAGCTCTGAAAGCTATGGCCGCCCTGATGCGTTCCTCGTTCCGCGAGGCCGATCTGCTGGTACGTTTCGGGGGAGATGAGTTCGCGGTGCTGTTTGCGGATACCGATGAGCCTGGCGCCTGGATCGCCATGCAGTATCTCGTGGAACAAACGGAAAAGTATAACGCGCGTCAGCTGCATCCCTGGTCGTTACAGTTCTCCTGGGGGCTGAGCGAGTTCGATCATCACCGCAACGATATGCAGGCATGGCTAAAACACGCGGATGCGCAAATGTACGCCATGAAGCGGCAACACCACGGCGAGAAATGACATAACGAAATCCTATGTCATCACTTATTGCGTTACAAAAATGTTAATAGCAAAGTGGAGAGATTCAACCTAAGGACGCGCAATGAACTCTCCCATGCTGATTAAACCTCTCTCCCGGCAGGACATCCTCACCCACATCGATGCCCTGAACGATATTCTCGTCAACTGTGTCAACGGCGGCGCCTCCGTCAGCTTTATGCTGCCTTTTTCTGCCGGGAAAGCCCAAACCTTCTGGGTCGGCGTCGCAGACAGCGTCGGGCGCGACGAGCGTACCGTCCTGGGCTGTTTTGATGCGGAGCAGGGGCTGGTTGGCACGGTCCAGCTGATCACCGATCAGCCTGAAAACCAGCCGCACCGTGCAGATGTCGCGAAACTGCTGGTTCATGAGAACGCGCGCCGTAAAGGGGCGGCAATGGCGCTGATGGAAGCCCTGGAGGCGGTTGCACGTGAAAAAGCGCTTACGGTACTGGTGCTTGATACCTCAACCGGCAGCGGCGCGGAGACGTTTTACCAACGTGCGGGCTGGCAAAAGGCGGGGGAGATCCCACGCTACGCCCTGATGCCGAACGGGGACATGACGGCGACCTCGGTGTTCTATAAGTTTCTGTGATTATTTTTCACCATCGCGTCCTGAGTTGATCCAGACAGGGGTTATGGTCCTGAAGTTTTGATAAGTTATCACACCAATCTTATCAGGCTGTATGACTAATCATAAAGGACCTCCATTGTGAACACACTCAACCGTCGTGATTTCCCCGGTGCGCGCTATCCTGAACGTATCATCCAGTTTGGCGAAGGTAACTTCCTGCGCGCGTTCGTTGACTGGCAAATCGACCTCTTAAACGAGCATACCAATCTCAATGCCGGTGTGGTGATTGTGCGGCCGATCCAGAGCGATTTTCCCCCGTCGCTGAGCACCCAGGATGGCCTGTATACCACGATTATTCGCGGTCTGAATGAGCAGGGGGAAGCGGTAAGCGATGCGCGTCTTATTCGTTCCGTGAATCGTGAAATCAGCGTCTACAGCCAGTACGATGAATTTCTGAAGCTCGCCCATAACCCGGACATGCGGTTTGTCTTCTCCAATACCACGGAGGCGGGGATCAGCTATCACGCGGGGGATAAGTTTGACGATGCGCCAGCTGTCAGCTATCCGGCCAAACTGACGCGTCTGCTGTTCGAGCGCTTTACCCACTTTAACGGGGCAGCGGATAAAGGCTGGATTATCATTCCTTGCGAACTCATCGACTACAACGGCGATGCCCTGCGTGAACTGGTGCTGCGCTATGCACAGGAGTGGGCGCTGCCGGCGGCATTCATTGCGTGGCTGAATGATGCTAACACTTTCTGTTCGACGCTGGTTGACCGCATTGTAACTGGCTATCCGCGTGATGAGGTGGCAGAGCTGGAAGCCGGGCTGGGCTATCACGACAGCTTCCTCGACACGGCGGAACATTTCTATCTGTTTGTTATTCAGGGGCCGAAATCACTTGCAGCTGAACTGCGCATGGATAAATACCCACTCAACGTCCTGATTGTTGACGATATCAAACCGTATAAAGAGCGTAAGGTGGCGATCCTCAACGGCGCGCACACGGCGCTGGTTCCGGTCGCTTTTCAGGCCGGCCTGGATACGGTAGGGGAAGCCATGAACGACGCGGAAATTTGCGCGTTCGTAGAGAAGGCTATTTATGAGGAGATTATTCCGGTCCTGGATCTGCCGCGCGACGAGCTGCACTCCTTCGCCAGTGCCGTAACGGGGCGTTTCCGAAATCCGTACATTAAGCATCAGCTGCTGTCGATTGCCCTGAACGGGATGACCAAGTACCGCACCCGCATTCTGCCGCAACTGCTGGCAGGGCTGAAGGCGACCGGCAAATTGCCAGCACGTCTGACCTTTGCTCTGGCGGCGCTGATTGCATTTTACCGTGCCGAGCGCAACGGTGAGCGCTATCCGGTGCAGGACGATGCGCACTGGCTTGAACGTTACCAGCAGTTGTGGACGCAACATCACGACAAACAGGTCACTACCCGTGAACTGGTATCGTCAGTGTTGAGCGTGAGCGAGCACTGGGAACAGGATCTCACTCTGGTGAACGGACTGGTAGACCAGGTTGCGCTGGATCTGGATGCAATTTTAAGCAAAGGCATGCGCGATGCGGTAAAACCGCTCTGCTAATCATAATGCCCGGCGTTGGCCGGGTTTTTTAAAGACCCTATTTAGTTACAACATACTATACGTTCTTTTTTTAAAAAACACATGCAGCACCGTGCGGTTGAGGCTTAACAGGTCAGAAAATGCAATGAACTATTAACATGCTTGCAACCGTGAGGGGGATCACGTTTAATAGCCGCGCTCTTTACTTTTCTGAAGCTGATTATGATTGTTCGTCCTCAACAGCACTGGCTGCAACTGATTTTTGTCTGGCATGGTTCGGTACTTCCCAAAATTTATACCCGACTGCTGCTTAACTTCCTGCTTTCCATCGCCGTGATTGTCATGCTGCCGTGGTACACCTCGCTGGGTATCCGGTTTACCGTCGCGCCGTTCAGCATTCTGGGCGTGGCTATCGCCATCTTCCTGGGATTTCGCAATAACGCCTGTTATTCGCGCTACGTTGAGGCGCGTCTGCTTTGGGGGCAGTTGATGATAGCGGCGCGCTCGCTGTTTCGCGAGGTAAAAAACACCTTGCCGGATGATAAACATCTTGGAGAGTTTGTCCGCCTGCAAATCGCGTTTGCTAACTGTCTGCGTATGACCCTGCGCAGAGAAACCAATGCCGATCAGCTGTCCCGCTATCTGGCTCCAGACGATTTACGCAAAGTTATGGACGCCAACTCGCCGGCGAACCGTATCCTGCTGATCATGGGGGAGTGGCTGGCCGTACGGCGGCGTAGCGGGCACCTTTCAGACATTCTGTTTCACAGCCTCAACAACCGCCTGAATGATATGTCCATCGTGCTGGCTGGCTGTGAGCGTATCGCCAATACGCCAGTCCCGTTTGCCTATACGCTGATCCTGCACCGGACGGTGTATCTGTTCTGCATCATGCTGCCGTTTGCGCTGGTTGTGGATCTGCATTACATGACGCCCTTTGTCTCTGCGCTGATTTCGTACACCTTTATCTCGCTGGACACGCTGGCGGAAGAGCTGGAAGATCCGTTTGGGACAGAAGATAACGATTTGCCGCTGGACGCCATCTGCAACATGATGGAGCGCGATCTGTTGCAGATGAACGATGAAGAGAACATCCCTGAAAGACTGATGCCGGATAAGCATTATCAGCTGACCTGACGGGCATTCCACTCATCGCGGGTGATTTCCCACAGCTCCGAATCCAGCAGGCCGCTGACATAGGCTTTCTTCTCCGTCCTGATGAGCCGCATGCCGCTGCTGTCTGAAATACGTTGGGAGCGGCTGTTGGCCGCCGCTTTCGGCGCGCGTAACACCGGTTTATTGAGCGTATTGAACCAGTAATCCGTGGCCGCAATACTCGCCTCGCGCATATATCCCTGGCCCTGAAATTCCGGTGCGAGCCAGAAGCCCCGGTTGTTGTCCTCCACGTCATACAGGCAAATCAACCCCATCAGTTCGTCAGGCGCTTCGCGACGGCGAATCGTCCAGAACCACGCAATCCCTTTGGCCATATCGGGTAGTGCAACGTTGTTAACATAATTTTCTGCACCGTTTTCCGGGTAGGGCCAGGGGACTGAAGCCACCATATAGCGGACAATTTCCCAGCGCGGATAGCGTTGCTGGATCTGGACGGCATCGGCGGCAACAAGGGGTTTAAGTAATAAGCGTTCTGTCGTAAGCGTGGGTATCGTCATCCGGTGATCTCCATATTTGAGCGTTATCATTTGTTTGGGTTCTGATATTTCATCAATATCACATTCCAGTTGGTCGTGCTTTTGTTATTCAGATTTATCCATAAAGGAGTATGTAATGCCAAGAAAAGCCAGGCCCGAAGAAGCCGAAACACTCTGGCACGTCCGTAACGAAGCGATGCGCCATGGCTGTAAAATCTGTTACGACGCAGAAGTGATTGCGCGCTGGACGTCAGAAAAGATGCCTGAACATTACCGTACCTCCAGGTCGATTTCGTGTTATAGGCCTGCCCATGCAGGAGCTGAACTGCTCCCAAATGGAGCTACGGTTTACGAAGTTCAATAGCTTATTTACATTTGCTTACATAAATACACTTTCTTTACATTAAGTAATGTAAGATATTTTTTTAGCACAAAATGCAAAACTAAATTAAATGGAGATGATTTATGTCGAATATAAGAGCATTAAGCCTTAATGAGATAGCATTAGTAAGTGGCGGCAATGGAAGCGGTAATTATGAAGGTGCCGGTAGTCGTAACACCAGCTCTAAACCTGGTAATTCAAAAGGAAACAATGGCTCTATTTACAAGGGCGTTGACTCATGCGGCGCAGGAATCATCGGTGGTCTAATCGCCGGCTCTCCTGGGGGGCCAGTGGGTATGATCGCTGGGGTAATTGGTGGAGCTATAGATGGCCAGTGCACAAAAGATAGTTTTTCAGATCGTGGTAGTAAAGATAAAAGTAATAATTACAACGGCCCCGGACAATGCCGTTGGTAAGTAATTTGAGTTGTGTGTGATAATAATTTAAAAGCTCATTATAACTGAATGTTATTCTAGGTGTTTCGATATTTAATGATTATTCCAAGTAGTCATGATGAGCTATTATTTTTGATAAAGTTAATGTAATCACAAGTATCGGGTTAAGCATGAAACAATTTTTAAATTTCCTAATTTACTTATTTTTTTTCATTATCGCATTTACCCTTTTGAAATACGCTGAAGTTCTTGAGTTTGACGAAGTATCACGGCCAGGGATTATATCAAGGTTTCTTATTGCGTTGATTGTATTAATAGCAGTAACTCGATGGGGCGTTAACTTGATGAATAGGTTTAAAAGTAAATAAAGTACACTCCGATAAAAATTGTTGTGTTGCAGAATGGAATCATTACAAATGTTCACTGAAGTTAAAGTGCATGATATCAAAAAATGATTACGATATCATAGCCATATTTGTTGATTCTTATATAAAATATGAATTAATAATAGGTTGAACATGATAATCTTTAGGCATGTCTATCCATTCATTTATAGTAAGAAAAACGTAATTGTTCTTTTTATTGCGTCTGTTATCTCAATAATAATTACGTTATCGCCATCCATAACCCTCCGCTATCTTACTCTCGATGTGTCATTTTTCTTATTGTTTATTGCGGAATTTTTAATTGCATTTTTCTTGTATTTTTTTTACTTAAGGAAGTTGGATGGTTTTAAATTACGCCCAAGTAGAGATTTAACTTCAATAAAATTTTCTATTGTTGTGTTGTTTGTCATTTTGCTGGTTCAGTATAATGTTTATCTTTACAGGAATAATTTATATCATTATGGACCTTCCCATATTAGTTTTATAGCATTTATAATAGCCACCTTCGTAGTCCCATATTATGAGGAGATTATATACAGGGGCTGTATCTTCGGTGTTTTCCACTCAATTTTTAATAAAAAGTATATTATCCCATGTATATTGACTTCATTGTCTTTTTGTCTGATGCATGGACAGTATTATAACATTTTAGATCAATCCATTCTTTTTTTGGTGTCAATATTGCTATTAATAGTTAGAATAAGAAGCAGAGGGCTTTTTTATCCTATTATAATTCATTCGTGCATGAATGCTTTTGTTTTGTCGTTAAATTTTTGAAGGGTATTTGGGATATGAATATCTTCAGGGAAGAGGCTTTAAATCATCAAACAGATTCTGATTATGGTGAGATTGTCTTACCTGCGTCATTCGGTTTATCAGTAAGCGCACTCACAACGTTATTCATATTTCTGTGCCTGATACTCTTTATTCTTTATGGTAGCTATACACGTAAGGCTCACCTTTCCGGAATCGTTATGCCCTCATCCGGGCTGGTAAAAATCACTCCTCAATATGCTGGCTACGTAACCAAATTGACCGCCTCAGAAGGTCAACACATTATTGCCGGTGAGACTCTTTATCATATCAGCGGTGAACATTTCAACGAACAGGGGGCAGGTACACTCGCTGCTATAAGACTTTCCCTACAAACTCAGTTTACAATGCTGACTTCTCAACAGACCCTGGAATTGCGTGACAACAGTCAGCAGCAGCATGCCATACAACAGCGAATAGTTTCCCTGAAACCTCAGGTTAAAAGTGCAGAAAAGCGTCTGTCACTTGCCGTGCATCAGGCTGCGCTGGCCGTGTCTGTTATGGAGCGCTATAAGAAACTTGCTGATACGCATTACGTATCAGATATCGAATACCAGCAGAAGCAGATTGACGTTTCAACGTCACAGCAAAACGTTGAGGATCAGCGTCAGGGGCTTCTGCAACTGCACACCGCGATGGAGGCTGCTAAAGACGACCTTGACCATCTCATCGTTCAGGGTGAAAGCCGGAAGGCTGAAATGGACAGGCAGTTGCAGGTGATCAGGCAACAGCAGGACGAACTGGCAGGTAAGGAAAATTTCACGCTGACTTCACCGGGCGAGTATTACACTGTCCGTCAATTTTAACATGCAGTGGACAGCACGGGTTTTCCATCATCAGGTCCATCTTCCTCTGGCCTGGTTTGATGCACGCAGTAAGGGGAGTATTAATGCTCGTTTTGAGGCGGTAGATACCATCCAGCAGGCGCTGACTACGCAAGTGCTGGAAGGTATTCTGGATGTGTTGCTCGTGGTGACTGCGCTTTGCATGATGCTGCTGTACAGTCCTGAAATGACATTGATCGCCGTACTTGCAGCCATTTTCTATGGTGTGTTGAGGGCACTGTGGTATCCGTCCCTTCGACAGTCGGCAGAAGATGCCTGGGATGCAGGTGCCAAGGAGTCCGGGCATTTTCTTGAAACACTCAACGGGATCCTCAGCCTGAGAATTAACGGTGTGACGGCACATCGTGAGGCCGCCTGGCTGAATCTCAACGTTGCCCGCAGAAATACGCAGTTGCGTCAGAGCCGTCTGCTGATGTGCTATGACATTGCTCACACTCTTACCGGCAGCGTGGTATCAGCAATCATTTTGTGGAAAGGCGCCGGGGAGGTATTGAATGGAACCTTCACCGTCGGCATGCTGGTTGCTTATTTATCCTATCAGACGCGTTTTTCTTCCAGTATCAGTAGCCTGACTGATAAGTTTTTTTCCTGGCGTATGCTCGATGTTTACAACGAACGACTGGCTGATATTGTACTGACCCCGACAGAAGGCCTTCAGCAACAGCCTTTTCGTGAGCATAACAACGCTTCGCACATTCCTTCTGTATCCCGCAGGGAGATGGATGAATATGCTCATGCTCCTCTAGTACTTGAGCACATCATCTTCAGCCACAAGGGAGGGGAAAATCCGATAATCGGCGGGGTGTCGCTGACACTCAATCCCGGAGAAGTCGTTGCCATTACAGGTAAATCCGGATGCGGGAAAACGACACTGGTGAAGCTTATCCTTGGGATCCACATCCCTGATGAGGGCAGGATCAGGGCATTTGGCATATTGCATACGCATCCGGATTATTTTCAGGTTCGTCAGCGTATCGGTACCGTACTGCAGGATGACCATCTTTTCAAAGGTTCTGTAGCAGATAACATTATTTTTTTCAGTGATGACCGAAATTATGAACGAATGATCCAGTGCGCAAGACTGGCACTTATCGACAGCGATGTTATGGCAATGCCGATGGGGTATCAGACGCTGATTGGTGAAACCGGCGGAGGGCTTTCCGGAGGACAAAAACAACGCATTCTGCTGGCAAGGGCGTTGTACAAGAAACCGGGATTCCTGTTACTGGATGAAGCGACCAGCCACCTTGATGTTGAGAGTGAAATCCGGATAAGCCAGACCTTACGTCAACTGGGGCTTCCTGTTCTGCTGATAGCCCATCGCCCGGAAACCATAGCCTCTGCAGACCGGGTTTTGTATCTGGCAGACGGCTACTTAACGGAGCTGAATCTCCAGCATACAGTCAATAATGGCGAGTCTGTTTGTGAATATACTAATGACGTGATGGCAAAAAATTAACCTTAACGTACATAATTTTCGATATCCAAACTTACCCCTATCTGGAAGATCTATTTGTTGACGCTGCCGAACGTGGCGCAGGGGCGGGTAAAGCGCTTATCGACGCCCTGATCGATGAGGGTAAGCGGGAAGGGTGGTCAAAACTATACTGGGTAACCCGCATGCACAATCCGGCGCGTAAGCTGTATGACCACTATGGTGAAGCCGACGATTACGTCCGGTACCGAATCACCCCTTAACCGGGTTTGTATCACACTGTATCTGCGTCTGTGATACATACACAGGTATGCAATAAAGCCGCATCCGCACACATCCTTTATACAAACGCATGGTGTTATATCTCCGTCAACTGAACTCACACGGAGATAACATCATGTTTAACAAACTCGCATACTCAGCCGTCGCCCTGACCGTTTCGCTTGGCACCGTGATGTCCTGTCAGGCGGAAGCGATGGGCAAGGATTACGCGTCGGCCTTCAACCAGGCAAAACAGATTAACGCTGGCGATCTTAACGTCGGTTATGTCGATATCGGGCCGAAAGAGGGGCAACCGGTGATCCTGCTGCATGGCTGGCCGTACGACATTCACAGCTACGCTGAAGTGGCCCCCGCGCTGGCCGCGAAAGGGTATCGTGTCATTGTGCCGTCCCTGCGCGGGTACGGCACCACACGCTTTATTTCTGATAAAACACCGCGAAACGGCCAGCCTTCGGCAATGGCGAAAGATATCGTTAATCTGATGGACGCCCTGAACATCAAACAGGCGGTGTTTGCCGGTTATGACTGGGGAGCGCGTACCGCGGATATCGTTGCGGCGCTCTGGCCGGAACGGGCGAAATCGCTGGTCTCGGTGAGTGGCTATCTGATCAGTAGTCAGGCGATTGGGAAACAACCATTACCGCCGAAGGCAGAGGTTCAGTGGTGGTATCAGTTCTATTTCGCCACGCCGCGCGGTGCGGAAGGCTATGCTAAAAATACGCACGATTTTGCCCGGCTGATCTGGTCCCAGGCTTCGCCGGACTGGAAATTCAGCGATGCCACCTTCAATGCCAGCGCCAAATCCCTCGATAACCCGGACCACGTTGCCGTCACGCTCAGTAATTACCGCTGGCGTCTGGGTCTGGAAAAAGGGGAGCCTAAATATGACGCCTATGAACAAAAACTGGCGACGCTGCCGAACATTACGGTGCCGACCATCACCATCGAAGGCGGTAATAACGGGGCGCCACACCCTGCACCTGCGGCCTATGCCGGGAAATTTACCGGAAAATATGAGCACCGTACTTTCGGCGCAACGGTGGGCCACAACCCGCCGCAGGAAGATCCGCAGGACTTTGTTAAAGCAGTTGTCGACGCGGATAAGCTCTGATATGTGCTATTTTCAATCCGTTACCTCTTAATCAGGGAGCCTGCGGTGGAGCATATTGATCACATCCTTGTCGTCGATGACGACAGGGATATTCGTGAGCTGATTGTCGATTATCTCGTGAAATCCGGCTACCACGCCTCTGGCGCGGCGAACGGGAAAGAGATGCGCGTAGTGCTCGACAAACAGCATATCGACCTGGTGGTGCTGGACGTGATGATGCCCGGCGATGATGGCCTGACGCTGTGTCGACAGCTGCGCAGCAGCAGGCATAAGGATCTGCCGATCCTGATGCTCACCGCGCGCAACGAGGACACGGACCGCATCCTGGGGCTGGAGATGGGCGCCGACGATTACGTGGTGAAACCGTTTGTGGCCCGCGAACTGCTGGCGCGAATCAAAGCCATCCTGCGTCGTTTTCGTACTATGCCGCCTAATCTTCAGGTGACCGAGGCAGGGCGCCTGGTGGTGTTCGGTGAATGGCAGCTGGATACCGTGGCGCGTCATCTGATTGATAACGAGGGTATGGTTGTGGCGCTCAGCGGGGCGGAATATCGCCTTTTGCGCGTATTCCTCGATCATCCTCAACGGGTGCTGACCCGCGACCAGCTGCTGAACCTGACGCAGGGACGTGATGCCGAGCTGTTCGAGCGTTCGATTGATCTCCTGGTGAGCCGCGTGCGACAGCGTCTGAATGAAGATGCCCGCACGCCCGCCTACATTAAAACCGTTCGCAGCGAAGGCTACGTTTTTACCATGCCGGTGACCATCGTCGAGGCCAATGAATGACCCTGTGGCCCCGCACCTTACTGTCCCGGCTGCTGATCATTGTGCTGCTCGGGCTCTTGCTGGCTAACGCGCTCAGCCTGACGCTGGTCATGGTTGAGCGAATGCGCAGCGCGCGTACGGTTATGCTGGGCAATCTTGAGAACGACGTGGCGACCAGCGTGGCCATTCTCGACCGGCTTCCGGCTAAAGAGCGGCCAGAGTGGCTGGAACGGCTCAGTCGCGGTAATTATCGTTATATCCTTGGCCCCGGCGAGGCAGGCGCCGCGCCAACGGACAAGCGCTCGCGGGATGCGATTCGCACCCTGAAAGAGACGCTTTCAGCACAATATCCGCTCCACTTTACGGCGGTGCCGGGGCCGATTTCCCATATTCAGGCCCATCTGACGCTCCGCGACGGCGCACCGCTCACCATCGATCTGATCCCGCGCATGCCGCCTGTCGCCAGCTGGTTGCCCGTGGTGCTGGTTCTTCAGCTGTTACTTGTCGCGCTCTGCTCCTGGGTTGCCGTGCGCCAGGTTGTCCGGCCCTTCCTGCAATTCACGCGCGCGGTTGATTCCCTCGATCCTGCGGCCCATTCTCCGATGACTGAAAAAGGTCCGGTTGAGGTGCGCCAGGCAGCGCACGCTTTTAATGAGATGCAGTCGCGGATACAGACGTATCTGCGTGAACGCGCGCAGATTCTGGCGTCCATTTCTCACGATCTTCAGACGCCCATCACGCGCATGAAGCTGCGGATCGAAATGGCGGATCAGCCCGAACTCCGCGATAAGCTGCTGAGCGACCTGGATAATATGTCGCGCCTGGTACGGGAGGGGATTGCCTATGCCCGGTCATCAGAATCCCTGGAAGAGACCACGCTGAAGCTGGAGCTGAATGCGTGGGTTAACAGCATCGCCAGTGATTATCAGGACATTGGTAAAAACGTGCAGTTTCATGCACGCAATGCGCGTCTGCCGATCGTCACTCGTCCCCAGGCATTGCGCAGGGTAATGACCAATCTGCTGGATAATGCGCTGAAGTTTGGCGATAGCGCGGTAATAGAGATTGATGAAGATGAAAGGCAGGTCGCGATCCGCATTATGGATAACGGCCCTGGCATCCCGGAGGCAGAACTGGAGGCGGTGTTACAACCGTTCTACCGGGTTGAAACATCGCGCAACCGGGAAACGGGCGGCACCGGGTTAGGCCTCGCCATTGCCGCGCAGCTCACCGCCCAGCTTGACGGGAAATTGCAGCTTGCAAACCGGGCGGAGGGCGGGCTGGCCGTAAGCGTAACCCTTCTGCGCGGTTAATTGTACGCCTGTGTATCTGCACGCCGCGCCGATACGCAGGCAGACAAAATTCAGCTTTTCGCACACGGCCTGAACACATTCGTACGGTGAAATGACCTCACTGCACCTTCGCAGCAACCGTATCGTGAGGTCGTTATGTTTCTGATAATCGCTTTTTTAGGCGGCATGATTAGCCTGCTCAGTCCGTGCACGCTTCCCGTCATTCCTCTGCTGTTCGCTGGCTTTCAGGGGCAGCGCAAACACATTCTGGCGCTTCTGGCGGGAATGATTGTGATGTTCACGTTGGTGGCGATGGTAGTAACGGTTGCCAGCGAGTGGATCGCTGACGCCACCATTATCGGTCGCTGGATTGCGCTGTTGGTACTGAGCATTGCCGCCCTGGCCCTGATCTTTCCGCAGTTCGCTCAGCGCATTGCCCGCCCGGCGGTCAGCGCGGGAAACGTTCTCAACACCCACAGCATGCAGCGACGCGGCCTGGTTTCGGCTTTTCTGGCAGGGCTGGCCGTCGGGCTGCTGTGGTCCCCCTGTGCCGGACCGATTCTCGGGGCGATCTTCAGCATTAATATTGCGGGCCACTCGGCTATCGCAACCGGAGCGCTGTTAGCCGCTTACGGCAGCGGGTGCGCGTTGATGCTGGGGCTGCTTGTCGCGGGGGGCCGTAAGTTGATAACCCCTCTGAGAGCCAAATCCGCATTGATGGCGCGTTTGCGTCAGGGAGCGGGAGTGATGATGTTAGCCGCCGTTGCGTTCAACGCCAGCGGGATGACCTCAGCCCTGAAAGGTGCCAACGGTATTGCCGACCAGCTGGAAAATGCCCTGTTGAGCCTTGCGCAACCCACCTCCACGCAGGTGAAACTGCAACCGGTCGCTGACGCGATGCCGAGCAGCCAGCTACCGTCATTAAGCGGCGGTACGGGTTGGGTAAACGGTGACCCTGTCACGTCTGAGGCCTTGCGGGGGAAAGTTGTGCTTATCGATTTCTGGACCTGGGACTGTATCAACTGCCAGCATACGCTTCCGCATGTGCGTGACTGGGCGAAGAAATATCAGTCTGAAGGTCTGGTAGTGATTGGTGTCCACACCCCGGAATACCCCTGGGAAAAGCCGTTATCATCGGTGAAAAACGCGGTCAACAAATGGCAGCTGCCGTACCGCGTAGTGACGGATAATAACTACAAAATCTGGAGCGCGTTCGGAAATCAGTACTGGCCAGCACATTACTATTTCGATGCGAAAGGGCAACTGCGTTACACCGCGTTTGGCGAGGGGAACTACGACAAGCAGGAGGCCGTAATTCAGCAGTTGCTCAAGGAAGCGCGTTCCTGATCCGGCTTACGGAACCCGCTGAGCCACCATAAACAGGCGCGGAAAAGCCAGCAGTATCTGCCCGTTCTCCTGAAGCGGATACTGCTCTTTCAGCAACTCAAGATAGCGTTTCAGATAGTTTTTCTGCTCGCTTTCGTTGAGTTCCTGTAACCACGGCCGTAACCCCGTCGCGCTGACCCAGTCAATAATCGCCTGATGAGAGCTCATCTGATGGAAGTAAGTGGTGCGCCAGATATCCACGTCGCATCCCGCTTCCGTCAGAATATCGTAGTAGGCATGGATACCCGGCAATGGCTCGCGGCCACGATCGGGGTAGCCCTGTTCCCAGGCAACTTCACGCATCATGGCGTGCGTCGGCTCAAGCCAGTTGTCAGGCATTTGCACCGCCAGCACGCCGTTTAACTGGAGCAGTGAAACCAGGTGTGGCAGAAGGTGGTAATGGTCCGGGATCCATTGCAGTGAGGCGTTGGCGTAGATCAGGCTGAGCGGCTGGTCAGGTTTGTAGTGCCGGATATCCGCCTCAACAAAGTGGCAGTCTGGCAGGGCCTGTCGGGCTTCCTCCAGCATGGCCGGGGAGTTATCCACGCCGGCGATCTGCGCAGAAGGCCAGCGCTGTTTCAGCAGCGCGGTGCTGTTGCCTGGCCCGCAGCCCAAATCCACGCCAGAGGTTATGTCAGCAAGCGGCACCCGGGCGAGTAACTCAGCGGCGGGACGTGTGCGTTCTGCGCTGTACTGTAGATAAAGAGAGGGATCCCAGTCGGCCATTTTCGCATCTCCATGTTGAGGTGTTCAGCAAGAATAGCACAGGCAAATACCTGCGCCGGGGCAGGTATCTGGCTAATGGTGAGATTATAAAATGCCTTTGAGGGCCAGGTGATAGAGCAGCATGATGGTTTTTCCGTCGACAATCTGCCCATTTTCAATGCCCCGAAGCGCGTCGTCCAGCGTCATTTCCAGTACGTCGATATCTTCTCCCTCTGCTTTAACGCCGCCGCCCGCGCTGGTCCGATCCTGCGGATGATATTCCGCCAGATAGAAGTAGAGTTTCTCGGTAACCGAGCCCGGACTCATATAGGCCTCAAAAATTTTCTCTACGCGCGTCACCTTATACCCGGTTTCTTCTTCCGCTTCGACCTTAATCCGGCTTTCCGGGTCAAGGTTATCGAGCAACCCGGCGGCCGCCTCAATGAGATCCTCTTCGTGACCATTTATAAACACCGGGAAACGGAACTGACGCGTCAGAATGACGGTTTTGCTGTCGCGATTATAGAGCAGGATCGTCGCGCCATTCCCCCGGTCATACACTTCACGCTCTTGTCGCTGCCAGTCGCCATCGCTGCGCTGGAGGTCAAAAGTATATTTTTTCAGGTTATACCAGTTGTCGGACAACGTTTCGCTGTTGATAATGCGTATATCTGCACGTTTTGATTGCACGTTTGGCTCTCCTCTCGTAGAGCAAGCATCATAAACAGCACTATCGTGCAAATACAAGGCATATCGTGCAACAACAGGAATAATTCATGCTCACAAGCCAGCGTAAACAGTTGATTCTGGAAAAACTGGAGGCGGAAGGTCAGGTCCAGTCTACTGCGCTCAGCCTCTTTTTCTCGGTGTCTGAGGACACTATCCGCCGGGATTTACGTGAACTGGCGGCAGAAGGGCGATTGCAGCGTGTTCACGGCGGCGCACTGCCAGCATCGTCAGCGATTGCGCCTTTTGCCGAGCGTCAGTCCGTTAAAATGGATGCAAAAAAACGCGTGGCGCGGCGAGGCGCGCAGCTCATTTCACCGGGGCAGGTGGTGATCATTGATGGCGGGACGACCACCTCCGAACTTATTACGTTCTTACCACCCGATTTACGGATAACCGTGGTGACGCACAGCCCGGGTATCGCTTTGGGGCTGGTCGACCATCCATGCATAGAGGTGATCCTGATTGGTGGTCGTTTGTATAAACACTCCATCGTCACGGTCGGCGCGGCCACTATTGAAGGCATCAATAATATTCATGCGGATCTGTTCTTCATGGGGGTCACCGGCGTTCATCCTGAGGCCGGGCTGACCACCGGAGATTACGAAGAAGCGTGCATCAAACGTGCATTTTCCGGCAGAGCGGCGGAAACGGTGGTATTGGCCTCACCGGAAAAGATCAACACGGCCTCGGCGTTTGTGATTGGCGACCTGTCGCTGGTGAATACGCTGGTTGTTGAAAACACAACGGATGAACGCTGGGTGAGCGCTATGAAAGAAAAGGGCGTTGCGGTGATCGCAAGCCAGTAAATATCTGCTTTTTTGCCAGCCTGACCGCGTGGCTGTCAAACAGACAAAGGTTATCCTTCACGCGGATTTCTAGACTAAGGCTTTCATCTGTTTAAGGACAAGCCATGAAAGCGGTCTCCATTCTGACGTGCGGCGCGGACCCAACCGCGCAACGCCTGTCAACGTCTGCCATTCAGCAGGCCATAAATAGCGCTCAACAGAACGATGTCATTGTTATTCCGCAAGGCCGTTTTCTGACCGGAGCACTGTTCCTGAAAAGCGGTGTTTCGCTTCGCCTGGACGCTGGCGCACAGCTCGTTGGAAGCCAGGATCTGGCTGATTATCCCCTGATAAACACCCGGGTGGCGGGCATTGATATGCGCTGGCCGGCAGGCATTATTAATATCATCGATTGTGAAAAATTTCTCGCGGGCTTTTTTCATTGAGGGGTATCCGGAGCGTCCTGTGACCGGGTTAACGCTGGACGGAATTTTGATTGACGCGTCAGAGTTCGGGAAAATTTCCGGTGTGGATGGGTTGCGCTTCAAGGATGTGCAGGTGACTGCCGTGGAGAACACGCATGACTGTAACGACAGTTATGAACGTTAAGGGCATAGAATCGATGGACATAATTCGCTGAATGAGCAGAACAAGGATGGGCCCGAAACGGCTGGATTTGTTCTTAATTAATCTTAGTGCGCATAATGTATATTATGTTAAATAACCTCCATAGGTCTGTTGTGATAATGAGTTTGTGATTTGATCGCTGAGTTAACGCTGCTATTATCTAAGTCTTAAGGTTGGAATCATAAGTTTTTCAATAAATTATCCTGCTAATTCACAGTCCTCACGGGATGAAGGAGCTCTCTGATGAATCTACCCGGTCAGCAGTCGCCTGACAGCACCCTTCCCTCTTATGATGTCTCTCGAAGCCTTGGCCTACAGGCCGGTACTGATATCGACTTTAAAAAGCTAGCCGCGCAGCTCGACTGTACACGTAACTTTTACAATGTCGGCATCATTTTCGATGATGGCAAGCAACGCTGGCTGGTTCGTCCGTCACGACGCATTGCTGATGTAAATCAGAGCACCGTCAGCCATGTGGTCATCAGTAAAATTCCGGATGCTAAGGAAACCAGTGCGGAAAAAGCCGTGGTGGCGACGTTAACCACGCCGTCACTTGCGACTGAAATCACTTCAACCGGTTTCGCCTGTGGCGCGATGATTGTTACGCTTGTCATGGCGTTTGGTGCTGGTGCGGCTGTGCCTTTTACCGCTGGCGGATCCGGCGTGATTGCGGCGATTAGCCTGTCCGGCTCGTTGGCTACGGGAGCACAATGCATGATTGGCGCGGGCCGTCTGCTGGCTATCCATAACGACCATGGTTCCGATGTTGCCTGGCTCGACAGCCAGGACTGGTACGTTGCCACCACAACGGTTCTGGATGTCATTTCGCTGACTGCGGCAGGAACCGCGCTACGAGGTACTTTAGAAACGTACAAGCTGATGAAAGCGGCATCTTCAGGTAAAGTTACCGCCTGGTTCCAGAGCATGAGCCGTGCCGAGCGTAAGCGCATCACGGAAGAGATTATTAAAGCGCAGAATCCAGGCATCTCCAGTGCTGGCGTAAAGGCCGCGATCCGTGCAGGTGTTTATCCGAAACGTTTCCCCAGCGAATCGTTACAAAAATCACTGCAGCGCGAGTTAATGAGTGCGGTCAACAACGCATCGGCCTTTGTGGGGAGTTCACTCACAGGGACTATCCGCAACCCACAAAATACCGTCCAGTCAGGGCGTTATGTAGTTGGTGTGCTGCAGTCATTTTTACCTAACTAAACGCTGAGTATATAAATGTTTAAAGTTTTAACCCGTCGCCTGCAATATTGTAACGAGGTGTCCGCCAGCATAAAAAATGCCGCCCCGACACAGTTGCAGCAGCTTAAGACGCAGTTGGCTGAAGATATGGTTAAACCTGTGGGACTACATACCATGGGTATTCCGGCGGCGGTCAGTACGCTCGGGGTGATTGTCAGTTTCGCCATTCCGCAACTGTGGCTGGGGTATGGCGTACTCGCCGCACTCGGCCAGCCAGCAGAGCGCGTATTCGTGTGGGTCGTGCTGATCGCCCTGCTCTTCGCTGGCATCAACGGAGTGACGATGTTTATGATTGGCAAAGGTAGCATGCGTGCCGTGCGGTTACATCTTACGCTGGCGGTGCTAAGCCTGGTATTAACGGCAGCCTATCTGCTGGCCGCGCTGAGCGGTAATTCTTCTCCGGGCGTCAGTCTGACCGCGGCGCTGGTAAGTATTGTCATGCTTGGGCTTAGCGGTATCTGTATCCTCTCTACCGCTTTCTATAAGATGCTGCTATTTACTTTGCATAACAGAGTCTGGCGCAAGCTTATCAGCCAGACGCGCTAAACATTCATTCCATTAAAATCCCGCCGCTACGTGCGGCGATCCGACTATCGCTACTGAGGAAGCCTGAGAAACAGTGTCCGTTCCTGAGTCTGAGATGCTTTAAAACCATGGTGGATATAAAACGCTTTGGCTTCCTCAGTGAGTGCATGAACCATGATCGCCCGCACCCCGATATTCTCAGCTACCCGATAACAGCGTAAAACCGCATCGTGGAGTAAATCGGCTCCCAACCCGTTTCCGCGTAACGAGACATCGACAGCCAGACGGGCAAGAATAATCACGGGAATGGGATCCGGCATGTTACGCCGCAGATTCCCCGTCGCTTGCGTATGGTTAACGCTCCCGGTAGCCAGAGAGTAAAATCCCGCGACCTGCTTCGTGCCCGTTTTACAAACGACAAACGTTCGGGCTGCGCCGAGCGCCTGGTTTTTCAGACCTCTTTGTTTTAGCCATTCGTCAAGCACGGCCTCTCCACTGACGAACTCCGCCAGTTGATGGACGCTGGATAAGGGCTCTGGTGCTGTTACACGTCCCACTGAGGTTTCCTTGCCAGCAGTTTTTCTATGGCAGGATCGTCCGCGACCGGGGCATCGAGCATGTCAATGAACTCTGCGTACTGTTCATCGTTAAAATTGAATACACGTCGATCGAGGATCACATTCTCGGCTGCCTGACAGGCCATCTCCAGAATGAAGTCCGTGCGTGATTTATGGAGGATCTCTGCGGCGGCATCGATAAGCGCCCGCTGGGATTCTTTGGCTCTGAGATTGAGTTGAACATCTGATTTCATAGGTATACCTCTTGTATAGCAATTGCTTTACAAGCATAGCATAAGCGCTGTGTATAGCAATCGCTATACAGCGCCCTTAATCATGTCTGACCTCTCCACCCCGCATATCGCAAGAATTTGCTCTCTCAGCCAGCGGTGACCAGGGTCGCGTTCCATTCTTGGGTGCCACATCTGTGATACCGTAATTCGACGGCTTTTGAACGGCAGCTCGAAAGTGTGTACCTGGTCCGTTACCTGCTGATTGAGTAAATAGAGCGCGGGTATCATGGCGATAAGATCTGATGCCAGCGCCACGGACAGTGCCGTCGGAAATCCCGGTACGACGCTGGCGATTTTACGTTTTGTCCCCAGTTCGGCCAGCGCATCGTCAACGGAACCGTGCAACGCGCCCTCGGGTGACGCTACCACATGGCCCCAGGCGACATAATCCTTCACGCTTATTTTTGCCTGCTTAGCCAGCGGGTGTCCCTTACGCACGACGCCCACAAACCGATCCTCAAACAGTCGTTGCAGCCGTATTTCAGGCCCCATATTGCTCTGGACGCCAATCTCCAGATCAACCAGCCCTTCCCGAAGATAGCGCGACGTTTTTTCCGGCTTAGGCGCAAAGCGTATACAGACGTCCGGCGCGGCGTCGGCCACAGCCGCTATGAGCGCAGGCCCAAACGCCACCACAAAACCATCGTTTGCCCTGATGGTAAAAAGACGCGCCAGACTCTGCGCGCTGAACGTTTCAGTTGAGGGCTGCAATACCGCCCTCGCCTCGTGCACTGCACGCCTGGCGCGATCCCGGGTCGCTTCGGCCCACGGGGTCAGTACCATGCTACGCCCGGCGCGCACCAGGATCGGGTCGCCTGTAACGTCGCGTAACCTGCTTAATGTCCGGCTCATGGCCGAGGTGCTGAGATCCAGCCGACGGGCGGCACCTGCGACACTCGCTTCGCTCAGCAATATGTCGAGTGCAATCAGTAAATTAAAATCAGGATCGGTCATAGCGCTCATTCCTGTACATTCAGATAAGGCGTTTCGTGCAACGATAAAGTGCAAATGGTGCGCCTTCCGCCCTGTAAAAGCCATCTTTATAGTTTTGTCATCCATACACTCTTCTCAGAGGACAACATAATGACGCTCTTTTCCAGTCAACCCGGCGACGAAGGACTTCCCGGCCCGGCGCGCGCACGGGTGATGGCCGCAATTATGACCACCACCTTAATGGGCGTGTTTGATGGCACCATGATCAACATTGCCCTGCCCTCCATGGCTCAGGAGATGCAGGTACCTGCCAGTATTGCCGTCTGGTTCGCCAACGGGTATCTGCTGGCGGCTGCGATGACGCTGGCGATATTCGCGGCGCATGCGGCCCGCCTGGGTTATCGCCCCGTATTTCTGGCAGGTCTGACGACCTTTACCCTGACATCACTGGGTTGCGCGCTGGCGAATACACCCGAAGTGCTTATCGGTATGCGCGTGCTTCAGGGGATCGGCGGCGCGGCGACGCTGAGTATTGCCCCCGCAATCCTGCGGTCCGTATTTCCCGGGCGATTGCTTGGCCGCATTCTGGGGTTGCACGCCCTGCTCATCGCCTCCAGCTCCGCTATCGGCCCGGTATTGGGCGGGACGATCCTTCACACCCTGAGCTGGCAATGGCTGTTTGCGATAAACGTTGTTCCCGGCACCCTCGCCTTACTGCTGGCGGTCAAAGCGCTGCCGCGGGATGCGGTTCGAAAGCAAGCGCCTTTCGACACCCCGGGCGCCATATTGTCGGCGCTGCTGTTGGGGTCGACGATCATGGCGGCGAACAGCCTCCATGACGCGACTTATCACCTTGGCAGTCTTTGCTGGACAATGCTCGCTGCGCTGAGCGGCATGGCGTTTATCTGGCAGATCCGCCGCGCGGATAACCCCTTACTGCCGCCGATGATGTTTAAAAATGAACGTTTTACCCTCGCGGCCTTCACGTCGATGATTGCTTTTGTCAGCCAGGGGATCACCTTTATTGCGCTGCCCTTCCTGTTTCAGAGCGAATACGGCTACAGCCCGGTGTTGTCTGCCCTGCTGTTTACGCCGTGGCCGCTAGGGATCGTACTGATTGCGCCGCATGCAGGCCGGTGGGCAGACACGATTTCAGCCCCGGCGATATCCACCCTGGGGCTGATGATTTTTGTCGTCGGTTTGATCCTGCTGGCAACATTACCCGACCGCCCTTCAGTGTGGGATATCTGCCTGCGGAGTCTGGTGTGCGGAGTGGGGTTTGGCTGCTTTCAGAGTCCCAATAACCGGGAAATGCTCTCCAACGTTATTCGTGAGCATGCGAGCTATGCATCCGGTGTTTTATCCATTATGCGCACGTTCGGGCAGTGTCTTGGCGCCGCCGCCGTGGCCGTTCTGCTGGCCGCAGATGAAAGGTCAATTCATGTTGCGCTGTGGGTCGCCGCCGCAGCTTCTGCGGTAGCGGTCGTCGTCAGCGCGAGCCGGTTGCGTAAAATCACTCATCCTGCGGAAACAGGATGAGCACGAAAATATAACTAAGCGCTACTCCAGCGCCAGCAGCGCAAAACTCGCCAGCCAGTGGCCGCCGCTGTAGTGGCTGCCGACAACATGCTCCACGCTTGCCGAGAGATGGCGCGCAACGGCATCCTGTAACGCCTGTTGCGCCGGGTGGTTTTCCGGCAAAGCGCGGGCAATGTGCTTCATACACCACGCGCGGCTGAGGTTAAGCCCGTCCAGATGTGCGATTTTCGGGTCGGTGCGGTCGCTTACCTCAGCCGGGTTCATCAGCGCTGAAACGGCACCCACTTCAGGCAGAAACGCATCGAACCAGGCCGGGAAATTCTCTACCACCTTACTCATCAGTAACGCCTCGGTCAGCGCCCCGGAGATATACTCGTCGCCGCCCGGCTCATAATGCGCCGGATATTGCGTGTCCGTATGATAAAAGCGCGTCGCCGCGTCCAGGATCGCCTGTTCAAGCCCGTCATCCGTCACCGCCCGGGCATAATCCAGCCCCAGCGCGAGCGCAAACGCCGTGTTGTAATGTGTTCCGACGCGGATGGGATAGGTGAGCTTGCTGAGGTAATCCACCAGCCGCTGGCGAATATCCCGCGTTAACGGTTGCAGCGTCTGGTACCAGCGCTCCGCCTGTGGCAGTGACGACTGTTTCAGCTCCTGCGCCAGCGCCAGCAGCCAGCCGTAGCCATAAGGCCGCTCAAACGACGCGCGGAACGGCGCGGTAAAATAGGCCAGCTCCTTCGCCACCTTCTCGTCGGTCAGGTGTTCTTCGAACAGAGTGATGATCTCTTCCCGGCACGGCAGTTCGGGCCAGAGACGCAGGCAGCGCAGCAGCAGCCAGTAGCCGTGCACCGCAGAGTGCCAGTCAAAACAGCCGTAAAAGATCGGGTGCAGCTCGCGAGGCGGCAGAACGTCGCCGTCATCGTTGAGCAGATGCATAATGTGGTTCGGGTATTCCTGACGTAAATAGGTCAACGGCATTCTGGCGAAGGCGTCAGCCTGATGTTGCGTTAATTCCATTGCAGCTCCTTAGCGAAACACGAGGAAATACATTAAGAACACGTTCACCACCAGCAGGGTTAACGCGGTCGGGATCTGGATCTTGATAACCTGATATTTGTCTTTTAGCTCCAGCAGCGCGGCGGGCACAATGTTGAAGTTGGCGGCCATCGGCGTCATCAGCGTGCCGCAATAGCCTGCGTACATACCGATAGCCAGCAGCGGCGCCGGGTTACCGTGATGGACGTTAATCAGGAATGGCAGAGCGATACCGGCGCTTAACACCGGGAAGGCTGCGAAGGCATTACCCATGATCATGGTAAACAGCGCCATCCCCACGCAGTAAATGACCACCAGCATGAAGCGGCTGTCCGGGTTCACAAACAGGCTGACCACCTTTTGTACCGATTCGCCGGTATTCGCCACCACAAACACCCCGCCGAGCATGGCGAGCATCTGCGGCAGGATCACCGCCCAGCCAATGGTATCGACCAGCCGACGCGACTGACGCACCGCATGCAGCGGCGTACCTTTTGTCAGCCACCAGCCGGTAAGGATAGCCGCCACGCAGGCCACGCACAGCGCCGCCAGCGTAAGCTGTTTCTGGTCGAGCAGATAAACGCCGCCAATCGACACGCCTTTCAGAAACAGCGTCCCGATGACCGTTACCACGGGGATCATCAGTGCCGGTAAAAACAGCCAGTTTTTCAGCCGGTTCGACGAGGCAACACGCTCCTCCTCGGTGGACATTTTATAATGCCCCTTCCCGACCAGCCCGAAACCGGCCAGCAGCGCAATCACGATAACGGCGCCGCCAATAATGCGATACGCCAGCGACTTACCCAGCTCCTGCACCATCAGATCGCCAAACAGGAAGATCCCGCCGAACAGAAACCAGAACAGCGCCGTGGTATAGCGTTTCGGGTTAGCGCGGTCGCGAAGGGTCATCACAACCAGCAGCATCACGACGAAGCCGATCAGGTAATACACGCGGTTAATGGTGATGAGGGTCATCATGGTGCGATCTCCTGCGTACCCTGCTCTGCTTTCCAGGCCATCACGTCGCGACGAATGCTGGCGTCGAGGCGCAGCAGACGCGTCATATGGATGATCAGTGCCGCAATAGCGGTCGGAATGGCCCACAGGCCGATATGCAGCGGTTCGATCCCCTCGATCCCGTTCTCTTTCAGGAACGCATCAATCAGCAGTACCGCGCCAAAGGCGATAAAGATATCTTCCCCAAAGAAAACCGCGATATTGTCACACGCGGCGGCATGGGCTTTGATTTTGTCGCGGATAGTCTGCGGCAGTTCGCCGTATTCATTCAGGGCCGCCCCTTCCGCCATCGGCGCCAGCAGCGGACGCACCGTTTGTGCGTGGCCGCCAAGGGACATCAGGCCCAGCGCAGCCGTCCCTTCGCGGGCGACAAAGTAGAGCATCAGGATACGCGCCGAGGTGGCGCTGGCGATCTTCGCGACCCAGGCCTGGGCGCGCTCTTTCAGCCCGTAATACTCCAGCAGGCCAATCACTGGCAGGATCAGAATGAAGGTGGCAAGCGATCGGCTATTCACGAACTTTTCGCCAAAGGTTTCCAGCAGCATACCGAAATCCATGCCAACCAGCAGGCCCGTCGCCAGCCCCGCCACCACGACAACCAGCAGCGGGTTGAAACGCAGTGCAAAACCAATAACCACCACCGGAATCCCGATAAGTGGCAACAGTGTAGAACTGTCCATAAACGTTACCCTATCCAAAGTGAGCGTTGCGCGCCGACGGCTATTTTTTATACTTCGCAGCAGAGCGAAGCCGGTGCATTACGGCGCGCGATGTTGTGTTTTGCGTCAGGCTCCACAGAACCTGCACTAAAAAGCTATATCTGAACGTCAAAAACATGTAAACAATTTATCAATAAAATGTTCTTATTTTATCGACGGGTTTACATTTCGGGGGAAGGATCGTTATGACAGTAAAGAAAAAGACGACAGCATTGAACCACGACGATATTGCGGACGGGCGAATCGTCTCCTCCCGTCATCTCGTCTCAGAGCGGTGTGCTGAATTATCAGAGCTGGAATATGCGCTGATCATGACCAGCAATGCGTTTAACAAATGGATGGTGCGCTGCATGACCGCAGCGGGTGAACCGGATATGGGGGCCTTTGACGTTTCGCTTCTGCACCACGTGAATCACCGCAACCGCAAGAAAAAGCTGGCCGACATCTGCTTTGTGCTGAACGTGGAAGATACCCACGTGGTGACGTATGCGCTGAAAAAGCTGGTTAAGGCGGGATATGTCACCAGCGAGAAAGCCGGAAAAGAGCTTTTTTTCTCTACTACGGCGGAGGGAAAAGCGCTGTGCATGAAGTACCGGGAGGTGCGGGAGGCCTGCCTGATCAACATTCACGCTGAAAGCGGCATTCCGGGCGCGTCGATTGGCGAGACCGCGCAGTTACTCCGCGCGATCTCTTCCCTGTATGATACCGCCGCACGCGCGGCGGCCTCGCTTTAAGGACGGCGGAAAAGCGTCATACTCCGCCCGGCCAGTTCATAATCGACGGATTCCGTGATGATTTCCCCTGTGGGGGCCTCATCCGCCGTCGAAAGCTCCAGAACCCAACCCCCTTCACCAAACTGCGGGATCTGGAATGGCACCGTACCTTCAAACGGGTTAAACAGCATCAGCACGTCGTGCCAGACGCCCTCTTCCTGCTTAAGATCCGGGCGGCTGATGGCAAGACCAAGGGTGGAACCCTCGTCCCATTGTTCCGACTGCTGCGGTCCGCCGCCGGCGTTAAACCAGCGGATCTCCAGCCCGTCGCGCCAGTTCTCACGTCGCAGCAGCGGCTGCGTCGCGCGCAGGGCAATCAACCGACGGGTAAAGTCGCGCAGCTTCTCGTCGTTTTCAGAGAGCCCTTTCCAGTTTACCCAGGAGATCTCGCTGTCCTGACAGTAGCCGTTATTATTGCCCTTTTGCGTCCGGCCAAACTCATCCCCTGCCAGCAGCATCGGCGTACCGTGCGAGAAGAAGAGCGTGGTGAGGAAGTTGCGCTTTTGCCGCTCGCGGGTGGCGATGATATCCGGGTTCTCCGTCGGCCCTTCTTCGCCGTAGTTATACGATCGGTTATCGTTATGTCCGTCGTTATTATCTTCCCCGTTATCGGCGTTATGTTTCTCGTTGTACGACACTAGGTCGTTCAGCGTGAAGCCGTCATGCGCGGTAATAAAATTGACGCTGGCCCACGGACGACGCCCGCGCAGATCGTACAAATCACCGGACCCTAACAGACGGGCGGCAAAATCGTTAGAGACGTTATCCCCCTTCCAGTATTCACGTACCGTATCGCGGTATTTGTCGTTCCACTCACCCCAGCCTGGCGGGAAGCCTCCCACCTGATACCCGCCCGGGCCGATATCCCACGGCTCACCGATGAGCTTCAGCTTCGACAGCACCGGATCCTGGGTCACGGCATCGAAGAAGCCGCCGCGCGGATCGAACCCCTCCGGCTCACGTCCGAGAATGGTCCCGAGGTCAAAGCGGAAACCGTCAATCTGCATCGATTCTGCCCAGTAACGCAGGGAGTCCATGACCATCTGCAATACGCGCGGGTGTGAAGTATTAACGGTGTTTCCGGTGCCGGTGTCGTTGATGTAATACCGGTGCTGATCCGGCATGGTGCGGTAATAACAGAAGTTATCAATTCCCTTAAACGACAGGGTTGGCCCCAGCTCGTTGCCCTCCGCCGTGTGGTTATAGACCACGTCGAGGATCACCTCGATGCCCGCGTCATGATAGGCACGCACCATGTCGCGGAAACCCTGGATCCCCGCCGGGCCGTAATAGCGTGACGCTGGCGCAAAGAAACCGAGCGAGTTATAGCCCCAGAAGTTTTTCAGACCGCGATCGAGCAGGTGCTGATCGTCAGGGAACCAGTGAACCGGCAGCAGCTCGACCGAGGTAATCCCGAGGCTTTTGATGTACTCCACCGACGCTTTATGCCCCATCCCCTCAAACGTACCGCGCAGTTCAGGCGGAATAGCCGGGTTAAGCTGGGTAAAGCCTTTTACGTGGCTCTCATAAACCACGGTATGCGGCCACGGGATATCGGGTCGGCGGGAGTCTTGCCAGTCGACGGCATTGGGGTCGATGACTTTGCATTTGGGCGTAAACGGCGCGCTGTCTCGCGTATCAAAGCTGAGATCCAGCTCGTCGTGTCCCAGCTCATAGCCGAAGTGGGCATCGTTCCACTCAATGTCACCCACCAGTTCACGGGCATAGGGGTCAATAAGCAGCTTATTGGGGTTGAACCGGTGACCGTTCTCCGGATCGTAAGGGCCATATACACGGTAGCCATACAGCGCCCCCGGTTTCAGATCCGGCACATAGCCGTGCCAGACCTCATGGGTATATTCCGGCAGTTCCAGGCGGGTGATTTCTGTTTTTCCCGATGGGTCAAACAAACACAGCTCCACCCGCTCCGCATGGGCGGAAAACAGGGCGAAATTCACTCCTTTCCCGTCATAATTTGCGCCCAACTGTTGGCCATGACCGGCCCGAATTTCAAACGTTGTATCCTTTGGCATTTTTGTTCTCCTCGATTATTCGCAGGTAAGCAGAACCAACAAACATCCCTTTTCAGACGTTAAATCCAGCGTCTCTGGCAGAAGGCGACGCTCACCGGTAAACAGATCCCGGTAGTGCTTCCCGGCCAGCTCCTGGGGTATGGCCACCGTAGTATTGGCCCACAGCATCGCATTGTCGGTGACGTCAAACACCAGACGCGGCACGGCGACGATCAGCGCCTCGTCATCTTTTATGCGGGCATAAACGATCAGATTCTCTTCCCGCTCGCCGGTCACCTTCAGCGGCAGCCAGTCGCCGTAGCGGAAAAGCGCGGGGTAATGCGGCCGCAGCCGTAACAGCGTGGCGGTGACGTACTGCTTCACGCTGCCGTCTCGCCAGCGTTGCGCATCGTTAAAAATGGTTCCATCCGCTACGCTGAGGTTTTCCGCCAGCGCGGTGAAATCCGGTTCGCGGCGGTTATCCGGGTCGACCAGGCTGAAGTTAAGCCCTTCGCTGCCCTGGTAGATGTCCGGTACGCCTGGCGCAGTCAGCTTGATCACCGTCTGGCTCAGGCTGTTCATTAACCCAGCCCGAATAAACGGCTGGAGTGCGGCACTGAAATCACGCAGGAACAGGGTGTTATCCGGGGAGAGCAGATGGCGCACGTAGTCCAGCACCACGCTCTCGTACCCTTCGTTGCTGTCGATCCAGTCGGTACGCTGCTTGGCCTCGCGCAGGGCTTTCTCAATAAAGCCGAGGAAACGCTCTTCCAGTGTCTTAAGACCATCATGATCGTCTGGCGACAGCGTGGCTGGCCAGACGCCCGCCAGCGCCTGGAAGATCATCCAGGTGTCGGCGGCGTTCGGCGCGGTGCCGTCGTTGAGGAATCGGACCTGCGTCTGGTTCATCTGCCGCCAGCGCGCCAGGTTTTCCCCCCACAGATCTGGCGCTTCCGTCAGCGTGTATAGTCGCGCTCGCGCATCCTCGCCGCGTTTGGTGTCGTGGGTGGAGGTTCCCAGCAGCGCATCGGGCTGGCGGGCAAGACGAATACGCATCTCCTGATGAAAACGGGAAAGTGAAAACGCGCGCGGCGTCGGGTCGGCGCCGACTTCGTTCAGGGCCAGCTCCAGGTTATGGCGGAAGAACAGCGTATCCTCTACCGATTTCGCCATCAGCGGCCCGGTCAGTTGCTGAAAACGGGTGCGGAAAAGCGAGGCCAGCGCGTGGTCATCCTCCGGCAGATCGCCGGTAAGAATACGCACGATCAGGCTGAGCGCGGGTTCAGAGGTGTCGACGCTGGCGACCACGCGACTGAGCAGCGCCACATCCGGTGGCGTCAGCCCCTCTCCGGTGCCGTAGGTGCGATACACCGGAAACGCGATAAGCAGCTCGCGCAGGGCATGGCGGATATCCTCATGCTCCACTTGGGCGCCGTTATGCCCGGCCAGCTCGCTGGCGATTTTGAGCAGCGTGGTAAATTCACCTTCAAAATTACGATCGGTCATCAGCCCTTTGGCTTTGCGAAGTTCCGCCTGCCTGTCCACGGTCGTACCCAGCGTCTCGTCGTAGAGCGTCTCCAGTCGCGAGAGGTTGGTATCATCCACCAGCACTTCCGCCAGCGAGGCAATAAACTCATAGCCCGTAGTACCCGAGACCGGCCACTCCGGAGGAAGCTGTTCCCCTTTGGCGAGGATCTTCTCAACCGTGATGTAGCAATCCGGTCCGGTCGCCGCACGCAGGCGCTGCAAATAGCCCAGCGGATCGGCAAGCCCGTCCACATGGTCAATGCGCAGGCCGTCGACAACCCCGGCGTGAACAAGCTCAAGGATCAGGCGGTGCGTGTCTGCGAAGACCGCCTCATCCTCTACCCGCACGCCGACCAGCCCGGTGATTTCAAAAAAGCGCCGCCATGAAAGCTGTTTCGGCGCTTCCCGCCAGGACATCAGCCGCCAGCTTTGCGCCTCGTGGATCTCAGCGATGCTCTTGCCTTCGGCATACGTGCCGGGATTAAGCGGATAGGCGGTATCATAGTAAACCAGCGCTGCGCTGTTGGTGACACTGTCACGTTTTAAGGTGATAGCCCCCCGCTCCAGCTCGGCTTCAAAGGTGTCGCCAAGAAACGGCAACGTCAGCGGTCGGGACCAGTCGATATCAAAATACGCCGCATAGCGGCTCTGCCTGCCTTGTTCTATAACATCGTGCCACCAGCGGTTTTCCAGCGAGGTCGACATATGGTTAGGAACGATATCCAGAATCAGCCCCATCCCCGCCTGTTTCAGCGCTGCCGCCATGCGGTCAAACCCTTCCCGCCCGCCAATCGCCGGGTCGATTTCGTTGGGGTCGGTCACGTCATAGCCGTGGGTGGAATCCGTGGTTGCGGTGAAAACAGGCGACGCGTAAAGATGGCTAATTCCAAGGTCTTTCATATACGGAATCAGGTCCACCACGCGATCGAAGGTCATGCCGTTGCGAAACTGAATTCGGTAAGTAGAGGAAGGGATCATAGCGCTGCTTCTCCATCAGCTAAGCGAACAACAATGCTGTTTGGCGGCAGGTTATCGACTGCCTCCGGCCAGCTAAAGATCGTTTTTCCGGGCAGGTTCGGTAAGGCGAGTGGCTTTTTGCCAATATTCAGCGCCAGCGACAGCGTACCGGACGGGAAACGCCAGCTCACGGCCACCATGCCGAGCGCCGTTTGCAGGACGTTACCCTCCACGGCGCCCCGCTGTTTCAGTAGCGGGACGATAAAGCGCTCACGCAGCGCAATCAGTTCGCGCGTAGCGTGCAGCCACGCCCTGCCTTCCTCCGTGTCTGCCTTGTTCCAGTCAAGCTTCGACCGCATAAAGGTATTTACGTCATTGGGGTCCGGTACGGTTTCATCGTGCCCGGCATGGCCGGTAAACTCTTTCGCGCGCCCTTCCCGCACGGCTTTCGCCAGGTCGCCGTGGAAGTCGGTGAAAAAGAGGAACGGATGCGTTTCGCCATACTCCTCGCCCATAAACAGCAGCGGAATATGGGGCGACATGAGCAGCGCCGCAAACAGCACACGCGTTTTATCCGCGCCTGCCAGAGAGATAAGCCTCTCCCCCTGGGCACGGTTGCCGACCTGGTCGTGATTCTGAATAAAATCGACAAAAAACTGCGGAGGTTGCTCGCGACACTCTACCCCGCGCGACTTTCCGGTCTGAAGCGAGATTTCCCCCTGGTAGACAAAGCCCTCTGCCAGCGCCCGCGCCAGTTTTTTCTCCGGCTCAAAGGCAAAATCCTGATAATAGGCGTGTGATTCCCCGGTCGCGAAGACATGCGCGGCGTTGTGAAAATCATCATTCCATTCGGCGGTGAAAAGCGGCGTCTGACCATGCTCATCGCGCGGATGCAGGAATATCACGTTGCGACTGTCTTCGGTGGTCAGATGGATATGCCGATCCGGAAATGCGTCGCGGATCCGTTGCGCTATCTCGGGAAGAATATGGGTCTCAGCGTCGTCATGGATCTGGTCGATGGCGTCGAAGCGCAGACCGTCAAGATGATACTCCGAGAGCCAGAATAACGGCGCCTCGGCGATGTATTGCCGGACGGCCTCAACCTCATAGGCAATACCGTTGCCCCACGGGGTCATACGATCCCGATGGAAAAACGCTGGCGAGAGCAACGGCAGGTAATTACCTTCCGGGCCAAAGTGGTTGAGTACGATATCCAGCACCACGGAAAGCCCGAGCGCGTGGGCGGCATCAATGAAGGCATGAAAATCATCCGGTGTGCCATAAGCCGAGTGCGGGGCATACAGCAGTACGCCGTCATACCCCCATCCGCGCGCGCCCCCGAACTGGGACACGGGCATCACTTCCAGTTGAGTAATACCCAGCCCGGCCAGATAAGGCAGTTTGTCGATGGCCGCCCTGAAGGTTCCTTCCCCGGTGAAGGTGCCGATATGCAGCTCGTAGATCACCGTCTCTTCCCACGGTCGTCCTTGCCATTCCCGCTGAGTGGGCAGGCTGCGACGCGGGTCGATCACCACCGACGGGCCGTTGACGTCAGCCTGCTGCGCGCGTGAGGCCGGATCCGGCACCGCCATTCCATCCTGTAAAACAAACTGATACGTCGTACCGTGCCTGACGCCGGGCACGTCAATCTGAAACCAGCCGTCGCCCACCGCCGCCATGGGAATGTCGGTATCGGTTAAACGCAACGTGAGATCTTTTTGCCCTTCTGCCCAGACGCGAAAACGTACAACGTCATCGGAAATAAACTCAGCACCCCAGTGCCTGCGACATGTTCTGAATTCCATTCATTGTCCTCGAATGACCACCTTTTACGCGGAACGAAATACAAGCTTAGACCAGGATCTACAGAGTGTTATGCCAGCAGGGGATGCCGCTTCGTCTATTATCTATTTATAACTCCCACTTAAGGAATACTATGCATATTCGAAAAGGATTAAGTACAGACCTCGCCCGCCTTGAATGTTGTGATTTTTCTTTCAAGGTTGATGAGATTGCCAGAGAGCCATTTCTCAATGGTGATTTGCATATCGAGGCGCTGACCGAACCTTATCTTAAAACCTATGAGCTTGATCTCCAGACGCTGGAAAATCATTGCGTTAATCCGGATTCAATATTTCTTATCGCCGAAACGGATGACGGTGAAATCGCCGGTTTTATTACCGCGTCATGCAACTGGAATAAATTTATTTCGGTGGATTACATTGCCGTGGAGCGTTCAAAACGCCGTACGGGCGCGGCGCACAAGCTGATGTCCGCCACCCACGTCTGGGCGCGAAGCCTCAATGCGCCCGGCTTACGGCTGGAGACGCAGAACGTTAATGTTTCTGCCTGTCAGTTCTATCGTCACTATGGGTTTATTCTCGGCGGTTACGATCGCTACCTTTACAACGCCCTGCCGGAAAAAGATGAGGTCGCCCTTTTCTGGTATTACATGCTGGCTTGAGAAAATATTTTATATCCGCTACCAGAAGATAGATTTGTCTGAATTTGTCAATTTTGCCCGCTTACGTTTAATTAACGACTAATCTTGGAATTCACTATTAAGGAGGCCGGTATGTCTACAGGAAATAATCACACGCTGCATTACCCTCGTCCACCGTTTGCTGAACAACCGCAAAGGGCCCCCGGGCTGGCATCGGAAATGAAGCCAATACCGGATCATGGTGAAACAAGTTATATCGGGTCAGGAAAACTGGCAGGAAAAAAAGCGCTGATTACCGGCGGTGATTCCGGAATTGGTCGCGCGGTAGCGATCGCCTATGCCCGTGAAGGTGCAGATGTGGCTATTGGCTATCTCCCGGAAGAGGAGTCCGATGCGGCATCGGTCATTGCGCTGATTCGGGCCGAAGGCCGTAAAGCGGTCGCCATTCCCGGCGACATTCGCGTGGAGTCGTTCTGCGATACGCTGGTGGAAAAAGCCGTCGCGGAACTGGGTGGCCTGGATATCCTGGTGAACAACGCTGGACGCCAGCAGTACTGCGAATCGATCGACGATCTCACCACGGCAGATTTCGACGCGACGTTTAAAACCAACGTCTATGCCCCCTTCTGGATCACTAAAGCTGCGCTGCGCCATTTGCAGGAAGGCGCCGTGATCATTAACACCACTTCCGTTCAGGCGTTTAAACCGAGCGCGATCCTGGTGGACTATGCGCAGACCAAAGCCTGTAACGTGGCCTTTACCAAGTCTCTGGCTCAGCAGCTGGGGCCGCGTGGCATTCGGGTGAATGCCGTCGCGCCAGGTCCATACTGGACGCCTCTTCAGTCCAGCGGCGGTCAGCCGCAGTCCAAAGTTCAAAAGTTCGGGGAAGATACGCCCCTGGGCCGACCGGGCCAGCCGGTTGAAATCGCACCGCTGTATGTGCTTTTTGCCTCAGATACCTGCTCATACGCCTCCGGACAAGTATGGTGCTCTGACGGCGGTACCGGCGTGCTGTAAAGCATTCTCTCAGACCTATCCATTTCATGGATAGGTCACATCCACTTCCCTGCTGTTCTCAAAAATCTCAGTTGAACTATGATGAACTTACTATTGAGGAGCCCATCATGTTTACTGTGAAAAAACTTGCGTTATCAACCCTGTTGACCGGTTCGGTTTTATTCTTTCCCGCGATCCACGCGGTGGCCAGCGTTCCACAGCATGTGGTGAAACAGCAGGCTGGCGGCTACAGCGTTCAGGTTGGCGATACGATTGTCACCGCCTTTACGGACGGCAGCGTGCCGCAGGATCTGCACGCCTTACTGCGTCGGACGACGGCAGAAAATACCGATGCGTTACTGGCTAAAAACTTCCAGGCCAATCCGGTGGAAGCGTCGATTAACGCGTTCTATATCGCCATCCCCGGCCACAAAATTCTGGTGGATACCGGTTCCGGTCAGCTCTTTGGCCCCGGCAAAGGCGGGCGGCTGATTGAGAGCCTGGCGACGCAGGGCATTAAACCGCAGGATATTACCGATATCCTGATCACCCATGCGCACTCCGATCATGCTGGCGGCCTGGTTAAAGACGGTCAGCGCGTATTTACCCGCGCACAGGTGTATGTCGGCAAACCGGATATCGATTTCTTCTTTAACGACGAGAACCAGAAAAAATCTGGCTATGACCAGAACTACTTCGACGTCGCGTACAAGACCTTAAAGCCCTATCTGGATGCCGGAAAAGTGAAGACTTTCTCCGGGACGGAACAGCTTCTGCCGGGCATCAGTGGTACGGTTCATCCGGGCCACACCCCAGGGTCCGCGTTCTACACGCTGGAGAGCAAAGGTGAAAAAATTACCTTTGTCGGCGACATCATTCACGTTGCCGCGGTTCAGTTCCCACAGCCCAACGTGACGATTGCTTACGATGAGGATCAGGACGGAGCCGCCCGGGTACGCAACGCAGCGTTCGCTGAGTTTGTGAAAAACAAAGATCTGATTGCGGCGCCACATCTGCCTTTCCCCGGGATCGGGTATGTGAAGAAAGGTGAGCGGGAAGGCTACGCGTGGGTTCCGGTGACCTATACCAACCGGGACGCGCAATAAGAGAGTCTCTGCGTCCCAGGCTAAATATTTCAACCTGGGACCGCTATCTCACGCCCAGGGCCCCGCGGCCGGGTATTACAGCCGGCGAAATCTGTTCGGCCCTGCGCTCAACCTGTCAGACAGCCAGCCATTTTTTTGCGTTCGCTTTCATATTCGCTTCTAGTTCACTGTCACGCGTGGCAAATACGCGGCCGAGGGGAAAACCGCTTTGTTCCAGCAGATAAGCTAGCGCGGCATATTCCCGCGGATAGTTGGCAGCAATTTTTGAATCAATCTCAACCGGGCCCAGCGGAAAGGTGAAAATACCCATGTCGTAGATGCTCTGGCGATGGAACAGCTTCCATACGCCCTCTCTCTTTTCTGCAAGATCGTAGAAACGATTGTGGCATTCGCATCCAATATTAAGTTTTATATTTTCAGCGATGATCATCGCATTGGTTTCAAGAATCGCTTTGTCGCCGCGGTCGTTAAAAGTGACGACGGGCGAGCCAATCATATGTTTTGTGCGCAAATCTGAAGCGCCCATACGCATGGAACCCTCGACAAAATCGCTCGCGAGCCCTTCGAACCACGTAATTTCGATTGTGCCGTCCGGATGAAAAAGATTACGCAGCTGCTCCCATTCGCCCAGGTCGCGGTGCATCCAGCCATTCATGAGGTCGTTAAGATCCTGACGGTCTTGCAGTTGGTGAGTTTGCATTGTTTGGTTCCTGTTTGAGTTGATGCGTTCAGTTTGGCCGTGAAGCGGTTTATACTCAAATATATATATTTTACTAAACAATCATTTTTAATGATGAGTCAGGGTGGCAATGGAACTCCGGCACTTACGCTATTTTTTGGTTGTTGCTGAAGAAGAGCATTTTGGACGCGCGGCTGAGCGACTCCATATTGTTCAGCCTGCGCTCAGCATGCAGATTAAAGCCCTTGAAACTGAGTTAGGCGGTCCGCTGTTTATCCGCACCAGCCGTCGTGTGGAACTTACTGAGGCCGGATCGCTTCTTCTCAGCGAAGCCAGACTGATGCTGGAACAAATGGAACACACGCGTCTGGCAGTCCAGCGTGCGATACGGGGAGAGACAGGGCGTGTACGGGTCGGTTTTGCCGGTAACGCCATTTTTAGTGGCAAAATGATTACCGATGTACGTCGCTTCCGTAAAACCCATCCGGATGCAGAAGTCACCATTCAGGAAATCGCTCCCCAGAAACAGGTAGCTGCGATCCTCGCAGGGCATATTGATGTCGGTTATACACCGGATAACAGTACGACAGCCGATCCGCAGATCAGGGTGCAGAAAACCGGAAACTGGGAGATGATAATCGCAATGTGTGACGATCATCCCTTAGCCATCCATCCGCACCTCTCCGTTGAAATGCTCGCCGGTCATCCCCTGGTCCTGTACGACGCGCATGACGCCAATGAAAATCTGACTGTGCTGCTGGCGCAGCAGCTCGGGGATGGTTTTTGCGTGGCACATCGTTCAAACAGTACGCTAAGCGTTCTGGCATTTGCCGCAGCCGGGCTCGGTCTGGCGCTGGTTCCCGCCCCCCTGCAACAGGTGCAAATACCCGGACTGATTTACCGCAACCTGAATGCTCAGGCGCTGACCGCAAATCTGGTCATGATCAGCCGCATGCAGGAGCCAGGTAATGCAGTGACTGCTTTTCTGGCAATGGCTAACCTTCCCTGTTGAACAACGGCAGCAAGCTATGACGCACAATAAGATGCCCTCCTCCGATATGGATATGGACCTGATCCTGACGCTGGATGCGTTACTCAGGGATCAGAATATCACCCATGCGGCCGCGCGGCTGGGCATCAGCCAGCCGGCGATGTCTGCCCGCCTTGCGCGCCTGCGCGTCCTGTTCGATGAGCCGCTGTTTATCCCTTCCCCACACGGACGTGGGGTGTTACCGACGCCGCGCGCCGAGGCGTTAAGACCGCAGGTCGCGACGGTTTTGCAGGGGATATCGGCGATGCTTGAACCCACCACGTTCAACGCGCAGAACAGCAACCGCACCTTTGTGATTGCCCTGCACGAGAACCCGGCGCTGATGCTGGGGGCTGAATTGCAAAATCAGATTAGCAATGCGGCACCAGGCATCCGTCTGCGTTTTGCGCTTCCCGAAACCCCGCTGCTGCCAGCGCAGATGGAAAATGGCGATGTGGATATTTATGTCGGCATTAACGCGGTAGCGCACGATGCATGGGTCAGACGTAAGCTGTTTGACGATGAATATGCCACCGCCCAGCGTAAAGGCCATCCACGCGGTACGGGGCCGATGGATCTGGAAAGCTATTGTAGCCTTTCCCACCTGGTGGTTTCATCCGAGGGCGACCCGTTCGCGGGCTTTGTCGATCAGCATCTGGCGGGGCTTGGTCACCAGCGTAACGTGGTGATGTCGACGCAAAGCTATGCGATGGCGCCTGCGATTGTTGCCGGTACCGATTTGCTCTGCACCCTACCCAGACGCATGTTGCTACGTTTCACGCAAACGCTTGATATTTTTCCGCCGCCGCTGGATCTGCCGCCGATCGTCATCGGTATGTACTGGCACCCGAAAAACAGCCAGGATCCCGCTAACCGCTGGCTACGTGAACAGCTTCTTCAGGCCGCCGGACGTCAGGTGTGATCGAGGATACTCATCAATTTTTTCAGCACCTCAGAGCGAATAATCCGGTGGCAAACCAGCGTCAGCTCGCTCTCCCGGAGTCGGTCAAGAATATCCACAAAGACGACGTTTTGTACACATATCGCCTTCGCTGAAGCTGGCAGCATGGCGATGCCAAACCCTGCCGAAACGAGGCTTATCACCGTGGGAACATCGGTGGCATTTTGCACAACGTCAGGCTGTATGCCCGCGCTGTGGCAGGCATCATAGAAATATTGCTCCAGCCCCATCCCCTCCGGGTCGCGCAGGGCGATCCACTTCTCCTCTTTCACCGACGCAAGCGTCAGCGCGGCGGAGCCCGCCAGGCTGTGTTGACGAGGTAAGGCCAGCACGGCCTTTTCCGTTGTAAAAGGACGACTTTGCAGATCGTCAGGCAATAGCGGTAACGGGGCACGAATAATGGCCACATCCAGCTGGTTGCTTTGCACGCCGGTATAAAGGGTTTGCACGTTACCCGTCATCATGGAAAGGCTGATGGCGGGCCATTTCTCATGTAAAAGCCGCAGCGCGGCGGGTAGCTTACTGTCGAATATCGCACTTGAAACACATCCGAGATTCAGCACGCCCTGTTCCCCTCTGGCCGTCTGTCTGGCATCCAGAATCGCCTGATCGGTCATTAAAATCGCGACTCTGGCTTTACTGAGAAATGCCTCACCGGCTGGCGTCAGCGTCAGGCGACGATTCGCCCGGCTAAAGAGCAAGACCCCAAGACGATCTTCAAGCGTTTTTATCTGCTGGCTCAGCGCTGGCTGCGCCATGTTAAGGCGCTCCGCCGCCCGATGCATGTGAAGCTCTTCCGCCACCACGATGAAATTGCGCATCAGTCGAAACTGCATACCATGCCTTTATTATTGATAATAAAATTCATATTAAAATAGCATAAATGATGCAATTGATAGCCCTCTTCGTCCGGTTAAGAATGGAAGCCTTCATCCGAGGAGGGAAATATGAAAAACCACATCAACGATCTCAGAAGTGCTATCGAACTGCTCAAACGCCATGAAGGTCAATACCTTGAAACCAGCCATCCGGTCGATCCTGACGCGGAGCTGGCGGGTGTGTACCGGCATATTGGTGCTGGCGGCACGGTAAAACGTCCGACGCGCATTGGCCCGGCGATGATGTTTAACGCTATTAAGGGATATCCCGACTCGCGTATTCTGGTCGGAATGCACGCCAGCCGCGAGCGGGCGGCGCTCCTGTTGGGCTGCGAGCCCTCTGAACTGGCAAAACATGTCGGCCAGGCCGTGAAAAACCCGATTGCTCCCGTTGTGGTTCCGGCGGCACAGGCGCCGTGTCAGGAACAGGTGTTTTATGCCGACGATCCGGACTTCGATCTGCGTAAATTGCTTCCGGCACCGACCAACACGCCGATAGATGCCGGTCCGTTCTTCTGTCTGGGGCTGGTGCTGGCAAGCGATCCGGAAGATGCCTCACTGACCGATGTCACTATTCACCGTCTCTGCGTGCAGGAGCGCGATGAGCTCTCCATGTTCCTTGCCGCAGGCCGCCATATTGAAGTGTTCCGTAAGAAAGCCGAGGAGGCGGGCAAACCGTTGCCGGTCACGATCAATATGGGTCTCGATCCCGCTATCTATATTGGCGCCTGTTTCGAAGCCCCTACCACGCCCTTCGGCTACAACGAGCTGGGTGTCGCCGGCGCGTTACGTCAGACCCCCGTCGAGCTGGTGCAGGGTGTGGCCGTAAATGAAAAAGCGATAGCGCGTGCGGAAATTATCATCGAAGGCGAACTGCTGCCGGGCGTGCGTGTAGAAGAAGATCAGCATACCCACACCGGGCACGCGATGCCGGAATTTCCCGGCTACTGCGGGGAGGCTAACCCCTCCTTACCGGTAATCAAAGTGAAGGCCGTCACGATGCGTCATCAGGCGATCCTGCAAACCCTGGTAGGACCGGGCGAGGAGCACACCACGCTGGCCGGTTTGCCAACGGAGGCCAGTATCCGTAATGCGGTCGAAGAAGCCATCCCCGGTTTTCTGCAAAACGTCTATGCGCATACCGCTGGCGGCGGCAAGTTTCTTGGCGTATTGCAGGTGAAAAAACGCCAGCCCTCTGACGAAGGGCGTCAGGGTCAGGCGGCACTCATTGCGTTAGCCACCTATTCCGAGCTTAAAAACATTATTCTCGTCGACGAAGATGTGGATATTTTCGACAGCGACGACATCCTGTGGGCGATGACCACCCGTATGCAGGGCGATGTCAGCATCACCCATCTGCCGGGGATCCGCGGACACCAGCTCGATCCGTCTCAGGCCCCGGACTACAGCCCCTCCATTCGTGGCAACGGGATCACCTGCAAAACGATTTTCGACTGTACGGTGCCCTGGGCGCTTAAGCCCCGCTTTGAGCGTGCGCCCTTTATGGAGGTAGACCCGACGCCATGGGCGCCTGAACTGTTTAAAAAATAGCGTTAACCGGAAAATCTTCTTCACCCTTCACGGGCTGAGGGTTTCCCACAAAATAATGCCTGCACAGACGGCCCCCTCTCCCTTGAGGGAGAGGGCTGGGGTGAGGGGGAACATACGGCGCTGGTGGTCATTCCGTTCACTTAGGGCATCGCTGAAAGCCCTCAGTTTTTCTGAGGCAACGTTATAGCTTTTTCTTTCAAATTACTGGGTAACCCTCTCCTTCACGGGTGAAGAACCTCACGCTGAAATTGCCGCGTCCCCTGCTTTCTTGTAACCTTTGAGCGTTTATCACATCCCCATAAAAAATGAGACTACCGGACGCCTATGACAGCACATGTTTCCAACGATCCTTTGCATGGCGTAACGCTCGAAATGCAGGTTAACGCGCTGGTTGCGCGATATGGCTGGAATGAACTGGGCAACCGAATCAAAATCAACTGTTTTCGCAAAGACCCGAGCGTTAAATCGAGTCTGAAGTTCCTGCGCCGCACCCCATGGGCGCGGGCGGAAGTTGAAGCCCTCTACCTCGACTCTCTTCACGATGACGGTAACGGGGAACAGGACGAACCGGCGTTTAATCCCTGGACGGATAGCCGGACACCCAGGAGCTAACACGCAAATGATGCGACACGTAAAACGGACTGGCGCGCTGCTTGGCTGCGCGCTTTTACTGGTAAGTTGCACTTCCAAACCACCCAAATCACTCGTTACCCCGCTGCCGCAGGCGAAACCTCTACAGCAGACTAACGAACCCATGCGCGGGATCTGGCTGGCGACCGTCTCCCGTCTCGACTGGCCTCCTGTGTCATCGGTGAATGGCCGTAGCGCGGACCAGCGTATCGCCCAGCAACAGCGGGCGCTGACGGACAAGCTCGATAAGCTGAAAAAACTTGGGATCAACACCGTCTTCTTTCAGGTAAAACCGGACAGTACGGCGCTGTGGGCCTCTAAAATACTGCCCTGGTCAGATACCCTGACGGGGACTATCGGGGAAGATCCCGGTTACGATCCGCTTCAGTTTATGCTGGATGAAGCGCACAAGCGCGGGATGAAGGTTCATGCCTGGTTTAACCCGTACCGCGTTTCCACCAACACGAAGCCGTCGACCATCGCCGCGCTTAATCGCACCTCGTCGCTTCATCCTTCCAGCGTGTACGTCCAGCATCCGGAGTGGATCCGCACCTCGGGGGATCGTTTTGTTCTCGACCCGGGCATTCCCGACGTGCGGGACTGGATAACCCAGGTGGTGATGGAAGTGGTAAATCACTACCCTGTCGACGGCGTTCAGTTCGATGACTATTTTTACACCGAGACGCCGGGGTCCACCCTGAATGATGCCTGGACCTTCAGGCGCTATGGCGAAGGATTTGCGTCAAAAGCGGACTGGCGTCGACACAATACGCAGCAGTTGATTGTGCAGGTTTCAAGGGCGATCAAGCAGGCTAAACCTGAGATCGAATTTGGCGTTAGCCCGGCGGGGGTCTGGCGCAATCGCTCCTTCGACCCGGCAGGCTCGGACACGCGCGGTGCCGCAGCCTATGATGAATCCTACGCTGACACGCGCAAATGGGTACAGCAGGGTTTACTGGATTACATTGCGCCGCAGATCTACTGGCCCTTCGCCCGCGACGCGGCACGTTACGATGTGCTGACAAAATGGTGGGCTGACGTGGTGAAACCGACCCATACCCGCCTGTATATCGGGATCGCGTTCTACAAAGTGGGCGCGCCTTCCAGAAACGAACCGGACTGGACGGTGAACGGCGGCGTACCGGAGCTGAAAAAACAGCTCGACCTCAACGATTCACTGCCAGACGTTAAGGGCACCATCCTGTTCCGTGAAGACTATCTTAACCAGCCGCAGACGCAGGAGGCGGTAAATTACCTCCGGGGACGCTGGGGTAATTGACTGAAAAAAGGCAGAAACGTTCTGTTTCTGCCTTTCTTTTACGGCTTCGGCCCGAACATCGCCTCAAGCTGTTTTGCGTCTGGCATACCCACGACCTGTTGCAGTTCGTTTTGCTCATTCAGGTAATAAATAGCCGGTGTGGCATTCGCGCCGAGACTGTCCATTAGCGTCTGGTGATTTTGCAGGATCTCAACGGTTTCCCGGGAAGCCGCAGCTTCAGGTTTCGGCAGCTTTTTCCCGCCGGACAGCTCGTACGCTTTCCAGGCCGACACCGGATCTTTCGCATTCAGGATCGCGGAGGCGTTACGCCCGCTGTTCGGGTTAAGAAATGCAACCAGCAGCGTATTGAGCTGAACCTTGCCAGCCTTCACCCACGGCTGCGCTTCAGCCCAGAACTGCTTGCAGTACGGGCAGAACGGGTCGGCAAAGACGAAGACTTTGCGCGGGGCACTCTCCGCGCCCTCTTTCAGGGGATGCGCCGCATTGAGCTTTTTCCACATCTCGCGGCCCATCGGGGCGTAGATCTCTTTCTGGAAAAAGGCCTCGCTGAGGTTGGTTCCCTTCTCATCATACAGATAGCCAGACACGACGTGCTTTCCGTCAGGGGTCAGAAAGAGCGTCACGCCCATGTCCTGATATTTCCCCAGCCACGCTGGCGCGCCGCCGGGGGCGTCAATTTTCTTGATGATTTTGATGTCCTGCTGTTCACTGAAGTGCTTCACCACATCCGGAAGCGACTCCTCTGCCCTGACCAGCCCTGAAACCATCAGAGCAGAGAGTAACAGCACCTTTTTCTTTGCTAACCGTTGAAGCATAACGACCCCTCTAAGATATTGTTTTTCAGAGTGGTCGAAGTTTATTGCCCTGTCAACGCTTCATAAATATCCTTGAGGCGACTACGCAAAAATCGCACGGCTTTGTGTTTGCGGGATAATAACGCCTGCACACTGTCGCCTGTTTCCTCTGCCAGCACCTTCATGCTGTAGCCCTCAAATTCCGTTTTTTCAAACACCTCGCGCTGAGGTGGCGGCAGTTCCGACAGGGCTTGCCCCAACTCTTCCCATAGCAGCATGTTGAGATACTCCTCCTCCGGCGTTTGCGGTACGCCGAATAACGTTTCTGCAATCTCCTGCTCCGGAAAGTCCTCGTCATCTGCTGTCAGGTACCCCGGTAGTGAAACCTCGTGCTTTTTTCGCGCCCGGTCGATCATCTCATTTCGTGCGGCGCGAAACAGCCAGGCGGCGACGTTCTCGACCGGTTGTTCCACTTTCATCAACTGCCAGGTCACTTCCTGAAGAATATCATCGACATCATCACGAACCGCAGTCCGTCCGCGAATGAAGGCTTTTAGCCGCGCGCGGCAGGCATTGAGTGCCGAGATCAGTAATGATTCCCCCGCCTCACCGGCTTTCATATCGCTCACTCGGCTTCCGGCGCTTTCGCACCGTTATCATCTCGCTTTTCATCCCGGCCATCGTGCCACCGGCAATGACCGTGGCGCCCAAATCCCGCCCGACGCTGCTGAATGAAGGCCTCACGTTGTTCGGGGCTCATATTCATCCATTGTTCGTGCATACGGCGGTGCGCACCGAACATGCCCGGACGGAAACCCAGCCCACCGAAAAGAATGCGGCTCAGCAGCAGGATCCCCAGCGCCTGCCAGAAGCCAATGGCTTTAACCCCCAGGATGGCCGGGAGCAACGCGTTCCACAGGGACATGACCAGCAGGCCAAGCACCACGAACAGGACTGCGCCAATCACGATGCCCTTACCCATACGATGGCGGCCCAAACCACGCCCGTGACCTTTTCCGTGCATATCAAAATTTCTCATGTGTACCTCGTTTATGTTGAATGATTATGGTCTCTGATGAGGTAGACGGATGAGGAACAGAAATATTGCCGGGGAAAGATAAAATTTATGTCATAGCGGCTTTGTACGGATAACAGTAATGGCTGAAGGAGATTGTGCAGCGGCTACATGCAGACATTAAAAAGGCTCCCTCAGGAGCCTCTCTGAACATCACGCCGTAGCAGGCAGACTAAAGCTCGAGATACTCTGGGACAGCTGCTGCGCCTGCTCCTCCAGCGAGGCGGCGGCGGCGGCGGATTGCTGCACCAGCGCCGCGTTCTGCTGGGTCACACCGTCCATCTCCGTTACGGCCTGCCCAACCTGACCAATCCCGCGGCTCTGCTCTTCTGAGGCAACCGAAATCTGTTCCATCAGCGTATGCACTTTATTCACAGAGCTGATAATAGAATCAATCACCTCTCCCGAACGATTCACCAGTTGTGCACCGTTTTTCACGCTGGAAACAGACTGGGCGATAAGGCTTTCGATATCTTTCGCCGCCACCGCGCTTTTTTGTGCCAGGGTGCGCACTTCACTTGCTACCACGGCAAATCCTCGCCCCTGCGCGCCAGCACGCGCCGCTTCAACGGCCGCGTTTAGCGCCAGAATATTAGTCTGGAAAGCAATGCTGTTGATGACGCTGGTGATGTCTTCAATACGCTTCGAATTGGACGCGATAGTATTCATCGTTTCGATGACTTCACGGGTTACCGCTTCACCGGTATGGGCATTTTTCACGGCATCCTGCACCAGCTTACCGGCCTGGAAAACGTTGTCGGTGTTATTCGCCACCGTCGCGCTCAGCTCTTCCATGCTGGCGGCCGTCTGGGTCAGGGCCGAAGCCTGTTGCTCTGTACGGGAGGCCAGGTCGATATTGCCGGAGGCAATTTCCTGCGCCGCATGCGTCACGGTGTGGCTGGCGTCGCGCACCTGAGAAATGGTGGAGAGCAGCGCCTGGCGCATCTGCTCCATCGAGGACATCAGGTGATTGATTTCATTCCCGGAATCACGCTTGATCGGTACCGGTACGTCCAGCTTCCCGGCCGCAATCTGGCGACAGTGCTCGCGCGCCAGGTTCACCGGCGCAAAGACCACGCGTTTCATCAGCAGGCTGACGGCGAAGATCACCACCACGAACAGCACCGCAATGCAGGCGATAATAACCAGACCCGACACGAAATTATGGCTCGCATCCTCGTTCAGCGTTTTGGCGTACTTCTGGTGAACGGAGAGAACCTGATCGAGCACAATTTCATATTGGCGATCGAGTTGAGACACCACGGGAATAAGAGCGTTGAACCGCGACACATCGTGAGCGGCGGCAGCGGCGATGAGAGGCGCCAGTCCCTGGTTACGGTAGTTTTGCCACGCCTCCTGGTAGGCAGTGACCAGCGGGGCTTCGTCCGGCAAACGCGGCGAGGCCATAAACGCCGAAAATGCACTATCGGCTTTGGTCAGCGCCTCTTTAACCGAGGCCAGTTTCGCAGACAGATCGGTAGCGTCCCCCGCTTCCACCATTTTCACATACTCCATAACCCTGACCCGCAGGGTTCGGCTGTGGTTAATGGGATCAATAATGGACAGAACCACCTGAATTTCTTTGTTCACATTATCCAGCGAAGTATTACTTTTAATGATGAGCCCAACGCTGGTGATAGTGCTGGCCACAAAGAAGAAAAGCAGGGAAAACAGGATAATCAGGGATGATTTTTTCAATGACATAACACACCTCAGGGATATAATTTCCCTTTGGTTATCGGCTGAATCCAATCTTTAATTAATTAAAGTTATTGATGTCACCCTCAGACGTTACCCTGTCACTCTACGGCCTTGTATCGCCGTTGCAGGGTGGCATCCAGCTTACGCTGGATCGGCTCCGGCGTTTCCCCTTCAATCAGTTTGCCAATCAGATCAAAGCAGTGCCAGGCGAGCTGGCGGTTATCCTGACGAACGGTATCGACAGGAATGGTCAGAGAATCATAGAGATAGTGATCGTCAAAGCTGGCCAGACGCATATCGCTTTGCAGCAGATTATGTTGCCCCATATAGCGCAACACCCCTTCCAGCAGACCGCAGGCGGCGGTAAAAAGGGCTTTTGGCGGGCGGCCCAGGCGTGCGCAAAGCTCGGCAAACATTTCGTAGCCGGAGCTCGGATGGTAATTACCATGAATGATCCACTCCGGACGTAACTCGACGCCAGCGTCACGCAGCCCCTGCTTAAACCCTTCAAGACGGTCACGCGTCGGGGAAAGCCGCGGCTGACCGCCGAGGAAGTAGAACTCATCCGGATGCTGGCGCGCGATGTCGGCCACCAGTGTGGCGGTTGGGGTAATTGAATCGGTGAGAACCAGCGGCAAAGAACTGTCGTTCATATGACGGTCAAAAAGCACAACGGGCAGCTGTTCGCTCAGCTTTTGATAGTCCGCGTCGTTGAGCATGCTGGAGGCGACAATCAGCCCGTCCACCTGGCGGGCCACCATGTTATTGACCACCACCGTCTCCTGGCCGGGATTTTCATCGCTACAGGAGATCAGCAGCTGAACACCCGCCTCGCGGCAGAGGGTCTCCAGCTCATGAGAAAAAACGGCAAACCCGTAGTTGGTGATTTCCGGCACCACCAGACCAATAGTGTGGCTGCGGTTGTCCCGCAGCGAACGGGCGTGAATGCTGGGCTGATAATGATGTTCTTTGGCAATCGCCAGCACACGCTCGCGTGTCTCCTCCGCCACCCGAAGCTCTTTGCTGCGGCCGTTCAGAACCAGGCTGGCGGTGGCTTTTGATACCCCCGCGAGCTCCGCGATATCTTTAATGGTGACGCGTTTTGTTTTTCTCACAACGACTTAGATCCGGCTGCCAAAACCTCTATTCTATCATGCAGCTGCGCAGCGACCAGTAGCGTAATGTGATATCGGACGCACCTTCGAAGCGTACCTGGGCCGGATGGTCAGGAAAATAGCGGCTGCTCATGACGCCTTCACCGTGATTGATGAAAATTTCGACGCTGGAACAGTCGCACAGCACGCGTAAATGATGAACATTGCCCTGCCAGTAGCGGGTCAGCGTGTCTGTGGTTTTCAGACTGGCGCGTTCCAGACGGCTCCCCTCATCATCCACAATCAGCCGCAACGCGCCTGCAAAATCCACGTTCACGCTCGATGCGCTCAGTTCGAACTCAAGACGCGCTCCCGCCAGCACCGGGGCATCGCTGGCGCGTCCCTGCCAGAGATGTTCATCCTCGCGCAGCGTTTCCAGCTCACGGACCGGGGTTTGCCAGAGCTTACCGTCGCGGTAGCGCAGCTCGCGAGGACAGGTCATCTGGTGGATCCAGCCGCGCGCCCGCGTAGGCTGGAGCATCTCTTCGCCGTCCGGCACGCCCATCCAGCCGATGAGGATGCGGCGGCCATCTTCTGCCACCGTGGTTTGCGGCGCGTAAAATTCGAAACCGGCGTCAAGCTCATGCAGCTCGCCGTGCGCAAATGCAGGCGTTTGATAATCAAATGCCCCACTCATCCAGACGGCCGGATAGGTGTTGAGATAGCGATGCGGTTCGCGCGCCAGCCCCTGCGGGCAGCAGATCAAGACGTGTGTGCCATCAAGCTCAAACAGATCCGGGCACTCCCACATATAGCCCGCGTCCGTGAGTCCGTTGACGCCGTGACCGGCGATTTCGCCGCATGACGCCCAGGTGTGTAAATCGGCTGACGTAAACAGCAGCACCTTGCCGCGCTGCTGTCGATCCTGCGCGCCGAGCACCATGTACCACAGCCCGTCATGCCACCATACTTTCGGATCGCGGACGTGCCCGGTGTACCCGTCCGGCAGGGGCAACACCGGTCCCAGTTTGGCAAACGTGCCATCGTCATTTTGCACCGCCAGACACTGCCAGGCGGTGCGGCCGCCATCGTCAAACTTAACGTTGCCGGTATAGCACAGGGTCAGCACGCCGTTGTTATCCACGGCGCTGCCGGAGTAACAGCCATTGCGGTCATACTCTTCGTCAGGCATCAGCGCCATTGGCTCGTGCTGCCAGTGCACCAGATCTGCTGAGCTCCAGTGCCCCCAACACTTGTAGCGATGATCGCAGCCCAGCGGGTTCCACTGATAAAACAGATGGTAGCGCCCGGCAAACCAGATAAACCCGTTCGGATCGTTCATCAGCCCTGTCACCGGTGCGGGATGCCACTGCGGATAGTGGCTGTCCGCCAGCGCACGCGGCTGGCCTTGCATAACGGCGTGCAACACGGCAGGCCAGCGGGAAGATAAGGTCATTATTCAGAGTCCGTTTTATATTTCAGCAGCAGAGAGACGGTGAACGCCACGCCAAAGGCAATCACCATGCCGATAATATAGTTGAGCAGCGAGCTGGCCTGGACAATCGCCATGCCGGGAAGCGCCGTCAGGCCAACGGCGGTCATGTAGACATGCACCGACACCACCCAGGCACCGCCCGCCGCACCACCGATCAGCGCCGCGATAAACGGCTTCACAAAACGCAGGTTGATGCCAAAAATTGCCGCTTCGGTGATGCCCAGCATCGCGGAAAACGCCGACGGTAAGGTAATGGCTTTGATTTTGGCATCGCGGGTTTTGAACCACACCGCCAGACACGCCCCGCCCTGCGCCACGTTCGCCATCGCCCAGATCGGCAGCAGGAAGTTAACGCCAATCGACGGATTACCCAGCAGCCCGGCCTCAATGGCGTGGAAGCTGTGGTGAATGCCGGTAATGACAATCACCGAATAGAGCCCACCAAACAGCAGCCCGGCCAGCCAGCCCGCGTGGGCAATCAGAGTGCTAAGAATGAAGGAGATTCCGTCGCCCAGCGCGCGTCCCGCCGGGCCAATAATCAACAGCGCAATGAAGCCGGAGATAATGACGGTCAGGAACGGCGTCAGGATCAGATCTAACGCATCCGGGATGGCCCGGCGCAGCTGTTTTTCCACAATGCTCATAAACCACACCGCCAGCAGCACCGGGAAGACGGTTCCCTGATAGCCAATCATGGCGATTTCAAGACCGAAGAAGTTCATGGTGTGGAAGCCGGACGCTACGCCCCAGGCGTTGGTCAGCGCCGGATGAGTCAGGATGCCGCCGAGCGTTGCCCCCAGATACGGGTTGCCGCCAAACTCCCGCGCGGCGGTGAAGCCAATCAGGATCGGCAGAATAATAAACGCCGCCGAGCTGCACATATCCAGCATGATATAGAGCGCGTTATCCGGATTAACCCAGCCGTAGGTTTTAACCATCCCCAGCAGGCCCATCAGCAGACCCGAGGCCACGATCGCCGGGATAATCGGCACGAAGATGTTGGAGAGCAGACGCGCGATACGCTGGAACGGGTTCAGCTTGCGGGCCGCAATATCCGCCGCTTCCGATTTACTGGACTCGCTAATCTCTGCCGCCTGAATAAACGCGGCGTAAACCTTATTCACCACCCCGGTGCCGAAGATTACCTGCATCTGCCCGGCGTTTCGAAAACAGCCTTTCACGCCTTCAACCTTGCCGATAGCCTGCTGGTCGGCAAGCGCATCATCGACCAGCACCAGACGAAGGCGCGTGGCGCAATGTGCCGCGCTGGCAATGTTCTCTTTGCCACCGAGCAGCGGAATAAGCTCGCGCGCAATATGATTAAAATCCATAGATACCTCTTCCTGACCTCTTTTTATGGTGTTCGAAACGCCCCCGCGATGCGGGAGCGTGAAGGGTTAAAACCAGGTTTCCATCTGCACCCCAAAGTTCCATTCCCCGCCCGCGTTGAAGCCGCTGCTGCCAAAGGCGTCATCGCTGGCGTAGTTATCCAGCTTGCTGCTCCAGTCCATCCATGTGGCGAACAGGCGCAGCTCCGGACGGCTGAAGAAATCGCCAATTTTGCCCGCCTTTAACGTCGGGGCGAAGGTCAGCTTGTAGAAGCTACCGTTAACCGCATTGCGATTCTTGTAGCCTTCCGGGCTTAAATCCATGTACTGATAGCTGCCTTCGAACGCGAGGGCGAAATTCTGGGTCACCTCTTTGATCAGACGCGTATTGAGCGTGACCCACTCATAGCTGTCGCCCTTCACGTAGCGGTCCTTACTGCTTTGCGCCAGCACGGCGGGCGCAATGTGCCAGCCACCGCCCAGCGGCGTGACACCGTAACTTGCAAAACGCCAGGTATCGGCTTCTGACAGCAGCGCGCCGTCTGAACCAATGCTTTTCACCTCGGCGCCCAGACCGTGGCCGTAAAGCAGCGCCGTTTTGGCGGAACCTTCCCGCAGGCCGTAGAAGCTCTCGTTATGCAGACCAACCAGCGCATGTACCCCGTTATTGGCCGCGTCGGTTTTAATCGGATCGCCGTTGCTGTCCTTACGGTCGTCATTATCTTTTGCCCGTAAGCCGCTGACCATCATCTGCACCGGCCCGGCGAAGTGATTCATGCTGAGGATGTAGTTCTGAACGTTGTTGTCGATCTCCTCTTCGCTGCCGAAGTTACGGCCATAAAGGGAGAAGTTACTGCGCAGCGTATCGTTCCACTTCACGTCGTAGACGCCGCCGCCGGTCCCGGCGAGAAACACCACGTCGGAATCCAGCCAGTGAATGTCGAAGTTGTCGCGGTCAAAACGCTTACCCGCCCAGAAGGTACTGCCCTTCAGCGCACCGGTAAAGTCAGGCAAATTGCCCAGCTCGGCAAAGGCCTGACGAATGTTCAGGTCGCTGCTGTCTGCCGACCAGTCGTTATAGGTTTTCTGACCGTCGGCCAGCATCGCCTTAAAGCGCGTCGTCGCACCATTCTCCAGCGTCTGTTTGTGCTCAACATTCAGCTCAACGTAGGTATCCGCTTCGTTCCCCAGACGCCCGATGGCCCCGCCCGTTTCCCCGGCGGGCGTCAGATAAGGGCCGCTTTTGCTGCTGGAGGCCGCGTCGTTCATCAGCAGGCCGGAACGGGCGTAACCGTGAAATTCAAAACCGCCTGTCCGGTCGGCTTTTTCTTCCAGCACCGTAGTACGTTGCGCCACCGCCTGTGTGGAGGTCTGCGCTTCCTGCTGCGCAGCCACCAGCTGCTGTGTTTTCTGTTCCGCTGCCGTGGCGCGCTTTTCAGCAACCTGCGCGCGGGTTTCCGCCTCCTGCAAACGCTGCTCCAGCGCCGCCAGGCGCGCTTCGATACGTGTCATATCCGTCTGGGCAAAAACAGAGGTACTCCCGGCCAGCATGCCTATCATCACGGCAAGTCTGCGTTTTTTATACATTTTGTCGCATCCCTAATAACTATCGGTGAAAGTGCTAAATTGCTAAACCGGTTTAGGCTAATGATACTAAACCGTTGAATTTTGGATCGGCAACGTTTTTTGCTAAACCGTTTTAGTAAGTGTGATCGAGGCGACAATTCAGGCCGCCGACCGGAGGCCTGGAGAGGTGAATTACAGTTCGTGATGATAAGGCAGCGCGGTCATTGCCCCTTTTGCGGTTGTCGCCAGCGCCCCACAGCGCTGCGCCAGCGTGATGACCTCTGAAAGACGGGCCTGGCCATCACGAGCCAGACCGAACAGCAGCCCGGCGACGAAAGCATCCCCCGCGCCGGTGGTATCAATGCATTCCACGGGTGATGCAGGATAGTGCGTCAACGCGCCTTTCTGCCAGGCGGTTACGCCCTCTTTTCCCTGCGTCACCAGCACCAGCCTGGCCGGACAGGTGCGCATCAGCGCCGCCAGCCCCTCATGGACCTGCGCATTTCCGGTTAAGAACGCCAGCTCTTCCACCGAGATTTTCACCACATCTGCACAGGCTAATGCCCGTTCAAGACACTGACGCAGCTCGACTTCATCGTGCCAGAGATCGGCGCGGATATTGGGGTCAAAGCTGACAAATCCCCCCGCCATTCTGATAGCGGACATCGCCTGAAACGTCGCGGAACGGCTGGGTTCGGCGCTGAGCGCGATAGAGCAGACGTGCAGCCACTCCCCGGCGCGGAATGGCGGGAGATCGGCAGAGTCGAGGAATAAATCAGCGCTCGGGCGAACCATAAAGGTAAAGGAACGTTCACCGTCGTTATCGAGATCCACCACCACCGTGGAGGTGCGATGCTGCGGGTCCAGGCGCAGCCATTCTGTATTAACCTGCTCATCCGCAAGCGTTTTTTGCATAAAACGCCCGAAGGGGTCGTCGCCCACCCGGCCTATAAAGGCGCTTCTGCCGCCCAGACGAGCAACCCCTACCGCGACATTGGCCGGTGCGCCGCCAGGACATTGCAGCAGTTTGCCCTCTCCGTCGGGCAACAGATCCACCACGGCATCGCCAAGTACCCAGATCGTCTCCATATCACCTTCTTAGCTAAAACATATTAAACCGGTTTAGCTATTTAAGCACAGGCAGGGTGTCGGGGAAATATGGCGAGGGAAAATTTGCTTAACCCACCCGATGGGGCCAGTGGATATCACCTACGCCATTGAGCTGCGGGCGGGCGAACAAAAAGCCCTGGAAGCGGCGAATACCGGCGGATTCAAGCCAGCACCACTCTTCTATCTTCTCAATGCCTTCTGCGACCAGCGTAATCTCCAGATCGGTGCAGCAGCTGATTATCGACTTCACAATCGCCTGCTTGGGCCCGCTCAGGTGGATATCGCTGACGATCTCTCTGTCGATTTTGAGCTTATCCGGTTGAAACCGGGTGAGCAGTGAAAGACCAGCATAGCCGGAACCAAAATCATCTATCGCCAGCCCAACCCCTTCCGCGCGCAGCTGTTTAATGGCGCTGTTAAACTGGTTGAAGCCAGAGATCATCTCGCTCTCAGTGACTTCAATGACCACCTGCTCAGGCTGTAGATTGTGCTTTTTGATCTGCGTTACCAGGAACTCTACCGCGCCCGGCACGTTAACCAGCGACATTGGCAGCAGGTTCACCGCCAGTTTGTGGCTGCCGATGCCGAGCTTTTGCGCCAGCGCAAAGGTCCAGGCTTTGGTTTGCAGGTCGACTTCGTAAATCTGTTCACGATCGAGACTATGGAAGAAATGCTCCGGGCTGCCGCCGTCGTTTCCGCGTATAAGCGCTTCGAGAGAACTGATTTTGCCTTCGGACGGCTCGACAATGGGTTGCAGCGCAAACTGGCAGGGCTGTCCCGCCAGCAGACCTAACCCTTTACCAAACGGCGCGCGCTCTCGCGAAAGCGTCCATTTATCAGGCTCATAGTCCGAAGCGGGTGGGATAGCGGTTTTGCCGGTGATAAAGGTCTGAATAAATTTGAAGACCCGATCCTCAGAAGTCAGATAGCTTTCCAGCTTGCTGTAATGCAGAACCGACGCCAGAACCACTTTTGGGGTCTGAACGTCCAGGTCAAACAGCAGCATTCCCACGTCTTCGAAACGTCTGCGCGGGCCGTAATCGCGCATCAGCTCCACCACGCCGGTATGCCGGTCATCCGCACGGATGGTGTTAAAAAGCGCGACGACGCGCTGTTCCGTGCCTTCGAGAATTTGCAGAACGTCACGTCCACGGGAGAGAAGAATGCCTGAGATGCCCTGCTCCGTATTACGGATCCTGGCCTGTTCAACCAGCGCGCTTAACGCTGCGGAGGTGCAGGTTAAGCTCAGCTGGCTTCGATAAATAAGAGTTGTCAGCACAGAAACGGGGTCCGGTATGGGGTATACGCCTGAACGGTACTGTTTAACACAGTTCCCCGGTGTGACCTAATCTATTCCACGTCGGGCTTAATTCTCCCCGATACGGCTGTCGATCCGCGTCTGCATATAATCGTAGAACGGATTCGACGTCACGCGCATCAGCGCATCTTTGCCGACGCTCAGAACCGATGTTTCTCCCCACAGGGCTATCGTCCCCAGGCTGATACCGTAGTGGTTTTTCACCTCAGGATGGCGGCCATACAGATCGTCATCAGGCGGGAACGGAATAGCAACATGCGACAGGGAATAAACCTCCTGCGGATACGCGACAGACAGCGGCATCACCGTTTCCCGGGTGCTACCCGCTGGCGTTGTCTTTGCCACCATATCAAACCTGTCGGGGCTGGCATTGGTCACAATTGTGACACTGTAACGCCTTTTTGCCCCGGGCAGCAGGTCAGCCACCGCCGTCCAGGACGATGGCCTGAACAGTGGACGGAAACTCCCGGCCTGGTTGATATCAAAAACTACCAGTTCGCTGCCGTTTGCCGGAAGCTGGTCAAACAGCCCGCTGACCACGGCGCGGGTACTGACCGTTGAATCCATGACCGACTGAAACGCCAGCACCGGCGGAAGCTGCGCCAGTTTGTGATCATGAACATCGCGGTTTATCTGCTCATGCAGCGCCTGGGTAAGCAGCCAGGACTGACGTGCTGCATTCACCGGGAACGAATTGTATTTATAAGGATTATATTCCGGCGAAATATTGAGCCACGCGGCTTTGGCAAACGCCGGTAACATGGCCGGTAGCCCGGCGAATCCGGCAAAGCGCGCAAACGCCGTGACGCCAATCATCGGTGAGAGCAAAACGATCTGCTGAGGTTTACGCAGTTCAGGCGCATCAAGAGCGTCGAGGGCGTATTTCATCGCCAGCGCCCCGCCGTTGGAGTAGCCCACCAGATGCAGGGGGAGATCGTTCCCCGTCAGGCGTGTCGCTTCACGAACCGCAAGGCGCGATGCGGCCAGCCAAGCCTCCCAGTCAACGTCTGTCAGCGCGCCCGGCGCCGTGCCGTGTCCGGGCAAACGAGGCACTACGGCCACAAAGCCGTGCTGTTGATAATTCTCTGCCAGATGCCTGACGCTGTAGGGCGAGTCCGTCAGACCGTGCAGCAATACCACCGCCCCGCGCGGCTTTCCGGCAGGCATCAGCACGAACGACCGGTTTGCATCCGGGGAAAAGTGTCCTGGCCACACCAGGCTCTGGCGGTAATAACGGTTCAGCGGCGTGCGCTCTGCGGGTGCGACATTCGCCGTCACCTCAGCGTCGAGAGCGGTGAAGATGGCGTTTTCCCGCGCGACATACGCTGCGAAGGTCGCGTTATCCATCTCCTGCACGGACATTTCGTCAGCCCGCCAGGTGTGCCAGTGATGCAGGGCCGGCCCCTGCTGCGAAAGATAAACCCGCACCGCCAGCAGCACGAGCACAATGATCCCGATGACTATCGCTATTTTTTTTGCGAGAGCCATCAGGCGCACGCTGACCCGCCAGGGCAAATTCGCCATGTGAGGCTCCCTCCCTTATCCACAGAGCGTTCATCTTACCAAAAAATGTGAAGAGGCTGACGTATTCACCAAATAGATACCGCTCAGGCCGGACACTGCACCAAAAGTGAACTACGCTGCACAAATGTTGAGCATCTGTTAAACAAATATTGCATTAACTTTGCTGCACAGCGCGTTTTCGCCGCAATGTGAACATGGCACGCGTCCTGCATTGTTAATCCGGTAACAGAATCCCGGCCTTTGACAGCCAGTTAACAGCGAGGCGGTATGACGACCAAACCTGAGGTGTTGAGCCGTATCGAAGCGACCTTTAGCCAGCTCACCCCGAGCGAAAAGCGGGTGGCAAGCTGGATGCTGGCGCACGTCGGGCAGATCCCCTTTGAAACGGCAGAGAGCGTGGCGCTGGCCACGGCCACCAGCGGGATCACCGTCGGACGCTTTCTGCGCAAGCTGGGCTATCGCAACCTGGACGACGCCAAAAAAAGCCTGCGCGATCCCCGCCAGCCCTGGGGCATTAACGAGCGTCTCGACTCCTGGAAGCAGCAACAGCCGCTGTCGGATCGCCTTCAGCACTCCCTGTCGCTGGAGGTGGACGCCATTGCCCATGTTTATCAGCTGGCGCAAAGCGAAACGTTCAGGCAGGTGGTCCAGCAACTTACCCATGCCGACGCCGTCTTCGTGCTGGGGATCCAGTCCACGCGCGGGATCGCCAATGCGTTCTTCAGCCATCTGGAGTACCTGCGCCCGCGGGTGAGCTATTCCGAAGGGCTCTCCGGTAGCTGGGTGGAGTCGCTTAACTCCGGCTTTGCGAACCCGTATATCGTGCTGACGGATACCCGCGCCTACTCCGCCATTGCCCGCCAGTACTGCCGCGTGGCGAGCGAAAAAGGGCTGGCGATGGCGCTGATCACCGATATCTGGTGCCCGTGGGCGCGGGATTACCCGATTGATTTACTCCAGGTGAAAACCGATACCGGCCATTTCTGGGATTCGCTGGCGCCGGTGAGCTGTCTGTTCAACCTGCTGCTGTCGGGCGTTGTGGAGGCGCTGGGCGATGCGCTGCCGGAACGTCTGGCAATCAACCGACAACTACAACAAGAGTTTGGACAATTTGAACGCTAAAGGAGCGGAGCTATGCCTGAAGAGAGTCAACTGATTGATGTGGCGAAAACCTTTCCCACGCTGCATATCGATCTGAAATACGCGACCGCCGATAACATCACCGGCCGCCCGATCTACCAGCACGCCGCGTGCCTGCTGCATACGGATGCCGCCACCGCGCTGGCGAAAGCGATCAGCATCGCCGCGCTGGCCGGTCTGAAGCTGGTGGTTTACGACGCCTACCGCCCCCAGCAGGCGCAGGCGCAACTCTGGGATGCCTGCCCCAATCCGGAATACGTGGTGGATGTCGCAATTGGCTCTAACCACAGCCGGGGCACCGCCATTGACGTCACGCTGATGGATGAACACGACAACGTGCTGGATATGGGCGCCGGGTTTGACGAAATGGACGACCGTTCTCATGCCTGGCACCCTTCCGTTCCGCCCGAGGCGCAGCGAAATCGTCTGCTCCTGAACGCCGTGATGTACGGCGGCGGTTTTGTGGGCATCAGCAGCGAGTGGTGGCATTTCGAACTGCCGAACGCCGCCAGCTACCCGCTGTTAGATGACCAGTTCGCCTGTTATCCGACCACATACTCACTCTAATTCTGGAGCCCGGCCATGAAAACTACGCTGCTTACAACCCTGATTGCCGCTACGCTCGCCCTGAGCGCCCCTCTCGCGCTGGCGGCGGTGCCAAAAGATATGCTGGTGATTGGGAAAGCTGCCGATCCGCAAACGCTGGATCCGGCGGTCACTATCGATAACAACGACTGGACGGTGACCTACCCCTCGTACCAGCGTCTGATGAAATACAAGCCTGGCACCACGGAGGTGGAAGGCGATCTGTCGACGGGCTGGAAGGCGTCTGACGACCAGAAAGAGTGGACGTTCACCCTGGCAGATAATGCAAAATTTTCGGACGGCACGCCGGTGACCGCCGAAGCGGTCAAGCTGTCGTTTGAACGTCTGCTGAAAATTAATCAGGGACCTTCCGAAGCGTTCCCGAAAGATTTGAAAGTGGACGCGGTGGATGAGCATACGGTGAAATTCACCCTCAGCCAGCCGTTCGCCCCGTTCCTCTACACGCTGGCCAATGACGGCGCGTCGATCGTCAACCCGGCGGTGCTGAAAGCCAATGCCGCCGACGACGCGCGCGGTTTCCTGGCGCAAAACACCGCGGGTTCCGGACCGTTTATGCTGAAAAGCTGGCGGAAAGGTCAGCAGCTGGTGATGGTGCCCAACCCACACTGGCCGGGTGAAAAGCCGCACTTCAAGCGCGTCTCGGTGAAGATTATCGGTGAAAGCGCCTCGCGTCGCCTGCAACTTTCCCGTGGCGATCTGGATATCGCCGACGCCCTGCCGGTGGATCAGCTTGCCGCTCTGAAGCAGGAAGGCAAAGTGGCCGTGGCGGAATACCCGTCCCTGCGGGTGACCTACCTCTATCTGAACAACAGTAAGCCTCCGATGAATCAGGTGGATTTGCGCCGCGCGGTCTCCTGGGCCACCGATTATCAGGGGATGGTGAAAGGCATTCTCAGCGGGAACGGCAAGCAGATGCGCGGCCCGATCCCGGAGGGCATGTGGGGCTTCGATGCGAACGCCATGCAGTACAGCTTTGACGAGGCTAAGGCCAAAGCGGCGCTGGAGAAAGTCAACGATAAACCGGCCAGCCTGACGTTCCTCTACTCCGATAACGACCCGAACTGGGAGCCTATCGCCCTCTCCACGCAGGCGAGCCTGGGCAAGCTGGGGATTAACGTCAAGCTCGAGAAACTGGCGAACGCCACCATGCGCGACCGCGTCGGCAAAGGTGATTATGACATTGCGATTGGTAACTGGAGCCCGGACTTCGCTGACCCGTACATGTTCATGAACTACTGGTTCGAATCGGACAAAAAAGGGCTGCCGGGTAACCGCTCATTCTATGAGAACAAAGAGGTCGATGCATTGTTGCAGGCGGCACTGAAAACCACCGATCAGGCGGAACGCACCAAAGATTACCAGCAGGCGCAGAAAGTGGTGATTGACGAGGCGGCTTACGTTTATCTGTTCCAGAAGAACTACCAGCTGGCGATGAACAAAGAGGTCAAAGGCTTCACCTTTAATCCGATGCTTGAGCAGGTCTTTAACATCGCCACCATGAGTAAGTAACGGCCCACGCCGGGGGGAAGTGTATGACGTTCTGGAGCATCGTGCGCCAGCGCTGCTGGGGGTTAATCCTGGTGGTGGCCGGTGTCTGTATTATTACTTTTATTATTTCACACCTGATCCCCGGCGATCCGGCCCGCCTGCTGGCCGGTGACCGCGCCAGCGATGAAATCGTGCAGGGCATCCGCCAGCAGCTGGGGCTGGATCAACCGCTCTATATTCAGTTTGGCCGCTATGTAGAGGCGCTGGCGCACGGCGATCTGGGCACCTCCATTCGCACCGGTCGCCCCGTTGCGGAAGATTTGAAAGCCTTTTTCCCCGCCACGCTGGAGCTGGCCTTCTGCTCATTGCTGCTGGCGCTGGTGATTGGCGTACCGCTGGGCATTTTATCGGCGGTGTACCGTAACCGCTGGCTGGATCACCTGGTGCGACTGATGGCGATGACGGGCATCTCGACGCCTGCCTTCTGGCTGGGACTGGGGGTAATCGTTCTGTTCTACGGGCAACTGCAAATTCTGCCCGGCGGCGGCAGGCTGGACGATTGGCTCGATCCGCCTGCCCACGTTACCGGCTTTTATCTGCTGGACGCCCTGCTGGAAGGCAACGGTGAGGTGTTTTTCAACGCCCTACAGCACCTGATTCTACCCTCCCTGACCCTGGCCTTTGTGCATCTGGGTATTGTGGCGCGTCAGGTGCGTTCCGCGATGCTGGAGCAGCTGAGCGAGGATTATATTCGTACCGCCCGCGCGAGCGGGTTGCCGGGCTGGTACATCGTGCTGCGCTACGCCTTACCCAACGCCATGATCCCCTCCATTACCGTGCTCGGGCTGGCGCTGGGCGATCTGCTGTATGGGGCAGTCCTTACCGAAACCGTGTTTGCCTGGCCGGGAATGGGAGCCTGGGTGGTGACCTCCATTCAGGCGCTGGACTTCCCTGCCGTCATGGGCTTCGCGGTCGTGGTATCGCTGGCCTATGTGTTCGTCAATCTGGTGGTGGATCTGCTGTATCTGTGGATCGACCCGCGAATCGGGCGCGGAGGTGCCGAATGATGTTAACTCAGGAAACGCCCGTCCCCGTCAGCACCGCCAAACAGCGCATCAACTGGGCAAAGCTGTTCTGGATGCTACGCAAAAGCCCGCTCACGCTGATCGGCGGGGTCATTATGATCGTGATGCTGCTGATGATCGTGGTCTCGCCGTGGATAGTCCCGCACGATCCGAACGCGCTGGATCTGACCGCGCGATTGCAGGCGCCTTCAGCCCAGCACTGGTTTGGCACCGATGAGGTGGGCCGGGATCTGTTCAGCCGCGTGCTGGTGGGCAGCCAGCAGTCCATCACGGCGGGGCTGGCGGTGGTGGTGATTGCGGGCGGCATCGGTTCGCTGCTCGGCTGTTTGTCCGGCGTACTCGGCGGGCGCGGCGACGCCATCATTATGCGCGTCATGGACATTATGCTCTCCATCCCCTCGCTGGTGCTGACGATGGCGCTGGCTGCCGCGCTCGGCCCAAGCCTGTTTAACGCGATGCTGGCGATTGCGATTGTACGCATTCCGTTTTACGTGCGGCTGGCACGCGGGCAAACGCTGGTGGTGCGCCAGTTCACCTACGTGCAGGCCGCCCGCACCTTTGGCGCATCGCGCTGGCACCTGATCAGCTGGCATATCCTGCGTAACGCCCTGCCGCCGCTGATCGTACAGGCGTCGCTGGATATCGGCAGCGCCATTCTGATGGCCGCCACGCTGGGCTTTATTGGATTAGGCGCGCAGCAACCCACCGCCGAATGGGGCGCGATGGTGGCCGTGGGGCGTAACTACGTGCTTGACCAGTGGTGGTACTGCGCGTTTCCGGGGGCGGCAATTCTGATCACGGCAGTTGGGTTTAATCTGTTTGGCGATGGTCTTCGCGACCTGCTGGATCCCAAATCAGGAGGGAAGCAGTCATGAGTGATTCCGTATTATCAATTGAAGATTTGCACCTGAGCTTCCCCATTTTTCGCGGTGACGTCCACGCGCTCAACCACGTCTCGCTGGAGATTGGCCGGGGTGAAATTGTCGGCGTGGTGGGCGAATCCGGCTCGGGAAAATCGGTTACCGCGATGCTGGCGATGCGCCTGCTGCCGGAAGGCAGTTACCATATTCACCATGGACGGGTCACGCTCCTCGGGGAAGATGTCCTGAACGCGTCGGAAAAACAGCTTCGTCAGTGGCGCGGCGCCAGGGTGGCGATGATTTTTCAGGAGCCGATGACGGCGCTCAACCCCACGCGCCGGATTGGCAGGCAAATGGTGGAGGTGATCCGCCAGCATCAGTCGCTTTCCCGCCGCGACGCGCAGCAGAAGGCGATCGCCCTGCTGGGCGAGATGCAAATCCCGGATGCGGCACAGGTGATGGATCGCTATCCGTTTGAGCTTTCCGGCGGCATGCGCCAGCGGGTGATGATCGCCCTTGCCTTCTCCTGCGAGCCGGAGCTGATCATTGCCGATGAGCCGACCACCGCGCTGGACGTGACCGTTCAGCGTCAGGTGCTGCGTCTGCTGAAACACAAAGCGCGTGCCAGCGGGACGTCGGTGCTGTTTATCAGTCACGATATGGCGGTGGTGTCGCAGCTTTGTGACCGGATGTACGTTATGTACGCGGGCAGCGTGATCGAAAGCGGCAGCACGCAGACCTTGATCCACCATCCTGTGCATCCCTATTCGATTGGCCTGCTGCGGTGTGCCCCGGAAAATGGTGAACCGCGCGAGATCCTCCCGGCCATTCCCGGCACGGTGCCTAACCTCAGCCACCTCCCGTGCGGATGTGCCTTTCGCGAACGCTGTTTTGCTGCCGGGGCGAAATGCAGCGAAACGCCGCGCTTAATTTCCACGGGCGCAGAAGGCCAGCAGGCTGCCTGCTGGTACCCACAACAGGAGACACGCCATGTCTGAGGTACTGCTGGAACTGGATAGCGTGCATGTGAATTTTCCTGCGCGCAAAAACTGGCTGGGGCGCGTGACGGAGCAGGTACACGCCCTCAACGGCATGGATCTCCGGATCCATCGCGGCGAAACGCTGGGCGTTGTGGGGGAATCTGGTTGCGGAAAGAGCACGCTGGCGCAGCTGCTGATGGGCATGCTCAAACCGAGTACCGGTGCCTGTCAGCGCGCGAATGCGGCAGGCGGTATGCAGATGGTATTTCAGGACCCGCTCTCGTCCCTCGACCCGCGTTTACCCGTCTGGCGCATCATTACCGAGCCGGTGTGGATACAGCAACGCCGCAGCGAACGGGAGCGTCGTCAGCTGGCTGAGACGCTGGCGCAGCAGGTGGGCATTCGGGCGGAATATCTTGACCGCCTGCCGCATGCGTTTTCGGGTGGACAGCGCCAGCGCATCGCTATTGCCCGGGCGCTCTCTTCGGATCCGGACATCATCGTGCTGGATGAACCCACCAGCGCGCTGGATATTTCCGTCCAGGCGCAGATCCTCAATTTGCTGGTTGCCCTGCAACAGCAGCGAAATCTGACCTACGTGCTGATCTCGCACAACGTCTCGGTGGTCCGGCACATGAGCGACCGGGTGGCGGTAATGTATCTGGGGCAGATCGTGGAGCTGGGTCCGGCGGACCAGGTGTTGGGCAAGCCACGGCATCCGTATACGCAGCTGCTGCTTGACTCCGTTCCCCGTACCGGAGAACCGCTGGACGAAGATCTGGCATTACGCAAAACCGATCTCCCCGGTAATCGCCGCCTGCCCGATGGCTGCTACTTCCGCGACCGCTGCCCGCTGGCAGCTGAAGGATGCGAACGGCCGCAGCCGCTTCAGCCCGCAGCCGAAGGCCGAAGCGTACGCTGCTGGCGTAACTGTTAAAAGGAGCCGGGCATTTGCCCGGCCAGATATCAGTTCAGTTTGTAATCCAGCGTGATTTCGGCTTTCAACAGCTGCGACACCGGACAACCCGCCTTCGCTTTCTGAATAATGCCGTCGAACTGCTGCGGATCGATACCCGGTACCGTCACCTTGCTTTGCAGCGCCACTTTGCTGATGGCAAAACCACTGTCGGTTTTATCCAGCGAGACATCCGCCGTGGTATCGATGGAGTCGGCGGTATAACCCGCTTCGCCCAACATTAGCGACAGGGCCATAGAGAAACAGGCCGCGTGCGCTGCGCCAATCAGCTCTTCCGGGTTGGTCCCTTTTTCGCCCTCGAAGCGGGTGTTAAAGCCGTAAGGTTGCTGGTTAAGGACGCCACTTTCTGTTGAGACCGTCCCTTTGCCGCGTTTGATGTCGCCAGACCAGTGTGCTGAACCGTGCTTATGAATCGTCATTCTTGCTCTCCTTTTGGCTTACAAAGGGATAAGTATAGGACGCATAATCCATTTTGCAGGGAAGACAGATTAGTCCGAGCGCGTGGCAAGGTGGTTTGCCAGCGCGTCGAGGAACACACGCTGCGCCGCAGGCTGATAGTCTCGCGACTGATAAATACCAAAAATACCGATTGGTTTTGGCGTAAAGGCGCTGAGCACCGGCACCAGGCTGCCCTGCCGTAGCGCCGCGTCGGCCTCGCGCTCGGGCAGCATGGCAATACCACAGTGGTTTATCGCCGCCTCCATCAGCAGTGACGAGATGCTGGCGCTGAGATTGCCGCTGACCGCCGTCGTGATCGGCTCCCCTTCGGGCGTCAAAAAACGCCACGACTGACCGGCAAAAAAGCTGTAATGCAGGCAGTTGTGCCGTGCTAAGTCCTCCAGCTGCTCTGGAACGCCCCGGCTGGCAAGATAGTGCGGCGAAGCGCAAAGTACGGACCGACACTCTCCCAGTCGGCGGGCGATCATGCCCGGTTCGGGGTTATCGGTGATGCGGATCGCCACGTCAATTCGCTCGCCCACCAGGCTTACCGGATGGTTGTTAACATCCAGCTCAATGCGCAGCTGAGGGTAACGCTGCAACAGATCGGGCAGCACCGGAGCGATAATCTGCATCGCGGTGAAATGCGCGCAGGCGACGCGAAGCGTACCTGAGGGTAAATCCTTCACTGACTGATCTTCAATTTCCTGAGAAATTTGCGAGAGCGTACGCGTCTTTTGCAGGACCTTCTCTCCCGCCGCCGTCAGCGTCAGCTTGCGGGTGGAGCGGTTCACCAGCCGCGCCCCGGCCCACTTCTCCATCTGCTCCAGATAACGGCTCACCATCGGACGGGAGATCCCCAGCGCCCGCGCCGCCGCGCTTAAACTCCCCAGCTCACAGATGCGGTTGTATACCTGGGCGGCAATAACGCGATCCATTTTGACCTCCATTTGCTCGATTTATGAAACTAAGCATCTCCTGTTTCAGGAATTCTGGCAAATGAAGAGATCCGTACAATAGAGACTTTCCTGAAGAACAGAGAGATGACCATGACCATCGCCCGCCTTGCTTTGCTGACAACCCTTTTCACTCCGGCCGTCTTTGCCGCGCCGTTGACCGTTGATACGTACAACCCGCAGGAAAAAGGCATTTTTGCCGTTTCTTCCACCCTGGTGTCTGGCCCGAAAGAGGCGGTACTGTTTGACGCCCAGTTCAGCGTGAAAGATGGCGAAGCGCTGGTAGAAAAAATTCGCCACAGCGGTAAAACGCTGAACAAAATCGTGATCACTTCCGGCGATCCGGATTTCTATTTCGGCCTGCAACCGCTGGTGAAAGCCTTCCCTAATGCCAAAGTTGTCGCCACGCAACAGGTGGTGGACCATATCAAGGCCACAAAAGACGCGAAGCTCGCCTTCTGGGGGCCACAGATGAAAGACGGCGCGCCGACGCAGCTCTACGTGCCGCAAGTGCTTGCCTCAACCACCTTTATGATTGACGGTGAGAGAGTGAATATTGAAGAGCCTGAGAGCTATGCGGCGTATGTCTGGATCCCATCCGCAAAAACCATCCTCGGCGGCACGGGCGTCTCATGGGGCATTCACGTCTGGACGGCAGATACCCAAACGCCGGAAAGCCGCAAACAGTGGCAGCAGACGCTGGATAGCATGGCAGCCCTTAAGCCCGAACACGTTATTCCGGGCCACTACCTGGGGACACCGCCAGCAGGTACCGGCGCTATCGACTTTACCCGTCGCTATCTACAGCAGTTTGAACAGGCCCTCACGGCAGATAAAGCGTCAACCGGCGTCATCAACACAATGAAAAAACAGTGGCCGAATCTGGCGGAAGCCAGTTCGCTGGAACTGAGTGCCAAAGTGAATACCGGCGAAATGAAGTGGTAATAGCCTGATTATCTCCTGCTATATTTAAATTTTTTATAGCAGGAGTTAACTATGCCATCTTCAGTAAGGGGCATCGACCATATCGGTATTACGGTGCCCGACATTGAAAAAGCCACCCTATTTTTTGAACGCGCTTTCGACGCCCAGGTTTTATATCATTCTGTCGATGCGCAAACCGATAATATTGATCAGCCCGCCCAGCAGCACACCTTAAAATTATTTCCCGGCACAAAAATTCACGCCATTCGCATGCTCGTCATGCCCCACGGACCCGGCATAGAACTTTTCGAAATGCATGGCCCTGAACAGGGAATGCCCGCCCGCGCCAGCGACTTTGGCCTCCAGCATTTTGCTGTTTATGTTGATGATTTTGATAAGGCGATAGCCGCTTTCACCGCTGCTGGCGGGGAGATGTTTACCGCGCCAAAGCCGCTCACGTTTCCGGATGAGCAAGGTGAAGGTAATGCTTTCTGCTATGGGCAAACCCCCTGGGGCAGCATTGTGGAATTGATCTCCTGGCCAACGCCCATGCCTTATGAAAAAACGACAAATTTACGCCGCTGGAAACCCTGAATTTTATTTCTGTGCTACGGGAGATGATATTTTTATTTCCAGGACGAATCTGAACCACAACGGCGAAAATATTTGCCAATCTGAATGCGAATTACGATTTTGCACGCCGTAACATTAAACAGACAACGACACGGAGGCAGCATGTTTACTTATTACCCGGCACATACCACAGCAGCACAACCCGAACTCGTTAACGCGATTGCGCAGGGTCTTCAGGCGGAGCACGGTGTTGTTACCGAAGATGACATTTTGATGGAACTGACCAGGTGGGTGGAAGCCACAGACAATGACATCCTCAGTGACATCTACCAGCAAACCATCAACTATGTCGTTAGCGGGCAAAATGCACCTTTGTAAAAACCTGCTAAGCTGGATCTGCAACCTAAGGGGTTACATTTCGTTTGCGTGAGCAAACTTGTCCTTAAAACTATCAACGGGATTGAGGAGTTAATATGAAATCGAACCGTCAGGCACGCCACATTCTGGGACTGAACTACAAGCTCTCAAACCAGCGCAAAGTGGTTATTGAAGAGGAGAGCGAAACGCAAGTGACCCACGCCACCGGCAGGAAACGTCAGGCAGGCAAGTAAGTTCCAGTACGAAATCCACAACACCATCGGTTACCCCGGTGGTGTTTTTGTTTATGTGTTGCGGTAATTAATATTTAGCTCCTTTATAATACCGCCCGACCGCACCCCGTAGCACAGGCCAGAAAGATGACAAACAGCAGTGTCAGGGACGGATCTTCTTAAAAAGAGTGAGTGACATGGACAACAAACTGAAAAAACATCGTTCCCTTTATATTCCTTACGCCGGTCCGGTTTTACTGGAGTTTCCCCTTCTGAACAAAGGCAGCGCCTTTAGCATGGAAGAGCGCAGCAGCTTTAACCTGCTGGGTCTGCTGCCTGAAGTGGTTGAAACCATTGAAGAACAGGCGGAACGCGCCTGGATCCAGTATCAGGGCTTTAAAACCGAAATCGATAAGCACATCTACCTGCGTAATATCCAGGACACCAACGAAACCCTCTTCTACCGCCTGGTGCAGAACCATCTCGAAGAGATGATGCCCGTCATTTACACCCCAACCGTCGGCGCGGCGTGTGAACGCTTCTCAGAGATCTACCGTCGTTCCCGCGGCGTGTTCATCTCCTATCAGAACCGTCACAACATGGACGACATTCTGCAAAACGTGCCTAATCACAACATCAAGGTGATCGTGGTAACCGATGGCGAACGTATTCTGGGCCTTGGCGACCAGGGCATTGGTGGGATGGGTATCCCCATCGGTAAGCTCTCGCTGTATACCGCCTGCGGCGGGATCAGCCCGGCCTACACCCTGCCGGTTGTGCTGGACGTGGGGACCAACAACCAGCAACTGCTGAACGATCCGCTGTACATGGGCTGGCGTCACCCGCGCATTACCGACGACGAGTACTATCAGTTTGTTGATGATTTCATCCAGGCCGTGAAGCACCGCTGGCCGGACGTGCTGTTGCAGTTCGAAGACTTCGCGCAGAAAAACGCCATGCCGCTGCTGAACCGCTACCGCGATGAGATCTGCTCGTTCAACGATGACATTCAGGGCACTGCGGCAGTGACCGTGGGGACGCTGATTGCCGCGAGCCGTGCGGCAGGCAGCCAGCTCAGCTATCAGAAAATTGTCTTCCTGGGTGCAGGCTCCGCGGGCTGCGGCATCGCCGAGCAAATTATTGCCCAGACCCAGCGCGAAGGCTTAAGCGAAGAGCTGGCTCGCTCCCGCGTCTTTATGGTGGACCGTTTTGGCCTGCTGACCGACGGTATGCCAAACCTGCTCCCGTTCCAGACCAAACTGGTGCAGAAGCGTGAAAACCTGAAAAACTGGGATACGGATAACGAAGTGCTCTCGCTTCTTGACGTGGTGCGCAACGTGAAGCCGGACATTCTGATCGGCGTATCCGGGCAGACCGGCCTCTTCACGGAAGAGATTATTCGCGAGATGCACAAGCACTGCGAACGCCCTATCGTGATGCCGCTGTCTAACCCGACTTCACGCGTGGAGGCAACGCCGCAGGATATCATCGCCTGGACAGAAGGTAAGGCACTGGTCGCGACCGGCAGCCCGTTTGATCCGGTGCTGTGGAAGGACAAACTCTATCCCATCGCACAGTGCAATAACTCCTATATCTTCCCGGGTATTGGTCTGGGGGTTATCGCCTCCGGTGCGTCACGCATCACCGACGAAATGCTGATGTCCGCGAGCGAAACGCTGGCAGGTCACTCACCGCTGGTGAATAACGGTGAAGGCCTGGTACTGCCGGAGCTGAAAGACATTCATAAAGTGTCCCGCGCAATTGCCTTCGCGGTAGGCAAAATGGCGCAGCAGCAAGGCGTCGCGGTGAAAACCTCTGCCGATGCGTTGCAGCAGGCGATTGACGATAACTTCTGGATGCCGGAATACCGTAGCTATCGTCGTACTTCTATTTAAGCATTGCCCCTCACCCAGCCCTATCCCCAAAGGGGAGAGGGTTAGGGTGAGGGGAATATACGGCACCTCCCACTAGCCAAACCCATTTTCCCCCGCTACACTCCCTTCATCCATTAACCTACTGAATATATAAGGAGGCCAATTATGCTGTACTGTGAAATTTTCAATGTTTCACATACATTTGGTGATCGCACCAGCTCAAGCGTTATCGGTATCGTGCTGCGATAACTTCCGCTTGAGCGAAGACACCAACCCCTGAAATCCCTTCTCTCGGGCTTACTGAGTTATCGTCAGCGATGTTTGACGAGGCATAAACATGCCTGTAACTCCTGGGTAAGCAACAATGAGCACTTTACTCACTGCACATTCTTTACGCGTTGATACAGCGTTCGGCACGCTCTTCGACTCTCTCTCCTTTACGTTGAAAAAAGGCGATCGCATCGGCCTGCTGGGTGATAACGGCTGCGGAAAAAGTACGCTGCTGAAAATCCTCGACGGGACGCAGTCCCCTGCTGCCGGAACCGTTTCACTGGCGGGGCATTGCCTGCTGGCGCGCGTGGAACAACATCTGCCGGAGGTCCTTTATCCCCTGACCATGCTGGATGCGGTGCTGGCGCAGCTGTCGATCGGTGAGCGCGACAGTTTGCGCTGGAAAGCCGAGTCGCTGCTGGCCGGAATGGGCTTCACGACGCAGGAAACGGCGTTAACCTCCGCCACGCTGAGCGGCGGCCAGCATACGCGGTTGCTGCTGGCACGAGCGTTGATAAGCGATCCGGATCTGCTGCTTCTGGACGAACCGAGCAACCACCTTGACCTGCCGACCCTGCTGTGGCTGGAGCAGTTTCTACAAAACTGGTCCGGCAGCTTTGTGCTGGTCTCACACGACAGGCAACTGCTGGACGCGGTAACCAACGGCAGCTGGATCCTGCGCGATAAAACGCTGCACGCCTTTGCCCTTCCCTGCACTGCCGCCCGTCTGGCGCTCGACGCAAAAGACGAAAGCGATGCGTTGCGCCATAAGGCAGAGCAAAAAGAGATCGACCGCGTCACGGCCAGCGCACGGCGTCTCGCGACCTGGGGCAAGGTCTATGACAACGAAGATCTCTCCCGTAAGGCTAAGCAGATGGAAAAACAGGTCGAACGCCTGAAAGAGACCCAGACGGAACTGACGGCGGGAAGCCCGTGGACCTTAACCCTGCGCGGGGACGCGCTTCGCGCCGACCGCCTGCTGGAAATGACTCACCTCGGCGTCCCCCCGGCGCCGGGTCTGCCAGACCTGTTTACTCTCGACAGCGCGCGGCTGAAGAGCGGCGATTGCGTGGCGATTGTGGGTCGTAACGGCTGCGGAAAATCGTCGCTGCTGAAGCTTATCTGGCGACATTTTCGCGACGAGATCGCGGACGAGCGGCTTAAGCGTCATCCGCGCGTCTCACCCGGCTACTACGACCAGACGCTGCACCAGTTGCCAGACGATGCGGCGCTGCTTGATGCGCTGGAGCCTTTCGCGCCAGATCCGCAGACCCGTAAAATGGCGCTCATCAGTGCCGGGTTCCCGTGGGCGCGTCACGGGCAAAAAGTCAGTACGCTGAGCGGCGGGGAACGTTCGCGCCTGCTGTTCGTCGGCCTGACGCTTGCCCGTTATAGCCTGCTGATGCTGGATGAACCGACCAATCACCTGGACATGGAAGGCAAAGAGGCGCTGGCGGAAACGCTGCAACAGTTTGAAGGCGGAGTGCTGCTGGTGAGCCACGATCGTCAGTTAATTAGCCAGAGCTGTAACCGCTTCTGGCTGATTGAGGACGGCGGGCTGAGCGAATGGCACGATGCGGAGGCGGTGTTTGAGCGCCTGCGTGAGGACACCGCTCCGGTTGTACCTGAGGCATCGAATAACGCATTGAAGGCACCCTCTTCAGCGTCTGACGATCTGCTCGAACGCCTGGTTGCCCTGGAAACACTGCTGGAAGAAGATTTGGCGCGCAAGCCAAAACATCAAAAACCGCAGTTACAGGCGCAATGGCGAAAAGAGATTGAGGTAATAGAAGCGCAACTGTAAATCTGAGCCCGGCGGTGGCGTCGCCGGGCCAGTGTTTTTCACCCCAATTTATGAGGGGTACAGCTTTTTCTTAATCCGAAAATGCATCAAATAATGACATTATGTTGCGGTTACCTTGCATTACAGCGCCAAAGTATTAATCCTTAATGGGTAATCAGACCTGCTATGCAGATACTCATCATGAAAGGAGAAACACATGAAGGCTGCTGTTGTCACTCAGGATCATCAGGTTAATGTCACAGAAAAAACCTTACGCGCGCTCAAACATGGTGAAGCGCTGCTGAAGATGGAGTGCTGTGGCGTTTGCCATACCGATCTCCATGTTAAGAATGGCGATTTTGGCGACAAAACCGGGGTGATCCTCGGCCACGAAGGGATTGGTATCGTCAAAGAGATTGGTCCTGGCGTCACGTCGCTAAAAGTAGGCGATCGTGCAAGCGTGGCGTGGTTCTTCGAAGGCTGTGGCCACTGTGAATATTGTAATACCGGCAACGAAACGCTGTGCCGTGACGTGAAAAACGCGGGTTACTCCGTTGACGGCGGCATGGCGGAAGAATGCATCGTCACCGCGGATTACGCGGTTAAAGTTCCGGACGGACTGGACTCTGCGGCGGCCAGCAGCATCACCTGCGCCGGGGTCACCACTTACAAAGCGGTAAAAGTCTCTGACATCAAACCCGGCCAGTGGATTGCGATCTATGGCCTGGGCGGTCTGGGCAACCTCGCGCTGCAATACGCCAAAAATGTCTTCAATGCGAAAGTTATCGCCATTGACGTGAATGACGAGCAGCTGAAGCTCGCTGCCAGCATGGGCGCAGACTTAACCGTGAACTCCCGCAGTGAAGATGCGGCAAAAGTGATTCAGGAGAAAACCGGCGGTGCGCATGCGGCGGTGGTGACGGCGGTAGCGAAAGCGGCCTTCAACTCTGCCGTTGACGCAGTTCGCGCCGGAGGCCGCGTGGTGGCTGTAGGCCTGCCGCCGGAAGCGATGAGCCTGGATATTCCACGTCTGGTCCTCGATGGGATTCAGGTGGTGGGTTCCCTGGTGGGTACCCGTCAGGATCTGCTCGAAGCCTTCCAGTTTGCGGCTGAAGGTAAGGTGAAACCGAAAGTTACAATGCGCCCACTGGAAGATATCAACGCCATCTTCAAAGAGATGGAACAGGGCCAGATCCGTGGCCGTATGGTGATTGATTTACGTTCTTAACCGCGGTGGCCGGGTAGCGGCTTTGCCCTGCCCGGCTTTTCACGTGGACGAACGGCGATCGGAAATCCATTCCTGAACCTCGATCTGGAACGTGTCCGGCGCTTTCCGATACATCTTCCGCGCCAGATCCAGGATAGTATGGCGCCCTAACTCCTCTTCCATCCGCTGCTGCGCGCTGTCCATGACCGAGCGCACCCCACACGGGCCGTCACAGACCCAGGCAGGTGGCGTTTCATCAAACACCGCCAGGCGCTGACGCACTTCCCGACACTCAAACATATTCTTCTCGCCGTCGATGGCGTGCGCCACGTCCAGCACGCTGATCAGCTCTGCCGGACGCGCCAGCCGGAAGCCTCCCCCTTTGCCTTCGGTGCTGATGACCAGCCCCGCGCGTGATAAACGGGTGAAGATTTTTCCAAGATAGTCGTACGGCACACCCTGCAAGGCCGCCATCTCCCGGACGCTCATCTCACGTTCATTGCCTTTTGCATCCACCATACACATCAGGCTATGAATGCCATATTCCACACCAGAACTGTAAAACGCCATGGCTCACTCCGGGTCATTGTTCGCTGCATTATAACGATTTTTAACTCAGAAAGAAGTTGTCGCAGTTAACTCCGACAAGTATAGTGGCAGTTATGTCAGACATACAGCCTGACGCACTAAAGGATCGAGTATGAAAAAGCAGATTTTAATTGTGGGTAGTGGGTTTTCCGGTATGTGGGCTGCGGTCAGCGCCGCGCGCCTTTCTGCTCTGGAGGGTAACAATAGCCTCAGCATTGCCGTGCTGGCCCCTGTTGCGGAGCTACGCGTTCGCCCACGCTTTTATGAAGAGAACGTGTCGACGATGGTCGCGCCGCTAACCGAACTGTTTGCTGAGCTGGGTATCGCCTTTATTGCGGGCGAAGCACAACGTATTGATACCTCGTCTAAAACCGTTTTGTATCGCGATTCAAACGGCGCGATTGCTGACGTCGCCTGGGAACGTCTGATCCTCGCAACCGGTAGCCAGACTAAACGTCCTCCTGTTGCCGGTCTCGCTGAGTACGCCTTTGATATCGACCAACTCGACTCCGCCAGATTATTCGAGCAGCATCTTGATTCGCTGGTTTCGCGCCCCTCCACCCCGGAGCGTAATACCGTGGTCGTGTGTGGCGGCGGCTTTACCGGCATCGAACTGGCAACGGAACTCCCTGCCCGACTCCGTACTCGCTTCGGCGCTGATACAAAGACTAAAGTAATCGTAGTTGAAAGAGGTGCAACCATCGGCGGGCGTTATAGCGAGGCGCTGCGTAACACAATTGAAGAAGCAAGCAACGCGCTGGGCGTTGAATGGCGTTTAAACAGTGAAATTGAAGCCATCGATGCCAGCGGCGTAACGCTGAAAAACGGAGAGCGCATTGCCAGCGCCACTGTAGTGTGGACGGCAGGGGTAGAAGCTAACCCCCTCAGCCTGCAAATTGACGGGGAACGCGATACTCAGGGACGGCTGATCGTCAACGACACGTTGCAGGTTCCTGCACATCCTGAGGTTTACGCGACGGGTGATATGGCGCACGCCAAAACGGACGATGCGGGCAACACGGCGCTGATGACCTGCCAGCACGCGATCCAGCTTGGGAAATTCGCCGGACACAACGCGGCGGCCAGCCTGTTAAATCTGGAGCCGTACCCTTACCGTCAGGTGAACTACGTCACCTGTCTGGATTTAGGTGGCTGGGGCGCGGTATACACCGAGGGCTGGGAACAGCGCGTTAAATCCGTGCGCGAGGAAGGCAAAAAGATCAAAGTCGCCATCACCAACGAACTGATTTATCCCCCAGCAGCAGACAAAGCGGTCGCTTTTGCCGCCGCTGACCCACTGGCGAAATTCGTTTAGTCCCCTTCTGCGCCCGCGACCAGCGGGCAAAGTGTGTAATCAGGCCAGCGCACCTGCGTTGGCCTGACGCTTTTTGGCACATAAATAACCATACATCAGCAGAGAGGTCATCGCAGAGAAGGATAAAATCGCGGCCGGCAGCGTGACATAGCTCCAGCTAAAGCCGAGCGTAATCATCAATCCACCGAAATAGGCGCCAATTGCGCTGCCGAGGTTAAACGCCATTTGCCCGCCTGCGGCCCCCAGCATCTCGCCGCCTTTCGCATTTTGCAGCAGCAGAATTTGCAGCGGCGCAGAGAGCGCAAACAGCCCGGCGCAGCAGATGAATCCCATGACCAGTGAAGCTGTTTTAAGCTCGCCAAAGGCAAACAACGCCAGCAGCGAAGCCACAATCACCACGTCGGTGGTGGCAGCAATGCGCAGCGGGCTAAAGCGTGACGACAGCTTGCCGCTGAAGACATTTCCCAGCACCATGCCCAGCCCCATCAGCATCATGATCACGGTCATGACGCCCTCAGAAAAGCCTGACACGTTGACCATAAACGGCTTCACGAAGCTAAACCAGGCAAACACCCCGGCATTGCCAAACATCGTAGCGGCAAAAATCAGCCACGGTTCCGGTTTCTTCAGGAAGTGGAATTGTTCTGCCAGCCGGGTGGTTGTCGTGTCGTGAATGTCAGGCACCCACAGCAGAACAGACAGGATCACCAGCGCGTCAAAGACCGCAATCAAAAAGAAGGTGTAACGCCAGTTAAATTCATGTCCCAGCCACGTCCCGAGCGGCACGCCAAGCAGGTTGGCAACGGTCATCCCGGCAATCATCCCGGCCACAGCGACCGTCACTTTACCCGGCGGCGCGATTTTTGACAGGATTATCGCCCCCACTCCGAAAATCGCGCCATGCGGGAAACCAGAGATTAAGCGCCCCGCCGCCAGTCCCACGTAGGAGTCAGCGAAGGTAAAGAGCGCGTTACCGACGACGCACATCGCCACCAGAAACAGCAGCGTTGTTTTCAGCGAAAATTTGCTGGAGAACAGCGCCACAATCGGCGCGCCGATCACCACGCCAAAAGCGTAAAACGAAATCATATTTCCGGCGGAGGGAATCGAAATGCCCGTATCATGAGCCAGCTCGGTCAGCACGCCCATAATGCCAAACTCAGCCATCCCGAGGCCAAAGGTACCCAGTGCTAACGAAAAAATTGTCTTTTTCATACCGCGACCACTGTTAAAAAATATGCAGCGTGCATTATTGATTAAACTTGTATGGTGAACCAGTTCAAATCAGATTTCTGACACATTAATCCATTCATTCAGGCCGATTACACTCTTAGTACGGCCTCGATCCCGCGACCGGATACAAAGGGAGAACCACCATGGTCAGTAAGAAGAAAACCCATGTTGTTGATGATGTCGTTAAAAACGCGCCGCTCAAAACTAAAGCGTACGAGCAAGAGCTTCGCCGCCTCCATGTTGAACTGGTTAAGCTCCAGCAATGGGTAGTCGCCAAAGGGTTAAAGGTCTGTATTGTTTTTGAAGGGCGAGACGGCGCCGGTAAAGGCGGCGCTATCAAAGCCATCACCGAACGCGTCAGCCCTCGGGTGTTTCGCGTTGTTGCGTTACCGGCCCCCACCGATAAAGAGAAAAGTCAGCTCTATTTTCAGCGTTACGTTCCCCATCTGCCTTCTGCCGGGGAAATCGTTATTTTTGACCGCAGCTGGTACAACCGCGCGGGCGTGGAAAGAGTCATGGGTTTCTGTACCGAAGAGCAGGCCGAAAAATTTCTTGATGGAACGCCGGTAATGGAAAAAGCGATGGTCGATGCCGGGATCATTTTGTTGAAATACTGGCTTGAAGTAACGCCAAAAGAGCAGGAGCGACGCCTGCGCGATCGCATCAATGATGGTCGCAAGATCTGGAAGCTGTCTCCAATGGATATTAAATCTTTCAATCTGTGGGATGAATATACCCTCGCCCGCGACGCGATGTTTAAAGCGACCGACACCGCCTGGGCGCCGTGGTTTGTGGCGCGCTCAGAAGATAAAAAAAGGGTGCGGCTGAATATTATTTCGCATCTGCTTTCCCAGATCCCCTATAAAGAAATTCACGTAGACAAGGTGGATTTACCGAAACGCAAGATCGGCAAAGTGAAGCCTACAAAATATCCCTTCCGGTATATTGCAGAGCAATTTTGATATTACTGGAAGACGGCTCGCATAATGTAGATTACCAAGGGAAACAGTATTGTTTTTTGTTGGCTGCGGTTGATAATGACCGCACCAACAAAGGAGAAACCGATGAAACGCACGGCAGAATCGACCCCTTCCAGACCTAAAGCAGCAACAAAGCCTACAACCCATGCTAAGCCAGGCTCGACACCATCACATCAGCTATCAGAAGCGGATCGTGCATTTATACGAGCAATGAATGAGTTTGTGGAGAAACATGGAACTATCACTGATGATGAGTTTTTCAGGGTGCTTTAATGCTGAGACAATTTAATGTTTATCGTAATACGTCTGCGGCAACGCGGGACCAGCTTCCTTATTATATGCTTATCCAGGATGATTATTATGACGATCTCCCCACTCGCGTCATTGTACCCCTCGCGAGAAATAACAGGCTACCGCTATGGCAGAGCCAGCTGGCTCCAGGAATAAATATTGAATTTGAAACCTTTCTGATTTATTCGCCAATGATAACCAATATTAATAACCAGAAAATTAATCCAAAAGACTTTGTTTGTAATTTACGTAACGCTCGTCAGGATGTTATAGCAGCAATTGATCGCTTATTGACTAACACATGACGCCAGCCTGCCAGGCAGTTATTCCTGCCCGCGCAAGTGCAGCGCCGCCGGACAATGCCGACGGCGCGAGGTTTACTTCAACCCTTCCGAACTCTCTTTTTGCGCTTCAAGTCGCTCAACGTCCCGATACCAGCGCGGATGGTGTTTTTGCGCCCAGCGGCGGCTCACCTTCCCTTCAATCATGCCTTTAATCGATCCTTTCACCCAGAAGGCCATATACATATGGATCAGGATGGCGTGGATCAGAATAATGGCCGAGGTCGCGTGGATCAGCAGTGCGTAGCGCACCACCTGGATCGGGAAATATTGGGCAAAATACGGACGCCAGATAATCACTCCGGTTACCAGCAGCACGAAAATCATGCTCATGATGGTCCAGAACATCATCTTCTGCCCGGCGTTGTATTTGCCCACCTTCGCGACTTTATGCTCGTTGCCTTTCAGAACCTCAACAATCCCTTTAATCCAGGGAATATCCTGCTTGTCAGGGATGTTGTGATGAACGAAACGCACGAACATAAACATCAGCACCACGAAAATCAGCACGCCGAAGAACGGATGCAGAATGCGCCCCATCTGCGGTGTCCCGAAGGTTTCCGTGAGCCACTGTAGCGTCGGGAAAAAGAACGAAATGCCGGATACCGCCACCAGGAAGAAGCAGATGACCACCGTCCAGTGACAGGCGCGATCGACAAATTTTGTGCGCACTATCATTTTCGACTTACTCATGATGCTCCTCCTCGTCGTCATCCACCTCTTTATTCGGTCCGATACCGATGTAGTGATAAATCAGCCCGGCAAAGGTGGCGATAAAGCCCGCTGCTGAGAGCGGCTTAAGCGCCCCTTTCCACAGGTTGATTGAGGTATCGATCGCCGGATCTTTCGGCAGATTGTGATACAGCTCCGGCTGGTCATTGTGGTGCAGAACATACATGACGTGCGTACCGCCGACACCCTGCGGGTTATAAATCCCGGCCTTGTCATAGCCGCGCGCTTTGAGCTTATCCACCCGCTGCTGTGCCACTTCCAGCATCTCTTTTTTGGTACCGAAGTGGATCGCCCCGGTAGGACAGGTCTTCACGCAGGCAGGCTCCTGGCCGACGCTGACGCGATCGACGCACAGCGTGCATTTATAGACCCGGTTATCCTCTTTATTGAGGCGCGGGATATTAAACGGACAGCCCGCAATACAGTAACCGCAGCCGATGCAGTTATCCTGCTGGAAGTCGACGATCCCGTTGGCGTACTGAATGATTGCCCCGGCAGACGGGCATGCCTTCAGGCAGCCCGGATCTTCACAGTGCATACAGCCGTCTTTACGGATCAGCCACTCCAGCTTGCCGTTCTGGTCGGTTTCGCTAAAGCGCATCACCGTCCAGGACTTGGCGCTCAGATCAGCAGGATTGTCATAGACCCCAACGCAGTGCCCCACCTCGTCGCGAATATCGTTCCACTCCGAGCAGGCCACCTGGCAGGCCTTACAGCCCACGCAGGAGGAGACATCGATCAGTTTGGCGACTTCTGCCTTGTAATCCCGCGCACGAGGCGCGGGCGTTATCGGGTTGGTCGCGGAGCGTTTAATAATGTCTTGTGTTTCCATCGCCATTTAATCGCTCCTTACGCTTTCTCGATGTTGACCAGAAACGCTTTATACTCCGGCGTTTGCGAGTTTGAATCGCCGACGTTTGGCGTCAGGGTATTGGCGATGTAGCCTTTCTGCGCTACCCCTTCAAAGCCCCAGTGCAGTGGTATACCGACGGTTTCCACCTGCTGGCCATGCACGTTCAGCGTTTGCAGACGACGGGTGACCACCGCCACCGCGCGAATAAAGCCGCGCTTGCTGCTGACCTTCACGCGATCGCCGTTGGCAATGCCTTTCGCCTTCGCCAGCGTTTCGCTTATCTCCACAAACTGTTCCGGCTGCGCGATGGCGTTAAGCCGCGCGTGCTTGGTCCAGGTATGGAAATGCTCGGTCAGGCGGTAGGTGGTGCCGACATACGGGAACTTGTCCTTTTTACCTAAACGCAGCACGTCGTCTTCGTAGATGCGTACCACCGGACTGGAGACCACATTCGGGTGCAGCGGGTTAGTGCCGAGCGGCGTTTCCATCGGCTCGTAGTGTTCCGGGAACGGCCCTTCCGCCAGTTTGTCGATAGCAAACAGACGTCCCAGCCCTTCCGGCTGCATGATAAACGGCCCGGTGTTGCTGCCCGGCGCGGCGGTGTTGAAGTCCGGGATATCGTTCCCCGTCCACTTCGTGCCGTTCCACTCGATCAGCATGCGTTTCGGATCCCACGGCTTACCGTTCACGTCTGCGGAGGCACGGTTGTACAGTACGCGGCGGTTCAACGGCCACGCCCATGCCCAGCCCAGGGTATTGCCCAGGCCTGACGGATCGGCGTTATCGCGGTTGGCCATCTGGTTACCCTGCTCCGTCCAGCTGCCGGTGTAGATCCAGCAGGAAGAGGCCGTGGTACCGTCGTCACGCAACAGCGCGAAGCTATTGAGCAGCTGTCCTTTCTTCGCCACCAGATTGCCGTTGGCATCGTACAGGTCGGCCAGCGCCACGCCGTTGTTCTCTTTTGCCACCTCTTCGGACTCAGGATGATCCGGCTGCTTGTAGTTCCAGCTCATCTTCAGCAGCGGCTCAGCGCCTTTGCCGCCTTCGGCGCGGTACATCTCGCGCAGACGATGGTAAATCCCGGCCAGAATTTCGCCGTCATTACGCGCTTCGCCGGGCGCATCCTGACCTTTCCAGTGCCACTGTAACCAGCGGCCAGAGTTGGCAATAGAACCGTCCTCTTCCGCAAAGCAGGTCGACGGCAGGCGGAACACCTCGGTCTGAATCGCTGCCGGATCGACATCGTTTGATTCACCGTGGTTCTGCCAGAACGTAGACGTTTCGGTGACCAGCGGATCGATAACCACCATGTACTTCAGCTTGCTCAGGCTGCGAACGACTTTGTTTTTATCCGGGAATGACGCTACCGGGTTAAAGCCCTGGCAGATATACCCCGTGACGTCGCCCTTATCCATCATATTGAAATACTTGATGACATCGTAAGCCTGGTCCCATTTCGGCAACCACTCAAAGCCCCAGTCATTCTCTTTCTGCGCCGCGTCGCCGTAGAACGATTTCATCAGACTGACGGCAAACTTCGGATAGTTACTCCAGTAGTTCACCTGGTCCGGACGCGTCGCTTTTGGCGTGTTGGCGTCAAGCCAGCTTTGCCAGTCGGTCTGCTTCTCGGACGGCAGGGTCAGGTAACCCGGCAGGCTGGTCGACAGCAGGCCGAGGTCGGTTAAGCCCTGAATGTTAGAGTGCCCGCGCAGGGCGTTCACGCCGCCACCGGCCATCCCCATGTTGCCGAGCAGCAGCTGGATCATCGCCATGGTACGGATGTTCTGCGCGCCCACGGTATGCTGCGTCCAGCCCAGCGCGTACAGGAATGTAGTGGTTCTGTCGGCGGCACTGGTGGAAGCCAGCACTTCACATACTTTCAGGAAGTCCGCTTTCGGCGTACCGCAGATGTTTTCCACCACGTCCGGCGTATAGCGGGAAACGTGCTGTTTCAGCAAGTTCCACACGCAGCGCGGATCGCTCAGGGTCTCATCGCGTTTCGCGTAGCCGTTTTCGTCGAACTGATAGTTCCAGGACGATTTATCGTACTGACGTTTCCCGGCGTCATAGCCGCTGAAGAGGCCATCTTCGAAGGCGAAATCTTCCCGTACCAGCAGGCCGGCATTGGTGTAATGCTTAACGTATTCCACGTTAATTTTGTTATTTTCGATCAGGTACAACAGCACGCCGGAAAGGAACGTAATATCCGTACCGGAGCGGATCGGCGCATAGATATCAGCCACCGATGCCGTACGCGTAAAGCGCGGATCGACGACGATCAGCGTCGCATCGTTGTTGTTTTTCGCTTCCATCGCCCAGCGGAATCCCACCGGATGGGCTTCAGCGGCGTTACCGCCCATTACCACCACGACGTTAGCGTTTTTGATATCAACCCAGTGGTTGGTCATCGCACCGCGACCAAATGTTGGAGCAAGACTTGCTACCGTTGGTCCGTGTCAGACGCGCGCCTGGTTATCAACCGCCAGCATGCCGAGGGAGCGCACAAATTTTTGCGTCAGCATGCCGGTCTCATTACTTGCCGCAGAGGCACACAGCATCCCGGTGGAGGTCCAGCGGTTTACCGTGATGCCCTGCTCGTTCTTCTCAATAAAGTTGGCGTCGCGATCCGCTTTCATCAGTTTTGCAATTCGGGAGAAGGCTTCGTCCCAGGAGATACGCTGCCATTTGTCAGAGCCCGGCGCACGATACTCCGGGTAGCGCAGACGGTTTTCACTGTGGACGTAGTCCAGCAGCCCCGCCCCTTTCGGGCAAAGCGCCCCGCGGCTCACCGGATGGTCCGGGTCCCCTTCAATATGATAAATCGCTTCTTTGGCGTTCTTTGCGCCATCACCCAGGCTATACATTAATAGCCCACAACCCACGGAGCAGTATGTGCAGGTGTTACGGATCTCTTTCGCGCGCAGCAGTTTATAGTTGCGTGCCTGAGCCAGCGCCATTTTGGGAGCGAATCCCAGCATTGCGGCTGTTGTTCCGGCCATACCGCCCGCGCAGATTTTAAAAAATTGTCTGCGGCTGACGTCCATTGCTGTCCTCGTTATCTAATAAGACTTCGCGCCGCAAACTAACAGCAAAGCCCCTGTTTTTTTTGCGTCAAATCAAGGTCGCCAGACTTCGCCCCCTTAATAGTCACTGCCGGTACGATTTGCTAATCCTTTCGGGTTAACAGGCTCTTTGAAAATTCGCCAGGTGTAGCAAATAGATGCTATAAGTTTTCCCTTTGATTTTTAGAAGACTGGCAGGGTAATGGACAGAAAAAGAGCAACGCTGACAGGCCTGGCGGCCATATTGTTGTGGAGCACCATGGTGGGTCTCATCCGCAGCGTCAGTGAAGGACTGGGCCCGGTGGGCGGCGCGGCGATGATTTACACCGTCAGCGGGCTGTTGTGTCTGGTGACGGTGGGTTTTCCCGATCTTCGGCGTTTTTCCACGCGCTATCTCATTGCGGGCAGCATCCTGTTTGTCAGCTATGAGATGTGCCTGGCCCTGTCGCTGGGATATGCCGCGACGCGCTCACAGGCGATTGAAGTCGGTATGGTCAATTATCTGTGGCCAAGCCTGACGATTGCGTTCGCGATTTTGTTCAACGGGCAAAAAACCACCCTGTGGGTGATCCCTGGGCTTCTCATCTCGCTGTTGGGGGTGTGCTGGGTTTTAGGTGGCGAAAACGGTCTGCAACTGAATGACATCATGCAGAACGTCGTTTCCAGTCCGCTAAGTTATGGGCTGGCGTTTGCTGGCGCTTTTATCTGGGCCGCCTACTGCACCGTCACCAGCAAGTATGCCAAAGGGCAAAATGGCATTACCCTTTTCGTCCTGCTGACCGCCTTGAGCCTGTGGGTCAAATATGCCGTCAGCGATCAGCCCGAAATGGTGTTCAGCGTCCCGGTTGTGGTGAAGCTATTGATGTGTGGGGTTGCGCTTGGCTTTGGCTACGCCGCCTGGAATATCGGTATTCTTCACGGTAACGTCACGGTGCTTGCGGCTGTCTCTTATTTCACGCCAGTTCTTTCCGCCGCACTGGCGGCTATTCTGCTGAGTTCTCCGCTTTCACTCTCATTCTGGCAAGGGGCATTGATGGTGTGCGCCGGATCGTTACTGTGCTGGTATGCCACCCGCAAATAGCATTTTTATTTTTGCCGGGTACCGAATATGCCCGGCAAAATATTAACAATATTTTAATATGTGATCACACCCTCGAATATAATTCGTAACATTAGAGAGTAATTAAATTTCTGTATAGAGTGCTGTCAGAAAGCCAGAGTTGTTGTGGAAATTGACATAAACTGACAACGCAGGTAATTAATTCAGCGCCAATATTCCCGCGCTATATAGCACAAAGTGCAATAGTTTATTTCTGAATATTTCTCTTAAAAAACAGGTTCTGGTTTCCCGAGAAATTTATAATCAACTGTTTTAAAAAAGGTTATCCTGCCACATGCTTTGACATTCCCTGCCAAACCCTTTTAATCTCACCAAAAAACTAAAACGTCCGACAACTATTCACAGCCATATTATCTTGATTGGTTAATAATCACTTTATGTCTATATATTAACCTGATTGGCCGATTTAAGGGCAATTTATCCGATCAGGATCACACTAATTGAAATTATCTTTAATATTTTGAAACTTATTATTGAAAGCAGTCTACGGAATTTTAAAAATAGTCTGCCATTGACGATAAGCCTCGTTTAAAAATCGCTCAGGTGGCTTAGGAAATACCTAAATAAAATTATAAGGATTATTTAAGATGAAACTTAAATTAGTTGCAGTGGCTGTGACTTCCATGTTGGCAGCTGGCGTTGTTAACGCGGCTGAAGTTTTTAACAAAGACGGTAACAAACTGGATCTGTACGGCAAAGTTACTGGTCTGCACTATTTTTCTGATGATGCTGGTAGCGACGGCGACAAAACGTATGTTCGCCTGGGCTTCAAAGGTGAAACTCAGATTAACGATCAGCTGACCGGATACGGCCAGTGGGAATATGAGTTCAAGGGCAATCGCTCTGAAGCTCAAGGTTCCGACGGCAACAAAACCCGTCTGGCGTACGCTGGTCTGAAATTCGATGAATTCGGTTCCTTCGACTACGGTCGTAACTACGGTGTGGCTTATGACATCGGCGCGTGGACTGACGTTCTGCCAGAGTTCGGTGGCGATACCTGGACGCAGACTGACGGCTTCATGACCGGCCGTACCACTGGCGTTGCAACCTACCGTAACACCGACTTCTTTGGTCTGGTTGACGGCCTGAACGTGGCTGCTCAGTACCAGGGTAAAAACGACCGTGACGATATCACCGAATCCAACGGTGACGGCTGGGGTCTGTCTTCTACCTATGAATTCGACGGCTTCGGTGTGGGTGCGACCTACGCGAAATCTGACCGTACCGACCGTCAGGTTCGTGCTGCAAGCAACCTGAACGCCGGTGGCGAAAACGCAGAAGTCTGGGCTGCTGGCCTGAAGTACGATGCGAACAACATCTACCTGGCAACCACCTACTCTGAAACCCGCAACATGACGGCGTTCGGTAACGGTCACGTTGCCAACAAAGCGCAGAACTTCGAAGTTGTGGCTCAGTACCAGTTCGACTTCGGTCTGCGTCCGTCCATCGCTTACCTGAAATCCAAAGGTAAAGACATCGGTTCTTATGGCGACCAGGACCTGGTTGAATACGTTGACGTTGGCGCGAGCTACTACTTCAACAAAAACATGTCCACCTATGTTGATTACAAAATCAACCTCGTGGATGACAGCCAGTTCACCAAAGATGCCAAAGTGGCTACCGACAACATCGTAGCTGTAGGTCTGACCTACCAGTTCTAAAATCTGTTAGTTCAAAAGGCCAGCCCTCGCGGCTGGCCTTTTTTATTACTGCTGCCCTCCGACCTTCGCCAGACTAAACCAAATCCCGACCGCCAGAATCAGCAGCATGCCTCCCGCACTGCCCAGGGCCACGCTGTGCGAGGTGATGAAAGCGGTTTTCGCCGCCGTCATCACCGGCTCGGCCAGCGACGGCGTCAGCTCCTGCGCCACCTTCATCGCTTCACCGATGGACGACGAGGCTTTATCGGTCAGCGACGCGCTCAGCCCCTGCGGCAGTACAATAGACGCCGAAAAGCTGCGGGTTAACAGCAGACCGAAAATGGCGATACCCAGACCAGCACCCAGCTCGTAGGACATGGTTTCGATCGCGCCTGCGGCGGCCGCTTTCTCTTTCGGCGCGGCAGCCATGATCGCTGACGTCGAGGCCAGCAGTGCGCTGGCGGCACTGAAGCCCAGCAGCACCATCAGGCTCCACGCCTGCCACTGTTGGGTGCTGAAATCGAGCGTCGACAGGCCGATAAAACTGACCGCGCTAAGCCCCATGCCTCCGGCCGCGACAATGCGCAGCCCCAGACGCCCGACCAGCACACCCGCGATCGGCCCGCTAAATCCGCTCGCCACCATCACCGGCAGCATAAATATCCCTGCTTCAAACGGCGTAAAACCATGCACGAACTGCAACTCCTGCGCCATCAGCAGTTCAAAGCCCACCAGCGCAATCATGGCGGTCATCGCCATGACCACGCCGCTTAAAATAATGCGATGGCAAAACAGGCGCATGTCGATCATCGGCACGCGGGCGCTCAACTGGATACGGACGAAGATAAACAGCATCACCGCCCCGGTAAGCAGCGTACAGGCCACCATCCACGGCGACAGCACCCCTTTCAGGGCGGTTTTGGCGCTATAGACCAGCAGTAAAATGGCGACAATCAGCATAATGGCATGGCTGATATTGAGCGGCTGTTCGGGACGCCCCTGCTGAGCAGGCACAAAGCGCGCAGCAAGCGAAACCACGATCAGCACGATCGGCACGTTAATCAGGAACACCGCCCCCCAGTAAAAGTGCTCCAGCAACATGCCGCCAATCAGCGGGCCAAACGCCGCGCCGCCCGACCCAACGGCCGCCCAGACGCCGAGGGCAATATTACGGTGCCGCGCGTCAGTAAACAGGGTGCGGATCCCTGCAAGCGTTGCCGGGATGATCATCGCCGCCCCTATCGCCAGCGACGCGCGGGCGGCAATCAGCCAGCCCGCGGAAGGCGCAAAAGCCGCCGCTAACGAAGACAGGCCAAACAGCACGCTGCCGATCATCAGCAGGCGCTTGAAGCCAATGCGATCCCCCAGCGCGCCCATAGGCAGCACCATCCCCGCCATCACCAGCGAGTAAATATCAATAATCCACAGCAATTCGTTGCCGCTGGCACCCAGCGTCATGCTCAATGTTGGCGCCGCCACGTGCAGCACCGTCGCGTCAATCGCCACCGGGATATACACCAGCACGATAATCACTAACGCTAACCACTGACGAAACATAAATTTCCTTTTCAGTTAAAAACTGGACACATGTCCAGAATGCGATCCTACGTAAAGTTGAACACTTGTCCAGCTCTTTGTTACACTCGTTTCGTTGCCATTGAGAGTGAGAAATTATGCGTTATCTGAGCAAGGACGAGCGGCGGGAAGAGATCCTCCAGGCCGCGATGCGCGTGGCGCTGACCGAAGGATTCGCTGCGATGACCGTGCGCCGCATCGCCACCGAAGCGGGCGTCGCCACCGGGCAGGTGCATCACCACTTTGCGTCGGCGGGCGAGCTTAAGTCGCTGGCGTTTGTCCGGCTGATCCGCGATTTGCTGGATGCTGAAATCGTTGGCGAAAACGCCGGCTGGCGTGAGCGCCTGCATGCCATGCTCGGCAGCGATGACGGCGGGTTTGAGCCCTACATTCGACTGTGGCGGGAGGCGCAAATTCTCGCCAGCCGGGATAGCGATATCAAAGGCGCCTACGTTTTGACTATGGAGATGTGGCACCAGGAAACGGTCGCGATTATCCGCGCCGGGGCGGAGGCCAACGCCTTTACGCTTGCTGACCAGCCGGAAAATATCGCCTGGCGTTTAATTGGTCTGGTATGTGGCCTGGATGGCATATACGTATTAAATATGCCTGAAATGGACGACGCGGCATTTAATAAGCATCTGGATAAACTTATTTCCCTCGAATTGTTTTAATACTCCCATCGGGGTATTAATTTCCGCAAATAGTTACAATTAGTAACACATAAAGCGAACCCTGATTCCCATTCCAAACTCAGGGATTCGCTTTTTTATCTATCCTTTCAGATGTATCCCATAACATCCAAAAATTTCTACAAACTGCCGAAAGGTATCTTTCTGTTTTCACTTCTTTTTTCTCTCCATTTGGGTAAGCAAGAGGGTGATATGTCACATCAAAGCGAGAAGAGTAATCAGCATCTGTTGAGTAACTGGAAACCGGAAAACGCGCAATTTTGGGAGAATAAAGGGAAACATATCGCACGTAGAAACCTGTGGATTTCCGTGGCGTGTTTGCTTCTCGCGTTTTGTGTATGGATGTTGTTTAGCGCTATTGCGGTAAATCTTAATAAGGTCGGATTTAATTTCAGCACCGATCAGCTTTTTATGCTAACGGCATTACCTTCTCTTTCCGGCGCGATATTGCGTGTCCCCTACTCTTTTATGGTGCCGATATTTGGCGGACGTTACTGGACCGTGTTAAGTACCGTTATCCTGGTCGTACCCTGTGTCTGGCTTGGGATCGCCATCCAGAATACCGCCACGCCTTACTGGGTCTTTATCATCATCGCACTGCTGTGCGGTTTTGCCGGCGCCAACTTCGCTTCCAGCATGGGAAACATCAGCTTCTTCTTCCCGAAAGCCAGACAGGGCAGCGCGCTGGGCATTAACGGCGGGCTGGGTAACCTGGGCGTGAGCGTGATGCAGCTGGTTGCGCCGCTGGTGATTTTTCTGCCGATGTTTACCTTCCTCGGCGTTCACGGCGTCCCCCAGGAGGATGGCTCGACGATGTGGCTGGCGAACGCGGCGTGGATCTGGGCGCCGCTGCTGATTCTTGCTACCCTTGCGGCGTTTTTTGGCATGAACGACATCGCCAGCTCGAAAGCGTCCATTGCCAGCCAGCTTCCGGTGCTTAAGCGCTTTCACCTCTGGCTGCTGAGCCTGCTTTATCTGGCAACCTTCGGCTCGTTTATCGGTTTCTCGGCAGGCTTTGCTATGCTGTCGAAAACCCAGTTTCCGGACGTAAATATCCTCCACCTCGCCTTCTTTGGCCCGCTGATCGGCGCTCTGGCGCGTTCGGCTGGCGGAATGATTTCAGACAGGCTGGGCGGCGTACGGGTGACGCTGATCAACTTCGTTTTTATGGCCATCTTTAGCGCCCTGATTTTCCTGACGCTCCCCGGGTCTGGTTCAGGCAGTTTTATGGCCTTCTATCTGGTCTTTATGGGCCTGTTCCTCACCGCAGGCCTGGGCAGCGGCTCGACCTTCCAGATGATCGCGATTATCTTTCGCCAAATCACCCTCGACCGCGTGAAAAAACAGGGCGGGAGCGACGAACAGGCACAGCATGAAGCGGTGACCGAAACGGCTGCCGCGCTGGGCTTTATCTCTGCCATCGGTGCGGTAGGCGGGTTCTTTATTCCCAAAGCCTTTGGCACATCCCTGGCGATGACCGGTTCCCCGGTGGGCGCCATGAAAGTCTTCCTCGTGTTTTACATCGTCTGCGTGCTCGTCACCTGGTTGGTGTATGGCCGCAAATCCTCACAAAAATAATAACTACCTCTTCGCCGGAGCGTGATGTCTCACCCTCCGGCAATGCTATCGAAGCAGGAGAAATGTCATGAGCAAACTGTTGGACCGCTTCCGTTACTTCAAAACAAAAGGCGACAGTTTCGCCGATGGGCACGGTCAGGTGTACCACACCAACCGCGACTGGGAGGACAGCTACCGTCAGCGCTGGCAGTTCGACAAGATTGTGCGATCCACCCACGGCGTTAACTGCACCGGCTCCTGTAGCTGGAAGATTTATGTCAAAAATGGCCTGGTGACTTGGGAAACCCAGCAGACCGACTATCCGCGCACCCGCCCTGACCTGCCTAACCACGAACCGCGCGGCTGCCCGCGTGGCGCAAGCTACTCCTGGTATCTCTACAGCGCCAACCGTCTCAAGTACCCGCTGGTACGCCGCAGGCTGATCGAACTCTGGCGCGAGGCGCTGGCGCAGCATACCGATCCGGTGCTGGCCTGGGATGCCATTCAAAACGATCCGCAGAAAGCGCAGAGCTACAGGAAAGCGCGCGGAAAAGGCGGTTTTATCCGCTCAAACTGGAAAGAGCTTAACCAGCTGATTGCTGCCGCCAACGTCTGGACCATCAAAAACTACGGCCCGGATCGGGTAGCCGGTTTTTCCCCCATCCCGGCCATGTCGATGGTCTCTTATGCCGCCGGTACGCGCTATCTCTCCCTGCTCGGCGGCACCTGCCTGAGCTTCTATGACTGGTATTGCGATCTGCCTCCGGCGTCGCCGATGACCTGGGGCGAACAGACTGACGTGCCGGAATCGGCGGACTGGTACAACTCCAGCTATATCATTGCCTGGGGCTCGAACGTGCCGCAGACGCGCACCCCGGACGCCCACTTCTTTACCGAAGTGCGTTACAAGGGCACCAAGACCGTCGCCATTACGCCGGACTTCTCGGAGGTGGCGAAGCTCAGCGACCAGTGGCTGGCCCCCAAACAGGGTACCGACAGCGCCCTTGCCATGGCGATGGGCCATGTGATCCTTAAAGAGTTCCACCTCGATAACCCGAGCGAGTACTTCCTCAACTATTGCCGCCGCTACACCGACATGCCGATGCTGGTCCTGCTGGATGAACAGGCTGACGGTCGCGTGGTGCCGGGCCGCATGCTGCGCGCGTCGGATCTGGCCGACGGGCTGGGTGAAACCAATAATCCGGAGTGGAAAACCATCGCCTTTGACGTGGCCGGAAATCTGGTGGCGCCGAATGGTTCCATCGGCTTCCGCTGGGGTGAAAAAGGCAAATGGAACCTGGAGTCGCTGGCTGCGGGACAGGAAACCGAGCTGACGCTTTCCCTGCTCATCACCCACGACAGCGTGGCAGACGTGGCCTTCCCTTACTTCGGGGGCAACGAGAATCCGCATTTCCGCAGCGTGAAGCAGGAGCCGGTGCTGACGCGCCGAGTACCGAGTAAAACCCTGACGCTGGCCGACGGCAGCCAGAGACGCGTGGTTAGCGTGTACGATCTGGTGCTCGCAAACTACGGCCTCGATCGCGGTCTGGAAGACAGTAACGCGGCGACAAACTACGCCGAGATAAAAGCCTACACCCCGGCCTGGGGCGAACAAATTACCGGCGTCCCCGCTTATCTGATAGAAAAAATCGCCCGTGAATTTGCCGACACGGCGCACAAAACTCACGGTCGTTCGATGATCATCCTCGGGGCCGGTGTGAACCACTGGTACCACATGGACATGAACTACCGCGGGATGATCAACATGCTGGTCTTCTGCGGCTGCGTAGGGCAGAGCGGCGGCGGCTGGTCGCACTATGTCGGCCAGGAAAAGCTGCGCCCGCAAACCGGCTGGCTGCCGCTGGCCTTCGCGCTGGACTGGAACCGTCCGCCGCGCCAGATGAACAGCACATCGTACTTCTACAACCACGCCAGCCAGTGGCGCTATGAGAAGCTCACCGCACAGGAACTGCTTTCTCCCCTTGCAGACGCATCGAAGTTTACCGGTCACCTGATTGATTTCAATGTCCGCGCCGAGCGCATGGGCTGGCTGCCGTCGGCTCCACAGCTTAATCTCAACCCGCTGCACGTTAAGGCCCGGGCGGACGCCGCCGGCATGTCGCCGCAGGACTACACCGTTCAGGCGTTAAAATCGGGCGATATCCGCTTCGCCTGCGAACAGCCGGATAACGGTAAGAACCACCCGCGCAACCTGTTTGTCTGGCGTTCTAACCTGCTTGGCTCGTCCGGGAAAGGCCATGAATACATGCTGAAATACCTGCTTGGCACCGAGAGCGGTATTCAGGGTGAGGATTTAGGCTCAACGGACGACGTGAAACCTGAAGAGGTGGAATGGCAAACCGCCGCCATTGAGGGCAAGCTTGATCTGCTGGTGACGCTCGATTTCCGTATGTCCAGCACCTGCCTGTTCTCGGATATCGTCCTGCCCACCGCCACCTGGTATGAAAAAGACGATATGAATACCTCGGACATGCATCCGTTTATTCACCCGCTTTCCGCAGCCGTTGACCCGGCGTGGGAGTCCCGCAGCGACTGGGAGATTTACAAGGGCATCGCCAAAGTCTTCTCTGAGGTGTGCGTCGGACATCTCGGCACCGAAACTGACGTGGTGCTACAGCCGCTTCAGCATGACTCCCCGGGGGAGCTGTCGCAGCCTTTTGATATTCTGGACTGGCGCAAAGGCGAGTGCGATCTGATCCCCGGCAAAACGGCACCGAACATCGCCGTGGTCGAGCGTAACTACCCGGAAACCTACGAGCGCTTTACGGCCCTTGGGCCGCTGCTGGACAAGCTCGGTAACGGCGGAAAAGGCATATCGTGGAACACCCAGAACGAGGTCGATTTCCTCGGCAAGCTCAACTACGTCAAGCTCGACGGCCCGGCGAAAGGTCGCCCGCGCATCGAGACCGCCATTGACGCTTCAGAGGTGATCCTCGCCCTTGCGCCGGAAACTAACGGTCAGGTCGCGGTCAAAGCCTGGGAAGCCCTCGGCGAACTGACCGGGCGCGATCACACTCATCTGGCGCTGAACAAAGAAGATGAGAAAATCCGCTTCCGCGATATTCAGGCGCAGCCGCGCAAAATCATCTCCAGCCCGACGTGGTCCGGCCTTGAGAGCGAGCACGTCTCCTATAACGCAGGCTATACCAACGTTCACGAGCTGATCCCGTGGCGCACGATTTCGGGCCGCCAGCAGCTGTATCAGGATCATGCCTGGATGCGCGCCTTCGGGGAGAGTTTGGTGGCCTATCGTCCACCGATTGACACCCGCAGCGTTACCCATATGCGCGAAATCCCGCCGAACGGGTTCCCGGAAAAAGCGCTTAACTTCCTGACGCCGCACCAGAAATGGGGCATTCACTCCACCTACAGCGAAAACCTGCTGATGCAGACCCTGTCGCGCGGTGGGCCAATCGTCTGGATCAGCGAAACCGACGCGCGCGAGCTGGGCATTGAGGACAACGACTGGATCGAAGCTTTTAACGCAAACGGCGCCCTCACCGCCCGCGCGGTGGTCAGCCAGCGCGTGCCGCCGGGCATGACCATGATGTACCACGCTCAGGAGCGCATCCTGAACATTCCGGGGTCAGAAGTAACCGGACGGCGCGGCGGGATCCACAACTCGGTCACCCGCGTCTGCCCGAAACCGACCCACATGATCGGCGGCTACGCGCAGCTGGCGTACAGCTTCAACTATTACGGCACCGTCGGCTCGAACCGCGACGAGTTCATCATGATCCGTAAAATGAAAAACATTAACTGGCTGGACGGCGAAGGTCGGGATCAGGTACAGGAGGCGAAAAAATGAAAATACGCTCACAGGTTGGCATGGTTCTGAATCTCGATAAATGCATTGGCTGCCACACCTGCTCGGTCACCTGTAAGAACGTCTGGACCGGGCGCGAAGGGATGGAGTACGCGTGGTTTAATAACGTCGAAACCAAACCGGGTATCGGCTATCCGAAAAACTGGGAAGATCAGGATGAGTGGCAAGGCGGCTGGATCCGCGGTATTCACGGCAAGCTGACCCCGCGCCTCGGCGGCAAAATGGGCGTGCTGTCGAAGATTTTCGCTAACCCCGTCCTGCCGCAGATTGACGATTACTATGAACCCTTCACCTTCGATTACCAGGATCTGCACCGCGCGCCAGAGAGCGATCACCTCCCTACCGCCCGCCCGCGCTCGCTGATTGACGGCAAGCGAATGGATAAAATCGAATGGGGGCCCAACTGGGAAGAGCTGCTGGGCGGCGAGTTCGAAAAACGCGCCCGCGACCGCAATTTCCAGAAGATCCAGAAGGAGATGTACGGCCAGTTTGAAAACACCTTCATGATGTACCTGCCGCGCCTGTGCGAGCACTGTCTGAACCCCAGTTGCGTTGCCACCTGCCCGAGCGGTGCGATTTACAAGCGCGAAGAGGACGGCATTGTGCTGATTGACCAGGACAAATGCCGCGGCTGGCGTCTGTGCATCAGCGGCTGCCCGTACAAGAAAATCTACTTCAACTGGAAGAGCGGCAAGTCAGAGAAATGCATCTTCTGCTACCCGCGCATTGAATCGGGTCAGCCGACCGTCTGTTCGGAAACCTGCGTCGGGCGCATCCGCTACCTTGGCGTGCTGCTGTATGACGCGGACCGTATCGAGGAGGCAGCGAGCACCGAGCATGAAACCGATCTGTACGAGCGCCAGTGCGACGTGTTCCTTAACCCGAACGATCCGGCGGTCATTGAAGAAGCGCTAAAACAGGGTATTCCGCAGAACGTCATCGACGCGGCACAGCGTTCCCCGGTTTACAAAATGGCGATGGACTGGAAGCTTGCCCTGCCGCTGCATCCGGAATACCGCACCCTGCCGATGGTCTGGTATGTGCCGCCGCTGTCACCGATTCAGTCCTACGCGGACGCGGGTGGTTTGCCGCAGAGCGACGGCGTGCTGCCTGCCGTAGAGAGCCTGCGCATTCCGGTGCAGTACCTGGCAAACATGCTCAGCGCGGGCGATACCGGTCCGGTGCTGCGCGCCCTGAAGCGCATGATGGCGATGCGCCACTACAAGCGTTCCCAGACCGTGGAAGGCGTGACCGACACCCGCGCCATCGAAGAGGTCGGCCTGACGGAAGAACAGGTAGAAGAGATGTATCGCTACCTGGCGATTGCCAACTACGAAGACCGCTTCGTGATCCCGACCAGCCACCGCGAAATGGCGCGCGACGCCTTCCCGGAGAAAAACGGCTGCGGCTTCACCTTTGGCGACGGCTGCCACGGTTCCGACACCAAATTCAACCTCTTCAACAGCAGCCGCATTGACGCGATCAACATCACCGAGGTGCGTGAACACGGGGAGGGAGAATAATGCAAATCCTCAAAATCATCGCGCTACTCATTGAGTATCCCGATGAGCTGCTGTGGGAAAACCGTGACGAAGCGCTTTCCCTGGTGGATCAGGACGCGCCCATGCTGCTGCCGTTTGCGCAGCAGCACCTGAGCGCCACGCTGCTGGATAAGCAGGCCGAATGGTGTGAAGTCTTCGAGCGGGGGCGCGCAACCTCACTACTGCTGTTCGAACACGTTCACGCCGAGTCTCGCGATCGCGGTCAGGCGATGGTCGACCTGATGAGCCAGTATGAGAAAGCCGGGCTCCAGCTGGACTGCCGCGAGCTGCCGGACTATCTGCCGCTCTATCTGGAATATCTCAGTATCGTCAGCGATGACGAGGCGCGTGAAGGGCTGCAAAACGTCGCGCCGATCCTGGCGCTGATTGGCGGCCGGCTGAAACAGCGCGAGGTGGCGCATTACCAGCTGTTTGACGCCCTGCTGACGATGGCCGGTACACGGCTTTCCAGCGACAGCGTGGCGAAGCAGGTGTCTGGTGAAAAACGGGATGATACCCGTCAGGCGCTGGACGCCGTGTGGGAAGAGGAACAGGTGAAGTTTATCGAAGACAACGCCACATCGTGCGACAGCTCGCCGATGCAGCAATATCAACGACGCTTTAGCCAGGACGTCGCGCCGCAGTACGTGGACGTCAGCGCCGGAGGCCCAAAATGACACATTACCTGAACGTGTTTTTTTATGACATTTATCCGTACATCTGCGCCACCGTGTTTTTCCTTGGCAGCTGGTTGCGCTACGACTACGGGCAGTACACCTGGCGCGCCTCGTCGAGCCAGATGCTCAGCAAGCGCGGTATGAACTGGGGCTCTAACCTGTTTCATATCGGGATTTTGGGGATCTTCTTCGGGCATTTATTCGGCATGTTAACTCCGCACTGGATGTACGCCTGGTTTTTACCCGTCGCGGTTAAACAGCAGTTAGCCATGATTGCGGGGGGGATTTGCGGGGTGCTGACGCTGATTGGCGGGTCGATGCTGCTGATCCGCCGCCTGTTCAACCAGCGGGTGCGTGCCACGTCCACCACGCCGGATATTATCATCATGAGTATCCTGCTGCTTCAGTGCATCCTTGGGCTGTCGACCATTCCTTTCTCCGCCCAGTATCCTGACGGAAGCGAGATGATGAAGCTGGTCGGCTGGGCGCAGGGGATCGTGACGTTTAAGGGAGGCTCGTCAGAAATGCTGAGCGGCGTCGCACCGATCTTCCGCGTGCATCTGGTGCTGGGGATGACGATCTTCCTTATCTTCCCGTTCACCCGTCTGGTGCACGTGTGGAGTGCGCCGTTTGAGTATTTTACCCGTCGCTATCAGGTGGTGAGATCGCGCCGTTGATTTTGTCGGGTGGCGGCTTCGCCTTACCCGACCTACGTTTCAAGCCGCTGTAGGCCCGGTAAGGCGTAGCCGCCACCGGGCTATTTACCTGCCTGTGGATGCGTATCAAACCCCGCCATCACGGCCGTCAGCTCGGCCAGGGTAAAGCCGTGCTTCGGGTCATCAACGCCCAGGCCAAACCGCGCCTGCATCAGCTTATACAGCGCCTCCGCATCCGGCAAATGGATCTGCTCCTCCACATGCCCGTTCTGCCAGTGGGTAAAATTAAAGTTGGTCAGCGTTAGCTTGCCCCCGTCCGGCAGGTGGCGACACATCAGCAGGTGATGACGGAAATGGGACTGCGGCCAGTGCGCCGACCAGAAGTTTCCCATCACGTAATCGTTGAAGTACTGGGTCGCCAGGTCAAAATGGTACATCGACTGCCAGTGCTCGTGATGGCGGAATTGCAGTACCCAGTCGTTACCCTCGCTCAGCAAACGATAACGCCCGTGTGGGGTTTCCTGTTCCTCGTTGGCGATCAAACGAATCGGCGCCGTCAGCGTTTGTCCGCCAAATCCCACATCGGCGATCCGGCGCTCGCCGTTCAGCTCAACCAGCAGCAACCGGTGCGTACGCGGCGGCATCTGCGACGGATTGGCCAGCACAACCCGCCCCAGCACGCTGCGCACCGTAAACCCGACTTCGCGCAACACCCGCTCAAACAGGCCGTTTTGCTCGAAGCAATACCCCCCCCGACGTGCGGTGACCAGTTTATCCACCAGACACCCGTCGTCCAGATGGATTTCACGCGGCAAAACGACATCAATATTTTCGAAAGGGATCGCGCAGTTATGGTGTAAATGCAGCCCCCGCAGGGTATCGATATCAACCGGTACGGGCTGCTGCCAGCCCGTGCGGGCGAAATAAGCACTCAGAAATGGGGACATGATTTGCTCCAGGATGTGATATCCCCTGTTTATAAACTATTTTCCCTTATGCATATGCGCAAAAGTGCTTTTTCGTCATACTCATCGTGTACATGAGGAGATCCTATGAACCACTTTCGCTCTGTTGAATTACGTCATGCCAGCCGTCTTCTGAATCACGGTCCAACCGTGCTCATCACCAGCCGGGATGAGACCATCGATCGTCGCAACGTCATGGCCGCCGCATGGTCTATGCCGGTGGAATTTGAGCCCCCGCGTATCGCGATTGTGGTAGACAAAAGCGCGTGGTCACGGGAGTTGATCGAACGCAGCGGGAAATTCGGCATTGTGATCCCCGGCGTGGCGGCAGCCAACTGGACCTGGGCGGTCGGCAGCGTCAGCGGGCGCGACGAGGATAAATTCAACTGCTACGGGATCCCGGTTATTTATGGCCCTGAGCTTGGCCTGCCGGTTATAGAAGAGAAATGTCTGGCGTGGATGGAGTGCCGGTTATTACCTGTAACCTCTGCGGCCGAGAAATATGACACTCTGTTTGGCGAAGTGGTTTCCGCCGCGGCGGATGAACGCGCATTTGTCGCCGGACGCTGGCAGTTTGACGGGGATAAACTGAATACGCTGCATCATCTGGGTGCGGGTACGTTTGTCGCGAGCGGGAAAATGGTGAAGGCGCTGGAATGATTTTTTAATTATACCCATCTGAATTATATAAAATTTCTATGGCATTTTATGTTTACCACTGCGTTGTAGAACGGAGGATATTTCTTGAGTTGCTGAGTTAGCAATTCCCCGTTAAGGAAATATTAATGTCCTGGATAGATATGGCGAAATTTTATATTCCAAATAAAATGCTCAAGCAAAAAGCATCGGTAATTGGGCACATTATGTCATCGAAGCCACTCTTCTTTTTACTTTTCATCCTGTCTTCCTTAGCGGGCGCGGAAACCACCTATGCACCGGGGCTAGTGGCGCTTAAATTCAATCAATGGTATATAGCGCAGTTAGATCAGAACAAACCACCCGTACTCAATCCAGACATTATGAACGAGTACGTAGCCTCAGGGACCATTGCAGCAATTAAAGAAATGTACTCTGGCGACAGTAACGACAAAGATATGCCCGATGCGGATATGTTTATCAAAGCGCAGGACTGGGATGATGACTGGAATCAGATAACCGTCTTACATTCTGATTTTGACGCCGTTTGCACAAACGTCTATGTCGCATTTGGTAAGAAGCAAGATCATGTGATTGCAGATTGTCTCGTTGAAGAGCAAGGAAAATGGAAAGTGCGATCGGCGACGCTAATTAAGTAACAGGCATAAACTCCCTGTCGTAATAATAAAGGCACATGGTAGCCAAATGACTACCATGTGCAATTAATTAACTCTTCACACGCTTCGCAATAATCTCATCCGCCACATTCCGCGGAGCTTCCGCAAAATGATGGAACTCCATCGTATACGTCGCGCGCCCCTGGGACATCGAGCGCAGCGTGGTGGCGTAGCCAAACATCTCAGCCAGCGGGACGTCAGCGCGAATAATCTGGCTGCCGTACTGTTCTGCCATTCCCTGCACCAGGCCGCGACGGGAGGAGAGATCGCCCATAATGTTCCCGGCGTACTCTTCCGGCGTTTCCACCTCAACGTGCATCACCGGCTCAAGAATAACCGGATCCGCCCGCCTAGCGCCCTCTTTGAAGCCGAGGATCGCCGCCATGCGGAAGGCCATCTCCGAGGAGTCAACGTCATGGTAGGAACCAAACGTCAGGGTCGCTTTCACATCCACCACCGGATAGCCCGCCAGCACTCCCGTATTCATGGCTTCTCGCAAGCCTTTTTCCACCGACGGGATGTACTCCCGCGGCACCACCCCGCCTTTGGTGGCATCTTCAAACACAAAACCACTCCCGGCGGCTAACGGCTCAAGGCTCAGAACCACATGACCGTACTGCCCTTTCCCGCCGGACTGTCGGACAAATTTACCTTCAATATCCTTCACCGCTTTACGCAGGGTTTCACGGTAGGTGACCTGCGGACGACCAATGTTCGCCTCAACGCCAAACTCACGCTTCATGCGGTCAACGATGATCTCCAGATGCAACTCGCCCATCCCGGAGATGATGGTCTGACCGGACTCTTCGTCCGTGTGCAGGCGGAACGACGGATCCTCCGCAGCCAGGCGCTGTAGGGCGATCCCCATTTTCTCCTGATCGGCCTTGGTTTTCGGCTCAATCGCCAGCGAAATAACCGGATCCGGGAACTCCATCCGTTCAAGGGTGATCACCGCATTCGGGTCGGTCAGCGTGTCACCGGTGGTAACGTCTTTCAGCCCGACACAGGCTGCGATATCCCCTGCGCGCAGCTCGTCCACCTCATGGCGATCGTTGGCATGCATCAGCACGATGCGCCCGATACGTTCTTTCTTGCCCTTCACCGGGTTGTACACCGCGTCGCCTTTGCGCAGTATGCCGGAATAGACGCGGATAAAGGTCAGCTGGCCGACGTACGGATCGCTCATCAGCTTGAAGGCCAGCGCCGAGAACGGTTCATCATCGCTTGGGTGGCGCTCGGCGTGCTGTCCGTCTTCGTCTACCCCATCAATAGCGGGCACGTCCAGTGGAGACGGCATCAATTCAATCACCGCGTCGAGCATGCGCTGCACACCCTTGTTCTTGAAAGCGCTGCCGCACAGCATGGGCTGTATTTCACCGGAGATGGTCCGGACGCGCAGCCCTTTGATGATTTCCGCTTCATCCAGTTCGCCCGTCTCAAGGTACTTATCCATAAGCTCATCGCTGGCTTCTGCCGCAGCCGAAACCATTTTTTCTCGCCACGCCTGGGCGGTGCTCAGCAGATCGTCAGGCACTGGCGCATAGCTAAACGCCATGCCCTGCGTCGCATCATCCCACAGTATGGTGCGCATCCTGATGAGATCCACCACGCCAGTGAAATGCTCTTCTGCCCCCACGGGGATCACAATCGGGACCGGATTGGCTTTCAGCCGCTCCTGCATCATCCGCACCACGCGGAAGAAATCTGCGCCCGGGCGGTCCATTTTGTTGACGAACGCCAGACGCGGGACGTGATATTTATTCGCCTGACGCCAGACGGTTTCCGACTGCGGCTGCACGCCACCGACGGAGTCATAGACCATCACCGCGCCGTCGAGCACACGCATGGAACGTTCCACCTCAATGGTGAAATCCACGTGCCCGGGGGTGTCGATAATATTGATGCGGTGCGGTTCAAAGCCTCTGTCCATACCGGGCCAGAAACAGCTTACCGCCGCCGACGTAATGGTGATCCCGCGCTCCTGCTCCTGCGCCATCCAGTCGGTGGTTGCCGCGCCATCGTGTACTTCACCCAGCTTGTGGCTCATCCCGGTGTAAAACAGGATGCGCTCAGTGGTGGTTGTTTTGCCCGCATCGATATGCGCGGAGATACCGATGTTGCGATAACGTTCGAGTGGAATGGGTCGGGGCATGATATTTCCTTAAGTCTTCATGACTGGTTTGTGACGACCGGGATGGTCGCGTATTCGTTCGTTTGTTATAATAGTCCCATTGTACGAGTATTATCGAACTATTTTTTAACGGTTGACCTATTGTTGATATAGCTCAATCTCACGCGAGACGCAGGAAAACGATGATCCCAAACCACCCGGAACCTGAACAAATAGTGTTGGAAAATGTGCTGTTCGCCCTCGGCAACCCGCTGCGATTAGCGATTATCCGCAGGCTGGCCGACGGCAGCGAACTGAGCTGTAACGCGCTGCGCCCGGAAGAGGTGGTGAAATCTACTATGACTCACCACTGGCGCGTGCTGCGCGACAGCGGCGTGATCTGGCAGCGCCCGCAGGGGCGCGAGAATATGATCTCACTGAGAAGAGAAGATCTGGACGCCCGCTTTCCTGGGCTGCTGGCGATCCTGCTCTAGGCTAAGTAGCGGCAGCGTCCTCAAGACGATAAACCGGAATGCGCCGTGTTGTTCCGGTAAGGGTGTCGAACACCTCCGTATCGGACGTCACTATCCTCATCCCGGTCTTCCTTAACCTCTGCACGTCGGCGGCTATGCGCTGGAGGCCAAACCAGAAAAGCCCGTCAAGCGCGGTGACCGTAAGCCCCTGCTCCAGCGCCAGCTGGAGGCGCTCGCGGGGGGCTTTCACCTGCTGAGCGATTTGCCGGTAAGGCACTTCCGAACCGCCGGACGCATCGATTCGCTGAATACGGGTCTTCAGGTGGTAGGTAAATTCATCGGGAATGCCGTTCAAATCCTGTTTAAGGCTGTAGACGCAGCCAAACCGCTTGCCGTTGAACAGGACATTTTTTTGACTGAGCTGAAACTCATTTCTGATGCCATCAATCAGCTGCGGTGCGCGGGTAAGAAGTAACCGGAAGGGAAGCTCAAAGCTGGTCACGTAATCCACATTCAGCAGCGCAAGACGCAGCCGCTCTTCTGCCCCGGATTTCTGGTCATGACACTCGCGCATCACCTCCGCCCACTGGCGCGTCAGACGTTCCGGCTCACCGGCTTCGGTGAGGAGGTATTTTTCCAGATGATAATCGACTCTTCCGGTCATGTTGGGCATCCCGTCAATGTGGATGCGGTAATTCTATCCAGCGCGGCAGGATTTATAAAGGGCGGAGCGCACCGGCATCCGCCCTGCCGGGCTACTGCTGGATACTCGACCGGTCCGAAATATCGCTGGCAGAAAAGGTTCTTGCAGTAGACGCGACCTGTTTTTTGCGTTTATACCGGTCCGGCTGGCCTTCAGGGCGGGTTTTGAACCGGCGATGCAGCCACATATATTGCTCAGGCGCCATCATCACGGCGCGCTCAATCGCTCTGTTCATTTGCGTGGCCACCGACGCTTTGTCGCCTCCCTGCAAGGTATCGCTAATATCTTCCAGAATAATCAGCTCATACCCTGTGCCGTCTGCTTTTCTGCGCGGTACAAACGGAATCACGGCCGGTCTGGCACTTTTCACCAGCATGTAGCTCCCGGCAGTTGTCGCGGCGTCCGGGACGGCAAAAAACGGCACAAACACGCTATTCGTTTTGCCATAGTCGTGGTCCGGGGCATACCACAGGATCTCGTTTTGCTTCAGCGCACGGATCATGCCCTTCAGGTCATAGCGGTCAAGCATGGTTTTATTGGAACGCAGACGACCGCGCGTTTGCAGCCAGTCGAGCAACGCATTATTGTTGGGACGATACACACCAATACCCGCGTTGAGCATCCCAAAGATGCGTGCGCCTAATTCCAGCGTGAGAAAATGCATGCCAATGAGCACCACTCCCCTTCCTTGCGCCCGCGCCTGTTCCATATGTTCGTAGCCGGTTACGCTGAAGTGTTTCCGTACGCGCCAGTCTGGCCAGAACCACGCTATCCCCGTTTCGATGACGCCCATTCCAACCGATTCAAAATTACGCTCAAGTAAACGCTCGCGCTCGTCCTCTTTCATATCAGGAAAGCAAAGCTCAAGATTTCGTCTGGCGATCTCCACGCGGCGTGGAAGCAGGCGCATAGCCAGACGCCCAAGCCCGTGACCTGTTTTCAACAGCAGCGGGTACGGAAGCTGAACCGTGCACCAGAGCGCGGCAATGCCTGCCCAGCTGAGCCAGTAACGAGGATGAATAAAGGCGAGTGAAAACTGAGGTAATTTTGTCATGGAAAAATTATCCTTTTACTAATTTGTACTTAATCTGGTGCAGTTGCAGTGCTTACCTGCTGATTTAACGAATATTGTTCGGAAGGATGAATTGTAGCGGAATCGTTATGGTTTTTATTATCGATTTTTGCGAAAGGAAATAAAAGCGAGGAGCGCCGGGTGATATTGCACCACCCGGCAGGCAAGTTACATCGAATAACCGGGCTTCTTAATCAGTTCATCCAGTTTCGGGCCGATCTCGGTATCCCAGACCTGCGCCTTCCAGTCAGCTTCCTGAACCTCCTGAAGCGCCACGGAGATTGAGCGATCTTTGCTGTTCAGATGACGGGCGATCGCTTCGGCGATATCCGCCGCCAGGGCCGTTTTTTGTTCGTCAGTCAGATCGCGTGGAAAACATTTGATATCAACGTGTGGCATGGGCAGGGCTCCTTTTATAGGTGAGCGTTCCACGTTATCAGATTATATCGTTAGCTTTTAGCACCTTGTGCAGTTCCGGCAGCGCGCAGACGGCATCCGCGACGGCGGTAATATTAGGCGTGTTAGTGGCAAACCACTCATGACGTGGCCCCCAGGTACGCGCAACGGCAATATAGACGTCAAGCAGCGTCAGCTGTTTGCCAAACGCAAACGGCGAGGCGCTGAGCTGGCTGTCGAACCACAGATAGAGCGATTTTCGGTACTCTATGCAATTTTTCTTCAGCTGTTCCGGGGCATCAGGCACCCAGCGTTCCGGGTAATCTGCATACGTAAAGGTGGGATAGACGTTCGCCACAAACCAGATGAGCAGGCGCTGAAACTGCTGGCGCTCGGCCTGCCCTACGGGCGGCGCGAGGTCGGGACGTCTGTCGAGCACCATCAGGGCGATCGCTGCGGTTTCCGTCACGATCGCCCCATTTTCCAGCTCCAGCGTCGGCACCTGGCACAGCGGGTTCAGTTTTAACAGCAATTCGCGCTGCGGGCCGGGCTGGTCAAACCCGTCCACGTTGACGAACTGATACGGGATGTCTGCCAGAGTCAGCATCACTTCACTGATTGCCGATCCCCAGCCGGGTACGCCATAGAGTTTGATCATGTTGCCCCCTCAGGGATGAAAACCCTAAGTGTAGAGCACCATTAGTAGGTTATCCCGGGCGGATTAACATCTGAAGACGTCACCGCTTCGCCCGCTTCCCCCCAGCGCGCCAGCACCTTTTGATACTCCCCGCGCTTAATCGCACCGTCCAGCGCAGCCTGCAACGCATACACCAGCCCATTGCCTTTTTTGGTTGTGGTGGCGACATAGGCTTTCTTCGGCCCTAATCCCACGACGCGGGTTTTGCCGGTTAACGCGGCTTTATAGGCAGAAACGGACTGCGGTCCAAAGAAGACATCCGCCCTGCCGGACTGAATATAAAGATTGCCTGAGGCGTCGTCGGTCAGATAAACCGGCAACGCAGGCTCGCGCCCGGCCTTTTTATTCTCTTCGTTCCAGCCCAGCAGAATACGTTCCTGATTGGTGCCTGACCCGACAATCACCTTTTTACCGGCCAGATCTTTCGCACGGGTGATCGACTGTACGTTGCTGGTGGATTTCACCGAGAAGGCCAGGGAATCGACGCGATAGGTCGCAAAATCGAACTTCGCCTTACGTTGCTCGGTGACGGCGATATTCACCAACGCCACGTCATAACGCCCGGAAGTGATCCCCAGCGGCCAGTCTTCCCACGCCGTTGGCACCAGCTTCAGCTTCAGCCCCAGACTGCCCGCCAGCAACCGGGCGATATCCGGGTCGCTGCCAATACGGGTGCGGTTATCACTGGCCAGCAGCGCCAGCGGCGGAGAATTCAGGGCTGAAATCGCCACCGTGAGGGTACCCGGCTCAACAAATTTATAGTTCGCCGGGATTTTCGCCACTGCCTGTTGATCAACCGTCACCGGCAGCGGCTGTTCGTTGGCCTTTAAATCAATGCTGGCGTAGCTCGCCGTCGTGAAGACCAGCCCCGCCAGGAGTCCATATTTCATCTGCGCTCCTTACAGCACTTTTGAGAGGAACTGGCGCGTTCGCGGATGCGACGGTCGGTTTAACACGTCGTCGCTGCTGCCCTGCTCCACAATTTTACCGTCGACCATAAATACCACCTGGTCCGCCACTTCCCGGGCAAAGCCGATCTCATGGGTGACCACCACCAGCGTAGTGCCGGAACGGGCGAGCTTTTTAATCACATCCAGCACTTCGCCAACCAGTTCCGGATCCAGCGCCGAGGTGGGTTCATCAAACAGCATCACGCGCGGGCGCAGCGCCAGCGCGCGGGCAATGGCAATACGCTGCTGTTGGCCGCCGGAGAGGTGACGCGACCAGGCATCGGCTTTATCGCGCAGACCTACCACATCCAGAAGGCTGTAGGCGTTTTCAACAGCCTCTTTTTTACTGAACTTTTTATGCGCGATGGGTGCTTCAATCAGGTTTTCCAGCACCGTGAGATGCGGAAAAAGATTGAAGTTCTGAAACACGTACCCAACGTTGACGCGCTGTTTGAGGATCTCTTTCTCTTTGAGCTCGTAGAGTTTGTCACCCTGACGGCGATAGCCGATGTAATCCCCGTCAATCTGAATAAAGCCTTCGTCTACGCGCTCAAGATGGTTAATGGTGCGCAGCAGCGTCGATTTTCCAGATCCAGAGGGGCCGAGGATCACCGTCACGGAGCCCGGCGGGATCTCAAGCGTGACGTTATCGAGCGCTTTATGTCGGCCAAAAAACTTACTGACGCCGGTAATGGAAATGTGTCCTTCAGGAGAGGCTTGCATGAACGGGCTCCTGTGCTGGCGAAGTGGTGACGGAACGCGTGCGGCTGGCCACCCGGTTGTGGTTTACGGCGGAGCGGCGCTCGCTGCGGGCGAGTCCACGCTCAATAACATGCTGGATGGCAGACAGTACGGTGGTGATCACCAGATACCAGACGGCCCCCACCATCAACAGCGGGATCACCTCCTGGGTGCGGTTGTAGATCATCTGGATCGTGTAGAACAGTTCCGGCATCGCCAGCACGTAAACCATCGCCGTCCCTTTGGCGAGGCTGATGATTTCGTTAAACCCGGACGGCAGAATGGTGCGCAGCGCCTGCGGGAGAATTATGCGCACCGTGCGACGCCACGCCGGCAGACCCAGCGCAGCGGCCGCCTCATACTGACCGTGGTCGACCCCAAGGAACCCCCCGCGAATGATCTCCGCAGTATAGGCGCTCTGCACCAGCGTCAGCCCCACGATGGCGGTAGAAAACTGCCCGAGAACATTGATGGTTTCAAAGCTGCCCCAGGTAATGCCGGTAAAAGGCACGCCGAGAGAGAGCGTGTCGTAGAGATAGGAGAAGTTATAGAGGATAATCAGCACCACGATCAGCGGCAGGGAACGGAACAGCCAGATGTACCCCCACGCCAGGCTGCTCAACAGCCATGATGACGAGAGCCTCGCCAGCGCCAGCATGCCGCCAATAACCACGCTCAGTACGGTGCTTATTAACGTCAGCAGCAGCGTCTGGCCGACGCCTTCGAGGATCACCGGGTCGAAGAACCAGCGGGCAAATACCGCCCATTCCCAGCGCGGATTAAAGGCCACGGACTGGATCACGACCGCCAGTACAAACAGCGCCACCACGGCGCCAGCAGCGCGCAGCGGATAACGTGCCGGGACCACTTTTATGGTTTCAACGTTGCTCATCGTCGCTCCTTATGCGGTTTTGCTGAGCGCTTCGCGGATCAGCGTCTTGGTGAAACGCAGCCGACCGTCGAACGGCGGCTGGCTATACTCTTCCGGATCGCGGTTAAGATCGAACTGCGGCTGATACCCCTGACTGAGATAGAGCCGCACCGCCTCCGGCTGGCGAAACCCCGTGGTCAGGTAGATGCGGCTGTAGCCCGCCAGCACCGCCCGGCGCTCCAGCTCCTGTACCACGCGCGCGGCCAGCCCCTGCTGGCGCAGCGTTTTATTCGTCCAGATGCGTTTGATCTCTGCGGTATGTTCGTCGAAGGGCTTGTACGCACCGGTGGCGATGATCTCGCCATCGCGCTCCAGGACGATAAACAGCCCCTGCGGCGCCAGGTACCACTCTGTCAGCTCGACTTCCGCATCCTTTGAAAAGTAGTCGCCGTAACGAGCGGCGTACTCACCGAAAAGCCCCTCGATAATGGGCTGAAGATCGGCATCTTCCGGCGAAACGTCACGAAATTGTTCGCGCATAGCGCCTCCTTAATCGCCCAGACCCGCCGGGTTAACTTCGGAACTGGGGATACGCTCCACGCCTTCCCCCCAGCGGTTCAGCACTTTGTCGTAATCTCCGTTCTTGATCGCGCCGTTCAGCGCGGTTTGAACCGGCTCGACCAGGCCGCTGCCTTTTTTCAGCGTCACCGCGATATGCGCCGCCTTCGGCCAGCCGCCGTCGACGCTGCCGACCAGTTTGGTTTTACCGTTAAGCGCCGCTTTCCAGGCACCGATCACGTTCGGGCCAAAGTAGGCGTCCGCGCGTCCGGACTGAAGCGCCAGCGTTTGGGCCGCGTCGTCTTTGGTGTAGATCGGCGTAAAGGGTTTAAGCCCTTTTTTGAGGTTCTCTTCGTTCCATGCCAGAAGGATGGCCTCCTGGTTGGTGCCGGAACCCACGATGATGCGCAGCCCGGCGATATCCTCTGCCTTCACAAGCGAGTTGATCGGACTGGTGGATTTCACGTAGAAGCCAAGTGAATCCTTGCGGTAGGTGGCGAAGTCGAACTTCTCTTTGCGCGCTTTAGTGACGGTGATGTTGCTGATAGCCGCGTCGTATTTCCCGGAGGCAACCCCCAGCGGCCAATCCTCCCAGGAGGTGGGCACCACGTTCAGCTCCAGTCCGAGGCTGTCCGCTACCAGACGCGCGATGTCGACCTCACTTCCCAGCAGAGTTTTGTTGTCGTCGGAAAAGACCGTCAGTGGCGGTTGATTCAGTCCCGCCACCGCCACGGTAAATTTCCCCGGCACGGCAAAACGATAGTCTTTCGGCAGTTGCGCGATCGCATCGCTGTTTTTGGCGGTATTGATCGGCGTTTTATTGGCCTCAATGCTCACGCCGGTGCCGTTAATATTGACGTTCTCTGCCCAGACGGCAGGGGTAAAGGCCAGCGCAAGCGCCAGAATAAGCGATGATTTCTGCATAGCATTTTTCTCTTTTATTGTTGTGTGAACTGATTTTTGGGCTCGTCTAAGCCCAGACTTTCGCGCAGCGTGGTGCCGGGATAGTCGGTGCGGAACAGGCCGCGCGCCTGTAAAACGGGCACCACCTGGTCGACAAAGCGCGGGAAGGTGTCCGGCGTGCCGCCCTGAATGATGAAGCCATCCGCCGCCTTCTCTTCGAACCAGGCCTGTAAACCATCGGCCACCTGCTCCGGTGTGCCGGAAAAACGCGGGCGCGGCGATGCGGCTTCCAGCGCGACCTGACGCAGAGTTAAGTTGCGCTCACGGGCGTTACGCTTGATTTCATCGGTGGTGCTGCGGAAGCTGTTTTTGCCCAAATCGCCAATATCCGGGAACGGCGCGTCGAGGGGATACTGGCTGAAGTCGTGATGCTCGAAATAACGTCCGAGGTAATTCAGCGCATCATTAATAGAGACCAGTGCCGCCGTAGTTTGATACTGGTTTTCTACGTCATCGGCGTCGTTTCCAACAATCACGCTGACGCCCTGGAATATATGTAAATCCTCTGCGCGGCGGCCGTGACTTTCCAGCTGCTGTTTAACATCGCGGTAAAAAGCCTGGGCTTCTTCCCGCGTGTCATGGTGGGTAAAGATGGCGTCAGCGTGTTTTGCCGCCAGCTTTTTACCGTCGTCGGACGCGCCAGCCTGAAAGACAATCGGACGTCCCTGCGGCGTGCGGCCAATATTCAGCGGGCCGGAAACCTGGAAGAAATCACCGTGGTGATCAAGAGTATGCAGTTTCGACGCATCAAAGAACTGTCCGCTCTCTTTATTGCGGATAAAGGCATCCCCTTCCCAGGAATCCCACAGCCCCTTCACCACGTCGAGATACTCATCGGCAATGCGGTAGCGCAGCGCATGCTCCGGGTGTTTTTCGCGGGAGAAGTTCCTGGCTGACCCTTCCAGCGGTGACGTCACCACGTTCCAGCCCGCGCGTCCGTTGCTCAGGTGATCGAGGCTGGCGAACTGGCGTGCAACGGTGAAAGGCTCGCTGTAGGAGGTGGATAACGTGCCGACCAGCCCCAGGCGCGAGGTGATACTCGCCAGCGCGGACAACACCGTCAGCGGCTCAAAGCGGTTTAAAAAATGCGGAATGGATTTCTCGTTAATATAAAGGCCGTCGGCCACAAATATAAAGTCGAGCTTGCCCTCTTCTGCTTTTAAAGCCGTTTCTTTAACGAAATCAAAATTAATGCTGGCATCCGCGACCGCCGCCGGGTGGCGCCAGGCAGACATATTTCCGGATGCACCATGCAAAATGGTCCCCAGCCGCAATTGACGATGTGCAGACATATTCACCTCAAATTAATTAAACGTGTTGCAGGGCTTTTTCCGCGAGCTGAGCAAAATAGCGGGCAGCGGGTTCGATTAATGCTTCGTCCGGGTTAAATGCCGGGTGATGTAACCCAAACGGACTGTTGCTGCCAATGCTGACAAACGCGCCGGGTATGTTTTGCAGATAGACCGCGAAATCCTCCCCGCCCATGTGCAGTTCCGCATGCCGGGTTTCATATCCCGCTTCGCGCGCGACCGAGGTGGCAAACCCGGCCCAGTGCTCATCGTTCACCAGCGCGGTGGGCCCGGCGTACCAGGTGATGTTGATTTGCGCGCTAAAGGCGCTGGCAAATCCGGCGGCGATTTCACCGACGCGCGCTTTCACGTTCTGCTGCACTTCCGTGCGGTGCGTGCGCAGCGTGCCCTCCAGCTCAACGCTTTCCGGCAGCACGTTCCAGGTATTCCCCCCGGCGATGCGCGTCACGCTCAGAACAACCGAATCCAGCGTGTTGACGTTACGGCTGGCTACGCTTTGCAGCGCGGTTACCAGCTGGCTTGCGAGCACGATGGCGTCGTTGCCTTCATGGGGACGTGCGGCATGCGCGCCTTTGCCGGTCACGTGAATAACGAAGCGATCAACGTTGGCATAGAACGGGCCGCCGCGCGTGGCAAACTCGCCGACCGGCAGTGACGGCTCGTTATGCATCCCGAAAATCGCGCGTACGTCGCGTAACGCCCCGGCCCGCACCATGCTTTTTGCTCCGCCGAAATTCTCTTCCGCTGGCTGGAACAGGATCCGCACGCGACCGTTGAGCGAGGCTTCCCGCTCTTTCAGCTTTAGCGCGGCGCCGAGGATCACGCTGGTGTGAATGTCGTGTCCGCAGGCATGCATCACCCCGGCGCGCCGGGAGCTAAACGGCACCCCGCTGCGCTCGTCGATGGGTAACGCGTCGATATCGGCGCGCAGCGCAACCAGTGCGTTGCCCGTGCCGATCTCCGCAACCAGCCCGGTCTGGAGATCGTAAGGCAGCGGGGCAATCCCGGCTGCCGTCAGCCACTCGCGCAGGCGCGCCGTTGTTTCGACCTCCTGACCAGAGAGTTCAGGGTTCTGGTGCAGCTCACGGCGCCAGGCAATCAGTTGTTCGCTAAAGCTCATACGGTAACCTCCCTGTTAAGACGCGCCTCGGCCAGCAGTCGCAGGGACTGTACGCGCGTTGCGCCATCAGCGACCGGCGTGTCGATGATAAATTCGTCAATCCCCCACTGCTGATGCAGCGCGTTGAGCTGTTCAAGCACCGACGCCGCCGTTCCGGCCAGCAGAGACTGCGCCCGACGCCCGATGCGCACCGGTTCACTCCCTGCCTGCCGCGCAAAGGCGTAGGCCTGTTCTTCGCTGGCGACGGTGACGCGCTGTCCGTTTGCCAGCTCCACGCCCCACACTTCAACCTTCTGCGCCAGCGCATCGGCCTCAGCCTGGGTTGGGGCAACAATGGCCTGCACGGCCACAATCACCTCCCGGACGCTGTGTTGACGCCAGGCTGTGACGACCTCGCGCAGCAGCTCAGGATCACCGTTCAGATGGGCGGCAAAGACAAAATGCCAGTCGAGGGAGGCCGCCAGCAGCGCGCTTTCTGTGCTGGCGCCCAGCAGAAACCCCCGGGCAGGCACCGGCGGCAGCGGCGTGGCGCGAACGTCCTCCTCCGCTGACTGATTTTCAGGGCGGATCCAGCGATCGAGCTGCGTCAGTTGTTCAGCAAAGCTGCCTTTTTCCTGCGGATTAAGGCCGTGCTGCAAGGCGCGGGTAGAGAGCGGCAGACCGCCGGGCGCTTTGCCAACGCCCAGATCAACCCGGCCCGGCGCAATGGCGGCCAGTACGTTAAAATTTTCGGCGACTTTATAGGGGCTGTAATGTTGCAGCATGACGCCGCCTGAGCCCACGCGAATACGTTTTGTTTGCCCGAGGATCCAGGCAATCAGCAGCTCCGGCGAGGGGCTGGCAAGCTGCGGGGTATTGTGGTGTTCGGCAATCCAGAAGCGGTGATAACCCAGCGTTTCTGCCTGTTGCGCCAGTGCTAAGGTTCGCGCCAGCGCATCGGCGGCTGTTTCGTGTTCTGCGACGGGGCTTTTATCCAGAATGCTGATTCGCCATGACATGTTGCGTTCTCGTTTGACTAACATGTCGTCATTATTAAAGGTGGATTTCACCTCTGAGAAACAATTAATTTACATTTGGATTGCCGGAAAACGGCAATAGAGAGTCTGTCATCGGCGTGATTTGAGCGATGTAATGAGTCTTTCCGCATCCTGCCGTCGGGTAATGCGGAGAAAGCGGATGTGTGCGTACTGCGGGTTTTGCATATCCGCCTCATATCGTTTGCGGTTGCTGCGCCAGGTTTTGATCGTCCAGATGATAATAGAGTCCTTGCTAAGGAACGACCGACGAAAGCTTTCGCGGTTCCCCGTGCCGGGCCAGAGCTCCTGTTTGTGCCAGGCGCGTCTGGAGGCCCGCGTCACCGCCTGCCAGAGCGTGCGGATAAACCCACGATCTATCCACACCACCAGATCGACGTCGCGCCACTTAACGTCGCGTGTGCGGTTGTAATTCCCGTCCAGGACCCAGTCAGGCGAGGCGGCGAGCGCTTTTTCCAGGGTTGCACGAAACTCATCATCCGGTGTTCCCTGCCAGTTCGCTCGCCAGTAAAGCCTGTCCATCTCAATGTAAGGGATAGCCAGCGCCTCCGCGATTCGCCTGCCAAACGTGCTTTTCCCACTTCCGCTGGTGCCTATGATATTGATTTTCACCGTTCCGCCTGCACATGCTGAAGAAAACGGATCGAATCATAACGTTAATAATTTGTTTACGAAACGCCAGACTACTCGTCCGGATACTGCTCGTCGGTGACCTTCTCCAGCCATGCCACCGGGCTCCCGTCGACAGCTTCTGCGATGGCGATATGGGTCATGGCCGTCTGCGCGCTTGCGCCGTGCCAGTGCTTCACGCCGGGTGGGATCCAGGCGATATCACCCTGATTCAGCGGTTCCGCCTCTTTCCCCCACTCCTGTAACCAGCCGCGCCCCTGCGTCACGATCAGCGTTTGTCCAAGAGGATGCGTATGCCAGGCGGTACGTGCGCCGGGTTCAAAGGTGACGGTTGCGCCGCCGACTTTTGCCGGTTCAGTCGCCTGGAAAGGCGCGTCAATGCGCACGCAGCCGGTAAACCAGGCCTCTGACCCCTGAACGGAAGGTAACGAACCGCTACGGATAATTTTCATGATTAACTCCTCGTTTGCTGTTGCGTTAACAGTAGCGTAAAGCCATGGGGAGCATTAGAGTGCATAATCAGAAAGGAACCATGAATTCAATTCATAAATCGAGTAAACCGCCATGTTAAAAGACAACTTCAACGATCTGCTTTCCTTTATGGTCGTCGCCCGGGAGCGCAGCTTTACCCGCGCCGCGGCGCAGCTTGGGGTATCTCAGTCGGCGCTCAGCCACGCAATGCGCAATCTGGAAACGAGGCTGGAAGTCCGTCTGTTAACCCGCACCACCCGTAGCGTGGCCCCTACCGAGGCCGGCGAGCAACTCCTCATGCGCTTAAGCCCCCATCTGCTGGAGATCGAGCAGGAACTCACCGCGCTGCGTGATACCCGCGACAGACCTGCCGGGAATATTCGCCTTACCGCCGGGGAGCACGCCATGTCTGCGGTGCTGTGGCCTGTGCTTAAACCCTTTATGGCGCAGTATCCTGATATCAACGTTGAAGTCACGGTGGACAATGGGCTGACTGATATTGTCGATGGCCGCTTTGACGCGGGGGTGCGTCTGGGTGAGCAGGTGGCGAAAGATATGATTGCCGTTCGTATTGCGCCGGACATGCGCATGGCGGTCGTCGGGTCGGCAGAGTATTTGCAACGTTTCGGCGTACCGGAAACGCCGGAGCAGCTTGATCAGCACCGCTGCATTAATATGCGCCTGCCCACACGCGGCGGATTATATGCCTGGGAATTTGAACGGGACGGACGTGAGCTGCGCGTGCGGGTTGACGGCCAGCTGATCCTCAACAGCCTGCCGCAGCGCATCGATGCCGCCGAAAACGGTCTGGGGCTGGCGTACGTCCCGGAAGATGCGGTTCAGGACGCCCTTGCTGAGGGCCGGTTAGTGCGTGTGCTTGAAGCCTGGTGTCCGGTTTTTACGGGATACCATCTGTATTATCCTAGCCGCCGCCAGCACACTACCGCCTTTGCATTACTCATTGCAGCCCTGCGGCATTCATAGTCTCTACCTATAAGTAACTATTAAGTAAACCTGATGATTAAATCAGCATTCGCCGACCTTTTTGCCTAAAAAAACGTCACGATTCAGCGCGTTGTGATCGCCGTCTGCTCTGACCACACGATTTCCTTCGACGAGCATCACTTTCGACACGGTTATATTTTGCGTCGCTTAACAATTGCGGGTAGGATGCCTCGCCATGTTTTGCCTTATCCATACACAGAATGACTGGAAAGGCGGCATGTGTCTGCGCAGAAGCAATCGTTTGTTTCGGCATCTGCCAGGCAGGACTATCACGTTAATGGTTCAGACAGGCAAACAGGTAACTCAATGAAAACAAGCAATAAAAGCGCAGCCGATCATCATGCTGCGAAACGTCGCTGGTTGAACTCTCATGAAGAGGGCTATCACAAGGCGATGGGCAACCGTCAGGTGCAGATGATCGCCATCGGCGGCGCTATCGGTACAGGTCTGTTTTTAGGTGCAGGCGCACGTCTGCAAATGGCTGGCCCCGCTCTCGCCCTGGTCTATCTGGTGTGCGGGATCTTCTCTTTCTTCATCCTTCGCGCCCTCGGCGAACTGGTACTCCACCGCCCTTCCAGCGGCAGCTTTGTCTCTTACGCCCGCGAGTTTCTTGGTGAAAAAGCCGCGTATGTCGCGGGCTGGATGTACTTCGTTAACTGGGCGATGACCGGTATCGTCGATATCACCGCCGTTGCGCTGTACATGCACTACTGGGGCGCGTTTGGCGATGTGCCGCAGTGGGTGTTCGCCCTTGGGGCGCTGGCAATTGTCGGGACCATGAACATGATAGGCGTGAAATGGTTCGCCGAGATGGAGTTCTGGTTCGCACTGGTGAAGGTGCTGGCCATTGTGATCTTCCTGGTGGTCGGAACCGTATTCCTCGGTACTGGTAAACCACTGGACGGTAACGCAACCGGCTTCCACCTGATTACCGATAACGGTGGTTTCTTCCCGCACGGCCTGCTGCCTGCGCTGGTGCTGGTGCAGGGGGTGGTGTTCGCCTTTGCTTCCATCGAACTGGTCGGTACGGCGGCAGGCGAATGTAAAGATCCGCAGACGATGGTGCCAAAAGCCATCAACAGCGTGATCTGGCGTATCGGTCTGTTCTATGTGGGTTCCGTGGTGCTGCTGGTGCTGCTGCTGCCGTGGAATGCATACCAGGCGGGGCAAAGCCCGTTTGTAACCTTCTTCTCTAAGCTGGGCGTGCCGTACGTGGGCAGCATCATGAACATAGTGGTACTGACCGCCGCGCTCTCCAGCCTGAACTCCGGGCTCTATTCGACGGGCCGTATCCTGCGCTCCATGTCGATGGGAGGCTCTGCGCCGAAGTTTATGTCGAAGATGAGCAGGCAGCAGGTTCCTTATGCGGGGATTCTGGCCACGCTGGTGGTTTACGTCTTTGGCGTGTTCCTGAACTATCTGGTGCCGTCCCGCGTATTTGAGATCGTTCTGAACGTGGCTGCACTGGGGATTATCGCCTCCTGGGCCTTTATTGTGGTCTGCCAGATGCGTCTGCGCAAAGCGATCAAAGAAGGCAAAGCGGCTGATGTGTGCTTCAAGATGCCGGGCGCACCGGTGACCTCCTGGCTCACCCTGCTGTTCCTGTTCAGCGTGCTGGTGCTGATGGCCTTCGACTACCCGAACGGTACCTACACCATCGCGACGATCCCGCTGCTGGCGGTTCTGCTGATTGCTGGCTGGTTCGGCGTGCGTAAGCGCGTTCACGAGATCCACAGCACCGCGCCGCTTCATCACGACGATGAAAAGCACGACGCACCGCTGGTAGAAGAAACCTCGCGTTAATAAAAAAGCCGGGTGGCGGCTTCGCCTTACCCGGCCTACATCTCATGGTTTTGTAGGCCCGGTAAGCGCAGCGCCACCGGGCAATTCCACCATCACAGCGCGATACGAATCACATCGTCAGGCTGGGTCGCTTCCTGCTGACGGGTTGATTTCTGTTTCACCGTTACGTACAGCGTTTTACCGTCCGCAGACAGCGCCAGGCTGTTCGGGTAAACCGGGGTATCGTAGGTCCTGGTCACTTTGTAGGTTTTGGCGTCAATCACGCTCACCTTGCCCGCCTCGCGGTGCGTCACATAGGCTTCGTTACGCGCCGGGTTAAACAGTACGGCCAGCGATGCTGGCGCGGCGATTTTCTGCATCACGCTGCCATCTTTCAGATTCACCACCAGCACTTCTGGCTGTTTTGAATCCGTCACAAACGCACGCTGGCCGGCAGTGTCCAGGCTCAGGTTCAGGTAGAAGTGCTCTTTTCCGTCATCCTGCACTTTTTTACGACTGAGGATTTTGTTGGTTGCCGTATCAATGGTCACCAGCTCGCCGTCCGCATTGGTGGTATACAGGCGTTTTGCCTTCGCATCCAGGGCCAGACCGGTGCTGAACGTGCCGGTGTTCGTGATGGTGTCCTTCAGCTTCAGCGTTGCGCCATCAACAACCCAGATCACGCTCTCCTTGCCGATACCGGTAATGTACACCGTATTGGTCGTGTCATCGGCCACCAGCTGGCGCGGCTGAAGCGGCTTCACCGTGTCGCTACGCTTGCGATCGTCCAGCACCAGGCGCCCTTTCACCTCGCTCGTTTTGGCGTCAATCGCCGTCACGGTGCTGTTGACGGTGTTACCGAACCACAGCGTCTGGGTGGCGTTATCGATCGTGGCGCCAAACGGCTTGAGATCGTTATGAATCGCCTGCGTCACTTCCAGCGTGACCGGATCCAGACGATAGACCACGCCGCCCTTATCGGTTTTGCGGCTTTGTGACGTCGCAACCCACAGCGCGTTTTCCTGCTGGCTGACGGCCATTTCATACGCGCCCTTGCCGACCGCTTTGCGCAGCATCTCTTCAGCGGCATGAACCTGGAACGTACCGGCAAACAGTAAAGAGCCCAACAGCAGAGACCCACGCAGGCGCGGCGAGCACAGATGACGTAAAGACATAACAATTCCTTTTTAAATGAGGAGATTTACCGCTGACATCACTTCCGGTGGGCAAAGTCATCGCTTTGCCGTTATTTTAATGAGAATAGTAATCATTAATGAGTTGAATGTGGAGTATTTCTTTCCTTCAAAACCTTACATTCACGAAATGTGCGGTTATAGTTTTCATAACATTTACAAAGGATTTAACATATATACACAGGTTCCAGTTGATTTGGTTCGAATTTTTCTTAACCGGTTTACTCCATGAAAATTATTACTGCCCGTAAGGCATCACTACCACTGCTCTTCGTTCCCGTCATTTTTGGCCCGCTGAGTGCGATGGCCGCGGATGAACAGACCCTGATCGTCAGCGCCACGCCGCAAACCGTCTCCGAACTGGACACCCCGGCCGCAGTCAGCGTGGTGAGCGGCGAGGATATGCGACATGCCACACCGCGCATCAACCTTTCTGAATCCCTTGGGAGCGTACCAGGCCTGCAAATCCAGAACCGCCAGAACTATGCTCAGGATCTGCAACTTTCCGTTCGCGGATTCGGCGCGCGTTCGACCTTCGGCGTACGCGGGATCCGCATGTACGTGGACGGCATTCCGGCAACCATGCCCGACGGCCAGGGGCAGACGTCAAACATTGACCTCAACAGCATTGAGAGCGTCGACGTGCTGCGCGGCCCCTTCTCTGCCCTGTACGGCAATGCCTCCGGCGGCGTGATCAACATCAACACCCAGACCGGACAACAGCCAGCCACAATTGAAGCCAGCAGCTATTACGGCAGCTACGGCACCTGGCGTTACGGCATGAAGGCCACCGGTGCGGTGGGCGACGGGACTCAGGCGGGGGATGTGGACTATGCGGTATCCACCACCCGTTTCACCACACATGGCTATCGTGACCACAGCGGCGCACGGAAAAACCTCGCCAACGCGAAACTGGGCGTGCGCATTGATGATGTCAGCAAGCTAACGCTGATTTTTAACAGCGTGGACATGAAAGCCAACGATCCGGGCGGACTGAGTTATCAGGAGTGGCAGAACAACCCGCGCCAGTCACCCCGTGGCGATCAGTACAATACGCGTAAAACCATTAAGCAGACCCAGGCCGGGATCCGCTACGACCGTCAGCTGAGCGAACAGGACGACCTCAGCGTGATGATGTACGCCGGTGAGCGTGAAATGACCCAGTACCAGTCCATTCCGGATACCACGCAGACTGAAAATCCAGCGCATTCGGGCGGCGTAATTGATATGCAGCGCCACTATCAGGGTATTGATACCCGCTGGACCCACCGCGGCGAGCTGCTGGTGCCGGTAACGTTTACCACCGGCCTTAACTACGAAAATATGAGTGAAAATCGCCGCGGGTATGAAAACTTCGTGATGAACAACGGCGTGCCGGATTTTGGCGTGAAGGGTAACAAACGCCGTGACGAACGTAACCTGATGTGGAACCTTGATCCCTACCTGCAAACCCAGTGGCAGCTCACGCAAAAGCTGTCCGTTGAGGCGGGCGTGCGTTACAGCTCCGTCTGGTTTGACTCCAACGATCATTACATTACCCCGCAAAACGGCGATGACAGCGGTGACGCCAGCTACCATAAATGGCTCCCGGCTGGTGCGGTGAAATACGCCGTGACCGACGCCTGGAACCTTTATGCCGCGGCGGGACGTGGATTTGAGACCCCGACCATCAACGAACTCTCCTACCGTTCTGATGGCAAAGGCGGCCTCAATATTAATCTGCAACCGTCAACCAACAACACCTATGAGATTGGCAGCAAAACCCGCATCGGTAATGGCATCCTGACGGCGGCGCTGTTCCGCACGGATACCGACAACGAGATCGTGGTGGACGAAAACAAAGATGGTCGCACTACCTACAAAAATGCGGGGAAAACGCGCCGTCAGGGTGTGGAAATTGCGCTCGACCAGCAGTTTGCCGAAAACTGGAAGCTGAAAATGGCGTGGACCTATCTCGATGCGACCTACCGTACCAACGTCTGTAACAATGCAGACTGTAGCGGCAACCGGATGCCGGGGATTGCCCGTAACATGGGGTATGCGTCGTTTGGCTGGGAGCCTGAGGAAGGCTGGTACGCGGGGGCAGATGCCCGCTACATGAGCGACGTGATGGCAAACGACACCAATACCGCCAAAGCGCCCTCTTATACCGTGGTCGGTCTGAATACCGGGTATAAACTCAATTACGGCAAATGGGGAATGGACATCTTTGGTCGCGTCGATAACCTGTTTGATAAAGAGTACGTCGGTTCAGAGATTGTAAACGCCGGCTACAATCGCTATTACGAACCCGCCCCTGGCCGTAACTATGGCGTGGGCCTGTCGGTCTCTTATCGCTTTGAGTAAAACATTTTCCGGCAGCGCACGTTGCCGGTAAAAAAATAACATCATTCCCGGTAGCCTTAAGCGCCGGGAATATACTCAGGGAAGTTTAAAACGAATAAAAAAATAAGTGCGCCAGTGCGATCCTTAACTGTAGTATTGCCGTTGCAGGAGGATATTAGCTTCATCAATGGCTCGGTCGATCGCTTCCCGACTGGCCGTCACGTCCCTTTGCTCAAGCGCAGAAAGCAGATCGGCATAATGGTAAGTCGTTGCAGGGATATCTTTCATCTCTTCGTGCAGGTAGTTGATACACGGACCAATCCGTACCCAGAGCTGCTCAATCAGCGAGTTCAGGGTCGGCATTTCGGCATACTGATAAAGCGTAAACCGGAACACGCGGTTGGCATGGATCGCCTTCTGCACATCGCCCTGATGCATGGCGGTGCTGAAGTTATCTGACAGCGCGCGTAATGCATCCAGTTTGGTCTCGGTCATATTCTGACACGCCGCCGCAACGGCCATCGGCTCAAGCTGTTTTCGAATGGCGTTAATTTCGTTATAACGCTCCAGCGTAACCTCTGGCACCAAAAACGCCTGAGCAGGCGTGGCCTGTAATGCGCCTGCCGACACCAGGCGCAGCAGGGCTTCGCGCACCGGTGTGATGCTGGTGCCTAATTTATCCGCAATCTCTTTCGTGATGAGTCGAGCCCCAGGTTTTAATGAGCCCGTAATTAACGCTCCCTTTAAACTGTTCTCAACTTGCATCGTCAGACTGATTCTTTGTGCTTTTTCCAGGTTTTCCAAATCAAGCATGTTTAATTCCCGTAGCCAAAACAAAATGCCATTTTCAGCGACTGTTTAAAAAAACATCGCCGGTTTGATATATCCTGTATCGTCATGCCTGGTATGAAGGGCGCGCGTTAAAATAAAAATTGTTCAATTAATATTACGTTTACCACTTCTGGCTCAGCTGGGCCGATGGCGCGCAATGCTCATGGATTAATTAAAGACAATATATCGTATCTTCACAAATAATTATGGCGGACTTTGCCCGCCATAACCGATGCTCTGTTTAGTCCGCCGCCACGCGGATCACGACCTTGCCGAAGTTTTTCCCTTCCAGCAGCCCAATCAGCGCCTCCGGCGCCGCGTCCAGCCCTTCGGTGACCTGCTCGCGATAGTGAATTTTGCCTTCCTTCACCCAGCGTCCCATTTCCTGCTGGAACTCGTCGATACGATGACCATAGTCCTGAGCGATGATAAAGCCCTGCATGCGGATGCGTTTTTTGAGGATGGTCCCCATCAGCAGCGGCAAGCGATCCGGACCATCCGGCAGGTTGGTCGCGTTGTAGCCGCTGACCAGTCCGCAAACAGGTACGCGCGCGGAGGTATTCAGGAGCGGCAGTACGGCGTCAAAGACTTTACCGCCGACGTTTTCATAATACACGTCAATGCCCTGCGGGCAGGCTTTCGCCAGCTGTTCGGAAAAATCATCCGCATGGTGATCCAGACAGGCGGCGAAACCGAGCACGTCGACCGCATGGCGGCATTTCTCCTCCCCGCCGGCCACGCCGATAACCCGGCACCCCTTGATTTTACCGATCTGCCCCACCGTTGCGCCGACCGGCCCCGTGGCTGCCGCCACGACAAGCGTTTCCCCCGCCTGAGGCTGGCCGATATCAAGCAGCCCCATATACGCGGTGAAGCCCGGCATTCCCAGCACGCCGAGTGCCCATGAAGGGTGCGACGGGTTTTCGCCCAGCCTGACCAGCCCTTTCCCGTCGGAAAGTTCATACTCCTGCCAGCCGCTGTAGCCCAGAACCCACTCACCCTCTTTATAATCCGGATGGCGGGAGGTCTCGACGCGGCTTACCGTGCCGCCCACCATCACCGCGCCAATCTCGACAGGAGGTGAATAGGATGGGGCATCGCTCATACGGCCACGCATGTACGGATCAAGCGAGAGCCATACGGTGCGTAATAACACCTGCCCCTCTGCGGGCGTGGGGATCGGCTGCTCTTCCAGGCGGAAATTTTCGGCAACCGGTGCGCCGTGTGGACGGGAAGCCAGTACCCAGCGTCGGTTTTGCGTAGTTGATTGACTCATTCATCGCTCCTTACAGCTGAAAATGTCATTCAAGTCTGGCACGTTATCCTGCGGATCGCCTTTGCATTATGAGCCGGACTGATTAAGCCGCACGACCAGATAAAGGCACGATTCATCCGTTTCGTTAATAAACCGGCAGTCGTTCGGCGGCCCGAGTTCCAGACAATCTCCGGCCTTCATTTCATGGCGGGTGTCCCCCTCCAGAAAGACCAGTTCACCTGCCTGCAACCAAATCAGCTGTCGCGCCAGCGCATAAGAGGAGGCGGGCATCGGCACATCGCTGCCCGCGGGCAGTTCCACCTGGACGAGGTCAATAGGCATATCGCTGCGCGGCGACACATGACGACGTAAATAGTGGGTTTGCGGATCGCGCCAGACGGGCTGGTTCGCCAGACGTAACAGTTTGCCCTCCTGCATTTCCGCGCGCGCAATGAGCGTAGACATGCTAATACCGAAGGCACCGGATAACCGGGCAAGCAGCGTCGCCGTTGGGCTACTGTCCCCCCGTTCAATCTTATGGATCATGGCGCGTGAAATACCTGCCCGTTCGGCCAGTTCGCTTAATGACCAGCCCCGCGACTCGCGTTCAAGGCGTATGCGGGCGCTAATGCGTTGATTCATATTGTCTGTCATTGTGTTCATGACGTCATACTATAGTGTACGGATGGTTTTTCGGGGCAGTTTGGTGACAAAAAAATAGGGATTTTGTCGTAGCGATGCAACACAAGAACTGTGTAATATTGTGAGTGAATCGTACTACTATAGTAAACAACACAGCCAGAGGTTAACCATGATCGTTCGTCATGCCTGCAAAGAAGATTGTGCCGCTATCGGTGAAATTTATAACCATGCGGTGCTGCACACCGCCGCCATCTGGAACGATACAACTGTCGACACCGATAACCGTATTGCATGGTTTGAGGCGCGCACGCTGTTGGGTTATCCGGTGCTGGTCAGTGAAGAAGAAGGTGTTGTGACGGGATACGCCTCATTTGGCGACTGGCGAGCGTTCGACGGTTTTCGCCATACGGTGGAGCACTCGGTTTACGTTCATCCCGATCATCAGGGCAAAGGCATCGGTCGGCTGCTGATGACGGAATTAATCAAGGAAGCCCGCCAGATTGGTAAACATGTGATGGTTGCCGGTATCGAGGCGCAGAACCAGGCGTCGATTCATCTGCACGAAACCCTGGGCTTTGTTACCACCGGTAATATGCCGCAGGTGGGAACCAAATTCGGTCGCTGGCTGGATTTAACCTTTATGCAACTCCAGCTCGATGAGCGCAGCGATCCGGATGCTCTGCCATGAATCAATCGTTGACGTTAGCGTTTCTGGTGGCCGCCGGGATTGGGCTGGTGGTACAAAACACCCTGATGGTGCGCATTACGCAATCCTCTTCCACTATTCTTATCGCCATGCTGCTGAACTCGCTGGTGGGGATTGTGCTGTTTGTCAGCCTTTTGCTGGTGAAAAATGGCCTGGCGGGGTTTAGCGAACTGGCGTCGACGGTGCGCTGGTGGACGCTGATCCCCGGCCTGCTGGGGTCATTTTTTGTCTTTGCCAGTATTAGCGGGTATCAGAATGTGGGCGCGGCAACGACCATTGCCGTGCTGGTAGCAAGCCAGCTGATTGGCGGCCTGGTGATGGACATCCTCAAGAGCAACGGCGTTCCCCTGCGCGCGCTGGTAGGCCCGGTCTGCGGCGCAGCGATGCTGGTGGTCGGCGCCTGGCTGGTGGCACGGCGCCAGTTTTAACCCTTACAGGATAGTCCCACCCTGCGTGAGGTGGGCATGGCGCGCCTCCGCCTCTTCTTTATGCTGCTTACCATGATGCGCAATCGCGGTACGCAGGCGCTGCTGCTGGGTATAGCGATCTTCACGGCTGAGCTCTGCATCGTCGCTTAATTCGATCAGCAGTTCGTTCATGCGGGTAATTATGCTCTCTTCGATGGCGGCATCGACGCGGGCGATAACATCGTTTAAATGTGACATTGTCACTCCTTTCCAAATGCCCGGTGGCGCTACGCTTACCGGGCCTACGGGTGGTAACTGTAGGCCGGGTAAGGCATAGCCGCCACCCGGCAAGAATACGATCAGTTCAGCTTCGCTTTCGAGAAGTCACTGCCCATCAGACTCACGCTGTACCCGGTCACGTTGCTGCGGGTCGCGTAGAACGTTTTGCCGTTAGCTAACGCAATCCACGGTGCCTGCTGGTAGAAAATCTCCTGTGCCTGGCCATACAGCTTCGCACGTTCGTCCGGGTTGCTGGTCAGTTTGGCCTTTTGCACCAGCTCATCATACCCCTTATCACACCAGCGCGCGGCGTTAGATCCGGTTTTGATGCTGTTACAACCCAGCAGCACATCGGCGAAGTTGTCCGGATCGCCGTTATCAGACATCCAGCCGAACAGCGCGGAATCATGCTCGCCTTTACGCATGCCGGAGAGATATTCCCCCCACTCGTATGAGACGATTTTCGCCTTCACGCCCACTTTCGCCCAGTCAGCCTGGATCATCTCCGCAATGCGTCGCGAGTTCGGGTTGTACGGACGCTGAACCGGCATGGACCAGAGGGTCACTTCCGCGCCCTTATCCAGACCCGCCTGCTTCAGCAGCGCTTTCGCTTTTTCCGGATCGTAGCCGTAATCCTTCAGGTCTTTGTTAAAGCCGAGCATGTTCGGCGGGATCGGCGATTTAGCGACCGTACCAGACCCCATAAAGACCGCGTTAACAATGGCCTTTTTGTCCGTTGCGTAATTCAGAGCCTGGCGCACCAGCACGTTATCAAACGGTTTTTTCTCCGTGTTGAACGCCAGGTACCCCACGTTCAGCGCATCCACCGAGTGCAGGGTCAGGTCTTTGTTTTTCTTGATCGCTTCAAACTGCACCGGCGACGGCGCAGGAATGATCTGACACTCGTTCGTTTGCAGCTTAGCCAGACGCGTCTCAACATTTGGCGTGATGGAGAAGATCAGGTGTTTGGTCGGCACCTCTCCCTCCCAGTAGTTCGGATTGGCGACGTAGCGGATCAGCGAATCCACCTTGTACTGCTGAAGCACATACGGGCCGGTGCCGATTGGCCAGGTATCCACATTTTCAGGCGTACCCTTTTTCAGCATCGCGTCCGCGTACTCGGCAGAGAGGATCGAGGCGAAGTCCATTCCCCAGTCGGCCAGGAACGCCGCGTTGGGTTCACTCAGCGTGAACTGAACATGATAATCGTCGATCTTTTTCACATCCTGAATGAGCTTGTCGAGGCCCACGTCATTAAAGTATTCGTAATTACCCTGGGAAACATTGTGATAGGGATGCTTAGGGTCTTTCTGACGCATAACGGAGAAAATAACGTCATCAGCGTTAAAATCACGGGTCGGTTTGAAGTATTTATTGCTGTTGAACTTTACCCCTTTACGCAGGGTAAACGTGTATGTTTTGCCGTCTGGCGAAATGGTCCACGACTCGGCCAGAGAAGGCACCGGCGTGTTTTTTACCGGGTCGAAGTTAATCAGACGGTTATACAGCGTTTGCGAGCTGGCGACAAATGAGGGCCCAGAGCTGGCGATCTGCGGGTTAAACGACTCCGGCGACGCCTCGGAGCAGTAGATAATGGTGTCTTTGTTTGCCGCCCATGCGGCGCTTGCCGGTAGCAGCGCGCTCAGCGCGAGGGCGAGCACGGTTTTCCCTGTAGACATGGTTATTACCCTTTCGGTTTTATTATAGTGAACAGTAATAACAGCACAGACGTTTTGGCCTGACAAATAACGAATCACTATCAGGTTATTCTAAAGCCGTACATTTCGCTGGTTTTAGCATCATCCCGCAGAAACCGATTTGCCTTAAGGTCCATTATTCGTCAAGCACAACCGTCACGATCAATGCCGCAAGAAATCGTCCCTTTTGCCGTCTCCTCAGCCGTTTGCTTGCTTACCTGATTCGCTAAAGTAATGGCGTGAAAAAGTCTACAGGACCAAATCGTGGCAAAAACACTTTTACGCAGCGGTAATCTGGATGATTTTCAGGCCGTTGGCGGCGGCGGACAGGCCGTTTTTGAATCAGCGCTGCAAATCCGCGAAGCGCTTCGGTTGCGCAAACAACAGGCTATCGTTGATTGCCTGGCCATCCCCCAGGTCAACGACGGCGGCGATCGCGTTGACTGGTACTCCCCGGTTGAGGGAACTGTCTCCAGCTGGAAGGCGGCGGATGAAGATGATCGTTATCGCGCCCTGCGCTATCTGGAAAACACGCTCACCAGCGTGGAGTCGCTGAGTAAAAAATGCCTTCAGTCACCGAAAACGGCGCAGCAACTGTTTGGCTCTCTGCTCTCAAAAGCCTTTCAGTTTCCCGGTGAAAACTTTGTTTTCCTGGTGGATGGCAAACCGGTGCTCTGCTTCTGGGGTTTCGTCAACCTTAACGAAAACGCGCGCGACGACGTGCTGGACTGCCTGCGCGAATCGTTGGTCACTGAACCTGAGCCAGTGGTGATTAACGAGCCTGAACCTGAACCGGAGCCAGAACCGGCCCCGGTGGTGACCTTTGAGCAGGCCGACGCGCCGCTTATCACGCCTGTGACTACAGTCCGTATCACCGACGATGAACTGTATACGCCAGAGCCGGTGCGCATGAACGCCGCGCCGCCAGAGCCCGCACCGGCGGCCATACAGAAAAAACGTCGCTCCCCCCTGTGGTTGCTGCCGGTTGCCGCCGTCATTATTGCAGCCATCGCCACCCCGCTGCTCTGGCCAAAACAGGCCCCGATCGCAGCGCCTGTTGCCACACCAGCGCCAGTACCCGTCGCCATTGCTCCGGCCCCCATAAAGACGGTTGAGCCGCTTGAATTGAAACTCCCGCTGCACCAGGCCGAAGTGGTAGAGCCGAAGGTGAAAACGCCTGCCCCGGCAGCCGAACCGGTGGTCATTACCGCGATACCGAAAGATGCGATGGTGATGGAGGCAAACCAGGTCAAAGCGGGGTTAACGCGCTTCCTGAACGGCACCTGGCGCGCGTTTCTCGATGTGCAGGATCCGCTCACCGGCAAACCGCCGTCGCTGCGCTACCAGATCCAGAACAATAAAGGTTTCGCACGGGTCGTGCATGGCGACAACATTGTCTGCCGGGTAGACGTCTTTTCCGGATTACACAGCAACGGCGAGCTGTTGATCAAAACGCGCGGAAACGCGCGTTGCACCGACGGTTCACGCTATCCGATGCCGGAAGTGACCTGTAAGGCAGGTGCCAGCGATGTGGCGGAATGCACCGCACGTTACGATGCCAACACCGTCGTTCCTCTGACGTTCAAGAAAGCAGGTGTCTGATCCTATGCTGGTTAATCTTTGCGACTATAAACAGAGCGTGACGCTGATTGCTAACAGCGGCGTGCAGTTTCTCGATTTTGGCCTGACTCCGCAGGACACCGCCAGCAACGGGCGTTTCGTGCGTAAAACAGCAAATGGCCCGCTGCTGCGTCTGGATTTTGACCTGGTTAACGGCCGGTACACGCTCCCTGCCACCGATGGCGGGCAGCCGGAAGTGGTCAAGCCTGAAAGCACCATTCCACTGCATGACTCCCTGACCGTGCTGGACGGCGTCTGGCTGCCGATCCCTTTCCTGCGCTTTAACCCGCCGCGGACGTTTGTTGAAGGCCCGGATAACTGGGCGCGCGTCCAGGTACGAAAGCTTTCCACGCCCGACGCAGCTGGCAATACGCACCGGGTCACCGTCGCGCTCGACAGCCAGATTGCAGAGCATGCGACGTCTGCCCTGTCGCCGGTTGAAAACGATATCCTGAACGGCACGCGTTTCGCGCTCGCCTGGCGCGACAGTGAGGTTGAGAGTTTCCTCGACCAGACCTGGATTGACGGCTGGCTGCGCGAAGCCTTCACGCAGTTTGCCGACGGGGTTGAAAAACGCTCCGAGCGCGAGCTGCATCAGGCCATGCGCAGCTTTGAATATCAGGCGCACTGGCTCAACCTGCTCTCCATGCTCGGTGAACAACTCACCGTGCCGGAAGTGAAGTTTGTCACCCATACCCTGAGCACCCCTGCTATTCCTGTCGATTTGATCCTTGACGTAGGCAACACCCATACCTGCGGCGTGATTATTGAAGATCATGGTGATGCCAACGACGGCCTGCGCCAGACGGCTGAACTTCAGGTACGATCTCTGAGTGAGCCGCAGTTCCTGAATGAGCCGCTGTTTACCAGCCGACTTGAGTTTTCTGAAGCGCGTTTTGGCAAACAGCACTTCTCCGTGGAAAGCGGCCGGGAGGATGCGTTCGTCTGGCCGTCGATTGTCCGCGTGGGTGATGAAGCGCGTAAGCTGGCGATGCAGCGTCTGGGCACGGAAGGCAACAGCGGCATCTCCAGCCCGCGTCGCTATCTGTGGGACGAGACGCCGGTGGTGCAGGACTGGCGCTTTAGCCAGATGAACAGCAAAACCCAGCGCGAACCGCTGGCAACTGCGTTTCCGCTGATGAACCTGATGAACGACGACGGGGAACCGCTCTTTACGCTGCCGCAGGATGAGCGCCTGCCGGTGTTCTCTCCGCAGTACAGCCGCAGCACCCTGATGACGCACATGCTCTGCGAGCTGCTGGCTCAGGCGCTTGGCCAGATTAACAGCGTGGCCACCCGCCTGCGGCTCGGCTTCCCGGCCTCTCCCCGCCAGCTGCGGACGCTGATCCTCACCCTGCCTTCGGCAATGCCGAAACAGGAGCGCGAGATTTTCCGTCGCCGCATGTTCGAAGCCATCGCCATCGTCTGGAAAGCGATGGGCTGGCACCCGCAGGATGAAGATTTTGCCAGCCGCAAGCAGCAGGAAAAAAGCGTGGTGCCGGTCCCTGAGATCCAGATGGAGTGGGACGAGGCCAGCTGCGGCCAGCTGGTGTGGCTGTATAACGAAGCCATTTCCCATTTTGGTGGCCAGACCGAGGCCTTTTTCGCCTCCCTCGCCCGTCCGGATCGCGCGCCTGAGCCTGGCGTCCAGCCGGGGCGTGCGCTGCGCGTGGCCTCTATTGATATCGGCGGCGGCACGACGGATATGGCCATCACGCACTATCAGTTAGATGATGGTTCCGGGAATAACGTCAAAATCACCCCGCAGCTGCTGTTCCGCGAAGGGTTCAAGGTCGCTGGCGATGATACGCTGCTGGACGTGATCCAGCGCTACGTTCTGCCCGCCCTGCAAACCCAGCTTCAGAAATCCGGCATAGCCGATGCCTCCCAGCTGATGGCATCCCTGTTCGGTGACTCCGGGCGGATCGATACCCAGGCGGTCCTGCGCCAGCAGACGGCGCTTCAGCTCTTTATGCCGATCGGTCACGCGATCCTGGCGGCGTGGGAATCGAGCGATGTTGACGATCCGCTGGCCGGGCTGCATGCCACCTTTGGCGATCTGCTTGCGCAAAAACCGACGCGCAACGTGATGAATTATCTCCAGCAGGCGATCGACCATGCGTTGCCTGCCGGCTCAGAACACTTTGATCTGTTCAGCGTACCGCTGCACGTCAGCTTCCGGGAGATGCGGGACGCCATGCTGGCGGGTCAGTTCACGCTTGCCGCCCCGCTTCATGCGGTATGTGAGGCGATCTCTCATTACAGCTGCGATATCCTGCTTATCACGGGACGGCCGGGCTGTCTGCCGGGCGTTCAGGCCTTGATTCGCCACCTGCAACCGGTGCCCGTCAACCGCATCGTCTGGCTGGATAAATACCAGGTTCATGAATGGTATCCGTTCAGCCAGCAGGGACGGATCGGCAACCCGAAATCCACCGCTGCGGTGGGAGCGATGCTCTGTAGCCTGGCGCTGGATCTTCGTCTGCCGCGCTTTAACTTTAAAGCAGCGGATATCGGCGCGTATTCTACGGTGCGCTATCTGGGCGTGCTGGATAACACGATCAATACCCTGCGGGACGAGAACGTCTGGTATCACGATATCGACCTCGATAAACCCGGCGCGAAACTGGACGCCCGTCTGCACTTCCCGCTGCGCGGCAACGTTACGCTCGGCTTCCGGCAGTTGGCCAATGCCCGCTGGCCCGCTACGCCGCTCTATACCCTGAGCATCAACTCAGCCGAGCTGGCGAAAGCCATTGCGGGCGACGGCGTACTGAACGTGCGCCTGAAGCTGCGTGGCGGCACTAAGCAGGAAGGCCCGGAATCTTTCGAGCTGAGTGATGCCTGGCTACAGGACGGCACGCCAGTGCCGCCGGATGCCCTGACCTTTAAACTGAATACTCTGGCCGATCGCCGACACAGCGGCAGCCACTACTGGATCGACAGCGGGAGCGTATACCTCAAATGACTGCGACGACTGCCACCACTCAGGCCTTAATCGGGTGGATCAACGAGACGCGACAGCACGCCCCGATGCTGGATAACGAAGCCGACGCCCTGCTTGCCCGCCTTAACGCAGTAAGTGCGCGTGAAGAGGCGCTCGATCGCGCCCTTGTCAGCCAGGGCAGTATCGGCTTATATGGCCACTCGCAGGCCGCGAAAGCGCACCTGCTGGCTGCTCTTTGCGGCAGCGGGGACGAACGGCTGAACGTTACGCCGGGTCAACGCACGTTTGATTACTTCTCGCATATTAACCCCGGGCATGCACCGACCAACATGGCCGTGCGTTTCAGCAGAGCGTCCCGCGAGGTCGCAGACGACGCGTTTCCCTTACGCCTGCGCCTGGTAACGGAGGCCGAGCTGGTGCAGCTGTTCATCGCGCGCACCACGCTGGATCCGCAGATCCGCGCGGTGGATAAATTGGTGATTGAAGCCCGGCTTGAGAAGTGGCGGGCACTGCGTCAACCGCAGAGCGTGCCGGGAATGACGGCACGGGAAGTCGCGACCATTGCCCGGTTCTGGCAAAGCGTAGTACCCGGCGCTAAGCAGCATATTGATGATGCCCTGTGGCACCAGTTTGCCCTGCTGGTTCCGTCACTTGATCTCAGCACCCGCGCCAGCGTCTGGTCTCTGCTGTGGGGTGAGCAGCAGGAGTTAACCCAGCAGTGGCTTAAATTCGCCCAGGTGCTGCATCAAACCAGCCATGCCAGCGCGCTTGCGGCGCCGTTGAGTCTGCTGGTGGACAGCTTTGGTCTGCCCTGCGAAGGCTTCCTTACGCACGGGGCGTTTACCCTGCCGGAAGCACAGGAAACACTGCTTCATCCGGTAAAAAACGGCGAGCTGCTTAACGCCATTAGCCTGCCCGTCGATGTACTGGCATCTCTGACCCGCGAAGTGGTGCTGCCCGTTGAGAACTGCGTGCTGGATAACGTTGACGTCATTGATATCCCTGCCATTTCTGAGGAAAACACGCCGCTGATGATGCAGGCAAAATGCCTGTGGTTGCTGGAGCATTATCGTCAGCACATTCAGCCGGATGTCCTGGTTATCTGCAATGCGACGGCGCACCACCAGCAGACCGCGAAAACGGCAAGGCTCCTGCAAAACTGGGTCAAAGAGACGCAGCCGGTTGAAGAATCCGCGTTGCCGGGGCTGGTCTGGGCCATTACCCCTCATGATGCGCGGTTTACCACAAAGCAGAATCTGGACGAAGCGGTGCAGCAATTGCTGGGCCAGCCGGGTCTGCGCTGGGGCACGCTCCAGGCGCTCGATACCCACAGCATGCAGCGGGTGATTGAGTGGCTGTCGCAGGCTACCCTGCCGGCACAGCGCCAGAAGCGTCTCCGCGCGCTGAAAAGGCTGTTACAAGAGTCGCTGTCGACGCTGATGCGCCCATATGTCGCGCCTCTCACTCAGGAGCCAGGCGCAGGGCGGGCACAGGCCGAAAAAATGGTCCGAACGCTGCAAGGCAGTGCCGCTCGTCATGGTGAACTGCTTGAGGGGCTTCTGCCGCCGTTAAACGCGTTTGAGACGCTGCTGACCGTTCACCAGCCTCGTGAGGAACAGGTCAACGGCCTGTTTAACGATGTTATCGATCTGTTTGCGGAAGAGACGCAGGAAAATCCAGGCGCGTTGCAGACCAAAGACAAGGCGCGGCTGGCCCATAACGTGTGGGTTAACCATCTTCGTCAGTGGAGTCGCAACGACGCGGCGGCTGCCCGTCTGGGCCTGGACGCAGAGGTATTACAGCAGATTGCGGATGTGCTGATCGTTACCAGCTACCGGCTGGATCTGCCGCTGCAACTGCAACGCATTGCAGAAAAAGATAAAAGCAGTGCCGCGCAGCTGCATGCCGCGACAGGCAATTTCATTAGCTGGCTTGGCTATGAAATGACGCCCGTTTCTGAACGGCCTGCAAGCCGGATCCGCAAAGGTCAGCCAATTTTTGTGACGCCAGTTGTGAGCAGCGCTTCTCCCCGTCTTACCCGACTTGGCGAGCAGCCTGTCCATGCGGCGACAGCCTATGTTTATGACTGGCTGGTTGCGCTCTACACCCGCGCGATTGAGAACGTGGATTATCAGTGCCCGTATGACGTTCAGCCTGCTGCGCGGAAAGCCTTGTCTGCCCTGCTGTCTTAATCATTGCAGCCCGCAGCAATGCGGGCTACCCCTTCATGAGCCGTTTATGAAGCCAGATAAAGCCTGAGCCAACGCTGACGGGTTTTCCCAGGACATTGAATGGCCCGCATCAGGGATAATTTTTACAGCAACACCGTTTTGTTGCAGGCGATTAAAATCGTCATCAGGCAGGGATCGCTCACCAAAAACTAACATTACCGGGCAGCTCAATGACAAGAACAGGTGTTCCCAGTCAGGTTTAACGCCCTCGACCAGGCTTGTTGCGCCGCGCCAGACGGCCCAGGGGGCATTGCTTTGAAGGCTTCCAGCCCACGGCGACGTTTCCGCCCGCAGCATGTCATCATAGCCCTGAGCCAGAAAATGTTGTTCCGTTTGGGCCGCAATTGCTCGGCTGAACATCCCGCCACCCGCATGAAAATTGGGTTCAGATACTATCAGGCCCTTAACGCGCGACGTTAACAGTGCTGCCGTTTCGATCGCGATACTCCCCCCCATGCTATGACCATAGAGCCAGAGACTATCCAGGCCGAGATGGTTTAACAGTTCAACCACCACCTGCGCCTGTTCGCTCGTGCGATAACGGTAGTTGTCAGGTTTGTCACTGTAACCGCTACCGGGAAGATCGATCAGAATGGCTCTGCGCCCCCCGAAACGGGTATCACAGACAATACGAGGATATTCATACGACGATGCACAGCCCAACCCGTGGATAAACACAATCGGGTCACCGACACCGGGAAGATCCTGCCAGCGCACAGTGCAGCCTGCTTGCTGCGAATAGAAACTGTTCATAAGCACTCCATGTATGACGGACTGTATATTTATACAGCCTCAATGTATGGAATGCTATGGCTGGATGCCGATTCTGGAAGCGTGCTTCAGAAAAGAGAGATCAACAGGGCAACAGGAAAGCTCATCGGCCAGGTGGAACCCACCAGGAATGCGCTCAACAGGCGAATACGTTTACGATCTTTAGACAGGAACCAGGTGATTAATGCGCAGATGGAGGCCATGATTGCGTAGAACACCAACATCTTTTGATACAACGTCATTCTGTTTACCTGAGCCGAAAAATAACCGCACGCAATATGCGTCATATGTTGACACAGATCAAGTTTTTTCGTTACATCATAACCACTTAAATACTAGGGATAATAACAACTGAGTACCTTGTGTAACAACGCCGGGTAAAGAAAAACGGTTATTATTGATAAGATGCATATTAAATGCACTTTTTGTCAAATCCATCCCCTCAGAAAGCAGTTTAATACCAGCAGGCTTTTAAGGGAGGAAGCATGCTACGCATTCCGCAGAGTTGCATTCACACCCGTTCCACGCCTTTCTGGAACAAAGAAACGGCCCCCGCCGGCATTTTTAAACGTCACCTTGATACGGGCACGCGTCCGGGCGTTTACCCTCGCCTTTCGGTGATGCGTGGCGCAGTGCGTTATCTGGGCTATGCTGATGAATTTACCTCTGAGCCTGACAGCGAGCTCGTCATTGAAGCGGGTCGTTTCGGCGTTTTCCCGCCAGAGAGATGGCACCACATTGAGGTGATGACCGACGACACCCTGTTCAATATTGAATTCTTTGTTGAACCTGAGGTGCTTAAGTCCCTTTAAGCGCCCGCCAACATGAAGGAAACTATGATGTTACGTATTCCTGAAAACTTTGTTCATACCCGCTCGACGCCGTTCTGGAATAAAGAGACCGCCCCAAAAGCGCTTTTTACCCATCACAACACCAAAGCCGGCGTGTACGGTCGGTTGTCCGTCATGCAGGGTGCGGTGCGTTACTTTGGCTTTGCCGATGGCGACGCCACCGAACCCGATCTGGAAGTGGTCATTGAGGCCGGTTCTTTTGGCATCTCCCCACCCCAAAAATGGCACCGCATTGAGCTACTGACCGAGGACACGTATTTTAATATCGACTTTTTCGCGGATCCTGCCGTCACGCTCAGCGGTGCGGGCATCGGTAAAGTGGTCAACACGCATAAGGAGTAAATAATGGGTAAGGCTACCTATACCGTGACCGTCACCAACAACAGCAACGGCGTGTCTGTGGATTATGAAACACAAGCGCCAATGGAGCTGTTGATCCCGGACGTCGCGGCAGATGTCGTGAAGGATCTGGTGAACACCGTTCGCGCCTACGATACGGAAAATGAACACGAGGTCTGTGGCTGGTAAGCTGAATCGCCCGGCACTGCGCCGGGCATGAGGGTTTAGTGTCTGATCATCACATGCCGGACTACCGTGTAATCCTCAAGTCCGTAGACCGACATATCTTTGCCATAACCGGATAACTTCATCCCGCCGTGCGGCATTTCGCTCACCAGCATAAAATGGGTATTGACCCAGGTGCAGCCATACTGCAACCGTGCGCTGAGGCGATGGGCGCGTCCGACGTCTTTTGTCCAGACGGACGAGGCCAGGCCGTATTGCGAATCGTTGGCCCAGTTCAGCACCTGCGCTTCATCCTCAAATTCTGTCACGCTGACCACCGGGCCAAACACTTCTCGCTGGACGATCGCATCTTCCTGCTTCGCCCCGGCCAGCAGCGTTGGCTGGAAGTAATATCCTGCCCCCTCACTTTTACTGCCACCGGTGACGACGCGGATATGTCCAAGGGTTTTGGCTTCATCCACGGCAGCACAAACGCGGGAAAGATGCGCTGCGGAGCTGAGCGGGCCCAGCTCGGTTGACGCATCGTCCGGCGCGCCCATTTTCAGACTGGCAACGGCTGCGCCCAGCTTTTCGACCAGCGCGGGGTAAATCCCCTTCTGGGCATAGATACGACAGGCTGCGGTACAATCCTGACCGGCATTGTAGAAACCAAACGTACGCACGCCTTCAACCACGGCATCCAAATCTGCATCGTCAAAGACAATGACCGGGGCTTTTCCGCCCAATTCCATATGGGTACGTTTCACTGAAGATGCGGTATGCCCGATAATATGTTCTCCGGTGGCAATAGAGCCAGTGAGAGAAACCATACGGACTTTTTCGTGGCCGGTCAGCGGATCTCCTACGGTTTTGCCGCGACCAAACAGCACGTTCAGCACGCCTGGCGGGAAAATATCTTTCGCCAGTTCCGCCAGCTTCAGCGCCGTCAACGGGGTGATTTCAGACGGCTTGATGACGACACAGTTTCCCGCCGCCAGCGCGGGCGCCAGCTTCCACGCCGCCATCATCAGAGGATAGTTCCAGGGGGCAATAGAGGCGACAACGCCAACCGGGTCGCGGCGGATCATCGAGGTATGTCCTTCGAGGTATTCTCCGGCAGCCAGCCCGTTCAGGCAGCGGGCGGCCCCGGCAAAGAAGCGAAACACATCGACCACGGCCGGGATCTCATCCCCCTGGACGCAGTGCAGCGGTTTCCCGCAGTTAAGGGACTCCAGTTTTGCGAACGCGTCAGCGTTGGCTTCTATCACATCAGCCAGTTTCAACAGACATTCGGCGCGCGTTTTCGGCGTCGTTTGTCCCCACTCTGTGAACGCGCGATCGGCAGCCTGGACGGCAGCGTCCACCTGTGCTGCCGACGCTTCAGCCATCTCCAGCAGCACTTCACCCGTGGCAGGATTATAAACCGCCTGCTTCTCACCTTCGCCGGTCACCAGTTCACCATTAATCAGCAATTGATTTTGCATAGCATCGTCCTGTTGAAATCGACATTGTTTTCGCTGTCAGCACACGTTCTGGCGGGTCGGTACGTGACAACGTCACGTTACCAATCCGCGCTCCCTTACTAAAGGTAGACTGCGCGTTATGTCGCTTCAGGAATTTTCATCAAGGTGTGACTGGGTGCAGCATCATTTCGCGGATTAACCCCGCCAGCTGGATGACCGCCTGCTCTTCCCGCTCGCCCCAGCCCCATGAGGTATTGAAACGGAAAAACGGTGTCCAGATATTGGAGGTGGAAAACATCTTGCCGGGCGCAATGCTAATTTGATGGGTTAACGCCTTCTCACTCAACCGCCCCGCATCCAGCTGTTCAGGCAGTTCCAGCCATAAAAAATAGCCGCTGTCGTTATGATGGATTTTGACGCCGGCAGGCATATGACGCAAAAGCGATTGCCAGGCCTGCTGTTTGCGTTCAGCAAGCGTGCGTCGCAGACGGCGAAGGTGGGCGTCGTAACGTTTGGTCGCCAGGTAATCCACCAGCGCCAGCTGCATGGGAGAGCTGGTGGACAACGTACTCATCAGCTGCAACTGCTGAATACGGCGCGCATGTTTTCCCGCCGCCACCCAGCCAATACGGAAACCGGCCACCAGACACTTGGAGAATGAGGAGCAGTGCAACGTCATATCCTGCTTATCCCAGGCCTTTGCCGGAAGCGGCTTTTCGCGGCCAAAGTAGAGTTCGCTGTAAACATCGTCTTCAATCAGCGTGACGTTATGCCGGGTGAGTAAGGCCACCAGCTGAGCTTTCTTCTCTGCACTCAGCGTGAAGCCGAGCGGGTTCTGACTGTTGGTCATCAGCCAGCAGGCTTTCACCGGATAATCATTTAACGCCTGCTCAAGGGCACTGAGATCGATGCCCTCACGCACGTCAGTGGCAACCGACAGCGCTTTCAGTTTCAGACGTTCAAGCGCCTGGAGTGCGCCATAAAAACAGGGGTTTTCAACGATAACCCAGTCCCCTGGTTCAGTCACAGCCTGCAAACTGAGGTTGAGCGCCTCAAGCGCGCCCGCGGTGATCACAATTTCATCCGGGGAGATATTCATTCCCTGCTGAGCGTAGCGACGGGCAATGGCATGACGTAAGTCGACGTTACCCGGCGGCAGGTTTTCAATCACGCTCATGGCGGTAGCCGTTTTGCTGACGTTAGCCAGCGATCGGTTGAGTTGCTGAAGCGGGAAAAGGCGCGGATCGGGAAACGCCGAGGCAAAAGGGACAACGGAGGGGTCGCGGCTGGCCTGTAGCACGTCGAAAATATAGGTGTTGATGTCGACCACTTCATCGCGCATCACCTGCGCGGGCGGTGCAGGCTGGTGTGTGGTCGGGCGGGCGGCAACGTAATAGCCTGACTGCGGTCTGGCAACAATGCGCCCCTGACTTTCCAGCATCTGATACGCGTGGCCCACGGTCATAAAACTCATGCCGCTGCTTGCCACCTGCTCTCGCAGAGAAGGCAGCTTATCGCCCGGCAACCATACGCCAAGCTCAATCTGCGAGATAATTTGTTGCGCCAGACGCTGGTATTTTTTCATCAGATTCTCCTTATTGCTGACAGTGTATATCAGCAGGAGAAAAAGAGAAGATTTTGCTAACTGTTATAGGAAACGCGGCAGATTACTTGCGGTACTCTGTAATGTGATTCTGAACAGAACGCGCTGCGGCCAGGTGGTCGAGCGTGATCATCGACGATTTGCAGAAAATGCATTTCGCGCCGAACGGATTTTTGTCAGACACATCAAAAGCTGAGGTGCGGTACTGCGAGCCATGACAGCATGGGCAGCGGAAATGGATATAAGAAGTCATAGGATTCTCCTGTAAACGTAAAAACGTAAATTACTCATGAGCCGATCAGGCAATAAAAGGTTCGATACAAAACTAATCGGAATGTAGATAAAGACCCAAGAGAGGCTGCGGAGAGGCACAACGTGATGAGAACTGCTTTATAAAACTACGTCAGATATTTATTTGGATTCAAAACCAGAAATCCATTAACGCATGTTGCTGGCGACAAAGCAAGCTGTTTAATGCGTAAAAATCATAAAAAGAAATTTTTTATTCTTCCTTGTTACCTATATCAGCCAGATAAAGTTCAGCTTTTCCCACAACTGTTATAGATAAATTATCGATTTCTGCTTCTGATATCTCACTTGCCGCCTCTCTATCATAACAGTACACCGTTTAACATTGAGGCAGTGCATGTTTGGTTTAGATGCGTTTCATCTTGCGCGAATACAGTTCGCCTTTACCGTATCCTTTCATATTATTTTTCCGGCGATAACCATTGGCCTGGCGAGCTATCTCGCCGTGCTGGAAGGGCTGTGGCTGAAAACAAAAAATCCCGTCTGGCGCTCGCTGTACCATTTCTGGTCGAAGATCTTCGCCGTCAACTTTGGGATGGGCGTGGTCTCTGGCCTGGTGATGGCTTATCAGTTTGGCACTAACTGGAGTGGGTTTTCCCAGTTCGCGGGCAGTATTACCGGCCCCCTGCTGACCTATGAAGTGCTTACCGCGTTCTTCCTTGAGGCGGGATTTCTCGGAGTAATGTTGTTTGGCTGGAATAAGGTCGGGCCGGGGCTGCACTTCTTTTCGACCTGCATGGTCGCACTGGGGACCCTCATGTCTACGTTCTGGATCCTCTCGTCAAACAGCTGGATGCAGACACCGCAAGGGTATGAAATCATCAACGGTCAGGTCGTTCCGGTGGACTGGTTTGCCGTGGTGTTTAACCCCTCCTTCCCTTACCGCCTTCTGCACATGTCGATAGCGGCATTTCTCAGCAGCGCGCTGTTTGTCGGTGCCTCCGCGGCCTGGCATTTGCTGCGCGGAAACAATACGCCCGCTATTCGCACCATGTTCTCCATGGCGTTGTGGATGACGTTGATCGTGGCCCCCGTCCAGGCGCTGGTGGGGGATATGCACGGGCTTAATACCTTAAAACACCAGCCAGCGAAAATAGCCGCCATTGAAGGCCACTGGGAGAATCCGCCGGGTGAGCCTACTCCACTGCTGCTGTTTGGCTGGCCGGATATGGAGCAGGAACGGACCCGTTTTGGCCTGGAAATTCCCGCTCTCGGCAGCCTGATCCTGACCCACAGTCTCGATAAACAGGTTCCGGCATTGAAGGAGTTCCCAAAAGAAGATCGCCCGAACGCCACCATTGTCTTCTGGTCTTTCCGCATCATGGCCGGCCTGGGAATGTTGATGCTGCTCCTGGGCGTGACGGCAATCTGGCTGCGTTATAAACAGCGCCTTTATACCTCACGTTCCTTCCTGTGGTTTGCCCTGCTGATGGGGCCGTCCGGGCTGATCGCGATCCTCGCCGGATGGGTAACAACGGAGGTCGGCCGCCAGCCCTGGGTCGTCTATGGTCTACAGCGTACAAAGGATGCGGTTTCCGCGCATGGCGATCTGCACATGAGCGTCAGTTTGCTGGCCTTCTTCGTGGTTTATACCGCGGTATTCGGCGTGGGTTACAGCTATATGGTGCGTCTGATTAAAAAAGGGCCGCAGCCCCATGAATCCTTCGCGACTGAATCCGATGGCCGCCCTGCTCGTCCGCTTTCTGCCGTCACCACTGAATTTAAGGAGTAACCGTAATGGGTATCGATCTTTCCATTATCTGGTTCGTGATTATCGTTTTCGCCACGTTGATGTATATCGTGATGGACGGTTTTGATCTGGGGATAGGGATCCTGTTTCCGGCAACGCCGAATGCGGACGACCGCGACGTGATGGTCAATAGCGTGGCTCCCGTCTGGGATGGCAACGAAACCTGGCTGGTGCTTGGCGGTGCGGCCCTGTTTGGCGCCTTTCCTCTCGCCTATGCGGTTATCATCGACGCGCTAACCATTCCACTGACAATAATGCTGATCGGGCTTATATTTCGTGGCGTCGCCTTCGAATTTCGCTTCAAGGCCACTCCGGCGCACCGCCCGTTCTGGGATAAGGCCTTTATTGGCGGATCAATTGTGGCGACCTTTAGCCAGGGCATCACCGTCGGCGCGGTCATCCATGGGTTCAGCGTCACTGGTCGCGCTTACAGCGGTGGTCCGTTTGACTGGTTTACCGCGTTCAATTTTTTCTGCGGTGCGGGTCTTGTGGTGGCTTACGCGCTGTTAGGTTCAACGTGGCTGGTAATGAAAAGCGAAAATGCCCTGCAACAGCGGATGCGTCAGGTATCGAAAGTGCTTCTGCTCCTGCTTCTGGTATTCATTGCAGTAATCAGTATCTGGACCCCTCTCGCCCAACCAGCTATTGCTGCGCGCTGGTTTACGCTGCCGAATCTGTTTTATCTGCTGCCCGTTCCTGCGCTGGTTGCGATCCTGAGTCTGTGCCAGTGGCACTGCCTGAACGATCCTGCGAGCCATACTCTGCCGTTTATCATGACGTTAGGGCTGGTTTTTCTTGGGTTTAGCGGGCTTGGGATCAGCATCTGGCCGCATATCATCCCGCCGGACATTACCCTCTGGCAGGCCGCTGCGCCAGCCCAAAGCCAGGGCTTTATGTTAGTGGGTGCACTGTTGATCATTCCCGTGATTCTGGTCTACACCTTCTGGAGTTATTACGTTTTTCGCGGAAAAGTACAGCATGGGGAGGGTTATCACTGATGCAACAACCTGTATGGAAACGTTTGATGTGGCTTGCCATCATCTGGGGCGGCAGCGTTCTGGCGCTGGCCTGCGTAAGTATGCTCTTTAAAATGCTGATGACCGCAGCCGGATTTAAATCGCACTAACTCACTGACCGGGTGCGCCGCCGCCCGGTCCCTTCCCGCACTTTCAGATAAACCCCATTAACACCCAGGAGGGTATGGTTACACTGAAAAAATATTTACGGTATTGATAGTTTGAGAAAAAAAATGAAAAAGCTCGCGGCAGTAAGTTTAATCAGCCTCGCACTGGCTGGATGCGTTAATCCTGGTAAAGCCTCCGTTCAGACCGAACAGCTAGAGAATCATCGTTTCGTTCTGGAGAATGTGGATGGCAAAGCGGTTAAAGGCGGGAAAACCCAGCCTGAAATTCGCTTCAGTGCGCAACCCAATATCAGCCTGATTAACAACATTGTCGTCTCCGGCACAATGTGCAACGGCTTCAACGGCCAGGGGAAACTGTCCGAAGGAGAGTTGACGGTCAAAACGCTGGCAATGACGCGGAAACTCTGCACCGAGCCGCAGCTAAATGAACTGGATCAGACCATCGCCGATATGCTACGCACAGGGGCACAGGTAGACCTGACCGAAGACCAGTTAACCCTGGCGACAGCCAATAAAACATTGATGTTTAAGCGAGTTGAATAACTCAGTAGCTTCCGCACGAACCTACGGCAAGCGACTGCTCACTACAGCGTTTGCCATTTGGCAATGCGCACATGCCGATGGCGGAGCCATCGAGCTGACGGGCAACGGAGAGTGAACCGCCGATCATTGCGCAGTTGGCCTGACCTGAACTGGACATCGCCGCCCGCATACCTGGCGTAACGTGTGCCGCTGTCGCCTGCTGTACAGGTTCATTGCTGCATGCCGACAACAGTAACGCGGCACATCCGACCCAAAATGCTGAACGCATACCTTCCTCCCCATAATTAACGCGAAACCTATGCATAATAGGCATCACGCGCCGCATCGTCGAGAGCGGATGTGCGTATTTATGCGCCCTGGTAACAATTTCTCGCAATTTTTTAACGCGAGTAGCCATCGAGTCATTGATACAGCGCATACCAAGGACACAAAAGCGAAAATCGTAAAACCTGAGCTTTGCTAAAATACACAGATAATATTCAGGGTCTGTCGTCGTTTTTCAGGCCCCTCTTTTTGCGCAATGTAAGGGTGTTGTCCTATGCAAACTATTGACGGCAATGGTGCAGTCGCGTCTGTTGCGTTTCGTACCAGCGAAGTGATCGCCATCTACCCCATCACTCCCAGCTCCACGATGGCTGAACAGGCTGACGCCTGGGCTGGTAATGGGATAAAAAACGTCTGGGGCGATGTCCCGCGGGTTGTAGAGATGCAGTCCGAAGCCGGTGCCATTGCCACCGTGCATGGTGCGTTGCAGACCGGTGCCCTGTCGACCTCGTTCACGTCGTCTCAGGGGCTGCTGTTGATGATCCCCACGCTTTACAAGCTGGCAGGGCAATTAACGCCGTTTGTGTTGCACGTTGCCGCACGCACCGTAGCCACTCACGCTCTCTCTATTTTTGGCGACCACTCAGATGTGATGGCCGTGCGTCAGACCGGCTGCGCTATGCTCTGCGCCAGCAGCGTGCAGGAAGCGCAGGACTTCGCGCTGATTTCGCATATCGCCACGCTGAAAAGCCGAGTGCCATTTATTCATTTCTTCGATGGTTTCCGTACGTCCCACGAGATCAATAAAATCGTTCCGCTACCGGACGACACTATTCTTAATCTGCTGCCGCAGGCTGACATCGATGCGCATCGCGCACGCGCCCTCAATCCGGAACATCCGGTGATCCGGGGTACCTCTGCGAACCCGGATACCTATTTCCAGTCCCGCGAGGCGACAAACCCGTGGTACAACGCGGTCTATGCGCACGTTGAACAGGCGATGGACGATTTTGCCGCTGCGACGGGCCGCGAATATAAGCCGTTTGAATATTACGGTCATCCACAGGCCGAGCGCGTGATCGTCCTGATGGGCTCTGCCATCGGCACCTGTGAAGAGGTGGTTGATGAGCTATTGACGCGTGGTGAAAAAGTTGGCGTGCTCAAAGTTCGCCTCTACCGTCCCTTCTCAGCGAAACACCTGCTCGCAGCCCTGCCGGATAGCGCGCGTGCAGTGGCGGTACTGGACCGCACCAAAGAGCCTGGCGCACAGGCTGAGCCACTTTATCTGGATGTGATGACCGCTCTGGCTGAGGCGTTTAACCGCGGTGAGCGCGAAACGCTGCCGCGCGTCATTGGCGGGCGTTATGGATTGTCTTCCAAAGAGTTCGGACCGGAGTGCGTCCTGGCGGTATTTGCTGAACTCCGCGAGGCAAAACCGAAGCCGCGCTTTACGGTCGGCATTTATGATGACGTGACTAACCTTTCTCTCCCCTTGCCGGAAAACACCCTGCCCTCGACTGCGAAACTGGAAGCGCTGTTCTACGGTCTGGGTAGCGACGGCAGCGTCTCGGCGACCAAGAACAACATCAAAATTATCGGCAACTCTACGCCGTGGTATGCGCAAGGATATTTCGTCTACGACTCCAAAAAAGCGGGCGGACTGACCGTCTCCCATCTGCGCGTCAGCGAACACCCGATCCGTTCGGCATACCTGATTTCTCAGGCGGATTTTGTTGGCTGTCACCAGCTCCAGTTCATTGATAAATATCAGATGGCCGAGCGCCTGAAGCCCGGCGGTATTTTCCTGATCAACACCCCTTACAGCGCCGACGAGGTCTGGGCACGCCTGCCCCAGGAAGTGCAGGCGGTGCTTAACCAGAAACAGGCGCGCCTGTATGTCATTAACGCCGCGAAGATCGCCCGCGAATGCGGCCTGGCGGCGCGCATCAATACGGTTATGCAGATGGCGTTCTTCCACCTGACCAATATTCTGCCGGGCGACAGCGCGCTGATGGAGCTTCAGGGGGCGATCGCAAAAAGCTACAGCAGTAAAGGTCAGGAACTGGTTGAGCGCAACTGGCAGGCGCTGGCGCTGGCCCGCGAATCGCTGTTCGCGGTGCCGTTGCAGGCGGTCAATGCCAGCAGTCCGAACCGGCCGCCAGTGGTGTCTGACGCCGCCCCGGATTTCGTCAAAACCGTCACGGCGGCGATGCTTGCCGGACTGGGCGACACCCTTCCCGTCTCTGCGCTTCCGCCTGACGGCACCTGGCCGATGGGTACGACCCGCTGGGAAAAACGCAACATTGCCGAAGCGATCCCTATCTGGAAAGAAGAGCTGTGCACCCAGTGCAACCACTGCGTGGCGGCCTGCCCGCACTCCGCCATTCGCGCCAAAGTGGTGTCGCCAGAAGCGTTAGATGGCGCACCGGAAAGTTTGCACTCGCTGGATGTAAAATCCCGCGATATGCGTGGTCAGAAATATGTCCTACAGGTGGCGCCGGAAGACTGTACCGGCTGTAACCTGTGCGTCGAGGTGTGCCCGGCGAAAGATCGTCAGGACCCGTCAATCAAAGCCATCAATATGATGTCGCGTCTTGAACATGTTGAAGAAGAGAAAATGAATTATGATTTCTTCCTCGACCTGCCTGAAATCGATCGCAACAAGCTGGAACGCATTGACATTCGTACCTCGCAGCTCATCACCCCGCTCTTCGAGTACTCCGGGGCGTGCTCCGGCTGCGGCGAAACACCGTATATCAAACTGCTCACTCAGCTTTACGGTGACCGAATGCTGATTGCCAACGCGACGGGCTGCTCGTCAATCTATGGGGGTAACCTGCCGTCTACGCCATACACCACCGACGCGAACGGTCGGGGCCCGGCGTGGGCAAACTCGCTTTTCGAGGACAACGCAGAATTTGGTCTGGGATTCCGTCTGACGGTCGATCAGCACCGCGCCCGCGTAATGCGTCTGCTGGCACAGTTTGCCGATAAGATCCCGGCAGCACTGAATGATGCCCTGCATGCGGAGGCCACACCTGACGTTCGTCGCGCGCAGGTTGCTGAACTGCGCAACGCGCTACAGGGTGTTGAAGGGGCTGAACAACTCCTGACCGATGCTGACGCGCTGGTTGAAAAATCTATCTGGCTGATCGGCGGCGACGGGTGGGCCTACGATATTGGTTTCGGCGGTCTTGACCATGTCCTGAGCCTGACCGAAAACGTCAATATTCTGGTGCTTGATACTCAGTGCTATTCCAACACCGGCGGACAGGCCTCGAAAGCAACGCCATTGGGGGCGGTCACGAAATTTGGTGAGCACGGCAAGCGCAAGGCGCGTAAAGATTTGGGCGTCAGCATGATGATGTATGGACACGTCTACGTCGCGCAGATTTCGCTGGGGGCGCAGCTCAACCAGACGGTGAAAGCCATTCAGGAAGCGGAAGCGTATCCAGGCCCGTCGCTGATCATCGCCTACAGTCCCTGTGAGGAGCATGGCTACGATCTGGCGCTCAGCCACGACCAGATGCGTCAGCTCACCGCAACCGGCTTCTGGCCACTGTACCGCTTTGACCCGCGCCGTGCCGATGAAGGGAAATTGCCGCTGGCGCTGGATTCGCGTCCTCCGTCAGACGCCCTTGCCGAAACCTTACTTCAGGAGCAGCGTTTCCGCAGGCTGAACGCTCAACAGCCAGAAGTGGCAGAGCAGCTATGGAAGGATGCGGCAGCGGATCTTCAGAAGCGTTATGACTTCCTGGCGCAACTGGCGGGGAAAGCCGAAAAATCGACCAGTGAATAACCTGTATGCCCGGCTTGTCCGGGCATTTTTTTGCCAAAAAAAGCCCGATGCACGTGCACCGGGCGAATCCAGAAGATCGGTGAAAATTGCCTCAATGTTCTGAACAATATTCACGTGAATTATGGATGAAAAAATCTTAAAGGCATATAACGGCGTGGAGGTTACCTTGTTTCCCACGTAATTAATAATTTTTATTTTGTATTGATTATAATAATTCATTCATGGCATCAATCGTTATTTCTACCGCATCATTTAGTTTAGATTTTACTTAACCCGTAACAATTATATTTTATTCATCCGCCGTCAGAGTGATTTAGCATGGGACAGCTTTCCAGCCCGGAAAGTTCACGAAGTAATAAAAAAATAACTGCAAAGGAATAATCAAAATGCAAAGAAAAGTACTGGCACTGATGATCCCCGCTTTGTTAATGGCTGGCGCCGCTCACGCAGCTGAAATTTATAATAAAGACGGCAATAAACTGGATCTGTATGGCAAAGTAGATGGTCTGCATTATTTCTCTGACGACGCGTCTAAAGATGGCGATCAAACCTATATGCGACTGGGCTTCAAAGGTGAAACCCAAATCAACGACATGATGACCGGCTTCGCACAATGGGAATACAACATTCAGGCAAACAACACCGAAGGGTCTGACAATCAGTCCTGGACGCGTCTGGCCTTCGCGGGTGTGAAGGTGGGCGATTACGGCTCCTTCGATTACGGCCGTAACTATGGCGTCCTGTACGACGTTGAAGGCTGGACCGATATGCTGCCAGAATTTGGTGGCGACTCTTATACTTATGCCGATAACTTTATGACCGGTCGTGCAAACGGCGTGGCGACCTACCGTAACACCGACTTCTTTGGTCTGGTGCAGGGTCTGAACTTCGCGGTGCAGTATCAGGGTAATAATGAAGGTAATAACTGCGACGAGAATTTCTGCTCTACCAATGAAGGGACCAACAACGGTCGTGATACACGTCATGAAAATGGTGACGGTTACGGTATATCCGCAACCTACGATTTCGGCATGGGCTTCAGCGCAGGTGCGGCATATACTTCATCTGACCGTACCAACGATCAGGTAAATTACACTACTGCGGGCGGCGATACTGCGGATGCATGGACCGCAGGTCTGAAATACGATGCCAACAACATTTATCTGGCGGCAATGTATTCCGAAACCCGCAATATGACACCGTACGGCGACAATGCAGATGCGGTGGCAAACAAAACCCAGAACTTCGAAGTCACCGCACAATATCAGTTCGATTTCGGTCTGCGTCCGGCTATTTCCTATTTACAGTCCAAAGGTAAAGACCTGGGCAATGGCCAGGACGATAAAGACCTGGTGAAATACGCTGACGTCGGTGCTACCTACTATTTCAACAAAAACATGTCCACCTATGTTGATTATAAAATCAACCTGCTGGATGAAGATGATTCATTCTACAAAAACAATGGCATCGGTACGGATGACATCGTAGCTTTAGGTCTGGTTTACCAGTTCTAATCCCGTTAGCCCGCAGCAATCTGCGGGCTAATTTTATCGCTGTTTCGCCTGTTCTTTGCGAAAAGAGAGATAGCCAAATACCCCGCTGTCGCCATCCATAGGGTGATTTACTCCATCCATTACCACCACTTCCGGGAAGTCGAATGGCGTGACATTTTCCAGACAGGCGACATTCACACCATATTCATTGGGATTGGAACGTCGTTGGTGGAACGTGTAAATACCGCAGATCGAACAGAAGAAATGGCGCGCCGTGCCGGTGTTGAAACGGTACTCTGTGAGCGTGTCCGCGCCCTGCGTCACCTTAATGCCCGTCAAAGGCGCTGAAACCACTACCGCCCCACGCATCCTGCAAAACGAGCAGCTACATCGACGTGCGGTATTCAGGCCGTCCGACAGCTCAACCGTAAATTTCACCGCCCCACAATGACACTGTGCATGACGAATGTCAGCCATCGTTATACTCCTTTTCTCACTAACTCAGCCGCTTTTAAAAAGACCTCATCTTCGACACCATCCCCCTTCTGCCTGCCGAGCCTTACCAGCTCAGCGACAATACTTTCACGGTTGATGATCTTCTGGGATGAAACCAGCCCGATAACGGCGGCACCAATCGCCAGCCCAACTAATCCTGTCTGCTCGTCTTTATTTTTCATAGAAGCGCTCCCTTGTCCCCCTCAAAAGCGTAGCAGGAGAAATGTAAAACGCGCTGGTACGCGGGAATGAGATCCGTGCTTTATCTCAGCTGTTCGCCAGGCAAAACAGTAGGGGTTCTGAGCGGTTATCAGACAACGTTGAAGAGGACAACATGAATAGCGGTGCGCATAGAGAGGCCGAATGGGTGTTAAAACCGCCTTCGAAAAGGCGGCAGGTCATTACTCTGGATCTTTATCGCCTGATTCAGGCGCTGAGCCAGGATCATCTTTCGGTTTTTTTCCATCCTTGTCCGGGTTATCCGGGCTGGGATTATAATCAGGATGGTCACCATTAACGGGACGGTCAGTCATTTTCACCTCCGTTTTTACTGCGTAAGCTGTAAGTGTAGACAACCCTTCAGTCTTAACCAAACTTCTCCTGTGGAGCTCATTTGTAAATCGTGCTGGCATTCGGCGCTGCAATCCGTACCATACACGACACACTTTCGCATGCTGGTTTTTACCGGTAGCCGCAAACCCGTCTTTTATCGCAACCAGATGGGGCACGTACATGCGCAGATGGTGTATGAAATCTATGCTACATGGATAGAAGAGATGAACACGAAGCTGACGCTTTGAAATCGTTTTCCTCACCCTGTGCCCCATTTGAGATCTGAGTAACGAATAGATGCAACAAAATCAAGAAATTAACAAGAAAGAACAGTACAACCTGAATAAACTGCAAAAGCGACTGCGCCGTAACGTGGGCGAAGCCATTGCAGACTTCAACATGATTGAAGAAGGCGATCGCATCATGGTCTGCCTGTCGGGCGGTAAAGACAGCTACACCATGCTGGAGATCCTGCGCAATCTACAGCAAAGCGCACCGGTGAACTTTTCCCTGGTCGCGGTTAACCTCGATCAGAAACAGCCCGGCTTCCCGGAACATATCCTGCCGGAGTACCTTGAGAACCTGGGCGTTGAGTACAAAATCGTAGAAGAGAATACCTACGGCATTGTTAAAGAGAAGATCCCAGAGGGCAAAACGACCTGCTCGCTCTGCTCACGTTTGCGTCGCGGCATTCTGTACCGCACCGCAACCGAACTGGGCGCCACCAAGATTGCGCTTGGTCATCACCGGGACGACATTCTGCAAACGCTGTTTCTGAATATGTTCTATGGCGGCAAAATGAAGGGAATGCCACCGAAGCTGATGAGCGACGACGGCAAACACATCGTGATCCGCCCACTCGCCTACTGCCGCGAGAAAGACATTGAGCGTTTCTCCCAGGCCAAAGCCTTCCCTATCATTCCGTGCAATCTGTGCGGCTCACAGCCGAACCTGCAACGTCAGGTCATTGGCGACATGCTGCGTGACTGGAATAAACGCTATCCGGGCCGCATCGAAACCATGTTCAGCGCCATGCAGAACGTGGTGCCTTCGCACCTGGCCGACGTTGAACTGTTCGATTTCAAAGGGATTAACCACGGTTCAGAGGTGGTGAATGGCGGGGATCTGGCGTTTGACCGCGAAGAGATCCCGATGCAGCCTGCTGGCTGGCAGCCAGAGGAAGAGGATGCGCAATTCGATGAACTGCGCCTGAACGTGGTAGAAGTCAAGTAACCTGGCAGCGTCTCAGATATCGTTTCTGAGACGCGTTTTAAGCTTATTTCAGCAGTCGAACGCGGCAGGTCTTCCCTTTAATCTTCCCGCCCTGCAACTGTTTCCAGGCCTTATGTGCAACCGACTGGCGAACCGCTACGTAGACATGCGCAGGATGGACCGTGATCTTGCCAATATCTGCCCCGTCGAGACCGATATCCCCAGTTAACGCCCCCAGAACGTCACCGGGACGCATTTTGGCCTTTTTACCGCCGTCGATGCACAGGGTGGCCATCTCCGCCGCCAGCGGAGCGATGCTGATATTACCTGGGGCATTCACCCAGTTGAGTTTTAGTTGCAGCATTTCCGCAAGAATATTGGCGCGCTGCGCCTCTTCAGGTGCGCAGAAGCTGATGGCGAGACCACTGTTACCTGCGCGCGCGGTACGCCCGATGCGGTGGACATGCACTTCCGGATCCCATGCCAGTTCGAAATTCACCACCAGCTCAAGCGATTTAATATCCAGGCCACGGGCCGCCACATCCGTTGCAACCAGCACGCGAGCGCTGCCGTTAGCGAAACGCACCAGCGTCTGATCGCGCTCGCGCTGTTCCAGATCGCCATGCAGCGATAATGCGCTCTGTCCGGCATCATTCAGAGCATCGCACACCGCCTGACAATCTTTTTTGGTATTACAGAACACCACGCAGGACGCTGGCTGGTGTTGGCTCAGCAATTTTTGTAGCAGTGGAATTTTGCCGTGCTGCGATGTCTCGAAGAACTGCTGCTCAATCGCCGGTAACGCATCGACAGTATCGATTTCAATGGTCAGCGGGTTCTTCTGCACGCGCCCGCTGATCGCTGCAATCGCCTCGGGCCAGGTGGCAGAAAAGAGCAGCGTCTGGCGTGTGGCTGGGGCAAAGCGGATCACTTCGTCAATCGCATCGCTGAAGCCCATATCCAGCATGCGGTCAGCTTCATCCATCACCAGCGTTTGCAGTGCATCGAGTGAAACAGTGCCTTTTTGCAGGTGATCGAGCAGACGGCCCGGCGTTGCCACAATGATATGCGGCGCGTGCTGAAGGGAATCGCGCTGCGCTCCGAACGGTTGCCCGCCGCAGAGCGTTAAAATTTTAGTGTTAGGCAAAAAACGCGCCAGACGACGCAGCTCACCCGCGACCTGGTCGGCCAGCTCGCGCGTCGGGCAGAGTATCAGGGACTGAGTCTGAAACAGGGTTGCATCAATGTGTTGTAACAGGCCTAGCCCGAATGCAGCCGTTTTTCCACTGCCGGTTTTCGCCTGCACGCGCACGTCACGGCCTTCAAGGATAGCCGGCAGCGCGGCGGCCTGGACAGGGGTCATAGTGAGGTAGCCCAACTCATTCAGGTTAGTCAGTTGGGCTTCAGGCAGAACGTTCAGCGTGGAAAAAGCGGTCACAATATACTCTCGTGGTAATGATTGCAGTCAGATGGCGCGTATCCTCGCAGATCTGCGCTAACGATGCGACAATTTAATCGGTTCTTCATCGGGCGGCGGATCCGGCATCGGCTGCGGACGTGGGACAGGATCGGGTATCGGCGTCGGATCGGTGGGCACCGGATCGGACTGCCAGGTGTTGAGGCGTTGCAGGGCAAGTAGCATACTCATCTTTTCCTCCAGATTAGGGTGCTTACTCCTAAAGGGTAGACGCAGATAAACAGGAGGCAAAAAAAAGCCGACTATGAAGTCGGCGTCGTACGAATCAATTGTGCTATGCAGTAATTCAAAAAAAGGAAGTAAGACAATATGGAGCGCAACGCCCATCGCTTGACGTTGCATTCACCTGCGGGAGTAATATTGCACCTAACATGGTCGGAGTTTATTGACTTCGCTCAATTAAAATGTCGTTTTGAAGCCGACTCTGCCTCAGAAAAGCGTAAATTTACAGCCATTTACTACGATGCAACCACCATGCAACACCCCCAATCAAAACCACTAACATGACGCAAAACGTGGTGAAGCCATAGTGATATTCACCGCCGGGGATCCCTCCGAGGTTTACGCCAAACAACCCCGTCAGGAAGGTACTCGGTAAAAAGACCATCGCCATCAGCGACATGGTGTACGTTCTCCTGGCTAACGACTCCTGCATCACCTGGGCTATCTCATCCGCCATGACTGCCGTTCTGGCAATACATGAGTCAATCTCGTCCAGTCCACGTCCGAGCCGGTCAGCGATATCCTGCATTCTGCGGCGTTGATCGTCGTTCATCCAGCTCATGCGTTCGCTGGCCAGCCGCGCATAAACGTCGCGCTGAGGGGTCATATAGCGGCGCATCACGATGAGCTGCTTACGCAGCAGCGCCAGAAAACCACGTGGGGGGATTTGCTGATCGAGCAGGTTATCTTCCAGATCGATGATTTTATCGTGAAGTTCTTCTATAAACTCGCTGGCATGATCGGTCAGCGCATCACACACATCCACCAGCCAGCTGCCGCAATCCGTAGGCCCCGTGCCCTCTTTCAGATCGTTAATGACGTCATCCAGCGCCAGCACTTTTCTCTGGCGGGTGGAAACAATCAGCCGTTCATCCATATAAACACGCATTGCCACCAGCTGATCCGGACGCTCATCCGTACTGCCGTTTATACAACGCAGCGTAATTAACGTCCCCTCACCCATCCGGCTGACGCGGGGTCTGAGACTTTCTCCCGCCAGCGCATCCCGAACGTTGTTGGGCAGTAGCGGCGTGGACGCGAGCCACTCGGCGCTGTCCGGGTGCGTGTAGTTGAGGTGCAGCCAGCATGGATGTTCGCTGTCGATGTGATCCTGATCTTCAAGCGGCCTTGCGCCGCCTTGTCCATCAAACACCCATGCAAAAACTGCGTCAGGTACGTTAACCTCAGACCCTTTAATGCTCTCCACAGCGCCTCCACCGTTTTATCTCTTTCGGTGTCAGTCTAGCTTTCGCCGAGGGTTAAGCAATAATTATGTGAGGCATCGTCCTGAATACGTTCAGGAATTCACCGCCCATTCGCGGCTTCTTAACGCATTGTCAGTCTGGAACTCATTTTCCAGACGGAAATTACGTGTTCGTGTCTGGAGCTCAATCACCTGATTGCGCAGCACATCTGACGATCCATTGAGTTCCTCAACCATCGACACGTTGCTCTGCGTTACGCGTTCAAGCTCTGATAATGCCTGCGTAATTTGTGAAATACCTTTTTCCTGTTCTGAGGTTGAGGCGGATATTTCATCCATCAGTCTGCTCACATTGCCCGAACCGGTAACAATGTCATGCATGTTTTTTTCGGCTTCAGAGACCACGTTAACGCCCTGCGTCACGTTATGGCTGGTAACTTCAATCAGTGACTTAATATTTTTTGCCGCTTCGGCGCTACGATGCGCCAGGCTTCTCACCTCACCCGCGACCACAGAAAATCCTTTACCATGGTCGCCCGCTCTTGCCGCTTCAACGGCGGCGTTAAGCGCCAGAATATTGGTCTGAAAAGCGATACCGTCAATCAGCGAGATAATCTCTGTCATTTGCTGGGCGCAGTCGGTAATCGACTGCATATTGTTCGCGACCTGCCCCATTAATTCTCCGCCTTTACGCGCCTGTAACGTCGCGATATTCGCCTGCTCGCTGGCTAAACGGGTATTGTCGGCATTATTTTTTGTACTTGCAGCCATCTCTTCCATGCTGGCTGCCGTTTGCACCAGCGAAGCTGACTGCTGTTCTGTTTTGACGGAAAGCTGCGCGCTGCGTGAAGAGAGTTGATCTGACAGGGTCATCGCGGTTTGCGAGGAGGCGCGGATCTCACGGACCAGCGTTGCAATGTTGCTGGAGAGACTATTAATCCCGGGGATCAGTCGTCCCGCACAGTTGTTGCCAAATTCAGGTATCGACACGCCAAGTTTGCCTGACGTTACTTCTTCAATACTTTTTTTCACCGTATTGATCGGCGTCACAAGATATTTGGTCATGTACGCCCAGAGTAAAAATAAGGCGATGAATTGTACAATTATGACTGCAATAAAAAGCGAAGAATTCCGTGAAAATAGCGCTATAACTCCATCACTTACCAAAAATACACATAAAAGGAAATAGACAATGAACGTTCTGACACTAATATTTCTTAGCATACGTTTTCCTGGGACATTATATTTTGGTTGGCATTAAGGGTTATAGCATTGCCATACGAATTTGTCCTCACGTTCGTCGCTGGTTTGTTGTTTTGCAGTTTGATTTGCGCAGTTTTACTTAGGGCGGATAAAAAGCATGTTTTACGCTAAATATCTGGCTTGTCGTTGGGTTGCTGATACCCCTTCCATAACGGTAATTATATATTTAAGGAGGGGTACTGTAGGGCGCCGTTGTTTAGTGGTGCTTAATAAGTTAACGTAGTTAATACGCGCCCCTCCCGTTAGAGTGGCTTACGTTCAGGCCAGATAGTCGATAGTCTGGAAAAAGCAGTCCTCATTCATGAGAATATTCTCTTTTGCACTTTGATGCCCGCGACGAATATACCAGCCTGTATCAGGCGCCATGCTTAAATGGAATATCCTCGCCCCCGACAGACTATCGGGGACATTAATACTCATCGTCACACACCCCTTCTCCGGCCCCCTGATCACCTGTTCTGGCATAATGGTGACGCTGCGATCCCCATTTTGCAAAATGATCGTCGTAATAGCATAACGACATATACCGCTACTGAGGCTGTAGCCAACCGTACTTAAATCGGTGATATGTTTTTTAGATAAAATTATTTCAATACCAGAACCTTCAAACCATGTAATGATTTGCTGCGCAAGATCCTCCATCCGCTCACAAAACGTCCTGACTTCGGCCTCAGCCGTATTAACATAGATTGGTTTGTCCCCGATATTCTGTTGCACTTTCTTAAAAAAACGCTATCTTGCTGACATGTCAACTCCGTGTTTTTCGCCAGTCTCATTATTCTTTTTGGTGCTTCAGCAGGGCATAGCTGGCAATCAACTGCTGAAGATGCTGTTCGGTCTGGTTTAGCTGCGCTGCTGACAGGGGTTGCCCGGCAGGTAAAATGGAAAGCAGACGAAGCTGCTCCTCAAGCGGAACGGTATGGCGAATAAATGACTACGCATTTTTCGATAAACGGGAGAAAAAATCTCTCTGAAGATATTCATCATGACAATAAGTGATGGGCTGATATGAAGGGGATATTCGGTAATAACCAGGCTGTAAAACTATCAACCCTTAGAGCGGGCGCTTATGCGGTTAATGGGTGTTTACCATAATCACGTAGCGCCCTGACCTCTTTTTTAGTGCTTTTCAATATACATTGTTCGGCTATATGCAACATCCTCTGGGTTATTTATCGGATAACCTTTTACCCATGGCTTGATGAGACGGCCATTGGTGTACTGATAAATTGGAGCAATGGGCGCTTTTTCAGCGAGGATCTTCTCGGCCATGTTGTAGTCTGCATTACGCGCTTTTTCAGTGGTTTCGAGCGTCGCCTGGTGAATAATCTTATCGTAAGCAGGATCGTTGAATCGTGAGATATTCCCGCTGTGGGAGGAGGTCAGCAACGACAGGAATGTCGACGGCTCATTGTAGTCCCCTACCCACGACGCACGGATGACGTCAAAATTGCCGGTATTGCGGCTGTCGATGTAGGTTTTCCACTCCTGATTCTGCAACTTAACGTCAACCCCCAGATTTTTCTTCCACATAGAGGCGACGGCAATCGCAATCTTCTGATGGTTTTCAGATGTGTTGTACAGCAGCGTTAATTTAAGCGGACGCTGAGGACCATAGCCTGCGGCCTGGAGCAACGTTTTCGCCTGTGCATTGAGTTCCTGCTGCGACATCTGCTCAAATGGCGAGGTTTCCGGCGTAAAACCGGCAGTAACATCAGGGGTAAAATGCCAGGCCGGTTTCTCACCGGTTCCCAGGACTTTTTCGGCCATAATGCGCCGATCGATCGTCATGCTCAGCGCCAGACGTACGCGGGCATCCGCGGTTGGGCCTTTTTGCGTGTTAAACGCATAGTAATAAGTCCCAAGCTGTGGCGGTGTATACACCTGTCCCGGAATATCTTTAAGCAGCTTCTGGTACATGTTTTTCGGAAATGATTCTGTAATATCTATATCGCCCGCCAGGTAGCGTTTGGTCGCTGAAGACTCCTGGTTGATCGGCACAAAGGTGACTTTTTTCAGCACCGTATTGGCGTTATCCCAGTAATGTGAATTTGGCTCAACCACCAGTTTTTCATTCACGACGCGATCTTTCAGCACATACGCACCGTTGCCAATGAGCGCGCCTGGGCGCGTCCATTCCTTACCGCTTTCTACGTTGGCCTTTCGAACAGGATAAAACGCGAAGTTAGCCGTCAGATTGCTGAACCAGGGCAGCGGTTTGTCCAGCTGCACGCGCAGCGTTTTAGCATCGACCGCCGTCACGCCGAGGGTATCCGGAGCAGCTTTGCCATCGATAATGGCCTGGGCATTGTTAATGCCCGCCAGCGCTGCAAACCAGGCGAAAGGTGAGGTTGTTTTGGGATCAACCAGACGACGCCAGCTGTAGACAAAATCTTGTGCCGTCACCGGAGTACCGTCAGACCATTTGGCGTTATCCCGCAACGTGAACGTCCAGACACGGTTATCATTACTCTGCCAGCGCGTCGCCACGCCGGGCACTAACTCCCCTTTTTCGTTCTGATTTACCAGCCCTTCATAGAGGTCTCGGATCACCTGAATCTCGGGCAATCCCACCGCTTTTGCCGGATCGAGCGAAGCGGGTTCATCTTTGATGTGTCGAACCAGCTCCTGCTTTTGCGCCAGAACCGTTCCCCCGGGAACCTCCGCAGCATATGAAAGTGAAGAAACTCCGCACAGCCACAGCGCAGTACAAAGAAGCGAAACAGGATGCTTCATACGATCCCCTTAATGATGTCAGGTAACAGGCAGATGCGTAATTATTTGTTTCGAAACGGAGAAATGCAAATGCTTCCTCCGGAAAGTTGATGCCAGGCAATTTTCACCACATACGGAAACTATTTGATTAACCGCGAGTTTTGCACAACACTGCCAGAAGTGACTTTATTATCAGGGTTTACTATGGCAACTACCCGACCAAGAACGGAACGCGGTGCCTTCCCGCCCGGGACTGAACATTATGGCCGCTCGTTTTTAGGCGCGCCACTGATCTGGTTTCCGGCACCCGAGGCCGATCGTAATAGCGGCTTAATTATTGCGGGCACCCATGGCGATGAAAACTCATCTGTTGTGACGCTTTCGTGCGCGCTGCGTACGCTGTCTCCCGATTTACGACGTCATCATGTCATTTTGACCGTCAATCCGGACGGTTGTCAGCTTGGATTACGGGCGAATGCACGAGGCGTTGACCTTAACAGGAACTTCCCGGCGGCAAACTGGCGCGCCGGTGAAACGGTATATCGCTGGAACAGTTCTGCTCAGGAGCGAGATGTGGTTTTGCTCACGGGAGATAAACCTGGGTCCGAACCGGAAACTCAGGCGTTGTGCCAGCTTATTCATAAGATCCACCCGGCCTGGGTTGTCTCTTTCCACGATCCCCTCGCCTGTATTGAAGATCCTCGCCATACGGCGCTCGGGCAGTGGCTGGCGGATGCGTTTGCGCTTCCTCTGGTGACCAGCGTTGGCTATGAAACACCCGGGTCGTTTGGCAGCTGGTGCGCGGACCTCGGCCTTCACTGTATCACCGCTGAGTTTCCGCCCATCTCGTCAGATGAAGCGAGCGAAAAATACCTGCGGGCGATGACAGATCTCCTGCGCTGGCAGCCTCAAAGATGAAGTACGCCGGAAGTAAAATTCAGAGCAGGTGAAACATCAACCGCCAGCCAGGTTGGGCCATCCAAATCGGCAAAACGCACGCTGTTTACCAGCGGGAGTGCAGCGCCAATCGCTCTGGAAGTGCACAACATGCAGCCCAGCATCAGAGTGAAGCCTTGCGCCTGCGCATCTTTTGCCAGAGCAAGGGCCTCGGTTAATCCGCCTGTTTTATCCAGCTTGATGTTCACCATTTCGTAGCGCCCCTTGAGGGAAGACAGGCTCTCACGGGTATGACAGCTTTCATCTGCACAGACGGGAAGCGGATGAATAAAATTCGCCAGCGCATCATCATCTTCTGCCGGGAGGGGTTGTTCCAGCATGGCAACGTTCAGATCGGCAAGCAGCTGACAACGGGCTGCCAGCCCTTCGCTGTGCCAGGATTCATTCGCGTCGACGATCAGGGTGGCATCAGGCACCGCCGCACGAATGGCGACCATGCGTTCGCTAATCAGACGATCGTCGAGCTTCACCTTTAATAATGTTGCACCGGTGGCATATAACGCCTGGGCGCTGGCCGCCATTTGCTCAGGTTCACCAATGACCACCGTTTGCGCGGTGACGATCGATTGCGGCAGAGTCATGTTCAGCAGCGAAGGAAGCGGTTTGTGTTGTTTCGCCGCTTCCAGACTCCAGAGCGCGCAGTCAATCGCGTTGCGCGCGGCGCCAGCTGGCAACCGCTGCTGAAGAGCCTCACGCGTCAGGCCCGCCTGCAATTCGGGCACTACCGTCATAATTTGCGCCATGACTGACGCCAGGCTTTCTCCATAGCGAGGATAAGGGGTACATTCCCCGACACCTTTCACGCCATCCTCTTCACATTCAACCACGACCACGCAGGCCTCACTACGGCTGCCGCGCGAAATCACAAACGGGGTGTGCAATGGCCAGGCTTCTTCATAGACCTTAACGCTTCTCATCACTGACTCCTTGCAGGCCGGTAGGCATAAAATTGGTTTGCCGTGCTAACTGCGGATGACATACACTAGCCACGACGTTAACTATTTGTAAACAGGAAGATATCTATGTCACAACTCGTTCATTTCCAGGGCAACCCGGTTGCTGTTGCAGGTTCCATCCCACAGTCTGGCAGCAAAGCACAGCCTTTTACTCTGGTGGCTAAAGATCTGTCTGACGTCACGCTGAGCCAGTTTGCTGGCAAACGTAAAGTCCTGAACATTTTCCCAAGCATCGATACTGGCGTTTGCGCTGCATCAGTGCGTAAATTCAACCAGCTGGCGACCGAAATGAACAACACCGTAGTGCTGTGCATTTCTGCTGACCTGCCGTTTGCCCAGTCCCGCTTCTGCGGCGCTGAAGGCCTGAGCAACGTCATCACCCTTTCCACTCTGCGCAGCCCGGATTTCCTGGAAAAATACGGTGTTGCCATCTCCGAAGGCGCGCTGAAAGGTCTGGCTGCTCGTGCGGTGCTGGTGATCGACGAAAACGACAACGTTGTTTTCAGTGAGCTGGTTAACGAAATCACTACCGAACCGGATTACACCGCTGCACTTGAGGCGCTTAAAGCCTAAACGTAAAAAAGCCTCTGCAAAGAGGCTTTTTTATTTATTCGTCACCCTTCTTCTGATTTAACCCATACTCGCGCAGCTTATTCGCAATCGCGGTATGAGACACCCCAAGACGTTTAGCCAGCTTGCGCGTGCTCGGATAGCTGCGATAAAGCTGCGTTAACACCGAACGCTCGAAACGGCTGGTGATGTCATCCAGCGAGCCTTCCATTGCCTCTTCGCCTACCGAGACCGTCCCGGCATCGTAATCCGGCAACAGAATATCCTGAGGGCGCAGTTCATACCCTTCAAGCTGAGTTAATGCGCGATAGACCGCATTTTTAAGCTGACGAATATTGCCCGGCCAGCCGTAACGCGTCAGCACGGTGCCCAGGTCGGCAGAGAGCTTCGGACGCGGCACGCCCTGCTCGTCGGCAAAACGGGCCACGAACAGTTCTGTCAACGGCATGATGTCCTGCGGGCAATCGCGCAGCGGCGGAATATTGAGCGTCAGAACGTTGAGACGATAGTAGAGATCTTCGCGGAATACCCCTTTCTGCACCAGCTCCACCAGGTTTTTCTGGGTGGCGCAGATGACGCGCACATCCACGTGTACTTCATGATCTTCCCCCACGCGGCGAAACGTGCCGTCATTGAGAAAACGAAGCAGTTTCGCCTGCATGCGTGGCGACATTTCGCCAATCTCGTCCAGCAGCACCGAGCCGCCATTCGCCTGTTCAAAGAAGCCTTTTTTACCTTCCGGCGCATGCCCGAACAGCTCACTTTCCACCGCATCTTCAGGAATAGAGGCGCAGTTCAGCGCCAGATACGGTTTTGCCGCACGCGGGCTGGCCATGTGCACAGCATGCGCCAGCAGATCTTTCCCCGTACCGGTATCCCCGGTAATCAGCAGCGGCGCCGTAAGATTTGCCAGCTTGCGCGCCTGGTCGATTACATGACGCATCTTCGGGCTCACCGCAATAATCTGGCTGAATGCGCAGACGTCCTGGCTGGAAAGGTTCTGTAACTGACGCCCCATGCGCACCGTGGAGCGCAGCATGATCACTGCGCCGGTCAGCACCCGCGCGGCATTTTCCCCTTTCAGGTAGACCGGCGTGATCTCCATCAGGAAATTCTGTCCGTTGATGACGACGTGCTCGCTATGGGTATTTTGCGGGTTGCTGTCCAGCCAGCGCTGGAAATTAAACCCGGTGATCAGTTGCGTGGCGTGGTGCCCGATAAGTTTTTCCTGAGTCTGCGCAAACAGCTGGCAGCTGGCCTGGTTAACGCGCTCGACTTTATTTTTCAGATCGAGAGAGAGAAACGGCTCCGGCATTGCTTCCAGCAGCGCGCTCAGCGCAAGATGTTCCCGCTCGGACGGCATCCAGGGGATGGTGCGTACATCCGTAACGCCAGCGATACGGCGGATTTCCGCCATCAGGCTACTGAAGGTATTAAATTCAATTTCGGCAAAATTGAGGTAAATTCGCCCGACAGGGTCGATCTCTATGCCACGTAAATCAATGCTACGTAAAACAAGAAGATCGAGTAACTCGCGGGTCAGACCGAGACGGTCCTCACAAAAGACTTCCAGACGCATGGGAAATTCACCGTTTAAGCCAATAACAGTAAAATGATATGTCAGATCACGGTGTTCGGGAAGGTGGCTGTCAACAAATATTGACAGCCCGCACGATTAGTAAACAAAACCTCACTGAGCAGGTTTTTTATTGAGCGTCTCTTTAAGCTGGCCAATCAATTCGCGACGGAAATCCCCCAGCCGCGGCTTATCGCCATCGATCCAGGGGAGTGGACGACAAACCTCCATCGCTTTGATGCCCAGGCGTGCCGTCAGCAGACCGGCACCAATCCCCTGCGCCGCCCGGGCAGAGAGACGCGCCGCAAGATCCTGCGACATCCAGTCCATCCCGACCTCCCGTACCAGTTCGCTTGCCCCGGCGAAGGCGATATTCAGCAATACCAGTTTGAACAGGCGCAGCCGGCTGTAATAACCAAGCTCGATGCCATACAGTCTGGCGATGCGGTTGATCAGGCGCAGGTTGCGCCAGGCGATAAAGGCCATGTCTACCATCGCCAGCGGACTGACGGCGATCATCAGGGTAGATTCCGCCGCCGAGCGGCTGATCTCACGACGAGCCTGCGCATCCAGCACCGGCTGAACAATGTGGGCATAGAGCGTGACCACTTCCTGGTCATTCTGGGTTTCGTGGATCGCCGCATACCAGCGCTGAAGCGCCGGGTGAGAGTGATCAATCCCGGCCTGAGCCGCAAGCTTTTCACAAAAAGCACGCCCTTTTCCTGTGCCGTGACTGTGCAGCAGATCCCGCGCTTCATCGCGTTCGTGGGCACGCTGACGCAAACGCCATAGGCGACGCCACTCGGTAACGACCGAGCCAACGCCCGCACCAACAATCAACGCCCCGGCGGCGCATCCCCCCAGCGCCACCCAGTCCTGCGTTTGCCAGGCATTGACGCCCCACTGCACGCCCTGGCCGATTACGCTCACACCAAAAAGGGCTAACCCGGCGGTCACCATCTTGCGCCACAGGCTGCGTTTCGGGCGCAGTGCCGCATCAACCGCCGCTTCCGCCTGCCCCTCTTCAGCCAACGGCTCGTCTGCCAGCACGGGAGCAAAGTTGTCGGCCTGCGGGCCGCTGAAGGTTTGCGCCGTTTTAAACGCCTCATGCGGGGACTGCTCAAGCTGGCCGGTAAAATCAATGCGTGGTTTTAACGGTTCCGTCATCGCAATTTATCTCCAATTAAAAACTCCAGCGCGGCATCCAGACGGATATGCGGCAATGGCTGGTCAACGTTCATACTCTGCGGACGGAAGGCTTCGAACTGAAAACCCTGGCTTTGCCAGAAAGCCTGGCCCGGCAGACGCGCCGGAACTTCCCCCGGATAGACCGTGAGCGGCTCACCGTCGCTGAGACGGTTGCCCCGCAGGGCCGGAATTTTCTCGCCATTCAGATCAATCAACCCACTCTGCGTAGCCTGTACGGACGCCAGCCCCAGACAATCCATGCTGATCCCTTCGAAGGCCGCATTCTGCCAGGCATCCTGCACCAGCTGTTGCAGCAGGGATACCATGTTGGCGTGCTGATCGACCGTCACATGGTCAGCTTTTGTGGCGGCAAACAGCAGCTTGTCGATGACCGGCGAGAACAAACGGCGAAACAGCGTACGCTGGCCATAATGAAAGCTTTGCATCAGCTGCGTCAGCGCCAGCCGCATATCATTGAACGCCTGCGGCCCGCTGTTGAGCGGTTGCAGGCAGTCCACCAGTACGATCTGGCGGTCAAAGCGTAAAAAGTGATTTTTATAAAAGCCCTTAACCACCTTCTCACAGTAATAATTGTATCGCTCGCGGAGCATACCGGCGTTGGTGGTCTTGTCCGCCTGCGCCAGTTTCGATTCACCGATGCTGTCAACGTCCGGCCACGGGAAAAACTGTAGCGCGGGAGCACCGGCTAAATCACCCGGCAGAACAAAGCGGCCCGGCTGAATAAAATGCAACCCCTCCTGCTTGCACTGATGCAGGTAATCCGTCCAGGCTTCGGCTATGACGGCCAGACGGTTTTCATCCGCCGGTGCCAGCGGATCCAGTCCTTCGCAAAGCTGGCGCCATTTGGTCGACCACTCTGCCCGCTGCCCCTGCAACAGACCGGTCATCTGTCGGGACCAGCTCAGGTAATCCTGCGCCAGCATCGGTAAATCGAGCAGCCATTCTCCCGGGTAATCCACAATTTCGAGATAGAGCGTGGACGTTTCTTTGAAGTGACGCATCAGGGATTCATTCGAGCGGAAACGAAGCGCAAGACGGATTTCGCTCACGCCACGCGTCGGGGTGGGCCAGGCGGGAGGCTCCCCGTATAACTGCGCCAGACCTTCATCATAGGTGAAACGGGGTATACCAAAATCACGTTGCGGTACGCGTTTCACCCCAAGCAACCGCTCCTCGCGCACTGCGCTAAGCAGTGGCAGGCGCGCCCCTGCATGCAGGTTCAACAGCTGATTGACCATCGCCGTAATGAATGCTGTCTTACCGCTGCGGCTCAGCCCCGTCACGGCAAGACGCAGATGGCGATCAACGCCACGGTTCACCAGAGAATTGAATTCGTTTTTAAGTCGCTTCATCGCCGTCCTTCATTGCCTGGAACCCTGAAAAAAGTCACTTCAGAATACAGTAAATTGGGGCAGATCGTTGATTATCAATTCTTAATTATTGCTATTGCCGTTTTCTCTCCAGTAAGATGGGCGCAATTGCTGTCCGTCTGGAGTGAGTAAGGTGTATGTCACCCACCATCTATGATATTGCCCGCGTTGCTGGCGTTTCGAAATCAACCGTGTCGCGCGTTCTGAATAAACAAACGAATATTTCTCCTGAAGCGCGCGAAAAGGTGTTGAAGGCGATAGAAGAATTAAATTATCAACCGAATAAACTTGCCCGCGCACTCACCTCTTCTGGCTTCGACGCCATTATGGTTATTTCGACCCGTTCAACCAAAACCACCGCAGGCAATCCGTTTTTCTCTGATGTACTACATGCCATTACGGCAAAAGCAGAAGAAGAGGGTTTTGATGTTATTTTACAAACGTCCAAAAGCAGCGAAGATGATCTGCAAAAATGCGTAGGTAAAATAAAGCAGAAGATGATCAAGGGGATCATCATGCTAAGCTCGCCGGCGAACGAGTCTTTTTTCGCGACGCTGGACGAATATGGCGTGCCCGTGGTCGTTATTGGTAAAGTGGAAGGCAATTACCAGAATATCTATTCTGTCGACACGGATAATTTCCGCGACAGCGCCATATTAACCGACTCATTTATCAAACATGGTCGCACTAAAATTGCCTGCCTGCATGCCCCGCTCGATTATCACGTTTCTATCGATCGCCTGGCGGGCTATAAATCGAGCCTTGAGAAGCAGGGTATTGCGATTAACCCGGACTGGGTTATTGATGGCGGGTATACCCATGAAAGCGCGCTTCAGGCGGCCTGTCAGCTACTCTCTTCAGACAACCCGCCCGATGCGGTTTTTGCGACAGACAGTATGAAATTGCTGAGTCTTTATCGTGCCGCGGATGCGCTAAACCTGACGATCCCGGAACAGGTCGCAATGGCAGGATACAGCGACCCAATGCTATCTCTCATTTTAACCCCTGCGCCTGGCGGCTTTGATATCCCCACCAGAAAGCTGGGCGAAGAGAGCTGCGATGTGTTGTTCAGGTGCATAGCGGGTAAACCTGCCCCGCATAAGATATTGGTTGAAACGCATTTTTCAGATGCGGCTTCATTACGCTAAAAACCAGGGGCAAACGCCCCTGGTGAAGTGTTATCAAAACGCGTAATTCACGCCGATACCGGCATAGTGGAAGCGGTCACTTTCCCCTTCGTCATGATTTTCCCATTCGTAGGCATATTCCAGCGTCATGGATAAACCATTGTTAAAATCATAGGCGTACAGCATACCCAAACGGTTGAAATCATGTCCTTCACGCTCAGGATCGTCTTGCCAGTCCCAGTTTGACCAGCGATCGAGTCCCAGACGGGTATAAGGCGTTAGCGTCGTCTGACCCAATGAAATCGGCAGATAGGCGCGAATTTCCTGAGTGGAGAATTCACCGTTATTACGTGAACCGTCCATATTAAAACCGCGCTCTAAATAGTAATTAACTTTTGCCGAGACCGTTTCGTTAATTGTCCAGGTAAAACCGGTTTCGGTCTCGACGCGGCTGTCAGAATAGCCGGTTTTTTCCAGATCGTTGGCAAACTGATACATGGCAAACCAGCCGCCAAAACGCCAGTCGTCGGTTAGTTTAATATCCCAGTCAGGCTGAACTTTGTAGCGCTGCATATTAGCACTACCATCTTTAGCACCATGCTCATCCTTAAAGTGATAGCCATAATTACGGAAGCCACCGGTCAGGCCGAACGTAAAATCATCGGTGCCGATAAAACGATAGCGTAATTCTACTTCAGGACGATCGAAATAGGTGCCGCGCGTCATGCTACTGTAATCGACCGGCCCCTCCTGATACATAGCCAGCGAAATGGTCCAGGCATCCCATGTGGCATTAAACCACACGGAGGGTTCATATAATCCATCTTTATCGTCAGCCTGACCTTCGACGTTTTCAATTTCATACATGGCGCCAATATTAAATTCCCACTGTTTGGCTGATTCTGTTGCTTGCGCGCAGCTCACCCCTGCGCACAGAACGAGCGCAGCACTTCTTAGTAGAGTACTCATTAAAATATTCCTTTATAATTAACACGCAAAAAACCGGAAACTTTCATTTCCGGCGAACACCTTTCTTATCTAATAGCTGTTTCAGTATCAGCATCGAAGAAATGGCACTTATTCATATCGAACTGGATGCCGATATTATCTCCGGCGACGTAATCATCCGCCGCTCCCGCACGGACGACCAGTTCATGCCCACCCACGGTGGCATAAAGCATAAATTCAGCCCCGGTCAGCTCAGCAACGCTGATCTTCGCCGTGATGTTTTCACCGCTTCGCTGTGCGGTGAGAATGTCTTCCGGACGGATCCCAAAGACAACCGCTTTACGCTGGTAACCTTGCGCATTCAGTACGGCCAGCTTGTCCTCCGGGATCTCCAGGCGCAGCGTTTCCGTCACAAAGTAGCGGTCGTCGATCGCGCCACGAATGAAGTTCATCGCAGGCGAACCAATAAACCCTGCAACGAACATATTCGCCGGCTCGTTGTAGACCTGCTTCGGCGCGCCCACCTGCTGAATGATGCCGTCCTTTAAAATCACGATGCGGGTCGCCATCGTCATGGCTTCCGTCTGATCGTGCGTCACGTAAATCATGGTGGTGTTAAGCTTCTGGTGCAGCTTGCTGATTTCAGCGCGCATCTGCACACGAAGTTTGGCATCGAGGTTGGATAAAGGCTCATCCATCAGGAAGACCCCCGCTTCGCGCACTATCGCCCTGCCTAACGCCACGCGCTGGCGCTGACCGCCGGACAACGCGCCAGGTTTACGCTGGAGATAGTCGCGCAAGCCCAGGATCTGTGCCGCCCAGCTAACGCGTTCTTCAATGACGGAGGGCGCAATTTTTTGCATTTTCAGGCCAAACGCCATGTTGTCGTAGACCGTCATATGCGGATAGAGCGCATAGTTCTGGAAGACCATCGCAATATCACGGGACTTGGCGGGAACATCATTCATGCAAACCCCGTCAATAATCAGTTCACCCGCGCTGATCTCCTCAAGGCCGGCAATCATTCGCAGCGTCGTGGATTTCCCACAGCCCGATGGACCGACGAAGACAATAAATTCTTTGTCTTCAATTTCGAGGTTGAAATCCTTCACCACGTGGACCTGGTTATCATAGATTTTCTGAATGTGTTTCAGAGACAGTTGAGCCATTATTAATTCCTTATCAATACGCCCGGGATGCCCAGAACGCCGTCAGGCGTTCCCAGGTCAGTTCCTGCGTTGAATGAAGTTGTAATCCCGCATGGTTCAGGCCAGGCCCAATCCCGACCGACAGCATTCCTGCGGCGTTAATCGCATCTACTCCTGCGGCGGCATCTTCGATACCAATGGCCTCTTCAGGACGCACGTTCAGTCCTTTACAGGCCGCAAGGAAGATTTCCGGGTCCGGCTTTGAGCGGCAAATGCGCGAAGCATCGGCGCAAAAATCGAAAGCCTGATGAATACCCAACGCGTGCAAAATCCCAGGAGCATTAAGCGATACGGATGCCAGGCCAATTTTGACCTTCGCGGCGCGAATATCCGCCAGCACGTCGCGAATACCCGGCAGCAGCGAATCCTGGGTCAGTGATGCCAGCGACTGGACGTAAAGCGCGTTTTTTTTCGTCGCCAGCGCCAGGCGCTGCTCGTCACTGAACATCCCCTCTTTCCCGCCATGTTTCAGAATGCGCAGGAGGGAGTCCATACGGCTTATTCCCTTCAGCTGTTCGTTAAATACTTCATCGAAGGTGATACCAATCTCCTCCGCCACGGCGCGCCAGGCCAGAAAGTGAAGATGCGCGGTATCGGTGATCACCCCGTCCAGATCGAATACAACAGCGTTAAGCGTCATGGCGCCCCTCCGTGGTAGCGGTCCCATTAACAGATGCAAGAAAGTCCTTACGCGCGCAGACCTTTCGCCCTGATACGTGCAGCGTTTTACCCCATAGCGTCAACGTGACAGGTGCGGTGGTTTCAATGGTTAACTGGTCATCTTCACAGGTAACGTGCATTGTTGCGTCCCGCCACCGCAGCGGGAAGGCGAGTTTCTGCCAGTGAACAGGCAGCTTCGGCGCAAGATGCAGCTCCCCTTCGCTAATGTGCAGGCCAGCAAATCCCTGAATGGCGCCCAACCAGATCGCACCGGTGGCGGCGGCATGAATACCATCATCGCTGCTGTGCGGGTCGTCTCCCAGGTCAATGGCGATACCATCGCGCCAGAAGGCATACGCCCCGTCAGTGTCACCGCAGCGTGCGAGCACAATGCCGTGAATGGCTTTACTCAGGGATGAATCATGGATCGTGCGTGGCTCGTAGAACGCCAGATTGGCGGCACATTGCTGCGGCGTAAACCGTTCCGGCAGCAGGTAGTTAAGCATCACCACGTCGGCCTGCTTCAGGATCTGCATCTCGTTCACTTCCGCGCGAGAGTAATCAAGCAGAATGGTTTGCTTACCCGCTTTGGCTTTATAGCGGCTCAGATCGATGGCAGGTTTTGCCATGAAGGTATCATCCTGCGGGATCACACCCTCTGCGTCGGCCTCTGGCAGCCACAGGCGCGCCAGAAACGTCCCGGCATTCTCCGTAAAACGCGCATCTTCACGCCCAAACATCGCCATAAACTGACGCGCGCAGGCAACGTTGTGCCAGGCCAGATAGTTGGTGTAGGCGTTGTTGTTGACATGCTCGGTGTATTCATCCGGTCCAATTACGTCATGGATCTCAAGACGACCATTAATTTCCGTCGCGCGTCCCATCCAGAACGAAGCGGTTTCCATCAGCAGCGTCAGGCCCTCATTGCGCATAAAGGCATCGTCGTGTGTTGCCTGCCAGTAAGCGACAACGGCCCAGGCAATATCTGCCACGATGTGGTGTTCAGCGAGTGCGGAGGCGACCTTCTGGCGAACCCCGGTGCGGATGTTAATGGCCGCGAATTCTGGCGTCTCTTCCTGTCCGCTGGCGGCGCTTTCCCACGGGAACAACGCGCCCGGCCAACCGTTACGGCGTGCTTTTTCACGCGCGCCCGAAAGATTGAGCCAGCGATAGCGCAGCAGACTGCGGGCAATCTGTGGACGGGTAAACAGATGGAACGGCAGCAGGAAAATTTCGGTATCCCAGAAGACGTGTCCCTTATACCCCTCACCCGTCAGCCCTTTAGCCGCAATACTGCTTCGCTCATCATGAGCAGGCGTCATTGTCGTCAGATGCCAGACGGCGTAATCCAGCGCCAGCTGATCCTGCTGTTCTGCACAAGTCACTTCCACCCGAGCATCACGCCAGACCGCTTCCCAGGCGTACGCTGAGCTTTCAAGCAACGCATCGTAGCCTCTTGCCGCGCAGACTTTGAGATCGGCCAGCGCGTTGCGGGCGAAAGACTCCTGCGAGAGCGATTTATCGCAGCGATGCGTCAGCCAGACGATTTTTTCAAGCGTGACAGTGTCACCTTGCGAGATAGTCAGAGAATGATGAACGCTGAGGCGACGATTTTTGGCGGTGAAACAGCTATCGCTCTTAGCAGAGAGCTGACAAAACGCCGAAACAACAACTTCAGACGCCCGGTCCTGCGTTTCATACATACCCTGCATGTAGTGCTGGTCAAAGACCCTGACCGAGATTTCATCCAGATGCTGCCTGCCGCTGTTCGTTTGTGTCGCATCTATGCCGGTTTTCAGCACGGCCTGAGCGGCGCCGTCAAGCGGTGTGATCGAAAGCTGCATTGCCACTAAGGGCAACTGGTCCAGCGAAACAAAACGACGGCTCTCGAGGCGATAGCGTTTTCCGTCCGGCGAACGCCAGACAACGTTACGATGCAGTTCGCCGTTAGCAAAGGCCAGCTCGCGTTGCCACTCAAGAATTTCGCCTGAAAGGAGCGTGAAATTGACGCCGTCCAGCTCAACTTCAATCCCGGTGACATCCGGCAGATTGATCAGCTCAGTGGTTTCGTTGCGTCCCGCGCGATGATACAGCCCCGCGAGATACATGCCTCTGCTCTGCTGGGTGTAATCTTCTTCATGCGTGGCGCGCATGCCCATGTAGCCATTGCCGCAGGCCATAATGGACGCGTACTTATTCAGACTATGCGGGCAAAAGCCCGGATCGGTTAATACAGACTGGTTCAGCATAACGTCACGCTTTCCCCTGTTTCCGCGGCTTCATATAACGCCGCGACTAATTGCTGGATCACCAGCCCCTGCTCCGCATCGGCAATCATGACCGGCTCGCCCAATACGTGGCGAACAAACGCGTCCATACTGCGCAGATGTCTCCGATCGTCAGCTTCTTCACGCTGGATCAGCGTCTGCAAAACACCGGCTTCGTCGTTATAAATGTGTGCCGGGAACAGCGTTGCACCCGCCTTCTCACCGCAGAAAGAGACGTTCATGATCGACTGCTCGCGGATATTAAGCGCAAAAGAGGTGTCCAGACGCAGAATGCCACCGTTGCAGAACTCAATCGTGCCAAACAGGGCATCTTCCACGGTAAACTGCGCAGGATCCCATTCGCCAAACTGGCCGGTGTGTTTCCGGTTCCCCAGTCTCTGGAAGCTGTGCGCGGTTACCCGCTTCACGGCCGGGAAGCCCAGCACATACATCGCGGCATCCAGCATATGAATGCCGATATCGATCAGCGGCCCGCCGCCCTGAAGCGATTTATTGGTGAACACGCCCCACCCCGGCACACCGCAACGACGCAGCGCCTGCGCGGAGGTGAAGTAAATTTCACCGAGCGTTCCGTTCATAACCGCATCGCGCAGGAGCTGGGTATCCAGGGCAAAGCGATGGTGAAAATCGTACGCGAGGACTTTTCCGGCCTTGCGCGCCGCGAGACGCATCTCATCCGCCTGGTGCGGCGTCATCGCCGGCGGCTTTTCACACATCACATGACAGCCTGCTTCGAGAGCCGCCATCACATGTTCAAAATGGAACCGGTTAGGCGAACAGACGCTCACCACATCCGGTTTTACTTCCTGCAACATCTCGTGAGCGTCCTGCCATGCCGATGGAATAGCATAACGTTCCGCGAACGCCTGTGCCTGCTCAAGGCGGCTGTCCATGACAGCCACCATTTGAACATCACTGCGCGTGGCGTAATACGAGGCATGCACTTTGTCTGCAACCTGCCCGGCGCCAATGATGGCGACGCGCAGAGGCAAAGGTGTAGAAGCACTCATCACGCTCGTCATCCTTAGCATTCACGCAAGTAAGTGAGAGAGTCCTTATAGGCCTGAGCCGGATCGTCGGCACGCACCCGGCACTCGTACACGACGTAACCCTGATAGTTATCGGCACGCAGCTGATCGAACAGGCTGGCGAAATCGAGGCTGCCGCTGCCCGGCTGATAGCGGTGGTTATCAGCAATGTGCACATGACCCAGCAGGTCGCGGTTCTGATGCAGCGCTTCCGTCAGGGAGTCTTCTTCAATATTCATGTGGTAGAAATCACCGATGATCTGCACGTGCTTCAGGCCGTTCTCTTCGATATAACGACGCGCATCGGCCAGGGTGTTGATCATATGATCCTGATAGCGGTTCAGCGGCTCCAGGTAGACGGTAGTACCGGTGCGCGCTGCCACCTCATCCAGCCAGCGCAGGGAAGCGCTGACCGCTTTGCGATCGCCGTCCAGGCTACGTGGCGAAGTCATTGGCGGCAGACGGAAGGTAAACATCCCCCACGCAGCCGGAACGATAATCCCCTTGCCGCCCACTTCTGCCAGCGCTTCCAGAATGCGTTCAATCTGCTGTAGACCGTTCAGGCGGCGTTCTTCGATAAAATCCCCGATCCAGCCATCGTATCCGCCACAGGCCGTCGTGACCGGCAGGCCGGTGGCTTTGATAGCCGCTTTTACTTCGTCGAGGTTTTCCACCAGCAGACGGCCATCAATTTCGTAGCCATCAAATCCCATCGCTTTGATGTATTCGAATTTTTCCATGATAGCGGTCGGGAAAAAGGCCTGGTTTTGTGTTGCGATTTTCATGATTTGCTGTCCTTAGCTTAAAAAGTGACGCCCATTTTGATACTGAGTTCCGGGTGCTGATCGACATACTTCATATAGCTTTCCGGGCTGGTGGTGAAGGTGACGACCGGGTCGATCAGATCTTCGCAATTGAGATAACCGTTCATCAGCAATTCCCAGCAGGTCTCTTCAATACGCTTGCGGCTCCAGCGCGGATAATCCGGGTTGGGTTCACATGCGCGGGAGAAGACAATTTTGGCGTTGTTGAAGTGTGCTTCGCGACCAAGGTTGAAGCCCGCCGCGAACGGCTTGGCGAAGGCCACGTAGGAGATCGTTCCGCCGTAGGCGAGACCGCGCAGCGCAGATTGCAGCGCATCTGCAAATCCGCTGGTTTCGATGATCACATCCGCGCCCTGCTTGCCGGTCAGTTTCTTAATTTCCAGACCAACATCGGTACCGATTGGGTTCAGGCAGTGGTCTGCACCGTGACGGCGGGCGATCTCACAGCGATGTTCGATAGGATCGACACCAATAACCACTGACGCGCCGGCTTTTTTCGCCAGCTGAACCGCAATCTGGCCAATCGCGCCCAGCCCCACAACCACGACGAAATCCCCTACGCGGACGTTAGCATCACGCACGCCGCTCATGGCGAACTGCGCCGGATCGTAACAAACGGCATTTTTCCAGGATGCGCCCTGCGGCATTTTGCGCAGCTTATAGTTGTTCACCGCGTTAACGATGACCGTTTCCTGCAACGGGCCGTAGCAGCAGACGCTGTCGCCGATCTGGTATTCGGTCACGTCCGCACCACATTCGATGATGTCGCCGACGATCATGTTCCCCAGCTGGAATTTACCAAATTCGATACCGCGCGCTGCACCTTCTTCACGCGGGGTAAACATCTGCCACTCCGCGTTGAACTCTTCATTGATGAACGGGCTTGCCGCGCGGAAATCCACGACTTCAGTACCGTGTTTCGGGGCGCCATAACGGGCACGAATCTTCACCTCATGTGCTGCAACAGGACGATCTTCGTATTCCACCAGCGCCGCTACACGGGGCGCTGTCGCAACTAATTTTTTCATGACTGACTCCTTGTTAAAATCGGCCGCCTCAGCCCTTCACGCCGCCGGCGGTCAAACCACTTTTAATGAAACGTTCAGACAGGGCATACATAATGACGACCGGAAGTGCCGTTACCAGCGATGCAGCCATCATGCGACCCCAGATGTAATCTGGCGTACTGAAGAGCGTGTTCAGCCCGACCGGCAACGTGAAGTTGCTGGCGCTGGACAGGAAAATGGAGGCGAACAGATAGTCATTCCACGCCACCATGAAGCAGTAGACAAAGACCGACACCAGACCCGAGATCGCCAGCGGCACGGTGATGCGGAAGATGATTTGCAGGCGGTTCAGGCCGTCCATCATCGCGGCTTCTTCGATTTCGTCCGGGATGGTGTCGAAATAGCTGCGCAGCATAAAGACCGCGGTAGGCAATGTCTGCGTCACCATGGTGATGATCAGCGCCAGTTCGGTGTCATAAATGCCGAGCGCGGTGATGATTTTGAACAGCGGCACCACCAGCAGGATCCCGGAGAACATATAGACGGTGTAGAAGCTCGCATTGATCGTCGTGCGCCCTTTAAAGCGCAGTTTGGATAACGCATACGCGCCCAGCGTGCCGAGAAACACCGCAATGACCGAGGAGGTCAGCGACACCACCATGCTGTTACGAAAGTAATCCACAAACGGGAAAATCAGCGGGTTAAAGATGTCGATGTAGTGCTGTAGCGTCCACTCCTGCGGCAGAATGGTCGGGTGCAGCGAGATCGCCTCTTTCGCGCTTTTGAACGACGTCATCAACATCACAAAAAATGGAAACAGCGTGATAATCAGAAATAGCGCCAGTCCCAGATAAAAACCGATACGGCCCAGAACGCGTTTATTTGTTGCCATTGAGGTTTACCCTTTTTCTGGTCAGCAGAATGACAGCGAAGATGATCACAAACAGCACAACGGAAATGGCGGCTGCTTTACCCAGGTCATTGAACGCAAAGGCGGTTTTGTAGAGATATACGCCCAGAATGTCGACCTTGGTGGTGAGCAGATAAACATCCGCAAACATGTAGAACATCCAGATGGTTCGCAGCGTGACCACCGTGGCCAGCACCGGCATGATGGCGGGCAACGTCACGATACGAAAACGCTGCCAGGCATTTGCTCCGTCCATCTCTGCCGCTTCGTACAATGATTTATCAATGGTCTGCAAAATCGCGAGGAACGAGATAAAGGCGTACGGGAAGTAACGCCAGATGGCGAACAGGACAACCAGCACAAAACTGCTGCCAGGATTATCGAACCATAGCGGCGCCTGATCGTAGAGATGCAGCAGATCAACGCCCAGATAGTTCACAATCCCGTAGCCGTTGTTGAACATGTATTTCCAGGCAAATACCAGTGAAATAGACGGCGTCACGTAGGACAAAATCACCAGTGAACGTGCCGTTTTCCGCATGCGGAATTCACGGTTAAAGAAGATCGCTACGGCCAGTCCCAGCCCGGTGCTGCCGAGCACGACCAGCGCCGTATACCAGAACGTCATCCACAGGGAGTGCCAGAACGCAGCATCGCCCAGAATGCGAATGTAGTTATCCAGGCCGACGAACACCGCATCAATACGCGGGTTCAGCGGTAAACGTAAAAAACTGATTTCAATGTTGGAAATCATTGGCCAGGCCACCAGGCCCCCCAGCAAAATCAGGCTGGGGGCCAACAGCAGCATGGCGAAAGGCATATCTGAACGACCAGAAAACAACGTCTTCATAATTCCCTTCGCAAAGCGCTCCTATCGTTGTGATATCAGGTCAGTCAGTTTCTTCTGGCTGTTGCTTAACGTCGCATTGAGATCTTTTTGTCCCACCGTCACGTTATGCACCATGGAACTGATAATGCCGGACCCGGTAACGTCTCCCATGCGGGTAAAGTTTTTATCGCCCACGGCGCCAAATACCTGGACGTTCGGGAACTGCGCAATCAGCTCGTAAGGCAGTTGGCCAAAGGCTTTGATCACGTCGTTGTTTTTCCAGCTCTCAGTGCCCACCACGAGTTTGTTCACCGGCAGCGCCGCGCCAGGGGACATCATCACCCAGTCAGACGCGTTTTGAGCGTGCTCCATCCAGGTCACAAATTTTTCTGCCGCCTGCGTTTCCTCTTCGGTCTGGCCGGTCGTGATCGTCAACGAGGTGATCATGCCGTACACGGCTGATGATTTTTCCGTCGGGACCACGAACCCCAGGTTGGCCGGATTGCCATCTTTGTAGACCGCGGGCAGGATATAGGTGGAGTAAACGGCCATAGGCGCAGAGCCGTTCATGAAGGCGTCTTTGATCTCCATGACATCATTGGAGCCCGGCATGGTGTTCGCGGCCAGTGCCCGATAAAACGCCAACGCTTTCGACATTTCAGGGGTATCGATTTTCACGTTGCCGTTTGCATCAAAGACGTTGGCTCCGCCTGACAACGCAAACTGCGAGAAGGCCTGCTCCGTCATGACGCTTTCTGCGGTTGGAAGCGCGATACCGTAATGTTTTTTCGCCGGATCGTTGAGCGCCTGACTGGCTTTCAGCAGTCGCTCCCAGTTGTGCGGTTCTTCGATTCCCGCTGCCGCGAGCGCATCTTTGTGATACCAGACGCCGGACAGCCACGCGCTAACCGGCACCCCCGTCCATGCCTTGCCGTCTTCGGTGCGAACAACGCGTAAAATACCGTCGTAAAAGGTATCTTCACCGACGGCGTTAATCGCGTTGCCGATCGCGTCACGGTCCAGCAGTTGCTCTTTATCCATGACTTTGGCGTAGTCATGGCTGACTTCAATCACTTCCGGCAGCGCGCCGGTACGGGCCAACGTAATGACCTTGGTGTTATAGGCATCTTCCTCAACGGGGACCTGTTTCACCGTAATAGTCGGGTTTTCTTTCTCGAATTTTTCGATCAGTTTCGTAATAACTGCCTGACGCTCCTGTTCTACCGACGAGTGCATAAACTCAATGGTGACCTGAGATGCTTTATCGTCCTTACAGCCTGATAACAGGGCGCACGAAACCAGTGCTGATAACAGCACAATTTTGGGCATTTTCATTTTAGGGTCCTTTTTAGTTTTCTTTAATCCACATTACCTGCCATGGATTGAGGGTCAGTTCCGTACCGCTAATATCTTGTCCTGAGAGTAATTCCCTACCAAAGAGCGTTTGTCCATAAACGGTCTGCATTTTATTGCTAAAATTAAATAATGCTGTCATTCGCTCGCCATTTTCAGCAACACGAACAATTTTAAGAATATGTTCACCGATTGCGTCAAAAATAGCCTGACTATCCGGATGGAACGCACGCTCGCCGCGACGAATAGCAATAAGCTCATTCAAACGAGAATAAATCTGATAACGTAAACTCTTCTTATTATTAAGCTCCCGATCAACCTGACCTGCGGTGTATTTCTTCCTGTTTATCGCGCGATTATATCCGAGACGTTCGACACCTTCATAATCGTTACGCGAACCAAGAATGCTTTGAATATATACAGCCGGTACGCCAGGAAAACTTAACAACACAGCATGCGCCAGGATGAACCGCGCAATGCGCTCATCATCTGAGCTGTCTCGCAAACTCAACGCATCAAGATAGGTGACATTAATTTCATAGGGGCTTCGCGTTCCGTCAGGATTATTTTTCCAGTTGACCAGCGCGCCTTCCTGCTGAAGCTTTTCGACCAGCGAGAGGATCTCTGATTCCGGAAGGATGCCGCGTAACGGGTTCAATCCGATACCATCATGTGAAGCAAGGAAATTAAACCAGGTGGTGTAAGTTGAAGGCAGCGCCAGCGAGCCCGCCCACCGGCACAGGGCTTTAACATCCTGACGATGAACGGCGTGCAGCACCAGCGGTGGTAAGGAAAACTGATAGACCATCTGGGCTTCATTTTCACCATCACCGAAGTAAGAGATATTGTCTTTGTGGGGAACATTTGTCTCAGTGATGATCACCGTTCCAGGCGCCACGGCGTCCGTAATGGTGCGGAACAGCTGGATAAGGCAATGGGTTTGTTCCAGATGAATACAGGTGGTTCCCGGGATCTTCCACATAAACCCGACCGCATCCAGACGGATATAACGCGCCCCTTCCATAAGGTAATGGAGCAGAACGTCAACCATGGCAATCAGCACCTGCGGCGAGGCGAAATTGAGATCGATCTGGTCATCGCTGAATGTGGTCCACAGATGACGAACGCTGCCATCATTAAGCGTAAACGGCGTCAGCAGCGGTAATGCGCGGGGACGCGTCACCGCCGATAAATCGGTTTCGGGATCGACAGAAATAAAGAAATCTTCGTAGCCCGGCTTCTGCGCCAGATAATTAGCAAACCATTCGCTTTTCGCTGACATATGGTTGCAAACGAAGTCAAACATTAAGCTGGCAGACTGTTTTAATTCCGCGACATCTCGCCAGGTTCCGGTTTCAGGTGCAACTTCGTGATAATCAATAACGGAAAATCCATCATCCGACGACCACGGATAAAACGGTAACAGATGGACATGAGAAAACGTGCGAGAAAGCCATTCATTATAGAAACGGGTAAATACCGGCAACGCTTTCTCCCCTTTCGCGGAGAACTGATCGGCATAGGTAATCAGCACAACGTCTTTTTCATCCCAGCCTGACTTACGCTTTTCCGTAATATTAACCGCCGCCTTTTCAAGCTTAGTTAATAACACGTTAAGGTGTGCATCTGAAAATGATTCACCGTAAATATGATTGATAAGTTTTTTAATTTTTGCGTTCACATTATTTTCCATGGTAGCGGTCCCACGGATTGGCAATCTACTCCCATGTAAAATATCTGTCAACGGACCCGGGGGCAGAAAGCGGCAATCTCAGCGCAGCGCAACGCATTATTGTGAGCTGCCGCAAAGAAAGCAGAAAAGCAGAAGAAACGCAGAAGGGAAAGTCATGCCCCTTCTCTGGGCGAGAAAGGGCGTATGCGGGAGGAACTAGCGTGACAGGTAGCGCCGGGAAACGCGTTTTGCCAGCTTCTGTAACAGCGGCTCCAGAGCGACCGCCAGCATCATTCTGACCGGCTTGCGGGCAACAGACTTGATCGCCCAACCCGCCACACCGGCCGGGCCATAACGTAACGCCGTCATCAGAACCAGTTTACCTGCGATTTTCAGGCCGGGTTTTACCTTTTGACCGGCCTGTTGCCAGTTTTGTTTCATGTAAGTTCTCTCTTAAAGCTGACGAAAACGACTTCTCAGCGTAAAGGTATCGGAGGTGACATAACGTTCCATCTCGCGCAATCGCTTCTCCCCTGCGCTCAGCTGTTCATCCACCGCGTTCAGGAGATCGCTGCTGGTTGGCGTGTTCTCCGCATCCAGCTCACCTTCCGGCATAGGATCGAGTACAAACGACAGAATGATGTATGCCACCAGTGTAATAAAGGCCAGGCCGAAGAAAATCGATAATACAGTGACCACACGCACCAGTTTTACCGGAACATCCAGATAGTGCGCCAGCCCGGCGCAAACGCCCCGAACCATGCCCTGCTGTGGGATCCGCCACAGTTTTTTATTCAGATTCAGTCCAGCCATTACCGTTCCCTCCAGTTCGGGTGTTCCGCGTCCAGGATCGCTTCCAGCGCCTGAATACGTTCGCGCATTTTATTTGCCTCGGCAGAGAGCTGCGCCAGCCGCTGTTGTTCACTCTGCGACAGCTCACCGCGTGAAGAGCGGTTGCTGTAGTGCAGCCATAACCAGATGGGCAGAACAAACAGCACGAAAATGGTCAGGGGTATAGCCAGAAAAAGCGCGCTCATGTGTACTCCTTGTCTTACGATGCGGCACGCTCAGGTGCCGCAGGAATTATTATTGGTTGTCTTGTTTCATTTTGGCTTTCAGCGCAGCCAGTTGCTCGCTAATTTCATCATCGGCCTTCAGGTCAGCAAACTGCTGATCGAGGGTTTTCTGTTTACCGATGCTGTGGCTCTCGGCTTCCGCTTCCATGTGGTCGATACGACGTTCAAACGATTCGAAACGGGCCATCGCTTCATCCAGCTTGCCGCTGTCCAGCTGGCGACGCACGTCGCGGGACGAGCTTGCAGCCTGGTGGCGCAGCGCCAGAGCCTGTTGACGTGCACGGGTTTCGCTGAGTTTGTTTTCAAGCTCACCAATCTCTTTCTTCATACGCGCCAGAGTATCATCCACCAGCGTCACTTCGTGTTCCAGCGTGGCAACCATGTCGGTCAGCTTCTGCTTCTCAATCAGCGCAGCGCGAGCCAGATCTTCTTTATCTTTACGCAGCGCCAGTTCCGCTTTTTCCTGCCATTCGTTAAGCTGGGCAGTTGCCTGCTCGATACGACGCGTTAACTGCTTTTTCTCTGCCAGCGCGCGGGCGGAGGTGGAGCGTACTTCAACCAGCGTGTCTTCCATCTCCTGAATCATCAGGCGCACCAGCTTCTGCGGATCTTCCGCTTTCTCCAGCAGCGAGTTGATGTTGGCGTTCACGATGTCGGCAAAACGAGAAAAAATACCCATAATTCAATCCTCATAGTTCTGTTATCGGGCGATGCCCTGCTGAGTAGTTAATACAAATCCCATGCCAACTTTTTATCTTATTGATTTTACTGAGTGTGATTGATATTTATCCAGCCAGCGGCTATTCTCACCTGGTGAATATCACTAAGGAGTGGTTAATTTCATCATGGCTGAATATAAAGATAATTTGCTTGGCGAGGCCAACAGCTTCCTGGAAGTGCTTGAACAGGTATCGCGCCTCGCGCCGCTGAATAAACCGGTGCTGATTATCGGTGAGCGCGGAACGGGTAAAGAACTTATCGCTAACCGCCTGCACTTTCTTTCTGGCCGCTGGGACGGCCCTTTTATTTCGCTTAACTGCGCGGCGCTGAATGAAAACCTGCTCGACACCGAGCTGTTTGGTCATGAAGCTGGCGCCTTCACCGGCGCACAAAAACGCCATCCCGGACGCTTTGAGCGCGCCGATGGCGGAACGCTCTTTCTCGACGAGCTGGCGACCGCGCCGATGCTGGTGCAGGAAAAGCTGCTGCGCGTCATTGAGTACGGTGAACTGGAACGCGTTGGCGGCAGTCAGCCACTCCAGGTCAACGTTCGCCTGGTGTGCGCCACCAACGCCGACCTGCCCGCGATGGTGGCTGAGGACAAATTCCGCGCCGACCTGCTGGACAGGCTGGCTTTCGATGTTGTACAGCTGCCGCCGCTGCGGGAGCGGCGCAGCGATATCATGCTGCTGGCCGATCAATTTGCCATTCAGATGTGCCGGGAACTGGGTCTGCCTCTCTTTCCGGGCTTCAGCGAACGGGCCACCGGGACCCTGCTCGGTTACCACTGGCCGGGCAATATTCGTGAACTGAAAAACGTGGTGGAACGGTCCGTTTACCGGCATGGCAGCAGCGAGACCGAACTGGACAACATTATTCTCGATCCTTTTCGGCGCGAGGAGAAACAGCTCCCTGCTCCGGCGACGCGCCAGCAGGCTCCGGCGTTGCCGCTCGATTTACGCCAGTTCCAGCATCAGCAGGAGCAACAGCTGCTTGAGCAGAGCCTGAAAGAGGCGAAATATAATCAGAAACGGGCAGCTGAACTGCTGGGCCTGACCTACCATCAGTTAAGGGCATTGCTCAAAAAACATCAAATGCGCTGACATTATCAGCACTTACCCCCAGACATTTTTACGAAGCAGGCGTAAGTGCGATACACTTTGCAGATCGAATCTAAAAACCTTAAAAACTATGCGCCTGGTTTTATCGTCCCTGTTTGCACTCGGTTTGTTCAGCAATCTGGCCTTTGCTGCGCCCGATCGCGCTGTGCCTCCTGATATCCGTGATAGTGGTTTCGTCTACTGCGTCAGCGGTCAAGTTGATATTTTTAATCCGCAAAAAGCGGGGAGTGGCCTGATTGTCGATACGCTGGCCGCACAGCTCTACGATCGCCTGCTCGACGTCGATCCTTATACCTATCGGCTGGTTCCGGAGCTTGCTGAAAGTTGGGAAGTGCTTGATAACGGCGCCACATACCGCTTTCGTCTACGCGATGATGTCGCATTTCAGCACACCCCGTGGTTTACCCCAACCCGTAAGCTCAACGCGGATGACGTGGTTTTCACCTTCCAGCGCATATTCAACCGCAATCATCCGTGGCATAACGTTAATGGCGGGAACTTCCCCTATTTCGACAGTCTGCAATTCGCGGACTCGGTCAAAAGCGTTCGCAAACTGGATAACCGTACGGTTGAGTTTCGTCTGAATCGCCCGGATGCCTCCTTCCTCTGGCATCTGGCGACGCACTACGCCTCGGTCATGTCAGCCGAATACGCGGATCAGCTGACGAAAAAGGATCGTCAGGAACGTCTCGATCGTGAGCCTGTAGGCACCGGTCCGTTCCAGTTAGCAGAGTACCGCGCCGGACAATACATTCGCCTGCAACGCCACGATCGTTTCTGGCGCGGCAAGCCGCTGATGCCGCAGGTTATTGTTGATCTGGGTTCAGGTGGAACAGGCCGACTCTCCAAACTGCTGACCGGCGAGTGCGATGTGCTTGCCTGGCCTGCGGCCAGCCAGTTGACCATTTTGCGCGACGACCCACGCCTGCGCCTGACCCTGCGCCCGGGCATGAACATCGCTTATCTGGCGTTTAACACCGATAAGCCGCCGCTGAATAATCCGGCCGTGCGCCATGCGCTGGCGTTAGCGATCAACAACCAGCGTCTGATGCAGTCGATTTACTACGGTACCGCGGAAACCGCCGCCTCTATTCTTCCGCGCGCCTCCTGGGCCTATGACGGCGAGGCGAAGATTACGGAATATAATCCGGCGAAAGCGCGCGAACAGCTTAAAGCGCTGGGGGCAGAAAACCTGACGCTACAGCTGTGGGTGCCCACCAGCTCTCAGGCGTGGAACCCCAGCCCGCTAAAAACGGCGGAGCTGTTGCAGGCTGATATGGCGCAGGTGGGCGTTAAGGTGATCATCGTGCCTGTCGAAGGCCGTTTCCAGGAGGCGCGTCTGATGGACATGAATCACGACTTAACGCTGGCTGGCTGGTCCACCGACAGTAACGACCCGGACAGCTTCTTCCGTCCGCTGCTGAGCTGTGCGGCAATCAACTCCCAGACCAACTACGCCCACTGGTGTAACCGGGAATTTGATGCCGTGCTGCAAAAAGCGCTGGCGTCTCAACAGCTTGCCTCACGCATTGAGGCCTACGATGAAGCGCAAAATATTCTGGCCAGAGAACTTCCCGTGTTGCCGCTTGCCTCTTCCCTGCGCCTCCAGGCCTACCGTTACGATATTAAAGGGCTGGTACTCAGCCCGTTTGGTAACGCCTCCTTCGCGGGCGTGACCCGTGAGAAAGAACAAGAGGTGAAGAAACCATGATTATATTTACCTTGCGTCGGCTACTGTTACTGCTGGTGACCCTGTTCTTCCTGACCTTTGTCGGCTTTAGCCTGAGCTACTTTACGCCGCACGCCCCGCTTCAGGGCTCATCTCTCTGGGACGCCTGGCTGTTCTGGTTTAATGGCCTGCTGCACTGGGATTTTGGCGTGTCCAGCATCAACGGACAGCTCATCTCCGAACAGCTGAAAGTGGTTTTCCCGGCCACCATGGAGCTGTGTATACTCGCCTTTGGCTTTGCCCTCATGGTGGGGATCCCGGTGGGAATGCTGGCGGGAATTTATCGTAATAAATGGCAGGATAAATTTATTAGTGCGCTTGCCTTAATTGGCTTTTCCATTCCTGTTTTCTGGCTGGCGCTGCTGCTTACCCTCTTCTTCTCACTGACGTTAGGCTGGCTGCCGGTATCTGGCCGTTTTGACCTGCTGTATAACGTGCAAACGGTGAGCGGCTTCGCCATCGTTGACGCCTGGCTTTCTGATTCAGTCTGGCGCGACGAAATGATCGTGAGCGCGCTGCGCCACATGGTGCTGCCAGTGCTTACGCTGGCCGTCGCGCCGACGACCGAAGTGATCCGCCTGATGCGCATCAGCACTATCGACGTCTTCGATCAAAACTATGTGAAAGCCGCCGCCACGCGCGGACTGTCTCGCCTGACGATTTTACGTCGCCATGTGCTGCACAATGCGTTGCCCCCCGTAATCCCACGTCTTGGGCTGCAATTCTCAACCATGCTGACGCTGGCAATGATCACCGAGATGGTTTTCAGCTGGCCGGGCCTTGGGCGCTGGATGATCAACGCCATTCGCCAGCAGGATTACGCGGCGATCTCCGCCGGCGTGATGGTGATTGGCTCGCTGGTCATTATTGTTAACGTTATTTCCGATATCTTGGGTGCCATGGCCAACCCATTGAAGCATAAGGAATGGTATGCCTTACGATAACGTCTACAGCGAAAAGCGCACGCCCGGTGCGCTACGCACCGTGTGGCGTAATTTTTACGGCGACACCACGGCGATGATCGGCTTTTACGGCTGCATTGGCCTCGTGTTGCTGTGCGTTTTGGGTTCGTGGTTTGCACCGTATGGCATCGATCAGCAGTTCCTTGGCTATCAGCTTTTACCGCCGTCGTGGTCGCGCTACGGGGAGGTTTCCTTCTTCCTGGGGACTGACGATCTCGGACGCGACGTGCTAAGTCGTTTGCTGAGCGGCGCCGCACCTACGGTGGGCGGCGCGTTCGTGGTCACCCTGGCTGCCGCGATCTGCGGCCTGGCGCTGGGCATTTTTGCCGGCTCAACCCACGGGCTGCGGTCGGCCGTGCTTAACCATATTCTTGATACCCTGCTCTCTATTCCTTCGCTGCTGCTGGCGATTATCGTCGTGGCCTTCGCGGGGCCACACCTCACCCATGCGATGTTCGCCGTCTGGCTGGCCATTCTGCCGCGCATGGTGCGCTCGGTTTACAGCCTGGTTCACGACGAGCTGGAGAAAGAGTATGTCGTTGCCGCCCGCCTGGATGGCGCCACCACGTTTAATATTTTGTGGTTTGCCGTGCTGCCTAACATTGCCGCCGGGCTGGTGACGGAGATCACCCGCGCCCTGTCGATGGCGATTCTGGATATCGCAGCGCTGGGCTTCCTGGACCTTGGCGCGCAGCTCCCCTCCCCGGAATGGGGCGCTATGCTTGGCGATGCGCTGGAGCTGATTTACGTTGCGCCGTGGACGGTCATGCTGCCGGGCGCGGCCATCATGGTGAGCGTGCTGCTCGTTAACCTGCTGGGCGACGGGATCCGCCGCGCAATCAATGCGGGGGTGCAATAATGCCGTTACTCGATATCCGCAACCTCACGATCGAAATTAAAACGGGCGAAGGCTGGGTCAAGGCCGTGGATCGCATCAGTATTACGCTCGCAGAGGGCGAAATCCGCGGGCTGGTGGGCGAATCGGGTTCAGGGAAAAGTCTGATCGCCAAGGCCATTTGCGGCGTGGCGAAGGACAACTGGCGGGTGACCGCCGATCGTATGCGCTTCGACGACATCGATCTGTTGCGTCTCTCCCCGCGCGAACGCCGTAAACTGGTGGGCCATAACGTCTCGATGATTTTCCAGGAGCCGCAATCCTGTCTCGACCCGTCCGAGCGCGTCGGGAAACAGCTGATGCAGAACATTCCCGGCTGGACCTATAAAGGCCGCTGGTGGCAGCGTTTCGGCTGGCGTAAACGCCGTGCCATTGAGCTGTTGCACCGTGTCGGGATCAAAGACCATAAAGACGCGATGCGCAGTTTCCCCTACGAACTGACCGACGGTGAATGCCAGAAAGTGATGATTGCCATCGCCCTGGCGAATCAGCCGCGTCTGCTGATTGCGGACGAACCGACGAACGCGATGGAGCCAACCACCCAGGCGCAGATTTTCCGCCTGCTCACGCGTCTGAATCAAAATAACAACACCACTATTTTGTTGATCAGCCACGACCTGCAAATGCTGAGCAAGTGGGCGGATAAAATTGACGTAATGTATTGCGGCCAGACGGTAGAAACCGCGCCAAGCGAAGACCTGGTGACAACGCCGCATCATCCCTACACGCAGGCGCTGATCAGGGCGATCCCGGACTTTGGCAGCGCGATGCCGCACAAAAGCCGTCTGAATACGCTGCCTGGCGCGATACCGCTGCTGGAATCGCTGCCCATTGGCTGCCGTCTGGGTCCGCGTTGCCCGTATGCTCAGCGTAAATGTATCGAAACACCGCGCCTGACAGGGCCGAAAAACCATCTGTTTGCCTGTCATTTCCCGCTGAACATGGAGAGAGAGTGAAATGGTCGAAACCTTACTGGAAGTACGTAACCTGAGTAAGACCTTTCGCTATCGCACCGGCCTGTTTCACCGTCAGACCGTCGAGGCTGTTAAACCGCTGAGCTTTACGCTGCGCGAAAAGCAGACGCTGGCGATTATCGGTGAAAACGGCTCGGGCAAATCGACCCTGGCAAAAATGCTCGCGGGTATGGTCGAGCCGAGCGGCGGTGAAATACTGATTGACGATCATCCTCTGGAATTTGGGGACTACTCTTTTCGCAGTCAGCGCATCCGGATGATTTTTCAGGATCCGTCGACGTCCCTGAACCCGCGTCAGCGTATTTCCCAGATTCTGGATTTCCCGCTGCGGTTGAATACCGACCTGGAGCCGGAAGCGCGTCGCAAACGGATTGTCGAAACCCTGCGTCTGGTAGGCCTCCTGCCCGACCATGTCAGCTATTACCCGCACATGCTGGCCCCTGGCCAAAAACAGCGTCTCGGTCTGGCCCGCGCGCTGATCCTGCGCCCGAAGGTCATCATCGCCGACGAAGCGCTGGCGTCGCTGGATATGTCGATGCGTTCGCAGCTCATTAACCTGATGCTGGAGTTACAGGAAAAACAGGGGATCTCGTATATCTACGTGACTCAGCACCTGGGCATGATGAAGCACATCAGCGATCAGGTGCTGGTAATGCACCAGGGAGAAGTTGTTGAGCGCGGCAGTACCGCTGACGTGCTGGCCTCCCCGCTCCACGATCTGACAAAACGCCTGATTGCCGGCCACTTTGGTGAAGCGTTGACAGCGGACGCGTGGCGTAAAGATCGTTAGCCGCTGCGTAACCCGCTTGCCAGCAGAGTAAACACCTCTATGGCATGCGGGAGAGTCTTCTGCGGTTCATCACTCGCGGCAATCAGCAGAGCCGCATTCAGAGCAGCGCCATTCAGCAGATGGGCTGCGACTCTGGCATCCATCTTTTTGATTACGTTGCACTCCATCATTTTTTCGATGGTCTGACGGGTCGACTCAAGGCAGCTGTTCTGGCTGGGCCATTGCGCCGGGTCGCCCAGAACAGCCGGGCCGTCAAGGAGGACGATACGCTGAACTTCCGGAACGAGCGCCATTTTGATATAGGCGATGCCCTCCGCCAGCAGTCGCTCCCAGTCATCTTCGGCGGCGGCGGCAATCGCTTTTGCGTTTGCTGCCATTTCGCTGTCTATCTGCGCGACCACCGCCGCCAGTAATCCCTTCTTGTCGTTGAAATTATGATATAGCGCGCCGCGTGTTAACCCCACGCTTGCCGTGAGTTCATCCATTGACGCTGCGGCATAGCCTTTTTCAGCAAATGCCTTTCGCGCCGCCTGAATCATTTTCTCGCGATTTTCCTGGGCCGTTTCAGCGCGACGTTTTGTAGCCATGCGACTTCCTTAATTAAGCGATAACTATAATTTGACATACGCGACGTATGTGAATTACATTTTTCACATACATCGCGTATGTTACTTCTACCGCGTAAGCACAACAATACCTCTGACAGAAAAGGAAAAGCCATGCCTTCACGTGATCCCGTCTTCCCGGCTAATCGCCATGCCCTCTATGAAGAGCATGGCTATTCAGCTGCAATCCGCTCTGGCGATCTGTTATTTGTTTCCGGTCAGGTTGGCAGCCGCAGCGATGGCACACCTGAACCCGACTTTCCCGCTCAGGTGCAGCTGGCGTTCGATAATTTACGGGCGATCCTGGCAGCCGCGGGATGTACTTTTGACGATCTGATTGATGTCACGACGTTTCATACCGATCCTGAAAACCAGTTCCCCGTTATCATGGAGGCGAAAAAACTGGCATTTCCCCACGCTCCTTACCCAAACTGGACAGCAATAGGCGTTAACTGGCTTGCGGGTTTTGATTTCGAAATTAAGGTTATCGCCAGAATCCCCTCGTCAGCGAATTAAGATCCGGCTGTATAAGCGTGAAGCTCCGGGCAGTCTCTGGTTGGATGAGGCGAACCCCGCGTGCGGTGATATACTGCTGAAATACACACGAAACAGCCTGATGAAGAGTCAGTTCAACCTCTTCCGTGAGCCCATTCACGGCGCAGGAGCGAAAAATATCGTGACACATGGGGCTGTGAGTGGGCTATAATTTCGAGCTAATTTCGAATGATTTTGAAATACTGCCTGTAACGCTATGAATTACAAGGCAAAATAAGCAATGAATATAAGGATTAAAGCTATGGGTTTTCTTTCCGGTAAGCGCATTCTGGTGACTGGCGTTGCCAGCAAACTGTCCATCGCATACGGCATCGCACAGGCAATGCATCGCGAAGGCGCTGAGCTGGCGTTCACCTACCAGAACGACAAGCTGAAAGGCCGTGTTGAAGAATTTGCCGCGCAGCTGGGTTCCAGCATTGTTCTGGAATGTGACGTTGCACAAGACGAAAGCATTGATGGCATGTTTGCTGAACTGGCAAAAGCATGGCCGAAATTCGACGGTTTTGTTCACTCCATCGGCTTCGCTCCTGGCGACCAGCTGGACGGCGACTACGTGAACGCGGTTACCCGTGATGGCTTCAAAATCGCCCACGACATCAGCTCCTACAGCTTCGTTGCAATGGCAAAATCCTGCCGCGCGATGCTGAACCCGGGCGCAGCCCTGCTGACTCTGTCCTACCTCGGCGCAGAACGTGCTATCCCTAACTACAACGTTATGGGTCTGGCGAAAGCATCTCTGGAAGCCAACGTGCGCTACATGGCGAACGCGATGGGTCCTGAAGGCGTGCGTGTTAACGCTATTTCTGCGGGTCCAATCCGTACCCTGGCCGCTTCCGGTATCAAAGATTTCCGTAAAATGCTGGCACACTGCGAAGCGGTTACCCCGATTCGTCGTACCGTTACCATCGAAGATGTGGGTAACTCTGCGGCATTCCTGTGCTCTGACCTTTCCGCGGGCATCTCCGGCGAAGTGGTTCACGTTGACGGCGGCTTCAACATCGCTGCAATGAACGAGCTGGAAATCAAATAAGCTTGTCACTCTCTTCCCGCCAGGGAAGAGAGTTTCCTCCCGCCCCTCGTTATTCCGTTCAGCTATTTGTTATCACCTAACAATATTTTTCCCCTCATCCGCCTTACGCCAGGATATTGATCGCCATTTTGAGATCAAGGAACGCCCATGGAACAACGCCGTTTTTCCGGCAAAGGCCACTGGTATCATGAAACCCAGTCGAATCATTCGCAGACGGACGTTCTGCCGCTGGTGCCCGAAGCCGCTAACGTCGACGACCGTTTTTTGCTCGATCTAGCCCTGCCCGATGACATTCTCGCAAGCTGTGTTGGTTGGCTTACGCCTGCCCGAACCCTCTGTCATCTTTTGTTCCCACTTGATACTCCCGTGAACCGTCTGCATACGCTCAGCGCCTACGACAGGCTGAGCACGGCATTAACGGTTGCCCAGGCGTGTGGCGTTCAGCGGCTCTGTAACCACTACGCTGCTCTGCTCGCCCCTCTTCCAGGGCCGGACTCCTCCCGGGAAAGCAATCGACGCCTTGCAGAAATTACCCAGTATGCCCGCCAGTTAGCCAGCTCACCCGATGTCATCGATGATAAAGCCCAAAACCAGCTTGATGAGGTTGGACTCACAACGTATGACATTGTGCTCATCAACCAGATCATCGGCTTTGTCGGTTTTCAGGCGCGAGTGGTCGCGGTATTTCAGGCATTGCTTGGCCATCCGGTACGCTGGCTGCCCGGGCATCACATTCAGCCCCATACGCTGCCGGTCAGCTTCAGCAGATGGACCGCCACCCTACCCGCGGTTGAGCTAAAATATGCCAGTGCGCTTCAGCTTGAGGCGCTCTCACGCTGGCAGGCGGAACCGGCGCTTGAAGCGCTTACTCCTGTGCTGTGTCATGAGCCGATGCTGCTTGATCTGACGGGCGAAATTCTGCTTAACCATCCGCGAAGTGAAGGCCCCGCGTCTTCGATGCTCTCAGCCGCTCGTGCGCTGCTTGTCGCCTCTCCGGATCGCTTTAGCGCCGCCCAGTTAACGCCCCTGACCGGGTCAGGTCTCTCGCCAGAGAAGGCCATCAACCTGCTTACCCGAGATGCATTTTATGGCTGGCTGGACCGTCTGCGCGTGGCGCTCGGCAAAGAGGAATAACCATACTCTTTACCTAAAGAGCGCTTGCTGTAGCAGTGAGATTCGCGTAAAACTGTCAGCCGCTCAATGGCTACGAAAATAGAACATTATGTTTCAGGACAACCCGCTGCTAGCGCAGCTTAAACAGCAACTGCATTCCCAGACGCCGCGTGCAGAAGGGGTCGTAAAAGCCACGGAAAAGGGCTTTGGCTTTCTTGAAGTTGACGGGCAGAAGAGCTACTTCATTCCGCCTCCTCAGATGAAGAAAGTGATGCATGGCGACCGCATTTCGGCCGTTATTCATACCGAAAAGGAACGAGAGTCTGCCGAGCCGGAAGCACTGATCGAACCTTTCCTGACCCGCTTTGTCGGGAAAGTGCATAAAAAAGACGATCGTCTTTCTGTCGTGCCGGACCATCCTCTCCTGAAAGATGCTATTCCGTGCCGCGCCGCGCGTGGCGTTGAGCATGATTTTGTTGAGGGTGACTGGGCGGTTGCTGAGATGCGCCGTCATCCTTTAAAAGGCGATCGCGGTTTTTACGCCGAGCTTACCCAATACATTACCTTCGGCGACGACCATTTCGTCCCATGGTGGGTGACGCTGGCGCGCCACAATCTCGAAAAAGAAGCGCCTGATGGCGTGGCGACTGAAATGCAGGACGAAGGTCTGGAACGTCGCGATCTGACGGCGCTGGACTTTGTCACCATTGACAGCGCCAGCACCGAGGATATGGACGATGCGCTGTATGCCGAAGAGACAGCCGATGGCAAACTGCATCTGACCGTCGCCATTGCCGACCCTACCGCATGGATTGTCGAAGGCAGCAAGCTGGACGAGATGGCCAAAGTGCGTTCGTTCACCAACTACCTGCCGGGCTTTAACATTCCGATGCTGCCGCGTGAACTCTCCGACGATCTTTGCTCGCTGCGTGCGCATGAAGTGCGTCCGGTGCTAGCCTGTCGGATGACCATTGCGGCTGACGGTACCATTGAAGAAGATATTGAATTCTTCGCCGCCACCATCGAATCCAAAGCCAAGCTGGCCTATGACGACGTGTCCGACTGGCTGGAGAACACGGGCAGCTGGAAACCCGAGTCCGACAACATTGCCGCACAAATTCGTCTGCTGCACCGCGTCTGCCTGAGCCGCAGCGAATGGCGTCAAACTCACGCGCTGGTCTTCAAAGATCGTCCGGACTACCGTTTTGTGCTGGGTGAAAAAGGTGAAGTACTGAATATCGTCGCTGAGCCGCGCCGTATTGCCAACCGCATCGTTGAAGAAGCGATGATTTCCGCCAACATTTGTGCTGCACGCGTGCTGCGCGACAAATTAGGCTTTGGCATTTACAACGTGCACACCGGGTTTGATCCGGCGAACACTGAAGCGCTGGCTGCCCTGCTGAAAACCCATGACGTACACGTCGATCCTGAGGAAGTGCTGACCCTGCAAGGTTTCTGCAAACTGCGCCGCGAGCTGGACGCACAGCCGTCAGGGTTCCTCGACAGCCGTATTCGCCGCTTCCAGTCCTTTGCGGAAATCAGCACCGAGCCAGGCCCGCACTTCGGCCTTGGCCTCGAGGCTTACGCGACCTGGACCTCCCCGATCCGTAAGTACGGCGACATGGTTAACCATCGTCTGCTGAAAGCGATCATCAAAGGGGAATCAGTTGCCCGCCCACAGGATGATACGACATTGCAGATGGCAGAACGTCGCCGTCTCAACCGTATGGCGGAGCGTGATGTCGGCGACTGGTTGTACGCGCGCTTCCTGAATGATAAGGCAGGGACTGACACCCGTTTCCCGGCTGAAATCATTGACATCAGCCGCGGCGGTATGCGCGTTCGTCTGGTGGATAATGGCGCCGTTGCCTTTATTCCTGCCCCGTTCCTGCATGCCGTTCGCGACGAACTGGTTTGTAGCCAGGAAAACGGGACCGTGCAAATTAAAGGCGAAACGGTTTACAAGGTCACTGACGTGATTGATGTCACCATCGCTGAAGTGCGCATGGAAACCCGCAGTATTATCGCGCGCCCTGCCGCCTGATAACCGCGTAAACTTCCGGCCGTTCCGTTAAGGGGTGGCCGGGAGTTCTCACCTGAATTATCTCCCGCAAAATCATCGTTTTTTCTCACACTTTTCTGTTTCCCATCGCCACATTTCGCCAGAATTATCTACAGTAAAAGAGAGCCGTCATTGTCGACTGCAAATGAATAATTTGTGCGCTACTCAGCAGCCGCGGGAGAAAACGTGATGGACGATCTGGAGCAGAATTTGCTGTTTCGTTACATGGGTACGCATAGCCCCTGGTGGCGACTGACAGCAGACAGCAATGCTCTGCATCTTGCTGCCAGTGAAAGCGCTGACATCATTCAGGTGGTTGCGCTGGATGATGAGCAGGCCGCGCTGATCCGCCAGCTCACCGTGATAACCTCCAGCATTGCCATGACCCTGCCCTTGTACGGTGTGGACGTTCCCGTTCATCTTGTCGGCCGTAAAATTAACAAAAATGAGTGGGCAGGAACGGCATCAGCCTGGAACGATACTCCTTCCGTGGCGCGGGACCTGGCGCAGGGGCTCTCCTTCGCCGAACAGGTAGTGTCCGAGGCTAACTCCGTGATTGTGATCCTCGACCAGAACGGGAATATTCAGCGCTTCAACCGTTTAAGTGAAGAATATACGGGCCTGAAGGAACAGGAAGTTATCGGGCAAAACGTGTTCAAACTGTTTATGAGTCGTAGCGAAGCCGCGGCCTCCAAACGCAACATCACCGGTTTTTTTCGTAACGGCAGCTCGTACGAAGTTGAACGCTGGATCAAGACCCGCAAAGGGCAGCGCCTGTTTCTCTTCAGAAATAAATTTGTTCACAGCGGCAGCGGGAAAAATGAAATCTTCCTCATCTGTTCAGGTACCGATATAACCGAAGAGCGTCGGGCCCAGGAGCGCCTGCGCGTACTCGCCAATACGGATACGATTACCGGTTTGCCTAACCGAAACGCCATCCATGAGCTGATCTCTGATGCCATCACCGCTCGGGGTGACACCCAGGTAGGCGTGGTTTATCTCGATCTGGATAACTTTAAAAAAGTGAACGATGCCTATGGGCATATGTTTGGCGACCAGCTGCTACAGGCCGTTGCGCTGGCGATCCTGAGCTGCCTGGACGAAGGACAAACCCTGGCGCGCCTGGGTGGGGATGAGTTTATCGTGCTGGCCACCGATACCTCGCAGGGCGCGCTGGAAGCCATGGCATCGCGCATACTGACCCGACTTCGTCAGCCTTTCCGCATCGGGCTGATAGAGGTTTACACCGGCTGCTCGCTGGGCATCGCGCTTGCGCCCCAGCACGGTAACGATCGCGAAAGCGTCATTCGTAATGCCGACACCGCCATGTACACCGCCAAAGAAAATGGCCGGGGCAAATTCTGCGTCTTCTCGCCAGAGATGAACCAGCGCGTATTTGAATACCTGTGGCTGGATACCAACCTGCGTAAAGCGCTGGATAACGATCAGCTGTTAATCCACTACCAGCCCAAAATAACCTGGCGCGGCGAAGTCAGAAGTCTGGAGGCGCTGGTGCGCTGGCAGTCGCCAGAGCGTGGCCTGATCCCGCCGATGGAATTTATCTCCTATGCTGAGGAGTCAGGGCTGATTGTGCCCCTGGGCCGCTGGGTTATGCTTGATGTGGTGCGCCAGGTGGCGAAATGGCGCGACAAGGGGATCAACCTTCGCGTCGCGGTCAACGTCTCCGCCCGTCAGCTGGCGGACCAGACCATCTTCAGCGACCTGAAGCAGGCGCTGAAAGACCTGAGTTTTGAATACTGCCCGATTGACGTGGAATTGACCGAAAGCTGTCTCATTGAAAATGAAGAGCTGGCCCTGTCAGTGATCCAGCAGTTTAGCCGCCTGGGAGCGCAAATTCACCTGGATGACTTTGGTACGGGGTACTCTTCCCTGTCGCAGCTGGCGCGCTTCCCTATCGATGCCATTAAGCTTGACCAGGCTTTCGTGCGGGACATCCATAAGCAGTCCATTTCACAGTCGCTGGTGCGTGCGATAGTCGCCGTGGCGCAGGCGTTAAATTTGCAGGTCATTGCTGAAGGGGTGGAAAGTGCAAAAGAAGACGCCTTTCTGACGAAGAATGGCGTCAACGAACGGCAGGGTTATCTTTTTGCTAAGCCCATGCCCGCTGCCGCATTCGAGCGATGGCTAAAGCGCTATCAGGCCAGAAATGTCCGTTAGCTGGCTTTGCGTAAGCCCGTCGCCTGATGGCGATTTTGCAGCATAACCAGCCGCTCCATGTAGGCGATATCCTTCGGTTCAAGGCAGAAGGCGGCATCAACCCAATCCTCAGTAATGTCCATCAGCTCGCTTCGTGGAAGTGGCAGCACGCGCGTACGCGCACGCAGCATGGCCCTTACGCCGTTGAGCTTCGGCTGTAGCGTGTCGATAAACGTCCGCACCGAAACATAGCTCTGTAACGGCTCGAATAAGAGATCCACAAGACCATACTGCTCATACCATTCCGCCGTATGCGTCTCACCTTTGTAGATCAGCGCCTCCGCCATTTTCATGCCGGCGCGACGCGCCACCAGTGAATAGCCGCCCATGCCCGGGAACAGATTGAACGCGATTTCCGGAAAGCCTAATCGGGCATCGCGCTGGGCCAGAATGAAATGATGCGCCAGCGCGGCTTCAAACCCGCCCCCTAACGCGCTTCCTTCCACCATAGCCAGCGTGACAGCACCGGTATCAAACCCTCGCGAGGCGGCATGAACGCAGTCCACACAAGCCCGGGCATAGGCGCGTAACGCTTCGCGTCGGTTGTTTTTGATGCACTCAACGAAGAACTGTAAATCACCGCCGGTATTGTAGATGTCGGGGACCAGCGATCCGGTGACCCAAAAATCAACGACAAATCCGGACTGTCGAACCAGCCAGGAGAGATTCATGATCTCCTCGATCAGCGCATGATTGAAGCAAGGCCGTGGCGTGGCACGTAACATCATCCACACCGTACGCCGTTCGGCCTCATAATAAGCCGCCAGTTGAGTGAATCGTTCAGCATCAGTAAACAATGTGCAGGTTGTCTGGTTGATAACTGTCATAGTCGAATTCCTCTTATAAAAAAGCGCGTTGCGCGCAGTTTTAGACTAATCCACCCCTACAACCCGCAGCATACGGGGGCCAAATTTATCACTTTCATTTATGAACTTTGGTTATTGCATTTTTTACCTTCTCTTTTGAATCAATTTTCTGCATCATTGATAATATTAACTTTTCGCTTCAGGGTGAGCTTATGTCTAACATTGATGCAACAGCCGTGGCACAGCGTATTGATACTGTGCTGGATATTCTTGTCGCAGGCGATTATCACTCTGCTATCCGTAACCTTGAAATCCTCAAGTCTGAACTGCTGGCTGAGAACGGCGCTGATAACGCTCCAGAATCCACTCAACCTAAAGCCCCGTGGGAAGTGTAGCCACGTCGTTTCCGCCCTTGCCTTTTAAATGGATGCTATGAATTCCCGACAACAAATCATTTTGCAGATGGTGATCGATCAGGGACGCGTAAGCGTGGTCGATCTCGCTAAAGCCACCGGCGTTTCTGAAGTCACCATTCGTCAGGATCTGAATCTGCTGGAAAAACAGAGCTACCTGCGGCGTGCGCACGGATATGCCGTTCCACTGGACAGCGACGACGTCGAAACCCGCATGATGAACAATTATGCGCTCAAGCGGGAGCTGGCGGAGTTTGCTGCATCCTTAGTGAATAACGGTGAGACCGTCTTTATTGAAAATGGCAGCAGTAACGCTCTTCTGGCGCGCACGCTCGCCGATCAAAAAGACGTTACCATAATCACCGTAAGCAGCTATATCGCCCATCTGTTGAAGGAAACTCAGTGCGAGGTGATACTGCTGGGCGGCATTTACCAGAAGAAAAGCGAAAGCATGGTGGGGCCATTAACGCGTCAATATGTTCAGCAGGTTCACTTCAGTAAAGCATTCATTGGTATTGACGGCTGGCAGCCCGACACCGGCTTTACCGGTCGCGACATGATGCGTTCAGACGTGGTTAACGCAGTGCTCGCCAAAGAGTGTAAAGCGATAGTGCTGACCGACAGCTCTAAGTTTGGCGCCGTACACCCTTATACGATGGGTCCGGCTTCACGCTTCAGCCGTGTGATTACGGATGAGCGTTTGCGCGATGAATATCGCCAGCAATTAGAACAAGACGGCCTGACTGTCGATATTGTGAAAAAAACGGCCTGATTATCCTGCTGCGCCCGAATAATGGGCGCACTTAAACCTTTCACTGAGAGTATTCTGACCCTGCCTTTAAGAGTTTTTACCTGTTGAAACCGTTCTAAACACGTAAAATTAATATTAGCGATATAACAGGAAGTGACTATCACCTGCGTGATGATGAAACGCCTGCGCGACCAGGTTTCACGGGAACAGAATTTAAGTATGGATATTGTCTATACTTAAAGTGCATTCCTTTCCGTGAATCGATAATTCAGGAGAAAGTATTATGACCTTTACCAGCAAAAAATTAGCCGCCGCTGTTCTGGCAATCACTGTAGCAATGTCCCTGAGCGCTTGCTCTAACTGGTCTAAACGTGACCGTAATACCGCGATTGGTGCCGGTGCTGGTGCGCTTGGTGGTGCAGTATTAACGGATGGTAGTACGCTGGGTACATTAGGTGGTGCTGCCGTAGGTGGTGTTATCGGTCACCAGGTGGGCAAATAATCTCCATAACGGCTCTCACCGGTATAATAATATATTTTGTATTTTCAGGTCTGACTTACGCACGTAAAAAAAAGAGCCACGGCAATGTCCGTGGCTCATTTATTTTAGCCGCCCGCCAGTTTAACTTTCATTCCTTTGGCTTCCAGCAGCGTTTTAATTAAATCCCGTTTATCACCCTGAATCTCAATAATGCCGTCTTTTACTGCCCCACCGCATCCGCACTTCTTTTTAAGTTCAGCGGCGAGCTTTACCAGGTCTGCATCATCCAGATCAATGCCAGTGACAAGGCAAACCCCTTTACCTTTCCTGCCGCTGGTCTGCCGCTGAATTCGCACGATACCATCGCCTTTCGGACGTTCAGCTTTCTCTTTTGGCTCTTCAATGCGCCCGGTATCCGTTGAATAGACCAGACGACTGTTGGCGTCACGCATTATGCCCCCTTTTTCAGTGATGCATTAATCGCTTTCAGGGTCTCTGCCGGATGAGCGGATTGCGTCACCGGGCGACCAATCACCATATAGTCTACACCCGCGCTCAGCGCCTGCTCTGGCGTCATGATGCGTCGCTGATCCCCAGACTCGGTGCCTGCCGGACGGATACCTGGCGTTACCAGTTTAAAGTCGCGGCCTAGCACAGATTTGAAGCGAACCGCCTCCTGAGCCGAACAGACCACGCCATCGAGCCCACACTGTTGCGTGAGGCGCGCCAGACGCTCCGCGTGTTCGGCAGGTGACAATGTCACACCCAGGTCGCGCAGGTCGGATTCATCCATACTGGTCAGCACGGTGACGGCGATCAGAAGCGGAGCGTCATTACCAAACGGCACCAGCGCTTCGCGCGCAGCCGTCATCATGCGTGCCCCGCCGGATGCATGAACGTTAACCATCCACACGCCCAGTTCAGCCGCCGCAGCAACGGCGTGCGCAGTGGTATTTGGAATATCATGGAATTTCAGGTCGAGGAAAACGTCGAAGCCACGCTGGTGCAGATCGCGGACGATTGACGGGCCGAACAGCGTAAACATCTCTTTGCCTACTTTCAGACGGCAATCGCGGGGATCAATGCCATCAACAAAGGCCAGTGCGGCGTCACGGTTATTGTAATCCAGAGCGACAACTACGGGAGAATCGGTAACTACGCGGGAAGTGGAGGATGTAACAGACGTCATGACCAGCCCTTTTCGTCTATGGGCGCGCAGCGGCGCGGAACAGATAAACGGCGTGCATTCTACCTGCCCTCGGGGTAAATGAACAGAATCGAATGATTTTCCTGCCGAACCCCAGACCGCACGGTGCTGACGAAATCACTGCAACCATTAGTATGTTGTAACTAAAATGCGGCGTTTTAAAAAATCACTGCCCGTCCAGACCTCGGATTGGCTTAATGGTGGACCACGCCCGGCAGGAAGGGCAATGCCAGTAAAGCGAATAGGCGGTGAAGCCGCATTTCTGGCAGCGATAGCGCGGTTTGCTGCGCACCTGTTCACCCACCATGTCTCGCAGCACCATCAGGCTCTCTTTAGCGCGCCCTTCTTCTGCGTCATTAAGGTGGTAATCCATCAGCTTATGGAATACCCGCATGGTAGGATGACGCTGCAACTGACGGGTAATGTATACCTGGGCGGTATCACTCCCTTCGTGCTCTTCAACGACGTCGGACAGCATCAGCTCGGCTGTGGCACCGGTGTTTTCTTCAACGCAGCGACGCAGAAACGCAACCCACTCGTCCTGCTTACCTAACTGCTGATAGCAGATTTGCAGCATTTCCAGCGTTTCGCTGACCAGCTCTTTGTCCTGATCGATAACGCGAAGCAGGCTCTCCACGGCTTTGGCGTAATCACCGTTAGCCATAAAGACCCGCCCCATCATGATCGAGATGCGCGCGCTGTTGCGATCGGCCGCAGCGCCTTTCTTTAACAATGCCATGGCTTTATCCATGTCATCGCTACCCATCTGCTGGAGAGCCAGCTCGCAATAGAAGTGGGCAATTTCGACGCGTTGTTTGTCTTTACCGAGTTTGACCAGCCGTTCGGCGGTATCAATCGCTTTTTGCCAGTCGCTGGTGGCCTGGTAGATTTGCAGAAGCTGCTGAAGCGCACCGATACGGAAGTCCGTCTCATCCACCAGCTGAGAGAACATATCCTCGGCGCGATCGTAAAGCCCCGCGGCCATGTAATCCCGCCCAAGCTGCTGCACGGCCAGCAACCGTTGCTCATAGGTCAACGAAGCGCTTTCCATCAGGGTCTGGTGGATACGAATGGCACGGTCAACCTCTCCGCGCGAACGGAACAGGTTTCCCAGGGTGAGATGCGCCTCTACGGTGCCGGTATCCTCTTTGAGCATGTCGAGGAACAGATCCACCGCTTTATCCTGCTGATTGCTCAGCAGGAAGTTCACCCCCGCTACGTAGTCACGGGAGAGTCGGTTTGCTTCATCCTGTTTTGTTTGTTGCGCGCTTCTGCGGCCCATATACCAGCCATAGGCTGCGGCGACAGGCAAAAGCAGAAACAACAACTCCAGCATATTCGATTATTCCTTGACTACCGGCACACCAGAGCTCGCCGGAATGTCAGACGCAGGCGTAAGTTGATGTTCAAGTCGTTTAATTTTACGTTCAGCGCGAACAAGAGAAACACGAACCTTAAGCCAGAACAGGCCGCATACAAGCCAGCCGATGACAAAACCCGCCGCGAATAACACCGCCAGCAGGCTCGACACCCGGTACTCGCCCTGCGCCAGCAGATAGTTAAAACTTACCTGTTGATCGTTTTGCGCGCCCAATGTGACTGAAATGACAAAAATCGCCAACACCAGTAAGAAAATGAGTAAATATTTCACATGACTTCCCGTTATGTGGTTCGAGCGTATAAAGCGTGTTCAACTCAATGCAATCAGCCTTATAAGCTACCATTTTAGTGGCGGGCGCGAAATGGAAAAAGTAACGCGCCCTACATGGATTTATGGTCAAAATGCGGAATATCAACCTTCAGGTTCCGCCAGACTCCCTTTCGGCTATTTCTTCCTTCTCTTCCGGCGGCGGCGTCAATGGTCCACAAAAACGTTGTGCAAGCCAGGTCGCCAGCGTCACCAGTACCCACGAGATCAGCGTTGCCACCACCAAATCACGCGGCCAGTGCATCCCCAGCAGCATCCGGCTGCCCATTACGCCTGTCGCCCAGACCAGCAAAATCGCAATCGTGAGGGTACGCCGACGCGGCCACAGCAGTCCCACGCCAAGTAGCGCCCAGCTGGCAGCAAACATCGTATGCCCGGAAGGAAACGCAAAGCCGGTCTCTTTTTGCCAGTGTTTGCGTAAAAAGGTCGGGATATCCTGCTGTTCTGCAAGCTGCTCCTTTACCAACGCACCGCGATCTTTACGCTTTAAATTGTAGAACTCATCCACCGGAACATGATGCGTTTTTTCCAGCCAGACGACGAAAGGACGGGGTTCCTGCACGCGATCCTTGACCCACGACTTCACCCCTTGCCCGATAAGTATGGCGCCGCCGAGAATAGCGAACAGTACCAGCGCCGCGCGAAGGCGAAAGCGCAGGCACCACAGGAACCAGCCACAGAGCAGCACGTGCGTAATAATCCCCCACGGCTGGGTGACCGTCTCGGTTATCCAGTATAAGGCTTTCAGCCACGTCTCGTTTTGTCCGGGCTGCCACATCCAGCCGGAGAACCAAACGACCAGGGGTATAACGAGCAATACGGCGGCTCCTGCGGCCGTTCGTCTGGCAATTGAAAGCATGTCCTCTCCTTTTTCACTAAGCACCACAATCATAACTGAATTTCATCATTCTGGTGGATATGTCGGATTGTGCGTTTAACGTTTGTAAAGCGTGGTGGTGATTAGGTGAAGTTGCCGGGCTTGTGGCAAAATAGTCCGATACAGAAAGCATAATGGGGCAAAGGCACGAAACGTGTCAGCCTGGTCTGGAGAATCACATGCAGCTTAAACGTGTGGCAGAAGCCAAACTGCCAACCCCATGGGGCGATTTCCTGATGGTGGGTTTTGAAGAACTGGCAACCGGGCAAGATCACGTCGCCCTGGTGTTCGGCGACATTTCGGGGCAAACGCCGGTGCTGTCCCGCGTTCATTCAGAGTGTCTGACCGGTGACGCGCTGTTCAGTCTGCGGTGCGACTGCGGTTTTCAGCTTGAAGCCGCCCTTTCTCATATCGCAGAGGAAGGACGTGGCGTTCTGCTGTATCACCGTCAGGAAGGACGCAATATCGGCCTGCTGAATAAAATCCGCGCCTACGCGTTGCAGGATCAGGGCTACGATACCGTCGAAGCGAACCATCAGCTCGGCTTTGCTGCTGACGAGCGAGATTTCACCCTGTGCGCGGATATGTTCAAGCTGCTGGGCGTGGACGAAGTGCGTCTGTTGACCAATAACCCGAAAAAAGTGGAAATCCTCACTGAAGCGGGCATCAATATTGTGGAACGCGTACCGCTGATTGTCGGCCGCAACCCGAAAAACGCGCACTACCTCGATACCAAAGCTGCCAAAATGGGGCATCTGCTGAGCGAGTAAACGCAAAACGCCCGGCACATGTGCCGGGCGAGTTTGATCAGTCCAGCATCTTACGAATCACATAATGTAAAATGCCGTCGTTCTGGTAATAGGTCAGCTCTGTTGCCGTATCAATACGACACCGGCAATCCAGCACTTCTGTCGTTCCATCTGCGCGCGTTAACTTCACCGGAACGGTTTTACCCGGTTGCAGATTTTGCAGACCGCTGATATCAATCTGCTCTTCCCCGGTCAAACCCAGCGTTTTACGCGTTACGCCCTGCGGGAACTCCAGCGGCAGGATCCCCATCCCGATCAGGTTTGAGCGGTGGATACGTTCAAAGGATTCGGCAATCACCACGCGAACCCCGAGCAGACGCGGACCTTTTGCCGCCCAGTCGCGACTGGAACCGGAGCCGTACTCTTTACCGGCAATAACGGCCAGCGGCGTACCCTGCTGCTGATACTTCATGGCTGCGTCATAAATTGAAATGACCTCTGTATCCGGCAGGTGGCGCGTCATACCCCCTTCCACGCCTGGGACCATTTCATTGCGAATGCGGATGTTGGCAAAGGTCCCGCGCATCATCACTTCGTGGTTACCGCGGCGCGAACCGTAGGAGTTGAAATCGCGACGTTCCACGCCACGACTTTGCAGATACCGACCTGCCGGACTGTCCGCCTTGATGCTACCCGCAGGGGAGATATGGTCGGTGGTGACGGAATCGCCCAGCATCGCCAGAATGCGCGCGCCGTGAATATCTTTCAGCGGTGCAGGCTCCGCCAGCATTTCGTCGAAGAATGGCGACAGGCGAATATAGGTGGAATCATCCTGCCAGTCATAGGTATCGGAACCCACTACGTCGATCGCTTTCCACTCCGCTGTGCCTTCGAACACTTCCGCATACTCTTTGCGGAACATCTCGGTGGAAACTTTCTCTACCGCGCGCGCAATTTCGCGCGATGATGGCCAGATGTCTTTCAGATAGACCGGTTCATTTTTGCGATCGTGACCAATCGGATCGGTCGCCAGGTTAATGTTCATGTTTCCGGCCAGCGCATAGGCTACAACCAGCGGCGGCGAGGCCAGCCAGTTGGTTTTCACCAGCGGATGAATACGCCCTTCAAAGTTTCGGTTACCGGAAAGTACCGCGCCAACGGTCAAATCCCCCTGCTTGATCGCCATTTCAATAGGTTCAGGCAGTGGACCAGAGTTACCGATGCAGGTCGTACAGCCGTAGCCCACCAGGTTAAAGCCCAGCTCGTCGAGGTAAGGCGTGAGTCTGGCCTGTGCCAGGTAATCGGATACCACTTTCGAACCAGGCGCCAGGGAGGCTTTAACCCAAGGCTGTGGCTTAAGCCCCAGCTCTACCGCTTTTTTTGCCAGCAGCCCGGCAGCCATTAACACACTCGGGTTGGACGTGTTGGTACAGGAAGTGATAGCGGCGATCACCACGGCGCCGTCAGGGAGCTGATACTGATGCCCGTTCAGAACATAGTCCACCGGACGGTGATCTTTTTGTGCGGCGTTAACTTCCAGCTCATTGCTGGCGGCAAAGGCTTTCGGAACGTTGCTCAGGGCGACGCGGTCCTGCGGACGTTTTGGCCCTGCGAGGCTTGCCTCAACGGTGCCCATATCCAGCTCCAGCGTACTGGTAAATACCGGCTCGTCACCCGGGTTACGCCACATGCCCTGCGCTTTGGTGTAGGCCTCAACGAGAGCCACCTGCTCCTCGCTGCGACCACTGAGGCGCATATACTCCAGCGTAACGCTATCAATCGGGAAAAAGCCGCAGGTCGCGCCATATTCTGGCGCCATGTTGGCGATGGTGGCCCGGTCCGCCAGCGGCAGTGAATCCAGACCATCGCCATAAAATTCAACGAATTTACCCACCACGCCATGCTTACGCAGCATCTGGGTGACCGTCAGAACCAGATCCGTGGCGGTAATGCCTTCGGACAACTTACCGGTCAGCTTAAAGCCCACCACATCGGGAATGAGCATTGATACCGGCTGGCCGAGCATGGCCGCTTCCGCTTCAATACCACCGACGCCCCAGCCCAGAACGCCAAGGCCGTTAATCATGGTGGTGTGTGAATCGGTGCCCACCAGCGTATCAGGGTAAGCCACCCACTCTTTATCCTGCAATTCACTCCAGACGGCTTTGCCGAGATATTCCAGGTTGACCTGGTGACAAATGCCGGTGCCCGGTGGAACAACGCTGAAGCGGCTGAACGCCTGCTGACCCCATTTCAGAAATACGTAGCGTTCATGGTTACGTTCCATCTCCAGACGGACGTTTTCGCCGAAAGCATCGTCGTCACCAAAGTGATCGACGGTGACGGAGTGGTCAATGACGAGGTCTACCGGGGACAAGGGGTTAACCTTAGCTGTATCGCCCCCGAGACGCTTTACGGCTTCACGCATGGCAGCTAAATCCACAACCGCTGGCACGCCGGTAAAATCCTGCATCAGCACCCTGGCCGGGCGATAGGCAATTTCTCTGTCTGCATGAGCATTTTTCAGCCACCCTGCCAGAGCCTGGATATCCTCCTCGGTAACCGAGTCGCCATCCTGCCAGCGCAAGAGGTTTTCCAGTAAGACTTTCAACGACTTGGGTAACCGCGAAATGTCCCCAAGCGTTCTGGCAGCCAGCGGTAAGCTGTAGTAGCGCCAGGTTTTATTTTCCGCCTGTAATGTGTCCTTACTGGCTTCGCGTAGGGTTAACGACATAAGCTCCTCCTTAAAAACAGGGATGTCCTGACAATCATCAGGGCTGTAATTAAAGATAACACAAAGATGTCGTAACGTTTTGATAACAACCCAAATTGATAAATTTAGGAATGGTCCAACGCGAGGGATAAAACAAAAAACCCCGCCGTGGCGAGGTTTTACGATTTAGTGCAGGGCCAGCCAGAGGAGCTGACACCAGAAGAGGATCGACGCTGAGAATACGCCGAGCCATGACCAGTATTTTACGGTTGTCATGTTATTCATCATAGGGACACCAGACTTTAATTATTTAAGGTTGCGAGGTCTGCCCTCGTTCTATATTGCTGATGTGTATTTATTAAGGAGTACAAAAGTGCACAGTCTATATTCAGACTATTTGCATCATTACGCAAAAATCAAAATTATTGTTTTTTGGGTTCGTCTTCCGCGAACACATCAATAAAGGCCTGCTGCTGCGGCGTCAGTTTCCAGGAAGCTGGCACGCTGGTTGCTGGCGCCTTACGGGCTTTGTGAGCATTATCACGAAGCTGACACATCTCTTTTCTCGCTTCTGTACGCACCGTCATGACCATAATCAACCCCAGTAATTCCAGACAAGAAGAGCAACCACCACCCAGAACAGGGCAGAGCCAAGAAAGACCGCCAGCCAGGCTTTACGCTTAAGCGCGGGATCCCTTTGCGGTTCTTCACTTCCTGACGGCATTGCTAACCTCATACAATCGATATCGCTTATCATTTAGAGACCAAACAATTGGCACAAGTAATCATCTGATGAGATAAATCCTAAAGAAACTTTAGCCGAAAAGCCAGTGAATTTACGTATCCGAGCCCGGGAAAATTCAATCTTTTGACCAGAAATAAATAATTGAAAAGAATAATTTGCACAGCTGTAAATTAGTTTCTACTTTTGTCGCAAATTTGCGACAGTAAAACCATAGTCATCAAATGGGTTATGACGATATATGACAGTGGGCGTAGATGATGATAATTCTAATTCAGGTTTAAAGCGGAATGACGGTATCTTTCCGCAAGAGAAAGATACCAGGAGTGATTATTTGGCGGGAAGTTTAATGTCTTTAAACATCTCTTCGATGTCTTCATTGGAGCGTAACGCCACAGCTGTATCCACCACATCGCGCGTTAAATGTGGCGCAAAGCGTTGAATAAAATCATACATATAGCTGCGCAGGAACGTGCTGCGACGAAAACCTATCTTGGTGGTGCTGTGACTGAAAATATCATGCGCATCCAGACGCACCAGATCCGGGTCTGAGACAGGATCCACCGCCATGCTGGCAATAACCCCAACGCCCAGGCCCAGACGCACATACGTTTTTATGACGTCCGCATCCGTCGCCGTAAAGACAATCCGTGGCGTTAATCCGGCGCGGTTAAACGCGGTGTCCAGTTCAGACCGGCCCGTAAAGCCGAACGTATAGGTCACCAGCGGGTATTGCGCCAGTTCTTCGATTGTCACTTCGCCCTTCCCCGCCAGCGGGTGATCCGGGGTCACGACAATAGAGCGGTTCCAGTGGTAGCACGGGAGCATGACCAGATCATCGTACAGATGGAGCGCTTCCGTCGCGATAGCGAAGTCTGCATTGCCTTTAGACACGGCCTCTGCGATTTGCGTCGGTGAGCCCTGATGCATATGCAGGGAAACGCGGGGATAGCGTTCTATGAAGCCTTTGATCACCCCGGGAAGCGCATAACGTGCCTGTGTATGCGTGGTGGCAATATACAGAGAGCCTTTATCCGGCCAGGTATGTTCCCCGGCGACGGATTTAATGGCGTCGACTTTGGAGAGCACTTCCCGTGCGATGCGTATGATTTCCTGTCCTGCCGGGGTGACCTGAGTCAGGTGCTTACCGCTGCGGGCAAATATCTGAATACCTAACTCATCCTCCAGCATACGCACCTGCTTACTGATGCCGGGCTGAGAGGTATAAAGACCTTCTGCGGTGGAAGAGACATTGAGGTTATGATTGACGACCTCAACGATATAGCGAAGCTGCTGTAATTTCATGCCAGACCATCCGATTTAGCGCATGCGTCAATCGCTTAAGACGATTTGATAATAAGAAACGGGTTAACTATAACCACTATATCATTTATAGCCAGGCTGTATAGTACGGAACAAAAAATAATAACTACGTAATAAAAAAGGGCCGGAAGTCCGGCCCTTTTACAGGTAAGTTACGGTAAGGGAAGATTATTTCTTGCCTTCAACCCATTTCCCGTCGACAAAGAAGGCTGACCATCCGGTCGCTTTGCCCTCTTTCTCTGCCGCCACGTACTGCTGCTTCGTTTTACGGCTGAAGCGCACCACGGTTTTGTTGCCTTCCGGATCCTGCTGTGGCGCATCGGCCAGGTAACGCAGTTTCTCCGGCAGACGATCGCGGAAGCGGTACAGCTCTTCTACCAGCGGCGCACGGGTTTCGCGCGATTTCGGGAAGGTGTTGGCCGCCAGGAATACCCCGGCAGCGCCGTCACGCAGCACGAAATACGCGTCTGACTTCTCGCACGGCAGCTCAGGAAGCGGAACCGGATCTTCCTTTGGCGGCGCAACTTCACCGTTACGCAGGATCTTACGCGTGTTTTTACAGTCGTCGTTGGTGCATGCCATGTACTTACCGAAGCGTCCCATTTTCAGGTGCATTTCGGAACCACATTTCTCACACTCAACGATTGGACCGTCATAGCCCTTAATACGGAACTCACCTTCTTCGATCTCATAACCATCGCAGGTCGGGTTATTGCCACAAACGTGCAATTTGCGTTTGGGATCGATCAGGTAGCTGTCCATCGCCGTGCCGCATTTCTTACAGCGGCGCTTGGCGCGCAGTGCGTTGGTCTCCGCATCGTCACCTTCCAGCACGTTGAGAACTTCGTTCTCCGGCACGAGGTTGATGGTGGTTTTGCAACGCTCTTTCGGCGACAGCGCATAACCAGAGCAACCGAGGAACACGCCCGTGGTCGCGGTACGGATCCCCATTTTACGGCCACAGGTTGGGCAGTCGATGCTAGTCAGCACCATCTGGTTAGGCAGCATGCCGCCCTCTTCAGGATCTTTCTCGGCTTTCTCAAGCTGATTGGTAAAATCGCTGAAGAAGCTGTCGAGAACTTTCTTCCACTCTGCCTTATGGCTGGCAACCTCATCGAGGCTGTCTTCCATCTGCGCGGTGAAGTCATAGTTCATCAACTCGCGGAAGTTCGCTTCCAGACGGTCGGTGACAATCTCACCCATTTTTTCAGCATAGAAACGACGGTTCTCGACGCGAACGTATCCACGATCCTGAATGGTCGAAATGATTGACGCATAGGTGGACGGGCGACCGATGCCGCGTTTTTCCAGCTCTTTCACCAGCGATGCTTCGCTGAAGCGCGCAGGTGGCTTGGTGAAGTGCTGAGCCGGGACCAGATCAACCAGCGACAGCTCGTCACCTTTGTTGACTGAAGGCAGCGTTCTGTCTTCATCGCCTTTACGCAGCGCAGGCATCACTTTTGTCCAGCCGTCGAAGCGCAGAATGCGGCCGCGCGCTTTCAGGCGGAAATCACCCGCGCCGACGGTCAGCGTGGTGGAGTCGTATTTCGCTGGCGTCATCTGGCAGGCGACGAACTGGCGCCAGATCAGCTGATACAGCTTCTGGGCGTCCGCTTCCATATCTTTCAGCGATTCTGCCAGAACGGAAACGTCAGAAGGACGAATCGCTTCGTGCGCTTCCTGAGAATTCTCTTTGCTGGCGTACTGATTAGGACTGTCCGGCAGGTATTTCTTACCGAAGTTGTCCTCGATATAGCCACGCACCATGTTGACAGCGTCCTGGCTCAGGTTGGTGGAGTCAGTACGCATGTAGGTGATGTAACCCGCTTCATACAAACGCTGGGCCATCATCATGGTTTTCTTCACGCCGTAGCCCAGACGCGTACTCGCCGCCTGCTGGAGAGTTGACGTGATAAACGGTGCGCCAGGCTTGCTGCTGGTCGGTTTGTCTTCACGATCCAGAACCTGATAACGCGCTTTTTCCAGCAGCGCCACGGCGGCCATGGTTTGATCGCGATTTTCAGGACGGAACGGTTTGTCGTTGTGGTGGCTCACCTGCAACGGCAGCGCATCGCCGCCCGGCGTGGTGACATTCGCATCCACTTCCCAGAACTCTTCCGGGACGAACGCTTTGATCTCGCGTTCACGCTCTACAACAAGACGAACAGCCACAGACTGCACACGCCCCGCAGACAGGCCGCGAGCGACCTTTTTCCACAGCAACGGCGAGACCATGTAGCCTACAACGCGGTCCATAAAGCGACGCGCCTGCTGAGCGTTAACACGGTCGATATTCAGTTCACCCGGCTTTTCAAACGCCTGACGAATCGCATTCTTTGTAATTTCGTTGAACACTACACGGCTGTAGCGTTTGTCATCACCCCCGATCACTTCCCGCAGGTGCCATGCAATGGCCTCCCCTTCGCGGTCAAGGTCGGTTGCGAGATAAATGTGGTCTGCTTTTTCAGCAAGCTGTTTCAGCTCGTTAACGACTTTTTCTTTGCCTGGCAGCACTTCGTAATGTGCATCCCAGTTGTGCCATGGGTTAACACCCATGCGGTTGACAAGCGCGCTACGTTCATCCTTTTTAGGCTTTTTAGCCCCTTTGGTGGAGGTAGAGTCTGCGCTCTTTTTGCTGGCTGAGCCACTGGTCGGCAAATCGCGAATGTGACCAACGCTGGACTTAACCACGTAGTCATTGCCCAGATATTTATTGATCGTTTTGGCTTTTGCCGGGGACTCAACGATGACGAGAGCTTTACCCATATTCACCTTTACCTAATTTAATTCTTCCAGGAATACGCCGCACGTTGATTTCCCTTCCGCTGACGACGAGCCATTGATATTGCGACATCGTCAGGGGATATCAACCCCTATGTGTTACCGAACGTCAGAATGGCGACATCCAGGTCATTGAGTTTTCGGGTATTTTTCTCACATCAAAGTTCATTCGTGACGAATTCCCGGTCGAATGTCAAGCAATTCTGTTGCCAGAATGACGAAAGCGCACACTGTACCTGATAAAATTCGTTACGCAACTTTATTAGCATGCAAAAGCAAATCCCGCCAGCCAGCCCCTGTTTCTTATCCCCTCGGATAACAGGGAAAATTTGCCCCCGAAGCGACCCAGGCGTAGACTATTGTCACTGTTTAAGGAGTGGAATATGCAGAATACGACCCAACCCATTGACCGAGCTTCATTGCTTATCGAAGCAAACAAACTCATTCGCGACCATGAAGACACCCTGGCGGGAATTGAAGCGACTGGCGTGGAACAACGTAATGGCGTGCTGGTGTTCAGCGGTGAATACTTCCTTGATGAACAAGGGCTACCCACCCCGAAAAGCACCGCCGTGTTTAACATGTTTAAATACCTGGCGCATACCCTCTCAGAGAAGTACCACCTGGTCGATTAAAACGAAAACGCGAGGCATCTGCCTCGCGTTTTTCTTTACAGCAGCGGCTTTTGGCCGCGCTGCAACCAGCGTAGCAGCAGGCGATCCGCGCTTTCTGCCGCGCTATTGGTAAAACGGTCGAGCAGGCGCTTACGTCGGGTGAAGCGCACCCCCACCAGCTCACGGCCTTCCATCAGGTTGAGCAGGAGGTCGTCGCTGGTACCCACTTCATCCACCAGCCCTTTCTCCTGCGCCTGCGTGCCGTACCAGTGTTCGCCCGTAGCCACCTGCTCAATGTCCAGCGTTGGGCGCATGCGGTGCACGAAATCTTTGAACAGATGGTGGGTTTCGTTCAGATCTTCCCGGAATTTCTGCCGTCCCTCTTCGGTATTTTCGCCGAGCAGCGTCAGCGTACGTTTGTACTGACCCGCCGTATGCAGTTCGATGTCGATCTCTTTATTTTTCAGGAAACGATTGAAGTTAGGGATCTGCGCGACCACCCCAATCGAGCCGATAATGGAGAACGGTGCCGCGACGATTTTATCCGCCACGCACGCCATCATATAGCCGCCACTCGCCGCGACCTTATCTACCGCAACGGTGAGTGGGATCTGTTTGTCCCGCAGACGTTGTAACTGCGAAGCCGCCAGTCCATACCCATGCACTACGCCGCCCGGGCTTTCAAGGCGTACCACCACCTGATCCTGGGCTGTCGCCACGGCCAGCACCGCCGTCACTTCTTCACGCAGAGAGGAGACTTCATGCGCATCCATGCTACCTTTAAAATCGAGCACATAGACGCGCGGTTTTGCGTCAGCCTGTGGCGTGGCGAGCTTAGCTTTCGCCTTCGCGGCTTTGGCGTCCTGCTTATGTTTTTTCTTCTGGGCTTTTAGCCACAGCTTCTGTTGATGATCGTCAAGCAGCGCCAGAGACATCTCCTCCTGCATCTCTTTATACTGCTCGCTCAGGCGGGTAATGCGTAACTCACCACGCTGACGCTTACGCTGCGTCAGGTTGACAATCAGGACGGCAATCACCGCGACAGCAATAACCACCGTCGCGATTTTGGCCAAAAACAACCCATACTGAGAAAGTAATTCCACGCGTTCCACCTTGATTTAACCACGAATCTTTCACGCCAGTGTACAACAGCCCTGCGCAGGCGTCTCGCTCTGGACATTACCTCTGCGAGGCGGCTTCAGGAATCCCCCGCTTCTGGTTTAAATCTTTGCAAATTGTTAATTTCCCAGCGTTCTGTCCTGTAGACTGATTGAATTCTGACGCTGTTTCGGGCATAAAGCCGAAAAGTCATAAATAAAGGTGCAAGTCACGCCCAATGCGCCTGAGGAGCCACCGTGCATTATCAGCCACAAAAAAACCTTCTACAGAACCGCATCATTCTGGTTACCGGTGCCAGCGACGGGATTGGTCGCGAAGCGGCGCTGACCTATTCTGAATACGGTGCGAGCCTTATTCTGCTGGGACGTAATGAAGAAAAGCTCAAGGCCGTCGCCCGTGAAATCGAAAACGCCGGCGGTACCCCCACGCCCTGGTATACGCTCGATCTGCTGACCTGCACGCCAGCGTCATGTCAGGCCCTTGCCCAGCGGATCAGCACACATTATCCGCGTCTGGACGGCGTACTGCACAACGCGGGGTTACTGGGCGAAGTGCGCCCGATGGATGAACAGGATCCGGAAATTTGGCAGCAGGTGATGCAGGTTAACGTCAACGGGACGTTTTTCCTGACCCAGGCCTTGCTTCCTTTATTACTCAACTCCGATTCCGGCTCGCTGGTATTTACCTCCTCCAGCGTGGGGCGTCAGGGGCGTGCGAACTGGGGGGCTTACGCCGTCTCAAAATTTGCCACCGAAGGAATGATGCAGGTGCTGGCCGAAGAGTATCAAAGCCGCCACCTGCGGGTTAACTGTATTAATCCAGGCGGTACGCGCACCAAAATGCGCGCCAGCGCCTTCCCGACAGAAGATCCGCAGAAGCTTAAAACCCCGGCCGATATCATGCCCCTTTACCTGTGGCTGATGGGTGACGACAGCCGTCGCAAAACCGGAATGACCTTCGATGCCCAGCCAGGCCGCAAACCGGGGATATCGCAATGAGTGATGATCGTCATCAGCAGCGCCAGCAGCGTCTGAAAGAACAGGTTGATGCACGCGTGGCGGCCGCTCAGGACGAGCGCGGTATCCTCATCGTGTTCACCGGCAACGGCAAAGGCAAAACCACCGCCGCATTTGGGACCGCCACCCGCGCAGTCGGGCATGGGCAGAAAGTGGGCGTGATCCAGTTTATCAAGGGTGAATGGCCCAACGGCGAGCGTAATCTGCTCGAGCCGCATGGCGTTGAGTTTCAGGTAATGGCAACCGGTTTTACCTGGGATACCCAGAACCGGGAAACCGATACCGCAGCCTGCCTCGCCGTCTGGGAGCATGCCAAAAGAATGCTTTCAGACCCGTCGCTGAACATGGTGTTGCTGGATGAGATCACCTATATGGTGGCGTATGACTACCTGCCGCTGGAAGCCGTGCTGGAGGCCCTCAGGAACCGCCCTGCACACCAGACGGCGATCGTCACGGGGCGCGGGTGTCATCGGGACATTCTGGAGCTGGCCGATACCGTCAGCGAGCTGCGTCCGGTTAAGCATGCGTTCGATGCGGGTATCAAAGCGCAAATTGGGATTGATTACTGAAAAAAAAGCCCGGTATATTCACCGGGCTTTTCAATTAACCGTTGTTATTACGGCTGCCAGAGCGGCGATTGCTGCTGACCTGGCTATGACGTTTCACCGCACGGCGGATTTGATTCGCCTTCATGCGACGACGATCTTTCTCTACCGCCACTTTCGACGTGGTTTCTGGCGTCAGGCCAACCAGATCGCGCAGGTAGTTGGTTTGCGTCAGATCCAGTTCGGTATAGCCGCCACGTGGCAGGCCTTTCGGCAGCAGAATGTCGCCATAGCGGACGCGAATCAAGCGACTCACCTGGACACCGACCGCTTCCCACAGTCGACGCACCTCGCGGTTACGTCCCTCTGTCAGGGTAACGTTGTACCACTGGTTAATGCCTTCACCACCGGTAAACTTGATGGTTTTGAACGCCGCAGGGCCGTCCTCCAGCTGAACACCACGCGACAGGTCGCGCAGTTTGTTCTCATCAACCTGGCCGAAAACACGAACGGCGTATTCACGTTCCACTTCACGACTCGGGTGCATCAGACGGTTTGCCAGTTCACCATCGGTGGTGAACAGCAGCAGGCCGCAGGTGTTCACGTCCAGACGGCCTACGGCAATCCAGCGGGCGCCACGCAATTTTGGCAGACGGTCAAACACCGTCGGGCGGCCTTCAGGATCGTTGCGGGTACACAGTTCGCCTTCCGGCTTGTAGTAAGCCAGTACGCGGCAGATCTGTTCAGCAGACTCTTTCACGGAGATAAGATGGCCGTCAATGCGGATCTTCAGCCCCGGTACGATTTCAACGCGGTCACCGAGCGTGGCGATTTTACCGTCCACACTCACGCGGCCTGCTTCAATAATGGCTTCGATTTCACGGCGCGAACCGTGGCCGGCGCGCGCCAGCACTTTCTGTAACTTCTCGCTCATTGAGCTTCCTCAGGTGTCGCCTTCACAGGCGTCGAATCAGGTCAAAAACAGGGCGGCGCCCTGCTTTGATGGCCGCGTAGTATATCTGCTTACACCCTTACAAGAAAGGCTTAACATCGCCCACGCCTTCACGAATCACTTCTGGCGCGTCTTCGGTGAGATCCACCACGGTGGTCGGCTGCTGACCAAGATAGCCGCCATGAATAATCAGCTCCACCACCTTCTCCAGACGATCTTTGATCTCTTCCGGGTCGGACTCGGTAAACTCACTGCCCGGCAGCATCAGCGATGTGGAGAGCATCGGCTCGCCGAGGGTTTCCAGTAGCGCCTGGGCAATCGGGTTCGACGGCACGCGCATGCCGATGGTTTTACGTTTTTCCTGCAACAGACGACGCGGCACCTCTTTTGTCCCCTTCAGAATGAAGGTGTAGTTACCCGGCGTGTTGTTTTTAATCAGACGAAAGGCCACGTTATCAACATAAGCATAGGTCGACAGCTCAGAGAGATCGCGACACATCAGGGTGAAGTTGTGGCCATCCGGCAGCTGGCGGATGCGACAGATGCGCTCCATCGCCCCTTTATCCTCAATTTTACAGCCCAGCGCGTAGCCAGAATCGGTTGGGTAGACAATAACGCCGCCTTTGCGGACGATCTCCACGGCCTGATTAATCAGACGTGGCTGGGGGTTATCCGGATGGATATAGAAAAACTGACTCATACTTCCCTCTCTTCAATTTGCTGTGGCTGTTCCCAGAGCTGCCAGACAGGCTCAACGCCCGCGGGTAACCAGAGCTTGCGCCCCAGTTCAATCCACGCGCAGGGCTGATGGAAATCTGAACCCTGTGACCCAAGCAGACCAAACTGACGGGCGTAGGTCGCGAGCTGCGAACGCTCATTGGGTGCCTGCTGACACTGGGCAACTTCCATCGCCTCACCGCCGCATTCGGCAAAGTGTGCCAGCAGTCTTTTCAGCCATTTAGCAGAAAGATTATACCGCCCCGGATGGGCCAGCACGGCCTTACCGCCAGAATGATGAATCACATCAATAGCTTGTTTTATTGTACACCACTGTGGGGGAACGTATCCGGTTTTCCCGCGCGCCAGATACTTTTTAAAGACATTCGCCATGGTCGTCGCCTTACCGGCATCCACCAGAAAACGGGCGAAATGGCCGCGCGTCACCGCCCCACCGTTCGCCAGCTTTCGCGCGCCTTCCAGCGCACCGGGAATATGCGCTTTTTCCAGACGTTCGCCAATCATCTCCGCGCGTTGATTGCGGCGTGTTTTTTGTTCTTGCAAAAAAGCACGCATGGCCGGATGTTCTGTATCGATATTCAGGCCAACGATATGAATTTCGTGGTTTTCCCAGACCGTCGAGATCTCAACCCCGGCCACCAGATCCAGCGCCAGTCCGCTGCGGGCAATCTCGGCGCGCGCGGCGGGAATGCCGTCAGTGGTATCGTGATCGGTTATTGCCAGCGTGCCGACACGCATTTCAACGGCGCGATGGACCAAGGCTTCGGGTGTCAGCAGGCCATCTGAAGCCTGCGTATGGCTGTGTAAATCATAAATTACGGCGTAGGTGGTATCGCTCAAAGCACTTCCCATAACAGGTTGGAGACATCCGAAGCCCCTATGATACCGACTAACCGCGAAATACTGAAATCAGGGGTTGACAACACGCCATCGAACTAGTTAACTAGTACGCAAGTTCACACGAGAAAGGTATCTGAAAATGACAGCACATTTCGCTTTGCACGGTTGGTGGCGTACTTCCTGATCTTCGGGCAGTGTCACGCGTCTGCGAAATGCAAACAGATACCCGGCCCGCTACCCAGCGGGCTTTTTTTTGAACAGAATATGAGAACAACAACATGCAAACAGCCAAACCTCATCTCGAACTGCTGACCTGCGAGGCGGCCTATCGCCATAACCCTACCGCGCTGTTTCATCAGGTGTGCGGCGCACGTCCCGCGACGCTGCTGCTGGAGTCAGCTGATATCGACAGTAAGGACGACCTCAAAAGCCTGCTGCTGGTTGACAGCGCGCTGCGCATTACCGCGTTAGGTGACACCGTCACTATCAGGGCGTTGTCTGACAATGGCGCGTCGCTCCTGCCGCTGCTGGATGCGACGCTGCCTTCAGGCATTGAAAATGAACGCCACCCGGACCTGCGTATTCTGCATTTCCCGCCGGTGAGCCAGCTGCTGGATGAGGATGCCCGCCTCTGCTCGCTCTCCGTTTTTGACGCCTTTCGCCTGCTGCAAAATCTGGTGGCCGTGCCGGAAGTTGAGCGCGAAGCAATGTTCTTTGGCGGGCTGTTTGCTTACGACCTGGTTGCTGGCTTTGAAGATTTACCGGAAACCGAGCAGGGTAACCGCTGCCCGGACTACTGTTTCTACCTGGCCGAAACCCTGCTGGTGATCGACCATCAGAAAAAATACACCCGCATCCAGGCCAGCCTGTTCACGCCGTCTGTGTCTGAGAAAAATCGCCTCGCGCAGCGCATCGCCCAACTGCAACAGCAGATGTCGGAAGCACCGCCCGCGCTGCCAGTGCAGCGTGTTGAAAAGATGACCTGCGAGGTGAGTCAGACCGACGATCAGTACGGCGCGGTGGTGCGTCAGATGCAAAAAGCGATTCGTGCCGGGGAGATTTTCCAGGTAGTGCCGTCCCGTCGCTTCTCACTGCCCTGCCCGTCGCCGCTGGCGGCTTACGATGTGCTGAAAAAGAGCAACCCAAGCCCGTACATGTTCTTTATGCAGGACAATGATTTCACCCTGTTTGGCGCGTCGCCGGAAAGCTCCCTCAAGTACGACGCCACCAGCCGCCAGATTGAGATCTACCCGATAGCGGGAACCCGTCCACGCGGCCGTCGTGCCGATGGCTCCCTGGACCGCGATCTCGACAGCCGCATCGAACTGGAAATGCGTACCGACCATAAAGAGCTCTCCGAACACCTGATGCTGGTTGACCTGGCGCGTAACGATCTGGCACGCATTTGTACGCCTGGCAGCCGCTACGTGGCGGACCTGACCAAAGTCGACCGCTACTCCTTCGTCATGCACCTGGTATCCCGCGTGGTGGGTGAACTGCGCCACGACCTCGACGTTCTGCACGCCTACCGCGCCTGCATGAACATGGGCACCCTGAGCGGCGCGCCGAAAGTCCGCGCTATGCAGCTGATCGCCGAAGCGGAAGGACGCCGTCGCGGCAGCTACGGTGGTGCCGTGGGCTATTTCACCGCTCACGGTGACCTTGATACCTGCATCGTGATCCGCTCCGCCTACGTTGAGGACGGCATTGCCACCGTCCAGGCCGGGGCCGGGATTGTGCTGGATTCTGTTCCGCAGTCGGAAGCCGACGAAACCCGCAGTAAAGCGCGCGCGGTACTGCGCGCCATTGCTACCGCACATCATGCACAGGAGATTTTCTGATGGCTGACATTCTGCTGCTCGATAATATCGACTCCTTTACCTACAACCTGGCAGATCAGCTGCGTGCGAATGGTCACAATGTCGTTATCTATCGCAACCACGTTCCGGCCCAGACGCTAATTGACCGTCTGGCGACCATGCAAAACCCGGTGCTGATGCTCTCCCCGGGCCCAGGCGCACCGAGCGAAGCAGGCTGTATGCCTGAGCTGTTGACCCGTATGCGCGGCAAGCTGCCGATTATCGGCATCTGCCTCGGCCACCAGGCGATTGTCGAAGCCTACGGCGGTTACGTGGGTCAGGCGGGGGAGATCCTCCATGGTAAAGCGTCAAGTATTGAACATGACGGTCAGGCGATGTTTGCCGGTCTGCCGAACCCGCTTCCGGTAGCGCGTTACCACTCGCTGGTCGGCAGCAACATTCCGGCCGGGCTGACCATTAACGCCTCGTTTGAAGGGATGGTGATGGCGGTGCGTCACGATGCGGATCGCGTCTGCGGGATGCAGTTCCACCCGGAATCTATCCTGACGTCCAACGGCGCGCGTCTGCTGGAGCAAACGCTCGACTGGGCGCTACAAAAGCTGGAGCAGACCAACACCCTGCAACCGATTCTGGAAAAACTGTATCAGGCTCAGACCCTGAGCCAGCAGGAGAGCCATCAGCTGTTCTCCGCCGTCGTGCGCGGCGAGCTGAAGCCTGAGCAGCTGGCCGCTGCGCTGGTGAGCATGAAGGTACGTGGCGAAAGCCCGCAGGAGATCGCCGGCGCGGCAACCGCGCTGCTGGAAAATGCCGCCCCGTTCCCGCGCCCGGACTATCCGTTTGCCGATATTGTCGGGACCGGTGGCGACGGCAGTAACAGTATCAATATTTCCACCGCCAGCGCCTTTGTGGCCGCGGCATGCGGTCTGAAGGTGGCGAAACACGGCAACCGCAGCGTGTCCAGCCGTTCAGGATCGTCCGACCTGCTGGCGGCTTTCGGTATCAACCTGGACATGAACGCCGAGCGTTCCCGTGAAGCGCTGGATGACCTGGGCGTCTGTTTCCTGTTTGCGCCGAAGTATCACACCGGTTTCCGCCACGCGATGCCGGTTCGCCAGCAGCTCAAAACCCGTACGCTGTTTAACGTGCTCGGTCCACTCATTAACCCGGCGCACCCGCCGCTGGCGCTGATTGGCGTTTACAGCCCGGAACTGGTCCTGCCGATTGCGGAGACGCTGCGCGTCCTCGGTTACCAACGCGCCGCCGTGGTACACAGCGGCGGGATGGATGAAGTTTCCCTGCATGCGCCCACGCTGGTGGCGGAACTGAATAACGGCGAAGTGCTGAACTATCAACTTGAGGCCGCTGACTTCGGGTTGACCCCGTACCATCAGGACGCCCTGGCGGGCGGCACGCCGGAAGAAAACCGTGACATTCTCACGCGCTTATTACAAGGTAAAGGTGAGGCCGCCCATGAGGCCGCCGTGGCGGCCAACGTAGCCATGCTGATGCGTTTACATGGCGAGGAAGATCTGAAAGCCAACGCCCAAAAAGTTCTGGACGTACTGCGCTCCGGTGCAGCTTACGATCGCGTTACCGCACTTGCGGCAAGAGGGTAAATAATGCAGACCGTTTTAGCGAAAATCGTCGCCGATAAGGCCATCTGGGTGGAAGCCCGTAAGCAACAGCAGCCGCTCGCCAGTTTTCAGAATGACGTCGTTCCGAGCAGCCGTCGTTTTTATGATGCGCTCCAGGGCGCGCGTACCGCGTTTATTCTGGAGTGTAAAAAAGCGTCTCCGTCCAAAGGCGTGATCCGCGACGATTTCGACCCGGCGCGTATTGCCGGTATCTACAAGCATCATGCGTCTGCCATTTCTGTGCTGACGGATGAGAAATATTTCCAGGGCAGCTTCGATTTTCTGCCCGTAGTCAGCGGCATCGCGCCGCAGCCGATACTGTGCAAAGACTTTATTATCGACCCGTATCAGATCTGGCTGGCGCGCTTTTACCAGGCAGATGCCTGCCTGCTGATGCTCTCCGTGCTGGATGACGAGCAGTATCGCCAGCTCTCCGCCGTCGCGCACAGCCTGAATATGGGCGTGCTGACCGAAGTGAGCAACGAAGAGGAGCTGGAGCGCGCCATCGCGCTGGAAGCCAAAGTGGTCGGCATTAACAACCGCGACCTGCGCGACCTGTCGATTGACCTCAACCGTACGCGCCAGCTTGCGCCGCGTCTGGGCGCGGGCGTCACGGTGATCAGCGAATCCGGGATTAACAGCTACGCTCAGGTGCGCGAACTCAGCCACTTTGCCAACGGTTTCCTGATAGGTTCCGCAATGATGGAACACGAAGACCTTAACGCGGCCGTGCGCCGCGTGCTGTTGGGTGAGAACAAAGTCTGCGGCCTGACCCGTGAACAGGATGCGCAGGCCGCATATGAAGCGGGCGCAATCTATGGTGGTCTGATCTTTGTCGAGTCCTCTCCTCGCACAGTAAATGAAGAACAGGCGCGCAAGGTGATCGCGGCTGCGCCACTGAGCTACGTGGGCGTGTTCCGCAATGCGGATATTAACGACGTTGCGGCAAAAGCGGACGCGTTATCCCTGAGCGCGGTCCAGCTGCACGGCGATGAAGATCAGGCGTACATCGATGCTCTGCGACATGTTCTGGCGCCTCAGGTTCAGATCTGGAAAGCGCAAAGCGTTGGCGCCACCCTGCCCGCGCGTAACCTGAAGCATGTTGATAAATACGTGCTCGACAACGGCCAGGGCGGCACGGGGCAGCGTTTTGACTGGTCACTGCTGCGTGGCGAAGTGCTGGACAATGTCCTGCTGGCGGGGGGATTAAGCCCCGATAACTGTGTGGAAGCGGCCAAAACCGGCTGCGCAGGCCTCGATTTCAATTCAGGCGTAGAGTCCCAACCGGGCATTAAAGACGCCAGCAAGCTGGCATCGGTATTTAAAACTCTGCGTGCATATTAAGGAAGAGAAGATGACGACATTACTTAACCCGTATTTTGGTGAGTTCGGTGGGATGTATGTCCCACAAATCCTGATGCCCGCGCTGCGCCAGCTGGAAGAAGCGTTCGTGAGCGCACAGAAAGATCCGGCGTTTCAGGCGGAGTTTACCGACCTGCTGAAAAACTACGCCGGTCGTCCGACGGCGCTGACAAAGTGCCGCAACCTGACCGAAGGCACTAAAACTACGCTGTATCTTAAGCGTGAAGATCTGCTGCACGGTGGCGCGCATAAAACTAACCAGGTGCTTGGCCAGGCGCTGCTCGCGAAGCGGATGGGTAAAACCGAAATCATCGCCGAAACCGGCGCGGGACAGCACGGTGTGGCCTCAGCGCTCGCCAGCGCCCTGCTCGGTCTGAAATGCCGCATTTACATGGGGGCGAAGGACGTTGAGCGCCAATCGCCAAACGTGTTCCGTATGCGTCTGATGGGGGCGGAAGTGATCCCGGTGCACAGCGGTTCTGCCACGCTGAAAGATGCCTGTAATGAAGCGCTTCGCGACTGGTCTGGCAGCTACGAAACCGCCCACTACATGCTCGGTACCGCCGCGGGCCCGCACCCGTTCCCGACCATCGTGCGTGAATTCCAGCGCATGATCGGCGAAGAGACTAAAGCGCAGATCCTCGAAAAAGAGGGTCGCCTGCCGGATGCGGTGATCGCCTGCGTTGGCGGCGGATCTAACGCCATCGGCATGTTTGCCGATTTTATCGACGAAACCAGCGTTGGGCTGATTGGCGTTGAGCCTGCCGGCCACGGTATTGAAACGGGCGAGCATGGTGCGCCGCTGAAGCATGGCCGCGTGGGGATCTACTTCGGCATGAAGGCCCCGATGATGCAGACCGATGAAGGGCAGATTGAAGAGTCTTACTCAATCTCTGCCGGGCTGGATTTCCCGTCCGTAGGGCCGCAGCACGCGTTCCTCAACAGCACCGGCCGCGCGGATTATGTCTCCATCACCGATGACGAAGCGCTGGAGGCCTTCAAAACGCTGTGCCGCAATGAAGGGATCATCCCGGCGCTGGAGTCTTCCCACGCGCTGGCGCACGCGCTGAAAATGATGAAGGAAAACCCGGAAAAAGAGCAGCTGCTAGTGGTAAACCTTTCCGGTCGCGGTGACAAAGATATCTTCACCGTTCACGATATTCTGAAAGCACGAGGGGAAATCTGATGGAACGCTACGACAACGCATTTGCACAACTGAAAGCTCGCCAGGAAGGCGCCTTCGTTCCCTTCGTGACGCTGGGCGACCCCGGCCCGGAGCAGTCGCTGAAGATTATCGACACCCTGATTGATGCCGGTGCCGACGCGCTGGAGCTCGGTATTCCGTTCTCCGATCCGCTGGCGGATGGCCCGACCATTCAGAACGCAACGCTACGCGCGTTTGCCGCGGGCGTGACGCCGAGCCAGTGCTTTGAAATGCTGGCGGCGATCCGTCAGAAGCACCCGACCATTCCGATCGGCCTGCTGATGTACGCCAACCTGGTGTTCAGCCGCGGTATTGATGCGTTTTACGCAGAGTGCGCCCGCGTGGGCGTTGACTCCGTGCTGGTGGCTGACGTGCCCGTTGAAGAGTCTGCGCCATTCCGTCAGGCGGCAATGCGCCACAACGTCGCGCCGATTTTCATCTGTCCACCGAATGCCGATGACGATCTGTTGCGCCAGATTGCCTCTTACGGACGAGGTTACACCTACCTGCTCTCCCGTGCGGGCGTCACCGGTGCGGAAAACAAAGCCGCGCTGCCGCTGCATCATCTGGTGGAGAAGCTGGCAGAATACCATGCTGCACCGCCGCTTCAGGGCTTTGGCATTTCCTCACCGGATCAGGTTACTGCGGCGATTGACGCGAAAGCCGCCGGAGCCATTTCCGGTTCGGCTATCGTGAAAATTATCGAGAAGAACGTGGATAAGCCAGAGCAGATGCTGGCTGAGTTACACGCATTCGTCACATCCATGAAAGCGGCCACGCGCAAGGCGTAACCGTTAACACCGTCTGGCCCCGGCGTCAGGCGGTTTTCCCTTCTCTCATCCGGAAAGAAGCAGGTCAAAATTGATCCTGTCGATATTTTCGGTGTGAATGACTTTCCAAACTTTCGCGTAAGCGTATGATCTGGGCTCTTTTTAGCGTTACCCTTCTGAGTTCAGAGGTTATTCATGTCATGGCATTCCTTCAAACAGACTTACCTGGTTAAGTTCTGGTCACCTGTTCCGGCCGTTATCGCGGCAGGCATTCTCTCTACTTATTATTTCGGTATTACCGGCACCTTCTGGGCTGTTACGGGCGAGTTTACCCGCTGGGGTGGGCAGCTATTACAGCTGGCAGGTGTCCATGCCGAAGAGTGGGGCTACTTCAAACTGATCCATCTTGAGGGCACACCGCTGACCCGCATCGACGGGATGATGATCATTGGCATGTTCGGCGGCTGTTTTGCGGCCGCGCTGTGGGCCAACAACGTTAAGTTGCGCATGCCGAAAAGCCGCATCCGCATTATGCAGGCCGTGGTCGGCGGCATCATTGCCGGGTTTGGCGCCCGCCTGGCGATGGGCTGTAATCTGGCCGCGTTCTTTACCGGTATTCCGCAGTTCTCGCTGCATGCCTGGTTCTTTGCCGTCGCCACCGCCATCGGCTCCTACTTCGGTGCTAAATTCACCCTGCTGCCGCTGTTCCGCATTCCGGTGAAAATGACGAAAGTTAGCGCTGCCTCTCCGTTAACGCAAAAACCCGATCAGGCGCGTCGTCGCTTCCGCCTCGGTATGCTGGTCTTTTTTGCCATGGTTGCCTGGGCGATTTGCACGGCGATGAATCAGCCAAAACTCGGCCTGGCCATGCTGTTCGGCGTCGGTTTTGGTCTGCTGATTGAACGCGCGCAGATCTGCTTCACCTCCGCGTTTCGCGATATGTGGATCACCGGACGCACCATGATGGCGAAGGCGATCATTGCCGGTATGGCCGTGAGCGCGATCGGCATCTTCAGCTACGTTCAGCTCGGCGTGGAACCGAAAATCATGTGGGCGGGCCCAAATGCCGTCATTGGCGGGCTGCTGTTTGGTTTTGGCATCGTGCTGGCGGGCGGGTGTGAAACCGGCTGGATGTATCGCGCTGTGGAAGGCCAGGTGCATTACTGGTGGGTGGGTCTGGGTAACGTGATTGGCTCTACCATTCTGGCCTACTACTGGGATGACGTCTCTCCGGTACTGGCAACAAACTGGGACAAGGTCAACCTGCTGAATACCTTTGGTCCACTCGGGGGGCTCCTGGTGACCTACGCCCTGCTGCTTATCGCCTTCTTACTGGTTGTTGCACAAGAGAAGCGCTTCTTCCGACGCGCCACCGCCAAAACTGAAACTCAGGAGAATGCCGCATGAAAGAGATCGTGCCTGACTATCGTCTCGATATGGTGGGTGAACCTTGCCCTTACCCGGCCGTCGCCACGCTTGAAGCGCTACCGCAGCTAAAGAAAGGTGAAATTCTGGAAGTGGTGAGCGATTGCCCCCAGTCGATCAATAACATTCCGTTGGATGCCAAAAATCACGGCTATACCGTGCTGGATATCCAGCAGGACGGACCAACCATTCGTTATTTAATTCAGAAGTGACTTCACGATCTAAAAAGGCCTCTCAGAGGCCTTTTCTAGTTTACTGGCTTTGGCCACCGTCGTCGTCTGAGCTTCGGCAGGCATGAATGAATGGTGAGACGTGTTCCGCAAACGGAACAGATAGCACCGTGAGGTAGGCTATGTGCTGGGCTGAACGTCGTGAACTGAAACTGTTTACCTGCACAAACCGGACACTCAAATTTGATGTTGGGGATATCCCCTCCAGCCAGGTGTGTGGAACAACCACCATACAGCAATCACCGGCTGACAGGGGATATATCTTCTGTCAGAAACGATAGCCTGCTGAGAACATAAATACCCACGGATCCAGACGGGTATTGATACTTTGCTGCTGGCCGCCAGCTTTAAAGCGCACGTCCGTATCAATGTCCATATACCAGACCGAGGCGTTGATCAGCCAGTCACGGTTAATCAGATAATCCAGACCAACCTGCCCCGCCATGCCCCACGAGTCTTTCAGGCTGAGATCGGAGAGCCCGGCCTCTTTACCGGTATCGTTAAATTTCTCATCAAAGAAGGTGGTGTAGTTAACCCCTGCACCAATATAAGGGCGCACCTTGCTGCTGGAATCGCCGAAGTACCACTGCGCCATCAGCGTTGGTGGCAAATGGTGAACCGTGGCAATGTCCCCGGTCGGTCCTAAACCGACGCGGTGACGGAATGGCGTGGCGGCTAAAAGCTCGACGCCAACGTTATCCGTTGCCATATACGTAAACGTCAGGCCTAACTGGGTGTTATTGCTGACGTTAAACCCGCCCATACCCAGTACATTATCGGACCCTTCCGTTGGACGCACCGTTGCCGAACCGGCACGAATAAAGAATTCGCCTGCTTCATGCGCGTACGCGCCGCCAGAGAGACTGCTTAAGATAAGGGCTGCCACCGCTAATTTTTTCATATCCGCTCCATCGTTGTGGTTTTAATTGCGGAGGAGAATATACTCACAAATGAGTAATAAGTGATCTAACACAGATCACATTAAAACCAGTAAGTTAACATTCATTGATCTAGGTTAATTTTTGGTGACGCCTCATAAAGCAATAAGTTGTTACCGCGTCAATTTTTGGCATTTCATGGTTACAAAATTTTCTGTTTTCCCTCTCTTGCGCTTCCTGTAGCGGCTGGATAATTTATCGCTCTCACAATGTGATTTGATGCGTTCTACTTTTGCAGGTGTGCCATGAGTGATCATAACCCGTGCATGACGTGCGGAGCCTGTTGTGCGTATTTTCGAGTCTCTTTCTACTGGGCTGAAGCCAGCGATGGCGGCGGCACCGTTCCGGTTGATCTCACTGAACCCTTAACCCCTTTTCTGCGCTGTATGCGCGGCACCAACCAAAAACAGAGCCGCTGTGTGGCACTGCAAGGTGAGCCTGGGGTATCCACCCGCTGTTCCATTTACGCGGATCGCCCCAGCCCGTGTCGCACTTTCGCGATGTCGGGAGAGGATGGGCAGGTCAATGAGGCATGCAATCGCGCCCGCGCCCGCTATGGATTACCGCCGCTTTACAAAGATATGCTTTTCCATACAAGCCTTGATGCTGCCACCAGCGTGTTATCCGGTGTACAATTGCCGGCTAATTAACACCTGCAATACTCAAGGAGAGTGCATGTCTATCACGGCGAAGTCTGTCTACCGTGACACGGGAAATTTTTTCCGCAATCAGTTCATTACCTTTTTACTGATCGCGTTGTTGTGCGCCTTTATTACGGTGGTGCTGGGTCATGCGTTCTCACCCAGTGATGAACAGATTGCCACGCTGAGCCAGGGGGAAAATCTTGCAGGCAGCGCAGGGTTGTTTGACCTTGTGCAGAATATGACGCCAGAGCAACAGCAAATCTTGCTGCGCGCATCTGCGGCATCTACCTTCTCGGGCCTGATTGGCAACGCCATTCTGGCGGGTGGCGTGTTGCTGATGATCCAGCTGGTGTCTGCCGGCCAACGCGTCAGCGCGTTACGTGCAATCGGGGCCAGCGCTCCGGTGCTGCCAAAACTGTTTATCCTCATCTTCCTTACCACGCTGCTGGTCCAGATGGGGATAATGTTGGTTGTCGTTCCGGGCGTGCTGCTGGCTATCGTGCTTTCATTCGCGCCAGTAATGGTTGTGCAGGACAAAATGGGCATTTTCACCGCCATGCGCAGCAGCATCAGGCTCGCATGGGCCAATATGCGACTGGTCGCCCCGGCCGTTATCAGCTGGCTGCTGGCCAAAACTCTGCTGTTGCTGTTTGCGCCGAATTTTGCGGTGTTAACGCCAAACGTCGGAGCGGTTGTCGCCAATACGCTGAGCAATCTGATTTCAGCCGTGCTGCTGGTCTATTTGTTCCGCCTGTACATGTTAATTCGTCAGTAACTGGGATCGCAGAATGAAGCAGTTTCTTGATTTTTTACCGCTGATCGTATTTTTCGCTTTTTATAAGCTGTACGACATTTATGCCGGCACGCTGGCGCTGATTGTGGCAACGGCTGTGGTGCTGATTTACAGCTGGGTTCGCTATCGCAAAGTTGAAAAGATGGCGCTCATCACCTTCCTGATGGTGGCGGTGTTTGGAGGTCTGACGTTGTTCTTCCACAATGATGAATTTATCAAATGGAAGGTCACGGTGATTTACGGCCTGTTTGCGGGCGCACTCCTCATCAGCCAGTGGGTGATGAAGAAGCCGCTGATCCAGCGCATGCTGGGGAAAGAACTGACCCTGCCACAGGCTGTGTGGGGGCGTCTGAATATCGCCTGGGCGCTATTTTTTATTCTGTGTGGTCTGGCGAATATCTATATCGCATTCTGGCTGCCGCAGAATATCTGGGTCAACTTCAAGGTGTTTGGCCTGACGGCGCTGACTCTTATCTTCACCCTGCTCAGCGGCGTTTATATTTATCGCCACATGCCGCAGGATGACAAGCACTGATCCTTCTGGCCAGATCGCCACGCGGTCTGGCCTCTTTTCCCGCCTTCTCTTTTCTCTACATCCTTCCTGCGAAAATGTCTGAATCATGAAGATTTTATGGAGTTTGCTGTCACTTTATTGTAATGAGAATGACTATCATTAATATTCGTCATCGCATTTTTAACAAATGGAAATGAGTTGATGAATAACATAATAAGATTTGCCCCGGCTACACTTACGCTCGCCATTCTTTCAACGCTTTATCAGAGCGCACACGCAGCGGAAGATCCTCTCGCCGATGGTGAAACAATGGTTGTTCAGGCCACCGCTGAAGAGGCTCTGAAGCAACAGCCGGGGGTTTCCATCATCACGGCAAAGGACATAGAAAAGGATCCACCGGTTAACGATCTTTCAGAAATTATTCGCAAAATGCCCGGGGTTAACCTCACCGGAAACAGCGCGACAGGCAGCCGCGGTAACAACCGCCAGATCGACATCCGCGGTATGGGGCCGGAGAACACGCTGATTCTGATTGACGGTGTGCCGGTGTCGTCACGTAACTCGGTGCGCTACAGCTGGCGCGGGGAGCGCGACACCCGCGGGGATACCAACTGGGTTCCGCCAGAGATGGTTGAGCGCATTGAAGTGCTCCGGGGACCTGCTGCCGCCCGCTATGGTTCGGGGGCGGCCGGCGGCGTCGTCAACATCATTACCAAACGCCCGACCAACGACTGGCACGGCTCGCTCTCCCTGTACACTAACCAGCCTGAAAATGATAAAGAGGGAGCGACGAAACGCGCTAATTTTGATCTGAGCGGCCCCCTTGCGGGCGATGCGTTAACGATGCGCCTGTACGGGAATATCAACAAAACTGACGCAGATGCTCAGGACATCAACACCGCGCAAAACGGCTCTTACGCCGCCGGACGTGAAGGCGTGCGCAACAAGGACATTAATGCCCTGCTCTCCTGGAAACTCACGCCACAGCAGATTATCGATTTCGACTACAGCTACAGCCGCCAGGGCAATATCTACGCGGGTGATACTCAATACAGCAACAGCAACGTCAGCCCTGACGGTCTGGTGTCGTCCCTGTATGGACACGAAACGAACCGAATGTACCGCCAGTCCTATGGCATTACGCACAACGGCATCTGGGACTGGGGTCAGTCTAAGTTCGGTGTTTATTATGAAAAGACCAACAACACCCGCCTGGAAGAAGGCTCTACGGGCAAAGTTGAGGGGATGATCAATAGCGATAAATACGATACCAGCCGGCTGGAGTCATACCGTTCAACGGGTGAACTGAACATTCCTTTCTTCTGGCTGGTCGAACAGACGCTAACCGTGGGTGCAGAATGGAACCGTGATGAACTGAACGATCCGGCCTCAATGCAGGCGACAAATGTGTCGGGAGAAGTGATTAACGGCGTTCCCGGCACGGCTTCTGAGCGCAACAGCAAAAACAGCGCTGACCTCACTGGCATCTATCTTGAGGACAATATTGAAGCGCGTCAGGGCACCAACCTGATCCCAGGGCTCCGCTTTGATTATCACAATCAGTTTGGCAGCAACTGGAGTCCTAGCCTGAACCTCTCTCAGGATTTGGGTGACATGTTCAAGGTTAAAGCGGGTATCGCTCGGGTATTTAAAGCGCCAAACCTGTATCAATCCAGCGAAGGCTATCTGCTTTCCACCCGCGGCAATGGCTGCCCGAACAACGTTTCCGAAGGAAGCTGTTACCTGTTAGGTAACCCGGATCTGGATCCTGAAATCAGCGTGAACAAAGAGATTGGCCTGGCCTTTGCGCTGGAAGGCTACGAGGCTGGCATAACCTGGTTCCGCAACGATTACAAAAACAAGATTGTTTCGGGAACGGACGTGCTGGGCCAGACAAGCAGCGGCGCAAATATCCTTCAGTGGCAGAACGGAGGAAAGGCTGTTGTTGAGGGGCTGGAAGGCAACCTCACCGTCCCGGTTATCCGCGACACGCTAACCTGGCGTACCAATGCGACGTATATGATTCAGTCTGAAAGTAAGGACACCGGCAACCCTCTGTCGATTATCCCAAAATATACCGTCAACACGATGCTCGACTGGCAGGTTAACAGCAAACTTTCAGCGAACATTGGCTGGACGATGTATGGTCGCCAGAAGCCAAGAGAAAATGCTGAAATCCGCAAAGAGCAGAATGCGATGTCAGATAAAGAGATTGGCGCCTATTCCATCGTTGGGATCGGTAGTAACTATCAACTGACAAAAGATGTCCGCCTGAATGCCGGGATCAGCAACCTCCTTGATAAGCAGATTTACCGAGAAAATGACGGTGCATCGACCTATAACGAACCTGGCCGTGCGTATTACGCCGGCGTGACCCTGTCGTTCTGACCCGCTTGCGCCTGCTCTGCGGGCGCTAACCCTATTCTCTCCAGCCAGAAATCATAGTAGCATCCCGCCTGAAGTCTTCAGTTACGAGTTTAAAAACAATGACAACAAATGACGCCCCTCAGGGCGAACTGGTTTTACGCACACTGGCAATGCCTGCGGATACGAATGCCAATGGCGATATTTTTGGCGGCTGGTTGATGTCGCAGATGGATATGGGCGGTGCAATCCTGGCAAAAGAGATTGCACACGGGCGCGTGGTAACCGTCCGGGTCGATGGCATGACCTTCCTGCGCCCTGTCGCGGTGGGGGACGTGGTGTGCTGTTATGCACGCTGCGTAAAACGCGGCAATACGTCTGTCTCCATCAACATTGAAGTATGGGTGAAAAAAGTCTCTTCTGAGCCGATTGGTCAGCGCTATAAGGCGACGGAGGCATTATTCATCTATGTGGCGGTGGATAGCGACGGTAAGCCCCGCCAGCTCCCACGGAGCTGATCCTCAGGTAAAAAAAAGCCTCCTTGCGGAGGCTTCTTTTATTCCATCTGTGCCCCGCCGTTCAGGCGGAAGACAATGTTCACAATCAACCCATTGCCGGGTTTACCGGCTTCATAGCGCCACCTGCGCATGGCCGATTTAACTTCGCGTTCAAACATATTCGCCGGCTGTGCGGACAGGATTTCCACGTTATCGACACGTCCATCGGCCGTAACGTCGAATTTCACCCGTACACGCCCTTCAATACGTAACGCCTGGGCACGTGCCGGGTACTGCGGCTGGTTACGGCTCAGCGCGCGCGGGCCCGCGGGCGCCGTTACTGTCGGTTTTGTCGCGGTCGTGGTGTTATTCATCAGCGGACGTGATGGGGCGGCATTTTCAACCGGCTGCGTGGCGCGTGGCTCAACCGGACGCACTTCGCGTTTCGGACGCTCTTCCACCTTTTTGACCGGCTTTGGTTTTGGCTTCGGCTTAGGTTTCGGCTCCGGCTTATGAATCACTACCGGCGCTTCTTTCGGCGGTTCAGGAACCGGCTCTGGCTCTGGCTCCGGCTCGGGTTCAACAACGGGCTGTGGCGGCGGCGGCGCAACCTGCGGCGGCTCAAGATCCGCAGGCGATACCATGGTCACAGAAATTGGCTGCGCAGGCGCCGGCATTTCAATAACCTGATGAACCGAGGTATAGAGCAGACCCGCCACGACAGCACCGTGAATAACGACGGAAAGCAGCGTCGGCCATGGAAAGCGGCGAGGTAAATCAAGGGTCATCGAAGTCATAATCATCAACGTTAAAAAACCGAACCTCGATTTTAAATGCAAATAGCAATCATATTCAATAAGACACTTTGTCCTGGCGCAATTTAAGCGTACATGAGGGCAAAAAAGGGGCATCCAGATCAGGGTTTTAACATTGTTATTATCTTTACATTGCAGTCATTTGTGCTTTCACATAACGTAATTGTCACTTTTACCGGTTAAGGAGCTTTGCCGTGCTTTACGTGATTTACGCTGAAGATGTACCTGATTCTCTGGAAAAACGTCTTTCCGTTCGCCCTGCTCATCTGGCGCGTTTACAGTTGCTACAGGATGAAGGTCGGTTGCTGACCGCAGGCCCGATGCCTGCCGTTGACAGCAACGATCCGGGCGCGGCGGGTTTTACCGGCTCCATGGTGATTGCCGAGTTTGAATCTCTGGAAGCCGCGCAGGCCTGGGCAGAAGCAGACCCGTACGTCGCAGCCGGCGTGTACGAGAAAGTCACGGTTCGTCCGTATAAAAAAGTATTCTGAAACGAAAGGCTCCCTCGGGAGCCTTTTCTTCATTCAGTGCAGCGACGCCAGCCTCGCCGCAAATCCGACAAACAGCAGACCTATCAGCCCGTTCCCCAGCTTCGCCAGTTTCTTTTTGGTTTTGAGGTAACGCGTGACAAACGCGCCTGAGAAAATCAGGAAGCTCATGTACATGAAGCTGATCAGCTCAAGCGTTGTGGCGAGGATCAGGAACGACGTGCCGGTATTCTTCGCATTGACATCAATGAACTGCACGAAGAACGACACGTAAAAGAGAATCGCTTTCGGGTTCGTCAGGCTAAGCACCAGCGAACGCTTAAGGATTGCGCTTGCCGGTTCGGCGCTACTTTCGTGCGCATTTTTTTGACGCGTCATAACGGACCAGAGCATTTTTCCGCCCAGCCACAGCAGATAAAACGCGCCCAGATAGCGGACAATATTAAATAAAACCGGAGTGGTCTGGATCAACGCGGCGACGCCCGCCCAGGCCAGAAACATCAGCACGGCATCACCAATAAACACACCGGTGGCTGCCAGATAGCCTTTCTTAACGCCGTGGCCAATCCCTGTTTTCAGCACAAACAAGGTGTTCGGTCCTGGAACCAGCACGATAAAAAATGCGCCGACAACATAGGTCCAGAAATTCAGTACACCAAACTCCGCAAACACGTCTCACTCCTTTCGTTCAAAAACAGCGGGGATACCGGTAATTACGGTATCCCCTGAATCAGTTGCGCTATTGTACGCCGTTATAGCCATCAAGATAAGTCGCAGCCAGTTCGTTACCAAATAACAGGGCGTCTTTACTGTCCATGTCCGAAGACCATTTATCCTTCGCGTTGCCTGCGAACAATTCCTGCGACTTCGCATTTTCTTTTAGCTGATCGCGAATGCTTTGCGCGTATTCACTGGCTTCAGCCTCAGTCCGCCCTTCCGCGCGGTCAGCTTTGCCACGGGCATAAAGCTCGCGGAACTGCGCCACGTTCAGCTGATAATTTTTCTGCACGCTGGAGGTGTAATTGCCGCCAGTAAAGCTGGACTGATGCGACACGAAATAAAACGCGTGCCGTTCGGGTGAGGTTTTGCTGCTGGCACAACCGCTTAATATCGCAATCCCAAAGAGTGCTGCCATTACTTTTCCGTTCATCCTTTTTTCCTTTAATAAAAATGTATTCCCCATGCGAAAACATAATCTGCCAATGAGGAAAATGACGAAAGTCCTAAATCTTCCCTGAGCGCATCCAGCGCCAAAAGTACAATAAAAATCCAGAGATAAGGATTCATCTTTTAATATCATGACGTTATGGGGACTTAGTATATCGCGGAAAGCAAACGGAAGGAGACTGCAAAAATTGATAGCCTGGATGTTTAATGGGCACCTTTACGGTGCCCTTCATGCTTTTCAGATGTCCTGGACCGCGAACAACAGCGCGTTACGGTGTCTGTTCAGGCCACATTTTCTGATGGCGTGGATACGCATATTGCGGCGGGATTGTGCTTCCAGCCAACGAGCCTTACGACGACTCACCTGTCGCAACATGCGCCAGCGCCCAACTTCAGTTCTACTGCGCTTCATGTCTACAACTCTTTCTCTAACAGAGATGCCATTATATGCCTAAGCAGGCGGCAAACCAGCGCTTTTATCTGCCGTTTTTATTTGCCAGATGAATCCTGATGCGTAAACTCATAACAATACGCTTTCAAAAGGATTTTTTATTTATGACAACCTTCTACACCGTGGTGAGTTGGCTGGTCATTTTAGGATACTGGCTGTTAATTGCCGGGGTGACGTTGCGCATTCTGATGAAACGCAGAGCGGTACCTTCCGCCATGGCCTGGCTTCTGATTATCTACATTCTGCCGCTGGTGGGCATCATCGCCTATCTCTCTTTCGGTGAACTTCATCTGGGTAAACGCCGCGCCGAACGCGCCCGCGCCATGTGGCCCTCCACGGCGAAATGGCTTGCCGACCTTAAAGCCTGCAAGCATATCTTCGCTGAAGAGAACAGTAGCGTGGCCGCATCTCTGTTCAAGCTGTGCGAACGCCGCCAGGGGATTGCTGGGGTAAAAGGCAATCAGCTGCAACTGATGACCTCTTCTGATGACGTGATGCAGGCGCTGATCCGTGATATCCAGCTCGCCCGACACAATATCGAGATGGTGTTTTATATCTGGCAGCCGGGCGGCATGGCGGACCAGGTCGCCGAATCGCTAATGGCCGCTGCACGTCGCGGTATCCACTGCCGCCTGATGCTGGACTCCGCCGGCAGCGTGGCCTTTTTCCGTAGCCCGTGGGCAGGCATGATGCGTAACGCCGGTATCGAGGTGGTCGAGGCGCTGAAAGTGAATCTTTTCCGCGTCTTTCTGCGTCGCATGGATCTCCGCCAGCACCGGAAAATGGTTCTGATCGATAACTATATCGCCTACACCGGCAGCATGAACATGGTTGACCCCCGCTTCTTCAAGCAGGATTCCGGCGTGGGGCAATGGATCGATCTGATGGCGCGGATGGAGGGACCGATCGCGACCTCAATGGGCATCGTCTACTCCTGCGACTGGGAAATTGAAACCGGGAAACGCATTCTTCCCCCGCCGCCGGATGGCAATATCATGCCGTTTGAGGAAGCCAGCGGGCACACTATCCACACTATCGCCTCCGGTCCTGGCTTCCCGGAAGATCTGATCCATCAGGCACTGCTTACCGCCGCCTACTCCGCGCGGGAATATCTGATCATGACCACGCCCTATTTCGTTCCCAGCGACGACCTTCTGCATGCCATCTGTACAGCGGCACAGCGCGGAGTGGATGTGAGCATTATTATGCCGCGCAAGAACGATTCGCTGCTGGTGGGATGGGCAAGCCGCGCGTTCTTTAGTGAGCTGCTGGCCGCAGGCGTTAAAATTTATCAGTTCGAAGGCGGCCTGTTACACACCAAGAGCGTGCTGGTGGACGGAGAGCTGAGCCTGGTGGGTACCGTCAACCTCGATATGCGCAGTCTGTGGCTGAATTTTGAAATTACGCTGGTCATTGATGACGCCGGGTTCGGTGGCGATCTGGCGGCGGTTCAGGACGATTATATCTCCCGCTCACGCCTGCTGGACGCCAGACTGTGGGCGAAACGTCCGCTCTGGCAGCGAATTGCCGAACGACTGTTTTACTTCTTTAGTCCGTTGCTGTAAAACGTGCCCAACGATGTTTAACAGGTAGTCATCATGGAAATGGATCTGAACAATCGCCTGACCGAAGACGAAACGCTCGAACAGGCCTACGATATTTTTCTCGAGCTGGCGGTCGATAATCTCGACCCTGCTGACGTCATTCTTTTCAACCTGCAATTCGAAGAGCGTGGCGGTGCTGAGCTGTTCGATCCGGCTGAAGACTGGGCCGAACATGTCGATTTTGATCTCAACCCGGACTTCTTCGCCGAGGTGGTGATTGGCCTGGCAGATGAAGACGGCGGAGAAATTAACGACATCTTTGCCCGCGTCCTGCTGTGCCGCGAGAAAGATCACAAACTGTGCCATATCCTCTGGCGCGAATAATAAAAAAGGCTGCCCGCGCAGCCTTTTTTATTTAATCCGGTAAGGCATTTCCACAGCGGTGACAAAACCGCGCGCCGGGTTCATGATTCCCCTGCTGACAATTCGGACATTTGCGTTGCTGCTTGCTGTTCTGGAAGGCGCTGCTCATATGGGTGGTAATTAACCCCGTCGGAATCGCTATCACCGAATAGCCTATCAGGATAAGAACCGATGCCACAATACGTCCGAGCGGCGTATGCGGGGTAATATCGCCATAGCCCACGGTGGTCACCGTGACGATAGCCCAGTAAACAGACGCATTAAGCGTGGTAAACCCGTATTTCGGCCCTTCGATTAAATACATCAGGGAGCCAAAAACGATCATCACGATAGCAATAAACGAATAGAAGAGAATCAGCTGGTGGCGGGCGCTGACAATGGCAACCCAAAAAACCCGCAGCGACGGCATAAAGCGCAGCAGTTTGAGAATCCGTAACACACGAATCGCCCGCATTGCACGCCAGGCAAACACATAATTCAGGCTGATCTCAGGCCACAGCCACATGACATACAGCGGCAGGATGGTGGCTAAATCAATAAATCCCCAGAAGCTGAAAACGTATTTCGCCGGATTTGGCCAGCTAATGACCCTCAGCACATATTCCGCAGTAAACACCAGCGTGACAATCAATTCCAGCCAGACGAAAACGTGCCACTCCTCATACGTCATGTGGTACTGCGTTCCGGCGCCGGATTCGATAAAGATAATAATGACGCTAATCAGCGCAAATAAACCACACAGACCCTCGAAGCGGCGACCGGAAACCGTTTCAGGATCAAATAAAAGGTGATACAGCCGCTGACGGGCCGACGTGAATAATCGCGACACATTAACCTCGAAAAATAAGGGCTGACATCATGTCAGCCCTTGCGATTATAACGGGTCTACTTTCAGGCAGGAAACCGCATGTCGGAAACTGCCCTCCAGAACCGGCCGTGTTTTTGCACATTCCGGCCCGGCTATTGGGCATCGAGTACGGAATACGCAGCCTGAAGGCGGGTTGATTGGCGAAGGCAGTTCACCTTCCAGAAGCTGAATGGTTTTATTTTTTTCCAGATCGGGGTCCGGAACGGGAACCGCAGACATCAGCGCTTTGGTATAAGGGTGCAGAGGATTGTGGTACACCTCATCATACGTGCCCAGCTCTACGGCGTGGCCCAGATACATGACCAGCACACGGTCCGAAATGTGTTTTACCACCGCCAGATCGTGGGCGATGAAGATCAGCGACAGCCCCATTTCCCGTTGCAGTTTCTGTAGCAGGTTAACCACCTGGGCCTGGATGGAAACGTCCAGCGCCGAAACCGGCTCATCACAGATAATCAGTTTTGGTTCAAGGATCAACGCGCGTGCGATACCGATACGCTGGCACTGACCGCCGGAAAACTCGTGTGGGTAGCGGTTGATGAGGTTAGGCAGCAGACCCACCTTGAGCATCATCGCTTTCACCCGATCGCGAATTTCCTGGCGCGGCATCTTCGGATGATAGGTGCGCAGCGGCTCGGCAATGATTTCGCCAATGGTCATACGCGGGTTCAGGGACGCAAGTGGATCCTGGAAAATCATCTGGATGTCGCTGCGCACGTCGCGCCATTCATCCGGCTTCATCCCCAGCAGATCTTTGCCAAGCCAGGCCACTTTCCCGTCGGTGGCCTTCACCAGGCCGATGATCGCACGCGCAAACGTCGATTTGCCGCAGCCGGATTCGCCTACCACGCCCAGAGTTTCGCCTTCGTACAGGCGCAACGTGACGCCATCCACCGCTTTCAGGGTTTTGGCAGGCTGCCAGAACCACTGTTTACCGTCTTTGATATCGAAATGGACCTTCAGGTCAGCGATTTCGAGCAGCACATTTCTTTTTTCGTCGATCGCGTTCATACCAGCTCCTCCAGCGGCTTAAAGCAGGCGCGCAGACGGCCTGGGGCAAACGCTTCCAGCGGCGGTGCGCTGTTACAGATTTCCATCGCATGCGGACAACGCGGCTGGAACGGGCAGCCTTTTGGCAGGCGCAGCAGGTTTGGCGGGTTACCCGGGATAGTCAGCAGCGACTCCCCTTCCGCATCAAGACGCGGAACGGCATTTAGCAGCCCGATAGAGTACGGATGGGCTGGCTGGTAGAACACATCGCGAGCATTACCGTATTCCATCGTGCGGCCTGCATACATGACTAACACTTTGTCGCAGATCCCGGCAACGACGCCTAAATCGTGGGTAATCATGATGATGGCGGTGTTGAACTCGCGCTTCAGCTCATTCAGCAACGTCATGATCTGCGCCTGAACGGTCACGTCCAGGGCGGTGGTCGGTTCATCAGCGATCAGCAGTTTTGGTCGGCAAAGCAATGCCATCGCGATCATGACGCGCTGGCGCATACCGCCGGAGAACTCGTGCGGATACATGCGCATGCGCTTGCGTGCTTCAGGCATTTTCACCGCATCCAGCATTTTGACGGACTCTTCAAACGCTTCGGCTTTACCCAGCCCCTTGTGGAGCATCAGCACTTCCATCAGCTGTTCACCCACCCGCATATAGGGGTTGAGGGACGTCATCGGATCCTGGAAAATCATTGAAATCTGCTCGGCGCGCAGCTTGTTCAGCTCATGTTCCGGCAAATTCAGGATCTCTTTCCCGTTAAACGTCGCCGAACCGCCGATCACGCCGTTTGACGCCAGCAGGCCCATCAGCGCGAATGCGGTCTGGGATTTACCGGAACCGGATTCGCCCACAATGCCCAGCGTTTCACCGGCACGCAGGTCGAAGTTGAGATCGTTAACGGCAGTAACATCACCGTCGGGGGTTTTAAACGTCACGCGGAGGTCTTTAACGTCCAGCAGTGCGCTGGTCCGCTGTTGTGCCTGTGGCGCGGTTGCCGTTTCAATAATGGTCATGACGGCGCTCCTTAACGGTCTTTCGGGTCGAGGGCATCACGCAGGCCATCGCCGATAAAGTTGAAACAGAACAGGGTGACGACCAGGAAGCCCGCCGGATACAGCAGTAACCACGGTGACACTTCCATGGAGTTTGCGCCATCACTTAACAGAGCGCCCCAGCTACTCAACGGCTCCTGCGTACCTAATCCCAGGAAGCTCAGGAAAGATTCAAACAGGATCATACTTGGCACCAGCAGGGAGGCGTACACCACCACCACGCCCAGCACGTTAGGAACGATATGACGCACCACAATATTGGCGGTAGAAACGCCACCAACCTGTGCGGCTTCGATAAACTCCTTACGTTTAAGGCTCAGCGTCTGGCCGCGCACAATACGCGCCATATCCAGCCAGGACACCATCCCGATCGCCACGAAGATCAGCAGGATATTTTGACCAAAGAAGGTCACCAGCAGAATGACGAAGAACATGAACGGGAAGGAGTTCAGGATTTCAAGCAGACGCATCATCACGGAGTCCACTTTCCCGCCGAGGTAACCGGAAAGCGAGCCGTAAAGCGTGCCGACGATCACCGCCACCAGCGCCGCCGCGATGCCAACCATCAGGGAGATACGGCCGCCAATCGCCACACGCACCAGCAAATCACGCCCGGAGGAGTCGGTGCCGAAATAGTGCCCGGATTCCATATCCGGCGCGCTGGACATCATGCCCCAATCCGTATCGAAATAGGTGAACTGAGAGAGCATTGGTGCCAGGGTTACGAACAGCGCGATAAGCACCAGCACGACCAGGCTGGCAACGGCGGCACGGTTATGCATAAAACGACGGCGGGCGTCCTGCCAAAGGCTACGACCTTCGACCTCCAGCTTTTCACTGAAGTTTTCCAGCGCCTCGCTGTTTTTCTTACTCAACATCATGGCGTGCTCCAGTTAGTAACGGATTTTCGGGTCGATAACGGCATACAGCACATCGACAACGGCATTAAACAGAATGGTCAGCGCGCCCACGAGGATCGTCAGGCTCAGCACCAGCGAATAGTCACGGTTAAGCGCCCCGTTAACAAACAGCTGCCCGATGCCCGGCAGGCCATAAATGGTTTCAATCACCATTGAACCCGTGATAATGCCGACAAAAGCCGGACCCATATAGGAGAGTACCGGTAACAGTGCAGGCTTGAGGGCATGACGGAAAATAATCCGGCGCATCGGCAGCCCTTTCGCACGGGCGGTACGGATGAAGTTCGAGTGCAGGACTTCAATCATTGAACCGCGGGTAATACGGGCGATGCTGGCGATGTAGGCCAGAGATAATGCCACCATCGGCAATATCATGAACTTCAGCGCCCCGCCGTTCCAGCCGCCCCCGGGAAGCCATTTCAGGGTTATGGCGAATATCATGACCAGCAACGGCGCGACAACGAAGCTGGGGATAACCACCCCGGTCATTGCGACCCCCATTACGGCGTAATCCCATCGGGTATTTTGTTTTAGCGCAGCGATAACGCCCGCAGTGACACCGAGAACAACGGCCAGGATAAATGCAGCAGCCCCTAATTTAGCCGATACCGGGAAGCTGGACGCCACCAGGTCGTTAACGGAATAGTCTTTATATTTAAATGACGGACCAAAATCACCGTGTGCAAGTTGCTTCAGATAGTTGAAGTACTGCGTGGTGATAGGATCGTTTAAATGGTATTTCGCTTCGATGTTGGCCATAACTTCTGGCGGAAGCGTGCGTTCACCGGTAAAAGGACTGCCCGGTGCAAGACGCATCATGAAGAAGGAAATTGTAATTAGAATAAATAACGTTGGAATCGCTTCAAGACAGCGACGCAGGATAAATTTCAACATTGCCCGTACCTTCTGGCGTGTGCCTGATGAATGTTACAAAATAGACACAGTGGGGCAAGCTCGCTCGCCCCACGTATTGCCATTAATGCTTGATAATATAAAGATTCTTAACGGAAATATTATCCAACGGGTCTTTACCGGTATAACCCCCTACCCATGGTTTCACCAGGCGGGCGTTAACGTAGTAGTAAACCGGAACGATCGCAGAGTCTTTATCGAGCTGTTGTTCTGATTTCGCGTACAGATCGGCGCGCTGGGCGTCATCTGCCACCTTCAGGGTTTCGCCAATCAGCTTATCAAACGCCGGGCTCTTATAGTGTGCGGTATTGTTCGAACTGTCGCTCAGCATGGTGTTCAGGAATGAGGTCGGTTCGTTATAGTCCGCACACCATCCTGCACGAGCCACGTCAAAGGTTCCCTGGTGGCGCGTATCGAGGAAGGTTTTCCATTCCTGGTTTTCCAGCTTCACGTTCACGCCGAGGTTTTTCTTCCAGATTGACGCGACGGCAATAGCCAGCTTTTTATGCAGATCGGAGGTGTTGTACAGCAGGCTAAAGGTCAGCGGCTTGTCGGCGGTATAGCCAGCTTCAGCCAGCAGTTTTTTCGCTTCTTCGTTACGTTTTTCCTGGGACCATTTGAACCATTCAGGTTCAACCAGCTTCATACCGTCGGTGTAAGGCGGGGTGTAGCTGTAAGCCGGCAGGTCGCCCTGATTCTTCACTTTATTCACGATAATGTCGCGATCCAGAGCCAGCTTCAGTGCGGTACGAACTCGTACGTCGGTGAACGGTGCTTTCTGGTTGTTAATTTCGTAATAGTAGGTGCACAGATACGGATCGACGTGAACTTCTTTAGGGATCTCTTTTTTCAGCTTCTGGAACAGTTCAATCGGCATATTGTTATAGGTCATGTCGATTTCACCGCTGCGGTAGCGGTTTACGTCCGTCACTTCAGAAGAGATTGGCAGGTAGGTGACCTGATTGATAACGGTCTTCGCATTATCCCAATACTGCGGGTTACGCTCCAGCACCATACGTTCGTTAACGACCCAGTCCTTCAGCTTATATGCACCGTTGGTCACGATATTCGCAGGCTGCGTCCATTTTTCACCAAATTTTTCTACTGCGGATTTTGGTACCGGGGAGACGGACGGGTGAACCAGCAGCTTATAGAAGTACGGAACAGGTTCGCTCAACGTCACTTCAAAGGTGTTGGCATCGATGGCTTTTACGCCCAGGTCGGTAACTGGCTTTTTACCCGTGATGATGTCATCGATATTGGCAATATGGCCATACTGGAGGTAACTCGCATACGGGGAGGCGGTATTCGGATCCGCCAGACGCTGCCAGCTATAGACGAAATCTTCGGCGGTAACCGGCGTACCGTCGGACCATTTCGCATCTTTACGCAGATGGAAGGTCCAGACTTTAAAATCTTTGTTGTCCCATTTTTCCGCCACGCCCGGAGCCGGGTGGCCGTCTACGTCAGTCACCAGCAGACCTTCAAACAGATCGCGGTTAACGTTAGACTCTGGAACACCTTCAATTTTGTGCGGATCAAGAGACTGCACTTCCGCACCGTTATTACGTACCAGCGTTTGCTTCTCAGCCAGCTGAACACCAGCAGGAACGTCCGCAGCCATTGCAGCGTTGCCCGCGATTAGCGCAGTTAAAATCCCCGCCGCTACCAGACTTTTTTTTGTGATGATGGACATTGTGTTGATACTCCACTCATTATAATGACCGGCCTTCGCCAGTTGTGTAATCCCCTGTTGGGGCCTGTACAGCGCAGGAGTTTTTTTTGCTACTGTCAGGTTCTTTTTTTACTTCTTGCTATCACCGACTTCATTATTACTGACCGCTCGTACGGCGGTCTTGCGTCGATTCTTTACACCTCTCCCCTGTCAGAGAGATGCGTTGGATATCTTATGTGAGGGCTACATGAAAATAGTTCTCATCAACTTGTTTAATGCTGCAAAATATAAGGCCGGAAAGTACCAAATGGTGCCAACTCTCGCCAATACATTTTGCAAATTTGTTAAGCATTTCTCTTTTACGATGGCTGGCATAACTATGGTGCCAACCCTGGCTTACGCCGAAATCAACAAAAAGAGATGTAATTCATACAGATAATAAATTTTGTTGCTACAAACGCGACGACAAAGCTTGGCTAAACGATTTTTCACGATAATTTAACAATTGATTATTATTTAGCACATTCGTCTGAGTCAGCGTCGAAATTACTAATATCATTTCGGTTATCTGTCAGCAAGCCCCAGAGTATCATGTGAGTAAAATAACAGAGGGTTTGAGGGATTTATGCGCGGCAAGGGGAAATGAAAATAAACAACCCCTTGAAAAACAACAGAAGAGGATTATTAGTAGAACTTATTATGACTGGCGCCTATTTCAACTTTATTTATATGATTTGCAGATAATCACGTAAAAAAAACGGAGCCGCTGGCTCCGCTCTTTCAAATGAAAGTCAGTGTACTAACCCGGGGAATATACTTTTTATACCGGTAACGATAAATTCGATGCCCAACGCCATTAACAACAGACCCATGATACGGGTAATCACGTTGATGCCCGTTTGTCCAAGCAAGCGAACCAGCCATGGCGCCATACGAAATACGCCCCAGCAGCACAGCGCGAACAGCGCAATGGCAACAGAAAAGCCAATCAGGTGCATCAGGCTGTGGTAGCGCGTTCCCCAGACAATAGTGGAACTGATCGCCCCCGGGCCCGCCATCAGCGGCAGCGCCAGTGGCACAACCCCGATGCTCTCGCGGATAGCTGTCTCTGATTTTTCCTGCTTGTTCTGTTTATCCTCCCCCAGCTTGCCGCTGATCATCGACATGGCAATCGTCACCACCAGGATCCCGCCTGCTATACGGAACGAATCAATTGAGATGCCGAAGACCTGAAGAATGGCGTCTCCGAGATAAAGAGAGGTAAGTAGGATGATCGCCACCGACAGGTTTGCCGTCAGGTTGGTTTTATTTCGTGCCGCAGCCGTCTGATAGCTGGTCATACTAATGAAGACAGGGATGATCCCTACCGGGTTAACCAGAGCAAATAAGCCGATAAAAAACTTGAAATATGTAGGGAAATCAAAGAGCGTTTGAATCACATTAAGCTCCGCAATTGAGCATGGCCAGGGAGAAACTGCGTGTCATGATAAATCCGCGCTGAAGATACGCTTTTTAGCCGCATACTTCACCAGAAATCTGTTCTTAAACGTTATCAATTCATGATGTTAAACATTTGTGTAATCAATGATATCGCTGCTTCCAATAGTTACTTAATTATTTAACAGTAGAATAATTAGCACAAAATAACCCTGCTGAAAGGTATCAGCTTAGGACAAAATTGATCTCGATCATAATTTTCGTACTCAGAAGTGAGTAATCTTGGTTACGCCGCCAGGGAGATCACCTATCAAAAAGGTATGATGCTAAGGTAAGGCTCTTTTAGTAAATTAGTGAGCTGGAGCAGTGAGTAATCCTTTGTTTTACTGTGTGTTACGCAAGTGGGATCGGCTCTGACTATACTGTCAGACGTATCGAGCGCTGGTTTACTAAAAGAGTTTAAACATTATCAGGAGAGCATTATGGCTGTTACCAATATCGCTGAACTGAACGCCCTCGTCGAGCGCGTAAAAAAAGCCCAGCGTGAATATGCCAATTTCACCCAAGAACAGGTTGATAAAATCTTCCGCGCGGCCGCTCTGGCTGCTGCTGATGCTCGAATCCCTCTCGCTAAAATGGCCGTTGCCGAATCCGGCATGGGTATCGTTGAAGATAAAGTGATCAAAAACCACTTTGCTTCAGAGTATATCTACAACGCCTATAAAGATGAGAAAACCTGCGGTGTGCTGTCAGAAGACGATACTTTCGGCACCATCACCATCGCAGAACCGATCGGCATCATTTGCGGTATCGTTCCAACCACTAACCCAACCTCTACCGCCATCTTCAAATCTCTCATCAGTCTGAAGACACGTAACGCAATCATTTTCTCCCCGCATCCACGTGCGAAGGACGCCACCAACAAAGCAGCAGATATCGTGCTTCAGGCTGCTATTGCGGCGGGTGCACCAAAAGATCTCATCGGCTGGATCGACCAACCTTCTGTTGAACTGTCCAACGCCCTGATGCATCACCCGGACATTAACCTGATTCTGGCGACCGGTGGTCCTGGTATGGTTAAAGCAGCGTACAGCTCCGGTAAACCAGCCATCGGCGTAGGCGCAGGTAATACCCCTGTGGTGATCGACGAAACGGCTGATATCAAGCGTGCTGTTGCCTCTGTGCTGATGTCTAAAACCTTCGATAACGGCGTTATCTGTGCATCTGAACAGTCTGTTGTCGTGGTTGATTCGGTATACGACGCCGTTCGTGAACGTTTCGCCAGCCACGGCGGCTACCTGTTGCAAGGTAAAGAACTGAAAGCCGTTCAGGACGTGATTCTGAAAAATGGTGCGCTGAACGCGGCTATCGTAGGTCAGCCTGCGTATAAAATCGCTGAGCTCGCTGGCTTTAGCGTCCCTGCTACCACCAAGATTCTGATTGGTGAAGTGAAAGTCGTTGATGAAAGTGAGCCGTTTGCTCACGAGAAACTCTCCCCGACGCTGGCAATGTACCGTGCGAAAGATTTCGATGACGCGGTAGATAAAGCAGAGAAGCTGGTGGCGATGGGCGGTATCGGCCACACCTCTTGCCTGTACACCGACCAGGATAACCAGCCTGAGCGTGTTGCTTACTTCGGTCAGAAGATGAAGACGGCACGTATCCTGATCAACACCCCTGCTTCTCAGGGTGGTATCGGTGACCTTTACAACTTCAAACTCGCACCTTCCCTGACTCTGGGTTGTGGCTCCTGGGGTGGTAACTCCATCTCTGAAAACGTTGGTCCAAAACACCTGATCAACAAGAAAACCGTTGCTAAGCGAGCTGAAAACATGTTGTGGCACAAACTTCCGAAATCTATCTACTTCCGCCGCGGCTCTCTGCCAATCGCGCTGGATGAAGTGATTACTGATGGCCACAAACGTGCGCTCATCGTGACCGACCGTTTCCTGTTCAACAATGGCTATGCAGACCAGATCACCTCTGTTCTGAAAGCGGCTGGCGTCGAAACTGAAGTCTTCTTTGAAGTTGAAGCTGACCCAACCCTGAGCGTTGTACGTAAAGGCGCTGAACTGGCGAACTCCTTCAAACCTGATGTGATCATCGCACTGGGTGGCGGTTCCCCAATGGACGCCGCGAAAATTATGTGGGTGATGTACGAGCATCCGGAAACTCACTTCGAAGAACTGGCGCTGCGCTTTATGGATATCCGTAAACGTATCTACAAGTTCCCGAAAATGGGCGTGAAAGCGAAAATGATCGCCGTCACCACCACTTCCGGTACCGGTTCAGAAGTGACGCCATTTGCCGTTGTGACTGATGACGCAACCGGTCAGAAATACCCGCTGGCTGACTACGCACTGACGCCAGATATGGCTATCGTTGACGCCAACCTGGTCATGGAAATGCCGAAATCACTGTGTGCGTTCGGTGGTCTGGATGCGGTAACTCACGCTCTGGAAGCTTACGTTTCCGTACTGGCTTCTGAGTTCTCTGACGGTCAGGCTTTGCAGGCGCTGAAACTGCTGAAAGAAAACCTGCCAGCTTCTTACAACGAAGGTTCGAAAAACCCTGTTGCGCGTGAACGTGTACACAGTGCGGCAACCATCGCGGGCATTGCGTTTGCTAACGCCTTCCTGGGTGTCTGTCACTCCATGGCGCACAAGCTGGGTTCACAGTTCCACATTCCTCACGGTCTGGCGAACGCCCTGTTGATCAGCAACGTTATCCGCTATAACGCCAACGACAACCCAACCAAGCAGACTGCATTCAGCCAGTACGACCGCCCACAGGCGCGCCGTCGTTATGCTGAAATCGCAGATCACCTGGGTCTGAGCGCACCGGGCGACCGTACTGCCGCGAAGATCGAGAAACTGCTGGCATGGCTGGAGAGCCTGAAGGCTGAACTGGGTATTCCTAAATCTATCCGCGAAGCAGGCGTTCAGGAAGCTGACTTCCTCGCTCACGTAGATAAGCTGTCTGAAGATGCATTCGATGACCAGTGTACTGGTGCTAACCCGCGCTACCCACTGATTTCCGAACTGAAACAGATCCTGCTGGATACTTATTACGGTCGTAACTTCACTGAAAGCGATGTCGCTGCCGTAAAAGTTGAAATCCCCGCAGTTGTAAAGGCTGACAAGAAAGCGAAGAAAAATGCTTGATTGACAGTATGATAAAAAAACCCGCCGCTGGCGGGTTTTTTTATATCTGAGGATCCGTAAAACATTCTTATTATTTTCGATTGTCGCCCTGTAACGCCGTCAGCGAGCCTACAGCCAGCGCCTCTTTATAATGCTTGCGGCAGACCGAGACATAACGTTCATTGCCTCCTATCACCACCTGCTCGCCATCAGCATAGGGTTTACCCGACTGGTCCAGGCGAAGAACCATACTTGCCTTGCGGCCACAAAAGCAGATTGTTTTCAGCTCAACCAGCTTATCCGACCAGGCGAGCAGATACTGACTGCCGGCAAATAACTCCCCACGAAAATCGGTACGTAATCCATAGCAAAGAACGGGAATATCCAGCTCATCAACGACCTCTGAAAGTGCATGGACCTGCTCTCGGGTCAGGAACTGGCTTTCATCTACCAGCACGCAATGGACAGGCTTAGAGGCATGCTCGGCACGAATGTCCTCCAGCAGGTCCGTTTCAGGGTTAAACAGCCTTGCAGGCGACGAGAGCCCTATTCTTGAGCTCACCTTCCCTGCCCCAAAGCGATCGTCGATTTCGGCGGTATAAACAACGGTACGCATCCCCCGCTCCTGATAATTGTATGAGGATTGCAGTAACGCCGTCGATTTCCCTGCATTCATTGCCGAATAGTAGAAATAAAGTTGTGCCATTGGCCGAAGAACCCTAATCAATGTGTAATATTCCCGATGGATCATTGTACCATATTTTGTACCGTCATCAGCGGCGGGCTGCGCTCTCCAGCCTGCCATGCATCAGTAAATCCTTCGCGAATAGCGCAAAATAATGCGTTAAAACAGGCAGTAAAGGCATTAAACACTGACAATAAGGTGAGTCCGCAACCAGAGATAACACTTCTTTTTATAGTGTCTTCTTCGTTCATTAAAATTCACTATTTATTAACTATTCTTGTCTTCGCTGCGCTTACTCGGGGTAATACAAAAGGCTGATATTTATCAATCGCAACTATAATTCCTGAGGTAAAAGTCACAAAACATACACGCAAATGACGCGCTTTTGCCGTTTGAAACGATATCTCACAGACCCAACAAACAATGAAATTTAAGTTAGCGTAATTAATAATAGCGTCGTTTATTTTGTATTTTTTGAATTCCTTACATTCCCACCTATTGCACAAGTGAAATTAAGGCTCTATTATTAGGACAACAAACCCACCCCCATTATAAGTTTGAGATTACTACAATGAGCGAAGCACTTAAAATTCTGAACAACATCCGTACTCTTCGTGCGCAGGCAAGAGAATGTACCCTTGAGACGCTTGAAGAAATGCTCGAAAAATTAGAAGTTGTAGTTAACGAACGTCGTGAAGAAGAAAGCGCTGCTGCGGCTGAAATCGAAGAACGTACACGTAAACTGCAACAGTATCGTGAAATGCTGATTGCCGATGGTATCGATCCAAACGAATTGCTGAACAGCATGGCTGCGGCTAAAACCGGTACCAAAGCAAAACGCGCGGCACGTCCTGCTAAATATAGCTACATCGATGAGAACGGCGAAGAGAAAACCTGGACCGGCCAGGGCCGTACTCCTGCTGTAATCAAGAAAGCAATGGACGAACAAGGTAAACAACTGGATGACTTCCTGATCAAGGATTAATCTGGAAAGATTCTGAAAAATCCCGCTTAATGCGGGATTTTTTATGCCTGTAATATTCGCCCGAACATCTCCTTACATTCTGTCATATTGTGAGGCTCCCTATTTAACGTCCTTGACAATCCCCCGCCAATTACGGAGCGACAGGCATAAAAAAACCGGTGGACATCGCTCCACCGGTCTTGTTCACTGGGCTGTGAGTTTATTACTTAATACCCACGCTACCTTTGAGCCAGGCTTTAAATTCTTCACCCAGGCTGTTATGGCGAATACCATATTCGACGAATGCCTGCATATAACCGAGCTTATTCCCGCAGTCATGGCTCTTACCTTTCATATGGTAGGCTTCCACGGTCTCTTTCTCGATCAGCATATCGATAGCATCCGTCAGCTGGATTTCATCGCCCGCACCCGGAGGCGTTTTCGCCAGCAGAGCCCAAATTTCAGCACTCAGTACGTAACGACCAACGACAGCAAGGTTAGACGGCGCGACGTCCGCTTTAGGTTTTTCAACAACGCCAACCATCGGTACGCTTTCGCCAGGTTGCAGGTCAACGCCTTTGCAGTCAACCACGCCGTAAGCGGTCACGTCGTCGACTGGCTCAACCATAATCTGGCTGCTGCCGGTTTCGTCGAAGCGTTTAATCATTTCCGCCAGGTTTTCCTGGGAAAGATCGGACTCGTACTCATCAAGAATCACGTCAGGCAGAATAACCGCGACCGGCTCATCACCCACTACCGGGTGTGCACACAATACTGCGTGCCCCAGGCCTTTCGCCAGGCCCTGACGAACCTGCATAATGGTAACGTGTGGAGGGCAAATAGACTGCACTTCCTCCAGCAACTGGCGCTTAACGCGTTTTTCCAGCATTGCTTCGAGTTCGAAACTGGTATCGAAATGGTTTTCGATAGAGTTTTTAGATGAATGCGTCACCAACACAATTTCGGTGATACCTGCTGCAATACATTCATTCACGACATACTGGATTAATGGCTTATCAACCAGAGGCAGCATCTCTTTTGGGATTGCCTTCGTCGCTGGCAACATCCTGGTACCCAATCCCGCCACCGGGATAACGGCCTTTCTGACTTTCGAATTAAGGGCAGCCATTGAAATTCTCCTGAACTGTTCAAGTTTTGAACTTTTATGCATTGAATAACGCGTTGATTATACAGTCTCAGCCACTAATACGGGTCTGAAAAGAACGCGTTGCCGATCAATTAAGACAAATACGCATGAAACTTGCAGCGATAGTAGCACTGCCAGCAAAAACACAGGTAAAGCAATCTGAAAAATAAAATCTGACTGCTTACTCCGTGGACAACATTAAGCGTAACCGCCCTCCGGCACCCCAAATTTGGCACTGCCAGGAGGTGCAGCGATGGCTAATTTGATTAAGGTAAGTATTTCCCAGCGTACCCAACGGCACGCCGTTACTCACCTGAATATGGTGTTCGCCAGTATTCAGTGTGGCATTTAAACCCGCAGACACCAGAATAAGGTTATTCAACCCGCTGTGATAATAGCCAACCAGAAGCGGGAACTGCCCCGGCAAATTGGCCTGGCGAAAAAGTTGGTTGACCTGTTTTAGTAAACTGCCTAACTCAGGAAGTCGTTGCCCCTGATGGGATAATTGTTCCTGTAGCAATCCATTAAACAGCGCCCGGAGTAATAAGGCCGCCAGAACGCCGTTATCTCCCGCCCGGGTAACATCCAGGCAATAAAAAGCGAGGTCGGAATCTGATAGCGGCGCAATATCCAGCACCAGTCCAGGCTGGTCAGCCGCTACCAGCTGGCGATAATTTACTCTGCAATGAGAGATATTTTGCTGCACCGGCGGCTGAAGTTCCTGAAGCAGCTTCGCGGCCGCGAGCGGATTACTGACTAAAGCATCCCAGTCCTGGAAAAGACGTTCTTCTTCTTCCACCCGGGAATTAAACATATTGGGATACAGGCAGGCCAACACCGTTTCACGCAGACGGTTCAAATCTTTAACCGGTTTGAGCAGAATATCCTGCACACCTAAACGCAACGCCTTAGCAATATCCGCCATATTTTCGGTTGCCGAGATCACCAGTATCGGTGTCTGATAACCTTCATTACGCAGGTTTTCCACCAGCATTAATCCGTCCATGCGCGGCATCTCAAGGTCGCAGATCATCAGATCAGGCGCCATGCTGGCCATTTTTTCCAGTGCCTCGACGCCATCTTCGGCAAGGGACGTGGTTGCACCCAGTGAGGATAACCACGAATCCAGTAGCGATCGGAAAACGGGCTCGTCTTCTACTATCAAAATATGTTTTCCGGCCAATGGCTGTGTCATGGTTCCTCCCCTGGCTGACAGTTACTCAATAGTGGCATGCTATTGGTACTATCGCCTGTCAGATTTTGCTGAAGTAATCAAAAAAGTGCTCAACGTGCTGTACGCACAAAAGGCAACAGTTCATCTATTTTCTTTTCGACGGCTAACGAGCCCGCTGCTATGGCGGCCTCAGCCCGGTGGAAATCAAGGGTAGAGATTTGTGGACAATAGGGTTGAATAAGAATATCCGGAGGATCGCCAGCCATACGGTTTCGCTTCAGGCGATTCTCAAGGATTTGAATAGAGGTCGTCATGATTTCAATGGCGTTCGGCGCGGTCACCGCGCGACGGGCGGTCAGGCGCCCTATTCTGCCGCGTAATCGCGCATGCCAGGCAAGTTTCTCTTCTTCCGCGTCATCGCTCTGAAGATTAACCGGCATCAAATCTTGCTGCATAAGGTGTGCGTCGTGCTGTAAATCCACGGCAATAACGATATCCGCCCCCATGGCGCGGGTCAGAGAGATGGGTACAGGATTCACTACGCCCCCATCAACGAGCCAGTAGCCGTTGTGAGGCACAGGCGCCATTAACCCCGGCATGCTACAGGATGCGCGAACGGCGAGATGAATATCCCCTTCAGTGAGCCATAACTCCCTGCCCGTACTGAGGTTGGTTGCAACGGCACCGAAAGGCATTTGGCAGTGGCTGAAGTCAGCGAGGGGCATTATCTTACGAAACTGATTGAACACGCGTTCGCCGCGCAGCAGGCCGCCACGCTGCCAGGAGAGATCCATCAGGCGCAGCACATCCCAGTAACTGAAGGAGCGCACCCAGCTTTCAAGCTCCGGGAGCTTACCGCAGGCGTACGCGGATCCGACCAGCGACCCGATTGAACATCCTGCGACAATATCAACGTCAATCCCCATTTGGTTTAAGGTATTGATAACGCCAATATGTGACCAACCCCGGGCTGCACCTGAGCCCAACGCCAGTCCAATTTTTACCTTTCTCATTAGCCCTGTTTTACTTCCCCTGGATTCCCGACATAGCGTCAACGCACCTGCTCAGTTAACATATTGCTACCTTAAGCGTTTAACGCCTTATTTTTTGTTCCAGGAAGAGAATCGTGTCTCAACTCTGCCCCTGTGGTAGCGCTCTGGAGTATAGCCTATGTTGCCAGCGATATCTTTCTGGCGAGCAGGTTGCACCAGAGCCGTCACACCTTATGCGCTCGCGGTATACTGCTTTTGTGATCAAAAACGCAGACTACCTGATTAAAACCTGGCATCCGTCCTGCCATGCTGCCGATTTTCGCCAAGAGATTGAAGCCGGATTTGCCAACACCGTCTGGCTGGGCCTCACCGTCTTTGAAGCCGCTCCCGGCCGCGATGCCAACGAGGGCTATGTCAGTTTTGTCGCCCGCTTTAGCGAACAAAACAAACCCGGCGCCATCATTGAGCGCTCACGGTTCTTAAAGGACAGCGGGCAATGGTATTATATTGACGGCACACGTCCGCAATTCGGTCGTAACGATCCCTGCCCCTGTGGTTCAGGAAAAAAATTTAAAAAGTGTTGCGGCAGTAATGCCTGACAACTCAGACTTCGCAAATACATAAACAGGATTTCCCGGCGATGCAATCATTACAACGTAAAGTTCTGCGCACTATCTGTCCCGATCAAAAAGGGCTGATCGCACGAATTACCAACATTTGCTACAAGCATGAACTGAATATCGTGCAGAACAACGAGTTCGTTGACCACCGTACCGGTCGCTTCTTTATGCGTACCGAACTGGAAGGTATTTTCAACGACACAACCCTGCTTGCCGATCTGGACAGCGCCCTGCCGGAAGGCTCGGTGCGCGAGCTTAACCCGGCGGGCCGTCGCCGCATTGTAATTCTGGTCACCAAAGAGGCGCACTGCCTGGGCGATCTGCTGATGAAAGCCAACTACGGTGGCCTGGACGTCGAAATTGCCGCCGTCATTGGCAACCATGAGACGCTGCGTACGCTGGTTGAACGTTTTGACATTCCGTTTGAGCTGGTCAGTCACGAAGGCTATACCCGTGAAGAGCACGACAACCTGATGGCAGCTGCGATTGAAGCGCATAACCCGGACTACGTGGTGCTGGCGAAATATATGCGCGTGCTGACGCCATCCTTCGTGGCGCGCTTCCCGAACAAAATTATCAACATCCACCACTCCTTCCTGCCAGCCTTTATTGGCGCGCGTCCGTATCACCAGGCATACGAGCGTGGGGTGAAGATCATTGGCGCAACCGCGCACTACGTGAATGACAATCTGGACGAAGGTCCAATCATCATGCAGGACGTGATCCACGTGGATCACACCTATACGGCAGAAGATATGATGCGTGCTGGCCGTGACGTTGAGAAGAACGTACTGAGCCGTGCGCTGTATCAGGTACTTGCTCAGCGCGTCTTTGTGTACGGCAACAGAACGATTATTCTTTAATCCCTCGGAAAATGAATTGATTAGCTTTACGCCTTTACGGATAAAAAGCAGGCAAACAGCTTCATTTTCCTAAAGGAATGCTTTACAGGGGCGTCTCATTTGATATGATGCGCCCCGCTTCCAACAGGAAGCAGGCCAGTTAAAAGCATTACCCCGTGGTGGGGTTCCCGAGCGGCCAAAGGGAGCAGACTGTAAATCTGCCGTCATCGACTTCGAAGGTTCGAATCCTTCCCCCACCACCATCTCCAGCTTTACCTCAAAATATGAATTACCCCTGGTGGGGTTCCCGAGCGGCCAAAGGGAGCAGACTGTAAATCTGCCGTCATCGACTTCGAAGGTTCGAATCCTTCCCCCACCACCATCACTTCCAGATTCTTAAGCACTCACTCAAGCACAATGCTCCATATTTCTCGATGCCGGGAGTAATCCTTCCCTGCCTGTTTTCCCCGGTGGCGCTTCGCTTACCGGGGCTACGAATAGGATCTGTAGGCCGGGTAAGGCGCAGCCGCCACCCGGCATCCGCACGCCCCCCTGGATCGGGGACAAAAAAAACCCCGCAAATGCGGGGTTGTATTAATACAGCGAATCAGCGACGAGCACGCACAACCTGATATTTGCGCGTCAGGTACTCCACCGGCGCACTCCAGATGTGCACCAGGCGAGAGAATGGGAACAGCACAAACAGGGTCATACCCAGCACCAGGTGAACGCGGAAGATAAACGCCACGCCGTCCAGATGCTCAGAAGCGCCCCCGCGGAAGGTCACGACAGACTGCGCCCATCCAACCAGCTTCATCATCTCGCTGCCGTCCATATGCTGCGCAGAGAATGGAATGGTCAGCAGACCAAGCGCACACTGCACCATCAGCAGGGAGAGGATCAGGATGTCCGCTCCGGTCGTGGTAGCCCGCACGCGTGGGCTGAACAGACGTCGTTTCAGCAGCAGCAGACCACCCACCAGGGTCATCACGCCACAGGCGCCGCCGGCAATCATCGCCATCTTCTGCTTCACTTCAATCGGCAGCCACGCTTCGTACATCCAGTGCGGGGTCAGCATCCCCAGGAAGTGGCCGGCGAAAATTCCCAAAATCCCGATGTGGAACAGGTTTGACGCCAGGTTCATCCCTTTACGATCCAGCATCTGGCTGGAGGCAGCACGCCAGGTGTACTGGCCATAGTCATAACGCAGCCAGCTTCCCACCAGGAACACGGTGCCCGCGATATACGGGTAAATGTCAAAGAAGAACATATTCAGGAAGTGCATTAGTGCTGTCCTCCGTTAGAGATATTCAAATATTGCGGAGCCACCGCTCCGGCAAAACGACGCTGATGCGCGGAGATTTCAGATTCGCCACAGCTCTGGTCAGCAAAGAATTTCACCTGCTCTTCTTCCCAGACGGCATCCAGTGCTTGTGGGGTATCGTCACGGGCTTCATCCGCAATTTTTTCCGCCACTTTTTGACTGTCAACCGAGGCGTTAGCCAGTTTCACCAGCAGATCGAACAGGACTGCATAGCTGCTCTCACGTTGCTGGAGACGCGCGCCGAGCAACGCCAGAATAGGAGCAATGTCCTGCAACCCGCCCAGCGCTTCCTCTTTCGGCAACTGTGCCAGATATTCCAGATACAGCGGCAGGTGATCCGGCAGCTCGCGGCTGTCGAGTTGCAAACCGTGCTGCTCGTACTGGGCCATCAGATCCACCATCGCCTGACCACGGTCGCGGGATTCACCGTGAACGTGTTCGAACAGCAGCAGAGACGTGGCACGGCCCCGGTCAAACAGCTGGCTGTAGTCCGCCTGCGCATCAAGAAGATCGCGTGCCAGCAGATCGCGGAGGAAAACGCCCAGCTTCTGGGCATCCACTTTATCCAGGTTTTCAGATGACGCGAGTGCATCAAAGAGTTCCTGTTGATGCTGCACAAGCGCAGCATCAGGGTACTCGAGCAGACGCGAAACAATGACGAGTTCAATCATTGGTGCGGCTCCGTTTTGCTGGTCACATCCATCGCGTCAATGCGGCGGCTGTTGAACAGGTTGAATTTGCTGTCTGACCCGTGGCAACCGTCGCCAAAGGTAAAGCCACACCCACTTTTCTCCGGGAAGGCCTCGCGAGCCAGTTCACGGTGGCTGCTCGGCACCACGAAACGATCTTCGTAGTTAGCGATTGCCAGATAGCGGTACATCTCCTGCGCCTGCGCTTCGGTCAGACCAACCTCCTCCAGCGCGCGGGTATCGTTAACGCCGTCAACGGTTTCGGCACGTTTGAAGTGACGCATCGCCAGCATACGTTTCAGCGCCAGCAGTACCGGCTGGGTATCCCCTGCGGTGAGCAGGTTGGCCAGATACTGAACCGGGATACGCAGGCTTTCCACGTCCGGCAGAATGCCGTTGCTGCCCAGTTCACCCGCGTCCGCCGCAGACTGAATCGGAGACAGCGGCGGCACGTACCAGACCATCGGCAGCGTGCGGTATTCCGGGTGCAGCGGCAGGGCCAGCTTCCAGTCCATCGCCATTTTGTACACCGGGGACTGCTGTGCGGCGTCAATCACGCTCTGCGGAATACCGTCTTTCAGCGCCTGCTCAATAACCTTCGGATCGTTTGGATCCAGGAAGACGTCCAGCTGACGCTGATACAGATCTTTCTCGTTCTCGGTGCTTGCGGCATTTTCAATCGCGTCCGCGTCGTACAGCAGCACGCCGAGGTAGCGGATACGACCTACGCAGCTTTCTGAGCAGACGGTCGGCATACCGGCTTCGATACGCGGGTAGCAGAAGATGCACTTCTCAGACTTACCGCTCTTCCAGTTGAAGTAGATTTTTTTGTACGGGCAGCCGGTGATGCACATACGCCAGCCGCGGCACTTGTCCTGGTCGATCAGCACAATGCCATCTTCTTCACGCTTGTAGATGGCGCCGCTTGGGCAGGTCGCCACGCACGCCGGGTTAAGGCAGTGTTCGCACAGGCGCGGCAGGTACATCATGAAGGTGTTTTCGAACTGGCCGTACATCGCCTTCTGCATGTTCTCGAAGTTCTGGTCTTTGGCGCGTTTTTCGAACTCGCCGCCCAGAATCTCTTCCCAGTTTGGACCGCTGGTAATTTTGTCCATGCGCTGGCCGGTGATCAGCGAGCGAGGACGGGCGATCGGCTGGTGTTTGCTTTCCGGCGCGTTGTGCAGGTTCTGGTAGTCGTAATCAAACGGCTCGTAGTAATCATCAATGCCCGGCAGATGCGGGTTAGCGAAGATTTTTCCCAGCAACATGGCACGGTTACCCATGCGCGGTTGCAGTTTGCCGTTGATTTTACGGATCCAGCCGCCCTTCCACTTCTCCTGGTTTTCCCAGTCGGTCGGGAAGCCGGTGCCCGGCTTACTTTCCACGTTGTTGAACCAGGCGTACTCCATACCTTCACGGCTGGTCCAGACGTTTTTACAGGTGACTGAGCAGGTATGACAGCCGATGCATTTATCCAGATTCAGCACCATGCCGACTTGTGAACGAATTTTCATTTTACGCTCTCCTGTACCTGGTCATTACCTTCGCCATCTAACCAGTTAATATTCTTCATCTTTCGTACCACCACGAACTCATCGCGGTTCGATCCTACGGTGCCGTAGTAGTTAAAGCCGTAGGCCAGCTGGGCATAACCACCGATCATGTGGGTCGGCTTCGGCGTAATACGGGTCACGGAGTTGTGAATACCGCCGCGCTGCTCGGTGATCTCAGACCCCGGCAGGTTAACGATACGTTCCTGCGCGTGGTACATCATGGTCATCCCGGCCGGTACACGCTGGCTCACCACCGCACGTGCCGTCAGGGCGCCGTTGCTGTTGAACACTTCGATCCAGTCGTTATCTTCGATACCTAGATCTTTGGCGTCCGCTTCGCTCATCCAGACGATTGGCCCCCCGCGCGACAGCGTCAGCATCAGCAGGTTGTCGCTGTAGGTGGAGTGGATACCCCACTTCTGGTGCGGCGTCAGGAAGTTCAGCGCCTTCTCAGGGTTACCGTTCGATTTCGCGCCCATCACCGCTTTCACGGAGCGGGTGTCGATTGGCGGACGGTAAACCAGCAGGCTTTCACCGAAGTCACGCATCCACTGGTGATCCTGATACAGAGACTGACGGCCAGAAAGCGTGCGCCATGGGATCAGCTCGTGAACGTTGGTGTATCCGGCGTTATAGGACACATGTTCATCTTCGAGGCCAGACCAGGTCGGGCTGGAGATAATCTTGCGCGGCTGGGCCTGAATATCGCGGAAGCGGATTTTCTCTTCCTCTTTATTCTTCGCCAGGTGCGTGTGGTCACGACCGGTAAACTCGCTCAGGGCCGCCCAGGCTTTCACCGCCACGTGGCCGTTGGTTTCCGGGGCCAGGGTCAGGATCATCTCTGCCGCATCAATTGCCGTGTTCAGCATCGGCTGGCCTTTCGCCGGGCCGTCTGCTTTGGTGTAATTGAGCTTGCGCAGCAGATCCATTTCGCTCTGGGTGTTCCAGGCGATGCCTTTACCGCCGTTACCGATCTTCTCCATCAGCGGGCCGATAGAGGTAAAGCGTTCGTAAGTTGCCGGGTAATCACGTTCAACCGGAATAATGTGCGGCGCGGTTACGCCCGGGATCAGGTCGCACTCGCCTTTTTTCCAGTCCTTCACGTCCAGCGGCTGAGCCAGTTCGGCAGCGGAGTCGTGCTGGATTGGCAGCGTCACCACGTCGGTCTCTTTGCCCAGGTGCCCTACACAGACTTCGGAGAATTTCTTCGCGATGTCTTTGTAAATTTCCCAGTCGCTTTTTGATTCCCACGCCGGGTCAACGGCCGCCGACAGCGGATGAATAAACGGATGCATATCCGACGTATTCATGTCGTCTTTTTCGTACCAGGTGGCAGTAGGCAGCACGATGTCGGAGTACAGGCAGGTACTGGACAGACGGAAGTCCAGCGTCACCACCAGATCCAACTTGCCGTCGAGACCGTTGTCTTTCCACTCCACTTCTTCCGGCTTCACGCCGCCCTGCTTGCCGAGATCTTTACCCTGAATACCGTTTTCGGTACCGAGCAGGTATTTCAGCATGTACTCGTGGCCTTTACCGGAAGAACCCAGCAGGTTAGAGCGCCAGATGAACAGGTTACGCGGATGGTTTTTACCGTTCTCCGGCTGTTCTGCCGCGAAGCGGATTGAGCCGTCTTTGAGGGATTTAACGGTGTAGTCCACCGGTGACATGCCCGCCTGCTTCGCCGCTTCCGCAATACGTAGCGGGTTCGTACCCAGCTGCGGCGCAGACGGCAGCCAGCCCATACGCTCAGCGCGCACGTTGAAGTCAATCAGGTGGCCGCTGTAGCGGGATTTATCCGCCATCGGCGACAGCAGTTCCTGGGCGGTAACCGTCTCGTAGCGCCACTGGCTGGAGTGGTTATAGAAGTAGGAGGTGCTGTTCATGTGACGAGCCGGACGCTGCCAGTCAAGGGCAAACGCCAGCGGTTGCCAGCCGGTCTGCGGACGCAGTTTTTCCTGGCCCACGTAGTGCGCCCAGCCGCCGCCGCTCTGCCCGACGCAGCCGCAGAAGATCAGCATGTTGATCAGCCCGCGATAGTTCATATCGAGGTGATACCAGTGGTTCAGACCGGCACCGACGATGATCATGGAGCGACCGTGGGTTTTGTCGGCGTTTTCCGCAAATTCGCGGGCGATACGAGTGATCTGGGCGCGTGGCACACCGGTGATCTGCTCCGCCCAGGCTGGGGTATAAGCCTTCACGTCATCATAGCTGGTCGCGCAGTTTTCGTCGTTCAGGCCGCGCTCCAGGCCGTAGTTCGCCATGGTCAGATCGTAGACGGTAGTGACCAGAGCAGTAGAACCGTCCGCCAGTTGCAGGCGCTTCACCGGCAGCTTGTGCATCAGAACGTTTTGCAACTCAACCTTGTTGAAGTGCTCGGAACCTTCACCACCAAAGTACGGGAAGCCGACATCGGCGATCTCATCCTGGCTGCCCAGCATGCTGAGAAGCAGCTCCGTCTCTTCACCCGTGGTGCCGTTACGCTGCTCCAGGTTCCATTTGCCTTTTTCCCCCCAGCGGAAGCCGATAGAACCGTTTGGCGCCACCAGCTCGCCGTTGCTGTTGCAGGCGACCGTTTTCCACTCCGGGTTGTTTTCCTGACCCAGCGCGTCCACCAGATCCGCGGCACGCAGCATACGGCCTGCGGCGTAATAGCCGTCACGCTCTTCGAGCATCACCAGCATTGGCATGTCGGTGTAGCGACGCACGTAATCGGTGAAATACTGGCTTGGCTTATCGAGGTGGAATTCACGCAGCATGACGTGGCCCATCGCCAGCGCCATTGCGGCATCGGTACCCTGTTTCGGCGCCAGCCACAGGTCGCACAGTTTGGCGATTTCGGCGTAGTCCGGGGTCACGGCGACGGTTTTGGTCCCTTTGTAACGTACTTCGGTAAAGAAGTGCGCATCCGGGGTACGGGTCTGCGGAACGTTAGAGCCCCAGGCGATGATGTAGCTGGAGTTATACCAGTCGGCGGACTCCGGCACGTCGGTCTGCTCACCCCAGGTCTGTGGTGACGCTGGCGGCAGGTCGCAGTACCAGTCGTAGAAGCTCAGGCAGGTACCACCGATGAGTGACAGGTAGCGCGCGCCGGAGGCGTAAGAGACCATCGACATCGCCGGGATTGGCGAGAAGCCTGCCACACGGTCAGGACCGTAGGTTTTCACGGTGTAGACGTTGGAAGCCGCAATCAGCTCGTTCACCTCTTTCCAGGAAGAACGAACGAAACCACCGCGACCACGCGCCTGCTTGAAGCTTTTCGCTTTGTCGGCATTTTCAATAATGGAGGCCCAGGCATCAACCGGATCGCTGTGCTGCACTTTCGCTTCACGCCACATTTTCATCAGGCGTTTACGCATCAGCGGGTATTTCAGACGGTTGGCGCTGTAGAGATACCAGGAGTAGCTGGCCCCACGCGGGCAGCCGCGCGGCTCGTGGTTCGGCATATCCGGACGGGTACGCGGATAATCGGTCTGCTGCATTTCCCAGGTCACCAGACCGTTTTTAACGAAAATCTTCCAGCTACATGAGCCAGTGCAGTTTACGCCATGGGTAGAACGGACAACTTTGTCATGCTGCCAGCGTTGACGGTAACCATCTTCCCAGTCCCGGTTGGTATCCAGAACCTGGCCGTGCCCATCGGCAAAAGTTTCACCCTTCTGTTTGAAGTAGCGAAACCGGTCCAAAAATTTGCTCATCGGGTATCTCCTGTGTGGAGCCTGTGGCTCTCTAAATCGACATTGCTGATTTGCAGCGAAGGTAACGCTATGAAAGATGGTGAGAATTGATAACGATCAAGACGAAGGGGGACTCTGAGGGGGGGTATTAGATCAAATACCACCAAAGCGGTAGCCGTTAATATTTTTTAACTTTATGATTTATATAGATATATTTTATTTATCGTACAATAAGCGAGGCAAAATTTAACATCTTAGGTATTAAGGGGTAGAAACACCTGTAAAGCGATGGCGATCACAGCGTTACCTGCGTATGACCACAGGAAAAGCTATTAGTATGTTGTAACTATTTAGCGATTAAAAAAAGCGCGGCACTCAGGCCGCGCAAACGGATAATCAAGCTTACTTGTTTTTCTTGGTATTACGGCCATATACCAGCCAGGTGATGACCACGCAGGCGATATAGAAGACGAGGAATATTTTCATCGCACCCGCCGGAGAGCCGGTCAGATCCAGTGAGATGCCGAACGCTTTTGGAATAAAGAAGCCGCCAATCGCGCCAATCGCAGAGATAAACCCAAGCGCCGCAGCGGTATCGGTGGCGGCTTCACGCATTGCCTGCTCGTCGCTCCCACCCTGCGCTTTGACGCGGTCCATGGTCAGCTTGCGGAAGATGACAGAGATCATCTGGAAAGTAGACGCACTGCCCAGCCCGGCGGTCAGGAACAGCACCATGAATACGCCGAAGAAGGCAAAGAAGTTACCCCCCTCACCACCCGCAGGCAGCGTCAGGAACAGCAGCGCACAGAAGATGGCCATCACAACAAAGTTCACCAGCGTAACGCGCGTTCCCCCCAGACGGTCGGAGATCATCCCGCCCAGCGAACGTGCCAGCGCGCCGATAAACGGACCGAAGAAGGCAAACTGAAGGATCTGCACGTCCGGGAACTGGGTTTTAGACAGCATGGCAAAGCCTGCTGAGAAACCGATGAACGAGCCGAAGGTCGCCAGATACAGCAGCGCCATCACCCACAGGTGGCCACGCTTCAGCACTGGCAGCTGCTCGCTCAGTGACGCTTTGGACGCGGACAGATCGTTCATGAAGAACCACGCCGCCAGGGTAAAGACCACCAGGAACGGTACCCAAATCCAGGAGGCGTTTTGCAGGAACAGCACGGAACCGTCGGGCTGCGTCACACCGCCGCCGCCAAAGGCCGCAAAGATGGAGACAGAGATCGCCAGCGGGGCAATCAGCTGCATCACGCTCACGCCCATATTACCGAGGCCGCCGTTAATGCCCAGCGCACCACCCTGCTTCGCTTTCGGGAAGAAGAAGCTGATGTTTGCCATACTGGACGCAAAGTTCGCCCCCGCAAAACCGCACAGCAGAGAGATAATCACGAATACGCTAAACGGTGTGGAGGTATCCTGCACCGCAAAACCGAGCCACACGCACGGTACGATCATGATCCCGGTACTGAAAGCCGTCCAGCGACGACCGCCAAAGACCGGCACCATAAACGCGTAAGGAACGCGCAGCAGTGCGCCTGAAAGCGACGGCAACGCGGTCAACATAAACAGCTGATCGGTGGTAAAGGTAAAGCCCACTTTTGGCAGGTTAACCGCAACCGCACTGAACAACATCCAGACGCAAAACGCCAGTAACAGACATGGAACGGAAATCCACAGATTACGACTTGCTACACGATGGCCGCGCTGTTGCCAGAACGCCGGATCCTCTGGACGCCAGTCTGTAATAACGGCACCAGTTTCCCTTTCGGGAGCGGAAGAGTGACTCATAGACACCTCTGATTCTCGAATGATGCTGCAAACATTAGGGCTTTAGAGCGGCGGTAAGTTGATATAAATCAAAGGAAAAGTGGGAGGTTTTGCGGCGAAAAAAAAGCCATCACTCTTAATGAGTAGATGCAAAACGTAAAAAAGGTGTGGTTTTTCACGGTGCTGACGCATCCCTGCTTCGTCCACCCACTAACCGTTACCCCTCTGGCAATTTAGAGGTAATCCTTTATTGGTATGGGTATACTCCAGGGTATGCACCAGAATAGCGCCATTCCTGCAATCAGGTCACGTCAGGAGCCCGGCAACTCTATGTTAAAAAGATGTTTATCTCCGCTGACGCTGGTTAACCAGCTGGCGCTTATTGTTCTGCTGTCCACCGCTATCGGCGTGACCGGCATGGCTATTTCTGGCTGGCTGGTACAGGGTGTACAGGGTAACGCGCATGCCATCAACGAGGCAGGCTCGCTACGTATGCAGAGTTACCGGCTGCTGGCGTCGGTGCCGCTGACGCAGGCTGACCAACCGCTTATCGACGAAATGGAGCGTACCGCATTCAGCCCTGAACTGGAAAGAGCCGCCATCCGTGACGGTCAGCAATCTCAGCTTAAGGCGCTTCAGGGCTACTGGCATACCCAGCTGGAGCCTGGGTTAAAGCGGGCGGAAGACCGGGAAACGGTCGCCCGGGATGTCGCCGGGTTTGTGTCACGCATCGATCATCTTGTCTCCTCATTCGATCGCACCACAGAGTTACGCATTGACCGTGTGGTGATGGTTCACCGCGCAATGGCGCTGTTTATGGGTTTGCTGCTAATTTTCACGGTTATCTGGCTGCGCGCGCGGTTGCTTAACCCCTGGAAACAGCTCCTGGCGATGGCCCGCGCCGTCACACAGCGCGATTTTACCCAGCGCACGCACATCAGCGGGCGCAACGAAATGGCGATGCTCGGCGAGGCGCTCAACACCATGTCGGCAGAGCTATCAGAAAGCTACGCGGTACTGGAACAACGCGTCCAGGAGAAAACTGCCGGGCTTGAGCAGAAAAACGAGATCCTCTCTTTCCTCTGGCAGGCGAACCGTCGTCTGCATATGCAGGTCCCGCTTTGCGAACGTCTCTCGCCGGTACTGAACGGCCTGCAAAATCTGACTCTGCTCCGCGATCTTGAGCTTCGGGTTTACGACGTTGAAGATGAGGAAAACCATCAGGAATTTACCTGTCAGTCGGACATCTCCTGCGACGATAAAGGGTGTCATCTATGCCCGCGCGGCTTGCCGCCGCTTACCACCAGCGGCACGACCCTCAAGTGGCGGCTGATGGACAGCCATACCCAGTACGGTATTTTGCTGGCCACCCTGCCCGCCGGACGTCACCTGAGTCATGACCAGCAGCAGCTGGTCGATACGCTTGTTGAGCAGCTCACGGCCACGCTGGCGCTCGACCGCCACCAGGAGAAACAGCAGCAGCTGATCGTGATGGAGGAGCGTGCCACCATCGCCCGCGAGCTGCACGACTCCATCGCCCAGTCCCTCTCCTGCATGAAGATGCAGGTGAGCTGCCTGCAAATGCAGGATGAAGGCATGCCCGAGAGCAGCAAACAGCTGCTCAGCCAGATCCGCAACGAGCTTAACACCTCGTGGATTCAGCTTCGCGAGCTGCTGACCACCTTCCGTTTGCAGCTCACCGAGCCGGGGCTGCGCCCTGCGCTGGAATCCAGCTGTCAGGAGTTTAGCGCCCGGCTGGGCTTCCCGGTGAAGCTGGATTACCAGCTGCCACCGCGTTTTGTCCCCTCTCACCAGGCGATCCACTTGCTGCAAATTGCCCGCGAAGCCCTGAGCAACGTGCTCAAGCATGCCGAGGCGACGGCCGTCACGGTCACCGTCAGCTGCCAGGATAATCAGGTGAAGCTCAGGGTTCAGGATAACGGCCGCGGCGTGCCGGAAAATGCCGAACGAACGAACCACTATGGTTTAATTATCATGCGAGACCGCGCGCAAAGCCTGCGCGGTGATTGCCGGGTTCGCCGGGGAGAGTCAGGTGGCACCGAAGTTGTGGTCACCTTTATACCCGAAAAGCCCCTCATAACTGCTCAAGGAGAAAACCATGACTAATCAGGAACCGGCATCTATCCTGTTGATTGACGATCATCCGATGCTGCGCACTGGCGTTAAACAGCTTGTCAGCATGGCGCCAGATATCACCGTCGTCGGGGAAGCCAGTAACGGCGAACAGGGTATTGAACTTGCCGAATCGCTCGATCCTGATTTGATCTTGCTCGATCTCAACATGCCGGGCATGAATGGCCTGGAAACCCTCGACAAGCTGCGGGAGAAATCCCTCTCTGGCCGGGTGGTGGTCTTCAGCGTCTCAAACCATGAAGAAGACGTGGTCACCGCCCTCAAGCGAGGGGCAGACGGCTATCTGCTGAAAGATATGGAGCCGGAAGATCTGCTCAAGGCGCTGCAACAGGCTGCCGCAGGCGAGATGGTGCTGAGTGAAGCGTTAACGCCGGTACTGGCCGCCAGCCTGCGTGCGAACCGCGCCACGTCTGATCGTGACGTCAGCCAGTTGACCCCGCGCGAGCGTGACATTCTGAAGCTGATTGCCCAGGGGCTGCCGAACAAAATGATCGCCCGCCGTCTGGACATCACCGAGAGCACGGTCAAAGTGCATGTCAAACACATGCTGAAAAAAATGAAGTTAAAATCCCGCGTCGAAGCCGCCGTCTGGGTGCATCAGGAGCGCATTTTTTAACTTACTCATCCGGCAGCAACTTCCACCGTGGATCGTCGGCAGGCATTGCGACGAGCGGTTGCACCACGGAAAGCGTGATCTCATTGGAGGAGACACGCTGCCCATCCTTATCTTCCACCACGGCCGTAAGCCGCCATGTATTTTTCGCCCCTTCCGAATCATCCCATGCAGGCATGATCACACTCCAGCCATCGCTGCTGTTGCCGTTTGCCGGTGAGGTCAGGCTGAGCGCCTGGGTATCACCCAGCCAGTGGATCTGCCGGATACCGTGCTTGCTGCGAATTTGCAGCTTAAGCATCACCGTTTCGCCTGGCTTAAGATCCCACGGCGGCGTGGCCAGATATACCGAGAGGGTTTTGCGCTGACGGAATTCCATCACGGGCAGATTATCGCGATCGGGTGAATCATAGCGGCTGCCCCGCAGCGAGCGCGTCGCCGCCACTTCCCCGGCGGAAAGCTGTTTCGCCAGCGGCACGCCAAAACGATAGTTGAGCTTCAGCCCGAGGTTATTCTGGCTAACGCCGCTCTCCCCCTGCTTATGGGCAGCCGTCAGGGTGACCAGCGGTACGGGGGTATAGTTCAGCCCCAGGTTGACCGCAACCGGGTTGTGATACCCCGTACCGCTGTTAAACAGATCGACGTTATCGCCAAAATACTGTTCAAAGCTGACGCTGGTGTTCAGGTGGTGAAACCAGGGAAGCCAGGCTTTGGCCGTTACGTCGTATCCGCGCGCCATGCGCTGCTCGCGGATGTCGGAACGCGGCTGCCAGCCAGCGAACGGCTGGTAGTAATTGGCCGACAGGCGCAGGTTTTCACCCCACGCCTCTGCGCCCAGCCCGGCACGTTGCAGGTTGTCTTCCAGCAGGTTGTCGTAAAAAGTGTTGTAGCCCAGCAGCCAGTTTCCGGCAACCCAGCGCTGACCTGCCCCGACGTTACTCACCAGCCCGTCTGTCTGCTGCGTCAGCCCAAGCTGGCTCCAGCTCAGATAGCGGGTATTGTCGTTCCAGGGGATAAACCAGCTTCCGCTGCTGCCGTTAAAGTTGCCGTCGTCATCCACCAGCACATTGACGTTGGCGTTTCCCCAGGGTGAAAGCCAGGATTCAATCTGCTCGTTGACTTCCCCGCTCACGGCATCCCGCACCTTGCCAAACGCGAACTGTCGCGCCTGCTGCCCGGCCGTCAGGCCGTTATCGGTCATACTGGCTTCACCGAATGCCTTAGCCATTTCAGCCAGATGCTTTTCGCCTTCGCTGGTCGGTTGCGCCATGCCGAGATCCGGCAGACTATCGCCGTTGTTATCAAACGGATTTTGCGCCTGCTGCACGAAGGATTTCGGCGCACCATGAACGGCTCCAGCCGTAAAAAGGGGGAGTAACAGCAAAAAACGGATGCGGGACGATACAGCCTTCAACGTCGTCAATCAGAACCTGTGTTTATGAACAAACACTTATTATGTTAACGCCATAAGCCCTGAAAACCAGTCTTAACAGAAATTTCAGGAATATCCTGAAAAGATTTGTCGGGTGGCGGCTTCGCCTTACCCGACCTACAAATTCGTACCGGTGCGAAGCCGCCACCCGACGCCCTTACACTATCCCAACAGCCCTTTCAGCTCCGGCACGCAGGAGCCGCAGTTCGTACCGCAGCGCAGCTTCACGCCCAGCGCTGCGGCAGAATCACAGCCTCCGGCTATCGCCTTACGTATCGTATTTTCACCCACGCTGAAGCAGCTACAGATAATTCGCCCGGGATCGGCATCTTCGCCCGGCCGTTGCCCGTGCAGCAGCGCATGGCGTTCAGCAAGTTGGACGGGCGCAGCAGCAAAGGCTTCTTCAATAAACGCATGCGCCAGCGCCGGCAGCATATGGCCCTCCCAGTAGCCCAGCATCAGCTCACCGTGATGCCAGGCGAGCACGCTGCTGCGTTCTCCCGTCTGTGCCACCTGTAACTGCCAGCCCCGACCGCTGGCGTACGCCATGATCCACGACAGCAACGGCTGCTCCCCCGCCACCGTCAGACGTGAGGCTTTACGCCACCAGCAGACCGACGGCGGCAGCGCTGGCAGCTCGCGGGCATACAGTTCACCCTGCCAGGCGGGTAGCCAGGGCAGGATCCTCACCGCGGTTTGTTTACTCTCCGGCTGGCCGGACCCGGCATCAACCCGCCCTTCCACCAGCGCATTGACCTTACCCTGCCGGGCAAATTGCGCGTTCCAGTGCATCGGCGCAAACAGCTCGCCTACACGCTGCGCGGTGGAGATACGTACTCTGGCAACCATCACTCCGCGCGGGGAGCTTACCCGCGCCAGCTGGCCGTCAGTCAGCCCGGCGCGCGCCGCATCGGTTGCGTTCATCTCAACAAAAGGCTCATCGATATGCTGCATCAGACGCGGAACATACCCCGTGCGCGTCATGGTGTGCCACTGATCGCGGATCCGCCCGGTATTCAGTATCAAGGGGTACAATTCGTCGACGCCTGCCCCATGCGGGGAGGGGTCAACCGGAACAAGCGTTCTTTGCGGGAAATCACCGGCATGCCACTGATACGGCGCCAGCTCGTCCCACGCCTCTCGCGACAGCGACGCCAGTTCGCGCAGGTTTAGCGCCCGTTCGCCGTTATTTTCAAACGCCGTTAGCGCCGCATGTTCACAAAATATCTCCTGAGGGTGTTCCCAGGCGAAGGCATCGCCATAACCGAGCTGCTCTGCGATCCGGGCGATGATCCACCAGTCCGGTCTGGCCTCGCCCGGCGCAGGCAGAAAGGCGCGCTGGCGGGAGATACGGCGTTCAGAATTGGTCACCGTGCCGTTTTTCTCGCCCCAGCCCAGGGCGGGAAAACGGATATGGGCAAACCGGCTGGTGTCCGTCTCCTGCATCACCTCAGATACCATGACCAGCGGGCAGGCCGCCAGCGCCTGGCACACCGCGTGGCTGTCGGGAAGTGAAACGGCAGGGTTGGTGCCCATGATCCACACCGCCTTCACCTCGCCGCGGGCAATGGCGTCAAACAGTTCCACCGCCATCAGGCCCGGGGTCTGCGCCAGCCGTTCCGTTCCCCAGAAACGCGCCACGCGCGCGAGATCGTCCGGCTCGAAGTTCATGTGCGCCGCCAGCTGATTCGCCAGTCCCCCCACTTCCCGCCCGCCCATGGCATTTGGCTGTCCGGTCAGCGAAAACGGGCCGCAGCCAGGACGGTTGAACTTCCCGCTGGCAAGATGCACGTTAATGATGGCGTTGCACTTGTCGCTGCCGCTGGAGGACTGGTTGATCCCCATGGTGTAGAGCGTGATCGCGCGTGGCGCGGTGACAAACCAGTCGTAGAAGGTGCCAATCTCGTCTGAAGGCAGATCGCAAAACGCCGCCACGCGAGGGATCGGCCACTCGCCGCGCCCCTGAATCAGATTGAGCAACCCCACAAAGAGCCCGGCATCGCTGCCGGGTCTGAGCGCGAGGTGGAGATCGGCGATATCGCAGGTGGCGGTTTTACGCGGATCGATCACGACCACTTTCATCTGCGGATTGTTGTGTTTTGCCTGCACCAGCCGCTGATACAGCACCGGATGCGTCCAGGCCGCGTTCGAGCCAACGAGTACCACCAGATCGCTGTTTTCCACGTCCTCGTAGCTGCACGGCACCACGTCTTCACCGAAGGCGCGTTTGTAGCCCACCACCGCCGATGACATGCACAGCCGCGAGTTGGTATCAATGTTCGCCGCCCCGATAAAGCCTTTCATCAGCTTGTTGGCGGCATAGTAATCCTCGGTCAACAGCTGGCCGGAGGCATAAAACGCCACCGCCTGCGGCCCCCATTCGTTGATGATGTTCCGCAGCCGCTCGCCCGCTTCGCCCAGCGCCTGCGGCCATGCCACCTCCCGGCCATCGACAACCGGGCGCAGCAGTCGTCCCTGTAGCCCCGTGGTTTCCCCAAGGGCAGATCCTTTTACGCACAGACGACCGAAATTCGCCGGATGAGTTTCATCCCCCCGAATGCTCACCTTTTCACCGTCTGCGCTGGCGACCACGCCGCAGCCCACCCCGCAGTAAGGGCACGTTGTCCGGGTTTCCGTCATGAGGCCTCCGCGCGCATCACCAGCTCTTCATTTCCAACCCACACCTTGCCGTTTTCGATTTTTACCGGCCAGGCACGCACCGCAGGCGCCCCGCTCTCAACCTGACACCCGTCGCGCAGACGAATACGTTGCTTGTAGAGCGGCGAGATCACCACCGGTTCCCCCGCCGCATCGCCGAGGATGCCGCGTGAGAGCACGTTCGCGCGGCTGCCCGGCTCCCGATCGTCGAGGGCATAAACGGTTTTGCCAAAGCGGAACAACGCAATCGGTTTGCGCCCAAGATGCGCGCCAATGCCAGCCTGCTCCGGGATCTCGTCGATATTACAAATTTCCTGCCAGCGCTTGTTCTCCTCCGCGGCGGGGACGTTCACCGCGGTTCGGAACAGCGCCAGGCGGTCAGGATCGTTAAGGGTGGTTTGCCATTCGCACTGGTAGGTCTCCACCACCCGGGCCATCTCCTGCTCCAGCTCGTGGGCGATCCCCAGGCTGTCGTTGAGGATCACCTCGCGCAGATAGTCGAGGCCGCCTTCCAGGTTATCCATCCAGGTACTGGTACGTTGCAGACGATCTGCCGTGCGGATGTAGAACATCAGGAAACGGTCAACGGTGCGGATCAGCGTTTCGTCGTCCAGATCGCTGGCGAAGAGATCCGCGTGGCGCGGCTTCATCCCGCCGTTGCCGCACAGATAGAGGTTCCAGCCTTTGTCCGTGGCAATCACCCCTACGTCTTTGCTCTGCGCCTCTGCGCATTCACGGGTACAGCCGGAGACCGCCATTTTGATTTTGTGCGGCGCGCGCAGCCCCTTGTAGCGGTGCTCCAGCCTGACCGCGAGGCCGGTGGAATCCTGCACGCCGTAGCGGCACCAGGTCGACCCGACGCAGGATTTCACCGTGCGCAGGGATTTCCCGTAAGCATGTCCAGTCTCAAACCCGGCCTCTACCAGCGCCTGCCAGATTTCCGGCAACTGTTCGAGCGTGGCGCCAAACAGGTCAATACGCTGCCCGCCGGTAATTTTGCTGTAAAGGCTATAGCGTTTCGCGATCTGGCCGATGGCGATCAGCCCGTCGGCGGTCACTTCACCCGCCGGCATCCGCGGGACGATGGAGTAGGTTCCGTCCTTCTGAATATTGGCGAAATAGCGGTCGTTGGTGTCCTGCAATGGCAGATGCGCCGGTTTCAGCAGATACTCGTTCCAGCAGGAAGCCAATACCGATCCCACCAGCGGCTTACAGATCTCGCACCCGTGCCCCTGACCGTAGCGGCTGATAAGCTGGTCGAAGGTGCGGATATGGTTGACGCGCACCAGGTGGTAAATCTCCTGACGCGAGTACGGGAAGTGTTCGCAGATATCCTTTTTCACCTCCACGCCCTGCTCTGCAAGCTGGAACTCCATCACCTGCTTCACCAGCGCGCTACAGCCTCCGCAGCCGGTCGCGGCTTTGGTGCACTGCTTAATGGCGCCGATATCCGTCGCACCCGCGCTTACCGCCTGGCAGATATCCCCTTTGCTGACGTTATGACACGAACAGATCTGCGCGCTTTCCGGCAGCGCCGCCACGCCCAGCGCTTTCGGCGCGCTGCCTGACGATACGGGTAAGATCAGCGTTTCCGGTTCTTTTGGCAGGCTGATGCCGTTGAGCATCATCTGCACCAGCGTGGCGTATTCGCTGGCATCGCCCACCAGCACGCCACCCAGCAGGGTTTTGCTGTCGTGGCTGACCACAATCTTTTTGTAGATTTGCTGCGGCCCGTGCGTCCACTGGTAGCTCAGCGCGCCCGGCGTGCGCCCGTGGGCATCGCCAAACGACGCCACATCCACGCCCAGCAACTTGAGTTTGGTACTCATATCCGCGCCGGTGAAGCGCTTCTCCTCACCCGCCAGCACAGCGGCGGCCACGCGCGCCATCTGGTAGCCCGGGGCCACCAGGCCAAAGATTTTCCCCTCCCACAGCGCGCATTCACCGATGGCAAGCACATCCGGATCGGAGGTCCGGCAGCCGTCGTCAATGCAGATCCCGCCGCGCTCGCCGACAGCCAGCCCGCTGCTGCGCGCCAGCGCGTCCTGCGGACGAATACCAGCAGAGAAGACCACCATGTCCGTTTCCAGCTGTTCACCATCGGCAAAGCGCAGCACCAGCCCGTCGTCTGCGGTGGCAATCTCCGTCGTCGATTTACTGATGTGTACCCCTACGCCCAGCGCCTCAATTTTCTTACGCAGCATTGCCGCGCCGTCGCTGTCGAGCTGCACCGCCATCAGGTTAGGCGCAAACTCCACCACGTGGGTTTCCAGCCCGAGCTGCTTAAGCGCATTCGCCGCCTCCAGCCCCAGCAGGCCGCCGCCAATTACCACGCCGCGGCGAGAGCCTGCCGCATGGGCCGCAATGTTGTCCAGATCGTCGAGGGTGCGGTAGACAAAACACCCCGGCAGATCGTTGCCCGGAACGGGTGGTACGAACGGGTACGAGCCGGTCGCCAGCACCAGCTTGTCCCAGTGAGTCTCATGGCCACTGGCGGTACGCACTACGTGTGCATCACGATCGATAGCGACGATCTGCTGCAAGAGGCGCAGCTCAATGCCGTTATCGGCAAAGAACTCCCCCGCCACCAGCGAGAGCGAGTCCGCGCTGCGTCCGCCAAAATATTCCGACAGATGCACGCGGTCATAGGCCGCATAGCGCTCTTCGCCAAAAACAATAATCTGATATTGCTGATGCAAATTGCGGTTAACGCAGTCTTCGAGGAAATGATGGCCGACCATACCGTGCCCAACCACCACCAGAGTAGGTTTTGTCATAGCGTTCTGTCCTGCAACCTGCGGTTGCGTTGTGAAACGATCGAACAGCCAGTCCGCGTGGGCGGGCGCAGCCGTTGCCAGTAAATCGGTAAAGGTTGCCGCGCTGCGGCAGTCACCCAGCAGCAGCACGCCAGCCAGCGCCCCCTGATGGATCAGTAAACGTCGATAGTGACGGGTCAGCGGGTCCCATGAACTCCAGACCACATCATCCGCCTGCGCCGTCGCGCGTCCGAGGCTGAACAGCTCCACGCCGGTCACCTTAAGGCGCACGCCGTTGTCGGTCAGGGTAAACGGCGCGGTGACCTCCCCGGCCAGCCGCGCGGCAAGAATATCCGCCTGCGCCAGACAGGGGGCGACCAGGCCAAACGTCTGGCCGTCAATTTCGCAGCACTCGCCGATGGCGTAGATATCCGGCACGGAGGTTTGCATCTGCTGATCCACCACGATGCCGCGCGCGCAGCGAATGCCGCTGGCTTTTGCCAGCGCGACGTTGGGCTGCACGCCCGTGGCCAGCACCACGCGCGTGGCGGCGATGCGGCGTCCGTCGAGCAACGTCACGGCATCGTCAGCGATGGCCGTGATGCCGGAGGCGAGTTCACAGCGTACGCCCCGCTTCGCCAGCGCCTCGTCAAGCAGCAGTCCCGCCTGCTGATCCAGCTGCTGTTCCATCAGCCACGTGCCGCGATGGATAAGCGTGACGTTGTCACCGTTTCGCGCCAGCGCTGCCGCTGCCTCCACGCCGAGTACGCCGCCGCCCAGCACTACCGCCGGCCCGGAGATATTCTGGATGGCGCGGGTCTCTGCCAGGGTGCGAAAGGTGAACACATGCGGTGCATCGCCGCCGGGGATCGGCGGCACGACAGGGGTAGACCCGGTGGCAAACACCAGCGCATCCCAGCCCAGCGTGCGAGCAAAGGTATGCACTTCACGCGCGTTGACGTCTACTGCGAGCGCCTTTTCTCCTCGCAGCACCGTCACGCCTCGTGCCGTGTACCAGTCTTCATCGTGCAGACAGATATGCTCCGCCTGCTTTTCGCCACCCAGCACCGGTGAAAGCTGGATGCGGTTGTACGCCTGCTCAGGCTCGTCACCGATGACGGTGATAGCGAAACGACCGGGAACACGCCCGGTGAGCGACGCAATCAGCCGGGCTGCCGCCATACCATTACCGATAATGACCAGTCGCATCGTGCCCCCTCATTACGCCGCTTTCGGCTGTTTTTCGTAGAGGAAATGGAGGATCTGCTGGCGCATGTGGTGATAGCGGCTGTCGTCCGCCAGCTGCACCCTGTTGCGCGGGCGCGGCAGATCGACGCGCAGGATCTCACCCACGGTGGCCGCCGGGCCGTTGGTCATCATCAGTACGCGGTCAGAGAGCAGTACCGCCTCGTCCACGTCGTGGGTGATGAGCACGATGGTGGTGTTCAGCGCCTGCTGGATCTGCATCACCGAGTCCTGAAGATGGGCACGCGTCAGCGCATCGAGCGCGCCAAACGGCTCATCCATCAGCAGCACTTTCGGCTTCATTGCCAGCGCCCGGGCAATCCCGACGCGCTGCTTCATACCGCCGGAGATCTCCCCGGGGCGCTTATGCAGCGCGTGGCCCATCTGCACCCGGTCGAGGTTGTGCTCAATCCACGCTTTGCGCTCGGCCTTACTCATGGTGTGACGGAAGACCTGATCCACCGCCAGCGCCACGTTGTCGAAGCAGGTCAGCCACGGCAGCAGCGAATGGTTCTGGAACACCACCGCGCGCTCGGGCCCCGGCCCGGCGATTTCGCGGTTGTCGCAAATCAGCCCGCCTTCCGTCGGCAGCGTGATCCCGGCGATCAGGTTTAACAGCGTCGACTTGCCGCAGCCGGAGTGACCAATCAGACTGACGGTTTCGCCCTCGTGGATATCAAAAGAGACGTTTTGCAGCGCCAGAAACTCGCCGCTGGCGGTGGAAAAACGCTGGCTCACGGCCTGGACCTGAATTAACGGTTTCATCTTCACTCCTTATTTTTCCTGCCAGCTAAAGCGACGGGCGATCAGCATCAGCCCCTGCTCCAGCAGCAACCCGACCACGCCAATGATGACGATGGCGATGAGAATGTTTTCGACGTTGAGGTTGTTCCACTCATTCCAGATCCAGAATCCAATGCCTAAACCTCCGGTGAGCATCTCGGCGGCGACAATCACCAGCCAGGCAATGCCAATGGAAAGACGTACCCCGGTCAGCACCGCAGGCAGCACGGCGGGGAAAAGAATGCGGCGCATGATGGTCCACTCTGAGAGTTGCAACACCCGGGCCACGTTGAGGTAGTCCTGCGGAATACGGCGTACCCCTTCAGCGGTGTTGATCACCATCGGCCAGATGGAGCAGATAAAAATGGTCCAGCTCGATGCAGGCTCCGCTTTCTGGAACAGCAGCAGGCCGATAGGCAGCCAGGCCAGCGGGCTGACCGGACGCAGGAGCGCGATCAGCGGGTTGAACATGCGCGAGAAAAAGGTGAAGCGGCCAATCAAAAAGCCCAGCGGAATGCCCGCCATCGCTGCCAGACCGAAGCCGATGGCGACGCGCTGCAACGACGCCAGCACGTTCCAGCCAATGCCCATATCGTTTGGCCCGTCGCGATAAAACGGATCGGCAAACAGGGTCATGGCCGAATCGAGCGTGCTGAGCGGCGTCGGAAAGCCTTTACTGTTTATCGCTGCCAGCTGCCAGAGCACCACCAGCAGGCCGAGACCGAGCAGCGCCGGGATGACGCGCTGTAAAAAATCATTCATCCGACGCGTAAACGCTGGCGTACGACGGCGAACCTGTAGCGGAGGCAGGACAATCACTTCCCCGCTCTCTGACGTCTCTTGTGGTTTTGTATTTTGCAGATGCTGCATACTCAGGCCCCTTTACGGTGAATGGCGAAGCGGTTGGCGTACCCTTCCGGATCGGTGCCGTTCCAGACGGTGCCGTCCATCAGGGTGCTGCTGCGATACGGTGATGACGGTGTGGACATGCCGCCCACGGCAGTCGCGGCATCCTGCCAGACCGCGGTCTGGTTAATGCGCTGTGCAATGCCCGCGTAATCTGGCGCGGCGTTGAGCAAGCCCCAGCGGCGGAACTGGGTTAAGAACCACATGCCGTCGGAGAGATACGGGTAGCTCACGGCACCCTCGTTGAAGAAACGGATCGGGTGCGCATCCTGCCAGCGCTGACCGACCCCGTTGTCGTACTCGCCAAGCATACGTCCGGTGAGATACTGTTCCTTGCAGTTGAGCCAGGCGCGGCGCGAAAGGATCTGCGCGGTTTCGCGTTTGTTTTCCGCTGACGCCTCGATCCAGCGCGCGGCTTCCATCACGGCGCTCACCAGCGCCCGTGCGGTGTGCGGGTTTTTCGCCACCCAGTCGCGTCGGGTGCCGAGGATCTTTTCCGGGTGATCGGCCCAGATGGACTGCGACGTGGCGGCGGTAAATCCGATGCGGTCGTTAATCGCCCGCGCGTTCCACGGCTCGCCAACGCAAAACCCGACCATGTTGCCAATGCGCATGTTCATCACCATCTGCGGCGGCGGCACCACCACGGTGCGCACGTCGTCAAACGGGTTAATCCCCGCGCTGGCCAGCCAGTAGTAGAGCCACATGGCGTGCGTTCCCGTCGGGAAGGTATGCGCGAAGGTGTAGGTTCCCGGCGCCTGCTGCGCAATCAGCTTTTTCAGCCCGTCGAGGTCACGAACGCCCTTCTCCGCCAGATCGCTGGAGAGCGTAATGGCCTGTCCGTTCTGGTTGAGGGTCATCAGGTTCGCCATCTGCTGCGGCTTGCCCGCGATACCCAGCTCCAGACCGTACAGCAGGCCGTAAAGAATGTGCGCAGCGTCCAGCTCGCCCGCCACCAGCTTGTCGCGCACTGCCGCCCAGCCCGCCTCTTTGGTCGGCACAATAGTAATGCCGTGTTTTTTATCGAACCCCTTCAGGGCCGCGATAACCACGGGCGCGCAGTCGGTCAGGGGGATAAACCCGATACGCACGGTATCCTGCTCCGGCTTATCTGACCCCGCCGCCCATGCGGCCTGCATGACACCCGGCAACAGCATCGCACCACTCGCCAGCATGCTGGCCTGCAATAACCGCCGTCTCGACAAATCCGCCATAATTACTCCTGAAAAAAGGCAAAAAAAAGCGCCCGACGGTGCTGAAGCACCGCTGGACGCCTTTATCCCGAAGACGCATGCACCGCCGTTGGCGCATCGTCGAAAATGGTTAATCTGTTAATGCAAAGGTAATGCCAGCTTTTCATCCCCGGCGTTACGGGGTTTCTGCAAGAAGAGCGCTGTTTTACGCACCTCAATCAGGCACAAAATGCCCACTGGCTGTGCAACTACTCCCCAGGGGGTATCTTCCAAAGATTTTTCACCATAAGCAGCGCACGGGCGATATCTACCATGCGTTGGTTTTTATCCATCGCCATTTTGCGCAGCGCGGTCCACGCCTGCTCCTCGCTCATGTTCTGGTGCGTCATCAGCACGCTTTTGGCTTTGTCGATGGTCTTACGCTCCTCCAGCGTGTCGCGCAGGGAAGCAAGCTGACGGGAGAGTTGCTCAATTTCACGCGCCTGCTGGCGCACCAGCGGCAGCAGCGGTTTATCCGGAAATCGCGCCAGGATATCGTCGTGTTCATCGTCTGCGTGCAGGTTTTCGCTATAGCGGCGCTCCTCAACTGCCGTCATCAGATCGGCAATTGCCACCTCCTCCAGCGTGCGCAGGTGCTCAAGGCGCGTGGTTTGCAGGGCAAACCATTTGAGGGCGGTACCGCCGTTATCTGCCGGAGGCTGGCGGGTGCACGCTTCACGCCTGAGTTTTTCAGTCTCCAGACCCGGCTGGCAGTTGAGGATAAACGTCTCCTGCACGTCTGGAGTGCAATGGGAGATAAAAACCTCAAAGCAGGCCTGCTGGCCATCAATGCGATCCACCAGCCGCTGGCGGGTTTCATCGTCAAAGAATCCCTGGGTGAAACCAATAGCCCCCAGCGCCCGCTCTTGTCCCACAAGTTCTTTGCCCTGCATCAGGCTGTAAAGGGCCACAAATCGGCCCGCGATGTGCGGATCGTCAATGCTGTCGCTGAGTTGGGGTACGATACTGAGCAAATGACGCAGTATGCGGCTGTAATGTTCCATCGCCTGCGGCGCGGTGACGCATTGACCTGTAACGCCATCACGCAGCGCCGTTAGCGTCTCAAGGCCGTGCAGTGCGCTGGCAATACGTTCGCACAGGGCGCTGCCCGGCAGCGGTTCGTTAAACTGAAGGTGCAATGCGGCGAGGTTTTCATCCACCAGGGCCCTGCTGGCCTTGCATTCAGGCGCGTACAATTTGCCCTGCGAGCAGAGCCAGACATTTGACGCACCGCGCTCGCACTGTAGCATATGCACCAGTCGACTGATGCCGTTCACCAGTGCGCCCAGCTGCGCCAGTCTGCCGAGCTGTTCCTCGCGCAACATTCTCGCACGCTGGAACCATTCGGTTGCGCCAGGGGAACTGCCAGCCACTATCGTCATCGTTTCTCTCCCCGATACGTATTCTTCGGTACGAGAAGCAATATTCGTGCCTTTTCAAAGAACAGGAGTCAACATGCAGAAGATTGTGATCGTCGCCAACGGTGCGGCCTACGGCAGTGAATCCCTTTTTAACAGCCTGCGCCTGGCAATCGCGCTGCGCGATAAGGAGAGTGAGCTGGAGCTGCGCCTCTTTTTGATGTCCGATGCCGTCACGGCCGGGCTGAAGGGGCAGAAACCCGCAGAGAGCTACAACATTCAACAAATGCTGGAGATCCTGACCGCGCAAAACGTTCCGGTCAAACTGTGCAAAACCTGTACCGACGGGCGCGGCATTACGGGGTTGCCGCTGATTGATGGCGTGGAAATTGGTACGCTGGTGGAGCTGGCTGAATGGACACTTTCCGCCGATAAAGTATTAACTTTTTAATAATAAGCCGCTAAAAATATTATTTTCTTATGGACGCGGTTTCAGCATCAAGTTTACCTGCACCGTTGCCGATAGGCATGGAAACAACACAGCAGGTATTACACTTATGTTCAGATCCATTCGCGCCCGCATCATTGCCGCGACGACAGGCTGTCTGGTCGTCGCCCTTCTTCTTAATACCATTATTAACTTTCAGGTCACGCGCCAGGATAATCAGCAGTCGCAGCGCGATATTCTGACCAGCACCAGCGCCAGCCACAACATGGCGATTGCCGACTGGGTGAACAGCAAAATGACCGTCATCACCTCGGCGCAGCCGGTCGCGCTCAGCGACGATCCGGTTCCGGTGTTTAAACAGCTTGCGCTGGCGGGTGGATTCACCAACGTCTACGTGGGTTATGCCAGCAAAACGGCTAAATTTTCTGACCCAACCGGGGTACCCGCTGATTACGATCCCACCCTTCGCCCGTGGTATCAGCAGGCCGTCAGCGCTGATGGTCCGGTAGTGACTGCACCTTATGTAGACGCGGGCACCGGGAAACTGGTGGTGACGTTCGCGGTACCGGTTAAAGAGCAAGGTGCCCTGAAAGCGGTGGTGGCGGGCGATGTGGCGATGGACAGCGTGGTGGCTAACGTGCGCGGTATTCACCCGACTCCGGCCAGCAGCGGACTGCTTCTGGACAGCAACGGCACCGTTATTGCCGGCAGCGATCCTGCGTTGACGCTTAAGCCTTTTACGGAGACGATCAAAGGGACCGATTTTGCCACCCTGAAAAGCGGCAACCTGGTTGACGGAACGTTTAACGGACGTGAAAACACGTTCCTGGCCACCGCCGTACCGGGGACGCACTGGCTGCTGGTTGTGGCGCTCGATAACGGCGATGCCACCGCCGGGATGCGGTCATTGCTAAAAGCATCTGCACTGTCTCTGGCGATCCTTGCCCTGCTGAGCGGAGCCCTCATGCACCTCCTGATTGCCCGCCTGCTTAAGCGGCTGTCCGGTATCCGTGACGCGATGAACAGCATTGCCAACGGTACTAACGATCTGTCGCAGCGTCTGCCGGATAAGGGGGGCGATGAAGTGGCGCAAATTGCGCAGGCGTTTAACGCCTTCAGCGATAAGCTTTCTGTGGTGATGGTCCAGCTGCGTGATGCCAGCGCCTCAGTGAAAAACGCCGCGCATGAGATTGCGGCAGGTAATCAGGATCTTTCCGGGCGTACCGAGCAGGCGGCATCAAGCCTTCGCGAAACCGCCAGCGCCGTGGAAGAGATCACGGCCTCCGTTACGCAGTCAAACGAGTCGGCAGCAGAAGCGAACGAACAGGCGAGCAAGGCCTCTGCCGCCGCATCCCGCGGCGGCGACGTCGTCGCTCAGGCCATCAGCACCATGCAGTCCATCGAACTGGCTTCCGCGAAAATCGGCGATATCACCAGCGTCATTGACGGCATCGCCTTCCAGACCAATATCCTGGCGCTTAACGCCTCGGTGGAAGCGGCGCGTGCCGGGGAACAAGGCCGTGGGTTCGCGGTCGTTGCGGGGGAAGTACGTAACCTGGCCAGCCGCAGTGCTCAGGCGGCGAAGGAGATCAAATCCCTTATTGATTCCACCACCGAAAGCGTAGCAACCGGCTCCCGGTTTGTGCACCTTGCGGGCGACAGCATGGATGAGATCCGCGCCAGCGTCGGGAGCGTGTCTGGCATTATGCGTGAAATATCCATTGCCACCCGGGAGCAGATGAAAGGGATCCATGAGATTAACCACGCGGTGACTCACCTGGATCGCATGGTGCAGCAGAACGCCGAGCTTGTTGTACAGTCTGCTGCGGCGGCCAGCGCGCTGCAAAGCCAGGCGGGCGACCTTGCTGAGACCGCTGGCCATTTCCGCATATAATTTTTCCCGGGCGCGCGTTAAGCAGGGTAAACGCGCGTCCGCTGAAAGGTTTCAGGGATTTTGTCATTTTTGTTTAATCGTTGCGCCATTTTTTGATCGAAATCAGCATCCCACCCCTGCCCCTTTGGTGTTATGCAATGAGTAAATTGTGAACAACATCACGCTCGGGATGGGCAAAAACGACGGGGTATAAAATGGCACGAGTTAAAACGAGTCTGAAACTGTTTGGCGGGGATACGGTAGTGGTACGTTGCTCAGAGCGTTGCCGCATCCATCTGATGAGTACAAAAGGACAGAAGCAATCGCAGGCAGATATCCTTACCGTCCAGGACGATAAGGCCTGGCTGACGGTGCCTTACACCGGCACCTGGGATGTGCTGATCGACAGCCACAGCCAGTCGCTCGAACATTCCGTAAGTTACGTGGCGGCATAACCGTAAACGCCCGGTCAGCCGGGCGTATTATCAGGCAAAACCCGGCCGCAGCGTATTGCTGAGCGGGTTCCCTTCCAGCAGCGCTTTCACCTTCACCACCAGCTCACTCAGACAGTCGTCCTGCATGCCGAGACGCGTCAGCTCCTGATCGAGCGAGAAAAGGTACTGGGCGTTAGTGCCCAGCGGTCCGCTGGCGGCGGCAATCAGCGGGGCAATCACCTGGGTTCGGGTATCGACTTCATACAGCGGGTGGCGCGGATCCATAATGAACACCAGCGCGTTGACGGTGCGCCCGTCATCCAGTTCCAGCTTGCACCAGCTGGGCATATAGCAGCCGGTGATCATCTCGCGCTTCCACAGCAGCGTCAGCTCATCTTCCAGCGTGGTATCCGGCAGCCGGTATGCCACGCCCGTGGTGCGCCCGCCCTCTTTTAGTGCAAGCATGCGGCCAGGCTGACAGGCGCTGCCACGTCCGGCGGTCAGGCGCAAACAAAAGGCGCGGTGCCACCCAGGCAGCGTTCCGGTTGCTGATTCAACAAATTCGAGCGCCGGGTTCCACATCAGCGAGCCGTAACCAAAGATCCAGACCGGGCCATCATCCGGGCGGCAGGCCAGCGTTGCCGCAAGCGACGCCGCACGTTGTTCAGCCGACCACAGAAGCGATTCCTCAATAGCACCAAATGCCGTCTTACAATCTGCCTTCATCAAGAAATCACGCGTTAACACATTCCACCTCCGCCACTGCATGCTTCCTTGCGACATCTGTAATTCGCCTTCCCGGCATTCTGTGCTGTTCATTTTAACAGCAGTTGAGCAACGATAAGCAATTCGCGGGCCAGATGCAATACAGCGGCAGGTCAACCGCCTGAAATGTCAAAATGGAGGCAGCGTGTTATTTGGCGGCTATTTCTTTTTGTGCCATTTATCATCGTCCCCTTTCTCATAGTCATTTTTCACGGCGGCCCAGGCCACCTTATGCGCCGTCTCTTCACGGCTGGCATCGTCCCGGCGATCTTCTTTATCTTTGTACTGATCCCAGGCGCTGTTAAAGGCTTCTTTGTAGATATCCTGGGCGTGGGCAGGCAATACGTTTTGCACGTTATCCGGTAATTCGCTTTTCGATTTGTATGGCATTGTTAACCTCTCTTTTGGCTAAAAGATAAGTGTGGACGACGATACGCGAGGGTGCCACCCGACAGAAAGAAATGAACAATATAAAAATGCAATTCATTGTTATTAAACTAATATTTAAAAGAGATAAGGCATTATAAGCCTCAGACATAAAAATTATAATAAAGGGTAAAATTAAGTAAAAAATACAGGGTATTTAACAGATTTCTGTTAATTTAATACCTTTAAAATCTATCTATAATTACAAGCACCTGCATTGTTGGAGAAACACATGACAGCAACACACGAGGCGGTAAAAACCCGCCACAAGGAGACCTCTCTCATTTTCCCGGTTCTGGCACTGGCTGTGCTGCTCTTCTGGGGAAGCAGTCAGTCATTGCCAGTGGTTGTGGGGATCAATATTCTGGCTCTGGTGGGTATTTTAACCAGTGCATTTAGCGTGGTACGCCATGCGGATGTTTTAGCCCACCGTCTTGGAGAGCCGTATGGGTCATTAATTTTAAGCCTTTCGGTTGTGATTCTTGAAGTCAGTTTAATTTCCGCATTAATGGCCACCGGCGACGCCGCGCCAACGCTAATGCGCGATACGCTCTACTCCATCATTATGATTGTTACCGGCGGCCTGGTCGGTTTTTCACTTTTATTAGGTGGTCGCAAATTTGCCACCCAGTACATGAACCTCTTTGGCATTAAACAGTACCTGATCGCCCTGTTCCCGCTGGCGATTATTGTGCTGGTGTTCCCGATGGCGCTGCCGGGTGCAAATTTCACCACCGGCCAGGCGCTGCTGGTGGCGCTGATTTCCGCGGCGATGTACGGCGTGTTCCTGCTGATCCAGACCAAAACGCACCAGAGCCTGTTTGTTTACGAGCATGAAGACGACGGCGACGACGATGATCCGCATCACGGTAAGCCGTCGGCCCACAGCAGCGCGTGGCATACGGTTTGGCTGATCGTGCATCTGATTGCCGTTATTGCGGTCACCAAGATGAATGCGAACCCGCTGGAGGCGCTGTTAACTGAACTGAACGCGCCGGTCGCCTTTACCGGTTTCCTGGTGGCCCTGTTGATCCTGTCGCCAGAAGGTCTGGGAGCGCTGAAAGCGGTGCTCAATAATCAGGTGCAGCGGGCGATGAATCTGTTCTTCGGCTCCGTTCTGGCGACCATCTCCCTTACCGTTCCGGTGGTGACGCTGATTGCCTTTATGACGGGGAATGAATTGCAGTTTGCGCTGGGTGCGCCAGAGATGATTGTGATGGTGGCATCCTTGCTGCTGTGCCAGATTTCCTTCTCCACCGGCCGCACCAATGTGCTGAACGGCGCGGCGCATATGGCGCTGTTTATTGCGTATCTGATGACGATATTTGCGTAATTTTTTTGCCGGGTGGCGCTGCGCTTACCCGGCCTACAAAACCCATAGGCCCGCGCAAGCGTAGCGCCGCCGGGCAAAGAAAAACCCGCCGAAGCGGGTTTTTTTATTAGTTGCTGGTATCCAGCTCGTCGAAGCTCTTCACCAGATCGTCAATCGCTTTGATCTGTTTCAGGAACGGCTCCAGCTTATCCAGCGGCAGCGCGGATGGACCGTCGCATTTCGCGTTAGCCGGATCCGGGTGCGCTTCAATAAACAGACCCGCCAGGCCGGTTGCCATACCGGCGCGGGCCAGTTCGGTCACCTGCGCACGACGCCCGCCAGATGCGGCGCCAAACGGGTCGCGGCATTGCAGGGAATGGGTCACGTCGAAAATCACCGGAGACTGGTTAGAGACGTTCTTCATCACGGTGAAGCCCAGCATATCCACAACCAGGTTGTCATAACCGAAGTTTGAACCACGGTCGCACAGGATCACCTGGTCGTTACCGCCTTCGATAAACTTGTCAACGATGTTACCCATCTGGCCTGGGCTCACGAACTGCGGTTTTTTCACGTTAATCACGGCACCGGTTTTCGCCATCGCTTCTACCAGGTCAGTCTGGCGAGCGAGGAACGCCGGAAGCTGAATCACGTCTACCACATCAGCCACGGGCTGTGCCTGAGACGCTTCGTGCACGTCGGTGATCACTTTCACGCCAAACGTCTGTTTCAGCTCCTGGAAAATCTTCATCCCCTCTTCCAGGCCCGGGCCACGGTAGGAGTGAATGGAGGAGCGGTTGGCTTTGTCAAAAGAGGCTTTAAACACGTACGGGATGCCCAGCTTTTGGGTCACGGTCACGTAGTGTTCGCAGATGCGCATAGCGAGATCGCGGGATTCCAGAACGTTCATACCGCCAAACAGCACGAACGGCAGGTCGTTTGCCACGTTGATATCACCAATGCTAACCACTTTTTGTTTCATAGGATCGCCTTATTCAGGTGTGAATCGGAATTAAGATTAATGCAGTGTAATGTGTTTATGCGCGATCGCGTTAATCTGCGCGCGGATCATCTCGCTGATCGGGTCTTCCGGACATTGCTCGACGAAATAATTCAAATCATTCAGCGCCACGTGCTCGCAGTCGAGCTGCGCATAAATCAGGCCGCGGTCGCGGATTTCGTACGGATCTTCCGGATTGAACTGCAACAGCACTTCGCTTGCGCGCAGAGCCAGCTCCATCTGACGCTCTTCCATCAGCGCAGACTTCAGCGTATCCAGGAGCTTGCGGATCACTTCGGCGTTATCGGCTTCATCGAGATCTTCATTGAACAGCTCAGCTATCGGGCTGATGTTGCCTTTCAGCCAGACGTCCAGCGTATGCTCATCCAGCGTGTCGCCGTTAAACGGATTGATTAACCACATCTCACCGTCCAGCCACTCCGCCCGCAAAATCATCTGCGTCGGGAAAATGACCGGCACCAGTGGAATATCCAGCTCGTGCGCAACCCACAGTAAAATGGCGCCCAACGCGACGGCACTGCCCTGACGATTTTTCAACACCTGGTCCAGCCACAGTGCGTCAGACAGGCGGTACACGCCTCGCGTGTCGCAGAAACCCCATTCGCCGTAGAAAAGCTCAATCAGCTTCTCTAATTGCCAGTCCTGCGGACGGGCCTGATTGATCTCTTCGCGCGCCAGGCTGACCAGATTCTCCAGTTCAGCGTAAACGTACTGTGACGTAAAATCGTCGCGGATCATCTCTGAAATCAGGATCATACCATCGCAGAGCGGCACTTTGTTAAATTCGAAATCGGCTAAGGACCTCATGACTTACCCCAGTAACGGTATTCTTGTGGTGGCGAGTTTAATGATGATGTACAGCACCACCAGACCCAGCAAAAAGGCGATAAACCCTGTCTGCTGGCTGCGCGGACGATGACGCCCAAGCGCGATAAAACCCAAAACGATGTAGATGATAACGCCAAACAGCTTTTCAGTCAGCCATGCGCCTTTATCAGTAAATGGCAGATAGCCGGTTTTCCACATTAACCCGGCTCCGGAAAGGAACAGCACCGTGTCGATACAGTGCGGGGCGATGCGTACCCAGCGGGCGTTAATCAGCGGATTGTTGCTGTAGCGCCACCAGTAGCGGGCAATGAAAAAGCCGATGGTCAGGGCAACGGAAACCAGGTGAACGGAGATCAGCAGCGTAAACAGGCTCATGACCACTGCCCCAGCGTCAGACGTTCATTGCCGCCGTAATCCCGGCAGGTTTCCACGGCAGCGTATCCGGCACGCGTAAACAGCGCTCGCACCGCCTCTCCCTGCGTCCAGCCATGTTCCACCAGCAGCCAGCCACCGGGAAGCAAATGTTGTCGTGACGTTGTCACAATGTGATCGAGATCCGCAAGTCCCTGATTCGCAGCGACCAGCGCGGTTAACGGTTCAAAACGCACGTCGCCCTGCGCGAGATGCGGATCGTCTTCGTCGATGTAGGGCGGATTGCTGACAATCATTTCAAACATGCGGCTTTCAAGCGCGGCAAACCAGCTGCTTTGCAGAACGGAAACATTGTTCAGCCCCAGCCGTTCAACGTTGCGCCGCGCGAGGGCGACCGCATCAGGCATCACGTCTACCGCCGTCACGGTGCAGTCCGGTCGCTCGCTGGCAAGCGCCAGCGCAATCGCGCCGGTGCCAGTACCGAGATCGAGGATCTGACACGGCTGCGCCGGTAACCGCGCCAGCGCCTGCTCCACCAGACACTCGGTGTCCGGGCGCGGGATCAGCGTGGCCGCTGAAACGTACAGCGGAAGTGACCAGAACTCGCGTTCGCCAACCAGATGCGCCACCGGCTCGCCGGTTTTACGGCGGGCAAGCAGCGCCTCCAGCTGCGATTGCTGTTCAGCGGTCAGCGCGGTTTCGCCGAAGGCCAGCAGATATGTGCGGGCTTTACCCGTCACATGCTCAAGCAGAATTTCGGCGTCGCGCTTCGGGCTTTCACTTGCAGAAAGCTCACTGGCGGCATGGCGTAACCAGCGCTGAAAATCCATTAATCCTGCTCGGACAGTGCCGCCAGCTGGTCGGCCTGGTATTCCTGCACGATAGGCTCAATCAGCATATCGAGCTTGCCTTCCATCGCCTCATCCAGACGGTACAGCGTCAGGTTGATGCGGTGGTCGGTTACGCGACCCTGCGGGAAGTTATAGGTGCGGTTACGGTCGCTACGATCGCCGCTGCCCAGCAGGTTACGGCGGGTAGAGGCTTCCGCCTGCTGACGTTTCGCCATTTCCGCCGCGTGAATGCGCGCGCCCAGCACGGATAACGCTTTAGCCTTGTTCTTGTGCTGGGAACGTTCATCCTGACACTCAACCACAATCCCGGTGGGCAGGTGAGTAATACGGATAGCGGAGTCGGTGGTGTTAACGTGCTGACCACCTGCCCCTGAAGAGCGGAAGGTGTCGATGCGCAGATCCGCCGGGTTGATATCCGGCAGTTCCGCTTCCGGCAGCTCCGGCATCACCGCCACCGTACAGGCTGACGTATGAATGCGTCCCTGAGATTCTGTCGCAGGCACGCGCTGCACGCGGTGACCACCGGATTCAAACTTGAGACGACCGTACACGCCGTCACCGCTGATCTTGGCGATAACCTCTTTGTAGCCGCCATGCTCGCCTTCGTTGGCGCTCATGATCTCCACGCGCCAGCGACGGGATTCGGCATACCGGCTGTACATACGGAACAGATCCCCGGCGAACAGCGCCGCTTCGTCGCCACCGGCACCGGCGCGGACTTCCACAAAGGCGTTACGCTCATCATCCGGATCTTTCGGCAGCAGAAGCACCTGAAGCTGCTGCTCCATCTCTTCTGAACGCGCTTTTGCGTCCTGCAACTCTTCCTGCGCCATCTCGCGCATCTCAGGATCGTCGAGCATCATCTGCGCGGTTTCGATATCTTCCTGGACCTGTCGCCAGTCGGTAAAGCATTTTGAAACATCACTTAACTGCGCGTATTCACGCGACAGCGCGCGAAAACGTTCCTGGTCGGCAATGGTCCCGGCATCACCGAGCAGCGCCTGGACTTCTTCATGGCGCTCGTGCAGAGCTTCCAGTTTAGCGACGATAGAAGGCTTCATAGGCGTAAATGCACCTTGTCTTAGAAAATGGGTATAGGGCGCTATTCCAGCCCGAGGCTGTTGCGCAGAATAGTCAGGCGTTCATCGTCCCCGTCACGGGCGGCCTGCTGAAGAGATTTGGTTGGGGCATGGATCAGGCGGTTGGTCAGTTTCCAGGCCAGATCCTGCATAATCGCCTGCGCGTCGCCGCCCTGTTCAAGGGCCGCTAACGCTTTGGCCGTCAGGTCATCACGCACCTGCTCCGCCTGACCGCGGTATTCGCGGATGGTCTCGCTGACGCTTTGCGCGCGCAGCCAGGCCATAAATTCGCTGGTTTCCTGTTCAACGATGGTTTCCGCCTGCACAGCCGCCGCCTTACGCTGGGCAAGGTTGTGCGAAATGATGCTTTGCAGGTCATCCACGCTGTACAGGTAGGCGTTCGCCAGTTTGCCCACTTCCGGTTCGACATCACGCGGAACGGCGATATCCACCAGCAGCATCGGCTGATTGCGGCGGGATTTCAGCGCACGCTCGACCATCCCTTTCCCGATAATCGGCAGCGGGCTGGCGGTAGAACTGATAATAATGTCCGCCTCTTTCAGACGTTCATCGATGTCGCTCAGCGCAATCACCTCAGCGCCCACTTCATCTGCCAGCACCTGCGCACGTTCGCGGGTGCGGTTGGCGATGATCATCTTCTTCACCTTGTGTTCGCGAAGATGGCGCGCCACCAGCTCGATGGTTTCGCCCGCTCCCACCAGCAGTACGGTGACGGTCGACAGGGATTCAAAAATTTGACGGGCAAGGGTACAGGCCGCGAAAGCAACCGAAACCGCACTGGCGCCAATGTCGGTTTCGGTTCGCACACGCTTCGCCACGGAGAATGACTTCTGGAACATTCGCTCCAGTTCGCTGGCTTTCAGATGCCCTTTCTGGGAATCCGCGAAGGCTTTTTTCACCTGCCCAAGAATTTGCGGCTCGCCCAGCACCAGCGAATCCAGCCCGCTGGCCACGCGCATCAGATGGCTGACCGCATCGTTGTCCTGATGCCAATACAGGCTATTGCGCAGTTCTTCTTCGTTGAGGTTGTGGTAGTCGCATAACCAGCGGATCAGCGCCTCGTGCAGGTTATCCTGCTCTTCCACGCTGAGATACAGCTCGGTACGGTTGCACGTCGAGAGCACCACGCCACCCTGCACCATCGGTTGTGCAAGCAGGCTATCCAGCGCCAGGTCGAGCGTATCCGGCGAAAACGTAACGCGTTCTCGCAGTGAAACCGGGGCCGTTTTGTGGTTAATACCGAGTGCTAATAGGGTCATGTTGAGCGGGAGTAGTACCAGCGTTAATAAGGTTAGCAGGACGCATCATACAGGATGCGCGAGATCAATAAAAGAGACTGCCCCCTTTCGGAGTAATAGCTTACGCCACGCTTTGAGATAATTTGAACGTAGACGGTGGCACCCTTCAACGCTAGCATTAACAGTTATAACTGCAACGTATCTCAAGGATTTGTCATCATTATGACCCGAATGATTCGCCTGCTGCCTCTGGCGGCCCTGGTTCTGACCGCCTGTTCCGTTCATCAGCCGAAAGGCCCGGGCAAAAGCCCTGACTCACCGCAGTGGCGTCAGCACCAGCAGGACGTGCTGAAATTAAGCCAGTACCAGACCCGCGGTGCATTTGCTTATCTCTCTGACGAACAAAAAGTTTATGCTCGCTTCTTCTGGCAGCAAACGGGTCAGGACAACTATCGCCTGCTGCTGCTGAACCCGCTGGGCAGCACCGAGCTGGAGCTTAACGCGAAGCCTGGCGAAGCGCAGATCACCGATAACAAAGGCCAGCACTACACGGCAACCGACGCCGAAGAGATGATTGGCAAGCTGACCGGGATGCCGATTCCGCTCAATAGTCTGCGCCAGTGGATCCTTGGCCTGCCGGGTGATGCGACCGACTATACGCTCGACGATCAATACCGTCTGAGCCAGGTGAACTACACCCAGGGCGGTAAAACCTGGAAAGTGGTGTACAGCGCGTATGACAGCAAGACGCAACCGTCGCTGCCGTCCAATATGGAGCTGACGCAGGGTAGCCAGCGTATCAAGCTGAAAATGGACAACTGGATCGTTAAATGATGACCCACTGGCCCTCTCCCGCAAAACTGAACCTGTTTCTCTACATTACCGGGCAGCGCGCTGACGGCTATCACACCCTGCAAACCCTGTTTCAGTTTGTCGATTACGGCGACACCATCTCCATCGAACCGCGTCAGGACGGGCAGATTTGCCTGCTGACGCCGGTCGACGGCGTGGCGCATGACGATAACCTGATCGTGCGCGCTGCTCGCCTGCTGATGAAAACGGCGTCGACGTCGGGTCGTCTGCCGGCGGGAAGCGGTGCGGATATCCGTATCGACAAACGCCTGCCGATGGGCGGCGGTCTTGGCGGCGGCTCATCAAACGCCGCGACCGTACTGGTGGCGCTTAACCACCTCTGGGGCTGCGGTCTGACGACGGACGAACTGGCAGCGTTAGGGTTGACGCTGGGCGCCGATGTACCGGTGTTTGTGCGCGGCCACGCGGCGTTCGCTGAAGGTGTCGGTGAAATCCTCACGCCGGTCGATCCGCCGGAAAAATGGTATCTGATCGTTCACCCCGGCGTGAGCATTCCTACCCCGGTCATCTTTAAAGATCCTGACCTGAAAAGAAATACCCCGGCACGGTCAATAAAAACGTTATTAAATTGTGAATTCAGCAACGATTGCGAGGATATCGCAAGAAAACGTTTTCGCGAGGTTGATGCGGTGCTTTCCTGGCTGTTAGAATACGCGCCGTCGCGCCTGACCGGTACAGGGGCCTGTGTCTTTGCTGAATTTGACACCGAAACCGCCGCCCGTCAGGTGCTTGAGCAAGCGCCGGTTTGGCTGCATGGTTTTGTAGCACGCGGGATGAACACCTCCCCCCTACAGCAGGCCATTCTGGCGCAGACTGAGTTTCGGTGACAACGTCACCCTGTTCCAGACGTTGCATCGCGCTCTTTAATACACCGCCTGGATAGCGTTTGCTTAGGCCCCGCAGTTTGCGGCGAACGCTATCCACCACTGGACGCATGCCTGAGGTTCTTCTCGTGCCTGATATGAAGCTTTTTGCTGGTAACGCCACCCCGGAACTAGCACAACGTATTGCCAACCGCCTGTACACTTCCCTCGGCGACGCCGCTGTAGGTCGCTTTAGCGACGGCGAAGTCAGCGTACAAATTAACGAAAATGTACGCGGTGGTGATATTTTCATCATCCAGTCCACCTGTGCTCCAACGAATGACAACCTGATGGAATTGGTTGTTATGGTCGACGCGCTGCGTCGTGCTTCTGCTGGCCGTATTACTGCTGTTATTCCTTACTTTGGCTATGCACGTCAGGACCGTCGCGTCCGTTCCGCGCGTGTGCCAATCACCGCTAAAGTTGTCGCTGACTTCCTGTCCAGCGTCGGCGTTGACCGCGTACTGACGGTTGACCTCCACGCAGAGCAGATCCAGGGCTTCTTCGACGTGCCGGTTGATAACGTATTCGGCAGCCCAATCCTGCTGGAAGACATGCTGCAACTGAATCTGGACAACCCGATTGTGGTTTCTCCGGACATCGGCGGCGTGGTACGTGCTCGTGCTATCGCGAAGCTGCTGAACGATACCGACATGGCGATCATCGACAAACGCCGTCCACGCGCTAACGTTTCTCAGGTGATGCACATCATCGGTGACGTGGCTGGCCGCGACTGCGTGTTGGTTGACGACATGATCGATACCGGCGGTACGCTGTGTAAAGCCGCTGAAGCGCTGAAAGAGCGTGGTGCGAAACGCGTATTCGCTTACGCCACTCACCCGATCTTCTCCGGCAATGCGGTAAACAACCTCCGTAACTCCGTCATTGACGAAGTTGTGGTCTGCGATACCATTCCACTGAGCGACGAGATCAAAGCGCTGCCAAACGTGCGTACGTTGACTCTGTCCGGGATGCTGGCCGAAGCGATTCGTCGTATCAGCAACGAAGAATCGATCTCTGCAATGTTCGAACACTGATCGAACACGGCCAAAAAACCCGCTACGGCGGGTTTTTTTGTTTATAGTATTTATTTGTATGACTTATGCCTCCTTCACCTGCCATTCACATGACAGATGATGCGCACACGGATGATAGATAATTGTGAAAAACGTAACCTCCTCACATGTTCTGCCCTTTCGCGCCCTCATCGACGCCTGCTGGAAAGAGAAATACACATCGTCACGCTTTGTTCGTGACCTGATAGCCGGGATCACCGTCGGGATTATTGCCATCCCGCTGGCGATGGCGCTGGCGATTGGTAGCGGCGTCGCGCCGCAGTACGGGCTGTACACCTCGGCCGTTGCGGGGATTGTGATTGCGCTGACGGGCGGGTCCCGCTTCAGCGTCTCCGGCCCGACTGCCGCCTTTGTGGTGATCCTCTACCCGGTTTCCCAACAGTTTGGTCTGGCAGGCCTGCTGGTTGCCACCCTGATGTCCGGCATCTTTTTAATTCTGTTTGGTCTGGCCCGCTTTGGTCGCCTGATTGAATATATTCCCCTTTCCGTAACGCTGGGGTTCACCTCGGGGATTGGGATTACCATCGGGACCATGCAGATTAAGGATTTCCTCGGCCTGCAAATGGCCCATGTTCCGGAGCACTATTTACAGAAAGTGGGCGCGCTGTTTATGGCGTTGCCGACGGCCAACCTGGGCGATGCAGCCATTGGCATCGTTACCCTCGGCACACTTATCGTCTGGCCTCGCTTAGGCATTCGTCTCCCGGGGCATCTGCCCGCTCTGCTGCTGGGCTGCGCGGTGATGGGCGTTGTCAACCTGCTCGGTGGACAGGTCGCCACCATTGGCTCCCAGTTCCACTATGTTCTGGCGGACGGCTCACAGGGCAGCGGCATTCCGCAGCTGCTGCCGCAGCTGGTTCTGCCTTGGGACATGCCGGGTTCCAGCTTTACCCTGAGCTGGGATTCCCTTCGCGCTCTGCTGCCCGCCGCATTCTCCATGGCAATGCTGGGTGCGATCGAATCCCTGCTCTGCGCCGTCGTGCTCGACGGCATGACCGGCACTAAGCACAAAGCCAACAGCGAGCTGGTCGGCCAGGGCTTAGGGAACATCGTTGCACCGTTCTTCGGCGGTATTACCGCTACGGCTGCGATTGCCCGTTCCGCCGCGAACGTACGTGCGGGCGCGACATCACCGGTTTCCGCGGTCATTCACTCCCTGCTGGTGATCATGGCGCTGCTGATCCTCGCCCCGCTGCTTTCATGGCTTCCGCTCTCGGCCATGGCTGCGCTGCTGCTGATGGTGGCCTGGAACATGAGTGAGGCGCATAAGGTGGTTAACCTGCTGCGCCGCGCGCCGAAAGACGACATTATCGTGATGCTGATCTGCATGTCGCTGACCGTGCTGTTCGATATGGTTATCGCCATCAGCGTCGGCATTGTGCTGGCCTCGCTGCTCTTTATGCGCCGCATCGCGCAGATGACGCGTCTCTCCCCGGTTAACGTTGAGGTGCCTGACGATGTGCTGGTGCTGCGCGTGATTGGCCCGCTGTTCTTCGCCGCAGCGGAAGGTCTGTTCAGCGATCTGGAATCCCGCATTGCGGGCAAACGGATTGTGGTGCTGAAATGGGATGCCGTCCCGGTGCTGGATGCCGGCGGTCTGGATGCCTTCCAGCGCTTTGTTGTGCGTCTGCCGGAAGGCTGTGAACTGCGGGTGAGTAACCTTGAATTCCAGCCCCTGCGCACCATGGCGCGCGCGGGCGTGCAGCCAATCCCTGGCCGATTGTCCTTCTACCCTAACCGTGAAGCTGCGTTAGCGGATCTGTGAGTCATCTGATGCAGAGACGCGTCTTTGCATCATCACCCCGATCGCCTGCTGGAGCCATTCAAGCACGGCAGGCGTCATCCACGTGCCTTTCATCAGATGCGGCTCCTGCTGCATGGCGAGGCGAAATTTTTGCTGGGTCTGCGGGTTTGTTCCTGCATAGGACTGGAATAAAACCAGCCACTTTTCTGCCAGCTTTTGCGCATCGTCAGAAGCGGGACTGAGATTATCCTGCTGCGCCTGATGCAGCTTCGCCACCAGCGGCGGCCACTCCATCATCCGGTCAAAGTAGTGCGCCCGGGTAAAGGCCATCTCTTCGGCAGTGAGATATTTCTCCCAGATGCTGAGCTTTGATTCGGCAAACGCCCGCGTGATGTAATCAGTTATCTCCGGCGTAATGCCGGTTTGCTCCTGCATCTGCGGCTCCACGCTGTGCATCTCGTTCAGACGGGTCAAAAATTCCGGTTTGCCTGCGGTATCCTGCTCCAGGCGTTCCATCCACCGTGAAGCCAAATCGGTCGCCCGCGCGTCCGTGACGCTGACGTTCTGTTCCAGCAAGTGTTTAACTTCCGTCACCAGACCCGCCCAGATATCCGCCAGCGCCTCTTTCTCTACCGCAAACGGCAGTTGCTGCAACTCTTCTTTGCTAAACCAGCGATCGTACATATTCATTAACTCTAGAGTCTGTAGCCAGGATTCCAGATCCGGCGTCGCATCGTCGGTCAGCCCGGTTCGCAATTCCACCAGCCGGTTGCGCAGCGTATGGATGCTACGCAGTTGCTTGTCCAGCAGAGTGATTTGCCCGTCGAGTAATTCGGCTAATGACAGCGAACGCTGTTCCAGAAAATCCCTGATTTCGGCAAGCTCCAGTCCGGCTTTTGCCAGCGCCTGGATCATATGCAGACGCTGCACATCCGCCAGGTTATAAAGCCGGTAGCCTGCCGCGCTTCTGGCAGAAGGTAACAACAGCCCTGTTTGCTCGTAGTGATGCAAAGTCCGCACGGTGATCCCGGCACGTTTCGCCAGTTCACCCACCTGTATCAACATAACGGCTCCTTTTGTTCTGCCAGTGTCGTTACTCTGAAGCCTTACGTTACGTGAGGGTCAATGCGTCATGCAAAAAAAAAACGACTTCAGATGAAGTCGTTTCGGTGTTCTTTATGGGGCACTAGCTATGCTTGCGCTGGTCGCGGCGGCATCGTTTATCGTAATGGCGCACCCACCAGTATTTATCGCAGACTTCCTCATGTCCGCTCACGCGCGCCCCGGCGAGCCACAATACCGCACCAAGGAAGATACTCAGCACCGCGCCATGCGCAAAGTATTGTGGGAGGTCAAGCTGCGGTAATTGGTTTAAGATTGAATAACCGACACCGGCGACCATCACGAACAGTCCCAACCCCATTAGCACGTTACCGAGCATTGAAGCGTTTTTGCGTTTCATATGTCACCTCCGGAACTTTGGGTTGTCAGGGGAAAAGCCCCTTCTCCTTGTGTGTAAAGTATAGACAACGCCTCTTATATGAGTTGCGTGAATGATCACATTTACTGATCACTCCCGGACAAAAATTTACAAATAAGACATTGAACAGCTTGAAATTCTAATTGTTCAAAGAGGAAATTATTCGCATTTCGGTGTACAACAGGCAGAACTTTGTCAAGCGGCGCGCCAGACAGTAAACTACGCGCCAGATCTGGAACCCATTAGGAAGTAAATCGTGACGATTAAACTGATTGTCGGCCTCGCCAACCCGGGCGAAGAGTATGCCGCTACCCGCCATAACGCCGGCGCATGGTATGTTGATCTGCTGGCGGAGCGTTTGCGCGCTCCCCTGCGTGAAGAACCCAAGTTTTACGGGTATACCTCACGCATCAATCTTGCGGGTGCCGACGTGCGGTTGCTGGTGCCAACCACCTTTATGAACCTGAGCGGCAAAGCCGTGGCGGCCATGGCAACGTTTTATCGCATCAATCCGGATGAGATCCTGGTGGCCCACGACGAACTGGACCTGCCGCCAGGCGTGGCGAAGTTCAAACTGGGCGGCGGTCATGGCGGCCACAATGGTCTGAAAGACATCATCAGCAAACTGGGTAATAACCCTAATTTCCACCGTTTGCGCGTGGGAATCGGCCATCCGGGCGATAAAAACAAAGTTGTTGGTTTCGTATTGGGTAAACCCCCGGTTTCTGAGCAGAAGTTGATTGACGAAGCGGTGGACGAAGCGGCCCGCTGCACCGAGATTTGGCTTCAGGACGGCCTGACGAAAGCCACCAATCGACTGCACGCTTTCAAAGCGCAATAAACGGCGCCCTGGGGCTTTTTTACCGCGCGTCGCGCGGGTTACGTGTATAATAGGCGTAGTTATTTACTTTTCTTCAATCGGTTATCGTTAACGGATTGATTATCAAGATATTAAGGTGATTTAGAAATGGGATTCAAATGCGGTATCGTCGGTCTGCCAAACGTGGGCAAATCCACCCTGTTCAACGCGCTCACCAAAGCAGGTATTGAAGCGGCGAACTTCCCGTTCTGTACCATCGAGCCGAACACCGGTGTTGTTCCTATGCCCGATCCGCGTCTGGACCAGCTCGCGGAAATCGTGAAGCCGCAGCGCATTCTGCCAACCACCATGGAGTTCGTGGACATCGCGGGCCTGGTAAAAGGCGCATCCAAAGGTGAAGGCCTGGGCAACCAGTTCCTGACCAACATCCGTGAAACCGAAGCGATCGGCCACGTTGTGCGCTGCTTCGAGAACGACAACATTATCCACGTTAACAACAAAGTAGATCCGGCTGACGACATCGACGTCATCAACACCGAGCTGGCCCTCTCTGACCTCGATACCTGCGAGCGCGCCATTCACCGCGTGCAGAAGAAAGCCAAAGGCGGCGACAAAGACGCGAAAGCGGAACTGGCTGCGCTGGAAAAATGTCTGCCACAGCTGGAAAACGCGGGCATGCTGCGCGCGCTGAAAAACCTGACTGACGAAGACAAAGCGGCGATCAAATACCTGAGCTTCCTGACCCTGAAGCCAACCATGTACATCGCCAACGTTAACGAAGACGGTTTCGAGAACAACCCGTACCTCGACAAAGTGCGTGAAATCGCTGCGGCTGAAGGTTCTGTAGTGGTAGCGGTTTGCGCTGCCGTTGAATCTGATATTGCAGAGCTGGACGACGCCGACCGCGAAGAGTTCATGGCCGAGCTGGGTCTGGAAGAGCCGGGCCTGAACCGCGTGATCCGCGCGGGCTATGAGCTGCTGAATCTGCAAACCTACTTCACCGCTGGCGTAAAAGAAGTGCGTGCGTGGACCATCCCTGTGGGTGCGACCGCGCCTCAGGCGGCTGGTAAGATCCACACCGACTTCGAGAAAGGCTTCATTCGTGCGCAGACTATCGCGTTTGAAGACTTCATCACCTACAAGGGTGAGCAAGGCGCGAAAGAAGCAGGCAAGATGCGTGCGGAAGGGAAAGATTACATCGTTAAAGATGGCGACGTGATGAACTTCTTGTTTAACGTTTGATTTGTTTTGAATGAAAAAAATCCACGCTTTGGCGTGGATTTTTTTTCGTTCTTATTTAGTTATTATTAACGTTAAAAAACACCTTCTTTGAGTGGATTATCTTTTTTTCCGCCCCAAGGGTCGTCTAATAAAAACTTAGCTGTGACAGTGTCTTTTTCCGGCACAAGAGTGAAATTGTAATAAATTTCATCCCCTTCACAAATCTCATAATAGAGCGAATACGTTTTGTTGGTTACATTTATGTTTATGTCAAATTTCTCTGTCGCAGAAGCCACCTGAAGCTTATTTTTATCTGTAATAAAAAATGGCACTACAATGCAGCGTTGAGCATTTTCATCTAAATTAAAAGCATTCTCTATTTTGATATTTACGTTTGCTCCAAATGCGTCCTCTGGTAAAGGATCAAAAATAACATAATCTTTATGAATCACAGCGCCTTGAGATACATTACCTTTGCCCCACTGGCTCAGTTTTTCATCATAGTCTCGTGATCGTAGCAATATTTGACTATGTGTGATAAGTAGATCAACTGTTTGTATGTTTTTATTATTCATTATTTTACCTTGACTTTTATTCTTGTAACATCTGGCAATTCTGATAAAACATTACCAATATAATATTTGAAGCCGCACCAGAGTTACTGCCTTTCTACATAAGTTATCAGCTCCAGCGTACCGCTGGGCAAACCGTGGAATCAGAAGTTCTCCGTCGCTTCAAGGCTGACAATACGGGCCAGCAAAGTTTATTATCTGGATAGCTATGGCTAAGAATATGATGAGCCTCGTGTTTAGTGTTATGATTGTATTAAGCCACAAAAACTTTACTTTAAAATGGCTTTATCAGATTCTAATAAGATGGCGCCATTCTTGTTATCACTTTTTTATCCAAGTCTAAAGAATAATGCCAATCATACCAACCATTTATTTTTTCAGAAAAGGAGCAGACAATCAAAACCTCTTTTTTATCGTTTAATGTCAAATAAGAAAAAGACGCACCTTCTGGAGGCGCAAATGTTGAAAGCAAAGTCCCATCAATATTTAAAACAGTTAATAACACGGGTAAGGGTAATGGTTTACTCAATACAAAAATTAATTTTCTCTTTTCATCTATCATTGCCAGATCTAAATCATCTATAACGATAGCTACTTGGTGTGTATTATATATCCAATGCAATTCATTCTTTTCTTTATCACAGGTAAAATTATTAATCATTTTAATCTCATTTTATAACTTAGGGCTTGAGCAACGACTCGTCAATAACTTCCAAATAATTCATGCGTTCTGCAGGTGGCACAGCCATTTCGACTTGTGAACCGCCGCCAGGCAGATATACATTCGCACCTTTATCAACTTGAGGTCCAACTGCACCAATTTTAACTGGTAATGGTTTCTTAACTTCATAAGTTATTACTCTATCAATATCCGGTTTCCATTCCATCTTCACAGCGAGCTCATTTCTAACATATGAAGCATTAGGAATATCGTCAAATGTAGCAAACCCTCTAGGTCTCGTCGCTGGCTGGCCTGGAGATACGGCCATTTTTACTCGAGTCCCTGGGACTAATGTTGCATCTAAAGGAGGCTCATTTAATGGCCAAGGTGATTGTTCATTCACTAATTTGTTATAAGCAGAAGCCGCTTCAGTTGATGATTTGAAACGACCTTTATGCTGCCGCTGAAAATCATTCCAAGTATTAGTTCGCCCACATCGTAAACCTAATGGATCCACCCAACCCAGCGCATTCGGCGCATACTGGTAAAGGTTTATCCCCCCCGCCAGCCCTATCGGGTCCTGCTGCGTAAACCGCCCGCAGTCCGGGTCGTAATACCGGAACAGATTGTAGTGCAGCCCTGTCTCACGGTCCTGGTATTGCCCCTGCATCCGCAGGTTCTGAGAATATCCTGATACCTGCGTCTCGCTTTCCCGCAGCAGCTTGCCCCAGGCGCTGTTCACCCCTTCCCAGCGCACCTGCCCTTCGCTATCCGTCATCCGCTCCGGCGTGCCGTTGGGCTGGCAGTGGAACCAGAAAATCTCCGGAGCATCAACGCCGTCAATGCGCGCCAGCGGGTCGTAGCTGTTCTGATCGCTGTAGACGTAGGTCAGCGGCACATCCCCGTGCACCTCCTGCAACAGCCGGAACCCTTCCCAGACAAACCGGGTGGTGACTGGGTTACCGGTTGGCTGTCCACCCACCATCTGGCGACGCGTTTTGCTGAAGCGTCGTCCGAGTGGGTCATAGCGGAAGCTGACCTGCGTCTGCGGCCTGTTGCGGTCCCGCGGCTGGCTGATGACCTCCGTCAGGCGGTGCTCGCCGTCGTAGCGGTAGTGCCATCGGGTCTGGCCGTTATCCTTCTCCACGGTGCGGCCATGGATGTCATAGCGCCAGCGAATGCCATTCAGCTGCGTCAGGCGGTTGTGCGTGACCTTCTCAGCAGACTCTTCAGGCGATAAAGGTTCTGTAGTGGTAGCGTTTTGGAACGCGGTTGAATCCGATATCGCTGAAATGAACGACGCCGATCGTGAAAATTTCATGGCCGAGCAGGGTCTGAACCGCGTGATCCGCGCGAGCCATGAGATGCTCAGCCTGCAAACCTACTTCACCGCGGGCGTAAAAGAAGTGCGTGGACCATCCCTGTGGGTGCGACTGCGCCTCAGGCGGCTGGTAAGATCCACACCGACTTCGAGAAAGGCTTCATTCGTGCGCAGACTATCGCGTTTGAAGACTTCATAACCTACAAGGGTGAGCAAGGCGCGAAAGAAGCAGGCAAGATGCGTGCGGAAGGGAAAGATTACATCGTTAAAGATGGCGACGTGATGAACTTCTTGTTTAATGTTTGATTTGTTTTGAATTAAAAAAATCCACGCTTTGGCGTGGATTTTTTTATAGAGTAACGAACTTATCCCCTTTTGCGCAGATAGAACTCCAGATATTTTTTAGGTCTATCCTGAAACGCACGCTCTTTGCTGTAGTTATAAGCATCGTTAAAATATTTATACGCTTCCTCGAATTGATTCAACTCATAACAGACCATGCCGAGATCGATTAAGGGTGCAGTGTCTATATCCGATCCACGTGTCCGTAATGTCGTCTCTCCCCATTTCTCTGCCTCAGCGTAATCCGCGAGATCAAAATATGCGCTGTACATGCAAGCAGAGATCCAGTTGGCGAGCTCCCATTGGAGCTTTGGCTCAGGAAGAGCTTGCCAGGCTTTTTGGTATTGCTCTAAAGCCTCGACGTATTTTTTATCATCGTGAAACTCGTTTCCTTGTCCAATAGTATATTATTATAGATATTATCATACTTAAGCTCTTGCCCTTTTAAATAAAAAACCTTGCCTAAGAAACCGCCAGAAATACCATAATATATGGTTAAATTTTTATTTAAAATTATAAAGTTATTACATTGCAATCAATCATTTTATAGCAAATATTTTTTAGTATTAATGACTCTATGACATTCCAATCACCACCACCGAGGCCAGCTCCTATCCTTGGCATTTGTACAGAAAGGCGATTCACTAAAGCAAAGTCAGATAATTTTTCAAGACAAACTTCCAGAGAGTCATAACAAACGTATTGTTTTTTGTCGTTGATATTTTTCTTTATACCATCCTGCGCATACATATTAGCAATAAATATCTTCTCCTGAGCATCAACCATAACAAAATCAACCATCCCTAATTCTGGGAAGTTATTTTCTTTGAAGCTACTAAGATAGCTTTTTTTTGCCGCAGGATATTTATTTGAAAGGGACAGAACAAAACCTTTACCCCACTTCCCTTTATTATTCACAATATGAGCAATAACTGTGGATTTTTTCAAAGGTTCCACAGCATCTCCAAACAAGTATTTTATTCGCTTTTTTTCTTGCAATGAACTCGTTGATGTTTGCCAGAAAACTTCAAATTCCTCATTCGAAATTTCTTCGGCGTCACTTAAGTCCAGGTCGCTTTTCTTACCATCATACAGCAGGAAGCCAACTTTTTCATTTTTATCTAGCAAAGAGGAAGAAGCATAATAATTACCATCTATAATATTTATTTGTCGCGTGGCTACCTCTCCTATGAACTCATTGAGAATAGTCCCTTCACCTGCAATAAAATCAACACTTCCTTTATAATATTTTTTCACCTCAACCACAACTCCTCCCACTTTTAACAATTCTTTTAGAGACATCAAGATCTTTTGTGTTTAAGATCAAAAATGTATTTTTCCGGGGTTCAATTACATCTAAGCCAGTAACATCTATTTCGACAAAATGGCTTATACCTTTTAATTTCCTCGCATCACCATATATATCAGCTGCTAATTGACCCAGAGACATTTTTCCAGTTCCTCCAACATCTTTGAGTGTTCGTCCGCCAATCATTTCAGGTCTGATATTAGTGAAGTATTGTCCATCCCCGAAACGGGCGTGTATATCTCCTGATGAAGGTCTTATTACACCACTTTCCGTGATACCTTTCATCCCTTCTTCAGTCGTGTAGTGAATTAATGTTTTAGGAGTCAACCCCCACGGATCCACCCAACCCAGCGCATTCGGCGCATACTGGTAAAGGTTTATCCCCCCCGCCAGCCCTATCGGGTCCTGCTGCGTAAATCGTCCGCAGTCCGGGTCGTAATACCGGAACAGATTGTAGTGCAGCCCTGTCTCACGATCCAGGTATTGCCCCTGCATGCGCAGGTTCTGAGAATATCCTGATACCTTCGTCTCGCTTTCCCGTAGCAGCTTGCCCCAGGCGCTGTTCACCCCTTCCCAGCGTACCTGCCCTTCGATATCCGTCATCCGCTCCGGCGTGCCGTTGGGCTGGCAGTGGAACCAGAAGATCTCCGGGGCATCAACGCCGTCAATACGCGCCAGCGGATCGTAGCTGTCCTGATCGCTGTAGACGTAGGTCAGCGGCACATCCCCGAGCACTTCCTGCAACAGCCGGAACCCTTCCCAGACAAACCGGGTGGTGACCGGCTTGCCGGTCGGCTGCCCAAACAGCATCTGGCGGCGCGTTTTGCTGATGCGTCGCCCGAGCGGGTCATAGCGGAAGCTGACCTGCGTCTGCGGCCTGTTGCGGTCCCGCGGCTGGCTGATGACCTCCGTCAGGCGGTGCTCGCCGTCGTAGCGGTAGTGCCAGCGGGTCTGACCGTTATCCTTCTCCACGGTGCGGCCGTGGATGTCATAGCGCCAGCGAATGCCGTTCAGCTGCGTCAGGCGGTTGTGAGTGACCTTCTCAGCCGAGCCTTCAAGCGGGTTACCGGCTGCATCCCAGCGCCACTGCTCCTGGCCGGGCAGCGTGCCGTCCTGAACCAGCAGACGTCCGGCGCTGTCGTACTGCCAGCGGTACCAGCTGAACGGGTTATCGTCCCGCTCTTCGCGGACCAGATTATTGCGATAGTCGTAATCCCAGCGGCGGGACCATCGGCGCGGCGACGGGCGCTGGGCATTGCCGGTAAAGACGTCCCGGCGATGCAGTCGTCCAAGACGATCGTATTCGCTGCGGGTGGTCAGCAGCCCCTGGGTGCGGCTGGTTTCACGGTGAAGTTCGTCGCGGGTAAAGTCGGAGACCGACAGCTTATCAAGGGCAATGCTGAGCAAATGTCCGCTACCGTAGTAAAACTGCTTCAGCTCCCGGCCATCGGGCAGCGTGACAGAGGTGCGGTTGCCCAGCGCATCATACTCCCACGCCAGCTCCCCGTGATCGCCCGTTTCGCGCGTGACGCGTCCGAGCGCGTCATACTCAAACACCAGCTCCTGCTCTGCCTCGGCGCTCCAGGCATCGGCTGAAAGCGCGGGATGCAGCCCAATCCGACTCAGAAGGCCGGACGGGGTGTAGTGGTAGCGGGTCTGCCCTTCCGGCGTGGTGCGGGCGACCAACTGGCCGCTCGCGCTCCAGGCGAAAGCGTGGGTGATGGCCTCCGGATGACCGGCGGCAAAGGTGCGCGCTATCGTACGCCCGCAGGCATCGTAGCGATACTGCGAGGCCACGCCATCAAGCCCTACCTCTTCCAGCAGTAGCGAGTCCGCACCCCAGCGGAACAGATACGCTTCGCCGTTTTCGTTTTCCAGGGCAATCAGACGCCCGCGGCTGTCCCAGCGGCGGTGCACCTCTTCACCCTGCGTATTACGGGTGGCGGTTAAGCGCCCTGCCTCGTCGTATCTGAACTCGCTCTCTTTCCCGTCGGCGCCCGCATGCTTCACCGGCAGACCACGTTCGTTCCATTTGAGCGACTCGGTCCAACCTTCTGGTCGGTCGAGCTGCACCGGACGCCCCGCGGCGTCGTAGCGGTAACGCGTCTCTTCGCCGTCGGCGCTTATCTCAGCCACCAGCCAGCCCAGCGGATGATAACGGTATTGTGTTACACGGCCCGAACAGTCCGTCGCACGCACCATCTGCCCGGCTTCGTTGTACTCCTGGTAGCGGCTGTTCCCGGCGGCATCAACTTCTTCAACCACCTGACCAAACTCGTCCCGACGCAGCAGCGTGGTCTGCCCCATCGGATCCACCACGCGTTTCAGCCCGTGATGTTCGTCATACAGGAACCGGGTGGCGCTACCGTCGGCTTCGATGATGGACGCCGGAAGCGCACGGTGCTCCAGCCAGGTGGTGGTGCGGGTATTGCCGTCGGCGTCGATCTCCTGCACCCGGTTGCCCATCTCGTCATAGACGAAGGTAACGGCATTACCCAGCGGATCGATGCGACGCGTGAGGAGTTCGTTGTCATCCCACTCGTAGCGCCAGTTCTCACCGCGCTCGTCAACGTAGCGAACAATCAGGTTTTGCGCGTTCCAGTAATGCTTTCGCGTCTGACCGTCGTAGTGATCGACGGTCGTCAGCCCGGCGGCTAAATCGTAGGTAAAGCGACAGCCGTCGCCGGTGCTGGTGCGATTTTCCACCACGCGCCAGTGGTCGAATTTTTGCCAGCGGTATTCGCTCTCCAGCCCGCCCGGCAGACGGTGCCAGACCATCAGGCCATCATCGTTATAACGGTATTCACGGGTTACCACGCCGGAGGCATCCGTTGCGCTGGCCAGCTGGCCGCGCGCGTCGTACCCCCACTGCATCAGCGGCCATGTCTGGTTGCCGTCAAAATGGCTGGCAGCGGTAACGCGCTGCGGGAAACGTTCATCGTCATAGCGCAGGGTGACATCGATCGCTCGCGGCTCATCGTGCAGACCGACCAGCCGCCCGTGCTCATCCCATTCCGTCAGCAACGCGTTGCCGTACTCGTCGCTGAGGGAGGCCAGGCGCAGGATGGAGGGGTTAGCGCGGGTCGGTTTATACAGACGCCACACCGCGCCGTCATCGTCAGCTATCGCCACGTCGCCGCTCTCATTGCGGCGGATAATGATGCCTTCGCTGATGCTGTAAAACGCGCGGTCGACCGGCGGCAGTTCAAAGCTCAGCTCGCGCCCGGTTTCATCGAACCAGGTGGCGTTGTTTTCTTCCAGCGTCAGATAGCTGTCAAAGGTGGTAGCCCAGCCCAGACCAAACAGCCCTTCGCGGGTGGTCAGGCTGTTGTAGCTGCGCTGCCAGCGCAGTGGAAAGCGCCCCGGCAGCGAGAAATCGAGTTCGTCGTCGTCATTCAGCACCTTCACGCCGGTAGCGGCATGAACCGGGTGCGAGGAGCCGAACACGGCGTTGACGGCCATATCAGCCAGCATCCCGCCACCGGCAGCAGCCAGCGCGCAGGGCATGTTTTTCAGGATCTTGCCTGGCCGCCCGCGCAGCAGGGAGAGCGCAATCATCCCCAGCGCCAGACCCGGCGTTTTACCGCTTTTGATATCGCGGACCGTGAGCGTGTCGCCGCCGATGATCACGTTCGGGGATACGTCGTCGGAAACGGTGCCCTCGCAGGTGGTGCGATCTTTTGCGCGCACCGCAGGCTGTCCGTTGATGAAGACGCTTTTCGAGCCTTCCGCCAGATACTGCGGCCCGGAGTGTTTATCACACGCCACCTTGTCTTCTTCCAGCGGCGAGGTCCCAGCGGCGGCAGAGGCGACGCTGGGCTGCCACATCTCGCTGCCGAACTGTCCGGCAGCGGAGAGCAGCATGCCCGCGTAGTCGGCAAAGCTGCCAGGCGACTGCGGCTCAGGGGACGGGGTATCGGCAGGCGTTAACGTCCCGGCTGCGCGTGCAGCGGGAAGTTTATTTGTCAGAACGTTGCTCGAACCGGTGGTGATTTTCCCCGCGGGCGACGGCGGGAAAAGCGCGTTACCCAGCCCTTCAGCGGCGTTGCTGATATCGTCGGTGATCCCGGCGACGTTCGCCAGAACCCCGCCGATAATGCCGCTCAACAGACAGCTGGATCCAATCGCCGCCACGCCTGCCGCTGCGGCCCCGGCTCCCAGCAGTGGGGCCGCGACGGTCGCTGCTGCGCCCACCGCCGCGCCAATCACCGCATAGGCGGCACCTTCCGCCACAATGCTGGTAATATCAGCAAAAATGCTGGAGTGAATAATCTCGTCGCCCTTACGGGCCGCGTTGTTATCGCTCATGCCTTACACATTCCGGTTGTCGTTTAGCGTCAGACTCTGCTTCAGTGCGCTCCAGCGCGCCTCGTCCTCTTCCGTAAAGGCTTTTAAGGCCGAGAGGGTAAAAATCATCAGTACCGGTTTGCCTGGCGTCTGCACGGCCAGCTGTTTTTGCCACAGGCGCTGGCCGTTACGGTCAAAGGTGGTCTCAACTTCTACCCCATCAATGTTGCCGGCAGGCCCGGCTTTTACGTGCTGAAATTCGCTCTGGGCGATCTCACCCATCTGATGACGCAGCACGTCCCACTGGCGGTGAAACTCTTGTTCGTAGTCGCTGCCATCCGGGATAACGCCGCGGCTGACCACCACGGACAGCCCGCTTTCGTCATCGCGAATAATGTTCATGCTGTTGTCCTGCCAGGCGGCAGGAAAAAGGGTAAAGGAACCTTCCTGGAGGGTGTATTTCATCGGTGAACTCGCGTCTAAAATTGCTAAAGGGTTTTACGTGCCGCCACGGACAACCCGGCGGCAGACAGAAAGCGGTTACTCTTCCGGGGGCGTAAATTTCTCCTGCACCGCCGCATCAATATCCCCTTTATGCCCCGATCCCGGCGCCGTTGTGCCCGGCTTGGTGCCCGACGTATTCAGGTGCAGCTTGCCGCCCGTGGTGATATAGCCGTCCCCTTCAACGAAGAAGTTGAACTCTTTGCCGATCAGGTTAATTTTGCCGTTAGCGTTAAGCTCAATAGCACTCTCGCCCGAGACCAGCCGCAGCTTCGTCCCGGAAGCAATAACATACTGCTCTACCGCCGCATCCAGCTTGCCTTTACCCGTCAGGATCTCGGTTCCGCCTTTCACGGCCTGGATCTGATTAGCCTCCACGCGATGCAGCTCATTTTTCTTCACGTAATGGCTGCGTGCGCCGCCAACGCTGTGCGTTTCATCATTCTTGACGCTGGTGTCCAGATTCCGCTCGGCCTGGATCCACACCTGTTCCGCGCCCGCCTTGTCCTCAAAGCGCAGGGCGTTGGCATTGTCGACTGAACCGTCTTTCGTGCGGCTCATAAAGCCCATCTGCGTCGCGGCAGCCGGCAGCGCCCACGGCGGCATGCTTGCTTCGTTGTATACGCGGCCGGTGATAATCGGACGGTCCGGGTCGCCGTTGATAAAGTCCACCACCACCTCATCGCCGACGCGCGGGATTTGCACCCCGCCGTAGCCCTGGCCCGCCCAGGCGCTCGACACGCGCACCCAGCAGGAGCTGGTGTCATCGCCCTTCGCCAGGCGGTCCCAGTGGAACTTCACCTTCACGCGGCCATATTTGTCCGTCCAGATACTCTCCCCCTGCGGTCCCACGACTTTCGCCGTCTGCGGGCCGTAGGTGCGCGGCCACGCCGTGCTCTGCGCCGGACGGTAGGACACCGACGCCGGGATAACGGTGAAATCGGTGCGGTGAATGGTTTCCCCCTCACCGCTCGCGTAGCGGTTCTCCTCGAAGTGGTAACCCGCCGCCGTCACCAGATACTCCCCGTTGTCACTGAAGAACGGCGCGTTGGACAGGGTAAAGATGTGGCCCGGCGCAATGCCCGCCGCCGTGGCCGTCGCCTGAATCTGCTGATGCTCCACCTGCCAGCGCTCCTGACGGATTCGGGCGTAGAACTCCGCATGGCCTGTCTCCACAAAGCGGCCCGGCCAGTCGTACACGTCGATGCTGCCCGGCTTCGGGGACGCCGGGTTCTGCTGCGCCTGGAACAGCCACGCGTTCGGCTTGCGGAAGTCATAGTCGTCGAGGCTGTATATCCCCGGCGTCACGCTGTCCTCCAGTGCCCACTGACTGATGCCCTCTTCATCCGTACTGCCGCCGGACGGCGTCTGGTGGTAAGGAATGACTTCATAGCCGCTGAACGGCTGGTGCTGGGTCGCGGCGTCGGTCAGTACCAGGGTATGCTTGTCGGCCTCGTGGCTGAAGTAGTACGCAATCCCCTCCAGCTCCATCAGGCGGCTGATGAAGTCCAGGCTCGATTCCTGATACTGCACGCAGTAGTCCCACACCCGGTAGCTGCCGGTAAGTTTGTCTTCGAGGTTAACCTGATGCTCACCCAGCAGGGTTTTGACAATCTGCGGTACCGTCTGGCCCTGGAAGATACGCAGGTTACGGTCGCGCTTCATCGGCCACAGGTCCGGCTCCACCGTCAGCTGGTACACCGCGTAGCGGGTGCCCGTCAGCTCCACGGCGCTCACCGCCACGCGCGTCACCTTGCCGTTGATATAGCGGGGGGTGAGCAGGTTCTGCGTGGGGATGGTCACCGTGACCGGCTGGCCCAGCAGCTTGCTGCGGTCAATGCGCGCGTCCGTACCAAGCAGGGTCAGCGTCAGCGCGAACGACTCGGACATCGCCTCACGGCCGGAGAGTTTCCAGAAAAGCAGCCCCTCAACCGGGAGCTGGACGGTAATTCGGTTGAGCATAATCTTTATTCCGTAATGGTTTATGCTGGGAACGTTTATGAACGTAAAGCTAATTTCGACGAGGTGGTTTTGGATTGATGCAATGCTGGGTTGATTTGTCTGGAGGTACGAACTTTCGTTTTTATAAATCCAAAGAGTGCAGGCTAATGGAAACTCCGGAAAAGACCTTATCTCTGGCTTTCATGAAAGTTGAGCAATCACTTAACCGGCGCAGGTGGCCACACGCCCCCTTTCTGAATAAGTTTCTCTTTTATTTCATTTAACTTCTCGTATTGCTCGCTGCCTCTATCAAGTCCACTCAGCGCGTCCGCAAGCGCATTACTCATTGACCAGCCATTTTTAGCCTTAACTGACGGGTCCGCTCCACGATCGAGCAGTAACAAGACATGCTCGTAAGCCTGGTTATCCAGCGCATCAAACACCAGCGTTTTACCCAGTGAATTGGTTGCATTGACGTCAGCTCCGCGATCGAGCATGGCTTCCAGAGTCTCTGTGTTTTTCGCTTTAAGCGACTGGAAGACGATCGGTTCGTGGAAGACCTTATCTTTCACGTTGGGTGAGAGGCCACCGTCCAGCATCGCATCGATCCAATCCGCGCTGTCCCCCTTCAGGGCAAATTCGGCAGGGCTGCTTTTTCCCTGCGGTCGAGGCTGGAGCGGATCTGCGCCGGCCTTAACAAGCAATGTAATCACCTTTAAATGGGGCGATGTTTTTTTATCATTAATCGCGTTGCCGATGGCCCAAAAAAGCAGGGTCATATCCTGCTTTCCCGGTTTATTAAGATCGCTTTCTGGTGCAAGCGTCTTCACCGCGTCGACATCACCTTCTTCAATCGCTTTCGCCAGTTCAAGCTGCTGACCGCTGAAGTAGTCCTGTGGATTAAGGTCCATATCCTGCTTACACCCCTGAATCATGAATAAAAAACATAACGCGACAAAAGCCATCAACCGTTTTTTCACAATCGACTCCCGATTATCGAAATATCCTCGTCCTTCTGTTGCTCTATGCAATCAATCGCCTGATTAATCCCGTGGCGGTCCAGCGCGCTTCCGGTTCCACCGGGAAGATCGTGGGGTATTCCGGCAGCATTAGGGCTCAGCGCAGAGATTTCCTCTTTGAGGATCCACGAAGGGACATGCCCTTTCATCGTTTTCAGATCTTCCCAGGGGTTAACTTCCTGAATCTTCGTCAGCAGTTCACCTTCAACCCGATACGCCTGGATATTATCCGTACTGCCTAATATCTTACCGCCGTATTTTTCTACGGTTCCGGCATTCAGGCCGGCGGCGTTGAACGTCCACCCCGCTTTCCCGCTGCCCATAGAGGTTGCAGAGGCGAGGCCACCGCCAAGGGAATGACCGGCAATATCAATATTCTGGCCTGACCTTGCCAGCTCCTTACCAATACTCACGGCCTTTTTATAATAATCTGAAGCCATACCCATGCCCTGTGAGAAGTTATTCGACCAGTCAGCCCCGTTTACCACCGGCGCCAGCTCCCCTTTGGTCAGTAAAGAGGAGACATTCTCAGACAGAGAGGCGAAACCAGGCTCGCGCGATCCCCTGAATACCAGTGTGGGGTTCATATCTGTACCAAACACTTCCGGCTTCGGTTGATAGACGCGCGCCAGAAAATTGGGGGACGTATCATCGTCAAAGAGCATTGATTTGTTCAGCCCGAACTTTCCTAACAGCGCATCGTCATTACTGATATCCGTCCACCCCTCCGGCACGCCCGGTGTGGTTTCCAGCGGGTTCACGGTCTTATAAATATTTTCCGCAAGCTTCGCTTTTTCCACCGCGATATTATTCGCCGCCAGACGCTTCGCGGCGATCTGGGCATCCGGATAAAGGCTATTACTCCCCTTCGCAATCAGATCTTTACGCGCCTGCCAGCGCTCTGCTTTGGTCATCTTCTGAAGCTGCCCGGCATAGGTTTTACCGTCCTTGCCCGGAGTAGGTTCATCCGGCACCTGTGCCGTTTTAGATTTCACCACCTGTTTTGGCAGTACCGTTGGCGCAGGGCGAGATCCGTACGTTCTCACCATGGTTTCGTAGCGGTCGACAATCATACTCACCGGATACCAGCCCAGGCCGACCAGCGAGGCAGCCTGGAGTTGCCCTTTGGCATTGATATAAAAAATTTCCGTTACTGATGACCAGTCACGAAAACTTTCGTCAATGGCAACCACTCTGCCCATCTCTAAATCCTGCGCGATCAGCGTGCGGGTATCGCGCCCGGACTGATAAGGATTCGCACCGGTGATCGTGCGCAGCAGATCGTAGCGCGTGAAGAGCGAGCGCAGCGAATGGTCGGGAACCGACATAATCCACTGTCCGGCAACGGACGGGCGGATTATTTTCGCAAACAGCGCTGGCGAGACGTTCTCGTGGAACAGATAGACAAACTTGATGTTATACATTCGCTCCGTCCTGTTACCCGCAGGCTTACGGATTCACCAGCCAGGTGCCTGGCTTCGCAATATCCAGCGTCTGGGTACGCGTTCTTCCATTGCCTTCCAGTTCAATGCGGGTCTCGCCCGCAGGCAATTTCAGCGATGCGTAACCGTTATTCCCCGGACGCAGCGCTTTAGACTCGCCGTTCACCTTCAGCGTCTCGCCATCAAGCATGCGAATGTAGACCAACGCGACCGGGCTGGCGTCGACAGGCGGCGCACTCTGCTGCGCCGAAGCAGGTGGCGCAACCGGCTCGCTCACGTCTGCCGTTGCCGGTCTGGTTTCCGCCTGGGCGGAGGTCTCAGCCGGAGGGCTCACGGCAGGCGTTTGCGCCGTCTGCTCTGGCGTTTCCTGACTGTCGCCGCCGAACAGCATCGCACCGGCAACCACCCCAACCAGCACGCCCGCAGCCACCAGCCCCGGAAGCTTGTAACGTCGCCAGTCCAGCGCGGAAGCAGATGTCTCCTCTTCCACCGGCACCAGCATCGTGCCGGTCTTCTTCGCGGTCAGCACCTCGTCGATACCGGCGACGGGCATCTCGATCAGCGCCGCGAACTCCTCAATGGATTGCGGACGGTCTTCCATATGCAGCGCCAGCGCCTTGTCGATGGCCTGTAGCAACGGGATGGAATACCCCTGCGGCATCAGCTCCACCAGCGGTTTGCAGGTGTCCTGAATCGAGCGCACCACGCTGACCGGTGGCGGAGAGCCCACGATGAGGGTGCGCAATACGGCGCCGAGCGCGTAGATATCCGTCCACGGCCCCTGCTCGCTTTCATTGTCGTCGGTATACTGCTCGATAGGCGCGAAGCCCGGACGCAGCATGGTTTCCGTCTCATCCGAGAGATTACCGATGGTGCGGCGCGCCGATCCGAAATCGAGCAGCACCGGCAGGCCGTTATCCTGAATCTGAATGTTATCCAGCGAGATGTCGCGGTGTAGATAACCCTCGTCGTGGATCGTTTTGATGGCGCCGAAGAGCATTGGCAGCATGCGGCGGATCCACGCCTCGTTAATCAGCTCCGGTTTCTCTTCGCGCAGACGCGACAGCGTGGTACCGCTGTAAAACAGCGTCCCCATATAGGCCGTGTCGTTTTGCACCCAGAAACGCAGTACGTGCAGCAGGTTCGGGTGGTTAAAGCGCGCCAGCAGGCGGGCTTCCTGGATGAAGCTGTTCAGACCGGCAGAAAACGCTTTGCCGAAGCGCTCGCTGCGCAGCACCAGCGTCATATCCTCGCCGCGCACGGCGAGGGAGGAAGGCATAAATTCTTTGATAGCGATAGTGCGTTCGAGCTGGTGATCCCAGGCGCGATAGACGATGCCGAATCCGCCGCCGCCAATCACCTCTTTTATCTCAAACTCATTGAAACGGTACCCGACCGGGAGCGCGTTTGGGACAGTCCGATTGTTATCATTATCCGTCATCTTTTACAGTTCTCTTGATGATTATTACGCGGCAAACTGACAGTGGAACTCGCCCTGCTCGCAGGTGACATGCAGACGTCGGTACTGCTCGTCGCTGCGGCTGGCGGTAAGTAAAATCTGGCTCATCTGAGGCAGCAACGTATTGGTCAGAATCGCATCCACCATACGCCCGCCCGACTCAACCTCGGTACAGCGCTGAACAATCTGTTCGACCACGCTGTCGTCAAATTCAGAAATAATGTTGTGATTCTCTTCCAGACGACGCTGAATGCGCCTGAGCTGAAGACGCACAATCTGCCCCAGCATCTCGTCGCTCAGCGGGTAATACGGCACCACCAGCAGGCGGCCCAGCAGCGCAGGCGGGAACACCTCCAGCAGCGGCTGGCGCAGGGCGCCGCTTAACGCGTCAGGCTCCGGCATCAGTTCCGGGTCGGCGCACATGGCTGCGATCAGGTCGGTGCCGACGTTAGAGGTCAGAATAATAATGGTGTTACGGAAATCAATGTGACGCCCTTCGCCGTCCTCCATCCAGCCCTTGTCGAAGACCTGGAAGAAGATCTCGTGCACGTCCGGGTGCGCTTTTTCAATTTCATCCAGCAGCACCACGCTGTAGGGACGGCGGCGCACGGCCTCGGTTAAGACGCCGCCTTCACCATAGCCCACATAGCCCGGAGGCGCACCTTTTAACGTCGAAACGGTGTGCGCTTCCTGGAATTCACTCATGTTGATGGTAATAACGTTCTGCTCGCCGCCGTAAAGCGACTCCGCCAGCGCCAGCGCGGTTTCAGTTTTACCCACGCCGGATGGCCCGCAGAGCATGAATACGCCGACCGGTTTGTTCGGATCGTCAAGCTTCGCCCGCGAGGTTTTTACCCGACGGGCAATCAGATCCAGACCGTGACGCTGACCAATAACCCGCTGGTTCAGCGTGTCGGCCAGGTTCAGCACCGCGTCAATCTCATTTTTCACCATCCGGCCCAGCGGGATCCCGGTCCAGTCTGAGACCACCGCAGCCACCACGTTCTCATCCACCGCGGCAAACAGCAGCGGTTCGTCACCCTGTAAGGTCTTCAGCGCCTGCTGCTGTTCTGCCAGCTGGCCGCGCAGTTCAGCCGTATCCTCATCACCCGCCGCAAACAGCGCGGCACGCAGACGGATAATCTCCTGCACCCGCGTGCGCTCTTCTTCCCAGCGACGGGCCAGAGCTTCGCGCTGGGTTTCGAACGCGTCACGTTCGGCGGTTAAGGCCGCCACACGCGCCGGATCGCCCGCCCCCACGCGCACTTCGCGTTCAGCAATCTCCAGCTCCACGTCCAGGGCCGCCAGGTGACGCAGACAGTCTTCCAGCTGGGCAGGCGGCGCGCTCTGGCTGACGGCCACGCGCGCGCAGGCGGTGTCCAGCAGCGCCACCGCTTTATCCGGCAGCTGACGCGCAGGAATATAGCGATGCGACAGTTTCACCGCCGCGCTGACCGCTTCGTCGAGGAGTAAAACCTGATGATGGGTTTCCAGCGGCGACACGGTGCTGCGCAGCATCAGCACGGCTTTGGCTTCGTCCGGCTCGTGAACCTGTACGGTCTGGAAACGGCGGGTCAGCGCCGGATCTTTCTCAATGTATTTTTTGTATTCCGCCCAGGTGGTCGCGCCGATGGTGCGCAGTTGCCCGCGCGCCAGGGCAGGTTTGAGCAGGTTAGCGGCATCGCCGGTGCCCTGCTGACCGCCAGCGCCAATCAGAGTGTGGATCTCATCGATAAACAGAATAATTGGCGTGGCGCTGGACTGCACCTCGTTAATCAGCGCCTGGAGGCGCGCCTCAAATTCCCCTTTCATGCCCGCGCCGGCCTGAAGCATGCCGATATCCAGCAGCCACAGCTGAACGTTTTGCAGCGGCTCCGGCACGTCGCCGTCAGCGATACGCAGCGCAAGCCCTTCCACCACCGCCGTTTTCCCGACGCCGGCTTCCCCGGTCAGCAGGGGGTTGTTCTGGCGACGACGCATCAGAATATCGACCATCTGGCGGATCTCTTCATCGCGCCCCACCACCGGGTCGATTTTCCCTTCCCGGGCGCGCGCCGTCAGATCCTGACCATACTGCGCCAGCGTGCCCTGCGCAGCCGGTACGGCCCCAGCAAGCGCGTCCGCAGCGGCGGCGGCCTGCTGGCTCTCTTTGCTGCTGGCGCAAATGGCGTCGAACTGCTCGATCAGCACCTCGACGTTAAGACGGGTGAACTGCGCCGAAATGCTTTTCAGCACGTTAGCCAGATTCCACGTTTTCAGTATGCCGATCAGCAAATGGCCGCCGCGGATGCGGCTGACGCCAAACTTCAGCGAGCCGTAGACCCAGGCGCGCTCGACGGCGCTGTCGATATGCTCGGAAAGATCAGACACGGAACTCGCGCCACGCGGCAGGGCATCCAGCGCCGCCACGATATCGCGCGTCAGCTGCTGTTCATCAAGGGCGAAGTGACGAATGACCTGTTGCAGATCGCCATCCTGCTGCTGCATCAGCTGATGCAGCCAGTGCACCAGCTCAACGTACGGGTTGCCGCGCAGCTTACAGAAGGCAGTCGCGCTTTCCAGAGAGGTAAATAACAGCGTATCCAGTTTGCCGAAAAGCACGGCACGGCTAATTTCTGACATGTTAGTTTCCATTAACAATGATTCGGTATACGGAAGGATTATCGCTCTGCGCGATACACCAGATCGCCACGCGGAACAGGCTGAGGCTGAAGGCCGAGCCAGGTGTTGTACCCTAATCGCCCGGCGCTACCGAGCGTGGCGCCCTGCACCGCATCGGCGCGCAGGATCACCCGTGTTTCCCATTCAAATTCCACCCCGGCGTACTGTCGCACCCAGTCGCGCAGCTCGGTCACCCACCCTTCGCCCGGCAGAAAACGGTTGTAGTCGTCTGCGCTCAACGGGCCAATCTCAAGCCGAAATTTATGCTGCACGTCGCGTACCGCAATGCCGAGAAAAGCGGACTCTCCCATGCGCGGCATACGCCGCCCCTCGCCCAGCTGTGCCTGCTCCCGCGTTGAGAGCGGCATCCACTGCGGGACGTTGGCCACCAGCCTGACCGGCACGTTGAAATAGTTGCGCAGGATTTTCTCCAGCCCTTCCGGGTCCCGCCCGTGTCGGGTCAGGTGCCCGGCGTGAGTAAAGCGGGCGTGCGCGCTCAGGCTGCCTTTCGACATCTGGGCAGGCTGCCCCATGCCAATCAGCGATGCCAGATACCCTTCGAAGCGCCTGTTGTCGTTGCGATCCAGTGAAACGGCAGGCTGCGCGTCCGCCCAGGCGCGGTAGAACAGCAGCGTCAGGCGGTGGTGAAAGAGGTCGGCAAACGCGCTGAGGCTGTGATCCTGATGATGATGAATACGCTCGCGGGCATACTCAGTCATGTGCACCGGCAGCGGGCCGTTAGGACCAAACAGGCCGAAGCTCAGTATGGAAACGTCATGCAGTCCGTTCTCTTCCCGCTGCCGGACCTCAGCAACCGTTGACGGCGCAAAGCCCATTGAAGGCTGCTGACCAATACGCAGCGGCTCAAATTTCGGCAGCGGCGCGCGCCCCAGCGGGTAACGCTCACCGCCCTGGGCATCAATGCGTCTTAACAGCTGGAACAGATCGTAGCGCCACGGCGTCTCGCGCACTCCGCGCCAGAACGCATCGGGCAGCGGCGTCAGGCGATGCACGCGCAGCGTTGCAGGGGCAACTTCACTCATACCAGCGCCCTTTTACCCATGCGCGGCACCCAGTAGCCGATTTCACCACGCTGCTGGCTCTTGAGTGTGAACTCCGTAAAACTGTTGATGGAGACCAGGCGGGCAAAAAGGCGTTCCAGCACGCTGCCGAAAAGCCATGGGCTGGCGCCGGAAAAGGCGCGTTCGTCCACCGTCAGGGTGATGCCGATCCCGCGGGCGAACACCACCGGGCCGGGTTCAGGCACGCGACGGTGCACCGGCTCCAGCACGCAGTGACGAACGCCATCCACCTGACGGGCAACCGGCGTCTCGGCAAGGTTGGCGTATAGCCCTAACAGCTGACGCAGCGCGGCTGCGCCCTCTTCGTTTTCGCTGTCCATCAGGCTGAGGTAGTTCATTTGCAGCTGGCTAATGAGCCGCCAGGTGCTGAACCCTTCGGCCAGCGCCGGACGCGGCGGCGTCGGGCCTTTACGCAGGGTTAACGCCTTCACCGGCATGGAGTCGGCCATAATAAACTGCCCAAGCTCCTGCTGGAGCATCAGCGGCAGGTCACGGCTGGTGCACAGCACCTCGGCGGAAATGTAGCGCAAATTCTCCTGCCACGGCGCGTGCTGCGCATCCACCAGCGAGACGAAGACCTCCGAGCCGATATAGCCCGTGCGGGTGCCATAGCGCAGCGCGTGTTCGGAGAGAACGCGCTGCTCACGGCGCAGGGAAAAATAGGCGCCGTAGTTGCCCGCGTCTCCGCTCCAGGTACTCCAGAAAGGACGAAACGTCTGGTCGTCCCGCTGACCATCGGCGCTGGCATAAATTTTTTTCACGGCATAAATTTCATAATCTAGCGGGCGGATGTTATCCACCACCAGGTGGTATTCATGCTGGCTTTCGCTCAGCTTCTGCCGGGCCGCCACTTTCGGGAACAGGTTGATCACCGGCGTGCAGTGCAGCGCCAGGTGGCTGGCATCCACCACGCGCTCCAGCTGATCGTCGCTCTTGTCGAGCAGAATGAAGATATCAAACGCTTTTTCGTCTTCGCAGCGCTGGATCAGCTTGCCCAGCCCGCTCAGGCTGATGAAACGAAAACGCGCCGGGAACGCAAAGTACTCCTGCAACAGGCGATAGCCGTCGAAGTTGCGCAGATCGTCCGGGAGCAGCGCCTGGTCCGCATTAAAGCCTTCCTGACGCAGGGCGTCAGACGACAGCAGCTGGCGCTGGGGCTGCTTGCTGACCGTCTGGCAGACAATACCCGCGTGGTGCTCCATCACCAGCTCCAGCAGCTTCAGCGCCTCGATGTCCGGGCCGCTTAAGAAGAACTCCAGGCGGTCAAAGTCCAGGTGCCCGAGATGCTGCGGGCCATCGCAGGCAATGCGGATCCGTAAGGCGCTGCTGATCCCCCGCTGGCTCAGGCCGAGCTGGGCCAGCGGCAGATCGGCGGGAACGCCGCCCAGCTCGATCCGCTCAATTTTTAACGGCAGCAGGTTCACCTCGTGCGCCGTGGTATAGCTGCACGTAACGCCGGTCTTTTTCAGCGCCAGGCTGTCCATCATGGTGCCGCGCGGCACAATAAAGCCTTTGCTCAGGTCGCCGCGGCTGCTGTCGGGCTGAATTTCAGCGATCGCCATCGACGGCGTAGGCGCCAGATAATTTGGCGCAATCATCTCCAGCATACGCTGTGAAAAGCGCGGAAATTCGGCGTCCATTTTCATCTGCACGCGGGAGGTCAGGAAGGCGAAACCTTCCATCAGGCGCTCAATGTACGGGTCCGCCACTTCGATGCCGCGCATGCCGAGCCGCCCCGCCACTTTCGGGTAGCGCTCGGCGAACTCTGCGCCCATCTCGCGCAGATAGGCCAGTTCACGGTTGTAATATTCGAGCAGTTTGCTTTCCATAATTACCCCGCATCCTTCAGTTCAAAATGGCCGTTCTCAAGATCGACGTCGGTGCGAAAGAGAAATTCCAGCGGATACGGCACGCACCACAGGCGACCTTTGATTTCGATAGACAGAACGTTGTGCAGATCTAACGAGGAGGTATCGGACACGCAGCGAACCTGAAGCCCCTGCGGCAGGATCCGCGGTTCAAAGTTAATAATCGCTTCGGTGAGCTTGCGCTGAATGTCGTGCCATTCAATATCGGACATTCTTTTCCCCGCCAGCGGCGCCACGCCAAAGTTAACGACGGAACGGCTCACCTGCGTCAGCCCGCTCAGATCGCTGGAGGCATCGTGGTTAATGGTATTAAACAACCACTGTAAATCCCGCAGGACGTTACGACGCAGCGCGGCGTGGGTGATCAGATTGCTGTTGGCGGACTCGCGTTTTTTTTCCGGATCGTTATCCGTCAGGCGATCCAGCAGTGAAGGCTGCATTTTGTCGCGCGCCCCCACTTTCTCCTGCCTGCTGCGGGCCTGCCAGCCGCTGCGCAGCAGATCGCCTTCGCCTGCGGGATTACTCATCCGCACCATCCGAGGTAAATGTCACCAGGCTCAGGGTAAGCAGCGGGCTTTCGCTTTGCTCGCTCAGCCAGGCTTTCTGTCCCATGCCTTCATACAGGACGCCGTCATCGTCCAGCGGGAGCCATTCGGTGGTGCGCCCCAGCTTAACGCTGTCTGGCGCCCCGTCAGCAAACGGATAACGCGCCGGGATCTGACACACCTGCTCGGTGCCGTCCGTGAGGCGGACCAGCGCATGACGCCACACCAGATCGGTCACGCTGGCCGGAGCCTGAAAACGGATCGCGTCGATGGCGCAGAACGGCACCCAGAAATAACGGCCATTGACCAGGGTTTCACACACCGGCCCCAGACGGGCATCGCCGTCCATCAGCCATTCAAAGGTGTGGCTCTCTTCATTCTCCAGCGTGACCTGCCCGCGGCTTGCTGGGGCCTGTTCGAGTGCCGCCAGGCGCAGCGTTTGCGCTTGCCCTGCGCTTTCGGTCAGCGCCTGGGCTAACGTCGTCAGCCACGGCCACTGCGCCTCGGGCATTGCCGGTCGTACCTCTCCCGCGAACACGCGCGCACGCTGCTGTTCACCCTGAATGGCCTGCTCCAGCAGCGTTACGGTCGGTTTTGCCTGCGGCTTCAGCGCCAGCCAGCTTTTCAGCTGGGTCAGGGCGCGCGCCCAGTTGCCGCTGAGGATCAGAAACTGCACAAACGCAGCGCGCAGATCGGCATCCGCCGGACGGGCTTTGATATCGGCTTCCAGGCGAAGCAGCGCGTCGCTAATCGACTCCCCCGCCAGACGTTGATAAAGCGTATTCATAGCCCCTCCTTAATTCGCCGCGCGCCAGGCGCCCACTGCCGGATCGCGCAGCTGCGGACGCAGCGTGTCAATCAGAACAACGTTCAGCTCCGCGCCCGGTGCAACCCATGCGTTCCAGATCTTCTTCACCTCTGCGATACGCGCCTGGAGTCTGGCGTCGTCGCTGGCGATCTCACGGGTGATTTCCACCGCCACCGTGCCGTTGCTCTTCCAGCCGTTCAGGGTGCTGTCGTACGGCAGGATCATCCAGCTCTGGTCGCTGTTCGGGGTGCTGAAGACCATGCGTTCTTTGTTGACGGAGGTGATCAGCGCCTTTTCAGGATCGACCGCGTTGTTCAGCCCCATCACCGGGAAGCCGTGAATGTAGGTGACCGGAATCGCTTTCTGCGTCCCGTTACGGTTCTGCGTCACCACGGAGTGGCCGCTGAGCCAGCTGCCGTTGCCGCAGCGGGTGGTGTCGGAATCCGGAATAAACAGCGCTGGCGCGGAGGAACCGCCCTCCCAGAAGGTGCGCAGGTGGCAACCGTCCTGAAGGGTGAACTCCTGCCATGGCGTACGATCTGCCGCCACGGTGTGCGTCTCCGGATTCTGGTCAGGCGGCAGCAGCGCGCCTGAGGTGGGGGTCGTTGCCGCCGCCGTTTCCTGCTGCTTCACCACCAGCGCCCAGTCCTGCGCTTTAGCCGCTGTGCCCCGGGCAAGCGTCGTGCCTTCCGGATCGTTAAGCGTCCAGTTCAGGGTATTCAGCTTGCTGCACTGGTGCTCCAGCAGCGAGCCAAGGCGCGGCACGAAGTTTTCCAGCACCGAAACCTCTTTCTTGCCGTTCGCCACGATACGCAGCGCCACGTCCGCCTTACACCAGCTTTGCGGCGTATTGTCTTTAATGTTGTCGATCCAGATATCCAGCTTCTGCGCAGGAGACTGCACGATGCGGAAGTTTTCAGCCTGTGCGGTGGTCGCCACCGTCAGAAGAGCCAAACCCGATAGCCAAAGTTTCATATCAATCCTTGTGTGTCTAATCAGTTCCGCAGGGAAGAAATTGTGCTGCGTCAGAGAGCGTATGCAGCAAAGTGGTGTCCTGAGGGTTGCCCATCCACACCGCCACGGCGGTATAGTTATCCTGAGCATTGCCCTCCTGTTCGGCATTCTTTTGAATGATTTGGTTCATTAAGGTCAGCCACTCCTGTGGCGTATTGACCATGTGCAGCGACTGCTTCATCTGCTCTTCGCTGACGCCGTGCCAGAAACCGTCGGTGCAGAGCAGGAAGGCATCACCGTCCTCAACCTGCACGACATCGCTGTAGCTCGCTTCCGGTCCGCCATTCTCAATACCCAGCGCCAGATACAGCAGGTTGCTGTTGAGATCGTCGGTCTGATGCCCGGCATCTTTCATCTGCTGGACGAGGCTGTGATCGGTGGTGACATGCCACAGCCAGCCGCGGCGAAACAGGTACAGGCGGCTGTCTCCGGCGTGCGCCCAGTAAGCCAGACGGTAATCCCTGTCGATAAACAGGCTGACCAGCGTGGTGCCCATCCGGCGATAGTCCTGCACGGCCTGTTGTTCGCTGAGGATGGTGCGGTTCGCCGTTTGGACGTAGTCACGAATATGCTGCGCATTCAGGTGCTTGTCGCCGTCAAAGCGGGAAATAATGCTGTTGCGGGCCAGCTCAGCGGCCACCTCGCCGCCCGGCAGGCCCGCGATGCCGTCACAGACGACAAAGCAGGCTGAACGTTCCCCGATGGTTTCTCCCGTCTGATCCTGGTTGCTGGCGCGCGTCCCCTGGCGGGAGAGAGAAGCCGTTGCGATATTCATTTTTCTTCCGATCCGCTTTGTGAGTCTTTGTACTGATTGACCTCCATGTCATAGGCATGGAGGAAGGCTTCGCCAAACAGGGTATGGAAGTCGTCCTCGATCTCGCCCGCCGTCTCGCCATAGCTGCGAACGAAATAATCCCACAGCGCGGCTTTACGGCTGCCCGGCAGCGCCAGGCGTGACGTCATCCCGTTCTGCTTCGCCTGCTCTTCCAGTTGTTCCGGGTTAAAGGATTGCAGCATGGCGGCGATAATGGCGCGGATACCAGAGATCATCCCTAGCTGGTGTGCCTGGAGATCGATCAGCGCATCACGCACCGATTTGGTCGGCGGCATAAAGCCCGGCATCGGCGTGCCGAACATCTGGATCAGCACCGTTTTCCCGGTCGGCAACAGTTTGAACGGGTTGTTCGCATCGTCGAGCACCATGGTCATATCGGCTTTCACCCCACGCTTGAGGATGGAGCGCGAGGAGAGCAGCGCCACGGTCCCCTGCGAGAACATGCCCAGGATCTGCCCCAGCTGACGCATATTTTCCCGGTCGAATTGCGGTACCGGCTGCATTTCGCTCAGGCCCATGCCCTCCAGCAGCGCCTCCAGCAGTTCGCCCTGAAGCACCTCGCCCCGCTCGCCGGTCTGCGCGGAGGCAGCAGGCGATGCAGCGTTTTTAACCGGGTCGATACGCAGGCGGCCTTTAGGCGCCTGCGCGTTGCTGCGCGCCACGGCCTGCGGCGTTGGCATGGTGAAGCCAGCGTAATCGGGGCGCGCGGGCTCCTCTTCCGCGCGCGGCGCGTCCTGTGGTTCAGTCGGTTCCGGATCGAACAGCGGTGAGCTGGCCAGCGCATCCTCTTCCTGTGCGGCTTGCGCTTCAGGCTTTGGCTCCGGCTTATCGGCCACGATTTCATCCGGATGGGTTAACGGCGCGCCGCCCATCAGGCCGAGAGGGTCATCGTGACGCGCGGCAGGTGCGCTCGCCGACCCGCCAAACAGGGCTAACGGATCGAGTTCGTCCGACGCCTCTTCCTTTGGCTGGGCAGGTTTGCTTTCGTCCGGCTGTACCAGCGTTGAAGGGGTGACATCGTCAAAGATGCTCTCTTTTTTAAACAACGCTTCATCGCTAAACAGCGTGTCCGGGTCAACGTTTTTACGTTCAAGCGACGGTTCGGCGTCGTTAAACATTGCCAGCGGATCTTCGGCATTGCGCTCCGGGGCCGCAGGCTGAGAGAACGGATCGTGGGATGCGGCGGGCTGTGGTTTTGCCCGGTTGCTGGAGATGCTGTCGGAGATGGAAAACTCCTGCATCAGGCTGTCCCAGATTTCCGACGGCACGGCCGTAGGTTCAGCTTTTCCACGAGGCGCGGCGCTGGCCGGTTTCGGTTGCGGCGCTGGTGCAGGTGTCGCCACTGGGCGCGCCTGCTGCATGCTGGCCGCCATGCGGCTTACGGGCTGGGTGTCATGAATGAGTTCGCTGACTTCAATGCGATAATCATCAATACCGAGAATATCCCCATCCTGAAGCTCAACCTGACGCCCACGCTCCAGCGGGATATCATTCAGTACCACGCGGGTAACGCTGCCGCGGTTCGTGACGCGGCATTCGCCACTGGCGTCGACGTGAACGATGGCCTGCAAACGCGAGATGGTGCGGTCATTGTCCGGCAGCACCAGATTGTTATCCGTACCGCGCCCAATGGTGCCGCCCGGGGCATAAAAATCACAGCTGCTTTGCGGCGGCTGATGACCGGGTTTCGTAGAAATAATCGTGAATCGCATGGCGTATTCCTGCTGGTATGATTAGCGCTCAAACGCTGCCGCTCTCGGGGGTGAGAACGGCGGGGTTTGGGGGTTAAGGGCTGATTAAAGCTATTTGACTACATTCAGGAAAATAATGCCGATAAGCAGCCATAGCGTAAAAAGTAAGGCCTGAGCTTTATAGCGTCGATGCAGTTTTAATATCCAGCCGATTCTCTCTTCCGGTAAAGCCTGAACGAATTTATAGGCATCGTCCTGAACATTTCTGTCTTTGGTAAATTTCATCTTCACGCCTTTGCGAAGACGAACAAACCAGATTATTTTTTGATAGTTCGCCAGCGAACCAAAAAATGATGCGTAATTTGTCACCAGATCGAGATCGTAGCCTTTTTGCCTATATTCTGAAAGAAGCTGATTATATTCGGCCTCGTGTTTTTTAAAATAACGGGAACTGATGAAGTCCATAATTACGACAAGTAAAAATAAAACAACAATCAGAAATAAAAGAATATTTTCTAAATTCACCATAGCTTATCCATGACATATTCAGTTGCTCCACCGGCAACTTCGCCACCAATGTATCCACCCGCAGCGGCTCCTACCACAGAACACGCGAGCAACCCTACACCACCTGTTGCCACACCCAATGCAACACATACGCCAGCCCCAGCCATGGCGCCATATTTTCCGCCATAAATCCCGCCCGCAAGACTGGCGCCAAATTGACTGTACTTCTTAACGGCGACTTTGGAACAACTCTGCTCTCTACCTACTGTACAGGCATCGTAAACTTCATTGGTTGTGTTTGCACCAGCGAAGCCGATAGCAAGCCATCCTCCCATTTTCAGAAAACGGGCAGCTTTTGAAGCATTGTCTACATATGTTGAATACCCTCGTATCGAGGCAACACCCGCAGTACTCCATTCGTGGACAATTGACCTGCTTGATAAACCTAAAGCGTGCTTGATTTCTTCATAAGGTTTCAGTTTCAGCGTTAGTCTGGACAGCTTATTTAATAAAACGTCCAGCTCAGAAAAAAGTTTTTGCCTTTCAACAAAAAACTGCTGCCCGATCAATGTGCCTTGCGTTCTGTATTGATTTTGATAAGCCAGTTCGATAGCTTTTAATTTCTTTTCTATTTCGCTAAAGTACCTTTCACCTGCATCAGCAACCACCCCGAGAGATTTATCCATAAAATTAGTTAATGCTGCGATGGTACTAAAATGCTTGTTAAAGAAATTAGCTTCATCTGTATTCAGTTCTGCCAATGCTCCATTAACCTTTTGCTTTGCATTTTGTAATTGTTTTAGCTGAACCGCATTTTCAGCACCCGGAGCATTAAGGATCAATATTTGCCCGGGTTTTAACCACCGTGTGTCCCTGTTCACTCGCATAAAATAACGTGCCGCTTCACTGTCTGGTTTATTGAACAGTAGTCTTGCCTGGAAATCTAACGTACCAGCCTGCTGAACAACACAATAACCAGGAGCAACCGTTGATTTTACGCTCATATTGACATCCCTTTGCAAACGAAATTAAGTCTCTATAAATAATGACCGGGGAAAACTCCCCGGTCACGCGCGCAATTACGCTTCTTTGTTTTCTTTGATGTTCCAGCCAGCGCTGCTTTCAGCACCTTTACCACCGGCAGTGGTCTGCTCCCAGTACTGCTGTTTCACTTTCGCAGCCTGGAATGCATAGGTCACGCCAACGGTATCGCCGTTGTCTGCACCCGTGTACTGAACGGAAGTCACGAGAACGTCTTCCAGGGTGATGCGGGTGTATTCAACCTGCTGACCACCCGCTTTGCAGACGGACAGTTCAACTTTGGTCAGGTGTTTACCGCTTGCGCAGTGTTTCAGGATTGCTGTAGTGGATTTGTCGATCAGAGCGTTAACGTGCAGATCGTTAAAGTTCACTTTACCGGCACCGCCGCCACCGCCAACGCTCATATTACCTGGCTGGGACGCGCCCCAGGAGAAGGAGGTAATATCAGTCCAGCCGGTGTGGTTAGAATCTTTAGATTCGCCCGTAACACCCTCGACCTTCAGAAACATATCAATAGCCATAATATCTACTCTTCGTGGATGAACAATATTGCTTTCGAAAAAGCCCTTATATGGCAAACAGGAAAGCATGGGGCTGAATAAAACCGTCCATATTTTACCTCTGCCTCATATCAAACGACCCGTGTCATTTGACAGTCTTACATTCCCCCTGAACGAAAGGAAAGAATGTGAAGTCTTATACTATTGTGGATTATCCTGAATCCAGGTGCGGTCAGGATTTCCGATGATTAATTGAGGAGCAAGTTGATTAAGTTCGTCACTATGATAAAGACGCAGGCAGTTTAAGGTTACGCCTTTTACATCGGGTTTTCTCTCAGAATGAAAGGCATTGGTTGCACCTTTATATTTATTAATAAGAGCATTAATTTTGTCATTGCCATTTTCAATATCGAAAGGCACCCATTCCAGTAATGCGCTACTGCTACGGGCTGCATCCAGAGAAAACTGGCTTTTATCATCTGCAACTTGTGCCAGGCAGCGAGAAAAAACAACGTCTTTAACAACTTGCTTATAAGGCATTTTTTTGACAAACGACACCGGATCGTCAGTTGCATACACAGAGGCGGAACTGGTGAGCAACAGTAGACTAGCAATCATTTTTTTCATGGCAACTCCCAAAAATTAGCTTTGGTCGTCGTGTAATTCGTCTCCGGCGCATTGAAATAACAGTGATCCGAACAGGTTAAACCATTCCAGAATGTTGCATGACCTGCGGCGTCACTCCAGCCCTGTACCTCAAACAGAATTACGCCCTTTTTGTTGGCTAATTGCTCAACGGGTAAGGAAGGATAACTCACGATCATGTCAGGTTTACCCCACTGACGCGTCAACCAGGCAATGACATCCTTTACGCGGTAGAAGTACCATTTATTATCAGCACCGGATACCGTGAGATTTGCAATACGCGGAACGGGATGCCCGGTATAGTTAAGAACATAACTCATCCGTACGGCACAACTATTTGACCACCCGCCCTCATCTGGCGCTATTTCGAAATTGTGCTTAACTTTGCCGCCGATAACTTGCTTAACTTTGCCGATAGAATCATTTGCATCGTAAATACGTGTTGCCGCCGCCCAGGCAGCAACAAACGAAGGTCTCGCGGTCATATTTCCTCTCAAATTTCCATACTATAAAGCTAACGCCGGGCATGGCCCCCCGGCGGCAATTATCATTACGCGTCCTTCGTCTTCAGCGACGGCAGTTTAGATACCAGACGCAGGGAAACGGTCAGACCTTCCAGCTGGTAGTGCGGACGCAGGAAGAACTTCGCGGCGTAGTAGCCCGGGTTGTCTTCGATTTCCTGCACCTGCACTTCCGCCGCCGCCAGCGGTTTTCGGGACTTGGTTTCCTGGGAGGAGTTCGCCGGGTCGCCGTCGACGTAGTTCATTACCCAGTCGTTCAGCCAGCGCTCCATCTCTTCGCGCTCGCGGAAGGAGCCGATTTTGTCGCGCACGATGCACTTCAGGTAGTGAGCAAAACGGCAGCAGGCGAACAGGTACGGCAGACGGGAGGCCAGACGCGCGTTCGCGGTGGCGTCCGGGTCATGATACTCGGCCGGTTTTTGCAGGGACTGCGCGCCGATGAAGGCGGCGAAGTCGGAGTTTTTGCGGTGCACCAGCGGCATAAAGCCGTTTTTCGCCAGTTCCGCTTCACGACGGTCGCTGATGGCGATCTCGGTCGGGCACTTCATGTCCACGCCGCCGTCATCGCTCGGGAAGGTGTGGCACGGCAGGTTTTCCACCGCCCCGCCGGATTCCACGCCGCGAATCGAGGTGCACCAGCCGTACTCTTTAAAGGAGCGGTTGATGTTGGCCGCCATCGCATAGGCAGCGTTTGCCCACGAGTAGCTGTTGTGGTTCGCGCCGTCGGTCTGCTCTTCAAAATCAAAGCTGTCGACCGGGTTGGTGCGAATGCCGTACGGCAGGCGCGACAGGAAGCGCGGCATCACCAGGCCCAGATAGCGGGCATCTTCCGATTCACGCAGTGAACGCCAGGCAGCGTATTCGGTGTTCTGGAAGATTTTGGTCAGATCGCGCGGGTTAGCCAGCTCCTGCCAGGACTCCATCTGCATCACGCCCGGTGCGGTGCCGGTGATGAACGGACAGTGGGCCGCAGAGCCGATGCGCGCCATCTCGCCCAGCAGCTCAACGTCCTGCGGGCTGTGGTCGAAGTAGTAGTCGCCCACGATGCAGCCAAACGGCTCGCCGCCGAACTGGCCGTACTCCTGCTCGTAGATTTTTTTGAAGATCGGGCTCTGGTCCCAGCCCACGCCCTTGTAGCGTTTCAGGGTGCGGCCCAGCTCCTGCTTGGAGATGCTCATAAAGCGGATCTTCAGCATCTCGTCGGTTTCGGTGTTGTTCACCAGGTAGCTCAGGCCGCGCCAGGCGCTCTCCAGCTTCTGGAACTCCTCGTGGTGAATGATCTGGTTCACCTGCTGCGAAAGCTGCTCGTCAATACCGGCAATCAGGTTCTGAATGGTGCGGTAGGTATCGTTTGAGAAGGTCACGGTGTTTTCCAGCGCCTGCTGCGCCAGGGTTTTAACCGCGCTTTCTACGGCAGAGCGCGCCTGATCGGTTTTCGGGCGGAACTCTTTATTCAGCAGCGCGCTGAACTCGTCCTGGCTGAACGCCTGGCCCGCCTGCTGATCGTGTTGTTGAGTCTGGTTGCTCATCGATTATTCCTCGCTACCTTTCGCACTTTCGTCATTTTTTGGCAACTGGCTCAGGGATTTGAGCAGCGTCGGATCCTGGAGAATTTTCGCGATCAGCTCTTCCGCACCGTTTTTACCGTCCATGTAGGTCAGCAGGTTGGAGAGCTGGGTACGGGCTTCCAGCAGCTTGTTCAGCGGCTCTACTTTGCGGGCCACCGCGTCCGGCAGGAAGTCGTCCATGCTGTCGAAGGTCAGATCGACGTTGAGCTTACCTTCGCCGGTCAGGGTGTTATCCACCTGGAACGCCACGCGCGGCTTCAGCGCCTTCATGCGTTCGTCGAAGTTGTCGATGTCGATTTCCAGGAACTTACGCTCGTCGACGGCTGGCAGATTTTCCACCGGCTTGCCAACCAGATCGGCCATAACGCCCATCACAAACGGCAGCTGAATTTTGCGTTCTGCGCCGTAGATCTCTACGTCGTACTCGATCTGCACGCGGGGAGCACGGTTGCGTGCGATGAATTTCTGTCCACTGTTACTCATTGCCATGATGTTCTCCATCAAAGATGCGCGGTGAAGGTGAAACGGCAGACTCCATGCCTGTCGTCATAATGCCAGGACGCGTCATTCGCGGCGTCCAAAGATGTTTTCCAGTTGGTTAACGCCGTCTGGCGCCAGGTCGCGAATAATGTCCATAAAGTTGAGTTCAGACAGCCGCTGCACCCGTTCAATCATCAGCGGTGCGGGATGGCTGGGTTCGTACTGCGCAAAATACTGTTTCGCTTTTTCCAGCATCAGCTGGGCGTCGGCGCGGCTGGTCACCTGCACGCTGCGCCAGTCCGTCACCTGCTGAACGGGCGACGCGGCCACCGGCTGCGGCTCGGCGTGCTGTTCAGCCTGCGCGTCACGGTTCGGCAGCAGCTTGCTGATATCGGTCACCTGACAGGCGCTGGAAACCAGTCCGACGGTTTTCAACAGCTGTTCCATCTCCGGGACGCCACTTTCCCCGAGATAGCCGGTAAGCAGTTCGCGGATGGCCAGCAGGCGTTCGTTGATCACGATTACCGCTTCGGTGCCGGGCTGATCGCCCCGGGCCAGCTCATCGATCAGTCGTGGACGACCGCCCGGATAATCCGGACACTCGGTTTTACTGCCGTCAAGCAGCGCCTGGGCGTCACGGAGCGAAATCTCATCGCCGTTTGAGCGGAGCAGTGAGGCGTTACGCACCGCGACCGTCAGGTCAGATTTATCACTCAGCCCGGCGAGGGCGTTGATGCGGTAGAACGGATCGGTTTCGCCATACTCTTCCAGCAGCGGGTAAAGTTGCTCCCAGTAACGGGACAGGGCTTCCTGCACCAGCAGTAGCCCGTCGGCGTAACCTGCCAGCCCGCGACGACGCGTCCAGGCATGGGTTAACGCCAGCATGACGCGAAGATCTTTGGTGCGACCCAGCAGGCTGGTGGCGAGTTTTTCCACCGTGTTCCAGTCGGCAGGCTCTGCCGGAATGATGGTGTCGCCAAACTGCTGCTCGGCTTTACCCTGACTGGCCTGACCCATGGCCTGGAAATCAGCGTCGTACTCCAGGTTTTCACCGCAGGGGTTATCGGGGCTTATCGGCGCGAGAAATTCATCGATATTCATAAGATCCCTGCTTATTCAAACATAGGCGGGTAAAGACCGTGGCGGCCCGGACGGGCGCCGCCTGCCGGATCGAACAGCAGCGTAAAGAGCTGCCCGGTGAAGTTTCCACTGTGGACGTGTGTGTACAGCGGATAGCCGTCGCAGCGGTTTGTCCACCAGTAGCTGGTCTGGCGCAGCGGATCAAAACACTCCGCCGCCTGCGGCCAGCCCAGCGTGCTCTGACCATCGTCGTCATAGCCAATCACGTCGAGAATGTCGGAACGCTTTTGCGGCTCAACCGGCTGGGGCGCCGGGATGGTCATCAGCATTTCATCCAGCTGGGAGGCAGAATAGCTGTTACGCACCGCGTGCAGCCCCAGACGGCCAAGCTGCTGGTACCAGCTTTCAGCCTGCCCGAGCAGGCGGGATGACCACTCGGCGGGGGTGAAGCTCAGTTGCAGGCATACCGGATAGTGGCGGCCTACGCTGTCACGGCCCGGCAGCAGGCAGCCCATCTGAATCATCTGGCTACCGAGCATCGGCGGGACGACAAAGTTCCACACCGGGGCTTTTGAAAACGGGCGCTCGCCGCTGCGCTGCTCTTCCTGTTGCCAGGCCAGCAGGCCGACCTGGAACCAGTGCGACCACTGGCGTTGCAGGGTATCCGGAAAGCGACGCTGCAAAAAATCTCCGGCGCTGGGTAATTTGCCATACCAGCTATAACGGTTCATCGCAGGGGTATTCGTCATACGGCTGTCCTTGCGGTTATGGGCATGTGAAACGGGGAAGCTGGAACGGGTTGCGGATGCTGTTCGGGGCAAACTCCAGCGTGACCTGATGTCCGTCGACGTTGAAGGTCGCCTGACGGCTCAGGCTACCCGCGCCAGGGCTGGTGCGCGCCTTGTCGAAAAAGCGGTTGAGCGCCCAGGAACCGTTAGTTACCAGCGTTGCGGTGCTGCCATTGGCCAGACCGAGCTGCATACGCACCTGGTTCGTCCCGCCCGGCCCCGGCCAGGTCATGATCTGCACCGCCTGCGGACCGTGGCTGTAGCGCAGCAGCTGGCCGTCCACGTCCAGCGTCAGGTTCAGAATGGTGTTGTCCATCCGCACGGTGCGCACCGTCACCCTGAAGGATGGCGTGGTCGCGCCGTTGGCGAAGAAGGCATCGCGGACAGACTGCGCCTGCTGGAACGGACGCAACAGCCCTTCGCTGCCCGGCAGCGTTTTACCGTCGATGCCCGGCATAAAGCGCCAGTTCGCCTGGGTGGTGTCCACCTTGTTGGTCAGGTTGTCGCGGAAAAAGGTGTCCATCAGTCCGGTGCCCGGCGCGAACATGCGGGCGAGATCGTCCGGCGTCACCTCGGTGCTGGCGCTGCGCACCAGTGGATAACGCCCGGCAATCGCCTGACGGCAGAACCCACCCACTTCCACGTTAATGCGCTTACGCACGTTCTCCAGATCGCGACGCTGGGTGTCGCTGCTGGCGCCGACGGCCATATTGCTGAACATGGTTTGCAGCCCGCCCGGCAGACGTCCCGCGCTGGCTTGCAGGCGGCTGATTGCATCGCCGCCCGGCGCGGGCATACCGCTGTTTGCCGCATCCTGAACGGCGGTCAGGTAGCGATAAAGCTCGTCAACCTGCTTAAGAAAATCGTCAAAGACGATGGTCTTGCCACCCTTCTCCAGCGGCTGCGCCAGCTCAATCATCGGCGCATAGTGGTCAGTCACCAGTTGTTCAGGCGCCTGCGTCACAACCGCGCCCTGCGTCGGGGCGTTGTCACCGTTGCTGAACAGCGCTTCCAGCGTGCGGGTGGCGCGGTTGCTTTGGTCTTCCGCTTTCTGCGCATCTTCCGGCGCTGGCGCAGTGCGCGACAGGGTCAGCACCTTGCTCAGGTTAAGCACCAGACGGCGCAGCGGCGAGTTGGTGCCTGAAAGCAGGCGCGCGGTGTTAATGCGCTGGGAAAGATCGGCGCTGTTGTTGAGCTGAATGTCAGCGAGAAAGCGATCCCAGTTGACGATAAAGTCGCGCATGTAGAGCTGGCGCACGGCGTTATCGATCTGCTGTTTATCTTCCTGGGCGGTGGTTGCTCCCAGTACCCAGGCGTCGTCCTCGTGCAGGGCGGTGGTCACGCTGTCGATCTGGTCGTTGAAGCTCTTCCAGTAGCCGTCCGGCGTATAGAGGCCCGGTACGCCCTCACTCACCGGCTTGCCGCTTTTACGGGAAAACACCAGCTCGCTCTGCGGGCCGCCGAGATCTGAAAGCGAAACCGGCTTCAGGTTTTCATCATGCTCCAGCAGACGTTTCAGGCGGCCATATACGCGTGTTGAGAGCGGCTGCTGGTTGATAAGCGCTCTTTCACGTGCCACCAGATCCTCATCCTGCGCATACGGTGAAGCCTGAATTTTTGGCTCCAGCAGCTGGGTCAGGTGCCATTCCAGCTCCTGAAGCTGCGCCTGCGTCACGTTCTGTGGCAGGTTGCGTTGCAGGTTGAGCATCACCCACGAGTGCAGGAATTTGCCGTCATAGTGCTTCGGCTGGTAGAGCATCTGATAGGCTTTCAGCGCCTCATAGCTGTACTCCACGTCGCTGCCGTTGTCGTTGCGCAGCCAGGTGGTAATGTGCATCGCCACGGCGGGCAGCAGCATCTGATCCAGCGCCTTCTGATACAGAGACTGCGAGGCATCGCTGACGTCATCCCCGCGATAAAGCCCCATGCGGCGGGAAACCGGCGGGTCGTTAACGTCGAAGGCATTGCTTTTCGGCAGATCCACCAGGCTGTTAAGCAGCGGCAGAAGCGCAAACAGATCGCGCTGGGGCTGGTTTTGCAGCGCCTTGCTCTGCTGCTCCAGCATCGGCACTTTTGCGTCCACTTCTTCCAGATAGGCTTTATTTTTGGCGTAGCTGGTCAGCCACAGGCCACCCAGGATCACCAGCAGGGCCAGCAGCGCCGCGTAGCCGGACCACATCACGGCGCGGTTGCGCAGTTCCCACCAGCGGTTTTCCCCGGCGATGCCCGCTTCCTGGAAAATGACGTTTTGCAGCAGGTTTTTAATGAAGAAGCTTTGGCCCTTCGCGCCTGGGATCGGCGCCTCTTTGCTCACCGAATCCCAGCGCGTGCTTTCCCCCCCTTCAGGTAAGGAGAGCGCGCGATTCAGCTCGCCCATCACGCGGTCAAACGGCATCCCTTCCTGAGTGCCACTGGCAAAGTAGATGCCGCGCGGCGAAAATTCGGTTTCGAAGTTTGAACGGGCAAAGACCGTGCTCAGGTAGTCTGCCAGCAGCGGACGCAGCGCGGCGAACTCCTGCGGGAAGAGATAGGCTTCCGCACGGGTTTTGGCGTCATGCTCTTTGAGCATGGTTTCCGGAAGGCCAGCATCCAGACGCTGTTGCAGCAGGGAAAATTCCTGCTGGAAGTTGCCCATCAGGTCGTAATCAGCGTGTTTGGTCTGCTCCCACGGCAGCGTAAAGCCCCAGATCTGGTCGCGCTGGGCTTTGTCGTAATCCGCAAACCAGGCGCGGAAGCCTTTAAGCAGGTCCGCTTTGGTCACCATCACATACACCGGGAAGCGAATACCCAGCTGTTCATGCAGCTCGGAGAGACGCTGGCGCAGGTTGACCGCCTGCTGGCGCGAGGCCTCAGCGGACTGCGAAAGCAGGTCGGAAATGCTGATGGTGATAATCACGCCGTTAATGGGCTGGCGACGGCGGTATTTGCGCAGCAGGTTGATAAATTCCAGCCACTCCCCGGCGTCCTGAACCTGCTCGCTCTCCTGAGTGGTGTAGCGCCCCGCGGTATCCAGCAGAACCGCCTCGTTGGTAAACCACCAGTCACAGTTGCGCGTGCCGCCAATGCCGCGCAGCGCGGTTTTACCGAAGCGATCCGCCAGCGGGAATTGCAGCCCGGAGTTGGCCAGCGCGGTGGTTTTACCTGAACCCGGCGCGCCAATAATGACGTACCACGGCAGCTGATAGAGGTACTGTGTGCTGAAGCGCTGCGTCCACTGCGCGCCATGTCCCGCTTTGCTGAAGTGGGCTTTTTTCAGCATCTGGGCGGCTTCATCGAAACGCCCGGCAAGGATCTGCTCCTCGCTGTTCAGACGTTTCTGCGGATCGGCCGCCTCCGGGCTGGTGGTATTTTCGTTGAGCTTGTCCATCAGCTTACGGTTCAGCCAGGCGTTATACAGCCGCGGCAGAATGTGGCTCTGGGCCCAAATCAGGTAGACCACCGCAATGCTGATGACGCGGTTCTGCTCTGATTCAAGGGGCCGGGTATCCACGATGGACAACAGCGGGCCAATCATCCAGATGACCGCCGCGAGCGCCGTTACGCCCAGGAAGCTCCACAGAATGCGATTGGTCAGTATAGAAAGTAGAGTTGTCAGCATCCTTAGTTTCCTTGCGGCAATCCGTTCAGCTCGGCCTGGGTATTGTCAGGCGATACCAGCAGCGTAATCTCTACGCGGCGGTTACGGGCGCGATTTTCAGGCGTGGTGTTAGGCGCTACCGGGTTGATCTCACCCCGCCCTTCGGCTTTGACGCGCTCAGGCTGTGAGAGGCTACCCTGGAGCTGTTTTTGCACCGAACGGGCGCGCTCAAGCGAGAGTTCATAGTTGGAGGCGAAGCGTGCGCTGCGGATCGGCACGTTGTCGCTGTACCCCACCACCAGAATTTTGCCGCTGACGTTATTCATCGCCTGGGCGATGCGGTCGATGACCGGCTCATAGCGATCGCGCACCACCGTTGAGGCCGAGGCAAAGAGTCCGTCCCCTTTCAGGATCACCACGCTGCGATCCGCCTCATCCTTAACGGCCACCAGACCGGCATCAATTTCTGGTTTCAGGAAGCCGCGCAGGTTCAGCACCGCCGGCAGCTGACGCGCAGGCTGCTGGATCGTGGTTTCCGGCAGTTGGGACTGGTAAATTTTCGCCAGCACCGGGCTGGTGTTATCACCCAGACGCCAGTTCAGCACGATATAGAACAGGCAGGCGATAAAGCCGACCAGCGCCACGCACGCCCAAAGAGGGATCATCGGCCGCCAGAGCTTGCGCAGAACGGGGCGATCTTCCGGGTGCGGCGAGAGCGGCGGCGGGTAGCTGCCGCGCACGCCACGGATCATCTGCCACAGGCGCTGTTTAATGGTTTCAAGCTGGGTCCGGCCATTGTCCAGCACGCGGTAGCGGCCTTCAAAGCCGAGCAGCAGACAGTAGTTGATCATCTCCAGCAGCAGAATGTGTTCGCGCGGATTCTGCGACAGACGCGCCAGCAGCTGGAAAAACTTCTCACCGCCCCAGGTTTCGTTATGAAACGTCACCAGCAGACCATTGCTTGACCAGACGCCGCTGCTTCCCCACGGGGTCAGCGCGGCGGCTTCGTCCAGCGCCGTGCAGAGGCAGTAGCGCGCGCCGACAATCACTTCATACGGTAAGCCCGCCTGCTGGCATCGCACTTCGAAACGGCGAATTTCGTCAATCAGGCGCTGGCGCAGCCCGACCTGATCGTCGTGGGAAACCGAATGACGGATTTGCGGAATCGCATTGAGCAGCGGATTGGCGGCCGCCACCAGCTGATTGTTCCCACTGGCTCCGGTAAACACGGCATCACAGCCGGTATCCTGTCGTTCCTGCATATTAAGCGCTCGCTTTATTATTCTGTCGGGCTACGGATGGCCCAGAACTCCATATCGAGACCCGGGAATTCCCCTGCGAGATGCAGCGCGAATGCCCCGGACTTGTCCATCTCGTGCCACAGTTCGCTGCCCCTCTCGAGCTCGAAATAGCTGTAGCCTGCATGCCACGGGATCTGCGGCGGCGCGACGGGCATTGCCCGAAGCATGATGCCCGGCAGCTGGAGCTGAACCAGATCGCGAATTTTCGACACTGGCGCAACCTTCATCTGGGCAGGGAAATGGGTTTGCAGGTGTTCGCCGGGGACATTGGCTTTTACCGCCAGCACGAAGCCAAATTCGCGGACCATGCTGGTCTCCGGCACGGTGGCGATGTTCAGCCCGTGGGAGCGTTCGTGCAGCGGCAGCTGGATGGCATGATCTTCCATGACCAGCGACAGCCCCTGGCGCAGCATCAGCATCAGTTTGCTGAAGCAAACGGCGAGATCGTCATGGTCGTAGACCGGCAGTATGCTCTCTGCGGTACGCTGCGGCGTCCAGGTGGCGAGCTCCGTGGCAAACGGCAGCCAGCTGCGCCAGAGCGCTTCCGGGTGAAGCAGCGGCAGCGTTTTTAAATGTGAGACGTCGCCAAGGTGGCGGTTGATCAGCGAGAGAAGCGTGAACTCAACCATCTCGGACGTATTGAAACGCCCCGGCTGGCGCAGTCGACCGCCGATCTGCTGGCTACGCTGCACCAGCAAGCCGTGCAGGTCATTGATCATGCCGTACAGCTGCGGGCTGTTATTGGCGTTCAGCATTGGCGGAATGTAGCTGTTATCCAGCCGCACGTGGTTGTCGTTGCGCTTTTCGGTGACGTACGCCACGCCGATGGCGGTCCATTCTGCCGTCAGATCTTTCTCCAGCATCAGGGTCAGACGCAGGCGGCCAAACTGGACCGTCGCCTCCCCGACCGACATGGCGTTGTCGTCTTCCACCTCTTGTTCAAAGGTAATAAAACGCGCCAGAGAAGACTGCTCCTCGCTGAAAATCACCTCTTCACGGCCACCGCGACGAACCGGCAGCGCAAGCACCACCTTTTCATTGGTCAGATTATCGGGGATTTTTAGCGGAGCCGGACCGTTGCGGTCGCTGCGAACCTGGAAAAAGGTGCCGTCAGGCAGCAAACCGCTACAGTAGCTCAGGGCAATACAGCCCTGGCGTAGCATCGCTTCATCCAGCTCAAGGTCGAGAAAGCCCCAGAGATACGATCGCTGCAAGGCCCCCCACTCACGAACGTGGTTGAGGAGGTAGCTTTCTGTCCGCTGAAAATGGTGGGGACGCAGGAACATGCCCTCGGTCCAGACGACCTTTTCTGCTTTCGTCATGATGATCTCTTTCCTGTTATGAAGGGCGTTACTGGCTGATGACCCGGATACCATTTACGTCAAGAAAGACGCTGGCCTGGAGTTCATCTGCGGACCATTTCCAGAACTGGTAAATCGCGTTTTCGCCGGGAACAGGCAAAGGAAGTGAGACGCGCCATTTTTTGCCGTCCAGCGCCTGGTATTCCGCCATCACGCCGATATAGCGCGCTTCCGGTGAGCTTTGTCCGCTCAGGGTTTTCGAAAGCTGGCCCGGCATCAGGAAGAACACATCGCTGTTCAGCAGATTCGCGCCAAGCGTGGCTGACGCGTTGTTCTGTAAGGAGTAGAAGTCACTGGACATGAAATCCGCATCGGATTTCAGCAGCAACACTCTGACCTTAAGCGGCGCAGAATCATTGATTTGAGGATGAGCCTGAAACTGAAGATTGTAGCGGGATGGGTCGCTGTGTGAAGACGACGTACAACCACCGATCAGCGCGAAAATCAACGCAAAAAAAGGGAACCACATCCGATGAAAATTTTTATTATTCATAAAAATATGCTCGTGAAACCCGTTTAGTTCAGGATCCAGGTACCGTTCGCGCTGTCTTTGCAGGCTTTGCTGTTGCCATCGACATCAACACAGGTGGTTTTCTTGCGCGCTTTCGGGCGCAGTGCCTGTTTACGCACGGTGGCTTCGTACTGGTCAGCCTTGATTACGGCACGCATCGGCACATAACCAATCAGCTGTTCACTCCCTTCATCGGCCAGCGCCATCCAGAAATGTTCAACCTGCCCCAGCACGACGTAAGTTTTACCGGTCTCAAGCGTACGGATCACTTTTCCGCCGTAGTCAGGACGGCTCATCAGGGATGCCGGGTACATGGCACGGTACGGTTCATTCACCTGAGTGAACTCCGCCGGAGGGGTAACAGCGTGACGGTGCGTCAGCGTGATGCCATTCACCTGGCTGGTCACAATCGTATCATCGGTGATCGCTGGTTTCTGCGGCGCCTTACAGCCCGCCACCGCCATAACAAACAGAAGTGATAACAATACGCGCAGTTTCATATGCTTTTCCGTAGCGATATTTAGAGGATGAAGAGAGGGGATAAAATTTGACTTAGGTGCTATTGTTAAAATAGTCGGAATATTTTCAGCAGGTAACTATTTTAAGGCATAGCTACCGCACGAACCCGACAGAAATGGGCCCAGCATGCTCCTGACATATTTTGACAAACGGTAGACAAGTTTACATGAGCTTGTCATCAATTCAATATTTCCCACCTGCTTAATGGCGTTTAATGATACGCCCAATGCATTATAGGATTAATCTCATAAAAAATGCGCACTTAGGTAAAATCGTCTTTTTCTTAGACAGATTTCGAGCATAACTCTATGAAAATTAATGGCTAAACAGGAAAAAGAGAACCACTATCATTAACGTAACCCCTTATTATCTCCACTACCATAATTAGTAGAATTTCATTTTTTCTGTGCGCTGCGGGATATATCTGGGATATTTTCATTGTTGCATTCAGAAGATAACTTTTATTGTGCACGAGCGTCCCGCATAAACAAATGGCGGCTAAGAAAATGGCAGAAATTTAATTTCGCGATCCGAAATAACCTGAGCAAAATTCCCCTTGGGGGTTATTTTTTGCACCTAAACAATTAAGCCCGGCTACATCTTTTTGCTCTCTCATCGTTCAGCGCGCTCCCTTGCAGCCCATAAACTGGGGGGTTCAGCGGCGCTGACAGTGAACCTCACGCAAGAAGTTTTACCGTTACTACATATTTATTTTACTTCTTCCCAACATCTGCCGTTCTACTCTTTCACCCGGCACGCCTCATTTGTCTCTTCTACAATGTTCGCCTTCCGCTTGACTTATTTTGTGATAAAGGTACTTTTCAGGACATGAAGAAGATCCTGATTATCGTTCCTGATGGTGGCATGTTGTTTGAAGCCGCCGGTATCGCCGACATTCTGATGCAGGCCAATCGGCTGCACCCGGACGGCCTTGAGCAGCCCCGCTATCGCATCATTATCGCCACCACCCAGCCTCACCTGGTGATCCACGGCCAGTCCGGCTTGAACCTGCTGGCGGACTATCGCCTGCCGGAGCTGGATCCGCGCGAACCGCTGGACACGATCATCATTACCGGTCGCGGCATGAATGAGCAGGAGAGCACCGCCGTGGTGGACTGGCTGCACCTGGCCGCGCCGCATGCGCGCCGCGTCGCCTCTGTCTGCGGCGGGGCCCTGCTGCTGGCACAGGCCGGACTGCTCGATGGGCGCCGGGCAACGACCCACTGGCGGCTTCTGGAAACCCTGAAAACCCGCTATCCTGCGGTCAACGTTGAGGGCGGCCCGCTCTATGTTCAGGATGGCCCCGTCTGGACGTCCGGCGGCGTCAGCTCCGGGTTTGACCTGACGCTGGCGCTGGTGGAGGATGATTACGGCTTCACCCTCGCCCGCAATGTGGCGCAGGATATGGTGATGTACCTGCGTCGGCCTGGCGGCCAGCTACAGTTCAGCCGCTATAATCTGGAGCAGTCCGGCGCGACCGGACCAGTCAGCGAACTGCAAAGCTGGATCCTGCAAAACCTCACCGCAGATTTGTGCGTCGAAAGGCTGGCCGAACGGGTCGCCATGAGCCCGCGCAATTTCACCCGCGTGTTTACGCGTGACGTGGGCGTGCCTCCGGCCCGTTATGTCACCGAAGCGCGTCTGGCCGCCGCCCGACAGCTTCTGGAGCAGACCCAGGATCCGCTTGAGGTCATTGCCGAAAAAAGCGGGTTTGGTACCAGCATCAACCTGCGCCGCGTTTTTGAAAAGCAGCTTCATCTTACGCCGGGCGAATACCGCCAGCGCTTCCACTGCCGCAGAATGGCGTAATATGATCCTTTTTTGTCATTTACGCCATCTGACCTGACGCCTACAGTAACTCCAGACAACACAGATAAGGAGTGCATCATGGTTAAGGTCGGTATTAACGGTTTCGGCCGTATCGGACGTAATGTCCTGCGCGCAGCGCTGGGCAACCCGGATCTCCAGATTGTGGCCATTAACGATCTGACGGACAGTAAAACCCTCGCCCATCTGCTGAAATATGACTCTCTGCTCGGCACGCTGCCGGTGCCTGTGGAAGCGGCGGACGGCGCGCTACAGGTTGACGGGCAACGCATCACCGTATTCAGTGAACGCGACCCGGCAAACATTGCGTGGAAAGACGCAGGCGTTGAGGTGGTAATTGAAGCAACCGGCTTCTTCACCGAACGTGAAAAAGCGGCGGTGCATATCACGAGCGGCGGCGCAAAACGCGTCATTATTTCCGCCCCGGCTAAAAATGATGATCTGACGGTGGTAATGGGTGTGAACCACACGCTGTACGATCCGGCCCAGCATTTTGTGGTCAGCAACGGGAGTTGCACCACTAATGGTCTGGCGCCAGCGGCGCAGGTGCTGCACCAGCAGTTTGGCATTGAGCACGGGCTGATGAACACCACGCATGCCTACACCAACAGCCAGGCGCTGCATGACCAGCCGGAAAAAGATCTGCGCGGCGCGCGCGCGGCAGCATTATCCATTGTGCCTTACTCCAGCGGCGCGGCAAAAGCGCTCGGGAAAGTGATCCCCGAGCTTGACGGTAAACTCACCGGGTATTCTCTGCGCGTGCCGGTTCCGGTGGTGTCGATTGTCGATCTGACGGTGACGCTGAGCCGCAACGTGACCGCCGAAGAGGTGAATGACGCGTTCCGTCAGGCTGCCGCCAGCGGGCCGCTGAAAGGCATCCTGGGCTACAGCGATGAACCGCTGGTCTCCCGTGATTATCAGGGCGACCCGCGCTCATCCATCATCGACGGGCTTTCAACGCTGGTGATTGGCGGGAATATGGTGAAGATCCTGTCGTGGTATGACAACGAGTGGGGCTTCTCGAACCGTCTGGTGGATCTGGCGGTGCTGATGGATAAGAAAGGGTTGTAGCCGATCGTATTGCCGGGTGACGCTTGCGCATACCCGGCCTGCAAAATGGCCCCTCTGCCTGCTAACAGAGGGGCATCATGACACTCTTCAGAAATAATATTTAAACCGCACACGACCGCCATAACGATCGTCGTTCTTATCGCTTCCCTTTTTCGGCGACGCGTTCACCCACGAAGCGTAGGCGCCCAGGTAAATGTTAAAGTTCTTCATCTTCATTACGTTGGGAATAAGGTACGACGCATGGACAGTGTGAATATCATACTCACCCGGATCGGTGATCCAGCAATCATTCTCACACTCTGCGTCAAAGGTTGAAGTGTTAAATTCGTCGATTTCGTTATGCGCATAAATATAGCCCAGCTCAGCGTTACGCCACAGGGCATTGACGCCGGAGGTGAAGTCCGTTTCGTCTGCGGCGTCAAGATACGCTGTGTTGAGATTCACGACTATGCCATCCTCAGGATCGGCTTTCAGACCATCCCAGGTCATGGTGAATCCGTAACCGGTGCGGTCAGACTGATCGACCCAACGACCCGCGTCATCCCGATAGCCATAAGCATTGTTGACCAGATTGGTTTCCATGGCGACGGCCGTTGAGAACGGGCCGTCCTGCCACGAAATAACTGGCCGGACATAGGCGACGTTCTTATCATTTTCCAGTTCCGCGCCATGGTAGCGCTGGTCGACGTACAGATCGCTGCCGTCTTTGAACAGCGTATTCAGCTCGAAATACCAGTTATCCAGCGTTTTACTCATCAGGAAGTTACCGCCGCTGTCGGTACGGCCACGCCCCTCTTTCAGCATATAAATGTAACCATAGCCGTCGCTATAAAGATCGTCCGCTGTATTGCCCGAGTATTCAACAAAGGTATCCTGGTTGAGCGGGAACATATCGTAGGCTTCAAAACGTCCAACTTTAATTTCCCAGTCGTTTTCTGCGCCAAAGAAAAATACCGCATCATCAAGGTACATTTGCCCTGCCAAATCGCCCAGTGGTTGTACAGAAAATCCGGAAAAATGGCCGTTATCCATTTTTCGATAACCATCAAACCCCAGCAAAATACGACCATTAATATCCCACCGTTCTTTATCTCCCGGTGCCCAGTCGCTATTAGCACTTTGCTTAACAGAAGTCAGACTGCCGGTTTTGCTGGCAGCATCCATATTAAATTCCACATCGCCATAAAATTTTATATCTCCAAAGCCCGAAAGCGTCAGCTTCGGTGGTGCGTCTTTATTGACGGGCTCTTCTGACTGGACGACCACGGGAGCAGCCTGCTGACTGGCCGCCTGCTGTTGTTTCAACGCCTCGATTTGCGCCTCCAGTTGCGCCAGTTTTTCATCTACGCTCGTCGCGCTTTGTGCCGCAAAAAGAGAGCCAGAACAGAGTGCCCCCACGAGGACAACCATTTTTTTAAATTGCATAGAATCCATCCTGAAATAAAAGTGAATACCCAAAGTGATGGGCCACTCTATTTCGTCTAAATGCTTTTCGGCAGGCTATTATGTTTTTTGTTATGTCGGTTATGTTTTTTACTTTGTGTGACCTTCACGGAAAGTTATTCGCGGAATGTAATAAAGAAACACAATCCCGCTCACAGAATTAAAAAAGGTTGCAACCCATAAGCCTGGTCAATATTCATGGCGTGCCCTGACAGGATATTTAATTAAAATCATTCCCCAAAAAACATTCCCCGAGTAAATAGTTTTCGGCGCGCTTCTCACGTCCGGGCGCGGCGGTAAATTGTCTGGTAATGCGCAAAATGGGATATCTAACACGCGAAGCGGGCAATATTCGTCTAAGGTTTTCAGGTGATTGACGACAGCGGTGACGCTGCCCAGCGACGAATGGAGATGAACCGATGATAAAAACTCGAATGCTACGCCCTGGCTTGTTACACCTTACGTTGGCAGGCGCCCTACTCGGTGTTACCGCATTTGGTTATGCTGAAGACCAGCCAACGAGCCAGCAAAGCTCACCTGATATTCTCCTTGGCCCCCTCTTTAATGAAGTACAGAGTGCCAAACTGTTCCCGGATCAGAAAACCTTCGCGGATGCCGTTCCCAAAAGCGACCCGCTAACCATCCTGGCGGATTACCGGATGCAGCATACCCAGTCCGGTTTTGACCTGCGCCACTTCGTAGAGATGAACTTTATCCTGCCGAAGGAAGGTGAGAAATACGTTCCCCCTGAAGGCCAGAGCCTGCGCGAACACATAGACGATCTGTGGCCTGTACTGACCCGCACCACTGACAAAGCGAACAAATGGGACTCCCTCCTGCCCCTGCCAAAGCCCTATGTCGTGCCGGGAGGACGCTTCCGCGAAGTCTATTACTGGGACAGCTATTTCACCATGCTGGGGCTGGCCGAGAGCGGCCACTGGGATAAGATCGGCGACATGGTGGACAACTTCGCTTACGAGCTTGATACCTGGGGCCATATCCCTAACGGTAACCGCAGCTACTACCTGAGCCGCTCTCAGCCGCCGTTCTTCTCGCTGATGGTGGAATTGCTGGACACGCATGACAGCGACGCGTTGAAGAAATACCGTCCGCAGATGGAGAAAGAGTACGCTTACTGGATGGAGGGGGCTGATGGGCTCCAGCCTGGTCAGGCGAACAAACGCGTGGTGAAGCTGGATGACGGCTCGATCCTCAACCGCTACTGGGACGATCGGGACACGCCGCGCCCTGAGTCGTGGCTGGATGACGTGACCACCGCCAAAAATAACCCTAACCGTCCGGCCACCGAGATTTACCGCGATCTGCGCTCTGCCGCGGCCTCGGGGTGGGATTTCAGCTCCCGCTGGATGGACGATCCACAGAAGCTGGGTACCATCCGCACCACCAGCATCGTGCCGGTGGATCTGAATGCGCTGATGTTTAAGATGGAAAAACTGCTGGCCCGCGCCAGTCAGGAAGACGGCGATAACGCCAGTGCAAGTAAATATGACGCGCTGGCCTCCGCACGTCAGAAAGCCATGGAAAGCCACCTGTGGAACGATAAAGAGGGCTGGTATGCGGATTACGATCTGAAAACCGGGAAGGTGCGTAATCAGCTGACGGCCGCAGCCCTCTTCCCGCTGTATGTGAAGGCCGCATCACAGGATCGCGCCGATAAAGTGGCCGCAGCCGCGTCGTCACGCCTGCTGAAACCGGGCGGTATTTCTACCACCACCATCAACAGCGGGCAGCAGTGGGATGCGCCGAACGGCTGGGCGCCGTTGCAGTGGGTAGCGGTGGAAGGGTTGCAGAACTATGGTCAGCAGAAAGTGGCGATGGACGTAACCTGGCGTTTCCTGAAAAACGTTCAGCATACCTACGATCGCGAGAAGAAACTGGTTGAGAAGTACGATGTCTCTTCGACCGGTACCGGCGGTGGCGGCGGTGAGTATCCGTTGCAGGACGGTTTCGGCTGGAGTAACGGCGTGACGCTCAGGATGCTGGACATGGTCTGCCCGAAAGAGAAGCCGTGCGACAGCGTACCGGAGAATCAGCCTGCGGCAAACGATGATGTTGCACCTGCGAAACAGGCGGCGCAGTAGCGCCCCTCACCCTGCCCCTCTCCCCGGTGGGGCGAGGGGATGGTTCCGTGCAATAGATTGGCCCGGTAGCGAAGCGCCACCGGGCTTTTTTCAGAAGCTGTAACTCGCCCCGACCTGGAACGTGCGGTCGCGGCCTATCCAGCAGTTGGTCGCGTCATAACAGGTGAGCGTCTCTTTGTTGGTGACGTTCTGCGCGCTCGCTTTCAGCGTCAGCCCCTCCAGCGATGGCGCCAGCTCGCCCATGCGGTAAGATGCCGCCAGATCGTATTGCGTCGTACCGCCCAGCTTGCCTGCGTCGTTGGCTGGCGAGATCTCCATCGGCCCGGTGTAGCGTGCCCCTGCCCCCAGCGTTAACCCTCTCAGCGGTGTGCTGTCAAAGGTGTAATCTCCCCACAGATTAAAGGCGTTCTCAGGGACCTGCGTCGGTCGTTTGCCCTGGTACTTGTCATCTTCGGTATTGATGGCGTGGGTGTAGGCATAGTTGGCAATCAGCGTCAGGTTATCCGTTGGACGACTCATAGCGGAAAGCTCCGCACCTTTCGATTCCACTTCCCCGGTCTGGCGATAGTTGAGGAAGCCCGGATCGCTGGTCACCACATTTTTCTGACGAATGTTAAACACCGAGGCGGTGAAGGTGGTTGCGTAATCCGCCAGCAGGTATTTCACCCCACCCTCCACCTGCTTGCTGGTGGTGGGCTTAACGTCTTTCGCGGTCAACGTGCCCTGCGGCGATACCGGGGCGAACCCTTCCGAATAGCTGATAAACGGCGAGAGACCATTGTCAAAGGCATAAAGCGCGCCCAGTCGCTTAGTGAGGCGATCCTGCGATACCCAGGCTTTGTCACCGTTTTGCAGATAGTTGGTGGTGACAGAACGGTAGTCGTCATAGCGCAGGCTGGCCAGCACGTTCAGCCCGCCAAACGCAATCTGATCCTGGAGGTAATAGCCATTCTGCTGATAGCTGAGACGGTTTTTCTGCGCGGTTTCAAGCCCCAGCGCATCGTTATCGATCTGCGAGTGATCCGGATTACGCATATCGATACCCGGTGTGGACGAGGCGTAACGATAATGGAAGTGAGAGTTCAGCTTCTGGTAGTCAAAGCCCGCCAGCAGATGATGTTTCCAGTCCCCCAGCGCGACGGTTCGGGTGACCTGGTTATCAATGTTGAAGCTCTGTAAATCTTCATCCGTGGTATAGGCGAAGCGGTTAAGCTGGTAGACCTCGCTGCCCGTCCCGGTTGAATAGGCGCTGCGCTGGTGGGTGTCCACGTCAAAGTAGCGCGCTTTCTGGCTAAAGCCCCAGCCACTGTCAAACTCATGTTCAAAGCTGTAGCCCAGCATCCACTGACGCTGCTTAAAGCCGCTCCACTCATCCCCGGCATAGTCACGACGATCGGCGTATTTAGACCGTAGATAGCTTAGCGGCATCGGATCAGACGGCGTCAGGCTCGGCGTATTTTGCGCCAGCGCGTCAATGGTCAGGCGCGTTTTGTCATCCGGCTGCCAGGTCACGGAGGGGGCCACCAGATAGTTTTCATAGCGCGTGGTGTGCGCCTGTTCGTCACTCTCTGTCGCTTTACCCAGCAGGCGATAGTTCCAGTCGCTGGTCGCAATCTGCCCCGTGGAGTCCAGGTACCCCTCTTTCAGATTGCGGTTTCCGGTGTTAAAGCCCAGTTCTGTTTTCGCCTCTTTCTGCGGCTTTTTACTCTGAATATTGACCAGCCCGCCCGGGGAGCCACCGCCATACAGCACGGATGACGGCCCCTTCAGGATATCGACGCTCTCAATCAGCAGCGGATCGATTCGCGCTTTAGTGTTCCCGGTGACGTTATAGGGAAGTTGCAGGCCGTTGTAGAACTCCTGCTCGACGTTGAACCCGCGGATTTTGTACTCGCTCATGTAAGAGGTGCTCCCGCGCACCTCCGTGGAAACGCCCGGCGCATAGCGCAGGATCTCGTTTACCGAACTGGCGTGCCGCTGCTCAATCTCTTTAGCGGCGATGGTGTTGATCACCTGGGGCGTTTTACTTTCCGCGACGGCTGATTTCGTGGCGCTGTTGGTCCAGGCAGGGAGCGCGCTGCCCTGCTCTGTACCGGTCACCACGATGGTGGGTTCTTCTGCAAAAGCCTGTGTTTGCAATGCCAGCGTGACGGCGCCTGCCAACGCGCATAACGCAAAACGTGAGGTGCTCATAGTGTCGTCTTGTTATTAGATGGTATTGGGAACGCCAATTATTATCATTTCCATTAGCAAATCAATATCGGCGGAGAAAAACAGATCGTTTGTATTAAGTTTCATGCCAGCGTGCCGATAACCCAGAGACAGTCTGTCATCTATCGAGGAGCCATCTGGCGTGAGTAGCTACAGTGAGCAGTTCCTGAAACAAAATCCGCTGGCTGTATTAGGGGTATTACGCGACCTGAAAAAGGGCGAGGTGCCGCTGCGCATCAACTGGTCAACCAGCCAGTTTATCAGTAAGATCCTGGACGTGACGGCAGAACACCTGATCGTGGATCTGGGTAGCCAGAGCGAAGAAAACCGTGCCGCGCTCCAGGCAGAAAACCTCTCGGTGATGGCCGAAACGCAGGGGGCTAAAGTCGAGTTTATACTGCCCCGCCTGACCACGATCGCGTACCAGGGTTTGCCTGCGTTTATCGCTCCCCTGCCCGCTAACCTCTGGTTCGTGCAACGCCGCGAGTTTTTTCGCATCAGCGCCCCGCTTCACCCGGCCTATTTCTGTAAGGCAAAAATGCCGGACAAAAAAGAGATCCGCTTTCGTCTCTTCGACCTGTCACTGGGCGGGATGGGCGCGTTAATGGATACGCCGAAGCCGGAAGGACTGGTGGAAGGCATGCGTTTTAGTCAGATTGAGCTGGATATGGGCGGATGGGGACGCTTCTGGTTTGACGCCCAGCTGATTGCCATCAGCGAGCGCAAGGTGGTGGACAGCAAAAACGAAACCATTACCACGCCGCGACTGAGCTTTCGCTTTCTGAATGTCGGGCCAGGCGCCGAACGCGAACTACAGCGCATCATCTTCTCACTGGAGCGTGAAGCGCGGGAACGCGCGAATAAAGTGCGCTGAAAGGCGTCGGGCAGCGTGCAGCCGCCCGACAAAGGCGTTACATGGCGTCCATCGCTTTCTGTACTTTCCAGATATAACGTGGAGCCTGTGCTGACGGATGATTCTTCACAACGTGCTCGAAGAATTCATCTTTATCCATATCGTTAATCTCTTCTATCGCCTCTTTGCGATCGGATGAGAAGGTTCGGAGCAGCGCGCCGGCTCCGTTAACGTACGACACCACCAGCGCATATTGCATCACTTCCGGATCGTCAATCCCCTTCAGAATGCCATGCTCGAGAATGCTCAGGTAAGCGGTTCCCATAGAGATATTACGTTCCGGGTTTTTCAGCTCGCTGGTGGATGGCTGTCCCTTCCAGCCCATGTAGCGATAGACCTCTCTTCCCGCCGTCGAGGCTTTTAATTGCATCAGCCCCACCGCATTCGATTTACTCACCAGCGTCGGGTTGCCACCGGACTCCACGGCAATGATCGCCGTGATCAGACGCGGGCTCACGCCCCAGGCCTTCCCGGCTTGTTCGCTGATCGGCATCCACTGCATGGCCCGCTTTACCGGCACTTCAGGGTTCCAGGGGGGATTTTGATAATCATGTTTTGAACTACAGCCAGCGAGCAGCACAATCAAAAAAGCAAACCATCTCAATTTCACGTCATCTATCCTTATAGCCGGTCATCGCGGTACGTCGCCCCTTGAAGCAGGCGGCGTATAAGCGGCATGATATAGACAATTAGATTCTCATTCAGCAAGGAATTGCCATGCCTCAGTTTCATCTCATCGCACCGTCAGGCTACTGCATCAACCAGGAGGCGGCACAGCGGGGCGTTCAGCGCCTGCTGGAAATGGGCCATCAGGTAGAAAATCAGACAATTATCCCCCGCCGCATGCAGCGTTTTGCTGGTACGGAGGCGCAGAGACTGAGCGATATCAACAGCCTGGCGACGCTGGAAGGTGAAAACACTATTGTGCTGGCCGTGCGCGGCGGCTATGGCGCAAGCCGGCTGCTGGAGAGCATCGACTGGGCCGGGCTGGCCGCGCGCCAGCAGCAGGATCCGCTGTTAATCTGCGGACACAGCGATTTCACGGCGATCCAGCTCGGCCTGCTGGCGTTGCATAACGTCATTACCTTTAGCGGCCCGATGCTGGCCGGCAACTTTGGTGCGCCGGAGCTGGATGCATTTACGCAGGACCATTTCTGGCGCGCCCTGCAAAACCCGACGTTCACCGTCGAGTGGCAAGGCAATGGACCGCACTGGGAATGTGAAGGACAGCTGTGGGGCGGCAACCTCGCGATGCTGGTGTCGCTGATTGGAACGCCGTGGCTGCCGCAGATCACGGACGGCATACTGGTGCTGGAAGATATCAACGAACACCCGTTCCGCGTCGAACGTATGCTGTTGCAGCTGTATCACGCCGGGATCCTGGATCGGCAGTCGGCCATTGTGCTGGGCAGTTTTAGTGGTTCAGCCCCCAACGATTACGATGCGGGCTATTCCCTGGAGACGATGATTGATTTCATTCGTTCCCGGCTGGATATCCCGGTGATCGCCGGTCTGGATTTCGGCCATGAGCAGCAAACCGTTACGCTGCCACTGGGTGCCCAGGCGCACCTTGTACACGATAATTCAGGCAGTCGGTTAACAATCAGCGGTCATCCGGTCTTAAAGGCATAAAAAAGCCGTTATTCCCCCTCAATAAAACGCAGTTAACGTTGTTATTATGTTAGGGTTTTAATAACAGCGTTCACATTGAGGTGGGAGTAAGACGACATTGGGTGCCACAGCGATAATCAGTCTCTTCATTCTGGGTTCCATCCTGGTAACCTTTAGCATTTTATTAAGTTCATTTTCATCGCGTCTTGGCATACCTATTCTTGTCATTTTCCTGGCTATCGGCATGCTTGCCGGGATCGACGGTATCGGCGGTATCCCCTTCGATAATTACCCTTTCGCCTATATGGTGAGTAACCTCGCGCTGGCGGTGATTCTGCTGGACGGCGGAATGCGCACCCAGGCAAGTTCGTTTCGCGTTGCCTTAGGCCCGGCGCTGTCTCTGGCGACCGTCGGCGTGCTGATCACCTCCGGCCTGACCGGCATGATGGCGGCCTGGCTGTTTAACCTCGATATAATGGAAGGCCTGCTGATTGGCGCGATTGTCGGCTCTACCGATGCGGCGGCGGTTTTCTCACTGCTCGGCGGCAAGGGGCTGAACGAACGCGTTGGCTCCACGCTTGAGATTGAATCCGGCAGTAACGATCCGATGGCGGTGTTCCTGACCATTACCCTGATTGAGATGATCCAGCAGCACGAAACCGGCCTGAGCTGGATGTTCGCCTGGCACATCCTCCAGCAGTTTGGCCTCGGGATTATTATTGGTCTCGGCGGCGGTTACCTGTTACAGCATACGATTAACCGTATTACGCTGCCTTCCGGCCTTTACCCGCTGCTGGCCCTGAGCGGTGGGATCCTGATCTTTGCCGTCACCACCGCGCTGGACGGCAGCGGTATTCTGGCGGTTTACCTTTGCGGTTTCCTGTTGGGCAACCGACCGATTCGCAACCGTCACGCCATCTTGCAGAACTTCGACGGTCTGGCCTGGCTGGCGCAGATCGCCATGTTCCTGGTGCTGGGCCTGCTGGTGACGCCGTCGGACCTGCTGCCTATCGCCGTGCCGGCGCTGCTTTTGTCGGCCTGGATGATCTTCTTCGCCCGTCCGCTGTCGGTGTTTGCCGGGCTGCTGCCGTTCCGCGGGTTTAACCTGCGTGAGCGGATATTTATCAGTTGGGTGGGGCTGCGCGGCGCGGTGCCGATTATTCTGGCCGTGTTCCCGATGATGGCCGGGCTGGACAACGCCCGTCTGTTCTTCAACGTCGCCTTCTTCGTGGTGCTGGTGTCGCTGCTGTTCCAGGGGACGTCGCTGGGCTGGGCGGCGAAAAAAGCCAAAGTGGTGGTACCGCCCATTGGCTGGCCGGTCTCCCGCGTGGGGCTGGATATTCACCCTGAGAATCCCTGGGAACAGTTTGTCTACCAGCTAAGCGCCGATAAGTGGTGCGTGGGCGCGTCCCTGCGCGATCTGCATATGCCCGCTGAAACGCGCATTGCCGCCCTGTTCCGGGATAACGCCCTGCTTCACCCGACCGGCAGCACGCGGCTGCGTGAGAACGATATCCTCTGCGTGATTGGCCGCGAGCGCGACCTGCCGGCCCTCGGCAAGCTGTTCAGCCAGTCGCCCCCGGTGGCGCTGGATCAGCGTTTCTTCGGCGATTTTATCCTCGAAGCCAGCGCCCGCTTTGCGGATGTGGCGCTGATTTATGGCCTGGAAGGTGGACTGGAGAATCGCGATAACCAGCAAACCCTGGGTGAGATTATTCAGCAATTATTAGGGGCTGCGCCGGTCGTCGGTGACCAGGTGGAGTTTGCCGGGATGATCTGGACGGTAGCGGAGAAAGAAGATAACGCGGTGCGCAAAGTCGGCGTAAGGCCGATGGAGGAGGAGGCGGAGTAGCTGCTTTTTTGCCGGGTGGCGGCTTCGCCTTACCCGGCCTACAAAACCCCGAACGTAGGCCGGGTAAGCGCTAGCGCCACCCGGCACACACAAGTTACACCGTCACAACAGGCACTCTTGGCGCCAGAGCGCACATCAGTTCATACCCGACGGTGCCCGCCGCAGCGGCCACATCATCAATTTTAACCTCGTTGCCCCACAGCTCAACCGGCGATCCGATGCCCGCCTGGGGACACGGCGTCAAATCGATGGCCAGCATGTCCATGGAGACGGTACCTACCGTGCCGGTGCGCACGCCATCGACCCACACCGGCGTGCCGCTCGGGGCGATGCGCGGATAACCATCTGCATAGCCCCCCGCCACGATACCGATGCGCTGTTCACCTGCTGCCCGATAGCGGCTGCCATAGCCCACCGTATCGCCCGCTTTAAGGGTTTGCACGCCGATAATCTCGCTTCGTAACGTCATCACCGGCTTCAGGCCGCTGTTGGCAATATCCTGCCACTGACCTGAGGGTGACGCGCCGTACAAAACGATCCCTGGACGTACCCAGTTGTAGTGCGCCTCGGGATGCCAGAGCGTTGCCGCTGAGTTCGACAGCGAGCGCGGACAGTCCAGACCTTCTGCCGCCTGCTCAATGCGGACCATGGCATCGGCAATGCCGTCCGGCTTTTCCGCATCGGCGAAGTGCGCCATCAGCGTCATCTCACCGACGTTTTTCAGCGCACGAAGCTGCTGCCAGACCGTATGCACCCGTTCAGGCTGGAAGCCCAGACGGTTCATCCCGCTGTTCACTTTGAGATAGAGATCCAGCGGGGCATGCAGCTTCGCGTCCTGGATGGCCTTGATCTGCCAGTTACTGTGAACGCTGGTCGTCAGGCGGTACTTATCCAGCAGAGGCAGATCCTGCGCATGAAAGAATCCTTCCAGCAGCAGGATCGGTCCTTTCCAGCCGCGCTCGCGCAGCAGGATGGCCTCTTCCAGATTCAGCAAGGCAAAACCATCGGTGCCGCCGAGCGCACTCCAGATACGGTCGATACCATGACCGTAGGCGTTGGCTTTCACCACCGACCAGACACGAGAACCCGGCGCAGCACGGCGAACAATTTGCAGGTTATCCTTCAGCGCCTGCAAATCCAGCTGGGCCAGAATGGGACGGGACATGACGACTCCTTAATTATGCGCGCCGTGCAGGTGTTGTGGACGCGATGGGGTAAACCCTGATTGATAGCGTGCGGCGCTCAAATCGTCAAACGGAATTGCCGGCGTCCTTCCGGAGATCAGGTCGCTCAGCAGCTGGCCCGAACCGCAGGCCATGGTCCAGCCAAGCGTGCCGTGGCCGGTGTTAGTCCACAGATTTTTGTATGGTGTACGGCCCACAATCGGCGTGCCGTCCGGGGTCATTGGGCGCAGGCCGGTCCAGAACGTCGCCTGCTCAATGAAGCCGCCGCGCGGGAAGAGATCGCCCACGACCATCTCCAGCGTTTCACGACGCGGTTTGAGCAGCTCGGTATTGAAGCCCACGATTTCCGCCATGCCCCCGACGCGGATCCGGTTATCGAAGCGGGTGATGGCGATTTTGTAGGTTTCATCAAGAATGGTCGAGACCGGCGCGCCGCTGTCCTCTTTCACAGGAATGGTCAGGGAGTAGCCTTTCAGCGGATAGACCGGGATATCCAGGATGCCTTTCAGCATCGCGGTTGAGTAGGAGCCAAACGCCATCACGTAGGCATCGGCTTTAATTACCTCTTCCCCACACTTCACGCCGTAAATCTTCTCCCCTTCCGACAGCAGTTTGTCGACAGAAGTATTGAAGCGGAATTTCACCCCGGCCTGCTCACACATGCGCGCCAGACGCTGGGTGAAAAGCTGGCAGTCGCCGGTTTCATCGTTCGGTAAACGCAGACCGCCCGTCAGCTTGTGCGCGACCTCGGCAAGCGCTGGCTCCACCTGCGCCAGCTGGCTGGCTTCCAGCAGCTGATACGGTACGCCAGCATCTTCAAGCACGGCGATATCGCGGGTCGCGTTTTCGTACTGTTGCGCGGTACGGAACAGCTGAAGCGTGCCGCCCTGACGCCCTTCATATTCAATGCCCGTTGAGGCACGCAGCGCCTTCAGGCAGTCGCGGCTGTATTCCGCCAGCCGCACCATACGCCCCTTGTTTTCCATATAGTGGCGGGTGTCGCAGTTGCGCAGCATCTGCCACATCCATTTAAGCTGGAACTGCGTGCCGTCAAGACTTATCGCCAACGGCGCATGTCGCTGAAACATCCATTTGATCGCCTTCAGCGGAACGCCCGGGGCCGCCCACGGCGCAGCGTAGCCCGGAGAGATTTGCCCCGCATTCGCCGCACTGGTTTCCAGCGCCGGACCGGATTCGCGATCGATAACGGTAACCTCATGTCCCGCCTGACTCAAATACCAGGCGCTGGTTACGCCAACGACACCACTTCCCAGTATGACAACACGCATAGCCACTCCATTATGAGCAAAAGAACAATCATCTAATTACAGATTGATAACCTAGTTGAAAATATTATTCAACATATGACTTTTTTATGGTGACTCAACTCACATATCCCGCTGTATCAGGGGATGGCGCTTATTTGGGATCTCCTGCTGCGCGTTATTTTTAACCAGTAGAAAATTCTGTGAGCACCGCTTTATTTGCCGTATCGAAAACGCGAAATCGCAAAGAAAAAATTTCTGCGCCCCGCGTATTTGAATGGGGTGATCTATGCTTGAAAGGAGGCTCTCCAGTCAGAGAGAGCGACCAACAACGAGGGCGCGCTAATGGCTACACTAGATTCCATGTCCAGGGACAGCACCCGTCTGAGCGATGGACCCGACTGGACCTTCGAGTTGCTGGATGTCTACCTGGCGGAGATCGACCGGGTGGCCAAACTCTATCGTCTGGATACCTATCCCCATCAGATTGAAGTCATCACCTCGGAACAGATGATGGACGCTTACTCCAGCGTCGGGATGCCAATTAACTATCCGCACTGGTCGTTTGGCAAAAAATTCATTGAAACAGAGCGGCTGTATAAGCACGGGCAGCAGGGACTGGCGTATGAAATCGTCATTAACTCTAACCCGTGTATTGCCTATCTGATGGAGGAGAACACCATTACCATGCAGGCGCTGGTGATGGCGCACGCCTGCTATGGACATAACTCGTTCTTCAAAAATAACTATCTGTTCCGCAGCTGGACGGACGCCAGCTCCATCGTCGATTACCTGATCTTCGCCCGCAAATACATTACCGACTGCGAAGAGCGCTACGGCGTGGACGAGGTGGAGAAGCTGCTGGACTCCTGCCACGCGCTGATGAACTACGGCGTTGATCGTTATAAGCGTCCGCAGAAGATCTCATTGCAGGAAGAGAAAGCCCGGCAGAAGAGCCGCGAGGAGTATCTGCAAAGCCAGGTGAATATGCTGTGGCGCACCCTGCCGAAACGTGAAGAGGAGAAAACCGTCGCCGAGGCGCGTCGCTACCCTTCCGAGCCGCAGGAAAACCTGCTCTACTTTATGGAGAAAAACGCCCCACTGCTGGAGCCGTGGCAGCGTGAGATCCTGCGCATCGTGCGCAAGGTGAGCCAGTATTTCTATCCGCAGAAGCAGACCCAGGTGATGAACGAAGGCTGGGCGACCTTCTGGCACTACACCATTCTTAACCACCTGTACGACGAAGGAAAAGTCACCGAGCGGTTTATGATGGAGTTTCTGCACAGCCACACCAACGTGGTATTCCAGCCGGCATATAACAGCCCGTGGTACAGCGGCATTAACCCGTACGCGCTCGGCTTTGCCATGTTCCAGGATATCAAGCGTATTTGTCAGTCGCCCACCGAAGAGGACAAATACTGGTTCCCGGATATTGCCGGTTCCGACTGGCTGGAAACGCTGCACTTCGCGATGCGTGATTTTAAGGATGAGAGCTTTATCAGCCAGTTCATGTCGCCGAAGATCATGCGTGATTTCCGCTTCTTCACCGTACTGGATGATGACCGCAACAACTACCTGGAGATCTCCGCGATCCACAACGAAGAGGGCTATCGCGAGATCCGCTCGCGCCTGTCATCCCAGTACAACCTGAGTAATCTTGAACCGAACATTCAGGTCTGGAACGTGGATCTGCGCGGCGACCGCTCCCTGACGTTGCGCTATATTCCGCACAACCGCGCGCCGCTGGACAAGGGGCGTAAGGAAGTGCTGAAGCATGTGCATCGCCTGTGGGGATTTGACGTGTTGCTGGAGCAGCAGAACGAAGATGGCAGCGTGGAGCTGCTGGACCGGTGTCCGGCGCGGTTGAATACGCTGTAGTTTGTTGCCGGGTGGCGGCTACGCCTTACCCGGCCTACGGGTTTTGTAGGCCCGGTAAGCAAAGCGCCACCGGGCGAAAAAAAACCTCTCAATCGAGAGGTTTTTTATTTTAGCGACTCTGAATCGCTAAATCACCCGGCAGCGTTTTCTGCATCCGATGCCAGATTTCACCGGAGTCGTGGCCGTAACGACGCACCGTTTCATAGACCTGATCGTGCAGCCCTTCGGTGCAGAGTTTGCTCAGTTTATGGTAGAAGCCGAGCGCCAGGCTGCGGGCTTCAGGGTTAGCAAAATAGTGACGACCAATGCGCGTATATAACCCTTTCATTCCATTCAGGATCAGACCGTAAACCGGATTGCCGGAAGCAAACGCCAGACCGCGGAACACATTGTAATCCAGGGTCGCAAAGGCATCCGCGTGGTCTTCCACCTCATTAGCGGTGGCAAGCACTTTCAGCGCATCTTCAGGATGCTGACGAAACGCGGTGCGGATAAAAATGGTGGCGATGTTGGTGCGCACGGAAAGCAGATTATCAATCAGCTGCGGTACGCTTTCGTGGTCGAGACGCGCCAGCGTTTCCAGAATGTTCAGCCCGGACGTTTCCCAGAAGTTGTTCACCTTAGTGGGTTTGCCATGCTGTATCGTCAACCAGCCATCGCGCGCCAGACGCTGGAGCACTTCTCGCAGCGTGGTACGGGTGACGCCAATCAGTTCAGAGAGTTCGCGTTCAGCAGGTAGAATTGATCCCGCAGGGAAACGATTATTCCAGATGCTTTCAATGATGTACTCTTCCGCGAAACCCGCCGGGCTCTGCGCCTTAATGACCATAGTGAGATTTCCATTACACAGCTTTAGCAAATTGCACTCATCATACCAGAGGCGCGCAGAGGCAGATAGCGCAGCAGAGACAGAAAAGAGGGATCGCCGTTTCATTTTTATGAAATTTACAAATGGCTTAATCCCCCGCTCTGCCGCCATTTTTGCGTATACTGATGTCTTGTCTTATTTGACGGGTAAAGGACGTCTGTCGTGGAAATTTCATTTGGGCGCGCGCTGTGGCGCAACTTTTTAGGTCAGTCACCTGACTGGTACAAACTTACTTTACTGGTATTCCTGGTCGTTAATCCCGTTATCTTTTTGCTGGATCCCTTCGTTGCCGGGTGGATGTTGGTCGCCGAGTTTATCTTTACCCTGGCGATGGCGCTGAAGTGCTATCCGCTGTTGCCCGGCGGGCTGCTGGCGCTGGAAGCCGTGGTCATTGGAATGACCAGCGCGGAGCATGTTAAAAACGAGATAGCGTCGAATCTTGAAGTCCTGCTGCTGCTGATCTTCATGGTGGCGGGGATCTACTTTATGAAGCAGCTTCTGCTGTTTATCTTCACCCGTTTGCTGCTGAGCATTCCGTCGAAAACGCTGCTTTCGCTGGCGTTTTGCCTCGCCGCGGCCTTCCTCTCTGCCTTCCTGGATGCGCTGACGGTCGTTGCGGTGGTGATCAGCGTCGCCGTCGGCTTTTACGGGATTTACCACCGGGTGGCCTCGTCTCGTCCTGGCGATAACTTGCAGGACGACAGCCACGTTGAGGCGCACAACCGCGATGTGCTGGAACAGTTCCGCGCGTTTCTGCGCAGCCTGATGATGCATGCGGGCGTGGGGACGGCGCTGGGCGGCGTGATGACCATGGTCGGGGAGCCGCAAAACCTGATTATCGCCAAAGCGGCTGAATGGCATTTTGGCGAATTTTTCCTGCGCATGGCGCCCGTCAGCGTGCCCGTGCTGGTCTGCGGGTTAGCCACCTGTGTGCTGGTCGAAAAATTCAACCTCTTTGGGTATGGCGCGAAGTTGCCCGATCAGGTCCGCCAGGAGCTGCATAAGTTTGACGAGCAGAGCCGCAAACAACGCACGCGCCAGGAGACGCTGCGCCTGATTGCACAGGGTTTCATCGGCGTGTGGCTTATCGCTGCGCTGGCCTTCCACCTTGCCGAGGTGGGGCTGATTGGCCTGTCGGTAATTATCCTTGCAACCAGCCTGGGCGGCGTTACGGACGAACATGCTATCGGAAAAGCCTTTACCGAAGCGCTGCCGTTTACCGCCCTGCTGGCGGTGTTTTTCGCGGTCGTGGCGGTGATTATTGACCAACATCTGTTCGCGCCGATCATCGCGTTTGTGCTTCAGGCTACGCCAGATTCGCAGCTAACGCTGTTCTATTTGTTTAACGGTCTGTTGTCCTCTATATCCGATAACGTCTTTGTCGGGACGGTATACATCAATGAGGCCAAAGCCGCGATGGAGCAAGGGATTGTCAGCAGTGAACAGTTCGAGCTGCTGGCGGTGGCGATCAACACCGGAACCAACCTCCCCTCCGTGGCAACCCCGAACGGTCAGGCGGCATTCCTCTTCCTGCTGACCTCGGCGCTGGCACCACTCATACGACTTTCTTATGGAAGAATGGTCTGGATGGCGCTGCCGTATACGCTGGTGCTTACCCTGGTTGGTTTGCTGTGCATCAAAATTACTCTCGTTCCCTGTACGCAATGGTTATTGCAAGCAGGTATACTTGCGGCGCATTAAAATTCGTTTACACTGCGCTGTCTAAGCATGTTCCAGGGAAATGATTATGTTGCGATTTTTGAACCAGTGCTCACGCGGTCGCGGAGCGTGGTTGTTGATGGCCCTGACCGCCTTTGCGCTGGAAATGGTCGCGCTGTGGTTTCAGCATGTGATGGGGCTGAAACCTTGCGTACTGTGTATTTATGAGCGTTGTGCTCTGTTCGGCATTATGGGCGCGGGTCTGGTAGGTGCGATTGCACCCAAATCACCGTTACGCTATGCGGCAATTGCCATCTGGCTATACAGCGCCGGGAAAGGGATTGCGCTTGCCTGGGAGCACACCCAGATGCAGCTTCACCCGTCGCCGTTTATGACCTGCGATTTTGCCGCCCGCTTCCCGAGCTGGCTGCCGCTGGATAAATGGCTGCCGCAGGTGTTTGTGGCCTCCGGTGACTGCTCTGTACGCCAGTGGGAGTTCCTGACGCTGGAGATGCCGCAGTGGCTAGTGGGCATTTTTGTCGCCTACTTTGTGGTGGCGCTGCTGGTGCTGATTGCCCAGCCGTTCAAACCAAAGAAACGCGATCTTTTTGGAAGGTAATAGCAAAACGGCAACGTCAGTTTTGTTGGTCGGGTAAGCGCAGCGCCACCCGACAAAATTGCGCACAATAAAAAACCCGCCTCGGCGGGTTTTTTATTATCACCGATTAGGGTGATTCATAATGTGGTCTTCCCAGTCGCGCACCTCGGACTCTTTCACCGCAATATGGCGCACGGAAATACGTTCACCGTGCATCGCCGCTTTCGACCCCGTCAACAGCGGATGCCATGTGGGCAGATCCTTTCCTTCCGCCAGCAGGCGATACGCGCAGGTATGCGGCAGCCACTCAAAGGTCGGCAGATTTTCACGGGTTAACTTGATGCAGTCCGGCTCATATTCGAAACGGCGCTCATAGTTGCGGCACTGGCAGGTTTTGATGTTTAACTGCTTGCAGGCTACGTTGGTGAAATAGATCTCGTCCGAATCTTCATCCATTAGCTTATGCAGGCAGCACTGCCCGCAGCCGTCACACAACGATTCCCACTCCGCGTCGGTCATGTCGTCGAGAGTTTTGCTTTGCCAGAAAGGAATGTCGTTCATCGGGATGTCCACACGTCAAAATAGAGCGCACCTTATAACGAGTCTGGCACGTTGATGCAAGTTTTGCCGCCCTTTTCAGGCGGCAAGGTGCTTTTACAGCACGCGGGTTTTCAGCGACAGGCCGTTAAAACTGACGTCCAGTTCGTCGCCGCTAAGCAGCGGCCCCACACCTTCCGGAGTGCCGGTGAGGATCACGTCGCCAGGTTTCAGGGTGAAGAAGCGGCTCATGTAGGCAATCAGCGGAACGATCTTATGGATCATGTCAGCGGTTGTTCCCTGCTGGCGGATCTCGCCGTTGACCTTCAGGCTGAGGGGCGTGTTCTGCGGGTCGTCGGTAAATTCACTCACCGGAACGAAACCGGAAATCGGGCATGAATTATCAAAACCCTTGGCTTTTTCCCACGGCTGCCCCGCTTTCTTCATTTTGCCCTGGACGTCGCGCAGGGTCAGGTCGAGCGCGACACCGTAACCCGCAATCGCTTTCTCTACGTGTTCTTCAGTGGCCTGGCGCAGCGTCGCGCCGATCAGCACCGCCAGCTCCACTTCATGATGCACCGAGCCCAGTCCCTGCGGCAGAACCAGCGGCTGGCGAATATCGCACAGTGCGGTTTCTGGCTTAATAAACAGAACCGGCTCTTCCGGCACGGCGCTGCCCATCTCCTGAATATGTTTTGCATAGTTGCTGCCCACGCAGACCACTTTGCTGACGGGATAATCCAGTAATGCACCTTGCCAGTTATGATGTTGATACATGGTCGACCCCTAATCGGTTGATGAGTTGTTCCCGGAAGGACCCGGGCTTATTTCTTTCCGCTCACCTCAAGATGCTGTTTTAATAAATTCTCCGGTGGCGGCGGAAGCTGTAAATAATAGCCCTGCTCGATTAACGCCTTTTTGACTTTCTCAAGATCGGCGTTCACCAGCTTCTTACGGCCGTCCAGCGGCAGCAGCATCGCCAGCTGCGGTCGGCCAAAGCTTTTCATTAATTCTTCAGGCACGCGGGAAAAATCGTCTTTCTTTTCGACATAAAGGTAGGTCTGGTCGCGGCTGGTACTTCTGTAGATCACACAAAACATGTTTTTACTCTGAATTAATGGGTGGTTGCTTGCCTCAATATACTCCTGACTATAACATGCCTGATACTCTTCGGAATATCGCGGCGATGTGTTGCGGTTAATAGCAAATTGAGTAAGGCCAGGATGTCAAATACGCCCATCGAGCTTAAAGGCAGTAGCTTCACCTTATCAGTGGTTCATTTGCATGATGCAAAACCCGAGGTTATTCGTCAGGCGTTAGAAGACAAAATCGCGCAGGCTCCCGCTTTTCTTAAGCATGCTCCTGTCGTCGTCAATGTAAGCGACCTTGAGGGGCCGGTTAACTGGAAGCGGCTCCAGCAGGCCGTCGCCTCCACGGGGTTGCGCATCGTGGGTATTAGCGGCTGCAAAGACGCAGAGTTAAAAGCCGAAATTGAACGCGCGGGTTTGCCCTTGTTAAACGAGGGCAAAGAAAAAGCCCCGCGTGCAACGCCTGCAACCGTTCCCGCTCCCCCGCCTCCGGCGCAAAATGTAGCCCCAGTCACAAAAACGCGATTGATTGATCTGCCGGTTCGTTCCGGTCAGCGCATTTATGCGCCAAACTGTGATCTGATTGTTACAAGCCACGTCAGTGCGGGCGCAGAACTGATTGCAGATGGCAATATTCACGTTTACGGTATGATGCGTGGGCGTGCGCTTGCGGGCGCCAGCGGCGATCGAGAAGCACAAATTTTTTGTACTCACCTGACGGCAGAACTGGTGTCTATCGCAGGTGAATATTGGCTGAGCGATAAAATCCCAGCCGAATTTTATGGCAAAGCGGCCCGTCTGCAACTGGCAGATAACGCTTTGACCGTTCAACCGTTAAATTGATCCCTTTTAACAAGGAATTTCTATGGCACGCATTATTGTTGTGACTTCGGGTAAAGGAGGCGTTGGCAAGACCACCTCCAGCGCGGCCATCGCTACTGGTTTGGCCCAGAAGGGAAAGAAAACCGTCGTAATCGACTTCGATATCGGTCTGCGTAACCTGGACCTGATCATGGGTTGCGAGCGTCGCGTGGTGTATGACTTCGTGAACGTCATTCAGGGCGATGCCACCCTTAACCAGGCGCTGATTAAAGATAAGCGTACCGAGAACCTCTACATTCTTCCGGCGTCCCAGACCCGTGATAAAGACGCCCTGACCCGCGAAGGCGTGGAAAAGGTGCTCGACGATCTGAAAAAGATGGAGTTCGACTTCGTGGTCTGCGACTCCCCGGCCGGTATCGAAACCGGGGCTTTGATGGCGCTCTACTTCGCGGATGAAGCCATCATCACCACCAACCCGGAAGTCTCGTCAGTACGTGACTCCGACCGTATTCTCGGCATTCTGGCCTCGAAATCCCGTCGCGCGGAAAATGGCCAGGAGCCAATCAAAGAGCACCTGCTGCTGACCCGCTACAACCCGGGCCGGGTGAACAAAGGTGACATGCTGAGCATGGAAGACGTGCTGGAGATCCTGCGCATCAAACTGGTTGGCGTGATCCCGGAAGATCAGTCCGTGTTGCGCGCCTCTAACCAGGGCGAGCCCGTGATCCTGGATACACAGGCAGACGCAGGTAAAGCGTATGCGGATACCGTTGACCGTCTGCTGGGAGAAGAACGTCCTTTCCGCTTCATTGAAGAAGAGAAGAAAGGTTTCCTCAAACGCCTGTTCGGAGGATAAGTTATGGCATTACTGGACTTTTTTCTCTCGCGGAAAAAAAGCACCGCCAACATCGCAAAAGAACGTCTGCAAATCATTGTGGCGGAACGTCGTCGTAGCGACGCCGAACCGCACTACCTGCCGCAGCTGCGCAAAGACATTCTGGAAGTGATCTGCAAATACGTGCAGATTGACCCGGAAATGGTCACCGTTCAGCTGGAGCAAAAAGACGGGGATATTTCGATTCTGGAGCTGAACGTGACGCTTCCGGAAGCGGAAGAGTCGCGTTAATCCGTTTGTGGTTTTGTAGGCCGGGTAAGCATCGCGCCGCCCGGCAATTTCCCCGGTGGCGCTGCGCTTACCGGGGCTACAATTCTTTAGCGCGGATACCCTTCCAGCAGGGTATTCAGGCGTTCGGCCATCAGTTCCCCCCGCCATCCGGCGACCAGTTCCGGTAAACCATTTTGCGGTTTCAACTTCCAGTGCCAGTTCAGCAGCTGGTTAATCTGACGACGTGAAGCCAGCAGTTCGGCACTCAGTTTGCTTTCCCCCGCCACCGTCTGCACCAGCGCTTTGATATCTTTGAACGCCTTGCGGTAGCCCGGCATATCCATCAGGTTAAGCAGCGGTTCTGGCAGTGCGTCCTCTGGCAGCTGCTGAGCTTTCTCTACCAGCGCGAGCAGCGTTTTACCGTGGAAACGGATCTCACTTCCGGAAAGGCCAATGCTGTCCAGTTCACCAAGGCTGCCCGGCATATAGCGCGCCACCGCCCACAGGTGTTCTTCACGCACCACGAAGTTAACCGCCAGATCGCGCTCACGCGCTTTACGCAGACGCCAGTCAGCCAGCAGTTGCAGACAGGCCAGCTGGCGGGTGCGCAGCTGCCAGGCGTTGGTGATGTCACGCCAGGCTTCTTTCGGATCAACCACTTCCTGACGACGCTGCTGCGTCATGCGGCACTCGTCCAGTGCGGCAGACAGCCAACCGGACGCCTCAGCCTCTTTCATGAGCTGGCCGGCAATCGGTAGCAGGTAAAAGACGTCTGCCGCGGCGTATTCAAGCTGACGCGCCGTCAGCGGACGCGCGAGCCAGTCGGTACGCGATTCGCTCTTATCCAGCGTCAGACCGGTGTACTCTTCCACCATCGCGGCGAAGCCCCAGGAGAGCGGACGACCGCTGAACGCCGCGAGGATCTGGGTATCAATCAGCGGCTGCGGCATGATGCCAAAGGTGTTGAGAAAGACTTCCAGATCTTCACTGCCCGCGTGCAGATATTTGGTCACGGCGGTATCCAGCAACAGCTCGCGCATTGGCGCCCAGTCGGTAATGCCGAGGGGGTCAATCAACGACACGTGTTTGCCGTCATACATCTGAATCAGACCCAGCTGCGGATAGTACGTTCGGGTGCGGACAAATTCCGTATCCAGGGCGATAGCGGGAAATTCACGCGTCACCTCGCACAGCGAAGCCAGCTCGTCGTTGGTAGTGATCATCTGGTAATTCAAATCGGACTCTCTTTTGTTTGCGCCCATAAAAAACGCCGGCTTAACCGGCGTCTGGGCGATTAACGTGAAGCTCAGGCCTTATTGTCCACTTTGGCACGGGCTTCGTCACGTAATTCTCGTCGTAATATCTTCCCGACGTTGGATTTCGGCAGCTCATCCCGGAATTCCACCAGCTTCGGCACTTTATAGCCCGTCAGCTGACGGCGACAAAACGTTATCAGCGCATCCTCGGTAAGAGAAGGATCTTTCTTGACCACAAATATCTTCACCGCTTCACCGCTGCTGCCGGAAGGAACGCCCACCGCCGCCACTTCCAGCACGCCGCTGTGCTGCATCACCACGTCTTCGATTTCGTTCGGATAGACGTTGAACCCTGACACCAGGATCATATCTTTCTTGCGATCGACGATGCGCAGGAAGCCTTCGTCATCCATCACCGCGATGTCGCCCGTGTGCAGCCAGCCGTCTTTGATGATCTCATCCGTGGCATCCGGACGTTGCCAGTAGCCCAGCATCACCTGCGGCCCTCTGACGCACAGCTCTCCTGGCTCACCGTGAGGCACTTCGTTATCCTCATCATCCACCAGTTTTGCTTCCGTCGACGGGACCGGCAGACCGATACTGCCGCTGTGATAGTCGATATCATGCGGGTTAACGCTGACCAGCGGGGCGCACTCCGTCAGGCCATAGCCTTCCAGCAGATATTGCCCGGTGAGTTTCACCCAGCGCTCGGCAACCGCCTGCTGAACTGGCATCCCGCCACCCGCAGAGAGGTGCAGCGTGGAGAAATCGAGCTGCTGGAACTCTTTATTGTTAAGCAGCGCGTTAAACAGGGTGTTCACGCCAGTCATGGCGGTGAACGGGTATTTCGCCAGCTCTTTGACCAGCCCCGGAATGTCGCGCGGGTTGGTGATCAATACGTTTTGACCGCCAAGCTCAATAAACAGCAGGCAGTTCATGGTCAGCGCAAAAATGTGATACAGCGGAAGCGCGGTGATCACCAGCTCCTTGCCCGGGTGCAGCAGCGGCCCGTAGGTGGCATTAACCTGCTCAAGGTTCGCCAGCATATTTCGGTGGGTCAGCATCGCCCCTTTCGCCACGCCGGTGGTACCGCCCGTGTATTGCAGAAATGCCAGATCCTCGGACACGATCTCCGGCTTCACGTACTGCATCCGGTAGCCCGCATGCAGGGCGCGGCGGAAAGAGATGGCATCCGGCAGGTGGTATTTCGGCACCAGCCGCTTAACGTATTTAACGACAAAGTTGACCAGCGTACCTTTCGCGGTAGAGAGCTGGTCGCCCATGCGCGTCAGGATGACGTGTTTAACCTGGGTTCTTTCAACGACTTTTTCCAGCGTGTGGGCAAAGTTGGAGACAATCACAATCGCCGCCGCGCCGCTGTCATTCAACTGATGTTCCAGCTCGCGCGGGGTATAGAGCGGGTTAACGTTAACCACGATCATCCCTGCCCTGAGGATCCCGAACAGCGCCACCGGGTATTGCAGCAGGTTTGGCATCATCAGCGCGACGCGATCCCCTTTCTGCAAGCCCAACCCTTCCTGTAAATAGGCTGCAAACGCCCGGCTGCGCTCTTCCAGCTTACGGAAGGTCATCACTTCGCCCATATTCACAAATGCAGGCTGGTCAGCGTAACGCCGTACCGAGTGTTCAAATAATTCAATCAGGGATTGATAACGGTCAGGATTGATCTCCGCAGGGACATCCGCGGGATAACGGTTAAGCCAAACCTTTTTCAATGCATCACCTCTGAAATGAGTGTTCGTCGTCATCACAGCCCCGATAATAAACAGTTTGTTAACATTATATTAACTCAGCGTACCAGTTTATTAATTGTTCAGATTGCAGGTTGCGAAGCGCGTCACTCTTTTTTTTCGTTTTATCCGTAAAAAAACAGAGACAGCGGCTGAGCCGCTGTCTCTTTCCTAACAATAACAGTAAGTTACTCAGTTACGATTGTTTGAACCTGTGCAGGGCCTGGATTGTACCAACCCCAGCCACCGTAGCCGTAACGATACGGATGCGGTCCCCACATCCACGGATCGATTGGCTGTGGCGGCATCACCACCTGCTGGGCGATACGCCAGCGTTTGTAGCCGTTCACCTGCATGGTCATAAATTTGTATGGCGTATTGCCGATTTTCCCCGCCACCGAACCGGTAATCGGCCCGACGACGGTTACCAGCTGCCCGCGGAAATCTACCGGATCGAGGAAGCCGCTGACGTCAGCGTAGATCCGCCCGCGCGAGGCTTCACCCAGAACAGGCCGCGCGCCGTCGTCCAGCGGGACAGTGGCAATCTCCAGCCGGGTTTTCCCCTGCTGGTTTAACACTTCAACCACCTTGCCGCCAAACCGCGCTTCCTGCCCGACATACAACTCCGGGGCATTCATCACGCGTACCAGATCCTGCTGTGGCGTCGGGCTGGTGCCCTTGATCGCATCAGGAACGGTGACGCACCCGCTCAGTGCTATGGCAACCGCGCCTGCCATAAGAAAGCGTACAACTTTAGTCTGAACCGCCATGATGCGACTCCTTTTTCTCAGTTCCTGTTACTGAGATTCACTCGCGGCCAGGAAGTTTCTTCCACGCGACGGTGTTTCGTAAATAAACCGGTTCAGCATGTTCAACCGCCACGGTTTTTCCTGCGGCAAGCAGCTGACAGGCAATCGGCAGCATATCTTCTGCGGCGGGCAGGAGCATGTTACCGTCCACCAGCGTAAGGCCGGTGTCCTTCGCCATCTCAGGCCATGCCGGCCAGCCGGTTCCGACCGTCGCCCACTCACCGGAGAGCTGCTTCAGGCGCCCGGTGACGGCTTCAGGTTTAAGCACCGCTTCCGTCTCTTCGCCGTGCCAGACGCCGTTTTCGTCACGGGTGTACTCCGCCCAGTAGACTTCCCCCATGCGGGCATCAATCGCAGCCAGCACGCGGGTGGCGCCGGTCATGCGCCAGGCGCCCTGAGCCATGGTCGCAAGCGTTGAGACGCCGATCATCGGCAGGTCAGCGCCCAGCGCCAGCCCCTGCGCAATGCCAATCCCGATACGTACGCCCGTAAAGCTGCCCGGACCACGGCCGTAGGCCAGCGCGTCGAGGTCAGTCAGGGCGGTGTTGCCCTCGGTTAAAATGGTTTTTACCAGGGGCAGAATACGTTGGGTGTGTTCCCGTGGGCACTCTTCGAAATGAGCAAAAGTCGTACCGTCGTTCCACAGGGCAACGGAACAGGCCTCTGTCGCGGTATCAATAGCCAGAATTCGCATCAGTCGTCGCGCTCTCGCAATGGTCAGTCACAAAATGGCGCGCATCTTAACACACTCCGGGAAGAATTACTCCGCCGTCGGGTTCGCCAGGAAGCGGACCGCGCGTTTAATATCCCGCGTGCGCGGCGCGGGCGGCAGGCTGGCGAGGAAGGTGGCGCCGTAGGGACGCATCACCAGGCGGTTGTCGCAGATCACCAGCACCCCGCGGTCGGTGACGTCGCGGATCAGTCGCCCTACCCCCTGTTTAAGCGTGATGACCGCGTCCGGCAGCTGGACGTCGTCGAACGGATCGCCCCCGCGCAGACGGCAATCCTCCATGCGCGCTTTCAGGAGCGGATCGTCCGGCGATGTGAACGGCAGCTTATCGATAATCACCAGCGAGAGCGTATCGCCGCGCACGTCCACCCCTTCCCAGAAGCTGCTGGTCGCCACCAGCAGGGCATTACCGGCGCTGACAAACTGCTGGAGCAGCTGGCCTTTGCTGGTTTCCCCCTGCAACAGCACCGGTAGCGTCATGGTGGCGCGGAACTGCTCGGCCAGATCGCGCATCATGGCGTGTGAGGTGCAGAGCATAAAGCAGCGCCCGTTGTTGGCCTCAATCATCGGCTTCAGCATGGCCGCCAGATGGCGCGCCGCGCCCGGCTGGTTAGGCAGCGGCAGATTGCGCGGCACGCACAGCAGCGCCTGTTTCTCATAGTCGAACGGGCTCGGCAGAAGCAGGGATTCCGCCTGCTCAATGCCGAGGCGCTCGGTAAAGTGGTGCAGATCGTCATTGACCGACAGCGTGGCCGAGGTAAAGACCCAGGTGCCGGGCTTTTGCGCCATCACCTCTTTGAATTTATCAGCAACGGTCAGCGGCGTGAGCGCCAGGGTGAAGTGGCGCGAGGTACATTCGTACCAGTAGCTATAGCCCGGCTGGTTGATCTCTTTCAGCCGCTTCAGCCGCCCACGGTAGAGCGTGGCGCGCTCGAAAGCGGCGTCCAGCAGCGCTGAACGTCCGAGGGACAGCTTCGCCACGTCGTAACAGAGTTCAAGGGCATCATCGAGCAGCAGCAGCGCGCGCTGGATATTTTTGTCTGCGAGCAGTTCGCGCAGGTTGCCGCGATAGCCCGGCTCGCCAAGCTGTAAGCGGAAATCCTGTGCGCATTGCGCCAGGCGGTCCGCGCACTTCTGCAACTGCTGGGTATCTTTGAGTTCGGTGCGATAGGCAATGGTAATATCTTTCGACAGATCCTGAAGCTGACGGCTGGAGAGCGACTGACCAAAATACTGGCTGGCGATGTCCGGTAGCTGATGGGCTTCATCGAAGATCATCACCTCCGCCTCCGGGATCAGCTCGCCGAAACCACTGTCCTTGACCACCATATCCGCAAGAAACAGGTGATGGTTCACCACCACCACGTCGGCGTCCATCGCGGTTTTACGCGCTTTCACCACAAAACAGTCTTTATACAGCGGGCAGTCGCTGCCGAGGCAGTTGTCATTGGTGCTGGTCACCAGCGGCCAGGCTGGGGAGTCTTCCGGCACGCTCGCGCAGGTGCTGATGTCCCCCTCCTCCGTCTGGTTGGCCCAGGCGCGCAGGACGATCACATCGCTCAGGGTTTGTACCGGCAGGTCGCCGCCCGCCAGCGCCTGCTGTTCAAGACGCTCCAGACACAGGTAGTTAGAACGCCCTTTCAGCAAGGCCAGACGCCCTTTATATTTCAGCGCTTTCGCCACCGTGGGTAAGTCGCGGCTGTAGAGCTGATCCTGGAGCGCTTTTGATCCCGTAGAGATGATCACCTTCTTTTTCGCCCGCAGCGCAGGAGCGAGGTAAGCGTAGGTTTTCCCCGTACCGGTACCGGCCTCCACGACCAGCGGCTGCGCCTTGTCGATAGCGTGCGCGACAGCATGCGCCATCTGACGTTGGGGTTCGCGCGGTTTAAAGCCGGGAATAGCCTGTGCTAACTGACCTTCTGGGGAAAAATCGTCTGCCACGGTGTTCTCTCACTGTATTTTTGCACAGGGATTATGTCAGCCCCTTCTCTCCGGTGCCACCCCAAATAGTGACGACGGCGGAACATTATGGCAGTCTTGCCGCCTGACGACGAAAGATAACGAGGATACGTTTATGACAATTACGCGCATTGATGCCGAAGCCCGCTGGTCTGATGTGGTTATTCACAACCAGACGCTGTACTACACCGGCGTCCCTGCCAACCTGGACGCCGACGCCTTCGAACAGACCGCGAACACCCTGGCGCAGATCGACGCCGTACTGGAAAAACAGGGCAGCGATAAATCCCGCATTCTGGATGCGACGATTTTTCTGGCGAATAAAGACGATTTTGCGGCGATGAATAAAGCCTGGGATGCGTGGGTCGTGGCGGGTCACGCGCCTGTACGCTGCACCGTACAGGCCACGCTGATGAAACCGGAATATAAGGTTGAGATCAAGATTATCGCGGCAGTGTAAGCCGGTTATTCTTCATCTTCATCCTCAAAGCGCGCCACGATCCGCTCGCCGGTATGGGTGGCGCGAAGTTCTTCCGCGACCTGGGAAATTGCCTGTCCGCTGCTCATCCCCTGGGACATCAGCTCCTGAATACGTTCAACGGCTTTCTGCTGTTGGTCATGGCTGAGAGAAGGTAAACCTGCAAACATCGTTAACTCCTGCTAAATTATTCGCGCTAATTATTTCACGCTGCCCGGTAGTATGCCATACATGAACATGCGCTTCCCCACTGTTATGACCTTGCCCTGGCGTGCAGACGCCGCCGAGTTCTGGTTTGCCCGTCTGAGCCACCTTCCTTTTGCCATGCTGCTGCACTCCGGCCATGCGAATCACCCCTACAGCCGCTTTGATATTCTGGTGGCCGACCCGGTTAAAACGCTGACGACCGATGCGCTGTCGCCAACGGACGATCCGCTGATGCGGCTTCAGAACGAGATCCAGGCTCTGGGCTTATCTGCCACACCGGATCCGGATCTGCCTTTCCAGGGGGGCGCGCTGGGCCTGTTTGGTTACGATCTGGGTCGCCGTTTCGAAACGCTGCCCGAGCATGCGCAGGCGGATATTTCCCTGCCGGATATGGCGGTGGGGCTGTATGACTGGGCGCTGATCGTGGATCACCGTAAGCAGACGGTTTCCCTGCTGAGCCACCGGGACGTGCAGGCGCGTCTGGCCTGGCTTGAGGCGCAACGGCCCGCTGCCCCGGAACGCTTTATGCTGACCTCCGGCTGGCGCTCGAACATGAGCGCGGAGGAATACGCGGAAAAATTCTCCCGCGTGCAGGCGTATCTTCACAGCGGCGACTGTTATCAGGTCAACCTTGCCCAGCGTTTCCAGGCGGCGTACGAGGGAGACGAATGGCAGGCTTTTACCCGCCTCAATGCCAGCAATAAGGCCCCGTTCAGCGCATTTTTACGCCTTGAACACGGCGCCATCCTCAGCCTTTCGCCTGAGCGTTTTATTCACCTGGCTGACGGTATGATTCAGACCCGCCCGATAAAGGGCACCCTGCCGCGCCTTGCCAACCCCGACGCCGACCGCCAGCAGGCGAAGACGCTGGCAGCTTCGCCGAAAGATCGCGCTGAAAACCTGATGATTGTCGATCTGATGCGCAATGATATTGGCCGCGTCGCCGAGCCGGGCAGCGTGCGCGTGCCGGAGCTGTTCGTCGTGGAGCCATTCCCGGCGGTGCATCATCTGGTCAGCACCATCACCGCACGCCTGCCAGCCTCACGAACCGCCTGCGATCTGCTCCGCGCCGCGTTTCCGGGCGGCTCCATCACCGGCGCGCCGAAGGTCCGGGCGATGGAGATCATCGACGAACTGGAACCGCATCGGCGCAACGCCTGGTGCGGCAGCATCGGCTATGTGAGCCTCTGCGGCACCATGGATACCAGCATCACTATTCGCACCCTGACGGCCTGCGACGGTAACCTGTACTGTTCCGCAGGCGGTGGCATTGTGGCCGACAGCCAGGCGGAGGCGGAATATCAGGAAACCTTTGATAAAGTGAATCGTATCCTGAAACAACTGGAGAACTCACGGTGAAGAAAGACAACCTGACGCTGGATGATTTTCTGTCGCGCTTTCAGCTTCTGCGGCCCCAGGTTAACCGCGCCACGCTGAATCAACGTCAGGCGGCGGTGCTGATCCCGGTCGTGCGTCGTGAGCAGCCGGGTCTGTTGCTTACCCAGCGCTCACCGCATATGCGAAAACACGCCGGTCAGGTTGCGTTCCCGGGCGGCGCGGTGGACAGCACCGATGCATCCCTGATTGCCGCCGCGCTGCGCGAAGCGCATGAGGAAGTGGCGATCCCCCCGGAGACGGTCGAGGTGATCGGCGTGCTGCCGCCAGTAGACAGCGTAACCGGTTTTCAGGTCACGCCGGTCGTCGGCATTATTCCGCCCGATCTTCAGTATCACGCCAGCGTCGATGAAGTTTCAGCGGTATTCGAAATGCCGCTGGAAGAGGCCCTTCGTCTGGGTCGCTATCACCCGCTGGATATTCACCGCCGCGGACACGATCATCGGGTCTGGCTGTCGTGGTATCAGCATTATTTTGTCTGGGGCATGACGGCAGGCATCATTCGTGAGCTGGCCCTGCAAATCGGCCTGAAGCCTTGACTATACTTTACATTCCACCCTTTTCTGGCAGGTTTGCGATCGGCGTCGCGCTATTAGCAAAACCATCGTTAACCATTAGTTTAATTCATGTGAATAGTTAAGCCGTGGTTGGTGTTCCCTCTTACACTATGCGCAGTTATAACATCGTTACTGGAACCCCAGTAACCCTGTCAGGAGTGTGAAAGTGATTAGTATATTCGACATGTTCAAAGTGGGGATTGGTCCATCTTCTTCCCACACTGTAGGGCCGATGAAGGCCGGTAAACAGTTCGTCGATGATCTGGTCGAAAAAGGATTACTGGAAAGCGTTACCCGTGTCGCCGTAGACGTTTACGGTTCACTGTCATTAACGGGTAAAGGCCACCACACCGATATCGCCATTATTATGGGTCTGGCGGGCAATATGCCGGACACAGTTGATATTGATGCCATTCCGGCATTTATCCGCGACGTGGAAACGCGCGGTCGTTTGCTGCTGGCTAACGGCCAGCACGAAGTGGACTTCCCGCAGGATGACGGGATGCGTTTTCGTAGCGACAACCTGCCGCTGCATGAAAACGGCATGACCATCCACGCCTGGAGTGGCGAAAAAGAGATCTACAGCAAAACTTACTACTCCATCGGCGGCGGCTTTATCGTTGACGAAGAACACTTTGGTAAAGAGAGCGCGGGCGACGTCAATGTGCCCTATCCGTTTAAATCGGCCACCGAGATGCTGGGCTACTGCAAAGAGACCGGTCTGTCCCTGTCAGGCATGGTGATGCAGAACGAACTGGCGCTGCACAGCAAGAAAGAGATCGAAGACTATTTTGCTAACGTGTGGCAAACCATGCGCGCCTGTATTGACCGCGGGATGAACACCGAGGGTGTTCTGCCTGGGCCACTGCGCGTGCCGCGTCGTGCCTCTGCTCTGCGCCGCATGCTGGTCACTACCGACAAGTTCTCCAATGACCCAATGAACGTGGTCGACTGGGTGAACATGTTTGCCCTCGCGGTTAACGAAGAGAACGCAGCGGGTGGTCGCGTCGTGACGGCGCCAACCAACGGCGCGTGCGGTATCGTTCCGGCGGTGCTGGCCTATTACGATCACTTTATTGAGCCCGTGACGCCGGACATCTATATCCGCTATTTCCTCGCGGCAGGTGCTATCGGCGCGCTGTACAAAATGAATGCGTCCATCTCTGGTGCCGAAGTAGGCTGTCAGGGTGAAGTGGGCGTGGCCTGCTCTATGGCAGCAGCGGGTCTGGCGGAACTGCTGGGCGCCAGCCCTGAGCAGGTGTGCGTGGCGGCGGAAATCGGTATGGAGCACAACCTCGGTCTGACCTGTGACCCGGTTGCCGGCCAGGTGCAGGTGCCGTGCATTGAGCGTAACGCCATCGCCTCCGTCAAAGCGATCAACGCCTCACGTATGGCGATGCGCCGTACCAGCGAGCCACGCGTGTCGCTGGATAAGGTTATTGAAACTATGTACGAAACCGGCAAGGACATGAACGCGAAGTACCGTGAGACCTCGCGCGGCGGTCTGGCCATTAAGGTGCAGTGCGACTAAGCCTTCCTTTCGCCCATCTGCAACGGATGGGCGAATTTTCCCCTCTCGTCTCGTCGCTTCACGTATTCCCCACTACACTGTCACTGTTGCGTCTGGCTTTTCCGGCCGGTGCTTAACAGGCGACCGTTCATGCAAACTGCACAAACGATCATTAAAGACTATCGCCGAAAACGCGTTATCGTCTGTGTCACGGTTGCGCTCGTTACGCTCGTCCTGACGCTGGGTATTCGCTTTATTTCACAGCGCAACATAAATCAGGATCGGATCCACGACTTTACCCACCACACCGTGCGTGCGCTTGATAAGGTGCTTCTTTCGTTAGAGGCCCAGCGGGAAACGCTACTTTCACTGGTTGGCATACCCTGTTCCGAAGCAAATCTGATCCTGCGAAAACAGGCGGCGATCCTCCAGACCGTACGCTCCATCGCCCTCATTCAAGACGGAATACTGTATTGCTCAAGCGTCTTTGGCAGCCGTAATGTGCCCGTCAGTGAGTTTGTGCCGGAGCTGCCGGTCAGTGAATCCAGGCTGTTGCTGCTGACCGATCGGTGGCTGGTAAAAGGCAGCCCGGTACTGATTCAGTGGTCTCCCCTCGCGAGCGACGGCAACGACGGGGTGATGGAGGTGGTGAATATCGATCTCATCACTAAAATGATTCTCGAGCCGCAGCGGCCGCAGATCACCGACGTTGTCCTGAGAGTAGGAGATAACTTCCTCCGCGACGGGCAACAGGTGACGACTACGCCGACCTTCGATGAAAACGCCTCCCTGCTGGAACAATCGTCACAGCATTACCCTTTCAGCGTCACGGTGAGCGGCCCCGGGCCTGGCGAAATGGCGTTAAAGAATCTGCCCACCCAGTTGCCGCTGGCGTTAATGCTCAGCTTACTGATGGGCTATATCGCCTGGCTCGCCACCGCGCGGCGCATCAGTTTCACCTGGGAAATCAATATGGGAATTGCGGCCAGGGAGTTTGAGCTCTTCTGCCAGCCGCTGGTGAATGCCCGCACCCGGGAATGCGTCGGCGTCGAGATCCTCCTGCGCTGGAACAACCCGCGTCAGGGATGGATTTCGCCCGATGTCTTTATCCCTCTGGCCGAAGAACATAACCTGATTGTTCCGCTTACCCGCTACGTCATCAGCGAAACGGTGCGGCAGATAGGCTATTTCCCGGCCTCGCGCGATTTCCATATCGGCATTAACGTGGCCGCCAGCCATTTTCGCCGCGCTGCGCTGATCCAGGATCTCAACCGCATCTGGTTTAACGCCAGCCCTGTTCAACAGTTGATCGTGGAGTTAACCGAACGCGATGCGTTGCTGGATGTGGATTACCGCATAGTGCGGGAGCTGCACCGCAAAGGGGTGAAACTTGCGATTGATGATTTTGGTACCGGCAACAGCTCACTTTCATGGCTAGAAAAACTGCATCCGGATGTGCTGAAAATTGATAAATCCTTCACCACCGCGATCGGCACCGACGCCGTGAACTCAACGGTAACGGATATTATTATTGCGCTGGGTCAGCGGCTGAATATTGAACTGGTTGCGGAAGGGGTGGAAACCGAGGAGCAGTCACGCTACCTGCGCCGTCACAGCGTACATATTTTGCAGGGGTACTTGTATGCGCGGCCAATGCCGCTGCGCGAGTTTCCGAAATGGCTGGCGGAAAGTCACTCTCCGCCAGCCCGTCACAACGGACACATCGTGCCCTTACTGCCGTTACGCTAGATAGCGTTACTCTTCTTCGTCGTGTGCAGAGTGCTCTTTAACAATACGCACCATATCAACGCGATAGTCGTTGGCTTCGACGATGGTAATTTGCAGCGGCGGCAGCTCCAGCACATCACCAATACGCGGGATCTGCCCGTTAACGGCAATCACCAGCCCCGCGACGGTGGCAATGTCTTCATCATCATTGACCACGTTTTCGACGCCCAGCGTGTGCGAGAGCGCGTGCAGGTCGGTGGTGCCTTTCACCAGCCAGCCGTCACCGTCGGCAACGATTTCCGGGGTTTCATCCGCATCAGGGAATTCACCGGCAATGGCTTCCAGCACGTCCAGCGGCGTCACCAGGCCCTGTACCACACCAAATTCATTGGTGACGATAACAAAGCTCCCGCGGGCACGACGCAATACGCCCAGCAGGTTGATCGGATCCAGCGTCTCCGGTACCACGATGGCGGGCGACGCGGCCGCTACGGCCTCGACGTTAACGCCCTCTTCCAGCGCCACCAGCATCTCTTTCGCGCGTACCACACCGATAATCTCATCCAGCTCACCCCGGCAGACCGGGAACAGGCTGTGTGGCGAGGAGAGCAGCTGCTGACGAATTTCGTCGACGCTCAGGTTGGCGTCCACCCAGCTGATCTCACCGCGCGGCGTCATAATGCCGCGCAGGGAGCGGGAAGCCAGCGAAAGCACGCCGTTGATCATGTAGCGTTCTTCTTCCACAAACGCGCCTTCCGGCACCGGAACCGGGTTACGGTTCTCGTTATCAGCCTGCACGTTGACCTGACGACGTCCGCCCATCAGTCGCAGAATCGCATCTGCGGTACGGGCTCGCAGCGGCTGATTCGACTGCTGCTTAATAAAGTTACGGCGCGCAATCTGGTTAAACAGCTCGATCAGAATCGAGAAGCCAATCGCGGCGTACAGGTAGCCTTTCGGAATATGGAAGCCAAACCCTTCTGCCACCAGGCTCAGACCAATCATCAGCAGGAAGCTCAGACACAGCACAACGACCGTCGGATGCTGGTTGACGAAACGCGTCAGCGGTTTTGACGCCAGCAGCATTACCGCCATCGCAATCACCACCGCCGCCATCATCACCGGCAGATGGTTCACCATGCCGACTGCCGTAATCACCGCATCCAGAGAGAAGACCGCATCAAGCACCACAATCTGGAGAACAACCACCCAGAAGCTGGCGTAACCCTTACCGTGACCATCATCGTGCTGCCGGTTCTCCAGCCGTTCATGCAGCTCTGTTGTGGCTTTGAACAGCAGGAACAGTCCCCCCACCAGCATGATTAAATCGCGGCCGGAGAAGGTGAAATCCATGACGGTGAACAGCGGCTTCGTCAGGGTAACCATCCACGAGATCACAGACAGCAAGCCCAGACGCATGATCAGCGCCAGCGAGAGGCCGATCAGACGGGCTTTATCACGCTGTTTCGGCGGCAGCTTATCCGCGAGGATGGCGATAAACACCAGGTTATCAATACCGAGAACGATCTCCAGCACGACCAGCGTAAGCAAGCCTACCCAGATTGACGGGTCCATTAAGAATTCCATGACACGCTCCTGCTAAAGGAATGACAAAACGGTGCCCCGCTAATTTCGGGCATTTCAAAGGGAATGAGAGTCGATGCGTGGCGAAGATCGCCGATGAATAAGGCGCGGAATGGCCTGGAAGATGACTGACGTCGGTGACGGTCCATATAGTGGGCTGTAGCCCTATACTCCTGAATAATTAAACGGACGCTAAACATATCAGAGACAATTGGTTTTTAGCAAAGATTTACGTTCCTTTGCAAACTTCTGTAACACACGCGGATTAACTTAAAGAAAAATCTGTAAGGCGTAGCTAAATTACGGATCTTCATCACATAAATTATTTTTTCACTATCTAAAATAATTCGCGGAAGTCTTAGTTTTTTGAACTCTAACCCTTATCTGAATCGATTCGGTTCGCCAATACGATTCTCAGTACGCCTGCCTGGCAGACGTATACATGATAATAAAAGGAGGTAGCAAGTGACCATTGCTATTGTCATAGGCACACATGGTTGGGCTGCGGAGCAGTTACTCAAAACGGCAGAAATGCTGTTGGGCGAGCAGGAAAACGTCGGCTGGATCGATTTCGTTCCCGGTGAAAATGCCGAGACGCTGATTGAAAAATACACTGCTCAGCTTGAGAAGCTGGATACCAGCAAAGGCGTGCTGTTTCTCGTGGATACATGGGGCGGCAGCCCGTTCAACGCTGCCAGCCGCATTGTCGTCGATAAAGAGCATTATGAAGTCGTCGCCGGGGTGAATATCCCGATGTTGGTGGAAACCTTCATGGCGCGTGACGACAACCCAGGTTTTGATGAACTGGTGGCACTGGCGGTGGAAACCGGTCGCGAAGGCGTGAAGGCGCTGAAAGCGCAGCCGGTTGAAAAACCGGCCCCTGCCCCTGCTGCACCAAGGGCGGCAGCACCGGCGAAGCCAATGGGTCCGAACGATTACATGGTTATCGGCCTTGCGCGTATTGATGACCGTCTGATCCACGGCCAGGTGGCAACACGCTGGACCAAAGAGACCAACGTACAACGCATCATCGTGGTCAGTGACGAAGTGGCCGCCGACACTGTCCGTAAAACCCTTCTTACCCAGGTTGCACCGCCGGGCGTCACCGCGCACGTCGTGGATGTCGCCAAAATGATCCGCGTTTACAACAACCCGAAATATGCGGGTGAGCGCGTGATGCTTCTCTTCACCAACCCGACAGACGTCGAACGCATTGTTGAAGGCGGCGTGAAAATCACCTCCGTTAACATTGGCGGTATGGCATTCCGTCAGGGCAAAACGCAGGTCAACAACGCGATTTCAGTGGATGCGAAAGATATCGAGGCCTTCAACAAACTGAATGCACGCGGTATCGAACTGGAAGCCCGTAAGGTTTCCACGGACCAGAAACTGAAAATGATGGATTTGATCGGCAAAGTGGGGAAATAAGCCCGGGCCGGTTTTTCATATAGAGCTTATGTAATAGGAGAAGTGCAATGGAGATTACTACTCTTCAGATTGTGCTGGTGTTCATCGTCGCATGTATTGCGGGTATGGAGTCCGTACTTGATGAATTTCAGTTCCACCGCCCTCTGGTGGCCTGTACGTTGATTGGCGCCGTTCTCGGTGACATGAAAACCGGTATCATCATCGGTGGTACTTTGGAAATGATCGCCCTCGGCTGGATGAACATCGGTGCGGCAGTTGCGCCAGATGCCGCGCTGGCGTCCATTATTTCAACCGTTCTGGTTATCGCTGGTCATCAGAGTATTGGTGCCGGTATCGCGCTGGCCATCCCGCTGGCCGCAGCGGGTCAGGTGCTGACCATTATCGTCCGTACTATTACCGTTGCCTTCCAGCACGCGGCGGATAAGGCGGCCGAAAACGGCAACCTCACCGCGCTCTCCTGGATCCACGTTTCTTCCCTGTTCCTGCAAGCAATGCGTATCGCAATCCCTGCGGTTATCGTGGCGATTTCTGTCGGTACCAGCGAAGTTCAGGGCATGCTGAATGCGATCCCTGAAGTGGTTACCAGCGGTCTGAATATCGCCGGGGGTATGATCGTGGTGGTCGGTTATGCGATGGTCATCAACATGATGCGCGCGGGCTACCTGATGCCATTCTTCTACCTCGGCTTCGTTACCGCTGCGTTCACCAACTTCAACCTGGTTGCGCTGGGTGTGATTGGTGCGGTGATGGCGATTCTTTATATCCAGCTCAGCCCGAAATACAACCGTGTCGCGGGTGCCCCTGCGCAGGCTGCTGGTAGCAACGATCTCGATAACGAACTGGACTAACAGGTGAGCGAAATGGTTGATATGACAAAAACTACCACTGAGAAAAAACTCACTCCGGGTGATATTCGTGGCGTGTTCATCCGTTCTAACCTGTTTCAGGGTTCATGGAACTTCGAACGTATGCAGGCGCTCGGCTTCTGCTTCTCCATGGTGCCGGCCATCAAACGCCTGTATCCGGAAAACAACGAAGCACGCCGTCAGGCAATTAAGCGTCACCTGGAATTCTTCAACACCCATCCTTATGTTGCGGCGCCTGTTCTGGGCGTGACGCTGGCAATGGAAGAGCAGCGTGCGAACGGGGCTGAAATCGACGATGGTGCCATCAACGGTATCAAAGTTGGTCTGATGGGGCCGCTGGCAGGCGTGGGCGACCCGATCTTCTGGGGTACCGTGCGGCCGGTCTTTGCGGCGCTGGGCGCCGGGATCGCCATGAGCGGCAGCCTGCTCGGTCCTCTGCTGTTCTTCATCCTGTTCAACGCGGTGCGTCTGCTGACCCGTTACTACGGCGTGGCGTACGGTTATCGTAAAGGGGTGGATATCGTTAAGGATATGGGCGGCGGCTTCCTGCAAAAACTGACTGAGGGGGCGTCAATCCTCGGCCTGTTTGTAATGGGGGCGCTGGTTAACAAGTGGACGCACGTGAACATCCCGCTGGTGGTATCGACGATCACTGGTCAGGATGGTCAGACGCGCGTTACCACCGTGCAGACGATTCTGGACCAGCTGATGCCGGGCCTGGTACCGCTGCTGTTAACCTTCGCCTGTATGTGGCTGCTGCGTAAGAAAGTGAACCCGCTGTGGATCATCGTTGGCTTCTTCGTCATCGGTATCGCGGGCTACGCCGTCGGCCTGCTGGGTCTGTAATAAAATGCGTTACCGACCGGGGGCTTGCCCCCGGTCTTTTTATCTGGAGGATGAATGACTGTCACGGACACCGTACTGGTTTTATTTATTGTTGCCCTTCTGGCTTACGCGATCTATGACGAGTTCATTATGCCTCGCCGCCACGGCGAGACGCTGCTGACCCTTCCCCTCTTACGCCGTGGACGCATTGATGCGTTTATCTTCGCCGGTCTGGTAGTCATCCTGATTTACAATAATGTGACCAGCCACGGCGCAATATTAACCACATGGTTATTATGTGCGCTGGCATTAATGGCGATTTACCTGTTCTGGATCCGCTCGCCAAAACTCATTTTTAAAAAACACGGATTCTTCTTCGCCAATGTCTGGATAGAATATAACCGTATTAAAGAGATGAATTTATCCGAAGACGGGGTTCTGGTGATGCAATTAGAACAACGCCGCCTGCTCATCCGGGTCAAAAATATTGATGACCTGGAAAAGATCTACAAATTACTCGTTAAAACTCAATGAGTTAATATTATAGCATCGGCTATATATTGCATTATTCTTAAACCAGCAATATAGCCGGTGCTATATCTCCTCTGTTAATTGCCTTATATTTGTTAACGATATTTTCACGCATAAATCTAAATGAAAATCGTTATCAATATAGTGGCTATATAAAGCCATCTTCGTTGTTGTTTTATATTCTCAAAATATGTTAAGGTTGCGCCCGTCGTTGGGGAGTAGCCGATTTCCTGCCTGCGGGAAATGTACGTGTCAACATACTCGTTGAAAAACGTGGCGCGTACGGATCGTTTTCAGCACACTGACTGTGCCAAAAGCGATCAGGCGAGACCATAGATACATCAACTGCTGTTTACTGGGGGCAGTGATGTGTCATATGGATATCCCCGGTCTGGACGCTCTTATGAATATCTCCGCTACGATCCTTCTGGCTTTTGGCATGTCCATGGACGCATTTGCCGCCTCTATTGGTAAAGGTGCCACCCTCCATAAACCTAAATTTTCCGACGCCCTGCGTACCGGTCTCATCTTTGGTGCTATCGAAACGCTGACGCCGCTTATCGGCTGGGGTCTGGGGATGCTCGCCAGCCAGTTCGTGCTGGAGTGGAATCACTGGATTGCTTTCGTGCTGCTGGTGTTCCTCGGCGGACGCATGGTGATTGAAGGCTTTCGTGGTAACGGCGATGAAGATGATGCGCCGCTGCAACGCCACGGCTTCTGGCTTCTGGTGACAACCGCCATCGCAACCAGCCTGGATGCAATGGCCGTGGGTGTCGGTCTGGCGTTTTTGCAGGTCAATATTATCGCCACCGCGCTGGCGATTGGCTGCGCCACGCTGATCATGTCAACGCTGGGGATGATGGTGGGTCGGTTCATTGGCCCGCTGTTAGGCAAACGAGCCGAAATTCTGGGCGGTATCGTGTTGATCGGGATTGGTGCCCAAATCCTTTGGGCACACTTCGCGGGTTAACCTTCGCGCTGCCAGCAATGGATGCTGAAATCCGTCTGGCAGCGAAATTCTGTCTGCGCTGCCAGCGTTTCCCACACCTCTGGTTTTGCCCGCCACGCAAACGGCGTCATTTGCAGTAACGCCACTGCTTCACTTCCCTGCAACGTCATTTCATACGCTACCGACTGCGCCTGCTTTAACGCAAAGCCCGCCAGCTGTTCAGAGTGCGGCGCATGCAGGTGAACTTCATCATAGATCAGCCCTTTTAGCTCCAGCAGATGACGCGGCCCTGGCGTGACGGTGATAACCCAGCCGCCAGGCTTAACGACGCGCGCCAGCTCCTCTGCCTTGCACGGCGCATAGATACGCACCACGGCGTCCATACTCGCTTCCTCAAACGGCAGGCGGTGGCTGGAGGCCACGCAGAACGTTACCGCTGAGTAGCGTTTGGCTGCCGCACGGATAGCCACTTTCGACACGTCCAGCCCGAAAGTTTCGGCACCCTTCTCAGCCGCCACGTCAGCAAACGTGGCGGTGTAGTAACCTTCGCCGCAGCCGATATCCAGCATGGCGGATGCGCCTTCTGTCAGATATTGACGGAGTAAGGCGACAACGGCATCCCTGAGCGGTTGATAGTGCCCGGCATCGAGAAACGCCCGGCGCGCCTGCATCATCTCCGCGCTGTCACCCGGGTCCCGGGAGCGCTTGTGTTGTACCGGCAGAAGATTTACATAGCCCTCTTTCGCCCGGTCAAACTGATGTCCCTGTGGACAGATAAACGTTTTCTCCGCGCGCGTCAGCGGCGCGTGGCAAAGGGGACAACTGAAAGACATGACAGCTCCAGGGCGTAAACCAAAAGGCGAAGTGTACCGCTATTCGCCAGGGTTATAAACGGCTGGGTGACGCATCACGATCAGATGGTCAGAATCTGCCGGCAGCCCGTCTGGCTTCACGTTTTCCAGGCGCAGGACGTTACCCATAATTTCGCTGAACACGGGCGCAGAAACGGCCCCGCCATAGTAGGCACCGTTTTGCGGATCGTTGATCACCACCACCAGCGCGAAACGGGGATCGCTGGCAGGCGCAACGCCTGCGGTATAGGCGACGTATTTATCCACATACTTACCATGTTCATCGATTTTTTTGGCCGTCCCGGTTTTTATCGCCACGCGATAGTTACGCACCGCCGCTTTGACCCCGCCACCGCCGGGTAACGCAACGCTCTCCATCATATGTTCCACCTCGTGAACAATTTCCTCGGGCATCACCCGCTTGCCAATCACCGGCGGGTCAATACGGGTGATGGACAGAGGCCGTTCAATGCCGTAGCTGCCGATGGTGGCATACACATGCGCCAGCTGGAGGGGAGTTACCATCAGGCCATACCCAAAGGCAAAGGTCGCCCGATCTAACTGACTCCAGAATTTTCGCTGCGGCAGTAAACCTGCGCTTTCTCCCGTTAAACCAAGCCCGGTACTCTCGCCAAAACCAAAGTTTTTATAGGTATCCAGTAACCGTTGCACGGGCATCGCCAGCGAAAGACGGGATACGCCTGTGTCGCTAGATTTTTGCAAAATCCCGGTCATCGTCAGCTCGGGGTAGTAGCCCACATCACGAATACGATGACCATCAATGGTGTAGGGATGCGTATCTATCACGCTGTCAGGCTGTACCAGCCCCTGCTGTAGCGCCGTCATCAGCACCAGAGGCTTAACGGTCGAGCCAGGTTCAAAGGTGTCGCTGATCGCGCGATTGCGAAAATCATCCTGCGTTGCCCCTTCCCGGTTGTTGGGGTTGAAGTCGGGGAAGCTCGCCATCGCCAGAATTTCGCCCGTTCGGATATTAATCAGCACCGACGCGCCTGACTCGGCTTTGTTCCACGCCACGGCATTATCCAGCGCGTCTTCGGTGATAGTTTGCAGGCGTTCATCAATACTAAGCTGAATATTATGTGCAGGTACGGGAGCCACCTCCGTAAGGTTCTCCACCACATGTCCGTAGCGATCTTTCCTGACCAGCCGCACGCCTGCCTTCCCGGTAAGCTGCGTGTTAAAGCTTTTCTCGACGCCCTCAATGCCCTGACCATCAATATTGGTGAAGCCAATCAGGTTCGCCGCCACGTGCCCGGCAGGATAAAAGCGGCGGGACTCATCGCGAAGGTTGATGCCGGGGAGACGCAGCTTATCGATCCACTTTGCCTGGGCGGGATCAACCTGACGGGCCAGGTAAATAAATCGCCCGTGCGGGTTACTGTTAATTCGCGATGCGAGCGTGCTCAGAGAAAGGTGTAAGGCATTTGCCAGGGCCTGCCAGCGCGAGTCAAAACCGATCCCCCCTTTTTCCAGCACTGTTTTGGGATCGGCCCAGACGGCCTGGACGGGTACGCTCACCGCAAGGGGTCGCCCTTCACGGTCAACAATCATCCCACGCGGGGCGTCTATCGCCACTTCGCGCAGGGAGCGCATATCCTCCTGCTTCACCAGATTATCCGGTTTGATAATTTGTAGCCACGCTACGCGGCCCAGCAGAAACGCAAGGCTACAAAAGATGGCGAGACACAGAAGTGCAAAACGTGCCGGAGTAAAATTTCCGGTGGTGGTTATTGTCTTTTTTTTCACCTTAACCCCAGGGCTGTTAATCAACGCCCTGATTTAACGAGAAAAGCGGATAATAAGGCGGGAAAACAATGCTAATAATCTCGCGGGTTTGCAACAAGATAATAACAGAGGAAGATTACGTAATATTTTGAAAAATAAGCGTATAAAAAAAGCCCCGCATCGGCGAGGCTTATGTCTGAGATCGAAGCGCTGAGCGCTTCAGTCAGCAGTGATTCGATCAGATAGCAGTTACGTTAACCGCAGCTGGGCCTTTCTGGCCATCCTGAATTTCGAACTCAACGTTCTGGCCTTCAGCCAGAGTTTTGAAGCCGTTACCCTGGATTGCAGAGAAGTGTACAAACACGTCTTTGCTGCCGTCAGCAGGAGTAATGAAACCAAAACCTTTAGACTCGTTGAACCACTTAACTTGACCTTTAATCTTTGCCATTTGCAAAATTCCTTAGAGTGTTTTCTTAGCCCGCGGGCTTTGACATAGATAAAACTGAGACATTACTGCTTGAGGCACTAATATAAGGTTCGGCAGAGAAGCGGTATTCAACGACAACGTGTTTACTCAGGACTTCTTTACTGAAAATGCCACACATAAACAGAACTGTACCTCGTTTGACCCAAAACGTGTTATCACACACAACGTTTAATATGGCAAGCCATTTTTAAACGTGTCTCGATCCGCCGCACAAATTCAGACGTTACTCCATAACAATCTGCACAGTTATGCGAATTGTCAAATGAAGCACCACCTGACCTCACTGCCCGCAGGGTGCGTTGACGCGCCCTGTAATCAAAGACTTTTTAAACATAGCTCAATCATTTCAAAGCGTCCATCCCAATCCCAGAATTTCTTTAGAGGAATGACTGAGTTAGAACATTTTGTGAAAAGTTATGCTGAAAACATTGCAACGCACCAACATGTGTCAGGGAATATACGATGTTAATTACATTTTGCTAACTGTATTAAAAACCACCATTTAATAAGTGTTATTCTGCACCAAAATAATGAAATTTTTATGACTCTGCCTCAAAACAAGGCAAGCAAAACGTTTCGATAAAAATAAAACACTTCAGGAAAGATAAAGCACACTATTTATTCAACGAAACTGAATTTGTTAAATAAGGATAAATATTCACCAGTTTTCAGTGTGCTAAAACATGAGTTAACTGCTGCTTAATTAAATGCCGGGAAGTTGTGGGATGCATTTGATAAGGGAGGGGATTTACGCCGTACGTCAGGCCACCTCCCCGCTCCGGGCAGACTATCGTTCAGCTACCAGGCGAATGAAGTCTTCCTCGTCTTGTTGTTGAGCAACAGCGTCCTTCGGTACCGCTTTCTCCTCCGGCTCGTTGGCTTCGCACAAACGACGCAGCAGCGCAGTCTGCCGTTTCTGCTGATCGAGCAATGCTTCCAGCAGCTCAATCTGCTCATTTGTGCGGGAGCTGGCGCGGTTAACGAAAAACCACAGCACCAGCCCAACGACCAGCACCAACAAAGACATTACCAGGGATGCAATGCTCAGCAGCCCCGAATTCAGTAACTCACCCATTTCACCACCTCAGTAAAAACCGCCATTTTACCACTGCCGCCGCGTAAGGACATCACTCAGCGTAAAAATGGTCTCTACCAGGGGATAAACTTATTGATTGAACAAATGCCGCTAAAGAACTGTACATCCTGATCGCACATCACATTGATAGTCTGCGTCCACAGCACCACGCATGCTATCAACACTATAATCAGAATTACCCAGCGTATTTTTTTCACTCCACACTCCGTCTTATGACCTGATACAGCCAGGTTATCACGGTTATCTTAAACAGGGGCTAACTGTACCTTCAACAGACGCTTTTCGGAATCGTGCACTTGTTTCACTGCGTAAAGCCGTTACGCTTACTCTATGACAACAAAGAAAAAAGAGGCAACGATGCGTTTACTTATTCGTACAGTAATTGTACTGGCCATTGTCTGGATCGGCCTGTTATTAAGTGGGTACGGCGTATTAATGGGGAGCAAAGAAAATGCCGCGGGTCTGGGTATCCAGTGTAAATATCTTACCGCCCAGGGGATAAGCACGGCTCAGTACATCCATTCCGACAGCGGGATCATCGGGTTAACCAACTGTCCTGTGCTGCGTAAATCATCTGTTGTGGTTGATAACGGTTAATCAGCGCTGAACTTCGCTTACAGAAACGCCGCAAAAGTGCGGCGTTTTTATTGGTGGCGTCGATCAGAACGGATAATCGTTATAGCCCATCTGCTCTGAAATTTTGCGCGCTGCGGTATGCAGAATCGCCACATATTCATGAAGACGCTCTTCAGAGAAACGCAGCGTTGGGAACGAAATGCTCAGGCCCGCAATGACAACGCCGAAGCGGTCAAACACCGGCACACCGATGCAACGCAGCCCCTCTTCCTGCTCTTCGTTATCTTCCCCGTAACCCTGCTCACGCACTTTATCCAGCACGCTCAGCAGTTCTTCCGTACTGGTAATCGTGCGGTCGGTGCTGCGTTTGTACTCCACCCCGTCAAGGATTTGCTTCACCTCTTCGCGATCGCGCCAGGCCAGCAGTACTTTACCAATTGCGGTGCTGTACAGCGGGTTACGACGACCAATGCGTGAATACATGCGCAGGTTGTACATGGAGTCAATTTTGTGGATGTAAACAATGCTGTCTTCATCCAGCGCACCGAGGTGAATTGTCTCTTTCGTCAGTCGTGAAAGTTCACGCATCTGAATGTCAGCGCTGCGGATCAGATCCACGTTCTGCAAGGCGCGGGCGCCCAGTTCAAACAGTTTCAGGGTCAGAGAATATTTTTCTGATTCTCCTTCCTGCGCGACATAACCCAATGATTTCATCGTCTGCAAAAAGCGATAAACGGTGCTTTTCGACATCATCACACGCTGCGACAACTCTGTAATACCAATTTCACGCTCTTCTCCGAGCGCCTGCAAGATGCCAAACACCTTCAGCACGGAAGAAACAGAATCTGGCTGCTTATCCAAATCTGCGATTGCCATTTATCACCTCATGGAGAGTGTTTTATAAAAATCAGAACCGGTTTTTATTATAAATTCGTGTGATGCGTGCTGCAATCTATCTGGGTTTACTTCGTTACAAATCTGCGACATAAAACCGAAATAACGATGCTAAAATAGTTACTCTGAAAATAATTTCACGCTGAGTCATTCTTTCCCCATGCAAAAAAACGTTTCTGATGGCCTGCCCTTACCGCAGCGGTACGGGGCAATTGCCACTATTGTCATCGGTATTTCGATGGCTGTCCTTGACGGTGCGATTGCCAACGTGGCTCTTCCTACCATTGCCAAAGACCTTAATGCTTCGCCGGCAAGCTCCATCTGGATTGTGAACGCGTACCAGATAGCGATTGTGATTTCCCTTCTGTCACTCTCTTTCCTGGGCGATATGTTTGGTTATCGCCGGGTTTACCAGTGCGGGCTGGTGGTCTTTACCCTCACCTCGCTCTTCTGTGCCCTTTCAGATTCACTGCACACCCTTACGCTGGCGCGTATCGCGCAGGGCTTTGGCGGCGCGGCGCTAATGAGCGTGAACACGGCCCTGATACGGCTTATTTATCCTCAACGCCACCTGGGGCGCGGCATGGGCATTAACTCCTTTATTGTGGCCGTGTCGTCCGCAGCCGGCCCAACGATTGCCGCCGCCATCCTGTCCGTTGCCTCGTGGCAGTGGCTGTTTGCCATTAACGTGCCGCTGGGCATTGTGGCGATCTTCTTCGCCCTGCGCTATCTTCCGGAAAATGGTCCGAAAAGCACCATGCCACGTTTCGATCTGCCCAGCGCCGTGATGAACGCGCTGACTTTTGGCCTGCTGATTACCGCGCTGAGCGGATTTGCGCAGGGACAGTCTCTGTCGCTCATTGCCGCAGAAATCGTTGCCATGCTTATCATCGGCTTTTTCTTTGTTCGACGTCAGCTGGCGCTGCCCGTGCCGTTACTGCCGGTGGATTTGCTGCGTATTCCGCTGTTTTCGCTATCCATTTGTACCTCCATTTGCTCGTTCTGCGCCCAGATGCTGGCGCTGGTTGCACTGCCGTTCTTTTTGCAGAGCGTGATTGGCCGTTCAGAAGTGGAGACAGGCTTGCTGCTCACGCCCTGGCCGCTGGCAACCATGGTGATGGCCCCGCTGGCCGGTTACCTTATTGAGCGCGTCCATGCCGGGCTTCTGGGGGCGATTGGGCTGGTTGTCATGGCGGTGGGACTGTTTTCGCTGGCGCTCCTGCCCGCCTCGCCGGGGGATCTGGATATTATCTGGCGCATGATCCTGTGCGGGGCCGGTTTTGGTCTGTTCCAGTCCCCTAATAACCACACGATTATCACCTCTGCCCCACGTCATCGCAGCGGTGGCGCCAGCGGGATGCTGGGCACGGCAAGACTGTTAGGGCAAAGCACCGGGGCCGCACTGGTGGCGTTGATGTTTAACCTTGCCGGGCAGAATGCGACACACGTTGCGCTGATTACCGCAGGGACCCTGGCGACCCTCGCGGCTGTCATTAGCGGCCTTCGCGTCACCCAGCCAAAGGCGCAGGCATAAAAAAACCGGGCGGAGAATGGCTCCAGCCCGGTTCTTTTCAACCCGATTACGTTACTTCAGGTATTCGCCGCTACGCAGCGCTTCAATACGTTTATCCAGCGGCGGGTGAGACATAAACAGCTCGCTCAGCGACTTTGATTTGCCGTTGATGCAGAAGGCCATCATGCTGTTTGCTTCCTGCGGCTCGTAGCTGGTTTTAAGACGTTGCAGCGCAGCAATCATCTTTTCACGACCCACCAGTTTCGCGGAACCGGCATCCGCGTGGAACTCACGATGACGGGAGAACCACATGGTAATGATGCTTGCCAGGATACCGAACACCAGCTCCAGCACCATTGAAACAGCAAAATAGATTAGCGGGTTGCCGTTGCTCTCTTCACCCTCATCACGGTTGCCCCCCATAAACCCGGCAGCAATCTGTGCCAGAATACGAGAAATAAAGATAACGAAGGTGTTCACCACGCCCTGGATCAGGGTCATGGTGACCATATCGCCATTGGCGATATGGCTGATCTCGTGAGCAATAACCGCTTCCGCTTCGTCACGACTCATGTTTTGCAGCAGACCGGTACTGACGGCCACCAGGGACGCGTCACGACGCGCACCGGTAGCAAACGCGTTAATATCCGGCGCGTGGTAGATGGCTACCTGCGGCATGGCAATGCCCGCCTGCTTTGACTGCTGAGCAACCGTGCTCATCAGCCACTGCTCCATATCGTTACGCGGTTGCTCAATAACTTCACCGCCCACAGATTTCAATGCCATCCACTTCGACATCAGCAGTGAAATGAAAGAGCCACCGAAACCAAACAGCAGCGCCATAATCAACAGACCCTGAACGCTGCTCGACTGAATTCCCGTCAGGCTTAGCACCAGCCCGAATACCACCATCACCGCCAGGTTGGTGAGCAGGAAGAGCGCGATTCGCATCATAATATTCTTTTAACCTCAGTTTAACAAAACGCACTATGCGATTACCCACATCGTATGGGTATTACGGCTATTTTCAAGCATCCAGACGGCGTAAGTCACCAGAAAGACACAACTTTACACAATTGGAAATCCGCCTGACGGAAGGAGGAGGTACATAAAGAAACAGGCACAATTTCTTGTGCCTGTTGGGGGATTATTTTGTCGGAGCAGGTTGCAGAGCGGGTTTCTCTTTTTCCAGCTTCGCGAGATCAAGCGCGATATGCACCGTCTCGTCCAGATACGGATCGGGCTCCTGGTAATCCTTAGGCAGATCGTCCAGTTTTTTGAGCAGAGGCTTGCCTTCACGTTTGAAGCGATCGTTGATACGCGCCAGACGTGTCGCGTCATCTTCATTGTTCTCTTTCTCACGCTGGGCGTAGTTCAGAGACACAATGTTCCGTTTCGCTTTCAAAGCGTTGAAACGCGCGATGTCCTTCATGATGTACTGGAATTCCGGATCCTTCCCGATGCGATCGTTGTGATTTTTCAGCAGTTCCGGTCCGAACTGTTTCATATCACCCGATTTCACGAATGTCGCGGCATCAATGCTATCCCACGGCAGCGCGTTATCTTCAAACTTCTCGCCCGTTTCCGTCTCTTCGGTACCTGTCGGCATCATGATATCCGGCGTCACGCCTTTGCGCTGCGTACTGCCGCCGTTGACGCGGTAAAACTTCTGAATGGTGTACTGTACTGAGCCCAGCGCAGGCCACTCAGGGCGCAGCATCTGGTCGTAAATACGGTTCAGAGAGCGGTACTGCTGAACGGTGCCCTTGCCAAACGTCGGTTCGCCGACGATTAATGCCCGGCCGTAATCCTGCATGGCAGCAGCGAAGATTTCCGATGCAGAGGCGCTGAAGCGATCGACAAGCACCACCAGCGGACCCTTATAGTAGACCACACCATCGGTATCGGCATCTTCACGCACTTTACCGTTGTTATCGCGCACCTGTACCACCGGGCCAGACGGGATAAACAGCCCGGAAAGCGAGACGGCCTCGGTCAATGCCCCGCCGCCGTTGCTGCGCAGGTCAATGATCACGCTGCTGACATTCTGCTTTTCAAGCTTCTGGAGCTGCACTTTCACATCATCGGTCAGGCCGACGTAGAAACCTGGGATATCCAGAACGCCAACCTTCTCTTTACCCACGGTTTTCACCGACATTTTCACCGCGCGATCTTCCAGACGGATACGCTCACGGGTCAGAGTAACGATACGGGTTTTGGTCCCCTTACCGGCTGGCAGGATCTCCAGGCGAACTTTGCTGCCCTTCGGCCCTTTGATCAGCGCAACAACATCATCAAGACGCCAGCCAATCACGTCCACCATGCTCTTTCCGGTTTGCCCCACACCGACAATACGGTCGCCTACGCTGATCGCTTTGCTTTTCGACGCAGGGCCACCGGCCACCATGGAGTTGATTACGGTGTAGTCATCGTCCATCTGAAGCACAGCACCGATACCTTCCAGAGACAGGCTCATTTCGGTATTGAACTGTTCGGTGTTACGTGGAGAGAGATAATTAGTGTGCGGATCAATTTCATGCGCAAACGCGGTCATCGCCAGCGAGAAAACATCTTCACTGTTGGTCTGCGCCAGACGACGAATAGCGAATTTGTATCGACGATTTAACGTCTCACGGATCTCTTTCTCGTCTTTGCCTGTAAGCTTGAGGCTCAGTTCGTCATATTTGACTTTTCCGTCCCACAGCGCATTCAGTTCAGCCTCGTCTTTCGGCCATGGCGCTTTGCTGCGGTCCAGATTAAAGGTGTCGTTGCCGGTGAAGTCCATCGGACGTTCCAGCACTTTCAGCGCGTATTGATAACGCTCAAAACGGCGCTTTTGCGATAAGTTGTACAGATCGTAGAACAGATCGAGCTTTCCGGAGCGCAGCTCATCACCCACTTCGGATTTGCGTTTAGCGAACTGTTCGACATCGCTGGCCAGCAGTACGTTATGGCTGTAATCCAGCAAGTTCAGATAACGGTCAAAGATTTTGGCCGAAAAGGCCTGATCGAGATCGAACTGACGATAGTGCGAACGAGTAAAGCGCGACGTCACGCGCTCACTCACCGTCGCGTGCTGAGTCTCTTCCTTGAGAACCGGAATTTGATCAACACGCGTAATATCGTCCACAGCGAAAGCATGGCCTGTTATAGCAAACAGGCCAGCCAGCGCGGTGAGCTTAAAAAAAGTGTTCATGCCAGGCTCGGCCTCCGTTTCAGAACAACAAGTGTTCTGCGCGTACAATCATTGACATACCAGAAGTCAGCTGTACACGAACGCCATCTTTGGTGATTTCCAGTACGGTGGCGTCCATCGCGTTGTTACCCGCTTTCACCTTCAGAGACTGACCTACGCTCAGCGCATTGATGTCAGAAACTGGGGTGTGACGCGGCTCTTCGCGCGGCGCACGTGGGGCTTTAGCTGCGGGTTTGTCAGCACGCGGTTTGCGATCGTTATTTTCAGTACGACGCGGTGCCGGGCGCGGTTTACGCTCGCGACGAGGGGCGTCTTCCTGACCGTTTGCCGCTGCGGCTTCGCGTTTTTTCGCCTGCTGTTCCGCACGCTGTGCCTGCACGCGAGCTTTGGCTTCTTCAAGCTGCTTACGCGCATGTTCTACGTGCTGCTCGTCCAGCTCACCGCACGGGTTGCCGTCAAGGTCGACACGGGTCGCACCCGGCTTGATACCGTACAGGTAACGCCAGCTCGAGGTATAAAGGCGCAAGGCAGAACGAAGCTGCGTTTTGCTGAGGTTCATCTCCCCCTCAACGCGCGCGACCAGATCCTGAAAGATACCGACTTTCAGAGGACGCGCTTCACCTTCAGCGCTGAAGCACTGCGGGAAACGCTCGGCCAGAAATGCGATAACTTCTTTACTGCTATTCAACTTAGGTTGATTTTCCATGAAATTTCCTGATTACAACGGACGTTGCCAACAAGCGCAGGCATGAACAGGCGACATTATAATGACGCTATCAGTAAATGCTACGTTATCCGTTGATTATCCTGCGACGCTCGCAAAGAATTTATGATAATCGGTCTCTGCCAGAACATTTTCCAGGTTTGCGGCCAGCGCGCGCAGCCCCTGCTCATCCTCGGCAGTAAAGCGGCTGAAGACCGTGCTGTCGATATCCAGAACGCCAATAATCTGATTTTTAACCACCAGCGGCAGTACGATTTCAGAATTGCTGCTGGCATCGCAGGCAATGTGGCCGTCAAACGCATGAACATCTTCGACACGCTGAACCTGACGGGTCGCCACTGCGGTACCGCACACGCCACGACCTACCGGGATGCGTACGCAGGCGAGTTTACCCTGGAAAGGCCCGAGCACCAGCGTGTCACCTTCCAGCAGATAAAAGCCTGCCCAGTTCACGTCAGAAAGGCGTTCGAACAGTAACGCACTGGTATTTGCCAGAGTGGCTAAGAAACTGGTTTCCCCTGCCATTAATGCCTTAAAATCGCGATTCAGATCCGCGTAGAATTCTGTTTTGTTCATTATTCAATCACTTAGTTATCTTACATAGTTACCGCATAGCCTATTAAAATAAGCATTAAATGCGCTCATGCTCAAGATGAATCCGTTCATGAGTTATTATAACTTTCAACAATACTAATCTGTGTGCGACTGATGGCCCTAAAAACACCCCAAATTACGCCGACACGAAAGATCGTTGTCCGTACGGTAAGCCAGGCTCTGCCCCGTGCACATTATCAGCGTTGTCCCCAGTGCGATACGCTTTTTATGTTGCCGAAGATGAAATCGCACCAAAGTGCTTTTTGTCCATGCTGCGATGCCAAAATCCGCGATGGCCGGGACTGGTCATTGACGCGTCTGGCGGCAATGGCGGTCACCATGCTGCTGCTGATGCCCTTCGCCTGGACCGAGCCGCTGTTAAAGCTCTACCTGCTTGGCGTGCGTATTGACGCTAACGTGTTGCAGGGGATCTGGCAGATGACGCGCCAGGGCGATCCGCTTACGGCCGCCATGGTGCTGTTCTGCGTCGTCGGCGCGCCGTTGGTGCTGGTCGCGGCAATTGCCTACCTGTGGTTTGGCAACATTCTGGGGATGAACCTGCGCCCTGTCCTGCTCATGCTGGAAAAGCTCAAGGAGTGGGTGATGCTGGACATCTATCTGGTAGGCATTGGCGTGGCCTCCATCAAGGTGCAGGATTATGCGTTTTTACAACCCGGCATTGGCCTTTTCGCGTTTATTTCACTGGTCCTGCTGAGTATTTTGACCCTGATTCATCTGAATGTTGAACAGCTTTGGGAGCGATTTTACCCGCAGCGCCCCGCGACCCGGCCTGATGAAAACCTGCGCGTCTGCCTGGGCTGCCATTACACCGGTTTTCCGGATAAACGCGGGAGGTGCCCACGCTGCCACATTCCGTTAAGATTGCGACGCAACAACAGCCTGCAAAAGTGCTGGGCGGCGCTAATCGCCTCCCTGGTATTTTTGTTCCCGGCCAACATGCTGCCGATCTCCGTAATTTATGTGAACGGCGCCCGTCAGGAAGATACTATCCTTTCGGGGATTATCTCTCTGGCGCACAGTAACGTGGGGGTCGCCGCCATTGTTTTCATCGCCAGTATTCTGGTGCCCTTTACCAAAGTGGTGGTGATGTTTACGCTGCTTATTAGCATTCACTTTAAATGCGAACAAGGACTACGCACCCGCATCCTGCTTCTGCGATTTGTGACCTGGATTGGTCGCTGGTCGATGTTGGATCTGTTCGTGATTTCGCTGATGATGTCGCTCATCAATCGCGATCAGTTACTTGCTTTTACCATGGGACCCGCAGCTTTTTATTTCGGCTCTGCGGTGATATTGACTATTCTTGCAGTGGAATGGCTGGACAGCCGCTTACTTTGGGACGCACATGAGTCAGGAAACGCCCGCTTCGCCGACTGAAGCGAGAATTAAAACAAAACGCCGCATTTCGCCATTCTGGTTGCTGCCTGTTATCGCGCTGATGATCGCAGGCTGGCTTATCTGGACGAGCTATGAAGATCGCGGAAGTACCATCACGATTGATTTCCAGTCTGCGGACGGCATTGTCGCCGGACGTACCCCCGTTCGCTTCCAGGGGGTGGAAGTGGGTACCGTGCAGGATATTTCCCTTGGCAAAGGGCTGAACAAAATCCAGGTCCGGGCGAGCATTAAGTCTGATATGCAGGATGCCCTGCGTGCCGAAACGCAGTTCTGGCTGGTCACGCCTAAAGCCTCCCTGGCCGGCGTTTCCGGGCTGGATGCGCTTGTGGGCGGTAACTATATCGGCATGATGCCCGGCAAAGGTGAGCCACAGGATCACTTTGTTGCGCTGGATACCCAGCCGAAATATCGGCTGAATAACGGCGATTTGATGATCCATCTCCGCGCGCCGGATTTGGGCTCGCTGAACAGTGGTTCTCTGGTCTATTTCCGCAAAATTCCGGTAGGCCGCGTTTACGACTACGCCATTAACCCGAACAAAGATGGCGTGACCATTGATGTACTCATCGAGCGCCGTTTTACCAACCTGGTGAAAAAAGGCAGCCGCTTCTGGAACGTCTCAGGCGTCGATGCTGACCTGAGCTTAAGCGGTGCGAAAGTGAAGCTTGAGAGCCTGGCGGCGCTGGTGAATGGCGCTATCGCCTTCGACTCACCTGCTAACTCCAGCCCTGCCGCCGCAGAAGATACCTTTGGCCTGTACGCCGACCTGGCGCACAGCCAGCGCGGTGTCATCGTCAAGCTGACCCTGCCGGATGCCAAAGGCCTGAAAGCCGGTTCGACCCCGCTGATGTACCAGGGTTTAGAGGTCGGGCAACTGACAAAATTAACCCTCAATGCGGGCGGTTCCGTTACCGGCGAAATGACGGTGGATCCGAGTGTGGTGGATCTCCTGCGGGAAAAAACGCGCATTGAACTGCGTAATCCGAAGCTCTCCCTCAGCGACGCCAGCATCAGTTCTCTGCTGACGGGAAGCACCTTTGAGCTGATCCCCGGCGAAGGTGCGCCGAACAAAAACTTTGTTATCGCGCCGGCGGATAAAGCCCTGCTGCAAAAACCGGGCGTGTTGACGGTTACGCTGAATGCGCCGGAAAGCTACGGTATCGAAGCCGGGCAACCGCTGATCCTGCACGGTGTGCAGGTGGGCCAGGTCCTCGAACGTAAGCTGTCGGAAAAAGGGGTCTCCTTCTCCGCCGCCATCGATCCGCAGTACGGCAACCTGGTCCACGGCGACAGTAAATTTGTGGTTAACAGTCGGGTCGACGTGAAGGTGGGTCTGGACGGGGTTGAGTTCCTCGGCGCCAGCGCCAGTGAGTGGGTTAACGGCGGGATCCGCATTCTGCCGGGCAGCAAAGGTGCGCTGCGCGAAAGCTATCCGCTGTTCGCCAATCTGGACAAAGCCATTGAAAATAGCCTTGGCGACCTGCCAACCACCACGCTGACCTTAAGCGCTGAAACGCTGCCGGATGTCCAGGCAGGCTCCGTCGTGCTTTACCGTAAGTTTGAGGTGGGGGAAGTGATCACCGTTCGTCCTCGTGCGGACGCGTTTGATATCGAACTGCATATCAAGCCGGAGTACCGCAAGCTGCTCACGCCAAACAGCGTGTTCTGGGCTGAGGGTGGCGCGAAAGTGCAGCTCAACGGCAGCGGGCTGACCGTACAGGCATCGCCTCTCTCCCGTGCCCTGCGCGGTGCGATCAGCTTCGATAACCTGAGCGGCGCGGGCGGCAACATGCGTAAAGGTGACAAGCGGATCCTCTTCCCGTCCGAAACCGCGGCGCGCGCGGTCGGGGGGCAGATTACCCTGCACACCTTTGATGCCGGTAAACTGGCAGAAGGCATGCCCATCCGCTATCTCGGCATTGATATCGGGCAGGTCCAGAAGCTGACGCTGATCACCGCACGCAATGAAGTGCAGGCGACCGCCGTGCTTTATCCGGAATATGTGCAGACGTTTGCCCGGGCAGGCTCGCGCTTCTCGGTAGTTACGCCGCAAATTTCTGCCGCAGGGGTTGAGCATCTCGATACCATACTTCAGCCGTACATTAACGTTGAACCGGGTCGCGGCAACGCACGTCGTGAATTTGAGTTGCAGGAGGCCACCATCACCGACTCCCGTTACCTGGACGGTCTGAGCATTGTGGTTGAAGTGCCGGAAGCCGGTTCGCTGGGCATCGGTACGCCGGTCCTGTTCCGCGGCATTGAAGTAGGGACAGTAACAAGCCTGACGCTGGGTAATCTGTCCGATCGCGTGATGGTCGGCCTGCGCATCAGCCAGCGTTATCAGCATCTGGTGCGCAACAACTCGGTGTTCTGGCTCGCTTCAGGCTACTCGCTGGACTTCGGCCTGACCGGTGGCGTGGTCAAAACGGGGACCTTTAATCAGTTCATTCGCGGCGGCATTGCCTTCGCGACGCCGCCTGGCACGCCTCTGGCACCTAAGGCGCAGGCAGGTAAACACTTCCTGCTGCTGGAAAGTGAACCGAAAGAGTGGCGCGAATGGGGAACGGCGCTGCCGCGTTAATCTCGCAGGCTCCGGTGTCAACGCGCCGGAGCCTTTATGTTACACTGCGCGCCTGAATGTTTCCCTGTGGTGTGCCCGTGGCTCAAAACTCCGTATTTCTTCCCGAACAATTCCTCGCACAGATGCGCGAGGCGCTTCCAGCTCATCTCTCTTTCGACGATTTCGTTGCCGCCTGCCAGCGCCCTTTGCGCCGGAGTATTCGCGTCAATACGCTGAAAATCAGCGTCGGGGCGTTTCTGGATCTCGTCTCCCCCTACGGCTGGCAATTAACGCCAGTGCCGTGGTGTGAAGAGGGTTTCTGGATCGAACGGGATGACGAGGAGAGCCTGCCGCTCGGCAGCACCGCCGAGCACCTGAGCGGGCTGTTTTATATTCAAGAAGCCAGCTCCATGCTGCCGGTTGCTGCGCTGTTTGCCGACGGGAACCAGCCTGAGCGGGTTATGGATGTCGCGGCGGCGCCGGGCTCTAAAACCACGCAGATTGCCGCCCGGATGAACAACCGCGGCGCGATCCTCGCCAACGAATTTTCCGCCAGCCGCGTTAAAGTCCTGCATGCCAATATCAGCCGCTGCGGGATCCACAACGTCGCGTTAACGCACTTCGATGGTCGCGTGTTTGGCGCTGCCCTGCCGGAAGCCTTTGATGCCATCCTGCTCGACGCGCCCTGCTCCGGCGAAGGCGTGGTGCGTAAAGATCCTGATGCGTTAAAAAACTGGTCCGTTGAAAGCAACCTGGAGATCGCCGCCACGCAGCGCGAACTGATCGACAGCGCGTTTCATGCCCTGCGCCCAGGCGGGACGCTGGTTTACTCTACCTGCACGCTGAATCGCGATGAAAACGAGGACGTCTGCCTGTGGCTCAAGCAACGCTATGCGGATGCCGTCGAGTTTCTGCCGCTGGACACCCTCTTCGACTCGGCCAGTCATGCGGCCACGCCTGAAGGCTTCCTGCATGTCTTCCCGCAGATTTACGATTGCGAAGGCTTCTTTGTTGCCCGTCTGCGTAAAACCCGCGCCGTCGATCCCTTGCCTGCCCCTAAGTTTAAGGTCGGCAACTTCCCGTTCACGCCGGTCAAAGGCCGTGAGGCGGCACAGGCGCAAGCGGCTGCGAGCAAAGTCGGCCTGCACTGGGATGAGAGCCTGCGCCTCTGGATGCGTGACAAAGAGCTGTGGCTGTTCCCGGTCAACATCGAACCGCTGATTGGTAAGGTGCGTTTCTCCCGCCTCGGTATTCGCCTGGCGGAGATCCACAACAAAGGCTATCGCTGGCAGCACGAAGCGGTCATTGCGCTGGCCGGCAGTGAGAACACCTTTGCCCTGACGCATCAGGAAGCGGAAGAGTGGTATCGCGGTCGTGACGTTTACCCGGAAGACGGCCCGTCACAGGATGAAGTCATCGTGACGTATCAGGGCTATCCGCTGGGGCTGGCGAAAAAAGTCGGCTCGCGGCTGAAAAACAGCTATCCGCGCGAACTGGTACGCGATGGCCGCCTGTTTACCGGTAACAACCGCAGCGCCTGAAAAAAAGCGCATTTTTTTACTGGCGATTTCGCTCTCCTTGTCTAGGATCAAAAATGGGTGACTGCACTTGTCATACCAGGTTTTGGGCAACAAACCGGAGAGCATTATGACGAAAACCAGCGTACGCATTGGCGCTTTTGAAATCGACGACGCTGAATTGCGCGGCGAATCACAAGGCGAACGAACGTTAAGTATTCCCTGCAAATCCGATCCGGATTTGTGCATGCAGCTGGACGCCTGGGATGCAGATACCAGCGTCCCGGCGATCCTTGATGGGGAACATTCCGTTCTGTACCGTGAGCATTACGACAGTAAAACCGATGCCTGGGTCTTGCGTCTTGCCTGACCCAAAGAGAACCCGCCCGAAGGCGGGTTATTTATTACTGAAGCTGCGCCAGCGTCAGAAAGCCCCCGAATACTGCCCCCGTATCAATGTAGTGCAGATTGTTAAAATCGTAGCGTTTGTCCACAGGCGTATGTCCAAACCAGAAGTGATCCGCACCGCTAATGCCCTGCCCTTTGCCCACCATAAAACCCATTAGCCGGTCGCGATCCCACAGCACGCGCTGGGCATCCACCGGCTTATGCCAGCCATATTCGGCGGAGGGATAATCCGCATGAGCAATCACGTTCAGACCGTTTTTGCAGGTTATTTCAATAATGTGCGGTAAGTCCCGACACGCATCGAGTAAACCCTTCGCCTGTTTTTGTTGAGCGTCCTTAAGCCCGGTAAACCAGTTACCGCCATTTATCGACCAGAGACTAAAATCATTATTTTCAAGCGCATCTAACGCCATTTGCTCGTGATTACCGCGTACCGCATAAAACCAGTTTTCCTGCATCAGCTGTAAACATTTTACGCTGTCAGGCCCGCGATCGATAATATCCCCCACCGAGATCAGCAGATCCGTATCAGGATTAAAATGCCGTCGTTTCAGCTCATCTATAAGCCACTGATAGCAACCATGAATATCGCTGACAACCCAGACATGACGCCAGTGTTCTCCCTCTATTTTCTGATACATAACGCCTCCTGTAAGAAGTATAGCTGCCACAGAAAATGTCATGAGCTGGCGTTGGATTTTGCGAATCCAAACAAACCATAAACCAGCCGGAAATAAAGATCGCTGCGCTATTAATCCCTTATTCCCTGGCCTTTAAAATAGAGCGGAATAAAAAGAGGGATTTTCACGTGTCAAACATACACCTGCAAAACGATGTTTTTTATCCGCATCGCACAAATATTATTTCTGAACTGGTGAGAGGAAAACGCGTTCCCGGCCCAATCTGGCACAAACGTGATTACCGGTTAAAGTTCCTACTGCGCTCGCTTTTATTCTGGTCCTCCACCCATCGCATGCTGGAGGCCCTGTCCGGGCGCGATGATTTCGACAGGCTGCTCACCTCTCAAATTACCTTGCCGAGCAAAACTCACCGCCAGTATCTGATGCGCGGCCTGAACTCAAACGATCGGGCCGATGCTATCATCAGCCACTATCAGTGGATTGATAGTCTGAAAAACATCGCCCTCGCCCACGCGCTGACCAGCCCGCAAGAGGTGCCGGTTGTCCGGTTCGAGGCAAAAAACGGCGAAATCTATACCGTCCACGCCTCGTCCGCAGGTAAGGCCGAACGCGAAGGCGAAAGCACGCTTTGGCTGCACGACAATGACAATACGCTGCTTGCCAGCCTGACGTTCTGTGTCGCACGCAGTAACGGCCGTACGGTGCTGGTGATCGGCGGCCTTCAGGGTCCACGTCGTCATGTTTCACGGGAGGTGATTAAGCAGGCTACCCGTGCCTGCCATGGGCTTTTCCCGAAACGCGTGCTGATGGAGGTGATCTTCCAGCTTGCCTCACGCTCGAACATTAGTGCGATTTTTGCCGTCAGCGATGAAGGCCATGTTTTCCGCGCGCTGCGCTACCGTCTGAGCAAAGGCCGTCATTTTCACGCCAGCTACGACGAGTTCTGGGAAGGCCTGAACGGAAAGAAACTCTCCCCCTTCTGCTGGCAGTTGCCGCTTCAGATGGAACGTAAAGTACTGGAGGAGATTGCCAGCAAAAAACGCGCCGAATACCGTCGCCGCTTTGCGTTACTTGATGATATTGCGGCTTCCGTACATGCGCGCATTGATCCCGCAGTCTTCTCAGGCAAAATACAAACAAAAATTTAACAAAACAGCCAAAAAGGACTGGACTTACGCCTGCCGGGTTGTGGTATGTTTGAAGCAGGCGCACAGGAAGTGAACCTTCTGCTGAGACGAAAACCGGATTTTATCGTTTATTTTCAAGCAGATAAAAAGAGACCGAATACGATTCCTGTATTCGGTCCAGGGAAATGGCTCTTGGGAGAGAGCCGTGCGCTAAAAGTTGGCATTAATGCAGGCTCAATCGCCTTGCCCTTTAAGAATAGATGACGACGTCAGGTTTTCCAGTCCACAGTAAAAGTGGTCTGAAAAAAAGCGTCAGAACATCACTAAATGTGAAAAGCCGCAGAGCTTTTACAAGCACCTGCGGTTTTTTTTTACTGGAAACCTGACGGCTAGCAGAGCTTTTCAGCGCGCTCAATAAACGGTGCCAGACTCTTCTTCTGCCCGGGGTTTGCCGGGTCATCTACCTGGATCACGCTGACAGGCTGTCCGTTACTTTTCCCGCTGGCAACCTGCTGCTCCGCCACGTCATTTAACGGATACTGCACGAGCGTACTGGGATTGATGACATACAGCGCGTTACCGGGACGGCAGGTAAGCATGACTTCTTCACGATTAAATGCCCAGTTGTCCTTACCCACTTCAAACCGGCTGACAGTGATGACCTGCGGCGCGGCTAACGCACTGCTGGCACAGGTGAGAAGTAAAAGAGAAAGCAGTGTCTTTTTCATATGTTATTTAACCTTGTCAGAAGGGTTCCCAGGTCGCGAACAGGCTGACGGCGGCCAGTACCAGCGCGCCCAGCACCACCTCTGCCTGTGTCATCCTGATAAAAATCTGTTGTTCCCGCCCGGCCTCCGGGCGAAAGCGTGGCACAAGAAAATACCGATTCGCCAGCGCAATTGCCACCATCATCATGACCAGCGCACATTTGAACAACAACAGCTGGACATAAGGCGCCTGCCACGGCACGTTTATGCCAACAATAAAGAGCGTATTGATTATCCCGGTCAGCAGCACGCCTGCCACGGCGTAATGCCCCACGCGGGAGAAGCGCATCATGGTAAAGATAGCGGCTGGCTGCCAGCGGCCTTTCGCCAGACGCATGCAAAACAGCAGCGGCAGTAAACCACCCACCCAGGTCGCGGCGCAGAGCAGGTGAAGCGCATGGTTGAGACGATGCAACGCTCCCGGTGCGCCACCGTTCATCGCGGCATGTCCCACGCCCGCCAGCAGCACCAGCTGCCCCATCGCGAGCAGTAACAGCCGTGAGCCTTTTTGCGGGGTAAGCCATGCAGCGCCCGCCGTCACAACGGCCAGCACCATTTGCCACAACCAGACGCCGCCAAATTGCGTTCCCAGCACGCTGCGCCAGACCGCCGGACGAATGACATCGCCCCAGCCGTTGCCCATCAACCCACTTTGCAGGCCAAACATCAGCAGAGCCGCTATCAGGCTGATTAAGGCCGCGAGTTTCTGCTGCCGCTGGAAACGCCGGGCCATGAGGCGCTGCAACGAAGACGGCGCAAACCAGACGCTGTAAAGCGCGTTGCCGAAAAGCAGCATCAGCGCAGCAAAATGGATAAAGCGTAACGCGACGTAGCTCAGGGTCAGCATGCTATTTCACGCTAAAGTGATAGCTGCCTTTGGTTTTGTGGCCATCCACGGAGACCACATGCCAGTCCACCGTGTAGGTGCCGGACGTCAACGGTTTCTCAAGAGGAACAATCAGCTTTGCGTTATCCTTCTCGTCACGCTTCACCGCGCCGGTCTGGATCTTGTGCTGCTGCGCGTCCGTCACCACCACGCCGCTGAAGGCAGACTCAATGCCTTCCGAGAAGTTCAGGGTAATGACCTCTGGTGCCACCGCAACGGTATTTTCCTGCGGGGATTGCTGCTTAAGATGCGCATGGGCCAGAACTGAGGGCGTGATGGCTGAAGAGAGCAGAAAGACCAGCGCGCACGCGACACGGGAAGGGGTAAAATGCATCACAATCATTCCTTTTCGTTATGCCTGAATGCTAAAGAATAACTCTGTATAATTAACGAGTCGAGGAACATCCTTTGCTCCCTTGTCATCGTTGAACAATCGCGGTAACGTTGCCGCCGCAGAAAAAGGAGAAGGAAATGAACGTTAACCTGGCCGCCCTTCCTCAGGACGAGATGGACAAAGTGAATGTCGATCTCGCCGCCGCGGGGGTCGCATTCAAAGAGCGTTACAACATGCCCGTCGTGGCTGAAGTGGTAGAGCGTGAACAACCCGCACATCTGCGCGACTGGTTTCGCGAACGTCTCATTGCGCATCGCCTCGCCTCCGTCAATCTCTCGCGCCTGCCGTACGAACCTAAAGTTAAATAAGCTTAACGTCTCGTTACACTTCCTTACGCGTTATGTGGCAGGATAAGAAAACCCTGATAAATTTAGGTGTAATCTTAAAATCCCAGCGACTTAGTGTATAAGGAAGTCACGATGTCACGATGGAATATTGCCGCGGCTCAGTATGCCCCGCGGCACAACTGTGTTGATGAGCACGTAAAACATCACCTGCACTTTATTGCCGAGGCTGCCTGGCATGGGTGCGATTTGATCGTCTTTCCGGAGCTTTCGCTTACCGGTCCAGGCGGAACATCCTTACCCCCACCCCCTGACGATTTGCAGCTTGCCCCCCTCCTTCACGCCGTCCAGTCACGTTTCATCACGGTGATTGCTGGTATTACGCTCCAGCAACACGGCCAGCCCCAGAAAGGACTCGCGCTTTTCACCCCTAACCTGTCGACCATTCGGCGTTATCCGCAGGGCAACGGTGCGGGTGTTATTCCTGGCGATAAACGGTTAACCATCGTGGATAACCAGGCTGACGCCCCGGAACTGGACCCGGAGGCAACGCTGTTCACCAGCAGCCTGGCCGTGGGCGAGCATCGCTGGCGGCAATCCATCGGTTCGTTACAACGCTTCGCGCACAAGTACGCCATCGCGGTATTAATGGCGAACGCGCGCGGCGGTAGCGCGTTATGGGATGAAAAAGGTCAGCTGATCGTACGTGCCGATAAGGGAGAACTGCTGCTAACCGGTTCTTTAGGCCAACAGGGTTGGCAAGGCGATATCATTCCATTAGGCTAGGCATTTTTGGATCAGGAGCGATCAATGCTGCGCGTTATCGATACCGAAACCTGTGATTTGCAGGGTGGAATTGTGGAAGTCGCTTCTGTCGACGTGATTGATGGAAAGATAATCAACCCCATGAGCCATCTGGTGCGCCCGGATCGTCCCATCAGTGCGCAGGCGATGGCGATACATCGCATTACGGAATCGATGGTGGCGGACAAGCCGTGGATTGAAGAGATCATCCCTCTATACCACGGTAGCCAGTGGTATGTGGCCCATAACGCCAGCTTTGACCGCCGCGTGCTGCCGGAGATGCCCGGCGAATGGATTTGCACTATGAAGCTGGCGCGCCGTCTCTGGCCGGGGATCAAATACAGCAATATGGCGCTGTATAAGTCGCGCAAACTCAGTGTGCGGACGCCGGAAGGGCTGCATCATCACCGCGCTCTTTACGACTGCTACATCACCGCAGCGCTCCTGATTGATATCATGAATACTTCCGGCTGGACGCCAGACGATATGGCGACCATTACCGGGCGCCCCGCGCTACTGACCACCTTTACGTTCGGAAAATATCGCGGGAAGCCAGTATCGGAAGTGGCGGACAAAGATCCGGGCTATCTGCGCTGGCTGTACAACAACCTCGACAGAATGAGCCCGGAACTGCGCCTGACGCTGAAGCATTATTTAGGCGAAGCCTGAGTCCCCGCCCGGCCTGGCAGCGTATCCTGCGCCAGGCCAATCAAAAAGGCGTACTCCAGCGCCACCCCTTCATAGGATTTAAATCGCCCTGATTTCCCTCCGTGCCCCGAGTCCATATCGGTACACAGCAGCAGCAAATTATCGTCAGTTTTCAGCTCACGCAACTTCGCCACCCATTTCGCGGGCTCCCAGTACTGTACCTGAGAATCGTGCAGGCCGGTGGTCACCAGCATATGCGGATAGGCTTTCGCCTCGACGTTATCGTACGGGCTGTACTCTTTCATGTAGCGATAATAGGTTTCATCCTGCGGGTTCCCCCACTCCTCAAACTCCCCGGTGGTCAGTGGAATGGACTCATCCAGCATGGTCGTCACCACGTCCACAAACGGCACCTGGGCGATAACGCCTTTAAACAGTTCAGGCCGCTGGTTGATCACGGCGCCCATAAGCATGCCCCCGGCGCTGCCCCCCATGCCAAAGCAGAGCTGCGGATCGCCATAACCCTGCGCGATCAGCGCATCGCAAACATCAAGGTAGTCATTAAAGGTATTTTTCTTTTTGAGAAATTTTCCGTCTTCATACCAGTGCTGACCCAGCTCGCCGCCGCCGCGAATATGGGCAATCGCATAAACAAAACCGCGGTCGAGCAGGCTCAGCCTGCTGCTGCTGAAATCGGCGTCCATGCTGGATCCATAGGAGCCATAGCCATAGACGAGGATGGGGTTTTTACCTTTGTTGAAGTGCGCCTTGTGATAGACGAGCGACACTGGGACTTCAACGCCGTCGCGTGCGGTCACCCACAGGTGCTCACTGCGATAATTTTCCGACTCAAAACCCCGGACCTCAGCCTGTTTAATCACCTGACGCTGCCCGGTGTCCATATCCAGTTCAAACAACGTATCCGGGGTGGTCATCGACGAATAGCCGTATCGCAGGCGGGACGATTCCGGTTCCGGGTTAAAGCCGATCCACGTTACGTAAGCCGGGTCATCGAACGCAATGCCCACCACTTCGCGGGTTTTGCGGTTGATTTGGCGGATACTGGTCAGTCCGCGCTGACGCTCTTCCACCACCAGCCAGTCGGTAAACAGGGTGAACCCCTCCAGCATCACCTGATCGCGCGCGGGAATTAACACTTCCCATTTGCGTTCATCGCGCACTTTGGTTTTATAAAGGCCAAAGTTTTTGCCCTCGCGGTTCGAACGCAGGTAAAAGCTGTGCTGGAAGTGATCCAGGCTGTACTCATGATCTTTACGGCGCGGCAGGAAGCACAGAGGCTGCGCATCCGGCAGCTCTGCATCCAGCAGCAGCACTTCTGAGGTGGTGGCGCTGGAGAGGAAAATGATCACGTAGTGGCGAGACGACGTTTTGTGCAGGCTGACATAGAACGTCTCATCTTTTTCCTCATACACCAGTTCATCGTCGGCGGAATCGGTCCCCACCGTATGACGCCAGACCTGATAAGGCAGCAGCGTTGAGACATGCTTTTTAACGTAGTAGACCGTTTCTGAATCGTTACCCCAGACGAAATCGGGGGAGACATTATCCAGCATTTCGGGATACCAGTTTCCCGTTTCAAGATTGCGGAAACGCAAACCGTACTGGCGGCGGGAGAGGTAATCCTCAGCCAGCGCCATAATGGCGTTATCGGGGGAAATGGACATGCCGCCCAGCGTATAAAACTCACTGTGGGCAGCACGTTTGTTGGCATCCAGCAGGATCTCCCATTCATCCCACTCGGCGCTCAGCACAGACTGGCGCTGGTAGATGGGATATTCGTTTCCCGGCTCATAAATATGGCGATAGCGATAACCGTTTTTGCACCACGGGGCAGAGACATCACGCTGGGGGATACGCTGCACCATTTCCTTCAGAAGTTGATCCTGAAGCGCCTGCTGGCTGGCCATGACCTGGCGGCCATAGTCGTTTTCCTCGTGCAGATAGTCCAGCACCTCTGGCCGGGAACGAGAATCGTCCCGCAGCCAGTAGTAGTTATCGATACGCGTATCGCCATGCGTGGTGATCGCATAAGGAGTACGTCGGGCTTTTGGAGGCATGGCATTCTTACTTTTTCGTTTTACATCCTATAAGGTTGGCAAAACACGCGTATGATGCAAGCGAAACATGGCCTTCTAGCCCACGAGGGTCTGCTTCTGCTGCTGAATATCCTGCTCAATTCCCTCACGAACGTCCTGTGGGATCTTCAGCGCATCGCCCAGGGCGTTCAGGTAGCTGCGCTCCATAAAGTGATCGATATCGATGGCGGCACAGCTCAGAAAATAGAGTTCCAGCGCCTCTTCTTCGTTTTTCACGCTTTGCGCCAGACGCTGCGGGTCAAGCGGCTGTTCGATGGCCTGCGCCACCAGCGCCCTGCCCTGCTCCTCAACGCCCGCTTCCCGCATCTGCTGTTCAATTGCGGCACGTTCACTGGCATCAATATGCCCGTCGCTCTTGGCCGCAAAGACCAGGGCGAGGATCAACCGCTCGGTGCGTAAATCTAACGGCGATACCTGCTTCCCGTACTGCGGTTCATCCTGATGCGCGCTGCGCACCTTGTCTTTGTATTTGTTCCATAAGACGGAGCCTGCAATAGCCCCTCCGCCCGCCAGCAGCGCGCCGGTACCGTATTTGGTAAGCAGTTTCCGCGATGATTTATTGGCAACCAGCAAACCGGCCAGCCCGCCGAGCGCACCCGGCACCAGCAGCTTGCTCAGACCCTGCTCGCCGGACGACGAGCCTTTTTGTCCCAACAGGGATTGCAGTTGATTCATCCAGCCTGACATATTTTTCCTCACGTAACAGTGCGTAACCTTCACAGCCTAAGCGAGCGGGTGTCAGGAAATGTCTGTCAGTGCTAAAGAAGCGCAAATTTCCCTGCTGTCCGGTTATCCCCATACAAGACAGACGCAAACGTTTTCGTTTATACTGCCCGCATCTTTTTCAGGGGGATTTTTATGACTCGTTTAGGAACCGCGCTGCGTCCCGCCGCGACGCGCGTCATGCTGTTGGGATCGGGTGAACTGGGTAAAGAAGTGGCCATTGAATGCCAGCGTTTAGGTGTGGAAGTAATTGCGGTGGACCGTTACGCGAATGCGCCCGCCATGCACGTCGCGCATCGCTCGCACGTCATCGATATGCTTGACGGTAATGCGCTGCGGGGGTTAATTGCCGACGAAAAACCGGATTTCGTGGTACCTGAAATTGAGGCCATTGCCACTGAGATGTTGATTGCCCTTGAACAGGAAGGCCAGCGCGTGGTGCCCTGCGCCACTGCGGCAAAACTGACCATGAACCGGGAAGGCATTCGTCGCCTGGCGGCAGAAGAATTACAGCTCCCGACCTCCAGCTACCGTTTTGCCGGGGATAAAGCTGCGTTTCTCCAGGCCGTAGAGGAGATTGGCTACCCGTGCATCATTAAGCCGGTAATGAGCTCCTCCGGCAAAGGGCAGAGCTTTATCCGCGACAGCAGCACGCTGGACAACGCCTGGGACTATGCCCAGCAGGGCGGCCGAGCCGGGGCCGGGCGCGTCATCGTGGAAGGCGTGGTGAAGTTTGATTTTGAAATTACCCTGCTCACCGTCAGCGCCGTGGATGGCGTTTATTTCTGCGACCCGATTGGTCATCGCCAGGAAGACGGCGATTATCGTGAATCCTGGCAGCCGCAGCAGATGAGCGCGCTGGCGCTGGCACGCGCACAGGAGATCGCCCGCAAGACGGTGCTGGCGCTGGGCGGCTACGGCCTGTTCGGCGTGGAATTGTTTGTTTGCGGCGACGAGGTGATCTTCAGCGAAGTCTCCCCTCGTCCGCACGATACCGGGATGGTTACGCTGATTTCACAGGATCTCTCCGAGTTCGCGCTGCACGTACGCGCTTTCCTCGGCCTGCCGGTTGGCGGCATCCGTCAGTACGGCCCGGCAGCCTCGGCGGTGATCCTGCCGCAGCTGACCAGCCAGAATGTCACCTTTGATAACGTCGAAGGTGCGGTTGGCGCAGGCTTGCAGGTCCGGCTGTTCGGCAAACCGGAGATCGACGGAAGCCGTCGTCTGGGCGTGGCATTAGCGACCGGGGAAAATGTGGACGAAGCCGTCGCGAGAGCAAAAAGAGCTGCTGCGAACGTCAGCGTAGCAGGATAAAAAAACGGGCCGAAAGGCCCGTTTTAACTGTCTGGCTGGCCGGGTAAGGCGCAGCCGCCACCCGGCAAACAAACTTACTGTTTCGCGCCTTCTACCGCTTCGCGAGCCAGTTTAGTGATGCGATCCCAGTCGCCTGCTTCCAGCGCATCCGCCGGAACCAGCCAGGAGCCGCCGATGCACAGCACGCTTTTCAGCGCCAGATAGTCACGGTAGTTGGCCGGAGAGATGCCGCCCGTTGGGCAGAAACGCACCTGGGAGAATGGGCCCGCAATGGCCTGCAACGCTTTGGTGCCGCCGTTCGCTTCAGCCGGGAAGAATTTGAACTCTTTCAGGCCGTAGTCCATGCCCAGCATCAGTTCAGAAACGGTGCTGATACCCGGGATCAGCGGAATAGAACCTTCGGTTGCGGCTTTCAGTAGCGGCTCAGTCAGCCCCGGGCTGATGGCAAACTGTGCGCCCGCTTCGGTCACTTCCGCCAGCTGCTGCGCATTCAGAACCGTACCGGCACCAATGATCGCTTCCGGCACTTCTTTGGCGATAGCACGGATCGCATCCATCGCACAGGCGGTACGCAGGGTCACTTCCAGAACGCGAACGCCACCCGCAACCAGTGCCTTCGCCATTGGGACAGCGTGCTCCAGTTTGTTTACCACAATAACCGGCACGACAGGGCCAGTGGTCAGGATTGCTTCTGCACTTGTTTTCCAGTTTTTCATCAGAGTTTTCTCTCGCCAGATCGTTAAAATCAAGTCGTCTTAAAACGTAATACAGGTTGCGCCCTGCTCCGCACCGGAGAGTTTCTCACGCAACGCACCAAACATTTCGCGTCCGGTACCCACGCGTGACGCGCTCAGGTCAGGAATATGTGGCTGACGCGCCGCCAGCTCTGCTTCATCCACCAGCAGGGTTAACTCGCCTGTCTGACCGTTAACGCGGATCATGTCACCATCACGCACTTTCGCCAGCAGGCCGCCGTCGTAGGCTTCCGGGGTGACATGAATCGCTGAAGGCACTTTACCGGATGCCCCTGAAAGGCGTCCATCGGTTACCAGTGCGATTTTGAAACGGCGGTCCAATAATACACCAAGCGGCGGCATAAGTTTATGTAATTCTGGCATCCCGTTCGCTTTTGGTCCCTGATGACGCACCACGACCACACAGTCTTTATCAAGCAGACCCGCGTCAAAGGCAGGTAAAACGTCGTGCTGGCTTTCAAACACCACCGCCGGGGCTTCAATAACCTGATTCTCTTCCGGCACGGCAGAGGTTTTCATCACGGCACGTCCAAGGTTACCGCTCAGCACTTTGGTGCCGCCGTGAGGAGAGAACGGCTGTTCGAAGGTTGCGATAACCTGAGGATCGAGCGAGTCGCTCGCCCCTTCGCGCCAGTCCAGCTCACCGTTGTTCAGCCAGGGTTCAAGGGTATAGCGATGCAGGCCAAAGCCCGCCACCGTGTTGACATCCTCATGCAGCAGGCCGCCTTTCAGCAGCTCGCGCATCAGCACCGGCACGCCGCCCGCGGCCTGGAAGTGGTTGATGTCCGCCGGACCGTTCGGGTACAGACGCGCCATCAGCGGTACCACGGAGGAGATATCGGAGAAGTCATCCCAGTTGATCAGAATGCCCGCCGCGCGCGCCATCGCGACAAGGTGCATGGTATGGTTGGTTGAACCGCCGGTCGCCAGCAGGGCGACAATCCCGTTTACGATGACTTTTTCATCCACCATTTTGCCCATTGGCATCCACTCGTTGCCGTTACCGGTCAGGCGCGTCACCTGACGGGCTGCGGCTTCGGTCAGCGCTTTACGCAGTGGCGCATCCGGCTGGATGAACGACGAGCCCGGCAGCTGCATACCCATAAACTCCACCACCATCTGGTTGGTGTTGGCCGTACCGTAGAACGTACAGGTGCCCGGCGCATGATAGGACGCGGCTTCCGCTTCCAGCAGTGCCTGACGGTCCGCTTTTCCTTCGGCATACAGCTGGCGGATACGGACTTTTTCCTTGTTTGGCAGACCGCTAGCCATCGGGCCTGACGGCACAAAAATCGCTGGCAGATGGCCAAACGACAGCGCGGCCATCACCAGCCCCGGGACGATTTTGTCGCACACGCCCAGATAGAGCGCGCCATCAAACATGTTGTGAGAGAGGCCCACTGCCGCCGACATGGCGATCACTTCGCGGCTCAGCAAGGACAGCTCCATACCGTCCTGGCCCTGGGTTACGCCATCACACATGGCCGGCACGCCGCCTGCAACCTGGCCCACCGCGTTCACGCTGTGCAGCGCATTGCGGATGATAGCCGGGTAGGCCTCATACGGCTGGTGGGCTGAAAGCATGTCGTTATAGGAGGTAATGATGGCGATATTGTTACGCAACATGCTTTTCAGCGCGTCTTTATCACCAGGCTGGCAGGCCGCAAAGCCGTGGGCCAGATTCCCGCAGGCCAGCTGAGAGCGATGGACAGTTTCACTCTTCGCCTGTTCGATGCGGGCAAGGTAGGCAGCACGGGTCTCTTTCGAGCGTTCAACGATGCGTTGTGTTACGCGTAACAATGTCGGATTCATAAAAGCTCCTCTAATTTATCTGTCCAGGCTCGGGAGTTTACACAGTTTCTGACGGTTGTTAACAACGCTGAAACGCCTGATATCCGGAGCACAGGGGCAAAATGTCTGAAGGGAGTGTAATAAAAAAAGCTCCGCGGGTGAATCCACGCGGAGCTTAAAAGATAAAAATTATGCCACTTGCTGTGTTAGATCATGTTACCGGTAAAATAACACCTTTGGGCTAGAGAAGGTGGTTATTCAAACTCGTTCCAGGAGCGGCCATCACGGGTGATCATCGCAACGGAGGCGACAGGTCCCCAGGTTCCCGCCTGATACGGTTTTGGCGCGTCCTGATCGGCTGCCCACGCTTCGGTGATAGAGTCGACCCACTTCCACGCCTCTTCCACTTCATCGCGGCGGACGAACAGCGCCTGGATACCACGCATGGTTTCCAGCAGCAGACGCTCGTAAGCATCGGCGAGATGCGTCTGGTTGAAGGTTTCAGAGTAGCTCAGGTCCAGCTTGGTAGTTTGCAGGTTGTGTTTGTGATCAAGACCCGGCACTTTGTTGAGGATCTGAATATCCACACCCTCGTCCGGTTGCAGACGGATGGTCAGTTTGTTCTGCGGCAGTTCCTGCCAGGATTCTTTGAACAGGTTCAGTTCCGGATTTTTGAAGTAGACCACCACTTCGGAGCATTTTGCCGGCAGACGTTTCCCGGTACGCAGGTAGAACGGCACACCGGCCCAGCGCCAGTCGTCGATATCCACGCGGATCGCCACAAACGTCTCGGTGTTGCTGGACTTGTTCGCGCCCTCTTCTTCCAGATAGCCAGGAACTTTTTTCCCCTGGGCAAAACCTGCGGTGTACTGGCCGCGCACGGTTTTCTCACGCACGTTGGAGCGGTCAATACGGCGCAGTGATTTCAGCACTTTCACTTTGGCGTCACGAATGCTGTCGGCCGTCAGATCTGACGGTGGAGACATGGCAATCATGCACAGAATTTGCAGCAGATGGTTCTGGATCATGTCCCGCATCTGGCCGGCCTGGTCGAAGTAGCCCCAACGGCCTTCGATGCCCACCTCTTCCGCCACGGTAATTTCCACGTGGTCGATAGTGCGGTTGTCCCAGTTGTTCACGAACAGGGAGTTGGCAAAACGCAGCGCCAGCAGGTTCAGTACCGTCTCTTTGCCCAGATAGTGGTCAATACGGTAAACCTGACACTCCTCAAAGAACTCGCCCACCTGGTCGTTGATTTCACGCGAGGTCGCCAGCGACGTACCCAGCGGTTTCTCCATCACCACGCGCGCCGGTTTGGCGTTCAGCTTCGCCTCGCCCAGACCTTTGCAGATGGCGCCGAAGGTGCTTGGCGGCATCGCGAAATAGTTAATAGTGACACGATTTTCCTGGTCAAGCATTTCACCCAGACGGGTAAAGGCGCCTACATCGTTGACGTCCAGGTTGCAGAAATCGAGACGCCCGCTCAGCTTATCCCAAAGGCTTTCATCGATTTTCTCTTTCATGAACGTTTCGAGCGCCTCGCGCACGACTTTGGTATAAGCCTCCTTATCCCAGTCTGCGCGCCCTACCCCAAGGATTCGGGTGTCGGGATGGATCTGGCCCGCTTTTTCGAGCTGATACAGGGAAGGCAGCAATTTTCGGCGTGCAAGATCGCCTTTCGCGCCGAAAATGACCAGGTCACATGCCTGGGCTGTTTGCGTTACCGCCATGTCATTCTCCTCAGTTAGATCGCCTGGTACTCTGCCAGGTATCGTTGTAATTTTATTACAATGCACTGTACTGCTTTTACGCGTTTCCTGAAACCATTAGCGCTTAACGTCGCGTGCGATACGGTGATTTTTCGTCGCCCGGGCCATTACGCCCGTCTGATGACGCAACAAACGTCGATTCTTTGCGCAACAGGGTCAGAGCAAAACCCGACGTCGATCAAGTAATGAAAAAAAACAACAACATTTCTTGTCGACGATTACCCTTTCGGGAGTCCCGGGGGTAATATCGGCTAAATCGAATCAAGATTTCATCTCTTTATGAAATCGTTTATGCCCTCATGAGCGTCTTGTTAACAATGAACATGCTGGAAAAAATCCAGTTTCAACTGGAACACCTTAGCAAATCCGAGCGCAAAGTGGCTGAAGTTATTCTCGCCGCGCCCGCTCAGGCGATTCATTCAAGCATCGCCGCTCTGGCACAGGAATCGGGCGTCAGCGAACCGACGGTCAATCGATTCTGTCGTAGTCTGGACACGCGCGGCTTTCCTGATTTTAAACTGCATCTGGCCCAAAGTCTGGCAAACGGCACCCCGTATGTTAATCGCAATGTAGATGAAGACGACAGCGTTGATGCTTACACCGCAAAAATATTTGAATCGGCTATGGCCACGCTCGACCACGTTCGCCAGTCTCTGGACATGAGTTCAGTGAATCGCGCGGTCGATCTTCTCACGCAGGCCAAACGGATTGCCTTCTTTGGCCTTGGCTCGTCCGCCGCCGTGGCGCATGACGCCATGAATAAGTTCTTTCGCTTTAACGTGCCGGTGATTTACTCCGATGACATTGTGCTGCAACGCATGAGCTGTATGAATTGTAGTGAAGATGATGTCGTGGTACTCATCTCCCATACGGGCCGCACCAAGAGCCAGGTGGAGCTGGCGCAGCTCGCGCGTGACAACGATGCGATGGTCATCGCCCTGACGACGGCAGGTACGCCGCTGGCCCGGGAAGCGACGCTCGCCATTACCCTGGACGTACCGGAGGACACCGACATGTACATGCCGATGGTCTCCCGCCTGGCGCAGTTGACGGTCATCGACGTGCTGGCGACCGGTTTTACCTTACGCCGGGGCGCAAAATTCCGGGATAACTTGAAGCGGGTCAAGGAAGCCCTGAAAGAATCGCGTTTTGATAAAGAATTGCTTATAAAGAGCGATGTTCCCTAATAACTACGATGTACGATTTACGGCATTCGGTCCCCTCGCTACTGCCTTGCGATAGATGAAGGCCGATTCTATGTTCACGCAACACCAAAGTTGTTTCAGTCAACGGAGTATTACATGTCCAGAAGGCTTCGCAGAACCAAGATCGTCACCACCTTAGGCCCGGCCACCGACCGCGATAATAACCTCGAAAAGATTATCGCCGCGGGTGCCAACGTGGTGCGCATGAACTTCTCTCACGGTACGCCAGAAGACCATAAATTACGTGCCGACAAAGTGCGTGAAATCGCAGCTAAACTGGGCCGCCATGTTGCTATCCTCGGTGACCTGCAAGGTCCAAAAATCCGCGTATCGACCTTTAAAGAAGGCAAAGTCTTCCTCAACATCGGCGATAAATTCCTGCTGGATGCCAACCTGAGCAAAGGCGAAGGCGATAAGGAAAAAGTGGGTATCGACTACAAAGGTCTGCCTGCTGACGTTGTGCCTGGCGACATCCTGCTGCTGGACGACGGACGCGTACAGCTGAAAGTGCTGGAAGTTCAGGGTATGAAGGTATTCACCGAAGTGACCGTCGGCGGCCCGCTCTCCAACAACAAAGGCATCAACAAACTCGGCGGTGGCCTGTCTGCCGAAGCGCTGACCGATAAAGACAAAGCGGATATCGTGACCGCAGCGCAGATCGGCGTGGATTACCTGGCCGTCTCCTTCCCGCGCTGCGGCGAAGATCTGAACTATGCTCGCCGCCTGGCGCGCGATGCAGGCTGCGATGCGAAAATCGTTGCGAAAGTGGAACGCGCTGAAGCGGTCTGCGATCAGGACGCGATGGACGACGTGATCCTGGCGTCTGACGTGGTGATGGTTGCCCGTGGTGACCTGGGCGTGGAAATTGGCGACCCTGAACTGGTCGGTATCCAGAAAGCGCTGATCCGTCGCGCGCGTCAGCTGAACCGCGCGGTGATCACCGCCACCCAGATGATGGAATCCATGATCACCAACCCAATGCCAACCCGTGCGGAAGTCATGGACGTGGCGAACGCCGTGCTGGATGGTACCGATGCGGTGATGCTGTCAGCGGAAACCGCAGCGGGCCAGTATCCGGCGGAAACCGTGGCCGCCATGGCGCGCGTCTGCCTGGGTGCGGAGAAGATCCCAAGCATTAACGTCTCCAAGCACCGCCTGGATATCCAGTTCGACAATGTGGAAGAAGCGATTGCGATGTCCGCGATGTACGCAGCCAACCACCTGAAAGGGGTCACGGCGATCATCACCATGACCGAATCTGGCCGTACCGCGTTAATGACGTCCCGTATCAGCTCCGGTCTGCCGATCTTCGCCATGTCCCGTCACGAGCGTACGCTGAACCTGACGGCGCTGTATCGCGGCGTGACGCCAGTATACTTCGACAGCACCAACGACGGCGTGGCCGCCGCGCACGATGCCGTGAACCTGCTGCGCGACAAAGGTTATCTGGTATCCGGTGATATCGTTATCGTGACGCAGGGTGATGTGATGAGCACCATCGGCTCAACCAATACCACCCGCGTACTGACCGTAGAGTAAGCTCCGATCCCCTCTCCCCTAAGGGGAGAGGGGTGAAGGTTTCCTATTTCTTCGGGAAAAGCTCTTTACGCTTGTACGGCTCTGTTTCGCCAGGTTTACGCGTTTTGAGCAGCTTCAGGATCCACGTATATTGCTCCTTATGCGGCCCCACCAGCACTTCCACCTCTTCATTCATGCGGCGTGCGATGGTGTGATCGTCTGCGGTCAGCAGATCGTCCATCGGCGGACGTACCTCAATGCTCAGGCGATGCGTTTTACCGTCATAAACCGGGAACAGTGGGATCACGCGGGCGCGGCAGACTTTCATCAGGCGACCAATCGCGGGTAGCGTGGCTTTATAGGTTGCGAAGAAATCGACAAACTCGCTGTGTTCCGGGCCGTGGTCCTGATCGGGCAGATAGTAGCCCCAGTAACCCTGACGTACCGACTGAATGAAAGGCTTAATGCCATCGTTTCGGGCGTGCAAACGCCCGCCAAAGCGACGGCGCACGGTATTCCAGACGAAGTCGTAGATTTTGTTTCCCTGATTATGGAACATCGCCGCCATTTTCTGGCCCTGCGACGCCATTAACATCGCCGGAATGTCTACCCCCCAGCCGTGCGGCACCAGGAAAATCACCTTTTCATCATTGCGACGCATCTCGTCGATGATCTCCAGCCCTTTCCAGTCAACGCGTTCGACGATCTTCTCCGGCCCTTTCAGCGCCAGTTCCGCCATCATCGCCATGGCCTGTGGCGCGGTGGTATACATGTCATCAATGATTGCTTCGCGTTCGGCGTCGCTTTTATCCGGAAAACAGTACAACAGATTTATTTGCGCGCGGCGGCGTGCGCTTTTACCTAAGCGCCCTGCCAGGCGCCCCACTTTGCCGAGCACCGGATCGCGGAGGGAAGCAGGTAGCAACGCCATGCCAGCAAACGCGTATACGCCAAGCCAGGCGCCCCAGTTACGCGGGTGGCGAAAAGATTTTTCAAACTCGGGAATGTACTCAATATTGTTTTTTTTGGTTTCCATGCGGGTTCCAGGGTCTGGTGACGCAAAAATATATTCGGATAGTGTAGCGAGGCTGCCGCCCGCGCACAAAAGAAAAAGCCGGCGCATACTGACGCCGGCTTTTTAAATCAGGAGAGCTTAGTCGAAGCGCAGCTGCGGCATCACCTCTTTCACCTGCGCCAGGTAATCTTTGCGATCTTTGCCGGTCAGCCCTTCGGTGCGCGGCAGTTTTGCCGTCAGCGGGTTAACCGCCTGCTGGTTGATCCACACTTCGTAGTGCAGGTGCGGCCCCGTCGACCGGCCGGTGTTACCGGACAGCGCGATGCGATCGCCACGTTTCACTTTCTGGCCCGGTTTGACCAGCAGTTTACGCAGGTGCATGTAGCGGGTGGTGTACGTACGACCGTGACGAATAGCAACGTAGTAGCCAGCAGCACCGCTGCGTTTCGCCATGACCACTTCACCATCCCCTACCGCCAGCACTGGCGTGCCCTGCGGCATGGCGAAGTCAACGCCACGGTGCGGCGCTACGCGGCCAGTTACCGGGTTCAGACGACGCGGGTTAAAGTTGGAGGAGACGCGGAACTGTTTCGCCGTTGGGAAACGCAGGAAGCCTTTTGCCAGACCCGTACCGCTGCGGTCATAGAACTTACCGTCTTCCGCGCGAATAGCGTAGTAGTCTTTGCCGTCTGAACGCAGACGAACGCCCACCAGCTGGCTCTGCTCGCGCTTACCGTCCAGCATTTCGCGGGACATCAGGACAGAGAACTGATCGCCTTTTTTCAGTTTGCGGAAATCCATCTGCCACTGCATGGCTTTGATCACCGAGCTGATTTCAGCGCTGGTCAGGCCGGCATCGCGTGCGCTGGAAACAAAGCTGCCGCCGACGGTCCCTTTCATGACGCTGTTAACCCAGTCGCCCTGCTGCAATTCGCTGGTCATTTTGAAACCGTTTGCAGTGCGATCGTAGGTGCGGGTTTCGCGACGGGACATCTCCCAGGTCAGACGTTGCAGATCGCCGTCGGGCGTTAGGGTCCAGGAAAGCTGCTGACCAATTTTCAGGTTACGCAGCTCTTTATCGGATGCGGCGAGCTGGCTGATGTTGCCCATGTCGATACCGTACTGGTTCAGGACGCTGCTCAGCGTATCGCCAGTAGAAACAACATATTCATGAATGCCGGCTTCATTCTGGATCTTGTCATCCAGCTCATCCTGGGGAATCGCTTCATCTTCCTGAGCGGCCTGATCGATAGGCTCGCTGGCCTCAGGCAGCAGAGAGCGGATCTCGCTCTTCTCCAGTTCGATGGTTTTAATAATTGGGGCGGAACTCGGGTGGTAAACATAGGGCCGCCAGACGGCGACCGCTAATGTGAGAACTGTAAGCGACCCCAGCATAACGCGGTGGGGTCGAGGCAGATTGTTAAATGCCAGGGCGACAGAGCGGGCTATCTGTTGCACGTATTCACTTCCTCGTTAATCTCCTTTCAGGCAGCTCGCATACTGATTCGCCAGTTGGCTGAGGAACTGCGAATAGCTCGCTTTGCTCAACTGGATGTTCGTACCTAGCGGGTCAAGGGTTCCCATGCGCACGGATGTTCCCCTGGCCACGGCTTCTACGACCGCTGGCCTGAACTGTGGCTCAGCAAAAACGCATGTCGCTTTTTGCTCAACCAACTGTGTTCTGATTTCATGTAAACGCTGCGCACCAGGCTGAATTTCAGGGTTGACGGTAAAATGCCCCAGCGGGGTCAGACCGTAATGTTTCTCGTAATACCCGTAGGCATCATGAAAAACGAAGTACCCTTTTCCTTTAAGCGGTGCGAGCTCGTTACCCACCTGTTTGTCGGTTGCGGCTAATTGAGCCTCAAAATCCTTCAGGTTGGCGTCGAGTTTGATTCGACTTTGCGGCATAAGTTCCACTAATTTGTCGTGGATTGCAACCGCTGTAAGCCGCGCTATCTCTGGGGAGAGCCAGAGATGCATGTTGTATTCGCCGTGATGGTGATGGTCGTCACCTTTTTCACCGTGAGCATGGTCGTGGTCGTGTTCGTCACCCTCGTCCTCAGCTCCTTTCATGAGTAACGGTTTCACGCCGGACAGCCCGGCAATCGTCACCTGTTTCTCAGCGGGAAGCTGACTGGCTGACTTCTGCATGAACGCTTCCATCTCAGGACCAATCCAGACGACTAAGTCCGCGTTCTGTAAACGTTTTACATCAGATGGACGCAGGGAATAATCATGCTCGGAAGCACCATCAGGCAGCAGAACCTGGGTCTCAGTGACCCCATCCGCGATGGCAGAGGCGATAAACCCAAGCGGTTTAAGCGAAGCGACAACGGCGGCGTTAACATCTTGTGCTGTTGTACCCCAAAGAGCAGCGGATAAAGCTGCGAAAAGAAGCGTATTTTTCTGTAACATAATGCGACTAATCATCGTAATGAATGCGTGGAATGTGATATTATAACATTCGATGACTTCTGCAAGCTTAAATTGACATGACGACTTTAGTTTCTCTTGAAAATGTTTCGGTCTCATTCGGCCAGCGCCGCGTCCTTTCTGACGTGTCGCTGAATCTGAAGCCCGGCAAAATACTCACGCTGCTCGGTCCTAACGGTGCAGGCAAGTCGACGCTGGTACGCGTCGTATTAGGCCTGGTAGCCCCTGACGCAGGTGTTATCGTCCGCCAAGACAAGTTGCGTATCGGCTATGTGCCGCAAAAATTACACCTCGATGCCACCCTGCCCCTGACGGTGAGCCGCTTCCTGCGCCTCCGTCCCGGTACGCGTAAAGCGGATATCCTCCCGGCGCTGAAACGCGTTCAGGCGGGACATCTTGTTGAGGCGCCCTTGCAAAAGCTGTCGGGCGGTGAAACCCAGCGCGTATTACTTGCCCGCGCCCTGCTCAGCAGCCCTCAGCTGCTGGTCCTGGACGAGCCGACGCAGGGTGTTGACGTCAACGGTCAGGTTGCGCTGTACGATCTGATTGACCAGCTCCGTCGGGAGCTAAACTGCGCGGTGCTGATGGTGTCCCATGATCTGCACCTGGTGATGGCCAAAACCGACGAAGTACTGTGCCTGAACCATCACATTTGTTGTTCCGGCACGCCGGAAGTGGTGTCAATGCATCCGGAATTTATCTCTATGTTTGGCCATCGCGGCGCCGAGCAACTGGGCATCTATCGTCATAATCACAATCACCGCCATGATTTACAGGGACGAATCGTCCTGCGTCGGGGAAATGGACACTCATGATTGAACTGTTACTGCCCGGCTGGCTGGCCGGGATTATGCTTGCCTGCGCCGCGGGTCCACTCGGCTCGTTTGTCGTCTGGCGCAGAATGTCCTATTTCGGCGATACGCTGGCCCATGCTTCATTGCTGGGTGTGGCGTTTGGTTTGTTACTGGACGTGAACCCGTTTTATGCGGTGATTGTCGTCACGCTGCTGCTGGCTGCCGGTCTGGTCTGGCTGGAAAAACGCCCTCACCTGGCAATTGATACCCTGCTCGGCATTATGGCGCACAGCGCCCTGTCGCTGGGCCTGGTGGTAGTGAGCCTGATGTCAAACATCCGCGTAGATCTGATGGCCTACCTGTTTGGCGATCTGCTGGCCGTCACGCCCGAAGATCTCATTTCCATTGCCATTGGCGTGGCGGTGGTGCTCGGGATCCTGCTGTGGCAGTGGCGGAATTTACTGGCTATGACCGTCAGTCCGGATCTGGCCTTTGTCGATGGCGTGAAGCTTCAGCGCGTGAAGCTGCTGTTGATGCTGGTGACGGCGTTAACCATCGGCGTGGCGATGAAATTTGTTGGCGCGCTGATCATCACGTCGCTGCTGATAATTCCTGCCGCCACTGCGCGCCGTTTTGCGCGTACGCCGGAGCAAATGGCCGGTATCGCGGTGATTATCGGAATGATTGCGGTGACGGGCGGGTTAACCTTCTCGGCGTTTTATGACACGCCAGCGGGGCCGTCGGTGGTACTGTGCGCGGCGGTGTTGTTTATTTTCAGTATGATGAAAAAGACCGCGCAGTAGTCAGCATGTCCCCGGTGGCGCTTCGCTTACCGGGGCTACAATTTATCGCTGCTTACGGCATCGCGGGCGGCGTAATGCCGAAATGATTCCACGCCCGCACCGTTGCCATACGACCACGCGGGGTACGCTGCAAGAAGCCCTGCTGGATCAGATACGGCTCCAGCACGTCCTCGATAGTCTCACGCTCTTCGCCAATTGCCGCCGCCAGGTTATCCAGTCCTACCGGCCCGCCAAAGAACTTATCCAGCACCGCCAGCAGCAGCTTACGGTCCATATAGTCAAAACCTTCGGCATCGACATTCAGCATATCCAGCGCCTGGGCGGCGATCTCGGCCGATATAGTGCCGTCGTGCTTCACCTCGGCAAAGTCACGCACCCGGCGCAGCAGGCGGTTGGCGATACGCGGCGTACCGCGGGAGCGCTTCGCCACTTCAAACGCCCCCTCTTCGCTCATATCCAGCCCCATGTAGCGCGCGCTGCGGCCTACAATATGCTGAAGGTCAGGCACCTGATAAAACTCAAGACGCTGCACGATACCAAACCGGTCGCGTAGCGGAGAGGTCAGAGAGCCGGCGCGGGTCGTGGCGCCAATCAGGGTAAACGGCGGCAGATCGATTTTGATCGAGCGCGCGGCCGGGCCTTCACCGATCATGATATCCAGCTGGTAATCCTCCATTGCCGGATAGAGCACTTCCTCCACCACCGGTGAAAGACGGTGGATCTCATCGATAAACAGCACGTCATGCGGTTCGAGGTTGGTCAGCATCGCCGCCAGGTCCCCTGCTTTCTCCAGTACCGGGCCGGAGGTGGTACGCAGGTTAACGCCCATTTCATTGGCGACGATATTCGCCAGGGTGGTTTTACCTAACCCCGGCGGCCCAAAAATCAGCAGGTGATCGAGCGCATCGCCGCGCAGCTTTGCCGCCTGGATGAAAATCTCCATCTGAGAACGAACCTGCGGCTGGCCGATGTACTCATCCAGCAGTTTGGGACGGATCGCGCGATCCACCACGTCATCTGGCTGAATAGTGCCTGCCGATACCAGGCGGTCTGCTTCAATCATCCTTTACCTCACAATGCAGCGCGCAGCGCTTCACGAATCAGGGTTTCACTGCTGGCATCCGGTTTAGCAATTTTGCTCACCATCCGGCTGGCCTCCTGAGGTTTATAGCCCAGCGCCACCAGCGCGGCAACCGCTTCCTGCTCGGCATCATCATCAGATGCAGGCGCGCCCGGGGAAGTCAGCACCAGATCGGCTGCCGGCGTGAACAGATCGCCATGCAGACCTTTGAAGCGGTCCTTCATCTCGACAATCAAGCGCTCGGCGGTTTTCTTCCCGATGCCAGGAAGTTTAATTAACGCAGCCGGATCTTCACGCTCAACGGCGTTCACAAACTGTGGCGCTGACATACCGGACAGAATCGCCAGGGCCAGCTTCGGCCCGACGCCGTTGGTTTTAATCAATTCGCGGAACAGGGTGCGTTCCTGTTTGTTATTGAAGCCGTACAGCAGCTGAGCGTCTTCACGCACCACAAACTGGGTAAAGACAACCGCCTCTTTGCCCGCCTCCGGCAGCTCATAGAAGCAGGTCATTGGCATATGGACTTCATAGCCCACGCCACCCACTTCCAGCAGTACTAACGGGGGTTGTTTTTCAATGATGATGCCTCTGAGTCTGCCTATCACGTGACGCTCCTGCGTTCTGGAAGAAATTAACTGCCGACATAATAAAAAAAGGCTGGATAAACATCCAGCCTGATTTGTCATTATCGTAACCTGCCTCGCGCCAGATTGAGCCGCGACTCGCTCATTTGCATCGCATTCTGGCTGACGTGACAGTGGGTAATCGCAATGGCCAGCGCATCCGCGGCGTCGGCCTGCGGGTTCGCAGGGAGCTTCAGCAGGGTACGCACCATGTGCTGCACCTGGCTTTTCTCCGCGCTACCAATGCCCACCACCGTCTGCTTAACCTGACGGGCCGCGTACTCAAACACCGGCAGATCCTGGTTCACGGCGGCAACAATCGCCACGCCGCGCGCCTGACCGAGCTTTAACGCCGAGTCAGCGTTTTTCGCCATAAAGACCTGCTCGATGGCGAAATAGTCCGGCTGGAACTGGGTGATGATCTCCGACACGCCCGCATAGATGAGCTTCAGGCGCGACGGCAGATCGTCCACTTTGGTGCGAATACAGCCGCTGCCGAGGTAGGTTAGCTGGCGTCCCACCTGACGGATAACGCCATAGCCGGTGACGCGTGAGCCGGGGTCAATCCCGAGAATAATCGACATCACGCGTCTCCCGTAAACGGTTTACAGGCTCTCATCAGAGAGTCGCTGCAACCTCATCAGAGATTTCACCGTTGTGATACACTTCCTGCACGTCGTCGCAGTCTTCGAGCATGTCGATCAGACGCAGCAGTTTCGGTGCGGTTTCCGCATCCATGTCCGCTTTGGTAGACGGGATCATGGAGACTTCAGCGTTATCCGCCTTCAGGCCAGCCGCTTCCAGCGCATCGCGCACGGCACCCATCTCTTCCCATGCGGTGTAAACATCAATAGCGCCGTCGTCGTAGGTCACCACGTCTTCCGCACCGGCTTCCAGCGCCGCTTCCATGATCGCATCTTCGTCGCCTTTCTCGAAGGAGATGACGCCTTTTTTGCTGAACAGGTACGCTACAGAACCGTCAGTGCCCAGGTTACCACCGGTTTTGGTGAACGCGTGACGCACTTCCGCAACGGTACGGTTACGGTTGTCGGACAGACACTCAACCATCACCGCCGTACCGCCAGGACCGTAACCTTCATAAATGATGGTTTCCATGTTCGCGTCTTCATCACCGCCCACGCCACGTGCGATGGCACGGTTCAGGGTGTCACGCGTCATGTTGTTGGACAGGGCTTTATCCACCGCTGCGCGCAGACGTGGGTTAGAAGCCGGATCGCCGCCGCCCAGACGCGCCGCTGTCACCAGCTCACGAATGATTTTGGTAAAGATTTTACCGCGTTTGGCATCCTGTGCCGCTTTGCGGTGTTTGGTGTTGGCCCACTTACTATGACCTGCCATAAAAAGTTCTCCAAAAATCGCGCCTTCTCAGGCAGCGTTAATTACAAATTCTTCAATCGCCTGCCGGTTGCTCCACGACTTGGTCAGTGCGGCGGCATCCGCCGCATTCACCCAGCGGTAGGTCAGGTGTTCCGTGAACACGATCTCCCGCTCATGAGGAAGCGCAAGGCAGAACCACGATTCCGTATTGCGCTCAATGCCCGGTGCATAGCGATGACGTAAATGGCTAAAAATTTCAAACTCCACCGTGCGCTGACAGTCCTTCAGGGTCAGTTGCTCGCGAGCAACGTCAATGGCGACCTCTTCCTTTACTTCACGCGCGGCGGCCTGCGGCGCGGTCTCTCCCTCTTCCAGGCTGCCGGTAACCGACTGCCAGAAATCCGGATCGTCGCGCCGCTGCAACATCAGCACCCGCTTCGTGTCTTCTGCATAAATGACCACCAGAACCGAAACGGGACGCTTATATGCCATATCAGTTTTTCTCTTCCTTCTTCACCACCTCAATGCCCAGCTCAGCCAGCGCGGCCGGGTTGGCAAAGCTTGGCGCTTCAGTCATCAGACACGCCGCTGCGGTGGTTTTCGGGAAGGCGATCACATCACGGATGTTGTCGGTGCCGGTCAGCAGCATGGTCAGACGGTCAAGACCGAAGGCCAGACCCGCGTGCGGAGGGGTACCGTACTTCAGGGCGTCCAGCAGGAAGCCAAACTTCTCGCGCTGCTCCTGCTCGTTAATGCCCAGAATGCCGAACACGGTCTGCTGCATTTCACCGCTGTGAATACGCACGGAACCGCCGCCCACTTCGTAGCCGTTGATGACCATATCGTAGGCGTTTGCCACCGCGTCTTCCGGCGCCGCTTTCAGCTCTGCCGCCGTCATCTCTTTTGGCGAGGTGAACGGGTGGTGCATCGCGGTCAGGCCGCCTTCACCGTCATCTTCAAACATCGGGAAGTCGATCACCCACAGCGGCGCCCATTTGCTTTCGTCGGTCAGGTTCAGGTCTTTGCCAAGCTTCAGACGCAGCGCGCCCATCGCATCCGCAACCACTTTCTTGTTGTCTGCGCCGAAGAAGATCATGTCGCCGTCCTGCGCGCCGGTGCGCTCAAGGATCGCTTCCACGATGTCCGCATTCAGGAATTTCGCCACCGGGCTGGTGATGCCTTCCAGACCTTTTGCACGCTCGGTCACTTTAATATAGGCCAGACCTTTCGCGCCGTAGATCTTGATGAAGTTGCCGTAGTCGTCAATCTGCTTACGGCTAAGGGCAGCACCGCCCGGAACGCGCAGGGCAGCCACGCGGCCTTTCGGATCGTTAGCCGGGCCAGCAAAGACCGCGAACTCAACGGCTTTCACCAGGTCTGCCACGTCCACCAACTCCATCGGGTTACGCAGGTCTGGTTTGTCGGAACCGTAGCGACGCTCGGCTTCCGCGAAGGTCATGACAGGGAAATCGCCCAGTTCAACGCCTTTCACGTCGTTCCACAGGCTACGCACCAGGGCTTCCATCACCTCACGCACCTGCTCAGCGGTCATGAAGGAGGTTTCCACATCGATCTGGGTAAATTCTGGCTGACGGTCAGCGCGCAGGTCTTCGTCGCGGAAGCATTTCACGATCTGATAGTAGCGATCGAAGCCGGACATCATCAGCAGCTGTTTGAAAAGCTGTGGTGACTGCGGCAGCGCGTAGAATTTGCCTTTATGGACGCGGGATGGCACCAGGTAGTCGCGCGCGCCTTCCGGCGTGGCTTTGGTCAGCATCGGGGTTTCGATATCAAGGAAACCGTGGTCATCCATAAAACGGCGCACCAGGCTGGTGATTTTCGCACGGGTTTTCAGGCGCTGAGCCATTTCCGGACGACGCAGATCCAGGTAGCGGTATTTCAGACGCGCTTCTTCGGTGTTGACGTGGTTGGAGTCCAGCGGCAACGCTTCCGCGCGGTTGATGATCGTCAGATCGGACGCCAGCACTTCGATAGCGCCGGTCGCCATGTCGGCGTTGACGTTTTTCTCGTCACGCGCACGCACGGTGCCCGTCACCTGAATGCAGAACTCATTGCGCAGCTCAGAAGCCAGCTTCAACGCATCAGCGCGATCCGGATCGAAGAACACCTGAACGATACCTTCGCGGTCACGCATATCAATAAAGATAAGGCTACCAAGATCGCGACGACGATTGACCCAACCACACAGGGTGACCTGCTGCCCGACGTGGGACTGACGCAGCTGCCCGCAATATTCTGTACGCATGAGATATCCCTTAATTAGCCGCAGGCTGATTGTCGCCTGTCTCGCAGGCTACGATGTCGCAGCTTTCTGTATGTCACAACTGGATGAAAAAAGGCGGCTATTATACTGGAAATTCTGCCGCACGATAAGAGCGAAGCACGGCCTGACGCGCGTTTGCTGAACTCTTATTGCCTATTCTCACAAAAATTAACAAAATTATCCGACCGATAACAGGCCATCACGTCGTAAGGTGTAGAAAAGCAATCATTTGACGGGAGTGACGATGTTTACACTTGATGCCACCAAAACCGCCCTTGTGGTCATTGATTTACAGGAAGGCATTCTGCCTTTTGCCGGTGGTCCGCACACCGCTGACGATGTGGTCAGCCGCGCTGCGCGCCTGGCAGAAAAATGCCGCGCCAGCGGCTCGCCTGTTGTTATGGTGCGCGTCGGCTGGTCCGCTGATTTCGCCGAAGCGTTAAAACAGCCGGTTGATGCCAAGGCCCCGGCGCAGGCGCTGCCGGGCAACTGGTGGACATATCCTGTCTCGCTCGGTAAACGCGACAGCGATATAGAGGTCACCAAACGCCAGTGGGGCGCATTCTACGGCACCGACCTGGAGCTCCAGCTGCGCCGTCGCGGGATCGACACTATTATTCTGTGCGGGATCTCCACCAACATCGGTGTGGAATCCACCGCCCGTAACGCCTGGGAGCTGGGCTTTAACCTGGTGATCGCGGAAGATGCGTGCAGCGCAGCCTCTGCGGATCAGCACCAGGGCAGCATGACCCATATCTTCCCGCGTATCGGTCGCGTGCGCAGCACGGATGAGATCCTCAGCGCGCTATGATGTACGTGGGCCTGCCCCAGTGGTCGCACCCGAAATGGGTGCGCCTGGGTATTACCAGCCTTGAAGAGTATGCCCGACACTTTAACTGCGTGGAGGGCAATACCACGCTGTACGCCCTGCCCCGCGCGGAGATCGTCGAACGCTGGCGCGAGCAAACCAGCGACGACTTCCGCTTTTGCTTTAAATTCCCGGCGATCATCTCCCACAACGCCGCGCTGCGCAACTGCGATGATTTAACCCACGAGTTTTTCACCCGGATGTCGCCTCTGGCCAACCGTATTGGCCAGTACTGGCTCCAGCTTCCCGCCACGTTTGGCCCGCGCGACCTGCCTGCCCTCTGGCAGTTTCTCGACGCCCTGCCGCATGGCTTCACCTACGGCGTAGAAGTAAGGCATCCGGAATTCTTTGCCAAGGGCGACGCGGAGAAAGCGCTCAATCGCGGCCTGCATGAACGATCGGTCAACCGCGTGATCCTCGACAGCCGCCCCGTACATAGCGCAATCCCGCACAGCGAAGCCGTTGTTGATGCCCAGCGCAAAAAACCGAAAGTGCCCGTCCACGCGATCGTAACGGCACAGAACCCGATGGTCCGGTTTATCGGCAGCGATAACATGCAGCAAAATGAGGAGATGTTCGCCGTCTGGCTGCAAACGCTGGCGAAATGGGAGCACACCACCACGCCGTACCTTTTTTTACATACGCCGGATATCGCACAGGCGCCTGAACTGGTCGATGCTCTCTGGCAGGCCTTGCAGCAGGCGGTTCCGTCGGTTGGCCCCGCGCCGTCCATCCCACAACAATCTTCTCTTTTCTGAAATCACCCCCTATCATAGAGACGTGCCATCTGCCAAAAACAGGGAGTTAGTATGGTCAGCGCGCTGTATGCGGTGTTAGGTGCATTACTGCTGATTAAGTTTTCATTTGATGTTGTGCGCCTGAGAATGCAGTACCGCGTCTCGTACGGTGACGGGGGCTTTTCTGAGCTACAAAGCGCAATCCGCATCCACGGCAACGCGGTCGAGTACATTCCCGTCGCGTTAATTTTACTGCTGTTAATGGAGATGGATGGCGCTGAAACCTGGATGGTGCACGTCTGTGGGCTGCTGCTGATTGCAGGGCGTTTGATGCATTATTATGGTTTTCACCACCGCCTGATCCGCTGGCGTCGTTCCGGCATGAGCGCGACCTGGTGCTCGCTTTTGCTGATGGTGCTGGCTAACCTTTGGTATATGCCGTGGGAGTTGGTTTTCTCCTTCCATTAGCGCACAATATGCCCCTTTATTTTTCCCGGATTTTTACGTTATGTCAGATCGCGACACGCTTTTTTCCGCGCCTATCGCCAGCCTGGGCGACTGGACCTTTGATGAACGGGTAGCCGAAGTCTTCCCGGATATGATCCAGCGCTCTGTTCCCGGTTATTCCAATATTATCTCCATGATCGGCATGCTGGCGGAGCGTTTTGTTCAACCCGGCACGCAGGTCTATGACCTGGGCTGTTCGCTGGGAGCGGCAACGCTGTCTATTCGTCGTAACGTTCATCACGAAGGCTGCAAGATTGTGGCTGTCGATAACTCACCGGCCATGGTCGAACGCTGCCGTCGCCACATTGACGCGTATAAAGCCCCTACGCCTGTGGAGGTGGTAGAAGGCGATATCCGCGATATCGACATCCAGAACGCCTCGATGGTGGTACTGAACTTTACCCTTCAGTTCCTGGTGCCGGACGATCGTCAGCGATTGCTGGATAAAATTTATCAGGGCCTGAACCCGGGCGGCGCGCTGGTGTTGTCTGAGAAATTCAGCTTTGAAGACGCCAGCGTGGGCGAACTGCTGTTCAACATGCACCATGATTTCAAGCGTGCAAATGGCTACAGCGAGCTGGAGATCAGCCAGAAGCGCAGCATGCTTGAAAACGTCATGCTGACGGATTCCGTAGAAACCCACAAAGCGCGCCTGCGCAAAGCCGGATTTGAACACAGCGAACTGTGGTTCCAGTGCTTTAACTTTGGTTCTCTGGTGGCGCTTAAAGCCGGAGACGCAGCATGATCGAGTTCGGTAATTTCTATCAGCTGATTGCCAAAAACCACCTTTCCCACTGGCTGGAAACCCTGCCTGCGCAAATTGCCACCTGGCAGCGCGATCAGCAGCATGGTCTGTTGAAGCAGTGGTCCAACGCCGTGGAGTTTCTGCCTGAACTGACGCCCCATCGTCTGGATTTACTGCACAGCGTGACGGCGGAGAGCGAAGAGCCGCTCCCGGCCGGGCAGATCAACCGCATCGAAACGCTGATGCGTAACCTGATGCCGTGGCGCAAAGGGCCGTTCTCGCTGTACGGTGTAAATATCAACACCGAGTGGCGCTCTGACTGGAAGTGGGATCGCGTTCTGCCGCATTTATCCGACCTGACCGGGCGCACCATTCTGGACGTGGGCTGCGGTAGCGGCTATCACATGTGGCGCATGATCGGCGCAGGCGCGCATCTGGCCGTCGGTATCGATCCGATGCAGCTGTTCCTGTGCCAGTTTGAAGCGGTGCGTAAGCTGCTGGGTAACGACCAGCGTGCGCACCTGCTGCCGCTGGGTATCGAGCAACTCCCTGCCCTGAAAGCGTTTGATACCGTTTTCTCGATGGGCGTGCTGTACCACCGTCGTTCCCCGCTTGAACACCTGTGGCAACTGAAAGATCAGCTGGTCAGCGGCGGCGAACTGGTGCTGGAAACGCTGGTCATCGAAGGCGATGAACATGCCGTTCTGGTGCCGGGCGATCGCTATGCGCAGATGCGCAACGTTTACTTCATCCCTTCCGCGCTGGCGCTGAAGAACTGGCTGGAGAAATGTGGATTTGTCGATGTACGCATCGCCGATGTGTGCGTGACGTCAGTTGAGGAACAGCGCCGCACCGACTGGATGATCACCGAATCGCTGGAGCAATTCCTCGACCCGGACGATCACAGTAAAACCGTCGAAGGCTATCCGGCCCCGATGCGTGCGGTATTGATTGCGACCAAGCCGTAGCCTTTAGCCGGGTGGCGGCTGCGCCTTACCCGGCCTACGCGTGATTTCGTAGGCCCGGTAAGCGCAGCGCCACCGGGCATAAAAGAAAAAAAGGCCCCTGTGTAAATTGCAGGGGCCTGGTACAAGCAAGCATCATATTGGGCGACATGATGCGCGGTAAAAATCGGTACGTTGCTACACGTGATGACGTTCAATCAACGATTTCATTACCGCAACCGACTCTCCATCCACACCGTAGCGCGAGTACTCATCCGCTTCAGCATCCGTCGACATTGACAACCCTGTATTGCGATAACGCATGGGTGAAGGTATCCATTTACCCGCCGAGCTGTGCAGCTCTTCCACCCCTGCGTTTAAAAACAGTTCCAGATTGCTGGCGCGTACTCCTGCGCCCGCCATGATTATTGGAACACCGGAATGTGCTTTTAGTTCCGTAATTAATTTCAGTCCTTTTTCAGCCGAGGACTGCTGGCCCGACGTCAGAACGCGCGCCACGCCCAGTTCTGCCAGCGTATCAAAGGCTTGTATCGGATCCTTACACATATCGAACGCACGATGAAAAGTGACTGCCATCCCCCGGGCGGCGCGCATGACCTGACGCATACGCGGAAGATCGATGTTGCCGTCTACGTCCAGCACACCGATCACCAGCCCCGGAAAACCGGAATCACGGACGAGGGCGATATCCTCAAGCATGGCACTGAACTCACCCGCCGTATAACAAAAATCACCGCCGCGCGGGCGAATAATCGGGTGCACCGGAATAGAGATGGCCTGACGGGCTGATTTCAGCACGCCAAAGGACGGGGTTAATCCTCCTTCTTTCGGTGCCGCGCAAAGCTCGATGCGATCGGCCCCCTGCCGTTGCGCAGTGACGGCACACTCCACGCTGTAACAACAAATTTCCAGCAGCGCCATGTCATCCTCCTTAAATTTCACTCAACGTACCATCGTGGCACGTTGCCCGATTGGTGTCTGGATCGACGCTCACAATGCTTACGCTTCGCTGGCGACGATCTGCTCGATAGTCCAGGGATGGAATTTCACCGTCACGTTGCCGTCCGTTACGGCAAGCGTAGGGTTCGGTAAGCGTTCGCGCTCCCCTTTTGGCGAGCTGGTTTTGACGAAAATACCCGGCTGGCTTAACCCCTCGTCGGAAAGCAGCGCCAGCGCACGGGCGTTCAGCGTCTCGGGCTCCCCAGGCAGAACAATTTCGATATGCTCCCAGCCTTCGTGCGGATAACGCTTCTCTCCTGGCCAGGGCAGTTCCACAACGGTGAATTGCCAGTGCGCCACCGTTACCGGCGCGTGAAGTTTGAACAGACAGATCGGGCGACCGTTAATGATATTCTCCGACAGCAGTTCTCCGCACTGCTCAAAGCCACGCCGCCAGCGTTCGGCGGTGGCATTCTGGTGGCAGCGCAAAGAGATGTGATCGGCCTCAAGCGGCGCGATATCCAGCCCGAGACGGGTGGCAAGTTCTGTGAACGCCTGAGTGAAGCGCGGTAAATCTGCGGAAATATCATGCAGTTCGTCAATGGTATGCCAGTTCGCCATAGGTCAGTCTCGTTTCGTGTCGCAAAGCCGCTAATTTACTCTGTTGCCCTCTGTCGACCAACCGCAGAATCACCGTTTTTTCGACTGCATGATTATGCATACCGTCTTCGCCTGAATTCTGAGCGATCTTCGCCCCCCGCAGGGCTGACGCCCGAAGGCATTTGCAGTATACTCCCGCCCTAAATTCTTAAACTGGCGTGGGTGTTTTTTACCCGCATCAAAAACGTAAGGTATCCAGGTGAATATTCAGGCTCTTCTCTCAGAAAAAGTCAGTCAGGCACTGATTGCCGCAGGTGCGCCTGCGGATTGCGAACCCCAGGTTCGTCAGTCAGCGAAAGTACAGTTTGGCGACTATCAGGCTAATGGCGTGATGGCAGTGGCTAAAAAACTGGGCATGCCGCCGCGACAGCTCGCTGAGCAGGTACTGACGCATCTGGATCTCACCGGCATCGCCAGCAAAACCGAAATCGCCGGTCCAGGCTTTATCAACATTTTCCTTGAGCCTGCATTCCTCGCAAGCCACGTTGACGCGGCGCTGAAGTCTGACCGTCTGGGCGTGGCTCAGCCAGAAGCGCAGACCGTGGTGGTTGACTACTCCGCGCCAAACGTGGCGAAAGAGATGCACGTCGGTCACCTGCGCTCCACCATCATCGGTGACGCGGCGGTGCGTACCCTCGAGTTCCTTGGTCACAAGGTGATCCGCGCTAACCACGTAGGCGACTGGGGCACGCAGTTCGGCATGCTGATCGCGTATCTGGAAAAGCAGCAGCAGGAAAACGCAGGCGAAATGGCGCTGGCAGACCTGGAAGGTTTCTACCGTGCAGCCAAAAAGCACTATGACGAAGATGAAGCCTTCGCCGAGCGCGCGCGCAGCTACGTGGTGAAACTTCAAGGCGGCGACCCGTACTTCCTCGAGATGTGGCGCAAGCTGGTGGACATTACCATGTCCCAGAATCAGCTCACCTATAACCGTCTGAACGTGACCCTGACCCGTGACGACGTGATGGGTGAAAGCCTGTATAACCCGATGCTGCCAGGCATTGTGGCGGACCTGAAAGCTAAAAATCTGGCGGTGGAAAGCGAAGGCGCAACGGTGGTGTTCCTTGATGAGTATAAAAACAAGGAAGGCGAACCGATGGGCGTGATCGTCCAGAAAAAGGATGGCGGCTATCTCTACACCACCACCGACATCGCCTGTGCGAAATACCGTTACGAAACCCTGCATGCGGATCGCGTGCTGTATTACATCGACTCCCGTCAGCACCAGCACCTGATGCAGGCGTGGACTATCGTGCGTAAAGCGGGTTATGTGCCGGATTCCGTGCCGCTGGAACATCACATGTTCGGCATGATGCTGGGTAAAGACGGTAAGCCGTTCAAAACCCGTGCGGGCGGCACCGTGAAGCTTTCCGATCTGCTGGATGAAGCGCTGGAACGCGCGCGTCGCCTGGTGGCCGAGAAGAACCCGGATATGCCTGCTGACGAGCTGGAGAAACTGGCTAACGCGGTTGGGATCGGCGCGGTGAAATACGCGGATCTCTCCAAGAACCGTACCACCGACTATATCTTCGACTGGGACAACATGCTGGCGTTTGAAGGCAACACGGCGCCATATATGCAGTACGCTTATACCCGCGTACTCTCCGTCTTCCGTAAAGCCAATATCGACGAAAGCGTGCTGGCGAATGCCACGGTGACCCTTACCGAAGATCGTGAAGCACAGCTGGCTGCCCGCCTGCTTCAGTTCGAAGAGACGCTCTCCGTGGTCGCGCGTGACGGTACGCCGCACGTTATGTGTGCTTACCTGTACGATCTGGCCGGTCTGTTCTCTGGCTTCTACGAACACTGCCCTATCCTCTCTGCCGAGAGCGAAGCGGTGCGTCACAGCCGCCTGAAGCTGGCGCAGCTGACGGCGAAGACACTGAAGCTCGGTCTGGATACCCTGGGTATCGAAACCGTAGAACGTATGTAAAAAAGAAACCCGGCGAGCGCCGGGTTTTTTATTATCAGAAATATTTCCGCAAATATTCCGTCAGACACAGAATCGCCATTGCCTGGCCATACGGCATCGAGGTCAGCGGTATCTGGCGGTAAAACGCCAGATCGCTCCCCATCCCCGTCCCGAAGGACGTTTGCAGCAGCTCCCCTTCCGGCGAGATGTTTTGCACGATGCCGCGAATCGCTTTCTCCGCCACCTCTGCGTACTCTGCGCCGACATAACGCTTGCGCACGGCTTTCAGAATGCCGTAGGCAAACCCTGCCGTGGCCGACGCCTCCAGATAAGAATCAGGATCGTCCAGCAGCGTATGCCACAATCCACTCTCGTCCTGACATTTTGCCAGTGCGGCGATCTGCGCGTTCAGTACCTGCACCAGATAGCGACGAACGGCGTTGTTTTCCGGCAGATCCACCAGCTCGAGGAAATCCGGGATCACGATGGTCAGCCAGCTGTTGCCGCGCGCCCAGCGGGCCCGGGCAAAGTTGTGATTGCCGTCGTAATTCCAGCCGTGGAACCACAGCCCGGTCTCCCGATCCATCAGATTCTGTACGTGGAGCAGGAACTGATAGTTCGCCTCCTCGACGTACTCCGGCTTGTTCAGCAGCTTGCCGATTTTCGCCAGCGGCAGCACCGTCATCATCAGCGTGTCATCCCACATCTGCTGATGGTTCTCTTCCGCCAGGGTGATGTGCTGCATGCCGCCATGTTCGGTGCGCGGCATCTCATTCATCGCCCATTCCGCCCAACTTTCCAGCCACGGCAGCCAGGCCGGGTTTTTGGTCTCTTCGTAGCGATACGCCAGCGTCAGGAACGGCGACATGGTATTCACGTTTTTGGTGGTTGCGCCTTCAGCGAAACGGTCAGCAAACCAGCTGTCGATAATCTCGCGCATGCCTTCGTCACCGGTCTGGCAGTAATACTGCCAGATACCGTATAAACCGACGCCGTGGGTCCATTCCCATCCGGCCCAGCCTTTGGTGTCGATCACGCGCCCGTCGTCCAGCCGCAGCAAAAACTCACCCGTTTTGTCGTGGATATTGACCAGGTTATGCGTCACCTTTTGAATCAGCGATTTCAGCTCATCCCTGGCGATAAAGCGCTCAGGCTGACGCAGTAACGGGCTATGTTTGACAGGCCAAACTTTCATCATCTTAACCTCTGTTGTATGTCGAATTCAGTACCGCGCGATCCTTCAGCGAAGGGGCCGCCGGCTTATTGCGATTCAGATAACCGATGTTGTTGTTGCCCCACAGGGATTCATACGGCATTCCGGCCAGCATCTCCACGGTAGCGCGGGCCTGCGGGGTCACCGCCTCTGGCATCGCATGGCCGGACTCGCGCATTTTCACGGTCTCTTCACGCAGGGTGCTGTGGGTCTGCAAATTGAGTTTGAAGCGCAGGGAGACAAGGAAGCCGCAGAACAGCACCAGAATAGTGCCAACGCTCAGGATCATCAGAATGGTGTGGCTCACTTCCGCAGGCTGCACTTTTTGCCCGCTGACAAAACCCGACATCTGCATCACGATCCCCACCAGCATCACCGCACCGGCCTGAGACGCTTTACGGGTCAGCGTCATGATGCCCGCGAAGATCCCTTCGCGACGCTGTCCGGTGATCACTTCGTCCACGTCAGCAATGTAGGTGTAGGTATTCCACGGTACGTAGTTGATACCCCCGCGGCCAAGACCGGCAACCGCAGAGATCAGCAGCAGCAGAGCGTAAACGTCGCTCAGGCCCGCGTAATAAAGCACCGCGTAAGAGAGCGAGGCCAGACCAAACAGCACGACCACCATGCGGTAAGACGGCGCAGGTCCGAAGCGAATGCACAGCGGGATCATGCCGATCACGGCGAGGAACTGGAAGATGGCCATCGTGCCCAGCAGGTTGGACGCCATTGACGCCTCCTGCATCAGCACAAATACCACGTAATAGGTGAACACCGCATTAAAGACGTCCTGGGCGATGTAGCCGCCAAGGTACATCCCCAGATGCTGGCGGAAAATCTTGATGCGCAGCGTCGAACTTAATTCGACAAAAAGACGGTTCAGGCTCTGGCCCAGGGTCAGCTTTTTCTTCTCTTCCTCGGCACGCAGAGCCGCTTCAGACCACTCTTCCCGCGGACGCTCCCAGGTGAAGAACCAGACGAAAGTAAGCATCAGCGCGCAGAGTACGGAGAAGACCAGGCTTGCATAGAAGAAGGAGATCGCGTTGTCTTTGCCGAAATGCGTGAGCAGGATCCCCGGCAGGAAGGAGGCCAGAATGGCGGACATCTGCGCCATAGAGATTCGCGCCCCGGAGAATTTGGTTTTCTGTTTGAAATCGTCCGTCATCTCCGGCACCAGCGTTTCGTACGGCACCAGGATCATGGTGTAGACGATATCAAAGATCAGATAGGTCAGCAGGTAGTACCAGAAACTCATGTCCCCTACCCACATCAGCGAGTAGCTGAAAACGCAGGGAATACCGAGCAGGATGAAGAACTTACGACGGCCAAAACGCTTGCCCAGCCAGGTGGTGCCAAAGTTATCGGTTAAAAAGCCCATTAACGGGCTGACAACCGCATCCAGCACCCTTGCGGCAGCGAAGATAAAGGTTGCTTCAATCGGTGTGAGTCCACAGAAGGTGGTATAAAAATACAAAAGCCAGGCGGCCGTCAGGGCGGTAGTCCCCGCCCCGAGGAAGTCCCCTGACCCGTAAGCAAAATAATTTGCGAGTCCAATTTTACGTGTTTTCATTGCCGTCAACCCTAATCAGTTTTGGGAGACTCCCTGTAAGCAACCTCGTCCGGGAGTTTTTACACGGCTACAGTAAAAGTATCGACCTGTTGATACCTTTCTGTTTCTGCCATCACAAAGTGGTGAATGGCAAAAACGCAAAGAGTGTCAATACGCGTGTCACTGATTTATAAAACAGCGTTTCTTTTGTATCAAAAGGGAAGGTCATTTTTGCGAGCCAGCCTTCAGAAATGCCTGGAGACTGGCGAAAAGGCGGGCAGTTAGCGGTAGTTGACGAGCACCTCGTTGCGCTGAACCTTCAGCGCCGGGATCAGACGTCCACCGCCTGGCACTTCCCAGATAAAGCGTAAAGGCTCCTGAGCAGACACCCCGTTGAAGGCCTGGGTAGTGCCACGTTGACCCTCGATTTCCGCGCAGCGGGTCAGCGAGCACAGCCGCACCTGCAACCCGGCCGGTGTGGGTCCCGTCAGGGTGTAATTCCAGGCCACCAGCGTCATCTGCCCGGACACGGGCTCAGAGGCGGACAGCGGACGGGAGGAGATCGACTCCCCCCGATGGTTGAGCGTTAAGCCGATATTGCTGGCCTGCCATGCCCCCTCGCCTGCGGCCTGCGCCGCCAGCGGGAAAAGTAAGCTCCACAGCCACTTACGCATTATTTCCCTCCTATGGTCGCCGTCATGCGAATATTGCGGTTATCGGACAGCTCCATATTCGACAGCACCACCAGCTGGTTCAGGCTCCGGCGCAGGAAGCGCGACAGCAACGGACGCAGCGCGTGATTCACCAGCAGCACCGGCGGCGCGCCCAGCATCTCCTGACGCGCCAGCGCCTCCTGGGTTTGCGCCAGTAATCTGTCCGCCAGACCCGGCTCCAGCCCGCCACCGCCCTGCAACGCCTGAAGCAGCAGACGTTCCAGCGGCGTGTCCAGGCCAATGACCTGCACTTCGCCGGTTCCCGGGAACCATTGCTGGGTAATGGCGCGTCCAAGCGCCACGCGCACCACCGCCGTCAGTTCGTGCGGATCGCTTTGCAGCGGCGCATGTTCGGCCAGCGTCTCAAGGATGGTACGCATATCGCGAATGGGCACCTTCTCATCGAGCAGATTTTGCAGCACTTTGTGCAGGGTGGTTAAGGTCAGTACGCCCGGCACCAAATCTTCGGTCAGCTTCGGCATCTCCTGCGTTACGCGGTCGAGCAGCTGCTGCGCCTCCTGACGTCCAAACAGTTCCGCGGAGAACTGGCCAATCAGGTGGTTGAGGTGCGTTGCCACCACGGTACTGGCCTCAACGACCGTGTAACCCTGAATCTGGGCCTGCTCTTTCAGGGCGCTCTCAATCCAGATTGCCGCCAGACCAAAGGCCGGGTCGGTCGTCTGCTCACCCGGCAACGTGCCTGCGGCGGTGCCCGGGTTAATCGCCAGCCAGCGGCCGGGGTACGCATCACCGCTGCCGATTTCCACCCCTTTCATCAGGATGCGGTAGCGCGCAGGCGGGAGATCCATATTGTCCCGGATGTGGACCACCGGCGGCAGGAAGCCCATATCCTGGGCGAATTTTTTACGAATGCTGCGGATACGGCCAAGCAGCTCACCATCCTGCTGGAAATCCACCATCGGGATCAGGCGGTACCCCACTTCCATCCCCAGCGAATCTTCGAGCTGTACGTCGTTCCAGGTGGCTTCCACCGCCTGGGTGTTCTCAGGCATTTTGACCGGCGCAGGCTCTGCCTTAGGCTGCGTTTCCCGGCCACGCATCCACCAGGCAAGCCCCAGCAGCGCAGCGGTGAACAGCAGGAATACCAGGTTTGGCATGCCCGGCACCATACCGAGCAGGCCCAGCACCGCCGCAGAGAGCAGCATAACGCGCGGGTTGCTGAAGAGCTGCCCCACCATCTGTTCGCCCACGTCCTGATCGGTACTGACGCGAGTCACAATCACGCCCGCCGCGGTGGAGATCACCAGCGCCGGGATCTGCGCCACCAGACCGTCACCAATGGTCAGCAGCGTATAGCTTTCCGCCGCGTGGCCCATGTCCATGCCGTGTTGCAGCACGCCGACGAGCAGGCCGCCGACGACGTTAATCACCATGATCAGAATGCCCGCGATGGCGTCACCGCGCACAAACTTACTCGCACCGTCCATGGAGCCGTAGAAATCTGCCTCCTGGGTCACTTCGGCACGGCGTTTTTTCGCTTCATCTTCCGCGATCAGCCCGGCATTCAGGTCGGCGTCGATGGCCATCTGCTTGCCCGGCATCCCGTCGAGCACGAAGCGCGCGCCCACTTCAGCGATACGCCCCGCCCCTTTAGTGATAACCATGAAGTTGATAATCACCAGAATGACGAACACCACGATACCGATGGCGAAGTTGCCGCCCACCAGGAAGTGACCGAAGGCTTCGACCACCTTGCCCGCCGCCGCCGCGCCGGTGTGCCCTTCCATCAGGATGATACGCGTGGAGGCAACGTTCAGCGCCAGGCGCAGCAGCGTGGTGAACAGCAGGATCGTTGGAAACGCGGCGAACTCCAGCGTGCGCTGGGTGAACATCGCCACCAGCAACACCATGATGGACAACGCAATGTTGAAGGTGAAAAGCAGGTCGAGGATAAATGCCGGTAACGGCAGCACCATCATCGACAGAATTAGCAGGATCAGAATCGGTCCGGCAAGGATCTGCCATTGCGTCGATTTCAGGTTGCCGGGCAGGCGCAACATTGCCACCAGATTAGCCATCAGTGTCCTTCTCGTTCAAAAAATCCAGTGCTTCAGGCACCGGCAGGTTCTCAGGTTTTACAGGTCGTTGACCGCCCGCTAAACGCCAGCGTTTCAGTTGCCACACCCAGGCCAGCACCTCTGCGACAGCGGCGTAGAGCTGGCCCGGGATCTGTTGTCCAATTTCCGCGTGGCGATACAGCGCGCGAGCCAGCGGCGGTGCTTCCAGGATCGGCACACGGTTTTCCGTGGCAATTTCACGAATGCGCAGCGCAATCAGCCCGGCCCCTTTCGCCACCACTTTCGGCGCGCTCATTTTGTTTTCGTCGTACTGAAGCGCCACGGAGTAGTGAGTCGGGTTGGTGACGATGACGTCGGCTTTCGGCACATCTTCCATCATGCGCCGACGCGCGGCGGCGCGCTGCATCTGGCGGATACGGCCCTTAACGTGCGGGTCGCCTTCCATCTGTTTATATTCATCGCGGATGTCCTGACGCGACATTCGCAGCTTTTTGATATGGGAATAGATCTGGAAGATAACGTCGAACGCCACCATCGGAATAATGCTGAGTACCACCAGCAGCGAGCATAACCCGACCAGGTTCAGGGCATTTTTCATCGCCGTCATCGGGGACTCGCTGATGAGGCGCATCATCTCCGGCCAGTGGTGCCACAGAAAAAACCCGGCGGTACTGCCCATAAGAAGCGATTTCAGGATCGCTTTAAGAAGCTCAGCCCCGGTTTGCGCGGAAAACATTTTCGCAATGCCGGGGAACGGATTGAGCTTAGAGAATTTCGGTTGCAGCGATTTTCCGCTGAACACCAGGCCACCGAGCATGACCGGCGAAACCAGGGCCACGATGACCACGCCCGCGATCAGCGGCAGCAAGGCGAGCATCGCGCTTTTCACAAGGTTGATGATCTGAATGAGGATCAGATTGGGGTCATTGACCATGCTGTGATCAAAACGTAAGCCAGCCGAGAGCATTCCCGCCAGTCTGCGGGCGAGCATCTCCCCGCCCCACCAGATTATGCAGACGCCCACCACCAGGATCAGCAGGGATGTCAGCTCTCGGGATCGGGGGATCTGCCCATCCTCACGGGCTTTTTCAAGTCGGTGGGGTGTGGGGGCTTCTGTTTTGTCGTCGTTCTCTTCTGCCACTGTGCCTGCTCGCAGCCCATTAATTCACGGGTATCATGCCAGCGCAGAGAAAATCCAATGGCGGGAAAAGCCCGTTTATTCGGGCTCTTTTCGCTGTTTTTATTCTGAGCTGCCTCAGGCCGCGTTAACGACCTGAGGCAGAACGCGCAATCAGAAACCAAGACTGTCCAGCAGATCGTCCACCTGATCCTGGCTTGCCACCACGCCCGCTTTGCTGGTGTCAAGCTGTGGACCATTGAGCAGGCTTTCGTTCTCGCGTTTCGGACGGGCAGCCGGTTCCGGTATGTTCTCCAGCAGCACCATCAGCAGCTGACGTTCAATCTCCTGAATCACATCCATCATGCGCTTGATCACCTGGCCGGTGAGGTCCTGGAAATCCTGTGCCATCATGATGTCCAGCAGTTGGGCATTGGTGAAGCTGGTGTGCCCCGGCACGTCACCCAGGTACTGACGGGTATCCGTTACCAGTTCGCGGGCATCCGCCAGCTCAATAGGGTTCTCAAACCACTCATCCCAGCGTTTGCTCAGCGCTTTCGCCCCCTTCTCCATCGCATCCTGGTGCGGCTGCGAGGCTTCAACGCTGTTCAGCGCACGCTCGGCCGCCTGCGCGGTCATCTGTACGACGTAGTCCAGACGGTCGCGCGCGTCAGGGATGGCTTCCGCCGCTTCGGCGATAGCCTGGTCCAGCCCCAGCTCACGCAGGCTGTCGCGCAGCATGCGGGTCAGGCTACCAATGCGGGCAATAATGTCGCTCGGCGAATGTTCTTCAACGGGTTTCATAGCAGGTTGCAACATATCCATCACCTCACATGCCGAGTTTCTCGAAGATCTTCCCGAGCTTCTCTTCCAGAGTCGCCGCGGTGAATGGCTTCACCACGTAGCCGCTTGCGCCCGCCTGTGCAGCGGCAATAATGTTCTCTTTCTTCGCTTCTGCGGTCACCATCAGCACCGGCAGAGAGGCCATGCCTGCATCCGCGCGGATGGTTTTCAGCAGTTCGAGACCGTCCATGTTCGGCATGTTCCAGTCGGAAATCACAAAACCAAACCCGCCAGCCTGGAGTTTGTTCAGCGCATCCACCCCGTCTTCTGCTTCTTCAACATTGTTGAAGCCCAGCTCTTTCAGCAGGTTGCGCACAATGCGACGCATGGTGGAAAAGTCATCCACAACCAAAAACTTAAGTTCTTTATCCGCCATAAAATAATACTCCTGAGTCAAATACGTATTGCCTGTCCGGCACTGATTTTCGCCAGCATCTGCTGGCTTACCTGGCTAAGATCGACCACTTCGCTTACGCCACCCATATTGATGGCCTCGCGCGGCATGCCGAACACCACACAACTTGCTTCATTCTGCGCAATCGTCCAGGCGCCAGCCTGGTGCATCGCAAGCATTCCGGCGGCGCCGTCGTTGCCCATCCCCGTCAGGATCACCCCAACGGCGTTGCGCCCCGCATGTTTCGCCACCGAATGAAACAGCACATCCACCGACGGACGGTGCCGGTTAACCGGCGGCCCGTCATGAATTTTGATTTGATAGTTCGCCCCGCTGCGCGCCAGCTCCATGTGCTTGTCACCCGGGGCGATATAGGCGTGACCCGGCAGCACGCGCTCGCCATCTTCCGCCTCTTTCACGCTGATCTGGCACAGCTTATTCAGGCGCTCCGCGAACGAACGGGTAAATCCTGGCGGCATATGTTGCGTAATCAGAATACCCGGGCTTGAGAGCGGCAATGGCTGGAGTACATGGCGAATTGCCTCTGTTCCTCCGGTTGATGCCCCAATGACCAGCAACTTTTCCGAGCTGAGTAACGGCCCTGCCTTCAGGGTTGCCGGAGCTGCCATCGGCTTGTGGGCCGCGAGTTTTGCGCGCGACGCGGTGCGGATCTTCTCGGCGATCATCTCGCTGTACGCCAGCATCCCCTCGCGAATGCCGAGCTGCGGCTTGGTGACAAAATCCACCGCCCCCAGCTCCAGCGCGCGCAGGGTGATTTCTGAACCTTTACCGGTCAGAGATGACACCATCACCACCGGCATCGGGCGCAGGCGCATTAATTTTTCCAGGAAATCGATGCCATCCATGCGCGGCATTTCAACATCCAGCGTCAGCACGTCGGGGTTATATTTTTTGATTAAATCCCGCGCGACCAGCGGATCGGGCGCTGTCGCCACCATCTCCATATCGCTGTGGCTATTGATGATTTCGGTCATGATCTGACGCATCAGCGCCGAATCATCGACAGACAATACCCTGATTTTACTCATGCTTTTTCCTTACTCAGCACATATACCGTTTGCCCACGCAGGCTAAACTCACGCACGAGGTTGCTGAAGTTTTCCGAGTGCCCGGCAAACAGTAAACCGTCAGGCTTGAGCAACGGAACAAAGCGACGCAGGATGTCCTGCTGCGTCGTTTTATCAAAATAGATCATCACGTTACGGCAAAAAATGGCGTCGAATGGCCCCGGCACGTTGTACTGCTTATCCAGTAAATTAACGGGGGCAAATTCCACACAGTTCGCCAGCTCCTGGCGTACGCGCACCAGTCCTTCATGCGGTCCGGTACCGCGCATGAAGTAACGCTGTAGCTGCTGGGGAGACAGCGTTTTCAGCTCATCCTGGCGATAAACGCCGTTACGGGCTTTTTCCAGCACCTCGGTGTCGATGTCGCTGGCGTACACTTTCCAGCGGCCCGGCGCCATGCCCAGGGTGTCCGCCAGGGTGATGGCCAGCGAGTACGGCTCTTCCCCGGTAGAGGCCGCCGCGCTCCAGACGCGATACTCTCCGCTACGGCGACGGGCGTGTTCCGCCAGCACCGGGAAGTGATGCGCCTCACGGAAAAACGCGGTCAGGTTGGTGGTTAATGAGTTGATAAATGCCTGCCATTCGGCGCTGTTCTGATTCGCTTCGAGCATGCTCAGATAGCGGCCAAAATCGTCCAGCCCCAGCGTGCGCAAGCGCCGCACCAGCCGGTTGTAGACCATGTCTCGCTTATGGTCCGCAAGCACGATCCCCGCACGCTGGTAGATTAACTGACATATCCGACGAAAATGCGCGTCGGACAGCGCGAGGCGCTGTGTCATCTGCAACAATAATGACGTTTGCCCTGAGGGCATGGGTGATGTCATAGCGCCTTCTTAATCACATTCAGGATACAACGGGCACGGCCTGTGACCGTCCGACTTCTGTTACTGCTTCAACGTGCTCTTTCACATTAAATACGGCGACCAACCCGGTAAGGTGATCCGCCTGGTTTGCCAGCTGATCGGTAGCCGCCGCCGCCTCTTCCACCAGTGAGGCGTTCTGCTGCGTAACCTGATCCATCTGTGTAACGGCCTGCGCCACCTGCTCAATACCACGGCGTTGTTCATCAGACGCCGAGGCAATCTCGCCCATAATGTCGTTAACCCGCGTCACGGAGGTGACAATCTCGTGCATGGTCTGCGCGGCGGTATCCACCAGCGCGGAGCCCTGCTGAACGCGGGAGACCGACTCTTTTATCAGCCCTTTGATCTCTTTCGCCGCATTGGCGCTGCGGCTGGCGAGGTTTCGGACTTCACCGGCAACCACCGCGAACCCGCGCCCCTGCTCCCCGGCACGCGCCGCTTCAACGGCCGCGTTCAGCGCCAGAATATTGGTCTGGAACGCGATACCGTCGATGACGCTGATAATGTCGCCAATTTTCTGCGAGCTGGCGGCAATCTCCTGCATCGTGCTGGCGACGTGAGAGGCCTGATCGCCCCCACGTTTCGCCGTCATCGCCGCCTGTTTTGACAAGTCGGACGCCTGACGCGCGTTATCGGCGTTCTGGCTTACCGTCGCGGTCAGCTGCTCCATGCTGGCCGCCGTCTGCGCCAGCGATGCCGCCTGCTGTTCGGTGCGGGATGAGAGATCGTTATTGCCTGCCGCAATCTCGGAGATCCCGGTATGCATGGCGTAACTGCCCTGGCGAACGTTGCTTACCGTTTCCCGCAGCGACCCCTGCATCGCCTTCAGGCTGGCGAAAATCGCTGATATTTCATTCCTGCCATACACGGCCACCGGACGCGCCAGATCGCCCTTCGCCATACTGTCGAAGTGGCTGCTGACGATGGCCAGCGGCTGGACGATCATTTTGCGCGACCACCACAGCGAGCCGCCGGTCAGCAGGGCGGCCAGGATCACCATGATCAGGAAAATCGCCCCTGACATGCGGTAGCTGGTACGGCTGTCCGCACCGGCACGCGCCACAAACTGGTTAATATCCTGCTGCCAGGCGTTAAAGCTACCGTCGAACGCCGCCTGAGACGCCTGCACCGGCGCGGTCAGGAAGTCAGAAAGCTGGTTGTTCTCCAGCCACGTCGCCTGATGGTCGAGATCGCCGTACCACACATCAAAGGTCTTTTTCATGGCGACTTTCAGCGCTTTCTCTTTCTCACTGACCGCCTCCTGCGCCGTAAAGGCCTTAAACTGCGCGTCGGCCTGCTTCAGGCTGCTGCGGGCCACGACCATCAGCGCCTTAATATCCTCCGGCGGATAGCTCAGCGCGGTTAACGTCCCTGCTTTGTTCAGCGCAGTGCTTGCCTGCAACAGCACGGCACGCGTTTGTGCCAGTGCGGAGCGCTGCTGATTACTCGTCTCAACTTCCTGCAAATTCTGATAGCCATCGCGAAACGCCCAGAAAGACAACCCGTTACTGCCAACCTGCAAAACCCCACACAGGATCAGAATCAAAAACAGTGTGGTCGAGATACGAATACGATTTAACATCCACGCTCCCATCAAGCGGCAAGCAGCCGCGGTTTAATTGTCAGTCAAAATGTTTCCCAGTTTTCATCTTGTCCGGTCACCGCTGCGCGCGTACGTGTTGTCACGGGCGCCGGGGTTGCTTCGCTGTACGCCGACCGCGAGTTGACCGTATTTGTCGTTTTTGAAGTAAGACGGAACGCCGAGACGGCCATTTTCAGGCGGCTCGCCTGGTCCTCCAGCGCAGCGGCCGCGGCAGCGGACTCCTGCACCAGGGCGGCGTTTTGCTGCGTCACACGATCCATTTCCGATACCGCCAGGGCGACCTGGTCAATACCACGACTCTGCTCATCCGATGCAGAGGCGATTTCACCCATGATGTCCGTCACGCGCGTCACGGCATTCACGATGTCATTCATGGTTTCACCCGCACTTTCCACCAGCACCGAGCCGGTATCCACGCGTGAAACAGAGTCTTCAATCAGGGCTTTGATCTCTTTCGCCGCATTGGCGCTGCGGCTGGCGAGGTTACGCACTTCGCCAGCGACCACGGCAAACCCGCGCCCCTGCTCGCCCGCACGCGCCGCTTCAACGGCCGCGTTCAGCGCCAGGATATTGGTCTGGAAGGCGATGCCGTCGATAACGCTGATGATGTCGGCGATTTTCTTCGAGCTGTCGGCAATGTCATGCATGGTTTTCACCACGCCGTCGACCACCCGACCCCCGCGCTGGGCGGTGTCGGACGCGCTTTCTGCAAGCTGCGACGCCTGACGGGCGTTGTCGGCATTCTGCTTCACGGTCGCGGTGAGCTGCTCCATGCTGGCCGCCGTCTCTTCCAGTGCGGATGCCTGCTGTTCGGTACGGGACGAGAGATCGTTGTTGCCCATCGCGATTTCACTCGTGCCGGTATAGATGGCATCCGCCCCCTCGCGCACGTTGGCGACGGTATCAATCAGCGAACGCTGCATATGGTCGACGCTGGTTGCCAGCTCGGTGATCTCATTGCGGCCAGAAACGGTCAGCGTTTTCGTGAGATCGCCCCGGCCAATATCACGGATATGGGCAATGACGCGGCCAAGCGGGTTAAGCAGGATATGACGAATGCCGTACCACACGGCCACCAGTACGATGACCAGCGCGAGGGCGAGAACCGCCAACTGCCATTTCGCGAAACGGTAGTCGTTCTGGCTTTGCGTGAACGCGGAGTGATAAAGCTCGCCGCTGGCTTTAGCGTACTCGCCGAGCGCCGCGCCGAGGGCGTTCTGCATTCCCTGGGTCGGCTGCGCGAAATAGGCGTCCATATTGCCCTTCTCCAGGAACTGCACCAGCTCCGTGAGGCCGGCGAAGTAGGCCTGATATTTTTCATCTATGTTCGCGCTCGCCTGCGCCATTGCCGGCTGAGGGGCGATTTTTTTGAAGGCGTCGTAATGTTTCGCCGCGTCTGCCAGCGTGGCGCGCGCATTCTTCAGCAGTTCCGTTTTTGCGCTGCTCTGCTGGTTATTTGGGTCCATCATCATGCGGGCAGACGAGCGGCTCAGGTTGATACGCGTCTGCAACATCAGATCCCAGGTCGTGGTCAGTTCGCTTTGCTGCATTCGCAAATCGTTCGAGGCCGCGAAGCTGTCCTGGTTCTGTTTTAACGACGAGAAAAAGAGGCCGCCAGAAATAAGCTGAAGAAGTGCGAAAATGACCAGCACCATCATAAGCATTGTGACAACGCGGATACGGTTCAACATACAACACCTTCTCATAGATTTATTAACGGTGTTATCGGCACAGGCCACAGGAACTTTACATTTGCGAAAGGGAAAAGCGCGGGAGTCAGAACGCGACGTCGACAATCAGCGTGTCGGTGTAGGTTCCGGCAGGCGGCGTGGCCTGGCTGGTCAGAACTTTGGCGGTGTAGTTGTAGGTACGTAAAAGCCCGTCCGTACTGACCTGCGATGAGCTGGCGCTGGCCCAGCGCTCGCTGCCGCTGCTACCCCAGCGGTTGCTGGTCGCCTCTTTGTAGATGTCGTAACTCATGAAGTTGCTGCCGCTGACCATACGACGCACGTTGTTCAGGGCATTTGCCCCATTATTAATGCCTATGGTGTAGGTGCTGCCTTTGGTGCAGGTGACGGCAACCGACTGTGAAACGGTAGGAAAATTTTGCACCAGCGGCGCGCTGTTAAAATTCACGTCCGGCGTGGTCATGGTGCTGCAATCGTTGGTGACGGTCATGTTGAGGAGGATCGAGGTGGTTGCCGTACCGGTTTGCGGGGTCAGGCACGCTCCGACCGCGCCAACGGCGCACACGTTGTAGTTAATGCTGAACGTTAACAACACCTGATACGGCCCGGCGGTGACGTTCTGCCCCATTACGGTCCGGAAATAAAGGGGAATGTTGTAGCGCCTTGAACCCAGCAGCCCGAGCAGCGTGTTTCCGCTCCAGGTATAGGCTTTGCTGATTTGTATTTCACTGTTTCCGCCGCAGCCGGACGCCCCGCACAGCCGCGCAGGGATGACATCGGTAATAGCCGCGTTGTCCGTACGCTTCATGGTCGCCCGGCTATTCGCGAAGACGGATGCCGAGGTGTAATTCAGCGTCACCGAGTCGTTGGTTAACAGGTTGAGAACGGTATCGCAGGTCACCACCAGCGTGCCCGTCGTTTCCACTTCCCCGGTGCCGCTGAGTGCGAACGAGGTGACGCTGCCAAACGAGGCATTCACCGTACTGACGGTACAGGCCGCCCAGCTGCCGCCGGAGCACAGCAGCAGGAGCGCGATTAACAGGCGTCTCACGGCGCCTCCCGACAGGTCAGCGGACCGTAGGTTTGCAGCTTATGTTCAGGGTTTGCGCCAACGGTCAGCGTTGCCGTACAGCGTTTACCCTCCGGGGTGGTAACCTCGAGCGGATTCACGTCGTTGAGGTTTTCCAGCCAGGCGAGGCCGTCGTAGCCGACAACCGCGCTGCTGCGGGACGCGCGTCTGACCTGGCTTCCTACCGGGATCGCATTGCCCTGCACATCGTGCAGGATCACGCTGGCAACCCGCTCCTGCTCCATCGGGAAATCCACCAGATAACCGTTATGCCGACGAATCGCCACCCGACGCTCGGTCTCTTTCAGCCGGGTATCCGCGGGTAAGTTCAGGGTATCAATGCGGTAACTTGCCGGGTAATAGGCGGAAACGCCGCTCACCAGCAGATAGCCTTTGTTATTGGTTTTTCCGACCGGCTGGTTTTCGTAGCTGACGGGAACATCCGGATGTCCGTCGGTGCTGATCACCACAAACGCATCGTTGATTTTGTTCGCCGCAAACAGCTCACCGTCCATCAGCACGACAGAGCCCATCGCCTCGCCCCACCAGGTCATCATGCCCTTCTCACCGTAGCCGCCGCCCTGTAGCTCCACGTTGTTATTCCGCCAGCCGAGCGTGGCCTGCTGATAGTTACTCGACCGCGACTGGTTGGCCCAGGCCATGTTCCAGCTAAAGCCGCCGTCTGAAGGCATCGAGTGGTTGTAGTTAATGCGTTGAGTGCTGCCTGCGTCAGGGGTGTTTTCAAAGGTGACGGCGGCGCTGTCACGTTCGCCGAGGGGAACCTGCAACGACAGCGCAACCGTCCAGTCGCCCCGCTGCTGGTCACGGCTGGCAGCCAGATAAATACTGCTTGAGCCCCACATATTACGGCTCCAGGAGAGGTTGAGCAGCTCAGTTTTCTGGCTGTCAAAACTCTCAACGCCGATCCACGCCGCGCCGATATTGCCGTATCCGCCGAGGTTAAAGGTTAAGGAATACTGGTCGGTATTGCGGCTCAGGCTGGCAACGGGGTTATCCTTTTCATCATAAACGGTGGGCTGATCGTACAGGGCGAGATTGCCAAAACCACGATCACGTCGGGTATGCTGGGTCGCTACGCTAAACTCGCTGGTGTTGTATTGATAGCCCCAGTTTATCTGGCCGCCGCTATCGCCGCGCATGCGGCTTTGGGTCCACGAGGTATTTACCACGCCAAAACGCCCGAGCTTCAGTACCGTGCCCGCGCCGCCAAGCGCCAGCGACTCCGCCCCTTCCGCATGCCCCTCCAGCGTCAGCCAGTCGGTCACCCCGTAGCGGTACGATCCGCTGCCCGCCGCCGGGCCATAGTCAAAATTCTCAATACCGTAGTTACGCCGCAGGCTGCCCAGCGTCACGGCGCCGTCGCTTAACCCCTGCTTAAGCAGATCGCTGCTGACATAAAACGGCAGCGTGGTACTCACCTGACGACCCAGCGCATCAGTGGTAACCAGTACTGCATCGCCAGCACCGTTGATATACGGCAGATTGGTGAGGGTAAACGGCCCCGGCTGAAGGCGGGTGGAGCCGGAACGGTAGCCGTTAATAAAGAGATCGACCGAGGTCGGGACAGCCGCCTCGCCGGAAAACGCCGGCAGCGGCCAGGTCACCAGATCCGGACGCAGGGAGAAGTCGCGCCCGTAGCTGATCCCGCCCATGCGCACGCTGGTGCTCCAGCTCAGCGCATCGCTGATGACGTCCCCGGCGGACCAGGTGGTGGCATCCTCTTCGTTGGTGATCAGTAACGTAGAGTCATAACGCACGTACCCTTCCTGCTGTCCGCTGTTACCGGTGAAATTCTGCCGGGCGTAACCCGTCGATGAAAATGAATAATCCTCATTGAAATAGCGGAACTCGTGCCAGACCGATGCCTGACCGCCCGTGTGTTCGGAATGGTTGGTATAAACGTCGTAATTGAGCAGCGCGCCGCGGCCATAGTGCGGTTTGCTTTGCGTGCTCTGCTCACTGAAAGGCGTGACCCGCGCCGCGACCCAGTCCCGGGGGACCGTCAGCAACAGGCGCTGGGCCGTGCTGTCGTACTCTGCGTGTACCGACGTAAGCGTCGAGAGATTCACCTCTCCGGCTGGCACATGCGCGGGCGGCAGCCCGGCGCGGAGCAAATCCGCGCCCGAAATAAACCAGGCGCCCTCACGCTGCGTCACCTGCACCACCAGACCCGTGTCATAGTGGTTCAGCACCAGGGCGAGCTGGAATACTGCTTCGCCGTTTATCGTCCGTGCATCCGGCGGCGGCGGTAAACTGTCGTCGCCGGTTTCGGCAAAGGCGCTGGTACTGACGCAAAGCAGGATCATCATCGCCGGTTTCAGTTGACGGGCGTCGATTGCCATTGCGTATCCCTGGCATTAATTTGCGCGCTCATCCGGTTCGGCTGATAAATCCCTGCCGGAAGCGGCCAGCTTCGGGTGCTGCCTGGCAGCACATAACCCAGCAGCCCCTCGGCAACCGTGCGTTTTTGCCCGCCCTGCTCAACCGCAACCTGGCTGAGCCGGACGTGCACATCCCCTTGATTACGGACCTGAAGCGCGGGTTTCCCCCCTTCCTGAACGACCCGCCAGCTCAGCTGTTGAGTATTCGCCAACGCGTGGTGCGCCCCTTCGTTGAGGGTGGGGATCCCCTGCCCATAAACAAATAAGGGAATGGAATAGCGCATTTGCAGTTTGAGGCCCATGGACGGTTCCGCTTTGGCATCCGGCTGGGGAATTTCATCCACAATAATGCGGTAGGCCTGCTCAACCCCCGACGGGATTGTCCCCTGCTTGATCAGGCGAATAAGCTGTTTACTGCCTTTGGCGATGGTCACGATCGGCGGGCTGGCAACCACATCCTGCTGGGCGGTGTAACGCTCATATCCGCCCTCCTGCTTCCAGCGCACAATACGCACCTGCATTGTCGTGGCGCTGTTGCCCTGATTCTGGATCCACAATTCAGTTGCTCTGGCCTCTGCCGAAAGCCACGGATCGATGGGCCACAAAAGAATGGTTGCCGCTGCCTGCGCCTGGCCCGCTGCCAGAGCCGTTGCCCCCAACAGACCCACCAGGCCTGATCGCCTGAAAAATGGCTTCATCAATGTTCTCCCTTTCCTACCATGACAAGGTCACGGTGAGTTGATCTGAATATGTTCCCGGCAGGCTAAACCCCGTCAGGAGCGCGACGCCAAAAAGAGGCAGCGCGATGTTATTGCTGTTGGTATAGGTAATCGGTATGGCCTGGTTAACCCCAATTTCGCTGTTCGCCGCCAGAGAGCTGCTGCTGTAAAGCCGGTAACCAACAACTTCGGTCCCGCCTGAACGCGTCATCCGTCGCACCGAGCTGTAATTCTGGCCGCCGTCAATGCTCATGCTCAGCGCCACGCCCGGCGTGCAGGCGATGGACAACGCGCCGTCGGCGACAAAGCTGGTGCTGACCGGCGTGTTGTCCACGCCGTTACGGGTTCCAAAATCCAGCGTCCCAAAGCGCCCGCCCGTACCGGTACTCACCGAGCACCCTGGTACTACCGTCGCGCTCACCCTGAAGGACTGGGAGGTCACCGCCCCGGCGTCGCAGATCATCATCAGCCCGACGAGCAGGGCCAAAAAAGGGTGCACGACGCCCTCTGCGCTTTCGCGCAGACATAAACACAATGCCTTCATGGCTGAATCAGTAGGTGACGCTGACGTTAATCGTGTCGGTATAGGTTCCCGGTACAACCGTTACGCTATTGCCACCGCCCGTTATGCGTCCGTAGAGGGTATAACTGTCCACCCCGCCCGCCGTGGAGGCAACGGGCAACGCGGCGTTGTTAGCGATCACGTTGTTGTACCCGCTGTCGCTATAGAGGCTGTATGCCACGCCCTGTGCCGCATTGGCGGTGTTCACCAGATAGCGGGCGGGTGTGCCGGGGGTGCCGACAACGGTTCCGGGTGCGGTCGCGTTGGTGTTGCCGGTGATCGCCACCGTGTAACTGGCAGTGGTACATTGAATGGTAAAGGTGTTTCCGCCGCTGGCCCCGGTTAACTGGGTTGTCAGGGTGGAGAATGTCGCAGGATGGGTCCCGAAATCGAGTGTCCCGAAGTTAATGCCGTTTTGCGTTGGCGAGCCGTTGATCAAACAACCGTTCGTCAACGTCAGCGTCGCCCCGATAGTACCGCTACTGGTGACTGCCAGCGCCTGACCGACAGTCGCCGCCGTCAGCAGTGTACCCGCGCAGATAAAAAGAAGTGTTCTTTTCATTTACCACCCTCCAGAAGAAATAATGGTCCGCTTACCCTATTTTATTCATACTGTTCAGTATGTTAGCCCCGCTTAAACATTCCCCGGCGCGGTTACTGAGAATTTAGTTTATGGTTCACGCTTCAACCACTTTCAGCGAAGGTGAGACACCCGCCCTCCAATTAACAGACTATTAACAAACATTACAAAGAGTTAGCAAAATAAAACGGGCATTATTCTTGCTTAATTTGAGGATATATCGCCTGTAATGTGATACGCATCACAATATATCGTCATTGTAAAAACAACGAATTTCATAAAAAATAAAAACAAGTTGTAACTCACGCAGCTTTACTTCAATTTATGCCCCGAATATTTTCCTGCGCTTAAATAAAAATTTTGTATGCATTGACGCAGGAAACTCTTTTAGCGCATAGAGGATCTTTTTGTGGCAAGTGCAAACAAACTCACGCTCTTCATCGTGATTTTCATGCTGGCGGGTATTCTTTCAGGTGCGGCGATCCATGAGTATGCTTCGCCCGACGCGATACAGGCCTGGTCGGAGAACATTACGCTGCTGACCGATATTTTCCTGCGGCTGATTAAGATGGTGATTGCCCCGCTGGTGTTCAGCACCCTGACGGTGGGCATTATGAAGCTGGGTGAAACGTCGACGATTGGGCGCGTCGGGGGTAAAGCGATGGTGTGGTTTATCAGCTCATCCGTGCTTTCCATTCTGGTGGGGCTGTTTATTGTTACCCTTGAACAACCCGGCAGCGGCCTGAACCTGAGCATTCCGACCGAGACGGTTGATACCGGCCTGGCCGTTAGCGGGATGTCGCTGAAGGCCTTCCTGTCACACACAATTCCAACCAGCATTGCCGGCGCGATGGCGAAAAATGAGATCCTGCAAATTGTGGTCTTCTCGATGTTCTTCGGCATCGGCGGCGCGTCATTAGGCCAAAAATTCAACGCCCCGCTGGTGGCGGCGCTGGATGTGGTCTCCCACATTATGCTGAAAGTGACGGGCTACGTGATGTACGTTGCGCCGCTGGCCATTTTTGCCGCGATTTCGTCCGTGATTGCCACTCAGGGTCTCGGCATTTTGCTGAACTATGCCTCGTTTATTGGCGGTTACTATGTGGCGATCCTTCTGACCTGTCTGGTATTGCTGGCGGTAGGTTACATGGTGCTGAAAAAAGAGATTTTCCGTCTGGTGGCGATGCTGAAAGATCCGGTGCTGGTCGCCTTTACCACCAGCAGCTCAGAAGCGGCATACCCGAAAACGCTGGAGCAGTTAGCGCGCTTCGGCTGTTCACGTAATATCGCCTCTTTCGTCCTGCCGATCGGCTACTCGTTTAACCTGGTCGGCTCTATGGTGTACTGCTCATTCGCCTCGATGTTTATTGCTCAGGCGTACAACATTCACCTGAGTTTCACCGAGGTGACGGTGCTGATGTTAACGCTGATGCTGGCCTCGAAGGGCATTGCGGGCGTACCGCGCTCGTCGCTGGTGGTGCTGGCGGCAACCATTCCGAGCTTTAACATTCCGGTGGCCGGGATCCTGCTGCTGATGGGGATTGACCATTTCCTGGATATGGGACGATCGGCCATTAACGTGCTGGGGAACGGGATTGCGACGGCGATGCTGTCGCAGAATGAAGGGGCGCGGGAAGCGGAATCAGCGCTGGTGGAGCAGGAGGCGTAAGGTTACAAAAGAGCCGGGTGGCGCTGACGCTTACCCGGCCTACGTGTTCGAGCCATTTGTAGGCCGGGTAAGGCGAAGCCGCCACCCGGCTTTGTTTTATGCTACGTGATTCGCCGCGATATCCAGCAGCGCCATCTCTTCGCTGTTCAGCAGCTTCTCAATATTCACCAGAATCAGCATACGCTCGCCGAGCGCACCCAGCCCCGTCAGGTATTCCGTCGACAGCGTGACCGCAAACTCCGGCGCAGGACGGATTTGATCGGCGGTCAGCGACAGTACATCAGACACGCCATCCACCACGATCCCCACCACGCGCTGCCCCAGATTCAGGACGATCACCACCGTGTTTTCGTTGTACTCCACATCGCCCTGGCTAAACTTCACGCGCAGGTCCACGATAGGCACAATCACACCGCGCAGGTTGGTCACACCCTTGATAAACGCTGGCGTGTTCGCAATGCGCGTTACCTGGTCGTAACCGCGAATTTCCTGCACTTTCAGGATGTCGATACCGTACTCTTCATCCCCTAAAGTGAAAACCAGGAATTCCTGTCCAGATGGCTCGCCCGCCAGTTTCGTTACGTTACTCATACCGGTCATGTTATTACCTTTTACTTAATCAGGCGGCTGTGTTCGCCACACGTTGTTCACGATTTAATCCCTGAAGTGCCGATACATCGACGATCAGCGCGACGCTACCATCACCCAGGATGGTGGCAGCAGAGATCCCCGGCACTTTGCGGTAGTTACTTTCCAGGTTCTTAACCACCACCTGATGCTGACCAATCAGCTGATCGACCAGCAGCGCGTAGCGGCGTCCGGCGCTTTGCAGGATCACAACGATACCCTGCGTGGCCTCGGTTTTTGCCCCGTCCACTTCAAACACTTTCCACAGTTCCACCAGCGGCAGGTACTCGCCGCGCACTTCGAGCACGCGCTCGCCGCCCGCCAGCGGATGCAGATCTTCTTCACGCGGCTGGAGGGACTCCATCACCGCGTTCAGCGGCAGAATAAAGACTTCGTCCGCCACTTTAACGGACATGCCGTCAAGAATGGCCAGCGTCAGCGGCAACAGGATACGAATCGTGGTGCCCGCGCCCTGCTTAGACTGGATCTCAACGTGACCGCCCATCTCCTGAATGTTACGTTTCACCACGTCCATGCCCACGCCGCGGCCGGAAACGTCGGTGACCTGCTCTGCGGTTGAGAAGCCCGGGGCAAAAATCAACATCCCCACTTCTTCGTCGGTCATATTTTCGTTGACCGCCATTCCCTGCGAAATCGCCTTCGCCAGAATGCGCTCGCGGTTCAGGCCGGCGCCATCATCGGTCACTTCGATGCAGATGTTGCCGCCCTGATGTTCCGCTGACAGGATCAGGTTGCCCACGGGCGATTTTCCAGCTGCTACGCGGTTTTCCGGCAGCTCGATGCCGTGGTCGAGGCTGTTACGCACCAGGTGCGTTAACGGATCGATAATGCGTTCAATCAGGCTCTTGTCCAGCTCGGTGGAGCTGCCCATCAGCGTGAGTTCGATCTGTTTGTTGAGCTTGCCGGCCAGGTCGCGCACCAGGCGCGGGAAGCGGCTGAAGACATATTCCATCGGCATCATGCGGATGGACATCACCGATTCCTGCAAATCGCGGGCGTTACGTTGTAACTGGCCCATGCTGGTGATGAGATCGCCATGGGTCACCGGGTCCAGCTCGTTGGAGCGCTGGGCCAGCATCGACTGGGTGATGACCAGTTCACCCACCAGGTTGATCAGCTGATCCACTTTTTCCACCGCCACGCGAATGCTCGTGGACTCGCTGGAACGCGCCGCTGGTTTTTCACCGCGGGCCGGAGCGGCCGTCTCTTTTGGCACGGCTTTCAGGGCCGGGGCAGCGGCAACTACCGCAGGGGTATTCTCTGCCGGAGCAGGCGCTTCAACGGCCGCCGCCTCGGTTTCAAACGCAATCTGATCCGCTTCAATCACGAAGCAGAGCACCGCCACGATGTCATCCTGGCCGATCCCGCCGTCGAGCGTCGCGGCCAGGCTGTCTTTGCCCTTCACCACGTTGCTGAGCGTCGCCAGGTTCCCCAGCTCCTCTTCCAGCAGGTTCACCTCGTTCTCCTTCAGACGTGACAGCACTACGCGCAGTTTTCCTGCGGGCGCGTCAGGCGCCGTATCGGGTTCGGCCACGGCGTCAACAACGCTCAGTTTTGCCGCAGGGACAGCGGGCGCAGACGCCTCACCTTTGGCTTCCAGCGCTAACTGACGCAGCGCGTTGCAGATGTATTCAAAGCTGGCGGCATCAGGCTCTGCCGAACTTTTATAGGCGTCGAGCTGTTCCTGCATAATATCTTTCGTTTCCAAAAACAGGTTGATAATGTCGGTATTGAGCTGCATCTCACCGCGTCGTGCTTCATCCAGAAGGTTTTCCATTAAATGGGTGGTTTCCTGCAAAATGGTAAATCCAAACGTTCCGGCACCGCCTTTAATGGAATGCGCCGCACGGAAGATGGCATTGAGCTGTTCTGAGTCCGGTGCCTCGGGCACCAGATCCAGCAAATGTTGCTCCATATCGGCCAACAATTCGTCGGCTTCATCAAAAAATGTCTGGTAAAAATCGGTAATATCCATGCTCACGCTATCACCTCGGATTGGCTGGTGGCGATGTTGGAACGGCAGCCGAAGGGACGGCCCCAGGCTGTTTTAAATCGTCCAGTGACTCATTCTGACTTTCGGCGTTTTCATGCAGGATGGCCTGCTCCGCCTGCTGGTTCAGCACTAAAAGACTGATACGACGGTTGATGGCGTCATCCGGTCCGCGGTCGGTCAGGCGCATGGTTGCAGCCATGCCGACCACGCGCAGGACCTTGCCATCATCAAGCCCACCCGCCACCAGCTCGCGACGCGAGGCGTTGGCGCGATCGGCAGAAAGCTCCCAGTTGCTGTAGCCCTTCTCTCCCGTGGCGTACGGGAAATCATCCGTGTGTCCGGACAGGCTAATGCGGTTAGGAATACCGTTCAGCACCGGTGCAATCGCACGCAGAATATCGCGCATGTAAGGCTCCACGTCGGCGCTGCCGGTTTTGAACATCGGCCGGTTCTGGCTGTCGATGATCTGAATACGCAGCCCTTCCTGCACCAGGTCAATTTTCAGATGCGGACGCAGCGCGCGCAGCTTAGGGTCTGCTTCAATCAGCTGATCCAGGTCACCGCGCAGTTTTTTCAGACGCGCCTGCTCCATCCTTTTTTTCAGCTCGTCGATGTTAGGCTGTTTTTTCACTTCACCCTGCTGCTGAGTGTAATCGTCACCGCCGCCGGGGATCGGGCTGTCGCTGTTAGAAATGCGCGGCCCGCCGGTAACCGCCGTCGCCAGCGGCGTTCTGAAATATTCCGCAATCTGAATAAGCTCTTTCGGGCTGGAGATGGAGATTAGCCACATCACCAGAAAGAAGGCCATCATGGCGGTCATAAAGTCGGCGTACGCGATCTTCCAGGAGCCGTGAGAACCGTGCCCGTGCCCCTTATGCTTGCGCTTTTTTACGATGACGATCGGATGGGACTGGTTTTTCATGCGTCCTCAGTTGTCGTCTGTTGGTTAGGGTTTTTCACCGCGCGCACGTGCTCTTCCAGTTCGATAAACGACGGACGTTCGCTGGAGTAAAGCGTCTTACGACCAAATTCGACGGCAATCGGTGGCGCATAGCCGTTGAGGTTTGAGAGCAGCGTAATTTTCACGCACTGCATCATTTTGGTGGTTTCGGCGCTCTTCTGGCGCAGCACGCTCGCCAGCGGGGAGATAAAGCCGTAGGCCAGTAAAATACCGAGGAACGTCCCCACCATCGCGTGGGCAATCAGCGCCCCCAGTTCAGCCGCCGGGCGATCCGCCGAGGCCAGGGCATGAACAACGCCCATGACCGCCGCCACGATGCCGAACGCCGGAAGCGAGTCGCCCACCAGCGCCAGGCTGTTGGCCGGTACTTCGGATTCGCTCTCGTGGGTTTCGATCTCTTCGTCCATCAGGGCTTCAATTTCGAAGGTGTTCATGTTGCCGCTGATGATCAGTCGCAGGTAATCGACGATAAAATCGAGCATCATCGCGTCGGCCAGAATACGCGGGTAGCTGGCGAAAATTTCGCTCTCTTTCGGGTTTTCGATGTCCCGCTCCAGCGAGAACATCCCCTGCTGACGTGACTTCGCCATCAGGCGATAGAGCAGCGCCAGCAGATCCATATACATGCTTTTGGTGTATTTCGAGCGACGAAACAGCAGCGGAATCGCCTTCAGCGTGCCCTTGATCGATTTGCCGTTGTTACCAACGATAAAAGCCCCTACCCCTGCACCGCCGATGATGACAAGTTCAGCCGGTTGATAGAGTGCTCCAAGGTGCCCGCCGGTCATCATGTAACCGCCGAAAACTGTACCGAGAACTACCAGGTAACCTAATAAGATAAGCACGACATCATCCTTCCGCTAGTGACTATGGCAGGACGTCCATTTCGAGCGCATGACCTGAACGCAGGGTAAAAAAAAGCAGCGGTAATCGCTTACCGCTGCTGGAATCTTGCCCACAGGTTCGGGTTAAACAGCGTGTTCGATCTGTTCATCCAGCAGTTGTGGAATAATATCGGCAGCATCCCGGGAAAGTTTACGTCTTTTTACGGCTCGGGATGGAGGCTGGCACAAACTACAGGCGAAGCTGCCCGCAGGCTGGTGCGCGTGGGTAATGAAATTGCCGTCACAGCAGTTGCAGCGGGACAATTCAAGCATTCCGCTTTCAACAAAACGCACCAGCGTCCAGGCGCGGGTCAGCGCCAGCAGGGGTCCCTCTTCCTGCTGCGGGCATTGCTCAAGGTAAAGTTTGTAGGCTTTGATCACGGCATCAACGCCGCTGCATAAGCCCGTTTTAAGCAGGTACTGCCAGGCGTTACAGAACATGGAAGCATGGATGTTCTGCTCCCAGGTCATGAACCAGTCAGTCGAAAACGGCAGCATACCTTTTGGCGGCGGGCTACCACGCAATTCTTTGTACAGCTTGATCAGACGACCACGGCTCAGCTGCGTCTCGCTTTCCAGCATTTGTAAACGCGCACCGAGCGTGATGAGTTCCATCGCCAGCTGGATATCACGGGCTTCCTGAACAATGCTTTTTTCGCTCATTGTTAAGCCCTTTTCTTCCGGGCTACGTCATCAGGCTGGCTGATTTCGTTGAGCAGGCGGGTGGAGAGAAGAATACCGGTGTGGATCTGTTGCAGATCGTCCACGCGGGATTCCTGAGTCAGACGCGTAATGGTCTGCGGGTTATCAAAACGGAACTGGCAGACAAGTTGATTGGTTTCAGCCAGCTTGACCATTTGCGGGAGGGTTAATCCACCCAGCATGGTTGCCATCTCTTCGTTAACACCCAGACGAAACATCGCTGACGGTTTGTCCTGACTAATCAAACGCTGCGCGAGCAATAAATACGACAAATTGATGTCATAAATATGTTTTAGCAACTCGGATGTATGCATTTTTCCCATCCCGAATAACCAACTATTATTTTTATGCGGAAAGACCGCACCCCGTGATGTCGCCGGGAAATCACCCGGTATAAAAAGAAAAGGCCAAATGCATAGTTGAATTTAGGTTTGTACGTCGTAAAGCGCGTGACCGGTTAACATGGCCAAAATGTCGGTTACACATTTTATCTTTTCTTACAAATAACTAAGATTTTTCCTAATTCGACGCAAACTCTACTCGTCAGTTTTGACACATACAATGCAGCCCCCCCTGGAATTTAAAAAAAATGTGATCTCCGTCACATAATTTACGCGAATGTAACCCATAAATCCATCAGCGTGACTTGTAATTTGACTATTTATTGAGCAACTGAAGCTTGTTTATATTCTTATGGAACGAATACTCATGCAGAGGGATGAGGGGATCGGGTATGAAAATTGCTACGTCGAAGAAGCACTGCCCTTTCGCGTCACAGCGGGCGCGAACGCCAGAGAAGAGGCGGAGTTAATTAAGTAAAAACAGCAGCTTAAGTTTTCCTTTCGAGAAAAAAGTTTCCATGGGTAACCATCACGCTTGCGTTGACGATCGGTTAACGCGATTTAACAGCACGGAAGGCTAAATGTGTGATTTACGTTAAGTTGTTAATTACTTTCATTTAGCGTCCCCATTTCGTTATTCTTCTTATAAGAATAATTAATGAATAATTATGATAAGCTTCACACTATTGTCGCATGTGCCTCTTGCAGAAGCGGCAGATTCGCGGTAAAGCTTGAGAAACGTGTCATTCTGACATAAAAGGAGTGTGTGATGAGTTACTCCCATCTTCTTGTTTCTGTTGCGGTTTCCCCCGAAAGTCATCAACTCGTCGCCCGTGCCGTTTCCATTGCCCGCCCGAATAATGCCCGCATAAGTCTGATTACCCTGGCTGCTGAACCCGAAATGTATAATCAACTGGCAGCGCCAATGCTGGAAGATATTCGTGAGGTTCTTCAGGAGGAAACGCAGCAATTTCTGCGCGAGCTGGTTGAGCGGGCAAAATATCCTGTCCACCAGACGGTGATTGCCACCGGCGAGTTAAGTGGACATATTCTCGACATTTGTCAGAAACAGAATGTTGACCTGGTCATTTGCGGAAATCATAACCAGAGCTTTTTTTCCCGGGCGGCATGCTCGGCAAAATCCATCGTTTCGTCAAGCCAGGTGGATGTCCTGCTGGTGCCTCTCGGGGGCAATTAATGCCCCCGGAGAAAATCAGGCGAGTTTAGGGAAGGTCGCGATCTTTTTTTGCAGATCACCTTCCTGAGTTTGCGGCTGGATCGCGCGCAAATCGTCAATAAAACGCGCCTGCCAGCGGTTGATATCATTCTTAACGATGGTCTCCATCATTTCTGAATGACGTGAAATACGTTCCGCAAGCGGCATGGTTAACGCGCGGTTCAGGGCATTTGCCACATCATCGCGATCGTAAGGGTTCACAATCAGCGCCGAGGTTAACTCGTTTGCCGCACCGGCAAATTGGGACAGCACCAGCACGCCCGGGTCAGCAGGATCTTGTGCTGCTACATACTCTTTTGCCACCAGATTCATCCCGTCGCGCAGCGGGGTGACCAGCCCGACGTCCGCATAGCGGAACACTTTCATCAGGATTTTGCGCTCAAAGTGCTGATTCAGATAGAAAAGTGGAGTCCAGCCGAGCTGACCATAGCGCCCGTTGATGCGCCCTGCTTCGGTCTCCAGCTGGTGACGAATATCCTGGTAAGCCTGAACCTCACCGCGCGAGGTCGGCGCTATCTGGGTATAGCGGATCTTGCCGTGATGCTGCGGGAATTTATCCAGCAGGGTTTCATAAGCGAGGAATCGCTCCGGCAACCCTTTGGAATAATCCAGTCGTTCAACCGAAAAGATATTCTTAACGTGCTTGAGTTCGTCCTTGAGCTGGGCAAGCTTCGGCGGCAGCGGACCAGAGGCCTGCTCGGCGATTTCGTCTGGCTCAATACCAATCGGGTAGACTTCGGTATGGAAATTTCGTCCCCACGCGGTGTGAGATTTGCCGCCGTGAGTGACCAGCCGGGTTTTACCCGACACGCTGTCGAGGAACGCCAGCCTGTCATTTTCCGTCTGGAAACCGAGCAGGTCGTAATCAGACAATGCTTCAAGAATTTCATCATGCTGCGGCAGCGCCGTAAAGATCTCCGGGGTCGGGAACGGAATATGCAGGAAGAAGCCGATCCGGTTCTTCACACCCCGTTTACGCAGCTCCCTGGCGAAGGGCAGCAGATGGTAATCGTGGATCCATAAAATATCGTCATCTTCGATCAGCGGCAGCAGTTTATCTGCCAGCAGCGCGTTTACGCGCATGTAGCCTTCATAGGATTCACGCTGGAATTTCACCAGATCCAGACGATAGTGAAACGCTGGCCACAGCACGGCGTTTGAGAACTCGGAATAATATTCATCGTAGTCCTTCTCACTAAGGGCGAAGGAGGCCCACGTGATATTGCCCCGTGACACCTTTTTTAGCGGTTTCTCTTCATTACTGATTTCCCCGCTCCAGCCAAACCAGAGACCACCCGCGGCTTTGAGGGCACCTAATACCCCGACCGCCAGGCCACCGGCACTGGCTTTTTTATCATCCGGCGGTGCGATGCGATTAGAGACGACGACTAAGCGACCCATAATGATTTCTCCCGTTGTTTTGCGCTATTTGTTGTTGTTGCTGGTTAGCGACGTCAGATATCCACTGCCAGACGCTGGCGACATTTTCCAGCCGCCATCCGGCAATGGTTTCACCAGATCCAACCTTGACAGACATGCCCTGGGCCTGGTTTACCACCCTGAACCCGGCCTCGTCGGTCAGGTCATCCCCAAAAAAGACTGGCGTACGCCCTTTGAACGGCGCTTCCGCCATAAACGCTGCAATGGCAGCGCCTTTGTTAATTCCAGCCGGTTTAATCTCGACCACACATTTACCCGGCTGTAACGCCAGCTCCGGATGGGCTTCCGCCACGCTTCTTGCCACCGCAAAGATCGCCGCCTCATGATGGGGCGCCTGACGGTAGTGCAGCGCAAAGGCCATGCCTTTGGCTTCCAGTTCCGTACCGGGAAGCATTTCCAGAGCCGAAGAGAGTTGCGCATGTAGCGCCTGAATCAGCGTGTCGGGGAGTGAAACTATATGCAGTTGATCATGGATATCGCGGCGCTCCGCTCCGTGCACACCGGCCAGCGGAAAGTGATAAGGACTGGCGAGCACGTCCAGCTCGGCCATTGAGCGCCCTGAAATCAATGCCAGTGCCCCCTCGTTCTGTCGGGAGAGCTGCTGCAAATTCTCTAACACCGTGTCCGGTACAACGACGTCATCCGGATGCGGTTCAATCCCGGCGAGCGTCCCGTCGAGGTCAAAAAAGAAAGCAAATTTTCCGGGCAGTACAGGCGGTGCGGTTAACAAGTCAGCCACCCTAATCCTCCTTACAGTGAACAAAACAGCCATGTAAGTATAGACAGTGTGACGGTGCTCGCCATTTGGCAACCGGCCCGTCAGCAAAACTGGCGGGCCGGTCAGGGGGTCAACTATGGTTAATAGTTGAGCATATTGATGGCTAAAAATAAATCAGACGGTACGCTTCGCTTTTTGCTTGTAACGGTCGAAGATCACCGCCGCCAGCAGGATCAGGCCGCGTACGACGTACTGAGAGAACGGAGAAATATTAAGCAGGTTCATGGCGTTCTCCACGGTCCCCAGAATGAGGATCCCCGCCACCACATATGAGATTTTTCCGATGCCGCCCTTGAGGGAAACGCCCCCTAAAACGCAGGCTGAGATGACGATTAGCTCATAACCAATGGAGGTCATTGGCTGGCCGCTGGTCATACGCGACGCCAGAATAATCCCCGCCGCCGCCGATACCAGCCCGGAAAGCACGAAGATAATGATCTTGGTCCGTACGACCGGGACACCCGCCAGACGCGCCGCCTCTTCATTGCCGCCAATCGCCAGCGTGTTACGGCCAAACGTGGTGCGGTTAAGCAGGAAACCGAACAGGATCAAACAGCCTACCGTCAGCCAGATTGGCGCAGGCAGACCCAGCCAGTTGGCATAGCCCAGCGTGAAGAAACGCTCGTCTTCAATCCCCACGGCTTTCCCGTCGGAGATGATATAGGCCAGACCGCGCACGATTTGCATGGTCGCCAGCGTCGTGATCAGGGCGTTAATCTTCAGGCGCGCAATGACAAACCCGTTCACCAGGCCGCTCAGCACGCCGAGCAGCAGCCCGGCCAGCACGCCGATCCACAGGCTTTCGGTCATGTTGATCACCACGGCAGTGGTGACGCCTGCACAGGCAATCACCGAGGCAACCGACAGGTCAAAATCACCGGAGGCCAGGCAGAACAGCATTCCGCAGGCCACCATGCCGGACATGGAGATAGCCAGCCCCAGCCCCTTCATATTGATGAACGTGGCGAAATTCGGCACAAAAATCGCGCAGGCGACGAACAGGGCAGCAAAGACCACCAGCATGCCGTACTGGTCCCAGATGCGGCCAAAACTGAAAGCCGACTTCGGCGCTCCGGATGTAGTAACAGAGGACATCATTGACTCCTTACTCAGGCGACAGCCTGGCTAACTTTAGGCATGGCGAGACTCAACGCCTGTTGTTCATTCGCCTGTTCATGCAGCAATTCACCGGCAATTTCACCTTCACGCATCACAACAATGCGGTCGGCGACGCCCAGCACCTCAGGCAGATCGCTGGAGGCGAACAGGACCGCCACACCGCGTTTTGCCAGTTCATAGATGACGTTATAGATTTCGTGTTTCGCCCCCACGTCGATACCGCGCGTTGGCTCATCCAGCAAAATGACCTTCATATCTTCCGACAGCCAGCGCCCCAGAATGGCTTTTTGCTGATTGCCGCCGGACAGGTTCATGATCAGCTGTTCAGCGCCGGGGGTTTTGATGTTCAGCGAACGGATATGGTGATCCGCGTTGCTCGCCTCCCAGCCGTCGTTAATCAGACATCCCGCGCGGATGAACTTGCGCCGGGCAGAGATGTTGATGTTGTCGCGCACCGAGTGCACCGGAATGATGCCCTCGGCCTTTCGATCCTCCGGGCAGAGCATAATCCCCGCGTTAATCGCCTGCGCAGGCTTCTGAATATCGACCTTTTTCCCGTCGACGAAAACCTGGCCCTGGGTTATTCGGGTGCCGCCAAACAGCCCTTTCATCAGCTCGCTGCGCCCTGCCCCCACAAGGCCAAACAGCCCGACGATTTCGCCGCTGCGCACCGAGAGTGAAATGGGCGTGCGCACGCCCGGGGCTTTGACGTTATCCAGACGCAGACGCTCAAGGCCATACTCGCGCGGTTTCCAGTGGTAAATATCCCCCAGATCGCGTCCGACCATCGCCTGCACCAGTTGGTCATGGTTGACCTGCTGCATATCGGTGAAGGTGCGCACGTAGCGGCCATCTTTAAACACGGTGATGGCATCGCTTAAGGCAAAAATCTCTTCCATTCGGTGAGAAACGTACAGAATGATGCGGCCCTCTTTGCGCAGCTCGCGGATCACGCGAAAGAGATTTTCTATTTCACGCGCCGAGAGCGAGCTGGTTGGCTCGTCAAAAGCGATAATTTTGGCGTTACGTGCCAGCGCTTTGGCAATTTCCACCATCTGCCACTGGCCGATGGAGAGATACTTAAGGGGCGTTTGCGGATCGACATCCAGCCCAAGGTGCTTGAGCTGCAAGCCCGCTTCATAGTTGAGCAGCGAGCGGTTGACCACGCCGCTTTTATGCGGAAGCTGGCCCAGATAGATGTTCTCCGCCACGGTCATTTCAGGAATGAGATGCAGCTCCTGATAGATGATAGCGACGCCCGCATTTAACGCTGCCGTGGTGTCGGCAAAGGCCACCTCTTCGCCGCGAATAGCCAGCGTGCCGGTGGTGGGCGTGTAGTTGCCGCTGAGAATTTTTAGCAGCGTGGATTTTCCCGCGCCATTCTCCCCCATCAGGGCGTGAACCTGGCCGGCATAGCAGTCGAAGCTGATATCGGTCAGCGCGTTTACACCGGGGAACGTTTTACCGATGCCGCGGAAAGAGAGATACGGATCAGACTGTTGCATAACGACTCCGTGATTCCTGTAGTGTGTACGTCTGGCCCCTCACGGTGAGTGAGGGGCGCAATCACAGCGTATTACTTACCGCCCAGTCCTTTTTTCGCCAGCTCCTCTTTGAAGTTATCGCGGGTGATCAGCACCACATCGGTCACTTCGGTGAATTTCGGCGGCTCAACCCCTTTAGTCACCCAGTTGTAGAGCATTTCGCTGGATTTATAACCGTGGACATCCGGGCTTGGCAGCAGAGAACCATAGAAGCCGGTCGCCTGCGCTTTAGACAGTTCGCTCACGGCGTCAACGCCGTTGATGCCGATCCCGATCACGTCCGGTGCTTTAAAGCCCTGGCCTTCCGTTGCACGCACGCCGCCCAGTACGGTGTTGTCGTTCATCCCCACCACCAGCCAGTGCTTCACTTCCGGATGCTGGACGAGCATGGAGTTCGCCGCATCAAAGGCGCCCGGAATATCGTTGGATTTGGTCGGAACTTTGTAGATCTGTTTTTCCGGGAAGCCAGCCGCTTTCAGGGCGTCCATGGACCCGGTGGTACGACGACGGGCGGTGTCCAGCTCGTCAGCGGTAATGGCCATCACGGCGGTCTCTTTGACATCCCAGCCGCGTTTTTGCATCTCTTTGTAGAGCTCCTGGCCCTGACGCTCACCGATTTTAGTGGCCGCCATCATTACCAGCGGAACGGTATCCATCGGTTTACCTTTGGCGTTCACGAACTGATCGTCCACCGCAATCACTTTCATGTCGTAACCGCGCGCTTTCGCGGCAATCGCTGACCCCAGTTTTGGATCCGGCGTACAGATAACGAAACCTTTCGCGCCGCTTGCCGCCAGGCTATCAATGGCGTTCAGCGTTTTCTCACCGTCAGGTACGGCGATTTTAATTACCTCAAATCCCAAATCTTTTCCGGCTTTATCAGCAAATTTCCATTCGGTCTGGAACCACGGCTCTTCCGGCTGTTTAACCAGAAAACCGAGCTTTAAATTTTCAGCGATAGCGGATTGTGACATAACGGCAGCCAGGCCGATGGCCGCCAGCGCTTTAGTAAATTTGTGCATGGTAAACTCCAGCTTTAGCATTCTTATCTGTAGGGAATAATGGCGAACAACTTATTTAATCGGACTTAAAACAAGGCATTAGCGCTTACCTCGTCATAAGCGTTATTGCTGGAGATAGTTTTAGCGGGAAATTAATCATCCATAAGAGAGCGACATCACACCGCAGAATTACAGTAATTGCGTACATAAATTCAGCGGAAAATGACATAAAAAAGGACGTAATTGTCCTACAAATGGAAAGGAGTTAAGCAGGATTATCCATAAGGTCAGCTAAGAAATCCCTGTAACCCGGACGCCTTAGCGCCCGGCAGAAAAAATTACCAGCGGTAATAGATGTGTTCAGCATGATCGCGCACGGGGGCGTCGTCACCCAACAGACGAGCAGAGAGCGCCAGCGCAAAGTCAAAAGCGTGCCCCAGCCCCTTGCCGCTGATGAGGTTATTATCCACCACGACCGGCGCATCCACATATACTCCCTCATCAACGCTCTGCCAGAGATCGCCGGAACAGACGTAGCGACGCCCCTTCAGTAGCCCGTTACCGCCCAGCACCCGCGCGGCCGCAGAGCAGATTGGGCAGATGAGTTTGCCCTGCTCGTCATGCGCGGAAACAAAGCGGATCACCTCCTGGCTAGCCGCAAGATTGACGCTCCCCTGCGGCCCACCGGGCAACACGACTGCGTCATACAGCGTATTAATGCGCTCCGTTAACGTACTGTCAGCCACCATGGGGATATTGTGGTAACTCACTACCGCACGGGACTCCGCACAGGCCAGCGTCTCCACCTCAATCTGTAAACGCCGCAGAATATCAATCGTGATAATCGCTTCTGCTTCTTCAAAACCGGGTGCCAGCAGCACCGCAACGTTAGCCATCATAAACCTCAACGAATGAAACGATGTAAAACAGTGTTTCATTTTCACTCTTTATCAGATCACAATCTTGCGACGCGATCACAGAACCGTATATTGAGTGAAAATTGATTTAGCTCAAATTTGATACGACAGGATATATTTGCAGATATTATTTCTGTTTTAACACTTTTACAGAATTTCCCGCCAAAGAACGTTTCCTGAAACGATAAAAATGAGCAATATTAATTTCACACCCATTAAAATCAACAGGTTATATTAAATCCAATCTCTTACCCCTCTTTCTGTTCTGGGCTATATTTAAATTTGTAATGTATGGTAAACACAGCCCAATTAAGAGTTTTCTTAAGTCAAAGAGAAGCGTATGCTTATTTTAATCGAACACAGGAAGTGAATTTTCGAGTTTTTTACCTTGCAGAAATCTATTTCTGCCATTCAATCGTCAATACCTGCCGGGTCAGGTTAAGTAGCGGACATCAAGTCCCACAGTCAATAAGGATATGAGAATGACTACCCAAACGATGATGCAAAAACTGAATGCCCAGATGAACCTGGAGTTTTATGCTTCAAATCTGCATCTGCATTTGAGCGCGTGGTGTTCCAGAAAAAGCCTCAACGGCACTGCCACCTTCTTTCGTACTCAGGCGCAAAGTAACGTCACGCACATGATGCGCGTCTTTAACTTTTTGAAAGCTGTCGGCGCAAACCCTACCGTCAAAGAGCTTGAAACGATTGAAGATAATTACACTTCTCTGGAAGAACTGTTTCAGAAAACGCTCGAAGAGTATGAGCAACGCTGTGCGAAGCTGAGCAAACTGGCTGATGAAGCCAAAGCGCAACGGGACATCATTACCCTCAAGTTTTTACGTGATATGGACAGAGAGCAGCAGCAGGATGGCATGCTGCTGAAGACGCTCGCAGATGAAATCCGCAACGCGAAACGCGCGGGGATTTGTCTGGAGCAGACGGACCGCCATCTTCTCGACATTGCTACCGTGCAACACCACTAAGTCCTTCACCCGCTCCCGTCAGGGCTGAGAGTTCCCCACAAAATAATGCCTGCACAGACGGCCCCCTCTCCCTTGAGGGAGAGGGCTGGGGTGAGGGGGAACATACGGCTCTGGTGGTCATTCCGTTCACTTTATGTTCCTTGCTACTCTGTCACGGCATAACCGGTGAACGTGCCAGGGTGGCTCAGTCGCCACCACCCTGGCGACCCGGGCTTCCGGCGGAAAATCGCCGCTTCGCGGTACCTTCGGCTTATTCCTTCCGGCTTATCGGGGACGGGCGGAGGTAACATCCCTGTAAAGCCCGCCCTCTCGGCGCATCCCTGCGCCTCGCCCCGGCCTACAGGAAACGCCTCAGCGATTTACAGCCGGACCGAGGCATCGCTGAAAGCCTTCAGTTATTCTGAAGGCAACGTTATCGCTTTTGCTTTCAAATTACTGGGGATCCCTCAGCCCGTCAGGGAGTGGGTACCAACTCCCTGCTTTTGCTGACATTTAACAAATCAGATCTTGCTCCCAATGAATAACCATACATCGTGTAATGATTTGTTTAATTACATTCATTAACGAGGGAGCATCATGATCACCATTGAGTTTATTGTCATTATCCTCTGCCTGCTGATAGGCACCCGCTTCGGCGGGATGGGCCTGGGGCTGATAAGCGGCATCGGCCTGTTTGTTTTGAGTTTTGTCTTTGGTCTGCAACCCGGTAAACCGCCGGTTGACGTGATGCTCACGATCCTCGCCGTCATCGGCTGTGCCGCCACGCTACAGACCGCCGGTGGCCTGAATGTAATGATGCAGTTTGCAGAGCGCCTGCTGCGTAAACATCCCCAGCACATCACCCTTCTCGCACCGTTTACCACCTGGATGTTGACCTTCCTGTGCGGGACCGGGCACGTCGTCTACACCATGTTTCCCATTATCGCGGATATCGCCCTGAAAAAAGGCATACGCCCGGAACGGCCGATGGCGGTGGCCTCGGTGGCATCTCAGATGGCGATCACCGCCTCCCCCGTTTCCGTGGCCGTCGTTTCGCTGGTCTCGATTCTGGGTGCGCAGCATGGTATCGGCCACGCGTGGGGGATCCTCGAAATTCTTGCGGTCTCCGTACCGGCCTCACTGTCTGGCGTCGCCATTGCGGCACTGTGGAGCTTGCGTCGCGGGAAAAACCTCGCACACGATCCTGAATTTCAGGAAAAGCTGAAAGATCCGAAACAGCGGGAGTTTATCTATGGAGGAACGGAGACGTTGATGGATCAACGTTTCCCGAAACAGGCCTACTGGTCCACGTGGATCTTCTTCGCCGGGATTGCCGTAGTGGTCCTGCTGGGTGCGCTGCCCGAGCTGCGTCCGGCGTTTGAGATCAAAGGGAAAACGACAGCCCTGTCGATGAACCTTGTCATTCAAATGATGATGCTGATCGCCGGGGCCATCATGCTGATGACCTGCAAGGTGAATGCGTCGGCCATTTCAAACGGGGCGGTATTTAAGGCGGGGATGGTCGCGATTTTCTCGGTGTTTGGCGTGGCGTGGATGAGCGATACCTTTTTTCAGGCGCATCTCGACGAGCTGAAAATGGCGCTGGAGGGGGTGGTGAAAAGTCATCCCTGGACGTATGCCATCGTGCTGTTCCTGGTATCAAAACTGGTCAACAGCCAGGCTGCGGCCTTGACCGCGGTCGCCCCGATGGGGTTGATGCTGGGCATCGATCCGAAAATGCTGGTGGCCTTCTTCCCGGCATCCTACGGCTACTTTGTGCTGCCCACCTATCCGAGCGATCTGGCCTGTATCGGGTTCGATCGCTCCGGCACCACCCGCATCGGTAAATTCATCATCAACCACAGCTTTATTCTGCCGGGGCTGATTGGCGTCAGCTGTGCCTGCGTGGTGAGCTATCTGCTGGTGCAGACGTTCTTCTGATCCTTCTGCGGGCGACAGGCTCTGTCGCCCTTCGACGTAAAAGCAGAAAAGAGTTTCTAATTTTAAAACATCGGTTTATTTTAGTGTGACTCACCCTGCGGTGTGAAGCGGAGTTCAATCAGCGCAATCGCTTTCTGGATCGCGCGGAGCGTAACCGGGTCCGCCGCAGCAGGATGGTTGGTGAAATCGATGTTTTTCAGTTGGGTCGACATCTTTTCGCGTACCTCAACCGGCGCGATAACGTCAATCACATCAAGGATTTGTTTGATAACCAGCTGGCAGGCGACGACGTCAGATACCAGTTCCTGATCGGCGCTCAGGTTTTGTGACATGGGGTTCTCCTTATTCAAAGGCCGCCATAGTAGCAAAACAGACGCCCTTCCATCTCCCTCTCGTCGTCCGCAGACATAAAAAAACCTGCCGAAGCAGGTTTTTTTATCAGAACATCGCACCCGGTGGGACGTCTTTAAACGTTGTGCAGTAGTTTGCCCACATGCTTTTCAGGATTTTGCGCAGTTTCATTATGTTGCTCCAGTAACGTGTTATGCAGGTGTTATTGTCAATACGCTTATAATATGACCACCATCACAAAAATCAACCATTTTGTGACCTGCATCACGGTTATTAAACCCTCAGTGCTGCTGGTTTGTTAAAAAAAGCCATGATAAATCCGCACGTTACAGGCTTATAAATTCCAGTAAATGTTTATAAAATTTTTTGAGCGGGCAGGAAGAGAATGAGTGAAAACGTATCCGGCAAAGAGAGCCGTGGATTATCGCCTGCGGCGCTGCTGGTGGCCGGTGCTTTCTTTATGGAGTTTCTGGATGGGACGGTGATCGCCACCGCGTTGCCGGATATGGCAAAAAGCTTCGGCGTACAGGCGGTGGATCTGAATATCGGCATCAGCGCCTATCTGATCACCCTGGCCGTGCTAATCCCCGCCAGCGGCTGGATCGCCGACCGCTTCGGCGCGCGAAAAGTGTTTGCCCTCGCGCTGGCGATCTTCACGCTGGCCTCGGTATTGTGCGGCCTGTCCACCACGCTCGATCAGTTCGTCGCGATGCGCGTCCTCCAGGGCATGGGTGGCGCGCTGATGGTGCCCGTAGGTCGCCTGGCCGTGCTACGCACCACGCCAAAACATCAGCTCATCACGGCAATCGCCACCCTGACGTGGCCTGCGCTGGTCGCGCCGATCATCGGCCCGCCGCTGGGTGGGTTCATTACCAGCTATGCCGACTGGCGCTGGATCTTCTTTATTAACGTGCCGCTGGGGATAATCGCCATTTTGCTGGCACTGCGCATCATTCCAGACCTGCATGAAGATACGCGCCGACCGTTTGATTTACCGGGTTTTGTTGTCACCACCCTTGCCATGGTGAGCCTGGTTTATGCGATGGAGTTGATGGGCGCAGAGCCTCTGCGAACAGGATTAACCGCCACGCTGTTTATCGTCGGTGTCGTCGCCTTAAGCCTGGCGCTGCGTCACTTTAAGCGGGCAACCTGGCCGATGATCAGGCTCAATGCGATGCAGGTGTCGACGTTTCGCGTCACCCTGTACGGCGGATCGCTGTTTCGCGCCTCCATCAGCGCGGTTCCGTTCCTGTTACCGCTGATGTTCCAGGTCGGCTTTGGCATGGACGCGTTCCATTCTGGCCTGCTGGTGCTGGCGGTTTTCGTTGGCAATCTCACCATTAAGCCGGCGACGACGCCGCTTATCCGCAGCCTGGGGTTTAAGCGGCTGTTGCTGATTAACGGTGCGTTGAATGTCCTGGCGTTGCTGGCCTGCGCGTTTCTTACGCCGCAGACGCCCGCGTGGCTCATCATGCTGATCCTTTATCTGGGCGGCGTTTTCCGTTCGATTCAGTTTACAGCCATCAGTACGCTGGCTTTTGCGGATGTGCCATCGGCGCAGATGAGCTATGCCAATACTCTGTTTTCAACCGCAACGCAGCTTGCCGTGGGGCTTGGGATCACGCTCGGGGCGATTGGTATTCGTATCGGGGAAAAAGTCAGTGAGGCGATGGGGATTGCCGGTATGCCGGGAATGAGCTTCCGGCTGGCATTTGTGGCAATCGCGCTGATCTGCCTGGTGGGAATGGTTGACACGCTGCGGCTGACTAAAGATGCGGGCAGCGCGGTCTCATCGAAAAAGTAACGCTATCTGCCGGGCAGGCAACGCACCGCCCGGCAAAGTAAATCAGCCAACAATACCGCGCACGAAGGCTTCAATCTCTTTGTCCTGGCAGTTCTCGAAGAAGCACTGCTGGAAGCGCTGGCCTGATACGGCGGTTTTAACCAGCTCAGGATCGATTGCTCGCAGGGTATCCAGATAGTTTTCTTTCACCACCGCCGCTTTCACCTGGTTCAGGATCCCGGCGTTACGCACCTGCGGCTCTTTACGCTCTGGTGGATAGCCTTCGCCATTGCGTCCGGTAAACGCTTTCTCAAAGATAAAGCGTACGTTCAGTTCTGCCCCCCAGCCGAAGCCCTTCGCAAACGGCAGAGAAAGCGCGTTACCGTTGTTGATTTGCGCAAACAGGAAAGCATCCGCAGGATCGATGCAGTAACCGCAAATCACACCCGGATGGATGTTCAGGGACATCAGCGCGCCCTGCCCGGTACCGCAGCCGGTAACAACAAAATCAACGGCTTTAGCGTTAAGCAGAATGCTCGCCATGATGCCCAGGTGAATATAGGTGAGATGATGATCGTTCTCATCACTCATACCGACGTTATAGACCGGAAAACCTTTCTCATCAGCAACGGCTTTCAGCTCATTAAGGATGATGGGATTCTTAGCGGCCTGGCTGTTTTCCATCATCAGTGCAATTTTCATCTTGTCTCTCCTGAATGCATGGCGGGCGATCCCGCTGTGGATACCTTTTCAACTTAACCTTACTATCAAACAAACGCACTTTCAAATTAAGTGAAAACTTGTTTTAAAAAACAAAGATGCGCTCACAATTTCGCGCGGTGGCCCGGCTCGTTGCACAGTGAGAGGGCAGATCCTCCGGCTATTCCAGCCATTGCGTACCATCACGTTGGTTACAATGGCGTATTTCCCGTCACGCAGAGTGAACCATGAAACGTGTAATCATAGCCGGAACGATCCTGTTGCTCGCCGGGTGCAGTATCAACCGTCAGGCAGAAGTCAGCAGTACGGATGCCCCAAACGGAATTGTGCGCCTCGACTATGGCCAGGCCATGCTGCAAAACGCCTGGTCTGATGAGTATGTTAATAACGGTACGGCAACCAAAGCCTGTCAACATATGGGCTACGCCACTGCGTCAGCCTACGGGCAGCCAATTAAAACCTGCACCCTGATCAGCGGTTCACTCTGTCTGAACGAAAGTGTGACCATTCAGTATAAATGTCAGGGATATGCTGTTACCTCTTCCAGCCAGAATCCGTGGTATTAACCGCTACTGCCAGTCACGCTGGCAGTTTATTTAACAAGAACTAAAACAATTCTCATTAATAAATATAAATGACGGCAATGCGTTTTATTCCCATTCGTATTTTTAATAAATAAATATTTATTTTACTTTTTGCAAATAATTAAATAACAAATTATAGTGTCGCTCATCGTGAACCAGAATTAATAAACCGGAGCTGCACCATGTTAAAAACTGAAATGATCGACAAGCTCAATGCGCAAATGAATCTTGAGCTTTTTTCTTCCCTGCTTTATCAGCAGATGAGCGCCTGGTGCAGCTATCACAGCTTTGAAGGGGCGGCCGCCTTCCTGCGTCGTCATGCCCAGGAAGAGATGACGCACATGCAGCGTCTGTTTGATTACCTGACGGACACCGGCAGCCTGCCGCGCATTGATAACGTGGCATCGCCTTTTGCCGAATACGGCTCTCTTGATGAACTGTTCCGCGCCACCTATGAGCATGAACAGCTGATCACCCAGAAAATTAATGAACTGGCTCATGCCGCCATGACCAGCCAGGATTATCCAACCTTTAATTTCCTTCAGTGGTATGTGGCTGAACAGCACGAAGAAGAGAAGCTGTTTAAATCCGTGCTGGATAAATTATCTCTGGCAGGTAAATCCGGGGAAGGTCTGTACTTCATTGATAAAGAGCTGTCGACGCTCGATACCCAGAATTAACAGAAAAGCGGTGCTGAGTTTTCAGCACCGCATTATTTAATGGCGGCAGATTTTACTTTCGTGAGTGGAAAATCCGTCTGCTGCTGGAATGAATTTTCCGCGCGCCGCCAGAAACGCCACCAGCTCCGCGGCCGTCATCTCCGAAGCTGAACAGGTATGGAAACGCGCCGCTTCGCCAAAGCGGGCATGTATCGCCTCAACCAGACTCTCCTCCGTATAGCGCTCACCTGACTCAATCATCATATTCAGCACGTCGTGTCCGTGAATTGACATGGTTACCTCTCGCAAATAAAAAGCAGACTAAACGTTCCCTCTACGGCACGCTTTGCGCTGGCGCAGGTTACCCTTTTCTTTTTGTAAATTAATTATTACACCCTATGTAACGGTGATTTGACGAGATGGTGCTTTTCCCTTACTCTGCGCCGCAGAATGAGTCGCGGTATGGAAGCGTTGTAGAGGAAAGCGTGAAGAACAGAACTCTGGGAAGTATTTTTATCGTCGCCGGAACGACAATTGGCGCAGGAATGTTGGCCATGCCGTTGGCTGCCGCCGGCGTCGGGTTTGGGGTTACCGTAGTGCTGCTGGGCGGTCTGTGGGCCCTGATGTGTTACACCGCGCTATTATTGCTGGAGGTTTATCAGCATGTCCCTGCCGATACTGGCTTAGGCTCCCTGGCTGCACGCTATCTTGGACGCTACGGGCAGTGGATCACCGGTTTCAGCATGATGTTCCTGATGTACGCCCTGACTGCCGCTTACATCAGCGGCGCCGGGGAGCTGATTGCGTCAAGTATCAATGACGGCTTCGGTGCGTCACTTTCACCGGAAACAGGCGCCATTGTCTTTACGCTGATCGGTGGCGGCGTGGTTTGTGCGGGCACATCGCTGGTCGATCTGTTTAACCGTTTTTTGTTCAGCGCCAAAATTCTCTTCCTGATTGTGATGCTGGTGCTGCTGGCACCGCATGTTCACAAGATTAACCTGCTCTCCCTCCCGCTGGAGAAAGGTCTGGCGCTTTCGGCCATCCCGGTTATTTTCACCTCCTTCGGTTTTCACGGCAGCGTGCCGAGCATCGTGAGCTATATGAACGGTGATATTCGCAAGCTGCGCCGCGTCTTTGTTATCGGCAGCGCCATTCCGTTGATTGCTTACCTGTTCTGGCAGCTGGTGACGCTGGGCAGTATTGATTCCAATACCTTTATCGGCCTGATGGCAGAGCATTCTGGTCTGAATGGATTCCTGGTTGCCCTGCGTAACGTGGTGGCCTCTTCACACGTGGAGCTGGCGGTACATCTGTTTGCAGACCTGGCGCTGGCAACCTCCTTCCTCGGCGTGGCGCTTGGCCTGTTTGACTATATGGCGGATCTGTTCCAGCGTCGCAATACCGTTGCGGGACGCTTACAGACGGGGGCGATGACCTTCCTGCCGCCGCTGGCCTTCGCGCTCTTTTACCCGCGCGGGTTTGTGATGGCGCTGGGGTATGCTGGCGTGGCGTTATCGGTACTGGCCCTGCTGCTGCCTTCCCTGCTGGCGTGGAAGAGCCGCCAGCAACATCCGCAGCAGGGGTATCGCGTAGCGGGCGGTACGCCAATGCTGTGCGCGGTGTTTGGTTGTGGGGTGGTGATTATTCTGGTGCAGGTGCTGATTGCAGCGGGAATGCTGCCGGAAGTGGGGTAAAAAAAAGGGGCTATGAATAGCCCCTTTTTTCAGTGCAGGCAGCAGCTTTTAAACTTCTTCCCACTCCCGCACGGGCACGGATCGTTACGCCCCACCTTCGACCCGTTCACGATCGGCTTTTTCGCTTCCGGCTGCTGCGGGTTAGCCACCCAGTAGTTATACAAACGCAGCGCCGCAGGCTGAATGCTTTCGATGCTGGCCATGTACTCCTCTTCGGTCAGCGCATCCAGCTTCTCGCTGTTCTCTTCCGTCCCGTGCAGGGCAATCACCGCCAGGTCCGCTTCCAGCGCTTCCGGCAGGGATGACCAGTCCGTCAGCGCCACGCCGCGCATGTAGCCATAGCACCACTCTTCCACCACGGTATAGCTCTGACCGTCAACGTCGTTATAGCCAAACAGCGGTTCAAACTGATCCGGGTATTCGCTCAAACGCTCGGCAATATCGTTCATGTGCTTAAAGCAGAGATCGATAAAACGGTTCATCTCACGATCGTTTTTCCAGCGCGGAATATATTTCTCACCACCCCAGACCGCCACCAGCCAGGTGTCGGGCTCCACCACAACGGGACCGGAAAGTACTGCGGTAAGCATGCCGTCCAGTTCGGACACGTCAATCACGGATGCATCGTCGTGACCGTAAGAGATTAATGTCTCTTCCAGCCACGCCATCTCGCTTTCATTTAATGGGCCTTCAGCCATTGCTGATACTCCTGATAAAAAAAACGATCCTGACATATATCGCCGCGCGTGCCTATCTGAAGTTTAGGTCTTTATTGCTGCAAAAACGTGCAAATCGTGACCGTTGCACAACTTATGGGCTTTGTTGTTAAGGAGATGTGATCTCCGCTGTAAATTCATCTCCTCCCGCAAAGGCGCATAAAACGGCGCTCTATACTCAACGTGTTGTGACCCGGTCAAGGGATTAACCATTCTGGCAACCTTTTTGCTTAATGTTCTGCGCGCTTCGCGGTGCGTGGGATCCTCGCCGTATTAAGCATGAGATTGCTTCTAAAGTGCATTTTGTTCTCGCTCTTGTTTTTGGATTTACGATGCCATCAGGCGTTCGGGTTTATACCTGGTGCAAAAACCTCTTTGCTAAGGAACATAATAATGTCGCTGAAATTTACCAAAACTCCCCTCTCCCTGGTGCTGGCCGGTTGTCTGGTGACGGCCTTTTCCGCGCAGGCTGATATCGTCATCGGCGTGGCCGGGCCGTTCACAGGCCCGAACGCAACCTACGGCGATCAATACTGGCATGGCGCTACGCAGGCGGCGGAAGACATTAACGCCGCCGGCGGGATCAACGGTGAGAAAATCAAACTGGTTCAGGGCGACGACGCCTGCGAGCCCAAACAGGCCGTCGCCGTTGCCAACCGCTTAGTCGATCAGGATAAGGTGAAAGCGGTCGTCGGCCACTTCTGCTCCTCGTCGACCATGCCCGCCTCCGAGGTCTACAGCGATGCCGGGATCCTCTCCATCACCCCCGGCTCGACGAACCCGCTTATTACCGAACGTGGCATGAGCGATATATTTCGCATGTGCGGACGTGACGACCAGCAGGGCCAGGTCGCCAGCGATTTCATTCTTGATAAGCTGAAAGCCAAACGGGTGGTCATCATCCACGATAAAGACACCTACGGTCAGGGGCTGGCGGACGCCACTAAGGCGGCGCTGGCGAAACGCGGCGTGAAGGAGGTGATGTACGAAGGGTTATCCCGCGGGGAGAAAGACTTTAACGCGCTGGTGACCAAAATCGGCGCACAAAAACCGGACGTGGTGTTCTTCGGAGGCTGTCACCCGGAAGCGGGCCCGCTGGTTCGCCAGATGCGTGAACAGGGCGTGCAGGCGAAGTTCTTCTCGGGAGACTGTATCGTCAATGAAGAGATGGTCACCGCCGCCGGTGGGGCGCAATACACCAACGGTATTTACATGACCTTCGGTAAAGATCCGCGCCTGATCCCGGACGGAAAAGCCGTCATCGAGAAATTCCGCACCGGTAAATTTGAACCTGAAGGATACACCCTCTACGCCTACGCGTCTGTGCAGGCTATCGCGGCGGCATTCAAGGCCACGAAAGGGACGGATTCCGCAAAAGCCAGCGAGTGGCTGAAGGCCAACCCTGTCGACACGGTGATGGGTAAAAAAGCCTGGGACAGCAAAGGTGACCTCAAAGTCTCTGACTACGTGGTCTATCAGTGGGATGACAAAGGCAAATATAAAGAAGTGCCATAACGGGACGGAATCTGCTCAGCGCCGGCAGGTCTGACTGTCGGCGTAACCCTTTATTCAGGTGCGCGACCATGAGTACATTCTTCCTGCAACAATTAATTAATGGCTTAACGCTGGGTTCGGTCTACGGTCTTATCGCCATCGGCTACACCATGGTGTACGGCATCATCGGTATGATCAATTTCGCCCACGGCGAAGTGTATATGATCTCCGCCTATCTCTCGGCCATTGGCCTGGCCCTGCTGGCGTTTTTTGGACTCCACTCCTTTCCGCTGCTGATCCTGGGGACGCTGGTTTTCACCATCGTGGTCACCGGCGTTTATGGCTGGACGATTGAGCGCATCGCCTATAAGCCGCTACGCAACTCGACGCGTCTGGCGCCGCTGATTTCGGCCATCGGGATGTCGTTGATACTGCAAAACTACGTCCAGCTCAGCCAGGGCCCGCGCCAGCAGGGCGTGCCCACCATGCTTGATGGCGTGCTGCGTTTTCACCTCGGCGAAGGGTTTGTCCAGATAACCTATACCAAAGTCTTTATTCTCATCGCCTCGTTCGCGGGCATGCTGGTGCTGACCTGGATTATCAACCGTACCCGCTTAGGACGCATGTGCCGTGCGGTACAGCAGGATCGTAAGATGGCCTCCATCCTGGGTATCAACACCGACAGAATTATTTCGCTGGTGTTTGTTATCGGCGCAGCCATGGCCGGGCTGGCGGGCGTGCTAATCACCATGAATTACGGCACCTTTGATTTTTACGTCGGGTTTGTTATCGGCATCAAGGCCTTTACGGCGGCGGTGCTGGGCGGCATCGGCTCTCTGCCCGGTGCGATGCTTGGCGGGCTGATTCTGGGCGTCGCAGAAGCGCAATTCTCCGGGATGGTGAACTCGGATTATAAAGACGTGTTCTCGTTTGGATTGCTGGTCTTAATTCTGATCTTTCGTCCTCAGGGGCTGCTGGGCCGCCCCGTCGTGGCTAAAGTGTAAGGAACAACGCGATGACCTCTGACGGTTTTTCCCTGAAGCGCTGCATTCTGGACTCGATTTTTTCCGGAATGATCGCCCTGATTATTTTCGGCCCGATTGCGGGCGTGATACTGGATGGTTACAGCTTTACCTTTGACGGCCAGCGGCTGGCGTGGATTGTAGGCACGGTGATGGTGGGACGCTTTTTACTGAGCGCCTTTTCAGCTACGGCGGCCGGAAGACGTTTACAGGCACGGTTTGAATCCGACAATGCGGGGGTGCATGTCCGGCCGCCGGCGTATAAAAGCCGCATGCGCTGGATCATTCCGCTGATTGTCACGCTGGCGATCTGCTTCCCGTTTGTGGCCACTAAATACGTTCTGACGGTTGCCATTCTCGGACTGATCTACGTCCTGCTCGGTCTTGGGCTGAACATTGTTGTTGGCCTGGCAGGGCTGCTGGATCTGGGTTATGTCGCCTTCTATGCCATCGGCGCTTACGGGCTGGCGCTCGGGTATCAGTATCTGGGGCTTGGGTTCTGGAGCATGCTGCCGCTGGCGGCGCTAATGGCCGCGGGCGCGGGCGCCCTGCTCGGCTTTCCGGTGCTGCGCATGCACGGGGATTATCTCGCCATCGTCACGCTCGGGTTTGGCGAGATCATCCGCCTGGTGCTGAACAACTGGCTCACCTTCACCGGCGGGCCTAACGGCGTTTCAGCCCCTGCCCCGACCTTTTTTGGCCTGGAGTTTGGCCGACGCGCCAAAGAAGGCGGCGTCCCCTTCCACGAGTTCTTCGGCCTGACCTATAACCCCAACTTGAAGTTTATCTTCATCTATGCGGTGCTGTTCCTGGTAGTCATGCTGGTGCTGTACATTAAACACCGGCTGACCCGAATGCCCATTGGACGGGCGTGGGAAGCGCTCCGTGAGGATGAGATTGCCTGCCGTTCAATGGGGCTAAATCACGTTCTGGTCAAACTCTCGGCCTTCACCCTGGGCGCATCGACGGCAGGTATCGCCGGGGTGTTTTTTGCCACCTACCAGGGGTTTGTTAACCCGACCTCTTTCACCTTTTTTGAATCGGCCCTGATCCTCGCCATTGTGGTCCTGGGCGGGATGGGCTCCACCGTCGGCGTCGTACTGGCCGCCTTTGTGCTGACCGTCACGCCGGAACTGCTGCGCAGCTTTGCGGAATATCGCGTGCTGCTGTTTGGCATGCTGATGGTGGTGATGATGATCTGGCGTCCTCGCGGTCTGATCCGCATCAACCGCAGCGGATTTGCCGTGCGTAAAGGAGTGGCGCCATGAACGCAACGATTTTACGTGTAGAACATCTGATGATGCACTTCGGCGGGATCAAGGCCTTAAACGACGTCAATCTTGAGGTGCAGCGCGGCTCCATTACCGCACTCATTGGGCCTAACGGCGCGGGAAAAACGACCGTCTTTAACTGCCTGACCGGTTTCTACCGGGCCTCCGGCGGCAACATTCTGTTCAATGCACGAAATAAAACCACCAATGTCATTCAGGTGCTCGGCCAGAAATTCCAGCCGGGCGACTGGCTCAACCCGGCGCAGCTTGGTCAACGCCTGTTCTATAAGATGTTTGGCGGCACGCATCTGGTGAACCGCGCGGGTCTTGCGCGCACGTTTCAGAACATCCGCCTGTTCCGCGAGATGTCCGTTGTGGAAAACCTGCTGGTGGCACAGCACATGCGCGTCAACCGCAATCTGCTGGCGGGGGTGCTGAACACCCCTGCGTATCGTCGCTCAGAGAACGATGCGCTGGACCGGGCGTTTTACTGGCTGGAGGTGGTGGATCTGGTGGATTGCGCGAACCGTCTGGCCGGGGAAATGTCCTATGGCCAGCAACGACGCCTCGAAATCGCCCGCGCCATGTGTACCGGCCCGGAGATGATTTGTCTCGATGAACCTGCTGCCGGCCTGAACCCGGTGGAAACGCACAAGCTGAGTGAGATCATCCGGTTCCTGCGCGACCACCATGACATCACGGTTTTGCTGATCGAGCATGATATGGGGATGGTGATGGGCATTTCAGATGACATCATTGTGCTCGATCATGGCGATGTGATTGCCAGAGGTAAACCGGCTGAAATCCAGCACAATGAAAAAGTGATTGCCGCGTATCTGGGCACCGACGAAAGCGAGGTAAATCTGTGAGCGAACCGATGCTTCAGTTTCAGGATGTGGATGTTTTCTACGGGGTGATCCAGGCGTTGAAGCAGGTTTCGCTTGAGGTTAACAAAGGGGAAACCGTGGCCCTGATTGGCGCTAACGGCGCGGGGAAGTCAACATTACTGATGTCTGTCTTTGGTCAGCCCCGGATCCGCAACGGGCAGATCCTCTTCTGCGGCGAGGATATCAGCCACAAATCCACCCACTATGTTGCCACCGGTGGCATCGCGCAGGCACCTGAGGGACGACGCATTTTCCCGGATATGTCTGTAGAAGAGAACCTGCTGATGGGGACAATCCCCGTCGGCAATCAGCATGCAGCGGAAGATATGCAAAGCATGTTCGACCTCTTCCCCCGCCTCAAGGAGCGACGTAACCAGCGGGCGATGACGCTCTCCGGCGGTGAACAGCAGATGCTGGCTATCGCCCGCGCGCTGATGAGCCGTCCTAAACTTCTGCTGCTGGATGAACCCAGCCTCGGCCTCGCGCCAATCGTGGTTAAACAGATTTTCCAGACGCTGCGCGAACTGGCCCGTAACGGAATGACGATTTTTCTGGTCGAGCAGAATGCGCACCACGCGCTGAAGTTGTCCGACCGCGGCTATGTGATGGTTAACGGGCAGATTCGGTTAAGCGGCAGCGGCGAGGCGTTGCTGAAGGATCCTGAGGTGAGGAAGGCGTATCTGGGTGGAGTGTGAAATGAAAAGGCTATAGTGAGAAAAACTCACAGTGATTGCCATTATTAATCGTTTTTCAAAAACGCACGCCTTCCAATATTATCCTCTCGACCTACCCTGACGGTGGGCCAATTAAAACATTCAGGCGCAAACTGAATAGTCATAATGAGAGGAACCGGGGCAAACATGACACTTGATGCTTTATTTCAATTAATAAAAATTATATCGCCATCTGAAACTCCATCAGATGGCGATTTAGCGAATTTTATGACCATGCTTATCTCCACCAAAAATCATTCTGGCGCCCTGTTACCGTTTTCGCAGCGCGCGTATATGCTTTCAGTTGCCTATCGCGATCCCCAAAAAGCAGCTGCGTTGCTTTCATCCTGTCAGCCCGAAGCAGGCAACCCTCTCCCGCTGCTCAACTTCTCTGGCTGGCCGGACGTGCGTTACGCCACTTCTGGTGAATTACAGACGCCCGAGTCTAAGGACTATTTTCACAAGATTTCGTCTGCCGCCACGCTATTACGTGCGGCAATTATTGACGCTGAGCAACAGAAAAACACGCCAGCATTTTATATTCTGGATAAGGTGCTCAACCTGAACAGCGCTTTGCCAGAACGTTATAAAAAGATGGCAAATATATCTTATTCATAACGGTATTAATAAATCCGACTGTCATCGTATGCCAGATAATCGATATCCAGCGCGGGAACGACCGGGGTATGGTTTTGCAGCCAGGCCAGAAGATGCTGAATGCTCTCTCTTTTGAGTGAATTTTTTGGCCAGACGAGGTAGTAGCCATCCCCCGTCGCGATAGCTTCCCTGAAAGGCAGGCCCAGCAGGCCACTTTTCAGGGCATCAAGCGTGAGATGCAGGTCGGCGATAGCGATGCCGTGCCCGTTCATCGCGGCAATACTTCCCTGTTCAAGGGTATCGAACACCATACCGCTGCTCATATCGAGCCCCGGGAACAATCCTGTTCTTCGCAGCCAGCGCCGCCAGTCACGTCTGTCCGGTGAAGGATGGATCAGATCGCATTGCGGAAGCCGCTGCCGGGCCGGTTCGATAAGTGATGGAGTACAAACCGGGATAAGCCATTCATGAAATAGCAGTTGGCTTTCCGTTGTGTCACCAAAACGCCCATTGCCGAGAAGAATGGCGCAATCGTAGGGCTCAAGATTGAAATCAACGGTGTCAATGTCCATCCAGACGCTGGCAATCTCAACCTGTGGTTTTGTATGGTTGTTGCGAAAAGATCGCAGCACGTCGAGAAGCCATCTCATGGTCAGGGTGCTGGGCGCTTTAAGCCGCAGCAGGTGGTTTTCACTGCGAAATACCCGGCAGGCCCATTCAATGCTCGTGAAGCTTTCGTTCAGCTGCCCGGCAAGCACTCGCCCGGCTTCAGTGACCTCCACCCGAGGACCTTGCCTTTTGAAAAGCTCGCAGTCGAACCACAGTTCAAGGGTACGAACATGTCTGCTGACCGCGCCCGGCGTAATATTGAGCGTTTCAGCGGCTTTACTGAAGGAGTTCAACCGCGCAGCAACTTCAAACGCACGCAGTGCATACAATGGCGGTAAAGACATAGCGTCCCTTAAATGAGGTGATGGCATGGGGAATCAGGATCGCAAACCTGCAAATCTTCACACTGCAAATCGCGCCCGCTACACGATAGCATAATGGGTATCTGTTTAATTCCGTTGAAAAGGATCGTTGTTTTATTACGTGAGGGTCAGAAATGAAGGTTGTTGATTAGCAGAATGGCAGGCACAAAAAAACCACCTTTCGGTGGTTTCACGACACTGCTTATTGCTTTGATTATTCTGCTTTTTCCCATGGTAGCCGGAGTGGGACTTGAACCCACACAGCGCGAACGCCGAGGGATTTTAAATTGGTTGTTAAAACCAATAAAATCAGTAGATTATAAAAATATTCCGAACATAGACCCAAATATATACGCCTTAAATACATGCACTTACAACCTCTCCGGCACCAATCTTCGGAATGATTAGTGAATAAGAGTGCGTTATTCCGTAGCCCTGTACCAAGCTTGCCAACGATATTTATCCAGCCGTAACTGCCGCAGGCATTCCGCTGTTTCGATGTCTGCTTGCAGATCTTCGTCGCTGTCTGTTCCTGCTTTACTCGCTCCCTTGCATGGCTCCTGCATCAAATCCGCTGATGGAGTTGGCCGCATCGAGGGCTCGCTGCCGCAGCTGCACAGCGTGATCGTCAAAATCGCACTTAGTATGATTCGGGTCGTTAACATATTTCACCACATCTCGGTAAATGGTCCGGTAAATCACTTTACCTTCTGCGCTGGCCGCTGCCGCTTTCTGCTCACTACTGGCGACGGCTTTCTCAGCCTTTTTGTTTTTCGCTGCATGCTCACTGTTTACCTTTTCGCTATGGGCGTACCAGCCTTTCAGATAACCCGCGTAAAAGGTAACAGCGAAAAGAGCCAGCAGAACGGCCAGCGCTAACAGCTTTGCTTTAATGGTCACTGGTCTATCCCCCAGCACGCAAGTGCGCTTTCCTGATCCCGGCGTACAACCTGACCATAGCAGCCATTCTCCTGGCCTTTTGTCAGTCGACAGTCGCGGCCACCGTCTCTAATCCACCAGCGGATCGACTCGCAGGCCCCTTTGCGGTCACCGGCATTGATGCGCTTATAGAACGTTGATGGGAAGCATTTACCGGGGCCGATATTGTACGGGCAGAACGAAGCAATACCGGCTTTCTGTGGTTCGGTCAGCGGCACCTTTATATTTCGTTCTACCCAAGCCAGCGCCTTATTACGTTCAATGGAGTTTACCTGGTCGCATTTCGCCTGGGTCAGCCTCATGCCCTGCACCACCGGTTTACCATCCACCATTGTGGCACCACGACAAATAGTCCAGACCCCACCGCCGTCTTTGTAAGCTGTGAGGCTGTTTCCCTCTTTTTCATTCAGAAACTGATCGAGGATGACGGAAGCAGGCGCCCCGGCAAGGATCAGCCCGAGAACTGCGGCGCTGAATTTAGTCTTGCTGGTAGCCATTATCTCTGGCCTCTTTTCGACGATCGTCTTTGATTTTGAAATACAGGTTGGTCAGATACGTCAGTAAACCAAAGAGAATACTTGCAAGAACGCCGATTGCAGCCCACTGGCTGGGGCTCACTTTATCGAGTAGTTGCAACAGCCAGTACCCAAAGCTGCCAATAGATGTGCCGTAGGATAGTCCTGCCGCTACGTCTGATAGGTTGTTCATCCTCATGCCTCACCCCCTGTGGGGAAAATATTTGTGTGAGCCGAGGGTAAGCGTGGAGACCGGTCGGAATCCCGACCATATAGAGGAGGTCGATTAGGTTAGTGACAAGTGCTAAACTCTTTGCCTTTCAGAATAGACTGATTCTCATAATGTTAAAGCTCTTCGCTAAGTACACATCGATCGGTGTCATAAACACGCTCATTCACTGGGTTGTGTTCGCTATTTGCATATATGCGTTTCACACAGGCCAGGCACTTGGCAACTTCGCCGGGTTCGTCGTGGCGGTGTCATTCAGCTTCTTTGCAAACGCCAGGTTCACGTTCAAGTCTTCCACCACAACCATGCGTTACATGCTTTACGTTGGGTTCATGGGCTCGCTGAGCGCGGCTGTTGGTTGGGCTGCCGATAAGTCCGGCATGGCTCCGATCGTAACTCTCATTCTTTTCTCCGCCATCAGTCTGGTGTGCGGTTTTATTTATTCAAAGTTCATTGTCTTTAGGGATGCGAAATGAAAATTTCTCTGGTCGTTCCCGTCTTTAACGAAGAAGACGCGATACCTATTTTTTATAAAACTGTTCGGGAATTTGAAGGGCTTCAGAAGCATGAGGTTGAGATAGTTTTCATTAATGACGGCAGTAAAGACGCGACAGAATCAATTATCAACGCGCTTGCTGTTGCCGATCCGCTTGTTGTTCCACTGTCATTCACTCGTAACTTTGGGAAAGAACCCGCTCTTTTCGCCGGGCTTGACCACGCGACCGGTGAAGCGATTATCCCGATCGACGTAGACTTGCAGGACCCTATCGAAGTCATTCCTCACCTGATAGAGAAATGGCAGGCCGGGGCTGATATGGTTCTGGCTAAACGCTCTGATCGCTCAACAGATGGCCGACTGAAGCGCAAGACGGCTGAGTGGTTCTATAAGCTGCACAACAAGATCAGCAATCCGAAGATTGAAGAAAACGTTGGTGACTTCCGTCTCATGTCTCGTGAGGTTGTAGAAAATATTAAGCTTTTACCTGAGCGTAACCTTTTCATGAAAGGTGTCTTGTCATGGGTTGGTGGTCGCACTGATGTAGTCGAGTACGCCCGTGCCGAGCGTGTTGCAGGCAGCACGAAGTTTAACGGCTGGAAGTTGTGGAACCTGGCGCTTGAAGGGATCACAAGCTTCTCTACATTCCCTCTGCGTATGTGGACTTACATCGGCCTGTTTGTTGCTGGGGTGGCATTCCTTTACGGCGCGTGGATGATTTTCGACACTTTGGTGTTCGGTAATGCTGTCCGTGGATATCCATCTTTACTGGTATCTATTCTTTTCCTTGGCGGCATTCAGTTGATCGGTATCGGCGTACTTGGAGAATACATTGGCAGGATATATGTTGAAGTGAAAAATCGTCCAAGATATGTGCTTAAAAACAAGGGCAAGAAAGATGATTGAACAGTTCTTCAGCAGATACAAAATTGCGTACATTGCAGGATTAGTGTACATCCTTCCTATCATTATTGCAGGACGTATGTTTAATGATGATATAGGAAGGGCAACGGAGGGTTATACTAAATGGGGTGTAAACGGAAGGCCACTAAGTGACTGGATTATGGAGGGTCTAAGCTTTGGATTCCCTATAAGTAACCTTTCCCCTTTCACCATAATTATTGCAATGCTAATTACTGTGCTCTGCGGCGCTCTACTTGCTGAGCACTTTGGTGTTGAGGATAAAGCAAAAAGAAACATACTGGCTTTTTCTTTTATTATATCTCCGTTTTATTTAGAGAATCTTTCTTATCAGTTCGATTCTCTGCCTATGGCTTTATCATTATTATTCGCATCTCTTGCGTTCACAATCCCAGGAAAGTTCAGACCTTTAGCTGGCTGTGCAGTTGGCACCGTCTTGCTGATTGGCACCATGTGTCTTTATCAGCCATCTATAAATGTGTACATCATACTAGTTTGTTTTGCTGCAATACTAGCAGGAATAAATAGCGAAGGTCGCATTTTACTTACCGCTTTATACAAAGCCATATCATTACTTGTAGCTCAGGTGATTTACTCTTTAGCAATTGTACCTGCCTTTATCGAGGGTGATTACAACACAAATCACAGTATTATGATTACTGAAAAACCAGATCCGGTTGGTCTGCTTTTTAGTAATGCTCAAGCATTTTACGATAGAGTATTAAGCTCACTAGATACAACGGCATACGTGATAGCAGTTGCTCTGGTAGTATTGCTATTAGTGATATGGATAAAGTCTTTATTTACACACAATAACAATAAAAACAAATTAAACCTTGCGTTTGATAAGTTAACTATACTCATTGCATTTCCAGTTATTTTTATATGCATAGCTGGCCCCTTACTATTACTCTATAAACCAGTGACAAACCCCCGCGTATTGCTTGGCGTTAATGCCATAGTATTCATTGGGGTATTTTGTGCGATATATTTCTTAAGCCGATACTGGAAATTCCTGATGATTGTCCCGGTGGTTTACGCTTTCTCACTTTCCGCAGCGTATGGGAATGCTTCAACCATGCAAAAAAGGCTTGATGAATATCGGGCAATAGTAATTGCCAAAGATATTAACAATTTAAATAAACCATTTAAGAATCTTGTTTTTATAGGCATGCCTGAGCTTTCCAAGGTGTCTAATAAATATGCTGACAACTTCCCTGTCATTCGTCAACTGATTACCCCATCCATAAGAGAGAACTGGGTTTTCGCAAACTACTTCATGCGGCAGTATGGGATCTATCTCAACTATATTCATATAAGCAAAGGAAGAACAACCAGAGATGCTTTATGCAAACAAGGTGTATTAATTGCTAATGATGACTATTTTGTTATGCACAATTCAGACGCGGTAATAATAGACTTTACAAAATGTAAAGACGTGAACTAACTTAGTCGAAGGCCGATACTTTTCGGCCTTCCTTAATTTTATTAGGTTCATAAATTTAATTTGTCACCATTAAATGCAGTGATGATGGCTTGTTTTTTATCATTAGCAATACCAATCAATGGTCATAAGTTATACAATTTGAAACCGTTCTCTTTTTGCTGGTGATACATACAGTGAATCTTACTCGCCCTTCTGAATAAGTGAACTTTCCTAAACATGTGATAAACTGCTTTTTTGAGGAGAAGAAGATGGAGTGGCTAATCATCATGATAGTTGTGCTTTTCGTCTTTGCACTACCCGGTACTGACATATGAAAGAAGGGATTAACCTCCCAAGAGTTTTGGGTGTCTCAATGGTATGCTTGCTTGTCACTGGATCTGTGGATAACAAGTGGGTAGTGGCTATCTTTTTACTGCTCATAGCAGCCTGGCTAACACTAGAAATCTATCTTAAGAATAAAAAATGCGATTAATTCTTATACTAATTCTCTGCCTTTCTGTACCGGTAGACATGCTGAATGGGTGGCTATCTTATGAGCGAGACATAGGGTTTGTGTCCCCTCTCTATAAAGCTGCTGTATTAGGTCTGTGCCTTTTGCTGCTCGCGGCAACCAGAATCAAACGGTTTTTGTTCTATTCATTTTTTATGCTTATCCTGTGCCTTGGTCCGATACTCGGCTATACTACTTTTGAACTCAATGAGTTCCCGGTAGAAACTGTGCAGATAGCAATTCGATGCCTGCTAATGTTTGTCGTTTATGACACCCTCTCGGCACTGAGAGTTTCTCACAGGATGGCCGCGTTGGGAGCAGTTTCAGCGCTAGGTTTTACGCTTCTCAATTTCCTTATGGCGCAAATGGGTTACGGTTATTCTGCATATGGAGACGCCGCCCTAAGTGATGCTTACGCTGAATACTCTGTCGGCGCTAAAGGGTTCTTCTTTGCTGGAAATGAAGTAAGCATTTTGCTTATGTTCCTTGCTGCATTTGTTTCACTTTATTTCTATAGATACTTTTGGACTTTCTTCCTGCTTGTTGCATTGCTTGGATGCAGCATACTCCTTTCAACAAAAACAGCTATGATTGCTTCTCTCGCAATGGTAGCTGTATGGTTCTTTGTTAGATACCGTTCACTTTCTGTAAAGTACCTTATACCTGCCGCCATTATCGCAGTGTTCGCGCTGGTTTTCATAATCAACCCAGACATAACACTGAGTGGAGCTAAATGGACTCAATTCGTTTATATATATGAGAATGGCGGAATTACTCGATTAATATTCTCAGGAAGGGATGAGTTTGTAGACGCGGCGTGGAGAATGATTCAAGGAAACTCCGCATTTATTACTGGTGAATATTTCTTCGGTTTTACCAAAGAATATCTTGAGTTTCAGAGAATAAAATCATCGGTAGAAATAGATCTGATTGATATGTACCTGTGGTTTGGCGTAGCCGGTGTCGTTTTCTTCTTCTACTATATGAAGTTTGTGTGGTCAAAAGTAAAATATGGATGCTATGAGACTCGCATGTCCAGACTCATATCACTTTGCTTCTTTACCATGATATTCTTCGTATCATTCTTCTCTGGTCACGTTGTTTACTCGGGAACGGCAGCGATCCCTGCTGCATTGTGTCTGTATGCCATTTATCAAAAAATGATGTCTCACAAATAAAAGAAGGCGGCATTAGCCGCCTTTTCTTTTACACCATCAACTGGAATGTTGGTGCTGTTCCAGAGAAATCTCCGGACTGTGTACATACCCAGCCTAGTTTCACTGATGTTCCAGGTGTGATGATGAATATTTTATCCCCGCTGTACCACTTACCTGCTGTTGGTACTGCTGCGGCATGGAAGATTCGGCAGTTAGCAGAGATAGCGCTGCTGATATATGGACCTGCGTTAACCTGCACGGCCTGGCCCACAGCAAAGTCTATCGTGTCGTTTCCAATATTAGTCATTCTCACCGTCGCCGTGGTTGACCTGTAATTCTGATACCCAACCTGAGAGCCAGCGAACTGAGCTGTAGAAGGCAGAGAGAAGTAAGCAATGCTTGCTGATGTGAGTGTCCCTGTGGTGTCATTGAAATCTATCGTCCAGTTACCCAACTGGATCCTTGAGCACCCTGCAAAATCCGCCATGCCAAGATATGAGCCGGTTACGTAATTTACCCGTAGATTTACATCGCCAATATACAGATCAGTCACACCTTGCGTAATGGAGAACATAGAGTGAAGAATGCTCGCAGTAACTCCAGCAAGTACACATGCCCCTTCAATGCGGCCTATCCTGATTGTGCTGCTCACGTTATCAGGTCGGCTACGCAGAATTGGCATAATAGATGAACTTAGGGTGTTGTCGATATACAAGGCATCGATGCGCATGGTTCCACTGTACGAGTATGTAATGCCATATCCAGAGCACTCTCTGATACGCAGAACCCCTATGTTTACTATACCGCCAGCATTTACAACGGGCTCGCCTAATCCGTTATCAACAACCATTTCAGAGATCGAAACGCGACTACCCTCGAGGCAGTAAATTCCATTATCGTGGATCAACCTGGCAGTGATAACACCGAATACCGTTTCAGTGGTGGCTGCGACGATTACCCCACCTTGACTGTCATAGATATTAACATCTGGGTAGTTTCCTCGCTGAGTTGTAGCACCTACGGTGAATGCAGCAGGCTGCGGATCAACGCCAGTATCCCCCTTCTGAATATTACGAATAATGGCAGAAATGGTGTTTCTTGTTCCTTCATCCGTTACTGCGTTCTGGAGGCCATAAGTCGTTCTGTTAGCACCATAGATATTCGAAACCTTGATGCGACCAACAGTGTCTGTACCCTGGTTGATAAAACCACCAGCGCCGAAATTCTGCATGTCGATATCGATGTCATAAGTTACATTCGCTCCAGTCAATGTCAGGAGCGTACGACCGTATGCCGTGGAAAAATCAGCAGTAGAGGCTTTCATTCTCCCGGTCAGGCTGAATCGACTTGAAGGGATGCTAACGACATTATAATTCTCCCCCATCATTTTCACGTCAAGACCAGAGGCGCATGCTTTCAACAGGCGTGCAGAGTTGTCAGATCCTGTATTCCCATCCCAGCATCCATATTCTTCTGTGCTGACCTGTTTATTTTTGACGCACCGCCGCCACACAGCTCCGCCGGACGTTTTGATATAAAGACCGCCATCTTCTACCAGCGATCCGGGATTAACACTGCGGAAGAAGCCCCCACCACCAAATTTGTCTGAGTAGTAATTTTTGACCCTTATTAACTGTCCGAGTGTTGTTGGTTCAATCGACCGTAAAGTCGAGATATCTGGACACTCTCCGATATATTTGTAGCCATCACTTGCAGCTAGTTGCAACATGACATCTGAGGCAGACCCCGATGGCGGCGATACGAATACTGGATCGCCGGCGCTGTTGAACCCCAGCAGCTTATTTGCTCGATGTTCCGCGGGTGCAAGTGTTGGAATGGAGCTTTCAGGGACACGCAGCGCACGAACAAGACTCACATTATCAATGTAACGTTTTGTCGCAGCATCTTGCGGATTAACCGGATCGGCAAGCTTCTCAATCCGGTAACCTTCTGCGTTAAACGGCCCTCCAAGCAATGGGCGACGTAATGCCAGACCAAGGTAGATAAAGGAACGCTGGATAGCCATCCACAGACGGTCAAAGTCCTTGTTTACCGTATCGGCCAGCAGGTCACCGTTATCCTGGTAATCGGTCAAACGGTAAGTCGGGACCACTCGTTCCAGCATCACTACTGTACCCGCAGCAGGTGGAGTAATGAAAATCACATCTCCGCCTGTTACATTACCAACGCCGGAAACGCTGTAACCGCTTGAAACTGGTGTACCGTTTATGGAGACCTGAATATCCCCAGCATTAATGATGTAAAACTCGAAGGGAAAAACGGTCGTCAGGCCGTTGGCATTATAAATTATATAAGGTGTCTGGTTAGGGACCGACATGATGCGAAACCTCTGGCAGGTTAGTAATCGACGTCGACCAGATGATCTCCGTCACTTAACTGCCAATCTTCGCGCGCATGCCCGGTCGGAATCCCGACCACTTTCCCGATACGTACAGGGGTCTGACTTATTGCACCAGCGCCGGAATCAATGAAGTCGTCCGGCTGGTTGGTCAGCGCAGGATTAAAGTCACGCATCTGGCCATAGACAGGACCGTCGAGCACATCGGTATGCGCCCAGAGGAACCGAGAAGACAGGGGCGCTTCAAACGCATCGAGGATGCGTTTCTGCTTGTTGGTGATACTGAATTCTTCTCGTACGCCGCAGCCGGTACCCTTAAGCGCCTGACGAAGCAATTTGCCCGCGAAGCTGCCGGGGCCGTTCACCTCAACGCACACAACCGGGATCTGATATTTGAGTACCAGTTCTTTGATCTGCGCCACCTGGCCGCCAGTGATTTTGTCGTTATCGTCAAACTCTGCCAGCTCCCCGGTAAGCTCCTGGCATATGTGCCAGTACAAATGCCCTCTCGCATCCGTCAGCATCAGCGAGAACGCCGAAGCATCCGCTTTAACTTTACCTGTGGCCACATCCCACCAGGCTACAGCACCGACGATTTGCACGTTACCCAGCCATAGCGAGGCCGTACGGTTCGCATAGCGGATCTGCGGATGGATGTTGTACTCGCGAATTCGGTCTGGATCGAGACGAACGTCGCCGACGGGTTTACTGTGCAGCTGATACTGGCTGTCCCACTCGTTAATCGTGCGCGTTTCTTTGCGGCGATTCTCCATTTCATCGCGCGTGAATCGCTCAGGCCAGGCGCAATCTGCATAGAAATCAATAACGGTGTCGGGCGCGGTGGCAAATTCAACCCCGCTTGCCGTAATTTTGTAGTCGACATCTTCCACCAGCAGGCGGGCACTTTTATGGATCCCGGCGAAAACATATTCCGGCCGGAAAGATAAGCTGTATCGCAGCTGCGTGGCGTCTTTGGCCTCAACGCGTTTTTCTTTCTCAAATAGCCGGATGGTCAAGCAGTCAGCGCCCATAGACTCAACCTCATCGTAAAGGCTGTCATGCGTATGCGGCGTACCAATGTAGAGTTTGCGGCCACCGGGGATCAGGATGTGCGTTTGTTCACCCAGGCGATAGCGCAGCTTTTCACGCGCTTCTGGCGTCTGGATATTGCGGGGTACTTCTACATCATCGTTCTGGCATTCGTTGGCACGGGCGGATGTAACGTTAGACAGAATGCCTTTGGCATACATGCTGCCGTTACGTAAATCCAGCGCACCGTTGACCCACCACTGCTCTACCGTCCCCTGCCCGTCCGGTAGCATTCCTTTCGTCAGCGGATGATTACGTAAAACGTTCTGCGTATCGCGGCTGGTTTTATACGCAGTACCATCGGATTCAGACTGATGCAAAATGCGATACTGCCGATCGCAGTAATACCGCCAGGCGTTATAGACCGCGAGAATTGTCGATTTGCCGAACCCACGGAAACAGCGAAGCACCGCGAGATTACCGCGATGCTCCAGCCAGTGGCAGGCTTTATAGTGACAGTCCGGTACATTCCACTGCATCCGTTCCGCCCACATCAGAAAGAAGGCGAGGAAGGAGATCATTTTTTGCCTTTCTGGAGACGCTCGATAATAGCGGCTGCTTCACGCTCAGCCTTCGATACCTGCTGGCCCAGCGCAAAAGCTTCATCATCCTGACCAGGATTATCAGTTGGCGTACCTCCGCGCGTCTGCATGCCGATAAGGGAGTGAACCTTAATCAACAGCGTCAGCGATGCGGCTGCGTTCTTCTTGTCCCAGTAGCGGTCGCCGCGCTCATCTTTCGTCAGTTCGCTCGGTTTCTTCCCTGCCCCCGGCCAGTTATCCGGATCGGCTTCTTCGAGCACCATATCGGTGAGTTTATCGCTCAGCGCGGTAAGGCGTGTTTTGTAATCCTGATGCATAAAAAAGCCCCATAGTGAATACAGGGCAATGATGTAACAGACAAGAGGTCGGAATCCCGACCGATTACCGCATACCAGGGTCAACCTGATTTATCAGAGGAGCAATCCAGAAGAGGTTATTACCCGGCAACAGCGTACGTACGTTGTGCAGAACCCGATCGCCAGCATCGCCATTGAGCACGCCAGCTGTCACATCGGTAATGGTATCGAGAAGGCCAAACGTCGGACCCAATGCAGAGCCGATAAAACCTCGACTGGCATAACGTGACTGTGTGCCGGTACCGAGCAAAGCACCCAGCCCCACCATACCGCCGGAGGCCTTTTCCGCCATATTGTTATATTCCATCAGCGGGCCAAGAATACCGGAGCGGTCAACACCTTCCAGTACCAGTTTATTCGGCGACCAGTCTACCTCTTTACCGTTTGCAGTCTGTTTAAGCGCGTACGTCAGCGCGCCGAGACCAATCTGAAAAGCGGTACCGTAATAAAACTGCCCGGTTCCTTCTTGCAGGCCGCCCAGTGTGGCACGGTTATAGGATGCGGTAGCGAACGATTTAAACTGGAAGATGGTTTTACCGAGCGGCGTGCTGGCCCATAGTGGTGTATCACCTATCCCCGGCGTGATAACAGTGTTATTAACGTCTTTGAGTACCGCCGACTGAAAAACGCCAGCCACGTGCTGATCATCCCATTTCTCGAAATTACCGATATGCCAGCCGTTGATGACTTCACCGTGCTTCTCGAACTCGCTGCGGATACGCGCGGCCATGTTGTCGTTAATACCAAGCTTCGCCAGACGACGGCCAGCGAACGCGCCGGAGAGAATGCCGTCGGACGTGATCATGCCGTTTACCGATTTGTTCATATCATCGAAGTGGCCCATCAGCGTGAGCTTGCCGAACGCATCAGTAACGCGCTCCATTCCCGCTTCTACCGCCGTAGTGCGGGCAGAACTGTCTACCAGATCACCCATCGTACGCGCACGAGTATGCAGGATCGTTTCCAGCCCGACGGCCATTTTTAACTGTTCGGCGCGGCTGGCCTTGAATGCTGGCGACCGGCTGATTAGCGCTGAGTAACCGCGCATGGTATTGCCAAAGCCATTAACCATCACACCGCGCGCGAGATCAGGAATAGCGGAAACGGTCATACCGCCCAGCTTGGTTACAAAGTTAGCGCTGCGCAGAAACGCACCAGCGCGCACAAAAAATGATGATGGATCGTCCGGCATGCCGTAGGTACCCGCCAGGCGGTCGCGCAGCGCTGTGATGTCGCGGATATCGTTATCGCGGGCTTTCGCCAGTTTCGCCTGGTCTTTGGGATTCTGGCGCATCAGCGCATCGTATTCGTCCTGAATATCCTTGAGCTGCTTCTCCAGTGATTTATTACCGAATGCGCGCGTCAGCTCCACCTCTGCCGACGCCTCGCGAATATGCCGTTGCAGCACATAGTTGGCGTCGCTCTCCAGATAATCTTTCATCAGGCGATCGGGAACGCTGAGCGTACGCGACCGGGTGCTGCCTGCCGCTTTCACCATAAAGACGTTTGCGAAATCCTGCGGGATTTTTGCGCCGACGATTTTATTGATCGTGGCATCAGCTGTAATTTCCGCCTCTTCGCGGGACATGGTTTTCTCACCGCGCGACCACCAGTCGACCAGCATGTCGCGAAATTTATCGCGCTCGTTAACGATTTTGCCGACTCTGTACACGCGCGGGAAATAACTCTCCTGGCCGATGGCTTTCAGCTCCTCGTCAGGCGGCAGCAGGCCCAGCTTTTGCTGCGCCACTTTCACCCGGTTAACCACGGTCCGCATCGCCTGTGCCGTTTCATGCACTACCGGATTAGCATGCACATCGCCGCTGCGCATGGCATTACCCACTTCTTCGCGGAACTGAGAAAAGCTCAGGTCACCACCGGTGGCTTTGTACTGGCTGTAGGCCTGCTTGTTTGTCACAACAACAGCGGCCTCTTCACGACGCCACCCACGAACGCGGGTTTCTGCGGCGACAGGTGTCTCGATGCCGCGGGCATTACCCTGAAGTGTGTAATTATTCTCTGCCAGCTCAAGAGCCGTGCGGCGGGATGTCTTCGACGGTGACTCCATCAGGCGGGTGAACGGTGTCAGATAGCTACCTGCCTTTCGCGCCAGTTTACCGACCGGGCCACCAGCTGCCGGAGTGAGATCTTCGAGCGTGGCTTCGCTGATTCGTGCCGCGCCGACGCTACCACCTTCTGAAAGGGAAGCCGCTGCCGTATCCGTCGCTGACGTGATACTCATACTATCGAGCGCATCAGCCACTTCGCGCGTGGCCCTAGTGCGAACAGAAGGAGACAGCGCGGCGCCAGCCGCCGCAAATACACCGCTCATCAATGCACCCGCTGCGACGTGAGACGCGCTTTCGCCCCATGTGCGGGTTATTTGCTGGTTGTTAAGCGCAACCTCGCTCGCTGCTGTTGCAGCCGCACCGATTGCAGCCTGCGACGCAATACGAGCCACTGCGCCCCCCTGCGCCCCAGGGATGAACATCGAAGCTACTGTAACCGGGTCAACAACCCCGGCGGCAATGCTGGCGAGAACACCCTCCCCCCCGGCCTCGGAAAGTACCCGCCGGTCCTCGTTTTCGTCGTCAATCTGCTGTTTCAGCCAGGCAGTTTCTTCTGGCGAACGGGAGTCGGCAAAAGCGGATCCCCATTGTTCATAGCCGTGCAGCTCGGTTTTATCAGCATAGGGGTTATACCCGTCTACAGGCTCAAACTGCTTCGCCGGGCGGAACATCTCGCCCAACAGGTTATTCTGACGAAATGCAGCGCTCCATACAGACGGCTCATCCTGCTGGGGGGCCGGGTTGGTACCCTCAGGCAACGGGACATCAAACCCGGAAGGCGCCGCCAGGACATTACCCGCCGGAGTGAATCCGTTATTCATTTCTTCATGAGTGGCGTATACCGGCATTATTCAGTGCTCCACGAAAAGTAATTTTTAACTCTGTCCATACGCTCGTTGTGCAGACGCTTATACTGTTCGTCGAGTGCGCGGTGTTTATCTTTGAACCCGCGTATATCCTGACCGCGTTGCAGCTCATTGCGATCATGTTCTTCGCGCTCTTCCTGCATTTTTTTGTATGGCGCCCACTCTTCCAGTGACGGTTTCCAGCGCATCGGTCTGCCGTACGAATCGTAGAACGGCTGTACCGCCTCGATACCATCCTTATCTTTTGTACGCACCATGATGGCGTAATCGCCATTGCGGGCCGTCAGCACATCAGGAGTTATCTCCAGTTCTCCGCCAATAGGCGATTCTGGCGTTTTACTGATAACAGGTGCAGCGCTTCCGGAGGTGATCCCGAGCTGCGTTGGGCTGGTGGAGATATCACCCTTGCGTTCGCCATACATCAGGCTCTCTTTTTCTTCTTTCCACTGCGCTGCCTGCCAGCCAGACGGTCCGTAGTTATAAAGTGCTTCCGGAGCATATTTCATAAGCTTAGCGCTGCCGTTCACCTCGCTGATACTCCATGTACGTGCGATCTGCTGGTTGGTCATTTTCTTCGCCGCATCCGCATTACCGCCGGTGGTGCGATAGTTGATGTCGTATAGCGACTGGTAATCGTTACGGAAACGTGCAGCCTCCGGCGTCTGGTCGTCGGCTGATGGATTTCCCCAGCTAAAGAAGCCAGACATACTGCTCACTGCGGAATCCATCGCTTTGCTGCGGTCTTTTTTGTACTCCTTGGTGCTCTGAGTTGATGCCAGTTGCGCTTTGAGCGCATCGGTCTGGTTGTAGGTCAGATTCTGCGCCTGCTCGATAGCGGTTTCGGACGCCATGCCAGAATCGGTAAGCTGCTTAACGGTGAGATAAAACCCTTGCATATCCTTTGGCATGTTGCCAACAGACGCAGGATCTGTGTCATAGAGACGATTAAATAACTCAGCACCCTGACGTACCGCCTCAGAGCTGCGCGAGCGGGATATCGCCGATAACTGGGTGGTTACCTGCGAAGGAATGATCCCGGTCTGGGCAACCTGCTGTACGATCCCGTCGTGGGTAGTGGCGTCGTTAATCCGGAAATTTTGCGCCGTTGGTGTTGCGTCAGCGGCTTTTTGCATAGATTTATTGGTAGGGTCGAGTTTCTCGCCCATAGACAGCGCTTCGTTAAAACGACGGGCATCACGCTGCGCCTGTATCGCTTCATTGCTTTTCTGCACCAGCGCGCCAAGTTTGCCGTATGCATCGAGTTTCAGCGCATAATCAGGGTCATTTGCCTGAGGCTTTAACCTCGCAATTTCTGACTGCTGCTGTTCTGGGGAAACGTACTGTATCGCCTGGAAGGTTTTGGCGTTGTTGATCGCAATATCGAGCTGCTTAACCGCCTTTGCCCCCTGCTCGCCATACGCAAACATGATGGAGGCTTTATCAGGCATAGCGTCCGGCACTTCACCGTTATACAGCTGTACCATTGTATTATTCAGAATTGGGTCTATTTGCTCGCGCAGGGCTGTACGCTGCTCCCGAATTTTCGACTCGGCGATATTATCGATTTTGTTGACAGACACCGGATCGAGTCCGGTTTTATTTTTACGGTACCGGGCCAGCCACCCGCGAGTTTCCGCAGGTAGCTGCCGAACAAAATCAGCCTCAGATATTTCGCCTTTACGTGGGTCCCCGGCTTTCACGATCAGTTTGTCAACGTTGCCCATACCCCAGTTGTACGCAGCACCTGCCAGCGTTTCAGAGCCGTATTTACCATACAGCTGATTTGCGTAATCGCTTGCCAGCAGGGCATTTTGCTCTTCGTCTGCCGGGTTATATTCAATACCGCGCTTCGCCGCCAGCTCCTTACCTGTGTCCGGCATCAGCTGGTATTTTCCCTGCGCACCGGCAGAAGAAGTGATAATACTGCCGTCGGCATTAAAATGCTTACCGCCGGATTCAACTATCCCGATGGCGCGCATATCCAGCGCACCGGTATCTTTCACTGGAAAATCGCCATTTAACCAGCCCTGAGGATTGGTAACCGCATAATTCTGGGCTCGCTGGTCCGTAGCACGCAAATTTGCCTCAGAAACCGCCTGGTCAATTTGCTCCTGTGACCATCCTTGTGCCTGGCCATACAATGAAATCGAGTGCTGCCGGGCGCCGCGAATTAACGCAGCTGCCTGCGGGTCGTCAAACGCCCCCGCTTCCTGTTCAACGGACGATTTTACCGTCGCGTCGAGTTGCTGGCGCTGGGCCTGTTCGGTCTGGCTACGTTCAAAGCTGTTGTAGGTGCTGGCGCGGCGGATCTGACCAGCTTTCCATTGCGCATCGAAATACTGCAACTGGCTCTGTGGTACGCGTTTGCGGGCTTCTTCGTAGTCTGATGAATCCAGCTTGTCCATGTCCAGACCAACGCCAGACGACTTAAACCCCTGCCGGGTTACCAGCGCGCCGGTCTCCGGGTTCTCCCAGCGGTCGCTGGATTTCGCATCGAGATCGGTAAGTATCGCCTGGGTAGCAGCCACATCAGCTTTATCCTGCGTACGCTGCAAATCATCCACAGTCTGGCCCAGAGCAGCCCCCAGCCCAGCTACAGCGTTACCAATCTGGCCAACATTACTGACACCGACCCGGGTCGGATTAGCCTGCGGCGCAACGTTACCAAAATTACCCGTTGGAATTCTCACGCTTATTTACTCCCTGCTTTTTTCCAGCCGTTATACGCTGTACCGCCAGCGCTCAGCAGCGAGCTGCCCGCACTGATATAGCCAGATGTTGAAGCATTACGGCCGCTGATGCGGTCAGCAGACGCCTGCGCGTTGAGCCGGGCGCTCTGGTTCGCGCCGTTCAGAATGGTCTGGTACGCATCCTGTTCCGCATCACCCACAATATCGGACTGAATACGCAGTGCTGTACCCTCCCCTGTGTCAACACCTGATGCTGCCAGAGCTGCATTTGCCTGGGCTGCTTGTGCCCTGCCCGCCTTACGAATACGATCAGCTTCTACGCGTGCAGCAGCCTGCGCGGCTTCTGCATCTGCTTCCGCCTGCGCCGCCTGATAGTTGGACATTTTCTTTTGCTGTTGCCCGCTATAGACCGCGCCACCAGCTGCAAGAACAGACGCACCAATTGCAGCCACCTCTAACCCGGTACACATCGTTACACCTCTTTGGAATAAAGCAGACCGGTACGGGACAGGCCGAGACGTGAATACAAATCACCAGTGCGCTCTTCATGTACGCCCGTGGTGATACCCATATTTATGATGGCGGCGCCGTGGTCTTCCGCCCAGGTGATAAAGGCTTTAGCGAGACGCGGGCCAGCCGTGCCGCCGCGATGTTCAGGCGCGATAAACAACCCATACTCAAAGGCCATGAGCTGGCGGCTGAACCACTGCTCAGCAATCCCGCCGGCCAGCCAGCCGATTACAGCACCGTCTTTTTCTGCCACAAGCAAACAGCCGGCAGGAGATGAAATAAGGTTACGGGCAAGTTCTGCGCACTTTTCTTCATCAAAAGGTGAATTCTGCGAATAGCGAGACTCGATATACATCCGCGCGCCCAGCTCGATCAGCGCCGGGATATCCCCGGATTTTGCGTTACGTACCATGTCAGCCCCCGTTACTGGTGAACGTTAAAATAATCGCAAGAAGATGGAATGGCAGCGGCTGGCGCTGCTGAATAAGCAGGGTGTCTTCCCCCCGCTCCCAGCCGAGTTTTCCCCAGTAGTGATCGCCGGTGAAAAGCGGTGCGGGCTGGTTGAGGATTTTTGGTCCGAACCGGCGGAACGGGATGACCTGGCCGTTGCACTCCGCACCAGTTGTTTCGAGAAAACGCATCGTCACTTCGCTGGTGCGCTTCTTCGCGTTCTGTGTCGTACCCTCTGTGGTCTGGACTTCTGGCGAAAGCGTTTCGATCGTACTTTCGAAGTGCAGACCAATTTCCACGCTTTTCGCCGGGCGGGACAGGGTAATTTGACCAGAGGAAACAGTGTGCTGAGGCATAACAGCACCGTCAGCCACAACATCAACCGTCTGACCCTCAAGGTGAGTAAGACCGGACCACGTGGCAGAACCGGCGCTACTGGTGCCCGTCACGGCTGCATCGGTATAAAGCTTACTGTCGAAAACCTCGACATAACGAACTGTCTGGCCGTTAATCTCACGACGTACGATGGCGTAGACCACATCGTCGGTATCGGACGGGATGGTAGCCACTGACTCAAACGCGCCGGAAGTCACCTGACGGGACCATGCAACAACGTCCTGAGCGCGATCGATAGCCATGGTGACCGCAACCCCATCCGCTCTGACCATCCAGATAAATGCATCTGGTTGCTGCTGATAGGCCATGTCCAGCACGCCGCCAGCGGTGATGTGCTCGGCCAGCACCGTCATATCGTTGGCGGAATATGAAACAAAGCTGTCTGGGTCATACGCCACTGCGTAGAGCTTGCGGCCAGCGCGCTGCACGAACATGATTTCGGTACCAACGCGCACCGGGCGGATCCCGTTGCAGCCGTACGGGCTTGGGTTTTTCACCGAAATATTGGTCGGAGTAATGGCCGCATCGTTGCCTGAGGTGATCGTAAACTCGCCGCCGTAGGTCAGCGCAATCAGGGTATTCATCTGCGCCAGATGTACGATAGGGTTGAGCTGGTCGGAAGACAGAGTGAAGCTGATCGCGTCATCATCTTCGGTAAATGCGGGTGGCGGCGTTTGTGCGTTTCCGCAATGGCGCGAATTTGTTCGACGGTCAGATCGGTAGCGTCAACAATCCAGATATCACGATCGTTGAGTGTGGCCATCGCTGATGTTAAGCGTGCCCAATCTTCGTCATACATATCCTGCGGGTTGCGCAGACGCGATACGGAAAGGTTTCCGGCGCCAGCCAGAGAGCGCTCAACGATCTGCGTAGCCGCCATTTCCATGCTAAAAATCAGCGCGCCGCCGCCTTTAGCCGTTACACCTTCCACCACAGTGAGCGCGAACTCTGTTTTACCCATTCCCGGTCGGCCAGCAACGACAATAAGATCTTGAGGGTTGATCCCTCCAGTGGCGCTATCGAGATCCGAAATGCCCGTCAGCAAATTGCGGGTCGATTCATCGCCATCCATTCGTTTCTGCACGGTATCCATGTAAACAGGCAAAAGCTCGTTGATATGTACTGGCTGAATGTCGCCAGTGTCAGCAGTCATGTCCAGCAGCTGCGCGACGGCGTTCTCGACCACCTGATCGCGTTGTTCCTGGTTTGACGCCTGCCGGATGCCGTCAGCCCCATCTTGCAGCAGTTTCGCCAGCGCACGGCTACGCCATGCTTTGACCATTTTCCCTGCATACCCTTTCAGGTTTGGTACCGTGGCGGGGATGCGGGAAATTTCTGACAAATCGGCCAGGCTTGAACCGCCCAGCGCCTCGCTGATGAAAAGCATATCGATCATGCCGTTCGCCAGTGCCTGTTTTTTTATCTCACTGAAAGCGCGGCGATGGAATCCAATGCTGAATGATTCCTCCGGTGTGCTGGCGATCACATCGAACGCGTCTGGCGTTGCACCGCCATTCAGCAGACCAGCCAGCACACAGGCTTCGAGATCCTGAGGACTCACAGTGCACCTTCCCTTGTTTTACGCAGTGTTTCCGGTTTCATGAGGTAATCAAAACTGGCGCGCCAGCCGTCGTGGTGCTCACCCCCAAAGTAAAAATCTGGCGCGGTATTGCGGAACTTTTCCAGGTACCCCAGAAACGCACCAGTGGTTTTATTCATCATGTGAGCCGCAAGCCGCGTAATTTTCTGGCGGCGATCAGCGTCAAGGGTCGCAGCAGGAAGTACGTCAGCGAAAATCTCGTTGTAGGCATCAACAACCGCAACCGGATCAATACTCGCCTCTGTGGTGGCCCAGGCCTCAGCGTCAGCGAGATAACCGTCGAACCGGTTCACCCGGCAGATATTTGCTGGCTTCGGCGCGCCAGAGCCGCGGCGATGCCATGTAGCCAGAACCCAGCGGATAACCAACTGCAACTCGGCCAGGGTGTAACCTTCACGAGTTTGGGTTGGCGTCAGCATCAGCACAAATGGTTTAACGTCACGGCAACGGGTACCGGTGCAGTCGTTATAAAACTCGAGCGCTTTTTTCGCGTCAGCGAGAATAATTTCCTCGCTCTCCCCCATTTGGGGGTTAGGGGGATCTTTAGGTTCATTGACTGGTTCAAAAGAGTGACTGGTTCTGGTGCCGCCACACGGCATAGGGGGTGTGCTTTCTGGCGGCACACCTGTGCTTTTTGACGGCATAGGGGCTATGCTTTTTGGCGGCATAGGGTTATCGAGTTTCATGTAATACAGATTCGACGCATTACCCTTGCCATTTTTGACGCCAGGGCGGTTTTCTTTCACCAGCAAGCCCATAGCGATCAGCGCATCGATGTGATCACGAACAGCGCTCTTGCTGCACTCGCAATGTTCAGCGATATGTTTGTAAGACGGCCAGCATTCACCGCTGTCATTGGCATTATCAGCCAGTTTGATCAGCACTAGTTTGCGGATTGGGTTTCCGGTTTTAATTGCCATCGCACGGGCCATCAGGGTCATACTCATAATCAGATCCCCAATGTTTCAGCGATTTGACGACATGCCGCCTGATACTCCTCAGGTGACAGTTCCATTACACGGAGTTCTTCTTTCAGTTTTTCATACTGCGCCCAGATAGATAACGCAGCTGCACGGCGACCTTCGAAAATATCTTCGATGTCTTCCATGACAGCCGGTGCGCCATTCAAACGGAAGCCGTTCCGCCAGGTAATGCGGTCAATTGAATTAAGCATGTTGGTCTTTCCTCGGCACAGTTAAACGCTGGTCAGGCGCTGTGTTTCCTGGATGGCTTGTAATGCCTGGGCTATCTTCTGCGGTCTATCCCTGGCATCCAGCAGTAGCGCTATGATCGCCGCGGCAAACTCGCGTATCGCTACGCATATCAAATGCTGAGTAGTCATTCCCAGCTGCGCGTATCGTTCTGCGGGCAATGCAGCTTCCATCGCCTTTGCCAGCGCTTTTGTTTTGGCTCTTGCCGCTTTGGTGTCGCCACGTAACCAGCGAAAAATTTGCTGGCGATTGTTGTTTATGGCCCGCCAGTCGGCGTTACCCATTGGATCTTCCATCTGGTGAAGCTTTACCGTGCTGGTGTTACCACCCAATCGAAACCACATGCGCGTGATTTCGATGGCAACATGTTCCTGCCCGCACTCTACTGCCCAGTTGAATATCTCCCGTTTCAGTTCTTCGAGGTTTTCCACTTCCTTCGCGTCTCCTGTCGCTGAAAATTGATTATGCGTAATCAGATTTCGATGCCGACAACTGTTAAGCTGATTTTGCTGACAATTGGTAAGCCTTTGGGTCATAAACAAGTTCGCCATCAGTCATCAGAGACAAACGAGCCGCTTTACCTTCAGGAACCAAACGCCCCCACGCATAGACAGTAGGAGCCTTAACGCCAGCGGCCTCAGCCAGTTTTCTCTTACTGCCAAAATATTTGATCGCATCAGTTGTTAACATGAAACACCCTCCTGTTAGATTTTTCTAACAAATTAGGTGTTCGAGATAACGAAGTCAAGGGAATTTAGAATTATCTAACTATGACAATGCCAGGTGAGCGCATCAGAGCGCGTAGAAAAGATCTCAAACTTACTCAGCGCGCTTTAGCGAAGCTGGTTAACGTCGCGCACGTCACTATCTCCCAGTGGGAAACTGGTGATAGTGAGCCTGGCGGAAAAAACTTATTCGCTTTAAGTAACGCACTTCAATGCAGCCCTACCTGGATACTTTACGGCGATGAAGCTGCCACCCCAGGAACCCCGGTAGACACCCCGCCACCGTTAGATGAACGAGAAACAGAGCTTTTAAACCTCTTTTCTTCACTCCCAGAATCTGAAAAAGAGCGACATTTAACGGAACTTCGTGAAAAAGTAGACGGTTTCAATCGTTTATTTGAAGAGTTACTGCAAGCACGCAAACAAAAATAATTCCTTCCTAATCATATGGATGCGTTTTTTTGCGTCCATATTGTTCAATTTATCTAATTTACACATTGACCTAGTTGTTAGATTTATCTAAATTACATCACATCAACGACGCACTAACCACGCGGCAGTTGTTCAGAAAAACGTTCTGACAGTCTGGAAAGACAGGCACCAAATTCGCGGGTCGCCGCCAGTACGATGACATGCGGGAAAGACCGCAACGAATCCAAAATTGCTGTGTGTAGTCTTTGCCTCGTCTCCATGAGGGGCACTTTTTTTCACGGCAATGAATACGAGGAAAGACCAACGGGCATGACCAGCCCTGACAGCCCGGAAAGACGGGCACAAGATGTAAAAAAACCCACCGAAGTGGGCTTCTTTACCCGGGACAGTGACCAAACCGCCCGGAGGTGGTACAGGGGACCAACCCTATACCGAGGAAAGACCAACGACATGAGCCGCTGATCGGCTAGAATTATACATCAGTAAGGAGCCGCTATGGAAGCGCTACCCCTGCAAGTAACACTGTACATCCACGTATCTGCTAACCCCCACGTTCCGGCACTCTATCTGGTTCATACCTGTGACATGTCACAAAACTATCCGGATCTTTACGTGCTGCTGGAAACGCGCACTGTTTGCCTTGAGATAAACCAGCCGGAACCGATAGATATCATCGGTAAACAAGTCGAACGCCTCCAGAAAGAAAAGGCGTCGATTGTCGATCAGGCTCACCAGCGTGTCGCTTTCATAGAAGACAAGATCCAGCAACTGCTGTGCATCGACCATTCAACAATCCAGGAAAGTGATATCCCGTTCTGATAACGGCGCCTGACCCGCGCCAGTAACCGAAGAGGAAAGACCAAGTGACAATCTCAATTTACAACTGCCTGTTTAAGCCGAAAAAATCGGCCATCAAAGATGGTGCCGTTGCGTTGGCGATCAGCGTGGAAGCCCCCAACAAAAAAATCGCAGAAAGTATCGTGACGGGTAAGCTCTGGGAGCACTATCCCGCGAACGGCGATAACTTCTTTAAACCTGAAATATGGGAAAACACAGCTGATCAGCCTCACCCGGAGATCGGCAAGTTTGACGAGCACTTTGCTAAATCCCATACGTTCGATGGCGAAAAGTGGATGGCAAACGCCGAACCAAATGGCGGGATGAGCCACCTTCCTGACAATGATGAAAAATTAGACTTCATGACTATTTCACCGCGCGAACGCTTCGCAACGGTGGTGTTATTTGGCCTCGCCCAGCTGGATGGGGAGATTTATTCCCAGGTTTGTGACTATCTTGATAATCTCGAAAACACTAGCCAGTACGGTGACGAGGAGGATGATCGCTTAAATCGTTACATCATCAATGCGATGGAAGCGCATCCGCCTGTTCACTACATGCATCAGGAGGGGCTTAATAATCTCCTACAGGCAATTTACGTTAAGTTTGAGAACCAGTTACCCGGCGGCGCCGCGCTTTACTCGTTTATTAAAAAATGGACTGACAACCCAGGTAAGCGTGAAGAAATGCTGCCTCAGAACAGCACCAGCACCAGCACCAGCACCAGCACCAGCACGGAAGATAGTACCCCAGACCAGGTGGCACCACAGCGCGGATACAAACACACATATGCCACACTGGACCAGGAAATCGCTCTCGCGCTGTTGCCAATAGAACCAGCGACCACTGTATCTGTCAGCGCTTTGCGCCAGGCGGAGATCCTCATTGAAGAAGACCGGGAAGACTTTAAACGCTGGTCCATGGCGCTGCGCACTACTGAGCAGATCCTCAAGTATTCCCGAAACACTATTTTTGGCGTGATTCAGAATGTGCCGGCGAAAGATACCCATCACTTCCCCGACTCATTGCGCCGTTACATCGACAACTGGCTTGCCGAAAATGGCGTGTTTGAACAGGATCCAACTGATTCGGATGCAATCAGTAAATCACTGGCAGCCGGGCGGGGTGAATATGTTGAAGGTATAAGCGACCCTGCCGATCCTAAGTGGGTAAAAACAGAAACTCAGACCACACCGCAGAACACATCAAGTGAGGTGGAAAAAACGGAAGTGGTAACCGATTCCCAGGCTGAGGCCGCACGTGAAACGCTTAATAAAATGGGCTACAGCGTTTACGCCAGTGAATCAGAGCAGGAACAGAGCAGCGGCGAGCAAGCTAATAGTGCAGGGCAACCAGCAGAGCCGTTAGTGCAAGAAGAACCTCGCCCTAACGTTAATGACGTTGAAAAGAGTATCACCGAACGCACCGGTACCGAGATGGAAAATCTCGACCTGTGGAAGCGTGTTTTTAAAACTGATGAGCGTTTCACAAAACAGTTTACTCAGAACGGTGGCGGCACATCGATCAACGGTACCTACATGACGATGCTGGCCACCCGTGAATTTGGCCCGAAAGGTATTGGCTGGGGAGTCGATATTCTCGAAGAACGTTTTGACGATGGTGCGCCGATAACCCGGACAGTCAAAGGGCTGGACGGGAACAATACGTGGGAACTTATTCCAGACGGCATTGGTGGCTACCTCACAGAGAAACATCACGTGATAAAGATCCGTCTCTGGTATGTGCGTAACGGCGTGCGCGGTGAAGAGATTTCATTCGGCTGTACCCCTTATCTTTACGGGAGTAAATACGGCCCTACCTGCGACGGCGAAGCGACTAAAAAATCACTTACCGATGCGACTAAAAAGGCGCTCTCTTCGCTCGGATTCAGCGCCGATATATTTATGGGTCTCTATGACAACCCTGAGTACCGGCAGAAAAACAAAGAAGAATTCGCACTTAAAAATGCCAGCGATAACGCAGAGGATGCTGCACGCCTGCGCCAGGAACTGGACGACAAGCTCACACGGGTGGCAAACACGCTGGCAACCGGTGTATCTGCAAACGAAGTTACAAAAGTTTTTGCATCTATCGCCCGTGAAGTAGAAGTGCACCGTAAAGACGCTGAGGTTAAAGGTGACAGCCAGCATGCTAACTACCTGAGTAAACGCCTGCGCCGCCTGACCACTATCAAAGACGAACGTCTGAAAGAACTGAATAAAGCCCAGGAGAAAACAGCATGAGCAAGGTAACTGCAATCGCATTAGCAAATGATTACTCCAGCCTGTTAAACCTGCTGGAAACCTCTGACGAACTGACGCCGGAGATGATCGCCGACACCCTGGAAGGGATTGAAGGCGAACTGGCTGACCGTCTTGATGCCGTTATGGTGGTGGCGCGCAACAACCTGGGCAATGCTAAAACCTGCGACGAAGAGATGAAGCGTCTGGCTGAGCGCAAAAAGTCCTTTGAAAATAAAGACAAGCAACTTCGCAAATACATCCTGTCATGTCTGTTAGGTGCTGGCCTCAATAAACTGAAAACGCCCAGGAACACCTTTACAGCTCGTCAGGGTTCGGTAAGCGTTGTGATCGATAATCTTGACGCATTGCCTGACGAAGTGGTCGACGTTCAGACGGTAATCGCCCCTGACAAAAAGGCTATCAAAGAACGGATAGAGGCAGCCGAAGCGGCGGCAGAACAGATCAAAGCCGATGGCGGTGAGGTTCCAGAGGAATTGCTTAATCCGGTACCGGGTGCGCATCTGGAAATCGGCGAACGCTCCCTACAGGTGCGCTAATTATGCTGAAACTGACTCTAAAAAGGGGTGATGCGGTACACGTGGTGTTTCCGGATGGAACAAACGGGATCATCGAAGCGCGTAGCCGCAGTGAGCTGGGGTTACATCTTCCGGAGAACGTCAAGGTTACACGAGAGAAAGGCGCGTTCCTGAAAGATAACCTGATTAAGCGTAATCAGAATTAATCCCTCTCTGCCGATAGCATTGTGGCCTCAACAACTCAATGGAGGCCGCAATGCTGCACTGGCAACCCGGGGCAATTTTGCTCTCAGACTTTGATACCAAGATCGGAAAATTATCAGCGAGTGTACGAAAGAAGACTCTGACCAGGTCAGACATAGAACGCGCATGTAGTGACGCTGACGATGCGATATACCGCATGCTGAGGAAAGACCATGAGACACGATCACGACATCATCACCAGAGAAGAGATGATAGAACTGACGGGGACGCCACTTAAATCAAAACAGTGTGATGCCCTGCGTCGAGCCGGGATATTCTTTATGGAAAGAGCTGACGGCCACCCTAAAACAACATGGGGGCATTTCATGAACCCCATAAAATACCGCAACCAGGAAACCTCCCCGGTGCGCGAGGATGAAGAACCAAATTTCGGAGCCGTATTTGATGGCCGGAAAGCGTAAAAACCCCGCCGATAACTGGATGCCACCGCGAGTATATCGCGGCAAAGCTGCCTATGAGTTTCGGACCAAAGATAATAAAGCCGTACGCCTGTGTTCCCTTGAAGAAACACAGGCAGCTGTCTGGTTGGCATACGAAAAAGCAGTGGGCGAAGAAGTTAGGAAAAATACCTTCCAAAACCTTGCCGATATGTTTATGGCCTCCCCTGACTTTATGGATTTGTCACCGGAGACCAGGAAGGATTACACGAAATATTCGTGTAAGGTATTACCGGTTTTTGGCAAAACAGACCCAAACAAAATAAAACCCGAGCACATTCGGCGTTATATGGATCAGCGTGGTATTTCCAGCCGAACGCAGGCAAACAGGGAAAAGAGTTTCCTTTCGCGGGTATTTCGTTGGGGTTATGAACGTGGGCATGTGGAAAGAAATCCATGCCAGGGGGTAAAGCAATTTAAGGAAGTATCACGTGAGCGCTACGTAACGGATGAAGAATACAATGCTGTATATGAGGTTGGGGCTGATGTGGTCCGTGCAGCAATGGAGATCGCTTATTTATGCGTTGCCAGGCAAAGCGATGTCCTGTCTTTAAGTGAAGAGCAGATCAGCGATATGGGGATATTTATCTGCCAGGGTAAAACTGGCGTGAAGCAGATCAAAGCGTGGACACCTCGTTTACGCGCAGCGGTTTCGCTGGCACGCGCGTTACCACTTAAACCAGGCATAAGAAGTTTGTTCCTAATCCATCAACCCAGTGGAAGCAAATATACCCGTGATGGTTTTAACTCCCGCTGGCGAGAGGCAAAACTCGCAGCCCAGGCAAAGTACCCTCACCTGTCGATTGATTTCACTTTCCACGATCTGAAAGCAAAAGGCATTTCAGACCTGGAAGGTAGCCTTGAAGAGAAACAGGCAATTTCCGGCCATAAGAACTCGCGACAAACGGCAATTTATGACAGGAAAGTAAAAGTGGTACCAGTAGTGGGCGGGCAGAAAAACTGATTGGGTATGCGTTCGCGGAAAAATCATCTTCGGACGCATCTTCGGAAAAGCAAATTTCAGGCAATAAAAAACCACCTTTCGGTGGTTTATACGACACTGCTTATCATTGATTTTATTCTATTTTCCCCATGGTAGCCGGAGTGGGACTTGAACCCACACAGCGCGAACGCCGAGGGATTTTAAATCCCTTGTGTCTACCGATTCCACCATCCGGCCAGGGAAGAAAGTGGAGGCGCGTTCCGGAGTCGAACCGGACTAGACGGATTTGCAATCCGCTACATAACCGCTTTGCTAACGCGCCTTAAATCTGTTGTCTTTCGACCTGCACCCGCAAGCTGCCGATGCATTAATCTGGAGCGGGAAACGAGACTCGAACTCGCGACCCCGACCTTGGCAAGGTCGTGCTCTACCAACTGAGCTATTCCCGCATGTCATCAAGTAACTATTTAACTACTTCCTAACCACTTGATTTCATTGTCGTCCGGCTAACTGTGCCGCCGTTCGATGCGTTGCATTCTACTGATATGACGTTTTGAGTCAACGTTATTTTTTGCATCTCAGGATCGTTTGCTGAAAATTAAGCCGAAACGATCACTGTTCAAGCAAATCACCGCGCGCAGCGTTCAAATATTGCAGCATTGACCACAGCGTCAGCACCGCCGCAACCCACAGCAGACCAATGCCGGCCCACTCTACCCAGGCATTCGGACGCCACAGCATCCATACCAGCGCCGCCATCTGTGCGGTGGTTTTAACTTTACCGATCCAGGACACCGCCACGCTGCTGCGTTTACCCAGCTCCGCCATCCACTCGCGCAGGGCAGAGATAATAATCTCACGGCCAATCATGGTCGCGGCAGGCAGCGTTACCCACCAGGTATGATAATGTTCCGCCACCAGCACCATCGCGATTGCCACCATCACCTTATCCGCAACCGGATCGAGGAACGCGCCAAAGCGGGTACTCTGGTTCCAGCGACGCGCCAGATAACCGTCAAACCAGTCCGTCACGGCAGCGATCAGGAAAATAAGCGCACAGGCAAAAGGCGCCCAGACGACCGGCAGGTAAAATGCCAGGACGAAGAACGGAATGAGCACAACGCGAAAGAGAGTGAGCAACGTAGGGATATTAAATCGCATGATGACGGTAACTGTCTGTTGTCAGTAAAATTTAGCTCTATGTTGCTACAGAGCCCTCAATGTTTCAACGAGTAGTAGATCTTTTCTGCCAGCCCTTGCGAAATACCCGGCACTTTTGCAATTTCTTCCATACTGGCGTTGAGTAATCCTTGCAATCCGCCCATATACTTCAACAGCATCTGGCGACGTTTTGGCCCGACGCCTTCAATCGTCTCAAGGGTACTGGTATTTTTCACTTTCGCCCGTTTTTTACGGTGCCCACTGATGGCGTGATCGTGCGACTCATCGCGGATATGCTGGATCACGTGCAGCGCAGGGGAATCCGGCGGCAGGCTAAAGCCCTCGCCTTCCGGCTCAAAGAACAGCGTTTCCAGGCCAGCCTTACGATCTGCCCCTTTCGCTACCCCTAGCAGCAGCGGATGGTTCTTATCCCACTCCACGTCGAGCGATTCAAATACCGCCTTCGCCTGCCCCAACTGCCCTTTCCCGCCGTCGATAAGGATAACGTCCGGGATTTTGCTCTCTTCAATCGCTTTACCATAGCGACGGCGCAGCACCTGGTTCATGGCGGCATAATCGTCACCGGGCGTAATGCCGGTGATGTTATAGCGACGATACTCTGCCCGCAGCGGACCGTTGGCATCAAAGACCACACACGACGCCACGGTCTGCTCACCCATCGTATGGCTGATGTCGAAGCATTCCATGCGTTTCACTTCCGGCAGCTTAAGCAGCGTAGCAAGCGCGGTTAAACGCTGGCTGACGGTCGACTGCTGGGACAGTTTGGTGGTCAGCGCCGTGGCGGCATTGGTTCGCGCCAGCTTCAGATAACGCGCGCGATCGCCGCGCGGTTTCGTCTGAACATTCACCCGGCGGCCTGCGAGCTCTGAAAGCGACTCCGCCAGCAGGGTTTTATCATCGAGCGTGAAGTCGAGCAGGATCTCCGAGGGCAGCGTACGCATCTGGCTGCCCTGCAAATAAAACTGGCCGACGAAGGTCTCCACCACTTCACCCAGCTCAGTGCCGCCCGGCACTTTCGGGAAGTAGCTGCGGCTGCCGAGCACTTTGCCCTGACGAATAAAAAGCACATGAACGCAGGCCAGACCGGCGTCAAAGGCTACGCCGATAACATCGAGGTCGTCGCCCGTATTGGAAACAAACTGCTTCTCGGTCACCCTGCGCACCGCCTGAATCTGGTCGCGGATGCGTGCGGCCTCCTCAAATTCCAGCGCCGCGCTGGCTTTTTCCATACGGGCAATCAGTTGCGTCAGCACCTGATCGTCTTTCCCGGCTAAAAACAGGCGGACATATTCCACCTGCTGCGCGTACTCTTCTTCGCTCACCAGCCCTTCAACGCACGGCCCCAGGCAGCGGCCAATCTGATATTGCAGGCATGGCCGGGAGCGGTTGCGATAAACGCTATTTTCGCACTGGCGAACAGGAAAGATTTTTTGCAAAAGCGCCAGCGTTTCCCGCACGGCATAACCGTTCGGGAACGGGCCGAAATATTCACCTTTCGCATGCTTAGCGCCACGATGCATCGCCAGCCGCGGGTGCGTGTCGCCGCTCAGGAAGATAAACGGATAGGATTTGTCATCGCGCAGCAGAACGTTGTAGCGCGGCTGATACAACTTAATGTAGTTGTGCTCAAGGAGCAGCGCTTCCGTTTCCGTATGCGTTACGGTGACATCAATGTTGTGTATAAGTGCGACCAGCGCTTCGGTTTTACGGGAGGCAAGGTTGCTGCGGAAATAGCTGGAAAGGCGTTTCTTCAGATCTTTCGCCTTACCGACATAGATAACCGTACCGCCAGCATCGTACATACGGTAGACGCCTGGCTGGCTGGTGACGGTTTTCAGAAATGCTTTTGAATCGAACGCTTCACTCACTGACTTATTAACGACTCCGCATTGCACAAACCATGGCGAATGGCCAGGTGAGTCAGTTCGACATCACCGTGAATGTTCAGTTTACTGAACATTCGATAGCGATAGCTGTTGACCGTTTTCGGGCTGAGATTCAGCTGCTCTGAGATCTCATTCACCTTCTGACCTTTAGTGATCATCAGCATAATCTGCAATTCGCGCTCAGACAAACTGGCAAACGGAGATTCCGTTTTTTCCGGTTCAATCTGACTCAGAGCCATCTGTTGAGCAATATCAGAAGCGATGTAGCGCTGCCCGGCGTGTACGGTGCGGATCGCATTGACAACTTCCTGCGGCGCGGCGCCTTTACTGAGATACCCGGCAGCACCCGCCTGCATAACCCTGGCAGGCAGCGGATTTTCGGTATGGACGGTCAGCATGATAACTTTGGTATCAACGAACATGCGCGCGATTTTGCGCGTGGCTTCAAGCCCGCCAATACCGGGCATGTTCATATCCATCAGCACCACGTCTGCGGAGTTAGCGCGACACCATTTAACGGCATCTTCGCCACAGCACGCCTCGCCGGCAACTTTAATACCCTTTATATCTTCAAGAATGCGTCGTATCCCTGCGCGCACCAGTTCGTGGTCATCAACAAGAAGGACGTTGATCAAAGGAAATGTCTCCAGAATAGGGATAACGCTACTGACTGCTAATTGGGTTTATATTAACGGTTTTCCATGCAAGATTAAAACGCTAAAAAATCGGCTATTCGATTCTGGTCTCGTTTTTGGAAATTAAGCTGTACAGTAAGTGGAAAGAAAACCCTTGCCCGCCGGGCTTTTACCGCTATTTTTTAGCATCGACATTCGAAAAGTTACTAAAACAGTTGTTAACTCAAACGAAAAAGAGCGCGCGATTTTTTGTAACAACAATTAACGAATGGCGAACCGGGGATAAACATTTAATTGTCGCTAACATATTGGACAGGGTACCTTCATAATCCGCGCCGCCCAATAATCACTGCGCGATAAGTATAAAAAACAACCACTGCATTTTTTGCCGTAGCTTGTGGTATACTCCGCCGCCTTAACTTTCATCGTCGCGCTCATGCGCTGTTTTATAATGAGGAAAATAAATGAGCACACCTGAATTTGCCACTGCCGAGAATAACCAGGAACTGGCACAGGAAGTAAACTGCCTGAAGTCGCTGCTGACGCTTATGCTACAAGCGATGGGCCAGGCTGATGCTGGTCGTGTGATCATTAAAATGGAAAAACAGATCGCGCAGATGGAAGACCAGGCGGAATCCGCTGTTTTTGCCAATACGGTTAAGCAAATTAAACAAGCCTACCGCCAGTAACAAAAACGGCTGGATGCAAAGCATTCAGCCGTTTTCTCGTCTGACACGCAGAACGTGATATCAGTCAGATAAGCCCCGTCGCCGCGGCATAACACGCTATCTGGATCTTATTCGGTGCGTTGAATTTCTTCTGCATATTCTTTTGATGGAAATTGACGGTATTTTCCGAGATGGAGAGAATGATGGCGATTTCTGCCGACGTCTTCCCTTCTGCGGTCCACTTCAGAATTTCCCGCTCACGCTTGCTGAATTTCATTTCAGGCGGCATCACCGTCTCATGTTCAAAGCGCAACAGTGTGGTGAGCGCCATCTGGACGAGCATTTGTAAACGCAGCTCAACTTCTTCACTGGATATCGAGTGTGCCTGTAAGCTGGTACATGACACGGAGAGGAAACCGAGCGCATGATTTGGCATCATCAGACACTGCGTTATTCCCTTGCGTAAACCGTGGTCCCGCGCGCCGTCCCATAATTGCTGGGCATCCGTGAATAATTCATCCGTCCAGGGCAAATGTCCCTGAATGAAATTCTCCGGCTTCAGCACCGGGTCAATGGCGAAATAATTCTCGGACTGATATTGCGCCATCCATTGTTGCGGATAACTGGAATGGACGGATGTTCGCGGGCGGGTAAATGGCACAGGGTGTCGAACACAAAGCGCATAATAATCGAATTCAAGCGCCTGCGTTTGTCGCTGAAGTTCCTGATATACCTCTTCGGCACAGGTCATTTCCTGAAACCGGAGGAAGCATTCCCGTCGCCAGGTGAAAAAGTCTATATCCCTCATACTTACTGAATGAAGCCTCTGATAAAGATAATCATTATTATGGTGAATATAACCTAACACATAAAGCATGATTATTTATATAAAATATCGGCCACAGGCAGATTATCTTTAATTTGGCGATGGCTTATCCACATCAGTCGGAATAAAAAAGCAACAGAACGGAGTTTAAGGGAGGATAATTTGCTCCAGAAGCGGCATCTGGAGCAAATTGAACGCTAAAATGCTACTGCATTAAGAATTTTTCAAGGAACTGACGGGTACGGGGCTGCTGCGGATTGGCAAACAGCGCTTTAGCCGGCCCCTGCTCAACTATTCTCCCCTGATCCATGAAAATAGCCCGATCGGCAACGTCGCGAGCGAAGCTCATTTCATGCGTCACAATCACCATCGTGCGTTTCTCCTGCGCCAGCTGTCGGATCGTGTTCAGTACTTCCCCGACCAGCTCAGGATCGAGCGCGGATGTGGGTTCGTCAAACAGGATCACATCCGGGCGCATCGCCAGCGCGCGCGCAATGGCGACACGCTGCTGCTGCCCGCCAGATAAGCGACGCGGATAGCTCGTCTCCTTCCCTGCCAGCCCAACCTTCGCCAGCAGCTCGCGGGCGCGGACCGTCGCGTCTTCCTTAGGTTCCCCCTTGACGATGACCGGCCCTTCAATAATGTTTTCCAGCACCGTGCGGTGCGGAAAGAGATTAAAGCTCTGGAACACGAAGCCGACATGCTGGCGCAGGCGGCGAATCAGCCCTTTTTGCTGGCTGATGGGTTTCCCGGTATCAATGGTGATATCACCCACGCGGATCGTCCCGCCTTCGGGCTGCTCCAGTAAATTGATGCTGCGCAGCAGCGTGGTTTTGCCTGACCCGCTCGGGCCGATAATTGCTACCACTTCGCCCTGCTCAACCTCAAGATCAATGCCATGCAGCACCGTTTGTCCATGGAATTTTTTCACCAGGTTTTTGACGTCAATTGCACTCATTTTGGATCACGCTCCTGGCGGTTAAGCTGGTTTTCAAAATAGTTTTGCAGAGCGGACAGTACCGTCGCCATCACCCAGTAAATCAGCGAGGCCGCCAGATACATGGTAAACACTTCCAGCGTGCGCGAGGTGATCAGCTGCGCCTGACGGAACAGCTCCGGCACCTGAATGGTCGCCGCAAGCGAGGTGTCTTTCACCAGGCTGATAAAGCTGTTGCTCAGCGGCGGCAGCGCCACGCGCGCCGCCTGGGGCAGGATCGCCCGGCGCAGCGTCTGCCACGGGGTCATCCCGATACTGGCCGCCGCTTCCCACTGTCCTTTATCGATGGAGGAGATCGCCGCACGCAGCGTTTCAGAGGTGTACGCCGCGGTATTCAGCGACAGGCCAATCATCGCCGCCGGGATCGGATCCAGCTCAATACCAAACTGTGGCAGCCCGTAGTAAATCATAAACAGCTGGGCGATAAGCGGCGTTCCGCGGAACACGGAGATGTAAAACCGCGCCAGCCACCGCACCGGCCAGATGTTCGACATGCGCATCAGTGCCAGCACAAACCCGAGCACCAGCCCGAAGAACATCCCGCCGATACTGAGCTGTAAAGTAAACACCGCGCCCTTAAGCAAGAACGGCAGCGAATCAATAACCAGTTGAATACTTTCTTGCATTATTATTTTTCTACCTGATTTTTAGACATGAGGATGATAGGCAAACAGCGCAGGCGCCCCGCCAGTATGAACAAACAAAATGGGTCCTTCATCCTTAAAGCGCTTGCGGGCGATGCCGTCGATCAGGCCCGCCATTGCCTTGCCGGTATAGACCGGGTCAAGCAGAATACCTTCGAGACGGGCCAGCAGCTTAACCGCCTCCATCCCTTCATCATTGGGGGTGCCATAGCCCGGCGCGAAATAGTCATCCCACAGCAGTATTTCCGCCTTCGCCTGAAGCGCAAGCTGTTCAGCCACCGCCTGTTGCAGGGTGACGACTTTCGGCTTCTGTTCCGCAACGCTTCTGGAAACCGTCACGCCAATCAGCTCGACCTCCGGCATCAGTTGCTCAAGCCCGACAGCTAAACCAGCATGGGTCCCCGCACTGCCGGACGCCACCACCACCGAGGATAAACTCACCGCGCCTTCGCACTGCTGAGCGATTTCCAGCGCGCTCTCAACATAGCCGAGGGCACCCAGCGCATTCGAGCCGCCAACCGGGATCACGTACGGACGAAAACCCTGCGCTTCCAGACGCGTCGCCAGCTCGTCGAGCTGTGCAGCCGGGTCGGTCAACGCGTCGACCATTTCAACCTGCACGTTGAACAGATCCAGCAGCAAACGGTTACCGTTAGTCAGGTAATTCTCTGCCTGCGTCCCGATCGGGTTCTCCAGCAGGGCTACGCAGTGGAGTCCCAGCTTCGCCGCCACTGCCGCCGTCTGGCGAACGTGGTTAGACTGAATTGCCCCGGCGGTGATCAGCGTGTCCGCCCCCTCACGCAGAGCATCGGCGGCGAGAAACTCCAGCTTGCGCAGCTTATTTCCGCCCATCGCCATGGGCGTCACATCGTCACGCTTAATGAATATATCGCGCCCCAGATAGTCAGAAAATCGCGGCAGATACTCCAGCGGCGTGGGTGCGCCGATAAATTCCAGACGGGGAAAGCGCGTTAAATTCTGTAGTGACATGGTTCCTCCGGTCACGCAAACAATTGTTATTTCATTATGCACGCAGACGCGCGAGAAATAAAAAAGGCGCTTTTAAAAGCGCCTTTTTTTGTCAGTCAGAGACTTATTTCGTCACGTCTGCGCCGAACCACTTCTCAGAAAGCGCCTTCAGGCTGCCGTCTTTCTGCATCTCAGCAATGGCGCCGTCGATGGCTTTCAGCAGATCCTCGTTACCTTTACGCACCGCCACGCCGGACTCCTGACGGGAGAACGCATCACCCGCGACAGCCAGGGTATTGTTGGTTTTCTTCACCAGATCCAGCGCTGCCAGGCGGTCAACCAGAATGGCGTCAATACGGCCTACGCGCAGATCCTGGTATTTCGTCGGGTCATCATCGTAGGTACGGATGTCCACGCCCTGCACGTTCTGGCGCAGCCACTCTTCGTAGTTGGTGCCCAGACCGACGCCGACTTTCTTACCTTTCAGATCCGCTGCGGATTTGATACTGCCTTCGTTACCTTTCTTCACCAGCGCCTGAATACCGGACACGGTGTACGGCGTGGAGAAGTCATACTTCTTCTTACGCTCGTCAGAAATGGTTACCTGGTTAATCACCACGTCAATACGTTTGGAATCCAGTGACGCCAGCATCCCGTCCCATTTGGTGGGTTTCAGGGAGGCTTTAACGCCGAGGTGTTTTGCCAGCTCCTGCGCAAACTCCACTTCAAAACCGGTCAGTTTACCGTCGTCGCCCTGGAAGCTGAACGGAGGATAGGTTCCTTCCAGCCCAACCAGCAGCGTGCCGCGCTCTTTAACTTTGTTGAGCAGATTCTCTGCCGCGAACGTTTTCACGCTCATCCCCGCGACCAGCGCAACGGCCATCATCCCCATCAGCGCCTGACGACCCAGAAGTGCTAATTTCATAAGTACCCCGATACAGTGGAATTTTTGAGTAGTGTAGAGAAATCGCCTGCAACGTCAAAGGCGGCTGCGCTACATCTTATTCTTTTTTAATATATATCAGAAGTTGTTCCGGCGCGGACTTTCTGCTTTATGACGCCCGGCATCTGGACTTTATATTGCGCGTACTTTCGCAGCGCGATGCGGTAATTATTGGTACTGGTGGCGGGCAACCAGGGTTCCAGATTTTCATCCAGGTATCCGGTCGTCAGCAGATCGCGGGAGATATTTTGCATGGTCAAATGCTGACCCAGGCGGCGCAGGCGAACCACGTATTCACGCACGGTGCCGTGACTCATCTCCGTTTGTTCAAACAGGAATTGCTTGAAGCCGATAATATCGAAGAAGTCGCTTTGCTCTTTGCAATGGAGATCGCCACAGAAACGGCAAAGCGCTACCCACTCTTTTTGCTCTTCAAGCCAGGCGGCTTCATCCATCAGCGTGTCGAGGCGGGAAATCGCAATCTTATTCACGATTTCACCGCGACGAACCAGCGTGATGCGGTCGAGTAATTTTTTACAGTGGGCGCAATGCGTCTGGCTGTGTTTAAAGTCTTTCAGGTAGCGGCTTAAAGGCCGTCTTTTAGATTGCTGCACCGTCATGATAACTCCTGGTTGTCAATACGTTGTGCGGCATTTCCAAGGCGAATAACTCACCTATAACTTACCCAGTTTTGTGCGCAGGCGTTTAATGGCCTGGCTGTGCAGCTGGCTCACCCGTGACTCGCCCACCTCCAGCACAGCGCCAATCTCTTTGAGATTGAGCTCTTCCTGGTAATAGAGGGTTAACACCAGTTGCTCACGTTCCGGTAAAGCTTCGATCGCTTCCATCACGCGCTGGCGTAAATTCCCTTCCAGTAAATGGTGTAACGGGTTTTCTTGCTGGTGTTCATCGGTCACCAGCTCGATGCTATCGCCATGCTCTTCGCGCCACTCATCATAAGAGAAGAGTTGGCTGTTATTGGTATCGAGCAACATCTGGCGATACTCTTCAACAGGAATGCCCAGACGCTCCGCTACTTCGGTTTCCGTCGCGTTGCGCCCCAGTTCCTGTTCCAGCTGCCCCATCGCATGCGCCACTTCGCGCGCGTTGCGGCGAACGCTGCGCGGCACCCAGTCGCGGCTGCGCAGCTCGTCCAGCATCGCACCACGAATACGCTGCACTGCGTAAGTCGTAAATGCCGTTCCTTGCAGAGCGTCGTACCGGTCAACTGCATTCAATAACCCGATACCGCCCGCCTGTAGCAGATCGTCCAGTTCCACGCTCGCCGGCAAACGCACCTGGAGGCGCAATGCTTCGTGACGCACCAGCGGAACATAACGCTGCCACAGCGAGTGTTTATCCATTACACCTTCAGCGGTATAGAGTGAATTCACGATAAACAGCCCTGCGTTAGTTGAGTTATCGGCATGATTATCCGATTCTGGAGGGGTTTTAATCGGGTGAATAGTGGGTGAAATGAGGGGTTATTTGGGGGGTTACGCGTAAATGCGGACAGAAAAAACCCCGCCGAAGCGGGGTTTAAGCGTAATCAGGCGATTAGCCTTGCAGCAGAGACAGAACCTGCTGAGGAACCTGGTTAGCTTTGGACAGCACGGAGTTACCGGCCTGCTGAACGATCTGCGCTTTAGACATATTTGACACTTCGGTCGCATAGTCGGCGTCCTGAATACGGGACTGCGCTTCAGACAGGTTGGTGGTGGTGTTGTTCAGGTTGGTTACCGCAGAGCTCAGACGGTTCTGTACCGCACCCAGAGAAGAACGGAATTTGTCTACGGACGCGATAGCTTCGTCCAGTTTAGCCAGTGGATCAGAAGAAGCACCTTTGGTCAAGCTGGTCAGACTCATATTTTTAGTATCGAGAGTGAACGCGGCTTTGGTTGGGTCAGTGAGTGATGCAGACTGAGGATCCAGTGCAATCATGAAGTCTTGAGAGGCACCATCAGTACTTTCAATACCGTTAGCTTTTAAGTTATTAACTTCTGCTGCACCGTTAGGCTTAATACTAACCTTAGCAAACAGATTACCATTTTCATCTTTGTAAACCTGAGTTTTATCTAAGGTTACGCTAGCTGGATCAACACCAAGACGCGTTGCAAGATCATCAGGCGTAGCTTCGTTAACAGTTGCAGCTGCAACTTTTGTAGTTGCGCCATAATAGGAAGTAAAGTCTTTACCTGCGGTTCCATCCAGAGCAGTTAAAGTTCCTTTAGGACCGTTAACGTTGAAACTGTCCAGACCCAGAGTTTTGGAGTCGATTTTTTTCAGATCAATATTGATGGTTTCGCCATCGTTCGCGCCAACCTGGATAGCCATTTTGCCGTCTTTTGCCAGGACGTTCACGCCGTTGAACTGAGTCTGGCCAGATACACGGTCGATCTCAGACAGACGGGATTTGATTTCGTCCTGGATTGAAGACAGGTCGGAATCGGAGTTAGTACCAGTCTGAGACTGAACGGTCAGTTCACGGATACGCTGCAAGTTGTTGTTGATTTCAGACAGTGCGCCTTCAGTGGTCTGAGCAACAGAGATACCGTCGTTAGCGTTACGTGCAGCCTGAGTCAGGCCTTTGATGTTAGAGGTGAAGCGGTTAGCAATCGCCTGGCCCGCAGCGTCATCTTTCGCGCTGTTGATACGCAGACCAGAAGACAGACGCTCGATAGAAGAAGACAGAGCGGACTGGTTCTTGTTGATGTTGTTCTGAGTGATCAGCGAGAGGCTGTTGGTATTAATGTACTGTGCCATGATTTCGATTCCTGTTGTTCATCAAATCTGTTTGGTTAGATTTGGGTTTCCACCCTTCGGCTTCATCGCCGTCAAAGGTGTTATCGTCTGGTCCAAAACAACCTTTAGATTTTTTTTCAGGATCGCGTTAATTTTTTTAGCCACTGAAAAGCTCTTCTCTATTAGCGTTATTCCCGCCATTAAAAAAAAGAAATTAACCGTAAACTTTCCCCCATAAAGGCCGATAACCCCACTATTCGTTCTACGTGTCGATAGATTAAGGAATAAATATGGCAAGTATTTCATCATTGGGGATTGGATCGGGTCTTAAGTTAGCAGACATTCTGGATAGTCTGACCACGGCCGAAAAAGCGCAGCTGACGCCGATTTCCAAACAACAGTCATCTTATACCGCCAAGCTGAGCGCTTACGGCACGTTGAAGAGTTCACTGGAAGCGTTTCAGACTGCCAACACCGCGCTGAATAAAGCCGACCTGTTTACGGCGACCAGCACGTCGAGCAGCACCACGGCATTCAGCGCCACCACCACCGGCAGCGCGATTGCCGGTAAATACACCATCAGCGTGTCGCAGCTGGCGCAGGCGCAAACCCTGACGACCAAAAATGCGCAGCCGGACAGCAAAACGGCCATTGCCACGGCTGACAGCAAGATCACCTTTACCGCCGTTAACGGTAAAGATCCGGTGACCGTCGATATCAGCGCGGCAAACTCTTCGCTGACCGGCATTCGCGATGCGATTAACAAAGCTGACGCCGGCGTGACCGCCAGTATTATTAACGTCGGTAATGGTCAGTATCGTCTGTCCATCACCTCCACCGAAACCGGGGCGGACAACGCGGTCAGCATCAGCGTAAGCGGCGACAGCGCCCTGCAATCCTTTATGGGTTACAACGGCACCAGCACCGACGCCAGCAACGGCATGACGGAAAGCGTCACCGCGCAGAACGCGAAGCTGAAGGTGAATAACGTTGATATCGAAAACAGCAGCAACACCATCAGCGATGCGCTGGAAGATATCACCCTGAACCTGAACGACGTCACCACCGGTAACCAGACGCTGACGATCGCTAAAGATACGTCGAAAGCGGAAACGGCGATGAAAGCCTGGGTGGATGCCTACAACACCCTGCAAGATAGCTTCGCCTCACTGACAAAATACACGGCGGTAGATCCGGGTAAGGATGAACAAGATACCAGCAACGGTGCCCTGCTCGGAGACACTACGCTGCGTACTATCCAGACGCAGCTGAAAACCATGCTGAGCAACACCGTCGGCGGAACCGCCTATAAAACGCTGTCTCAGGTCGGCATTACCTCCGATCCAAGCACGGGTAAGCTGGAGCTGGACAGCGACAAGCTGAAAAAAGCGCTGACGGATAACCCGTCTGCCGTGAAAGATTTGGTTGTAGGTGACGGTAAAACCACCGGGATCACCACCACCATGGCCACCCATCTGACTGACTGGCTTTCCAGCAAAGGCATTATCCAGGCGGCCAAAGATGGCGTCAGCAAAACGCTGAACAAGTTAACGGATCAATATAACGCCGTGAGCGAACGTATTGACGCGAGAGTGGCGCAGTACAAAGCCCAGTTTACCCAGCTGGACGTACTGATGACCTCGCTGAACAATACCAGCAGCTACCTGACGCAGCAGTTCGAAAATACGTCCAGCAACAAGTAGTAAACGCTAATCAGACCCGAGGGGGATAACATGTACGGCGCAAAAGGCACGCAAGCCTACGCAAAGATAGAAGTTGAAAGCGCGGTGATGAGCGCCAGCCAGCAGCAGCTGGTTATCATGCTATTTGATGGAGCCCTCAGCGCGCTTGTACGCGCGCGTCTGTTCCTGGCAGACGGTAATATCCCGGCAAAAGGGCTGGCGCTCTCCAAAGCCATCAACATTATCGAAAACGGGCTGAAGGTTGGCCTGGTAGAAGATAACGGTGATGAGCTTACGCAAAACCTGATTGCCCTTTATGCCTATATGGTACGTCGCCTCCTGCACGCCAACGTGAATAACGACGCCAGCGCCATCGAAGAGGTGGAAACCTTGCTGCGCAATATCGCTGACGGGTGGAAGGAGGTTGCCGGTACGCCACAACTGATGCAGGACGCCGTCTAATGAGTAACGCACCGCAACTTTATGCCCTTTATCAGCAACTCCTTGAGCAGAGCCAGTTGATGTTGCGACTGGCCCGGCAGGGACTATGGGATGATCTGATCATCTGTGAAACCGACTATGTTAATGCGGTGCACTCACTGGCTCGTCTCACTCAGGAAAGTGAACCTTCGACGCAGATTCAGGAGCAGCTTCGCCCGACGCTGCGGGTGATCCTGGACAACGAAGGCCAGGTAAAAACGTTGCTGCAAGCCAGAATGGATGAACTGGCGAAGCTGGTTGGGCAATCCTCCATCCAGAAAACCGTTCTCTCCACCTACGGTAACCAGGGCGGTCATGTCCTGGTTCCGCAAAGTAATAGCGATATCAATTAGCCATTTAACTGGCGGGCAAACGTTAACCGTTTCGTTCGCCAGGCATTTCTGCCAAACCTGCTCCATACTTGAGTTTCGCGACCTCATGGAGATGGTGCATGCGCAACCCAACACTTTTACAATGTTTTCACTGGTACTACCCCACCGGCGGTGAACTGTGGCGAGAAGTCACGGCATTAGCCCCCAACCTGAACGAAATCGGCATCAATATGGTCTGGTTACCGCCGGCATACAAAGGGGCATCCGGCGGCGATTCCGTCGGGTATGACTCTTATGACCTTTTCGACCTCGGTGAGTTTGACCAGAAAGGCAGCGTCGCCACCAAATACGGCGATAAAGCCCAGCTGCTGGAGGCTATCAACGCCTTAAAAAGCAACCAGATTGCGGTGCTTCTGGACGTGGTGGTCAACCACAAAATGGGGGCCGATGAAAAGGAACCCGTCCGCGTGCAGCGCGTGGATGCTCAGGATCGCACCCAAATCAGCAATGAGATCATCGAATGCGAAGCCTGGACGCGCTACACCTTCCCCGTTCGGGCCGGGCAGTATTCGCAGTTCATCTGGGATTACAAATGCTTCAGCGGTATCGACCACATTGAAAACCCCAATGAGGACGGTATCTTCAAAATCGTGAACGACTACACCGGCGAAGGCTGGAACGATCAGGTCGACGACGAGATGGGCAATTTCGATTACCTGATGGGTGAAAATATTGATTTTCGCAACCACGCGGTGACGGAGGAGATCAAATACTGGGCGCGCTGGGTGATGGAGCAAACCCACTGCGACGGCTTCCGCCTGGACGCGGTAAAACACATCCCGGCCTGGTTCTATAAAGAGTGGATTGAGCACGTCCAGGAGGTGGCCCCGCAGCCGCTGTTTATTGTGGCGGAATACTGGTCTCACGAAGTGGATAAATTGCAGCACTACATCAATCAGGTGGACGGTAAAACCATGCTGTTTGATGCGCCACTGCAAATGAAATTTCACGAAGCCTCACGCCAGGGACGCGACTACGATATGAGCCAGATTTTCACCGGTACGCTGGTGGAAGCCGATCCGTTCCATGCCGTGACGCTGGTTGCCAACCACGATACCCAACCCTTGCAGGCGCTGGAAGCCCCGGTTGAAGCCTGGTTCAAACCGCTGGCCTACGCGCTCATCCTGCTGCGTGAAAACGGCGTGCCGAGCGTGTTCTACCCGGATCTTTTTGGCGCCAGCTATGACGACACCGGCGGGGATGGCGAGACGTATCACATCGATATGCCTGTGATTGAACAGCTCCACGAGCTGATCCTCGCCCGGCAGCGTTTTGCCCACGGCGTGCAGACGCTGTTTTTCGATCATCCAAACTGCATTGCGTTCAGCCGCAGCGGGACTGAGGAACACCCGGGCTGTGTTGTGGTGCTGTCGAATGGCGATGACGGCGAGAAGACGATCTGCCTCGGGGAGAATTACGGCAACAAGACCTGGCGTGATTTTTTAGGCAACCGCGAGGAAATCGTGACCACGGCGGCGGATGGCGAAGGGACGTTCTTCTGTAACGGGGGCAGCGTCAGCGTCTGGGTGATTGAGGACGCGCTGTAGTGCTGGGAAAGTGCGGCCTGATGCCCTCACCCCGACCCTCTCCCACCGGGAGAGGGAGCAAACCCTAAAAACGGCAATATGATTGCCGTTTTGCTTTTACCGCTACGGAAGCTTACTCTCCAGCGGATTCTTACTCAGGTAATCTGCGCATTCCACTGTTGGACGGTCAACCTTGTACAGTTCCATACCGTCATACTCCAGCGCCGCCCCATCACGCTCCAGCGGATAGACATCCAGCTTACGGGTCACGTTGTAATAATCATCTGAACGCAGCATGATCTTACCCGGCACCGCGATAACGCGCTGCCACTGACGGCAATCCAGCGTATCCCCCTCTGGCGTCACCACCAGCGTGGCGATCGCTTCCGGGCTCACCATCGCGCTCTGCGGCCCTTTCGACTGCCAGTAACCTGCCAGTTGCGAAGGTACCGGGTGCTTAATCACTTCCTGATAGTTATCTACCTGAACACATCCCGCTAACGTCAGCATCGCAGCCACAATTGCTACTTTTTTCATCATCTTTCCTGCATGCGAAGAAAAAAATATTGTGGCATTAAAGCCATCAGGCTGCCAGCGTAAGATGGGTATTGATTAAACCTGCATCCCCATCACTTCCTGGTATGCCGACACCAGCTTGTTACGCACCTGCAACCCCATCTGCAATGACACCGACGCTTTTTGCAGATCGGCCATCACATCGTTGAGCGCCACGCCGGGTTCGCCAAGGGTAAATCTCTCAGCCTGGGTACGGGCCGCGTTTTGCTTGTCGCTGATCCGGTCCAGCGCCGCATGCAGTTGACCGGCGAAGCTAACGCCCGGCGGCTGGTCAGCCACGCTCTGATTACGGGCGGTCATCGCCGTTGCCTGTAACTGACTGAGTACCCCTTCAATGCCCTGTATAGCCATGACTCTCCCCTGGATGGTTTTTTACGAGGTCAAGACTAACAGCTTGTCAATAAGATAATGGCGGTAAATAGCGTTAAAAAACCAGGTTATTTGACGCATAGAAAATCCCGAATCATCAAATAATGGCAGGGCCATCAGTATGGAACTTTTGTCGTGTTTGCCGACCCGGGAGTCAGTTTTGTTTCTCTACACGAATAACGTAAACCACCAGGATTTAAGAGGTGCGCAATGAGTGCGACAGCAGCATCGACAGCGCCACAGAATAAATCACTCGAGTGGATGAACCGCCTTCGCGCCAACCCTAAGATCCCGTTGATTGTGGCAGGCGCTGCCGCCATTGCGATCGTTGTCGCGATGGTCTTATGGGCAAAAAGCCCGGATTACCGCACGCTCTACAGCAACCTTTCTGACCAGGATGGCGGTGCCATCGTCACCCAGTTAACCCAGATGAACATCCCGTATCGCTTTGCCGATAACGGTGGTGCGCTTGAAGTACCGGCAGATAAAGTGCACGAGCTTCGCCTGCGTCTCGCCCAGCAGGGGCTGCCAAAAGGCGGCGCGGTTGGTTTTGAGCTGCTGGATCAGGAAAAATTCGGCATCAGTCAGTTCAGCGAGCAGGTTAACTATCAGCGCGCACTGGAAGGTGAGCTGGCCCGTACGATTGAAACCTTGGGCCCGGTGAAAAGTGCCCGCGTGCACCTGGCGATGCCTAAGCCGTCCCTGTTTGTCCGTGAACAAAAGTCCCCTTCGGCCTCTGTGACCGTTAACCTCGAACCTGGCCGTGCGCTGGATGAAGGGCAGATCAGCGCCGTCACGCACCTGGTCTCCAGTGCGGTGGCCGGCCTGCCGCCGGGTAACGTTACGCTGGTGGATCAGAGTGGTCATCTGCTGACGCAGTCCAACACCGCCGGGCGCGATCTCAATGACGCCCAGCTGAAATACGCCGCGGATGTGGAAGGCCGTCTCCAGCGTCGCATCGAAGCGATTCTGGGCCCGGTGGTCGGCAGCAGCAACGTACACGCGCAGGTCACAGCGCAGATTGATTTCTCGAATAAAGAACAGACCGAAGAGCAGTACGCCCCGAACGGGGATGCCTCCCGCGCCGTGTTACGCTCGCGTCAGATCAATGAGACGGAACAGGTCGGCGGACAGTATCCTGGCGGTGTGCCGGGCGCGCTCTCTAACCAGCCTGCGCCTGCCAACGCCGCGCCAATCTCCACCCCGCCGGCAAACCCGCAGAACGGTCAGCAAACGAATCAGCAGACGACCTCGACCGCGAACAGTACCGGCCCGCGTAACAGCAGCCGTAACGAAACGACCAACTACGAAGTCGACCGGACTATCCGCCATACCAAACTGAACACGGGCGATATTCAGCGTCTCTCTGTTGCCGTGGTGGTGAACTACAAAACGCTGCCGGACGGTAAACCGCTGCCGCTCACAGCGGAGCAGATGAAGCAGATCGAAGATTTAACCCGCGAAGCGATGGGCTTCTCTGAAAAACGTGGCGATACCCTCAACGTTGTGAACTCACCGTTCAACCCGGTGGATGAGACCGGTGGCGAACTGCCGTTCTGGCAACAGCAGGCGTTCTTCGATCAGCTGATGTCCGCAGGCCGCTGGCTGCTGGTGCTGATTGTCGCGTGGCTGCTGTGGCGTAAGGGTGTCCGTCCTCAGCTACAGCGTCGTGCTGAAGCCGAGAAAGCCGCGCTGGAACAGAAGAACGCGCGTCCGGATGAGGAAGAAGCGGTTGAAGTTCGTCTCAGCAAAGATGAACAGATGCAGCAGCGTCGTGCTAACCAGCGCATGGGCGCAGAGGTGATGAGCCAGCGCATTCGCGAAATGTCAGATAACGATCCGCGCGTCGTCGCGCTGGTCATCCGCGGTTGGATGGGTAACGAACATGAGTAATACGCTTACAGGCACCGATAAGAGCGTCATCCTGCTGATGACCATTGGCGAAGATCGCGCGGCGGAGGTGTTTAAACACCTCTCCCAGCGAGAAGTGCAGATCCTCAGCGCGGCGATGGCCAACGTGCGCCAGATCTCCAACAAGCAGCTGACAGAAGTACTGGCGGAGTTTGAGCAGGAAGCCGAGCAGTTTGCCGCGCTCAACGTCAACGCCAACGAATACCTGCGCTCCGTGCTGGTTAAGGCGCTCGGCGAAGAGCGCGCCGCCAGCCTGCTGGAAGATATTCTCGAAACGCGCGACACCGCCAGCGGGATCGAAACGCTCAACTTTATGGAGCCGCAAAGCGCCGCCGATCTTATTCGCGACGAGCACCCGCAGATTATCGCCACCATTCTGGTCCACCTCAAACGGGGCCAGGCAGCCGATATTCTGGCGCTGTTCGACGAGCGTCTGCGCCACGACGTAATGCTGCGTATCGCCACCTTCGGCGGCGTCCAGCCAGCCGCGCTGGCGGAGCTGACCGAAGTGCTGAACAACCTGCTCGACGGCCAGAACCTCAAGCGCAGCAAAATGGGCGGCGTGAGAACGGCAGCGGAAATCATCAACCTGATGAAAACGCAGCAGGAAGAGGCGGTTATTACGGCGGTACGCGAGTTCGACGGCGAGCTGGCGCAGAAAATTATCGACGAGATGTTCCTGTTCGAAAACCTGGTCGAAGTGGACGACCGCAGTATCCAGCGCCTGCTTCAGGAGGTGGACTCCGAATCGCTGCTTATCGCCCTCAAAGGCGCCGAGCAGCCGCTGCGCGAGAAATTCCTGCGCAACATGTCCCAGCGTGCGGCCGATATCCTGCGCGACGACCTGGCCAACCGTGGCCCGGTGCGTTTGTCTCAGGTGGAAAACGAACAGAAAGCGATCCTGCTTATTGTTCGTCGTCTGGCAGAAACCGGCGAGATGGTGATTGGCAGCGGAGACGACACCTATGTCTGATGAACTGTCGTGGAAGCGCTGGACGCCTGACGACCTCTCCCCTCCCACCGCAGAGTTCACCCCTGCCGTTGTGTCGTCCGACGAGGGCGACGCCGGGGCGGGCATACCCGAGCTGAGTGAAGAGGAACAGCGCGCCCAGATGCTGGCCCAGATGCAAATGCAGGCGCACGAGCAGGGCTTCAACGCCGGGATGAACGAAGGCCGTCAGACCGGGCACGCACAGGGTTATCAGGAAGGGTTGGCGAAAGGTTTAGAGCAGGGCATCGAGCAGGCGCGCCAGCAGCAGGCGCCGCTGCATGCCCGCATGCAGCAGCTGGTGAGCGAGTTTCAGCACACGCTGGATGCGCTCGACAGCGTGATTGCCTCGCGCCTGATGCAGATGGCGCTGGAGGCGGCCCGTCAGGTGATCGGCCAGACGCCGGTAGTGGATAACGCCGCGCTGATTAAGCAGATCCAGGCCCTGCTCCAGCAGGAGCCGCTGTTCAGCGGCAAACCGCAGCTGCGCGTTCATCCTGATGATTTGCAGCGCGTGGAAGAGAGCCTCGGCGCGACGCTGAGCCTGCACGGCTGGCGGCTGCGCGGCGATCCGTCGCTCCATCACGGAGGCTGTAAGGTCTCGGCGGATGAGGGCGATCTGGATGCCAGCGTCGCGACCCGCTGGCAGGAACTGTGCCGCCTGGCGGCACCGGGAGTCATCTGATGACCGCTCGCCTTACGCGCTGGCTTAACACGCTCGATAATTTTGAAACGAAGATGGCGCAGCTGCCATCCGTTCGTCGTTATGGACGCCTGACGCGCGCCACCGGTCTGGTCCTGGAAGCCACGGGGCTGCAACTTCCGCTCGGCGCCACCTGCGTGATTGAGCGTCAGGACGGGGGGGAGACGCGTGAAGTGGAAAGCGAAGTGGTCGGGTTCAACGGTCAGCGCCTGTTTCTGATGCCCCTTGAAGAAGTGGAAGGGATTTTGCCCGGCGCCCGCGTCTACGCGAAAAACATCAGCGGTGACGGCCTGCAAAGCGGCAAACAGCTCCCGCTCGGTCCGGCGCTGCTGGGCCGCGTGCTGGACGGAAGCGGCAAACCGCTCGATGGCCTGCCCTCCCCTGATACCACCGAAACCGGCGCGCTGATCACCCAACCCTTCAACCCGCTGCAACGCACGCCAATCGAGCACGTACTGGATACCGGCGTGCGGCCGATTAACGCCCTGCTCACCGTGGGACGCGGCCAGCGTATGGGGCTGTTTGCCGGCTCCGGCGTGGGTAAATCGGTCCTGCTCGGCATGATGGCGCGTTATACCCAGGCGGACGTTATCGTGGTTGGCCTGATTGGTGAGCGTGGTCGCGAAGTCAAAGATTTCATCGAAAACATTCTGGGTGCGGAGGGCCGCGCCCGCTCGGTGGTGATCGCTGCGCCTGCGGACGTGTCGCCGCTGCTGCGTATGCAGGGTGCCGCCTACGCCACGCGTATTGCGGAAGATTTCCGCGACCGGGGCCAGCACGTGCTGCTGATTATGGACTCCCTGACCCGCTACGCGATGGCGCAGCGTGAGATTGCGCTGGCCATCGGCGAGCCGCCCGCGACCAAAGGCTACCCGCCGTCGGTCTTCGCCAAGCTCCCGGCGTTGGTTGAGCGCGCGGGGAACGGCATCAGCGGCGGCGGCTCCATCACCGCGTTCTATACGGTACTGACCGAAGGCGATGACCAGCAGGACCCGATTGCCGACTCCGCGCGCGCGATCCTCGACGGCCATATCGTGCTGTCGCGCCGTCTGGCCGAAGCCGGGCACTACCCGGCCATTGATATTGAAGCGTCGATCAGCCGTGCGATGACGGCCCTGATCACCGAGCAACACTACGCCCGCGTGCGTAACTTCAAACAACTGCTCTCCAGCTTCCAGCGCAACCGCGATCTGGTGAGCGTCGGGGCGTACGCCAAAGGCAGCGACCCGATGCTCGATAAAGCGATTGCCCTGTGGCCGCAGCTGGAGGCATTTCTGCAACAGGGTATTTTTGAACGCGCCGACTGGGAAGATTCCCTCCAGGCACTGGAGCTGATTTTCCCGCAGGTGTAACACAGGTGGAGGGCGAAGGTCATGGCGCAGAACAGCGCGTTATCAACGCTGAAAGATCTGGCTGAAAAAGAAGTTGATGATGCCGCATTGCAGCTTGGCGCAATGCGGCGCGGGTGCCAGCAGGCTGAAGAACAGTTGAAGATGTTAATCGACTATCAGCATGAATATCGCACCAACCTTAACACCGACATGGCGCAGGGCATTGGTAGCCAGCGCTGGATTAACTATCAGCAGTTTATCCAGACGCTGGAAAAGGCGATTGAGCAGCATCGCCAGCAGCTCAACCAGTGGACGCAAAAAGTCGATACCGCGCTGAATTTCTGGCGCGAGAAAAAACAGCGGTTGCAGGCCTGGCAAACCTTACAGGACCGGCAGATTGCAGCCTCGACCCTGGCGGAAAACCGTCTGGATCAGAAAAAAATGGATGAGTTTGCCCAGCGCGCATCAATGAGGAAACCAGAATGATCACACTGCAACAAATGCTGATGACCGACAGCGACCCGTCCGGCGGCACGCTGACCGGGAAAGGCGCTGAGGGCGCGCAAGATTTTCTCTCTCTGCTGGCGGGCGCGTTGACCGAAACCACCGGCAAAGGCAAAGATGCCCCGCTGACGCTGGCGGACCTGAAAGCGGCGGGCAGCAAGCTGTCGACAGCGGCAAAGGAAAAAAACGGTGATACCACGCTCCAGGCCAAAATCGCCGAGCTGCTCTCCCGTCAGGAGACCCTGACTGGTGAAGATACCGCCGTCTCCCTGCAAAGCCTCGTCTCCGGCCTGAAACCCGCCGCGAATACGGATGCGCTGAAGGCGCTGACCCAGCCGGAGGCGAAAACAAACAGCGAGACCACGACTGAAGAAGAGGAGCTGGCCGGGTTAAGCGCGCTGATGGCGATGTTACCGCACCAGCAGACCACCATCCCGGTAGCGACGCAGCCTGCGAGCACCGGGGAGATCGCCCCCCGTGCCGCCCTCCCCTCTGCGCTAGCCCAGACGGACAACGGCCAGCATCAGCCGCTTAGCCATGCGTTAACGGGTCAGGAAAAAATGCCGGTTCAGGACAGCGACACATCGTTGCCCGCCACGGCAGCCGTTACGCCAGCCGTCGCCGCCGTCGCAGAGAAGCAGGACGTAGCGAGCGCGGCGTCGTCTGCCGCCAGCCCAACCGCGACGCTGGCGCCGATCGTCAGTCACCTGGCGCCTTCACAGCCTGCCGCTACCGTTGCGACAGCGCCGGTGTTAAGCCAGCCGCTGGGCACGCACGAATGGCAGCAGAATCTGAGCCAGCACATCACCCTGTTCACAAAGCAGGGACAGCAGACCGCAGAGCTGCGTCTGCACCCGGAGGATCTGGGTCAGGTGCAAATTTCGCTTAAGCTGGATGACAACCAGGCGCAGTTGCAGATGGTTTCGCCCCACAGCCACGTCCGCGCGGCGCTGGAAGCGGCCCTGCCGATCCTGCGCACGCAGCTTGCGGAAAACGGCATTCAGCTTTCCCAAAGCAGCGTCAGCAGCGAGGGCTTTGCCGGGCAACAGCAGTCCTCATCCGGGCAGCAACAGCACGCTTCGCGTTCCGGCCAGCATAGCGGGTTTAACGATGAGAGCGAAGAGTTATTGCCTGCCCCTGCCGCCCTGCAATCCGCCGCGCGCGGCAGCCGTGCCGTAGACATCTTTGCCTAAACGCCAGAGGTAACGTGATTATCCCCGTCTTTTCCACGCTTTGACCTAAGCCGGACACGGGATAATCACCGTATTAAGCTGTACCGAAACAGGAAGCTCGTATCAGATGACAGACTCCGCTATCACCAAAAAAAGCAAGCGTTCCATCTGGATCCCGCTGCTGGTGTTGATTACCCTCGCGGCCTGCGCCACCGCAGGCTACAGTTACTGGCGTATGCAGCAGGAACCCTCCAGCGCGGCCGCCAAAGCTGAAGCGCCGCCTCCGCCGGCGCCGGTCTTCTACCCGCTGGATACGTTCACCGTGAACCTGGGCGATGCGGATCGCGTGCTTTACGTGGGTATTACGCTGCGTCTGAAAGATGAAGCGACCCGTGCACGCCTGAACGACTACCTGCCAGAAGTGCGTAGCCGTCTGCTGCTGCTGTTTTCTCGTCAGGATGCCTCCGCGCTCGCCACCGATGTGGGCAAGCAAAAGCTGGTCGATGCCATCAAACAGACGCTGGCGACCCCGCTGGTAAACGGCCAACCTAAGCAGGAAGTCACTGACGTTCTGTATACAGCCTTCATTCTGCGGTAACGACATGGGCGACAGTATTCTTTCTCAGGCAGAAATCGATGCGCTGCTCAACGGCGACAGCGATAAAAGTGACGAACCGAAACCGGGTCTGACCGGCGACGATAATATTCGTCCCTACGATCCCAATACCCAGCGTCGCGTGGTGCGCGAGCGTTTACAGGCGCTGGAGATCATCAACGAACGTTTCGCACGTCAATTCCGTATGGGGTTGTTTAACCTGCTGCGTCGTAGCCCGGATATCACCGTCGGTGCGATCCGCATTCAGCCGTATCATGAGTTTGCCCGCAACCTGCCGGTGCCAACCAACCTTAACCTGATCCATCTGAAACCGCTGCGCGGTACCGGCCTGGTTGTGTTCTCGCCAAGCCTGGTGTTCATCGCGGTGGATAACCTGTTCGGTGGCGATGGCCGTTTCCCGACCAAAGTGGAAGGCCGCGAGTTTACCCATACCGAACAGCGCGTGATTAACCGCATGCTGAAGCTGGCGCTGGAATCCTACAGCGACGCGTGGAAAGCGATTAACCCGCTGGAAGTGGAGTACGTGCGTTCCGAGATGCAGGTGAAGTTTACCAACATCACCACCTCCCCGAATGACATCGTCGTGAACACCCCGTTCCACGTCGAGATCGGCAACCTGACGGGCGAGTTCAACATCTGCCTGCCGTTCAGCATGATTGAACCGCTGCGCGAACTGCTGGTGAACCCGCCGCTGGAGAACTCACGTCACGAAGATCAGAACTGGCGTGAAAACCTGGTGCGTCAGGTGCAGCATTCGCAGCTGGAGCTGGTGGCCAACTTCGCCGACATCTCCATGCGGTTATCGCAGATCCTGAAATTACAACCCGGCGACGTTTTGCCGATAGATAAACCTGACCGCATTATTGCCCATGTGGATGGCGTACCCGTGCTGACAAGCCAGTACGGCACGATTAACGGCCAGTATGCGTTACGCGTTGAGCACTTGATCAACCCGATTTTGAATTCGCTGAATGAGGAACAGCCCAAATGAGTGACATGAACAATCCGTCCGATGAAAACAGCGGAGCACTGGACGATCTGTGGGCTGACGCGTTAAACGAGCAGAAAACGACGCCGACGAAAAGCGCGGCAGACGCGGTCTTTCAGCAGTTAGGCGGCGGCGACGTCAGCGGCACGTTGCAGGACATCGACCTGATTATGGACATTCCGGTCAAGCTGACCGTTGAGCTGGGTCGCACCCGCATGACCATTAAAGAGCTGCTGCGCCTGACGCAGGGTTCCGTGGTGGCGCTTGACGGTTTAGCGGGTGAGCCGCTGGATATTCTGATCAACGGCTACCTGATTGCACAGGGCGAAGTAGTGGTGGTGGCCGATAAATACGGCGTACGTATCACCGACATCATTACCCCTTCCGAACGCATGCGTCGTCTGAGTCGTTAAGTATGAAAACCCAGGCAACACTGTCCGCGCCCTCCGCCGTACCCGGCTCACCGCTGCTCCAGGTGAGCGGCGCGCTGTTCGGTATTATTGCCTTTATCCTTATCGCCGCCTGGCTGGCAAAGCGTTTCGGTCTGGCGGGGAAAACGGCCGGTACCCGCGGGTTGAAGGTCAGCGCCAGCACCCCGCTAGGACCGCGCGAGCGCGTGGTCATTGTGGAGGTGGAAGATGCACGACTGGTGCTGGGCGTGACCGCCTCCAGCATTAACGTCCTTCACACGCTCCCCCCTGCGCCTGTCACGGTGGAGGCTAACGCCCAGGCCCCTGCGGATTTCCAGTCCGTAATGAAGAGTTTGCTCAAGCGTCCCGGGAGATCCTGATGCGCCGTTTGTTATTCCTTACGCTGACAGGCCTGGGCCTGTTCGCGCCCTCTGTGTATGCGCAACTGCCGGGGCTGGTTTCCACGCCGCTGGCGAACGGTGGACAAAGCTGGTCCCTGTCCGTGCAGACGCTGGTATTCATCACCTCGCTGACCTTTATCCCGGCGATCCTGCTAATGATGACCAGCTTCACCCGCATCATCATTGTGTTTGGCCTGCTGCGCAACGCGCTCGGCACGCCGTCCGCGCCGCCCAATCAGGTGCTGCTGGGTTTAGCCCTGTTCCTGACCTTTTTCATTATGTCGCCGGTGATCGACAAGATTTACACCGAGGCCTACCAGCCGTTCAGCGAAGATAAAATTTCCATGCAGGTTGCCCTGGAAAAGGGGGCACAGCCATTACGTGAATTTATGCTTCGCCAGACGCGCGAAGCGGATCTGGCCCTGTTTGCCCGTCTCGCTAACACCGGTGAGTTACAGGGGCCGGAAGCGGTGCCGATGCGCATTCTGCTCCCGGCGTATGTGACCAGTGAGCTGAAAACGGCGTTCCAGATTGGCTTCACCATTTTCATTCCGTTCCTGATTATTGACCTGGTGATCGCCAGCGTCCTGATGGCGCTCGGGATGATGATGGTCCCGCCCGCAACCATTGCCTTGCCCTTTAAGATCATGCTGTTCGTGCTGGTCGACGGCTGGCAGCTGCTGGTCAGCTCGCTGGCGCAGAGTTTCTACAGTTGAGGAGCGCGCAATGACGCCTGAGTCGGTCATGATGATGGGCACGGAGGCGATGAAAGTCGCGATTGCCGTCGCCGCGCCCCTGCTGCTGGTTGCGCTGGTCACCGGTCTGATTATCAGTATTCTCCAGGCCGCCACGCAGATTAACGAAATGACCCTGTCGTTCATCCCGAAGATCATTGCCGTCTTCGTGGCGATTATCGTTGCCGGGCCATGGATGCTCAATTTGCTGCTGGACTATATGCGCAACCTGTTCACCAATCTGCCTTACATCATCGGCTGACGGACGATGCTGCATTTCACCAGCGATCAGTTTGTTCAGTGGCTCGGGATCTATTTCTGGCCGATGCTGCGCATCATGGCGCTGATCTCCACCGCCCCCATACTCAGTGAAAAGTCGGTGCCTAAACGCGTCAAAATTGGGCTGGGCATCGTTATCACGATTATCGTTGCCCCTACCCTGCCAGCGGTGGATATCCCGATCTTTTCCCCGAATGCGATCTGGATTGCCCTGCAACAGGTGATGATTGGCGTGGCGGTCGGGTTTACGATGCAGCTCGCCTTCGCCGCGGTACGAACGGCGGGTGAACTTATCGGTTTGCAGATGGGCCTGTCTTTCGCGACGTTCGTTGACCCGGGCAGCCATCTGAATATGCCCGTGCTGGCGCGTATTATCGACCTGCTGGCGATGCTGTTGTTTCTCTCGTTCAACGGCCACCTGTGGCTCATCTCGATGCTGGTGGACACCTTCCACACGCTGCCGATTGGCGACAACCCGGTAAACAGCAACGCGTTTCTGGCGCTGGTGCGGGCTGCCGGGCTGATCTTCCTCAACGGGCTGATGCTGGCGCTGCCGATCATTACCCTGCTGCTCACCGTTAACCTCGCATTAGGTTTACTCAACCGAATGGCTCCGCAGCTGTCGGTATTCGTCATCGGCTTTCCGGTGACTTTGACGGTTGGCCTTTTATTAATGTCATTATTGATGCCACTTATCGCCCCCTTCTGCGAGCATTTATTCAGCGAGATATTCAATCTGTTAGCGGATATTGTCAGCGAACTTCCACGCAAATAATAACCCGCAGTGTTTGCAATGTCTTTCTGAGGATATTCCTAAAAATAATCTCGAAAAACATCTACCAGGATATATCTGACGCGGTTTAAATGTTTCTAACCACCTCACAATACTTAATATTTACTTTACTTTAAGATGATTCCTGGCAAATTATACGTAACTTTACGGGATAGTGAGTTCGCCTGAAAGTCTTTGTCATGCTCACAGGTTTTATTAGATTTTTTCCATCCCGTATGGCTGTTTATGAGCTCTCAGGCAGGTGGTGAATTATCGTTACGCATTGAGTGAGGGTATGCCATGTCAACGATCATTATGGATTTATGCAGCTACACCCGGCTAGGGTTAACCGGGTACTTAGCAAGCAGAGGGGTAAGAAAGAGAGACATCAACGATGCACACACCGTTGAAGAACTCGCAGCCGCTTGTGACGCCCACAAGCCCGGCGTGGTGTTTATTAATGAGGACTGTTTCATTCACGACCCCGCTAACAGTCAGCACATTAAGCAGATCATTAATCAGCATCCTAAGACCCTGTTTATTGTTTTTATGGCGATCGCCAATATTCATTTCGATGAGTATTTGTTGGTGCGTAAAAACTTATTAATCAGTTCGAAATCGATTAAACCAGAGTCGCTTGATGATATCCTGGGCGATTATTTGAATAAAGAAGTTAAGAATGTAGGGGCGGTTAACTTACCCACCCTATCATTAAGCAGAACTGAATCAAGTATGCTAAGAATGTGGATGGCTGGACAAGGGACAATTCAGATCTCAGACCAGATGAATATCAAGGCAAAAACAGTATCGTCACACAAAGGAAATATTAAAAGGAAAATTAAAACGCATAATAAGCAAGTCATATACCATGTCGTACGCCTGACAGATAATGTGACGAATGGGATTTTCGTTAATATGCGCTAATTTGCACGGCCATGTTGTACCCTACCTTGATCTCTGGCCTGGCCAGAGATTTTGCTTTTCAGTAGCCGGAGCCGGGGAGAAGACACCCCGACGCCGCCCTATTCCGCCGTTTCCACAAAGATCCCATCCGGGTGCCCCAGTTCGTTGAAGAACCAGATGCCGAGCGGGTAATCTTCCAGCGACACCAGATACATTGTGCCTTCATTAAACTCTTCTATAGCCAGCACCACGCCCGGGCGGCGCGGCCCACCGTCCGTTTTGACGGTTACCCGATCGTTGACCTTCATACATTCCTCCTGTGGTTTTGAGCCAGTGTAGAACAAATTGCATTGCCTGGCATCGCCACCTGGCGCGAATGGCGTTTTTGTGTGCGGTCTATACTTAACTGTTGAGACGATTAAATGAGGAACCCGCCATGAAGACCGACAAAGAGTACAGCGACACCATTAAGCGTGAGGTTGAAGTGGATGTCGATGCCCTGCTTGCCGCCATCAATGAAATCAGTGAGTCCGAAGTTCATCGCGCGGAGGATAATTCCGACCGTGTCGTGGTCAATGGTAGGGATTACCATACCTACCGTGAACTGGCTGAAGCATTCGAGCTGGATATCCATGACTTTAGCGTCTCGGAGACGAACCGCTAAGGCGAAAAAAATCCCGGTCATGGGGATGACCGGGATCAAACTTGCTTATGCAAGAAGCACTTGTAAATTCGTTACACCAGGAAATCTGATGCAGGTAAGACATTATCCCCAACGGAATAGTCTTACAAGCATATATTCTCTTAGCGAATATTATATTTTATACATGTGAATTTTGGTTATGAGTATAAACATGCGCCGCGTGTGGGTTTGTCGGGATCGTTTCCACTTCAACGGCGCGTCAATGCCTGTTTTTTTAAGATTTATCTTAGGTGAAATCATCACCCGGGAGACGTTATGCCTTCGTTTGAGGAGACTCTGCTTGTTTTTACCGACCTCGACGGCACGCTGTTGGATTTTCACACACTCGACTGGCAGCCTGCGGCCCCCTGGCTGGAAAAGTTAATGGATGAACAGGTACCGGTCATTCTGTGCAGCAGCAAAACCGCGTCCGAGATGGATGACATCCAGCAGGAGCTGGGGCTTGGCGGGTTGCCCTATATTGCGGAAAACGGCGCGGTGATCCAGCCTGACGTACGGTGGGAAAACGCCGCACGGTTCATCTCAGAAAAGAAGCATGACGATATCCGGCAGTGTATTGCCCGGGTACGCCAGGAGATGCATCTTAAATTCATCACCTTCGATGACGTGGATGAGCGCGTGGTCGCCGAATGGACTGGGCTGAGTCGTCCCCGCTCAGTGCTTGCGCGTAAACACGAGGCTTCCGTGACGCTGATCTGGCGTGACAGTGATGAACAAATGGAACGCTTTGCCGCCGAACTCGCCCGGCAGGGGCTGAAGATCGTCCAGGGAGCACGCTTCTGGCATATCCTGGACACCTGCTGCGGCAAAGACGCGGCGGTTCACTGGCTTGTGGACCAGTATCGCCTGCACGAGGGTTCCGAACCGACGACGCTGGGCCTGGGCGACGGCCCGAATGATGCCCCGCTGCTGGACAGCGTAGGCTTTGCCGTCGTGGTGAAAGGCTTCAACCGGGAGGGCGTCAGCCTTAAGAACAACGATCCCGCCCGGGTTTATCACACTCAGCACACCGGGCCGACCGGCTGGTGCGAGGGGCTTGATTACTTTTTGACGTGATCCTGCCAGATGACCCGGTTACGCCCGCGCTGTTTCGCCTCATACAGACGCGCATCGGCGGTGGATTGCAGATTTTCGAAGTGATAATTGCCCTTCTCCTGCGCGCCAGAGACGCCAAACGACGCACTTACGCGCAGGGTGGTACTTTTCTTAATCAGGATCTCTTTGCTGTCGATACGCTCGCGGATCTGCTCTGCGACTTCCGCCGCCTCTTCAAGCGTCATGCCCGGCAGCACCACACAGAACTCTTCGCCCCCGACGCGTCCGGCAATATCTTTAGTCCGGAGGGTGCTGGCAATCAGACCCGCGGCATGGGACAACACCTTATCACCCGCCTGATGCCCGAACCGATCATTGATGCTCTTGAAGCAATCAAGATCGATCTGAATGACCGAGAAAGGCAGCGACTGCTGTTCACACTGCTTCGCCAGCATTTTCGCCTGCTCGAACAGCGACCCACGATTATTCAGCCGGGTCAGAGGGTCGTGCCAGGCCTGCCATTGCAGCGAGTTCTGCATCGAATACATATTACTGACCATGCGCCGGATCACCAGCCATGAGATGAGCAGCATCGCGGTGAACAGCGCCCAAAGCAATGCCAGCACAATGCTGATGCTGCCGAAATCACCGCGCACCCCTTCATCCAGGGTGTGCACGCGCAGGACGATGCCATCAAAATGGTCGAGACGCTCCCAGCTCACAAAACGACTCCCCAGGCGAATGCCGCCTTCGGAATCCGATTCTATCGCGTGCGCTATCTGCGCTAATTCGCGCGCGTCAAAATGATTAACGTCCGCAGCAGGTGATTCAGACGTTGCAAGCTGAGTAAGCCGACTGTCATACAGTTGGTATTCCCCTTCCGGGTTATCGCCCACGGCTTCCACCAGCAGGCGACGCAGGGTGGCAAAGGTGAAATCCATCGCCACCACGCCATACCAGACGTGATTGTAATAAACCGGCACGCTGGCGGTGATCAGCGGCTTTTTGCCGACAAAGGTGGAAGGCGGCGAGATAAACCAGCGCACGGCACGCGCACGGTTTTCACGCTCGGACTGTTGGGTAAACCAGGGCTGAGTGACCAGATGGTAATAGCGCTGCACGATATCGCTGGAATTTCCCGGCGTGTCCGTTTCCAGAAAGAATCCGGCGCGAGAGACATAAATCACGCGCTCTTCGTTGCGGGAAGGGCTGGATGCCAGACGCAGCAAATACCCCACTTCAAGCGCGGCGGACAGTTCATTATCAAGGTACTCATCATCACGGTTCAGAAGGGTCGTCTTTTCAACGAAGGCATCCGAAACACCGTTGATCGGTAACGTGCGCTGTTTATCAACCGCAATTTGCCAGCTGGGGGACGTGCGCAAATGCGCAAAACGCTTTACCGCATCATGCAGCACGCCAAACGCCAGCGGCGTTTCCAGCGCATCACGCATGCTGTGGCGAAAAAACAATAACTTATCGACGCTGAACTGAAGCTGTCTGTCCAGCGCACTGGCAACCGTTTCCAGATGGTTACGCTGGCTGGAGATATAAGCATCTTCCAGTACCACAACTTCGCGCCAGGTCAGGAGGGTGGAAAAGATCAGGACAACGATAAAACAGAAGTTAACAATCAAACGGGGATTGCTACGCTTATGCAGCCACTGCAAAAAAGATTGTTTTACAACAAAGGTATCGTGCTGCACACACACTCCCTGATTGTCGCTCACCATCCGATATGATAAGTCTTCTGCCAGTAAAAACGCCCGGCAAGGCCGGGCGTTGTGTGATTAAGCCTTGTCGCGTTTTTGCCTTTTATTAGCAGGCTGAAGCTCGTCTTCGCGAAAAGCCTCCCGCTTAATGCCGTATCCATCATGCCACCGACACTCCACCATTCCGCTGGAATACCCGGTGACGATCATGCCTGGACCACCATTTTTGGGCTTAACTTCATCACTGATCAAAAAGACCATACCTGCCTCCTGTATCAGGGTGAAACGTTTTCAATTTAGACGAGGAATGGTCTTTTTGCATCCGGGGTCAGCAATAATTAATGCGATTTCCCGCGTACTTTTTCAACCAGCTTAACAACGGCTACCACAATCAGACCGACGATAAAGCCCAGTACGAGGTTAAGCAGTGTGGGCAGAATTGCAGCAACTACCGCTCCCTGGCCTGACGCAAAATGTTCAATCATGTGATGCAGCGAAGCAACACCGTGCACGATAATTCCGCCGCCGACCAGGAACATCGCCAGGGTTCCCACCACCGACAAGGTTTTCATCAGCCACGGCGCCAGCACCAGCAGGCTTTTCCCAATGCCGCGCGCAATTGCGCTGGATTTTTTTTCCAGCCAGAAGCCGATATCGTCCAGCTTGACGATCAGCCCGACCAGGCCATAAACCCCTATCGTCACGAGGATCGCAATGCCGGACAGGATCAGCACCTGGTTCATCAGAGGGGCATCTGAGACGATCCCCAGCGTAATCGCCACAATCTCGGCCGAGAGGATAAAGTCCGTGCGGATCGCGCCTTTGACCTTATCGCGTTCAAACGTTTTTGGATCCTGTGCGGCCAGCGCTTCCAGACGCTGCTGGCGCATTTCCGGGGTGTCTTTCTCTTTGCGTGCAGCGAACATATGCAACACTTTTTCGGCACCCTCGAAGCACAGGAACGCCCCGCCAATCATCAGCAGGGGCGTAATGGCCCAGGGTATAAAGGCGCTAATCAGCAGCGCCAGCGGAACGAGGATCACCTTGTTAATAAAGGACCCTTTCGCAACGCCCCACACCACCGGCAACTCACGGTTCGCCCGCACGCCGCTGACCTGCTGCGCGTTAAGCGACAAATCATCTCCCAGTACCCCGGCGGTCTTTTTCGCCGCCAGTTTTCCCATAACCGAAATGTCATCCAGCAAGGTGGCGATGTCGTCCAGTAATGTTAATAAGCTACTTCCTGCCAAAATCTCTTTCCTTCTTTTTTTGCTAATTAAGTGAATAGTATGGAACAAAACTCACCGCCCGGAAACTGGCACCTCGCGTCAACAAAAATTTCACATCAACAACACAATTAAAGCACTCGCCAGGCTGATAGTTTTGGCGTTAACTATGAGCGAACTTTTTATTTCGTCGTGAGGGACTATGCGTTTCCGGCATTTATTACCGCTCATTGGAGCACTCTTTTCCCTGTATATCATCTGGGGGTCCACCTATTTTGTCATTCGTGTAGGCGTGGAAAGCTGGCCCCCGCTGATGATGGCCGGTATTCGTTTCCTTACGGCCGGCGTGCTGCTGATGGCGTTTTTATTGCTGCGCGGCCACAGACTACCGCCGCGGCGTCCCCTGCTTAACGCCGCCCTGATTGGCCTGCTGCTGCTGGCGGTGGGCAATGGCGCGGTAACCGTCGCCGAACACCAGAACGTGCCGTCGGGCATCGCCGCAGTGGTCGTCGCAACCGTGCCGCTGTTTACGCTCTGCTTTAGTCGCCTCTTCGGGATCCGCACCCGTAAGCTCGAATGGCTGGGCATCGCGATTGGGCTTGTGGGTATCATCCTGCTGAACAGCGGCGGTAACCTGAGCGGGAACCCCTGGGCTGCCGTTCTGATCATGATCGGCTCCATGAGCTGGGCCTTCGGCTCGGTCTACGGTTCACGCATCGAGCTGCCCTCCGGGATGATGGCAGGTGCGATTGAGATGCTCGCGGCGGGCATTGTGCTGCTGATGGCCTCCGCGTTGACGGGTGAAAAACTGACGGCGATGCCAGACCTTTCAGGTTTCCTGGCCGTCGGGTATCTGGCGCTGTTTGGCTCGATTATCGCCATCAACGCCTATATGTACCTGATTCGCAACGTCTCACCGGCGGTTGCCACCAGCTACGCCTACGTTAACCCGGTCGTTGCCGTGCTGCTGGGTACCGGTTTTGCGGGCGAAGTGCTGTCGACGATTGAATGGCTGGCGCTGGGTGTGATTGTCTTTGCCGTGGTACTGGTCACGCTGGGTAAACATTTGCTGCCCGCGAAACCGATTGTCACGAGGTGTGAGGTGGAGAAACCGTGATCGGGTGAATGCCCTGGGTATCGATCTGCGCGGCCTGACCGCCGCCGCAGATCCACTCTTCCAGCCGCTCCGTCAGTTCCACGTCATTCAGCTTCATTCTTCCACGCAGCGCGCACTCCCAGACAATCAGCACCCGCCAGCCCTGAGCGTAAAGCTGAGAAACATCGCGTTTATCACGCTCGACGTTTCTGCCAATCTTCTCCAGCCAGAAGTCGGTGCGTGTCGCCGGGACTTTAAACAGATAGCAGTCGTGATGATGCCAGAAACAGCCGTGGGTAAAGATGATGCACTGGTACGCGTCGATGACGAAATCAGGACGCCCGGCAAGCGTGGCATCCTGAACCCTGAATTCAAACCCGGCGGCGGTCAGAAGGCCCGCGATCCGTTTTTCAATCGCGGTATCACGCGTGCCGATGGCACGCATGTTTTTACTGCGCGTGGCCTTATTGTGAACGTCCGCCATCGACGGCCTCGCTCTGACGAAGCTGAACGGCCTTGCTGATGCGTGAGGCCAGCAGTTTAGCTACCGCGGCAAAGGCTGGCACCACCACCGAGTTGCCAAACTGACGATAGGCCTGGGTATCCGACACCGGGATGCGAAAACTGTAGCCCTGCGGCGTCTCAAAGCCCATTAAGCGGGCGCACTCGCGCGGCGTTAAGCGCCGCGGTCGGTGCTGTTGGTTCTGAGGATCGTCAAAATCTTTTTCGCCCAGCGCCTTATCCCAGCCGCGATCGATAAGAATTTCCGCACCATCTTTGTAATAGCGCGCCGACAGCGTACGCGTCACGCTGTCAGGATTAAGCGGATTGACCATGCCAAACCCAAAGCCATTGCCTTTGGCCTGATGCTTTTTGGCATAGCGATAGAGGTATTTCCACAGCACCGGGGTCAGAATGAATTTCGCATCGACGGCGGGCTCCAGCAGATCGGCCACCGTCGGGCGGCGCGCCGGATACAGCGAGGGCAAATCACGCAGCGTAAAATCGCCTTTCAGATTGAGATCGCGGCGGAAGCCCACCAGCACGATGCGTTCGCGGTGCTGCGGCAGGAAGTGTTTGCCGTCGATAATTTTCGGATCGTCCGGCCCCATGTCCTCTGCATCCGCCACGTCATAACCCAGTTCATCCAGCGTTTGCATGATAATGCGGAAGGTTTTGCCGCCGTCATGACTCTTTAAATTCTTGACGTTCTCCAGGACAAAAATTGCCGGGCGGCGGGCATCAATGATCCGGGCAACATCAAAGAACAGTGTGCCCTGCGTATCGCAGGCAAAGCCGTGTGCGCGTCCCAGCGCGTTCTTCTTCGACACGCCAGCCAGCGAGAACGGCTGACACGGAAAGCCCGCCAGCAGCACATCGTGCGCCGGAATGGTATTGCGAATGTGTTCGGCGGCCTCTTCATCGCTGACGCCGGTTTTGTGGCTCAGCGTGACATCCCGAATATCCGCGTTGAACTGGTGCGCGTCGGGATCGCAATACCAGTTGGCTTTATAGGTACGGACGGCATGTTTGTTCCATTCACTGGTGAATACACACTGCCCGCCAATAGCTTCAAAGCCATGGCGAATGCCGCCGATACCGGCAAAGAGATCGATAAAGCGAAAGGCATAATTTGGATGCGCAGCAGGCGGACGCGGCAGCAAATTTTGCAGATAGCGGAACTCACCATCGCTCAGGCGGTGACCTGCCCTGTCGCTTATCAGCAGCCGCTTGAGTATCGCCGGGCTCCAGTGGCTCTCGCCATGGGCCACCAGCTGGTTTGCCAGCGTTCTAGCATCATACATTTCCAGCAGCTGACGCAGGAGTGCCTGCACGGCTGCCGTTGATTTCTCAACCCGCTCAGGCGCGGGCACAGTCACTGATCGATTTTCCTGCATTCTCTTAACCGGACAATAAAGACAGAAAACAGAGTACCACAGTTCAGGATCGCACACTGCGACGGAAATGGGTCAATATCTGGCTGTCGGTTCCGAGGTAATCGCCCTGTAATTCGGCACTCAGCTTCGCCATAAACTGGATCAGAAAATCGGCATTGTGACGCGCAAGTTCGCGCCCCCGCGCGGTTTGCATGGTGTCAGGCAGGCGCAGGAATTTGGTCTGAAAGTGGTCGAGCGCGAAGGCTTTATCATCCAGCGCTCGTGTTCCGGCGAACGGGTCGTCGGCATCAAACAGCGCGGCGCCCAGCGCACCGGAGACGGCAAAGACGCGCGCCAGGCCGATAGCGCCTAACGCCTCCAGCCGGTCGGCATCCTGCACAATTTTGGCCTCCAGGCTTTGCGGCGCGATACCGGCACTGAAGCTGTGCGCTTCAATAGCATGCTCAACGGCTGCATAACGATCCGGCGGAAAATCAGGAAAGTCGCGACTGAGGATCTCGCGCGTTTTTCGCGCTGCCAGCCGCGAGGAGTGGCTACGTTCCGGGTGATTTTTCGGCAGGCTGACAATGTCATGGAAGTAGCATGCGGTCAGCACAACCAGCGGATCGCTATCCTCGTCAGCCATAATACCCTGCGCCGTCATCCAGACGCGGTGAAAATGGGCGATATCGTGCGCCGCATCATCAGTAAAATGATTTTCGTCGAGCCAGCGCTCAAAACGGTGTTGCCACTGCGCAAGTTCCATCATCCTGTCCTGTTGCTCAAAAGTGAGTGAATTATAATACACCCGAATTAAAATCCTTTATAAATAGAATTACGAAATACTTAATAATAATTACCCGCTATATTTTCAATGAATTAATTCATGTGAAAAATAAAGATATAAAAAGAAATATTTTGTAATATTTTTACCACTTTAATTACATTTATTTTTGAACCTAAATAATAATCCATAGAATAGTATCAGCCATGTAGTTACGGAGGGTAATTACATATATTCAGACAATTTATATTTAAAGGGAATATATAATGAAAAGAAAAGTTCTGGCAATTCTCGTACCCGCGTTATTAATGGCTGGCGCAGTAAATGCGGCGGAAATGTATAACAAGAATGGCAACAAAGTTGACCTGTACGGTAAGGTTGATGCGCGTCATACCTTCTCCGACAACCCTGGCGACGACGGCGATGAAACCTATGTACAGGTGGGTTTCAAAGGCGAAACGCAGATCACGAACGACCTGACAGGCTATGGCCAGTGGGAATATAAAACCTACGCTAACGACACCGAAGGCGCAGGTGATAAATCTTTCAACCGTCTGGCATTCGCTGGCCTGAAATATGGCGACTACGGCTCATTTGATTACGGCCGTAATTACGGCGTCGTGTATGACGTTGAAGCCTGGACCGATATGCTGCCGGTATTTGGTGGAGATTCTTACACCTGGACCGATAACTTCATGAACGGTCGTGCTAACGGTCTGGCGACCTATCGTAATAACGATTTCTTCGGTCTGGTCGACGGCCTGAACTTTGCGCTGCAATACCAGGGTAATAATGAAGGTGGCAACGCAAACGAAAATCAGGAAGGCACCAAAAACGGCCATGATGATGTTCGTTTCCAGAACGGCGACGGCTTCGGTATGTCCACCTCTTATGACTTCTCTGGCGATCTGTCTGGTCTGAGCCTGGGTGCTGCATACTCTTCTTCTGACCGTACTAACGAACAAGTCGGTGCGGGTAGAAATAACGCCCACTTTGCTGGCGGTGAAACAGCCGAAGCATGGACCATTGGCGCGAAATACGATGCCAATAACGTCTATCTGGCAATGATGTACGCTGAAACCCGCAACATGACCCCATACGGCGATGATGGTATTGCGGATAAGACTCAGAACTTCGAAGCAGTGGCACAATATCAGTTCGACTTCGGTCTGCGTCCATCCCTGGCATGGGTTTACTCTAAAGGTAAGGACATGACTTATCCAGGCTACGCCGGCAACCCGCAGGGTCAGAAAGGCGATATGGATCTGGTTAACTACATCGACGTGGGCATGACGTACAGCTTCAACAAGAACTTCTCTACCTATGTTGACTACAAAATCAACATGCTGGACAACGATGAACGCTTCTACGAAGCAAACGGTATTTCTACCGATGACATCGTTGGCGTAGGCATGACCTACCAGTTCTAATTCCCATCAATATTAAAGCCCGCGATGCGGGCTTTTTTTATTTGACGCTGAAATCTTACGGCGCTTCCTGCAAGGCCAGGCGAACAAACCCGTTATTCTGCGCCAGCAATTCGTGCGCTTTCCAGGCATCCAGCCCCGTCAGCACCATCAGTACCGCCGTTTTGCACTGGTGGTTACAGCTTTCCAGCGCGGCCTTCGCCTGAGCCCGGCTACATCCCCCCGCTTCCATCACAATGGCAATTTGTCGTTCGGCCCATCTGGTGTTGCTTGCCTCCAGATCAACGCGCAGGTTGCTGTACACCCGTCCGGAACGTACCGCCAGACCGGTGGTGATCATATGCAGGCTCATGCTTTGCGCAATGCCTGCTTTAGCGTTGGTATACCCGGCCACCACATCCGCGCCCAGTTCGGGGGCAATGACCATGCTCGCCAGCTGCGCCGCTTCACTTTGCGCATCCTCCGTAATGATCGCAACCGTTGAGCCCAGAGACCACGCATGACGCATCGCGCCCCATACCCATGGGGTTTTGCCGCTGACGGACAGCGCCAGCATCATGTCATGCTCGCCAAATTCTATCGTCTGAAGGTCGGCAACGCCGCGCGCGTAGCTACCGGCGTGATCGCCTGCTGTCATCGCAATGACGGGATGTTTTCCCGGGGCAAACGCTTCTGCCGCCTGTTCAGCCACGCGTCCGGACGCGCCCGCGCCGGTCAGTACCAGACGTCCGCCGTGGCTAAGCGTCGCCGCCGCGTTATCCACCACGCGTGCCAGCATACTTAAGTGAGGGGTAAGTGCAGATGAGATTTGCGCGTCATGCTGGTGTATGACGTTAAGCATATCCAGCGTCGATAATCTGTCGATGTTCGTGGTGCTGGCGTGCCGTCTTTCCCTGGCCGTACCGGTAAGCATAATGCTCATAAACTGCCTCCTTATTATGAGTACCCTCACACTATAAAGTGTTTTATATAGGTCACCTGAGAGGAGGCTCACGAAACGCCTCTCTTTACATGGCTTTATGAAACGCCCGTCATCAGCGATAATTAGCCCTTTCTTATTCATCGCGGAGTGTTAATGAGCGATTTGCAGCCCTTCCCCCCGACGCGCAAGCGCCCTATGAAGCTGAATACGCTGGTTACGCTGATGGTGTGCGCGATTATCGGCTCGGTGCTGCTGGTGGTCTTCGCGCTGTACTCTGTGCAGATCACCCGCGCCACGCGCGATGACGTGAAAGATACCGCGCTGGGTATCGCCAGGACGCTGGCCGACAGCCCGGAGATCAAGCGTGGCCTGATGGAATCGCCGCAGGCTGGCATCATCCAGCCGATTGCCGAGGCGGTGACGAAGCGCAACGACCTGCTGTTTACCGTGGTCACCGACCTGCGTGGGATCCGCTATTCCCATCCAAACGAAGCGCTGTTAGGTTTGCATTTTATTGGCGACGATCTGACGCCCGCCCTGGAAGGGAAAGAGAATGTCTCCGTTAACCGCGGCGCGCTCGCGGAAGCGCTGCGCGTCTTTACGCCCGTGTATGACGACCAGCACGACCAGATCGGCGTGGTGGTGGTGGGTATTTCGCTGAATAAAGTTGAAGATCAGATTGCCCGCGGGCGGCTCAACGCCGTGTGGACCATCTTATTCAGCGTTCTGATGAGCTCAGTGGCGATATGGGGTCTGGTCCGGGTTCTGAAACGTATCCTCTTTGGGCTGGAGCCTTACGAAATCTCAGCCCTCTTTGAGCAGCGCCAGGCCATGTTGCAGTCCCTGCGCGAAGGCGTGATGGCCGTGGATATGCACGGGCGCGTGACGATGATTAACCACACCGCCAGAGAAATATTACTCCTGACCTCGGGCCAGCACTCCGAAAGCAGCAGTGAACCGCTGCTGGCCAGCCTGCGCGAAGTATCCAGGACCGGCATTGCCCGCCAGGATCAGGAGATCGGCTGTAACGGGCGGCTGCTGCTGTGCAACATGGTCCCCGTGAAAAGCCAGAATCAGGTGATCGGGGCGATCAGCACGTTCCGCGACAAAACCGAAATCAGCCAGTTAATGCAGCGTATTGATGGCATGGTCAGCTACGTTGATGCCCTGCGCTCCCATACGCATGAGTTTATGAATAAGCTGCACGTGATCCTCGGCCTGCTGCACATGAAGCGCTACGATAAGCTGGAGGAGTACATCATCCAGACCGCGCAGAATTATCAGACGGATATCGGCGCAATACAGCGCAAAGTTAAATCGCCGGTCATTGCGGGCTTCCTGCTGGGTAAAATTAACCGCGCTAAAGAGGCCGGAGTGACCCTGACGCTGGCGGAGGAGAGTCAGCTTCCCGACACCGCCAATGAAGAGCAGGTTGCGGTGCTGATCACCGTGCTGGGCAATTTAATCGAAAATGCCCTGGATGCGATGGAAGGCCAGCCGGAAGGCGAGATCGGCCTGCTGCTGCATTATCAGAACGGCTGGCTGAGCGGTGAGGTCAGCGATGACGGTCCCGGCATTGATCCCGAGCGGCTGGAGGCTATTTTTACAAAGGGCTACTCAACAAAAGGTGAAAACCGCGGCGTTGGGCTGTTCCTTGCGCGTCAGCAGATCCAGAATCTGGGCGGAGATATTACCGTCGAGTCGGAGCCTGGCGTATTTACCCAATTTTTTGTTCAGATCCCCTGGGATAGCGAGAGGAATATCGCGTGATAAATGTGTTAATTGTCGATGATGACGCCATGGTAGCCGACCTCAACCGTCTGTATGTTAACCGCGTTGAGGGTTTTAGCTGCTGCGGCGTCGCTTCCACGCTCAACCAGGCCGAGGCGTTGATCGCCAACCCAGGCCAGCCGATCGATCTGGTGCTGCTGGATGTCTATATGCAGCAGGATAACGGGCTGGATCTGCTGCCCATCATCCGCGCTTCGGGCCGCCCGATTGATGTCATCATGATCTCGTCGGCCTCCGACGCCGCAACGATCCAGACCTCAATGCACTATGGCGTGGTGGATTACCTGATTAAACCGTTCCAGTTCCCGCGTTTTGAAGAGGCGCTGAACGGCTGGAAGGCAAAGCGCAGCCTGATGGGATCGCATCAGTATTATGAACAGGCCGACGTCGACAGGCTGATCCACGGCGGCGCGCCGGAGCTGGCCGACAGCAAAAAATTACCGAAAGGCCTGACGCCGCAGACGCTGCGCACCATTTGCCAGTGGATCGACAGCCATCCGGAGATAGAATTTTCCACCGACGATCTGGCGAATGCGGTCAACATTTCCCGCGTCTCCTGCCGCAAATACCTGATCTGGCTGGCGCAAATTAATATCCTGTTCACCAGCATTCACTACGGCGCTACCGGCCGGCCGGTTTATCGCTACCGTTTGCAGCCGGAACAGGTCGGCCTACTCAAACAGTACTGCCAGTAATTCGGTAGCTGTCGTCCAGAAGGGTAAAACGGAAGTGGTGCATCGAGGAGATCACCACTTCTTTTGTTTTGGTGACAAAGATGGCTTCAATATCGGGGCGCGAACGCAGCGCGGCGCAGCCCTTTTCCACGCCCATGCCGTAGATCAGCGTGGTCCAGATATCGCCGTCGAGGGAGTCTGGCGAAATAATCGTCACGCTGTCCAGTTCGTTATCCAGCGGGTAGCCGGTGCGTGGGTCAAGTATGTGGTGATAACGTTTGCCGTTCAGCTCGAAGTAGCGCTCATAGGTGCCTGACGTCACCACCGACCGGTTTTCGACCGTCATGGCGCCAATCAGCGCGTCACCGGCGAACGGTTTTTTCAGGCCGACGCGCCAGCCGCCCTCCGGCGAGCCTAACGTCTGGACGTTGCCGCCAAGGTTGATCAGCCCAAGTTCAACGCCCTCTTTATGCAGGTAATCCCGCACCCTGTCGGCGATATAGCCTTTAGCAATGGCCCCCAGATCGATCTCCATTCCCTGGCGAGTAAGGAACACGCTGCTGTTGGCTTCATCCAGCACCACGTCCGCAGGATGCGTGATGCCCAGCAAGGCGGCGATCTCGTCCGCGGGCGGTACAGCGTCCCCCTTAAAGCCAATTTTCCAGCGCTTCACCAGCGGGCCGATCGCCAGGTTAAAGGCGCTGTCTTTAAGCAGGCTGGCCGCTTTCGCGCAGCGGATCAGCTCGAACACCGGGCGACTGACGGCAACCGGATGCTGACCGGCCGCATGGTTGATGTCCATTACCTGGGAGTGCGCTCGGTTAACGGTGAGCAGATCTTCGTACTGTTTGATCAGGCGAAACACGCGAGAGGCAAGCGCTTCGTCATGGGAAAAGAGTTTCAGGAGGATGGGCGATCCCATCAGAACGGCGGAGTAGCTGTAAACGCGATGGCTATCAGGCATTTCATGAGTCCTCAGATGTAGCCCCGGCAGGCACCGCGCCGCCGGGGAAACAGGAGCCTTACCGTGTTTTCGAACGCATAGCCGCCTGATGTCCTGCAAGCGTACCAAAAATAATGATATCTGCCACCGCGTTACCGCCGATGCGGTTACCGCCATGGATGCCCCCGACAACCTCACCCGCAGCAAACGCTCCCGGCAATACGTTGTGGTTGCTGTCCAGCACGCAGGTTTCTGTGTTAATGGTCACGCCGCCCATGGTGTGGTGAACGCCCGGTGCAATCTGAATGGCGTAGAACGGCCCTTCGTTGATTGGCGCACGCAGCGCGGTGGTGCGGCCGAAATCATCGTCGTGCTGTTTCTCCACAAAGCCGTTGTAGCGTTCCAGCGTTGCCAGGAACTGGTGGTGATCCATCCCCAGCGCTTCCGCCAGGGCTTTTGGCGAGCTGGCGCTGGTAACAAACCCTTTTGCGATGTACTCATCCGCGGCTTTGTTTTTGGCGCGAACATGCTCGTCAAAGACGATGTAAGCGTATTTCTCCGGCAGCGCGATGATCTGCGCCGAGACTTTGTCGCGGGTCGACATTTCGTTATAGAAGCGGTTGCCCTGCTGGTTTACCAGAATCGCCCCGCCGCCGCGGATGGATTCGGAAATCAGATACGACGTTTTCTGCTCAACGGTTGGGTGGATCTGAATTTCGCCCATATCCACGGTGCCCGCACCGATACGCTCCAGCAGCGCGATACCGCCTCCGGTCGCCCCTTTGTGGTTGGTGGTAACGAACCCTGCCAGATCCGGACGGTATTTCACCACCATCTGGCTGTTGGCGCTGAAGCCGCCCGTTGCCACAATCACGCTTTTGGTTGCCACGGTGAGGGTTTCGTTCTCTTCGGTGGTCAGACGCACGCCGGTCACTTCGCCATTTTCGAAAATGATGTCGCTCACGGAGGTATCCAGCATCACCTCGATATTGCGCTTGTTGACGTTACGCACCAGGCCGCTGATCAGATACCCGCCCACTGCGGAACCGTCTTTCGGACGGTGCGTACGGTCGATGCTCATCCCGCCGGTGGTGGTAATGTCGTTCAGCATAATGCCGCGCGTGGCCAGCCATTCGATAGCCTGCGGCGCGATCTCGACAAAGCGACGCAGCAGTTCAGGGTTGTTCTTGTTGCCACCGCCTTTCAGACTTTCCTGGTAGAACAGCTCTTTGCTGTCCTGAATACCTTTCACGCGCTGGAAGCGGGTCTCCGCCGCGTTCATCCCGGCCGAGGCTTTAATGGTGTTCCCGCCGATGGTTGGCATTTTCTCGACGATCAGCACGCTCGCGCCTTCGTCATGAGCCTGAATCGCCGCCGCCAGACCGGCGCCGCCGCTGCCGACCACTACCACATCCACGCTTTTAGTCTCATTCGGGTCAGCGCCCTCTTCTGCCGCCAGCGCTTTGCTGGATTTCAGCATCGCCTTCGAGACCGCTTTTTTCACCGCCTCGCTCTGGCTGGTCGCGCCGGTGATAGCATCCACGTGCGGGGTGTTGGCGTCCAGAATACGGGTACGGATCTCTTCGAAGCTGGTGACAAACTCCACGTCTTCACTCGGGCCGGAGGCCAGTTCGATATCGGCGATGCGGTCGGTTTCGAGGCTGACGTTAATCACCAGTTCGTTAGCATCGTCCTGCACTTTTTCAATAAAGGTGCCCGGTTTGAATTTAGATTCGCCCATGCTCATGTCGCGGATCATCGCTTCCACCAGCGAGAAGCGCCACAGCGGTTCCGGGATGCTCAGTTCTTCGCGTCGGGTGCTGTCCATAAACAGCTCCAGGCTTTCGCCCGCCGCGATGCGATCGGTCCAGTCCGGATAGGCGATGGTGGCGCGGCCAACGGCAATCAGGTCGTAACCGTGATCCAGTGCTTCATTCACATCCGTGGCATTCACCACGCCGCCAACGCCCATCACCGGTACCTGCGCCAGCGTGTCAGAGCGCATGGCGCAGTATTTTTCGATAAGTGGCGTCGGGTCCTGAGTATCGACGATAGAAGGACGCAGGGCGGCGCCAACGGAGAAGTGGAGATAATCTACCCCGCGCGCGGCCAGTTTTTCCAGCAGATACAGGGTGTCTTCGAAGCGAATGCCCGGGACTTCAAGCTCTTCCGGAGAGAAACGGTAGCCAATGATAAACGCGTCGTCCGCGTACTGGCGCACCATCTTGTGGGTAATGTCCAGCACCGCCAGCGGGAATTTCGCGCGGTTTTCGCGGCTGCCGCCCCACTCGTCGTCGCGCTGGTTAGAGTTCGGGGAGAAGAACTGCTGGATCAGATAGGTATTCGCCCCGTGGATTTCGACGCCGTCGAACCCGGCCTGAATTGCGCGGCGCACGGCTTCGCCGAACTTGCCGATCATGCCTTCCACCTCTTCCGCGGTCAGGGCAACCGGCGTGGCGGCACCGTCACGCGGCGCGGCAACGGCGCTTGGGCCAACCGGCGTGCGGCCCCCAATCAGTTTTGGGTCGACCATGCGGCCGCCGTGGTAGATTTGCAGCAGGGCTTTGGAGCCTTCGGACTTGATAGCGTCAGCGATTTTTGCCAGCCCGGCGATTTTCTCGTCGTTATCAATACCAATTGCGCCCGGGAACGCCAGGCCGAGATCGTCAACAAAACAGCACTCAACGATGATGGTGCCGATGCTGCCCGCGCGGGCGCGGTAGTACTCCACCAGCTCGCTGGTCACGGTGCCATCGTAATAACCGGTACAGGTTGTCATCGGGGCCATTAACAAACGGTTTTTCAGTTCAGTACCATTCGGTAATGTGAAGGGGCTTAAAATACGTTCGTTAGTGCTCATAATAGAAACTCCAAACTTTAAAAATTAAGAATTCGTTATCGGGATGATTTTTTATTTCGTGTTTTTTGCCGATGTCATGATAGTAATATAAAGCTTTTTTTAGTTTCTAAAGTCATTACGTTAGTTAATAAACTATTTAATCCCTTCGATAACATTAATAACACATTGGTGTTAGCGGGAATGTTTCACTCGTTCACAAGAATTTAAAAAAAGTTAAATTATAAAAGGTCAAACCAATACACCAAACCCATCAAAAAACCTTACAAAACAATGATAAACAAAAGCACCAGAATTAAAATGTTATAGTTTTGATACATAAGATGCGTAAAATTAGCGAATAACCACACTACTCAGAGTGGTTATTATAAAAAATATAAAAATAGCCATTCAGTTCCGTTTTTTTGATCGCGATCAATAGTTATGGCATTCAAAAGAGCAATATAAAAACATCATCATTTTTTATTTAGCGCAAACCAAAATGCGTTAAATCGCTATTAGTGAAAACACAAATCCGCACCTTAAATAACTAAAAAAAGCAAAAAGGATATTTCAATCGAATTTGTGTTTTCGCCGGGCGACGAATTTTTGACAACTTAAGACGTGAAACTATGAATACAAAAACTGCTGTAACGCCTCCTGCGGCGAATCTGGCATCAAATGGAACAGCAAAACGACTGCTGATGATGGCTTTGCCCTTCATTGTTGCCGTCCTGCTGTTGTTTGTCCCCGTTCCGGAAGGGCTGCCGCCTTATGCGTGGCACTACTTCGCCATCTTTGTCGGCGTCATCGTCGGCTTAATTTTCGAACCGCTGCCGGGCGCCGTGATCGGTCTTACCGGCGTCGTGGCGATTGCGCTGTGCAGCCAGTGGGTACTCTTTAGCCCGGAACAGCTGGCTGACCCAAAATTCAAGCTGGCGGGCGCCTCCTTTAAATGGGCGGTCAGCGGGTTTGGTAACTCCACCGTCTGGCTGATTTTCGGTGCCTTTATGTTCGCCGCAGGCTACGACAAAACCCGCTTCGGCCGCCGTCTGGCGCTGATTCTGGTGAAGTACCTGGGCCGTCGCAGCCTGACGCTCGGTTACGCCATTACGTTTGCGGACCTGCTGCTGGCCCCGTTCACCCCATCCAACACCGCGCGCAGCGGCGGGACCATCTACCCGATCATCGCCAACCTGCCGCCGCTGTACGGTTCAAAACCCAATGACCCAAGCGCGCGCAAAATCGGTTCGTATCTGATGTGGGTAGCCATCACCGCGGCCTGTATCACCAGCTCGATGTTCCTTTCCGCTCTGGCACCTAACCTGCTGGCGCTGGCGCTGGTAAAAAGCACGGTTGGAATTGATATCTCCTGGGGGACCTGGTTCCTCGCCTTCCTGCCGCTGGGCATCCTGCTGATCCTGACCATGCCGCTGCTGGCTTACTGGTTCTACCCGCCGGAAGTGAAGGTAAACAACGAAGTACCGCTGTGGGCGACCCGTGAACTGGAAAAACTGGGCAAACTGTCGCGCAATGAGATCCTGCTGCTGGTGTTCGTGTGCTGTGCGCTGCTGATGTGGATCTTCGCCGCGGCGTGGATTGAACCGGCCATGGCTGCCCTGCTGATCGTTGGCCTGATGCTGTGGACCGGCGTGCTGGAGTGGAACGATATCACCGGCAACAAAGCCGCGTGGAACACCTTCGTCTGGTTCGCTACCCTGGTGGCGCTGGCGGATGGCCTCTCCTCCACCGGCTTTATCAGCTGGCTGGGTAAAGAAGGCGGCCTGCTGATGAGCGGTATCTCTCCGGGTGTCGCCACCATCGTACTGCTGCTGGCGTTCTATCTGCTGCACTACCTGTTCGCCAGCACCACCGCGCACACCACGGCGCTGCTGCCGGCGATGCTGACCATCGCCTCCACCATTCCGGGCATGAATATGGAAGTGTTCGTCTTGCTGATGGTGACCTCGCTGGGCGTGATGGGGATCATCACCCCTTACGGTACCGGTCCAAGCCCGATTTACTACGGTAGCGGCTACCTGCCAACCAAAGACTACTGGCGCCTCGGCACCATCTTCGGCGCCATCTTCCTGGCAGCTCTGCTGCTGATTGGCTACCCGTGGATGTCCATGATGTTCTGATTCCTGACCGCCGGACATTTCCTCCGGCGGTTAAATTTTTGTGGAGCAAGCTATGTCAAACAAACCCTTTATCTACCAGACCCCCTTCCCCCTCGCGCATGACGATACCGAATATTATCTGCTGACCAAAGAGCACGTTTCCGTTGCCGAGTTCGACGGTCAGGAAGTGCTGAAAGTCGAGCCAGAGGCGCTGACCCTGCTGGCACAGCAGGCCTTCCACGACGCGGCATTTATGCTGCGCACCTCTCACCAGAAGCAGGTTGCGGCTATTCTGAGCGACCCGGAAGCCAGCGAGAACGATAAGTACGTTGCCCTGCAATTCCTGCGCAACTCCGAGATTGCGGCGAAAGGCGTGCTGCCCACCTGTCAGGATACCGGCACGGCAATCATTATGGGTAAGAAAGGCCAGCGCGTCTGGACCGGCGGCGGCGACGAAGCGGCGCTGAGTCAGGGCGTGTATAACACCTATATTGAAGACAACCTGCGCTACTCGCAGAATGCGGCGCTGGATATGTATAAAGAGGTGAACACCGGCACCAACCTGCCCGCGCAGATCGACCTCTACAGCGTTGATGGTGACGAGTATAAATTCCTGTGCATGGCGAAAGGCGGCGGCTCTGCCAACAAAACTTATCTGTATCAGGAAACCAAAGCGCTGATCACCCCGGCGAAGCTGAAAAATTATCTGGTTGAGAAGATGCGGACCTTGGGCACCGCGGCCTGCCCGCCTTACCATATCGCCTTCGTTATCGGCGGCACCTCAGCGGAAGCCACGCTGAAAACTGTCAAGCTCGCCTCTGCGCGCTACTACGATGGCCTGCCAACCGAAGGCAACGCGCACGGCCAGGCGTTCCGCGACGTCCAGCTTGAGCAGGAACTGCTTCAGGAAGCGCAAAACCTCGGCCTTGGCGCGCAGTTTGGCGGCAAATACTTTGCCCACGACATTCGCGTAATCCGCCTGCCGCGCCACGGCGCCTCCTGCCCGATCGGCATGGGGGTCTCCTGCTCCGCTGACCGCAACATCAAGGCGAAGATTAACCGCGAGGGGATCTGGATTGAGAAGCTGGAGCACAATCCGGGCCAGTATATTCCTGAATCCCTGCGCCAGCAGGGAGAAGGCGACGTGGTAAGCATTGATCTGAACAAGCCGATGCCCGACATTCTGGCGCAGCTTTCCGCGCACCCGGTCTCCACCCGCCTGTCGCTGAGCGGCACCATCATCGTGGCGCGTGACATCGCCCATGCGAAGCTGAAAGAGCTGCTCGACAACGGGGAAGAACTGCCGCAGTACGTTAAAGATCACCCGATTTACTACGCAGGCCCGGCGAAAACGCCAGAAGGTTACGCGTCTGGCTCCTTAGGCCCAACCACCGCCGGGCGTATGGACTCCTACGTGGACCTACTGCAATCCCACGGTGCGAGCATGATCATGCTGGCCAAAGGTAACCGCAGCCAGCAGGTCACCGACGCCTGCCATAAGCACGGCGGCTTCTACCTCGGCAGCATCGGCGGCCCGGCGGCGGTGCTGGCGCAAAACAGCATCAAGAGTCTGGAGTGCGTGGCGTATCCTGAACTGGGAATGGAAGCCATCTGGAAAATTGAAGTGGAGAACTTCCCGGCGTTTATCCTGGTAGATGACAAAGGCCACGACTTCTTCCAGCAGATCCAGAATAAACAGTGCAAAGGGTGCTCACAGCGCTGAACGTTTCCATAACGCCGGAAGCAGCGACAGCGTATCGTTGATCAACCCGCGCTTGTCGCTGCCCGGCTTCCAGATAGTGACCATCGTCTGGCTTATCCCCTGGCTGCCCACTTCGGTGGGCAGCCTTTTTACATTTTTCCACTGCGTTGCCTGAAGATGGGTCGGTAAAAACCCCCAGCCGCAGCCCTGTTCCAGCAGGCCGCGCAGCATTTCCAGTTCGTTAGTGAAAAGCGTGTGCCCTGAAATTTGCAGGCGACGGGCAACCGGCTCGTCTGACGCGGGATGCATAATCACCTGTGGCACCAGAGAGAGATCGAGCAGCGACACCGGCGACGCAACCTCCGCAAAAAGCGCCGTTGCGGCGTAAAAATCCATTTCGATCGCCCCCAGCGCCCGCCACTCCATCTCATTGCCCACGCTGCGGTTGCGCGCCTGGCAGATCCCCAGATCGGCCTGACCGTTTGCCAGCATCGCTTCCGCCTCATCGCGCGATGCGCTGGTCAGGCTCAGGCGGATCTTTTTCGTCGCCAGTGTGGCAATCAGCGCCTGTAAAAAAGCTCTGGGGGTGAACGGATCGTAAGCGAGGGCGATGTCCTGCGTCGCGCTGTCCGGTACCGATCTGGCAAACGCCTCAAACGCTTTGACCTGGCGCATCAGCAGGTGCGCCTGCCGCTGAAGCTGCTCCCCCTCCGGCGTCAGGCGCAGGCTGCGCCCCTCCCGCAGGAACAGAGCATAGCCCAGCCCATCCTCAAGGAAATCGATCAGATCCCGCAGGGTAGTACGATCTTTGCCGAGTTTACTGGCCGCCTTCATCAGGCTGCCGTGTTCAGCGACGGCAGTGAACGCTTCAAGCTGGGCAAAGGAATAGATCAGTGATGCCACGTCATTCTCCATGCGATTTTCCGGGGGATTTTCCCCCATAACGCGTTTTTTATTATAGGCCGCAGGTTCTTAAACTGAAGTCCTTCCTGAGCCAAACGAGATAAATATGAAAATCAAAACAAACCGCACGCTGCTCGCGGCGCTGGTTGTCAGCAGCCTGCTCTCGCCCGCCGTTATGGCGGCCTGCAACGGTACCGACCTCACCACCTGTCCGGCGCCTTTCGATGCCAGACTCCCGGACGCGCATACCATGCTCACCTGGAACCAGACCGATCGCGTGGTGGGCTTTCGCAATGACTACCGCAACTACGCAGGGGATGTGTTCCGCCACGGCAACGCTACGCCGCTGCTGCCCGCAGAAAAACCGCTCACCGATGCCCGCTATCAGGTGAAGGGTAAGAGTTACACTCTTCAGGATTACCTGAAACGCCAGAACGTCAGCGGCATGCTGGTGCTGAAAAACGGCAAAGTGGCCTATAAATACCTGGGTGAAGGCAATACCGACTCAACGCTCTGGACGTCGCGTTCCGTGGGCAAATCGGTGGTCTCCGCGCTGGTGGGTGCTGCAATTAAAGAAGGGAAAATCCACTCCCTGGACGACCTTGTCACCCAATACGAACCTGACTTAAAAGGCACCGCCTGGGAGGGCGTAACGCTAAAACAGCTCATCACCCACACCTCTGGCGTGGCGTGGAACGAAGATTACACCAACCCGCAATCTGACTTCGCCCGGCTTACCGAATGCGAAGCGAAGCCGGGCACCTACAACTGCGTGCGCACCCTGGTGAAGGGGTTACACCGTGAACACCCGGCGGGCGAAAACTGGTCCTATTCCTCGGGTGGCGCCTGGCTGTTAGGCGATGTGCTTGAGCGCGCCACCGGCATGACGCTCGCGGCGTATCTGGAGAAGACCATCTGGCAGCCGTACGGCATGGCGAGCGACGGCGTGTGGCATGCCTACAGCAAAGGCCAGCACGACGTGGGTGCGCATGGGTTCAACGCCACGCTGGAAGACTGGGGGCGTTTCGGGGAGTTTATCCTGCATAACGGTACGCTGCCGGACGGGAAGCAGATCCTCCCCGAGGGCTGGGTGAAACAGTCCTCAGCCTGGACACAGGCCAAAGGATCGGTGTCCGACGCGCATCCGAAGGGGTTATACGGCTACCAGTGGTGGAACAACGAAGTACCAGCCACCGCCACACACGTGGAGCCGAAAGTCGAAAATTCGCTGAAGGATTCCCTGTGGGCGCTGGGTATATTTGGTCAGATGATCATGGTTAATCAGAAAGAAAATCTGGTTATCGTCCAGTGGTCCACCTGGCCGCAGGCAGAGCCGTCATTCAGCGCCCAGCCGCTGGAAGCGTCGCTGATGTTTAGCGCGATTGCGAACGCGCTGCGCTGATAATCCCAAGCCAGGCCCCGCCTGGCTTCTCACCTGCGCGATGTCACAAAACTGATATATCAGCAACTTAGCGAAATCGAGTAAATAAAAGATCATCGAAATGTTAAGTTATTGTTGAGTATGTAAATACTGGTCAATGCATTGTCATTAATGCACCACACGCATCAGTCCATGCGCTATTTGCGCTTATTAATTTCCACTTCCTGATCCAGTTTTCAGAAACAGACGAGCATAACGTCACTATAAAACTGGAGATAATCATGGTTTCCTCAACCTCACCTGCAACGCTTCGTGCCAAAGCGGGCGCGATTTTCCGCGTCACGTCGGGCAACTTTCTTGAGCAATTCGACTTCTTTCTGTTCGGCTTTTATGCCACCTACATCGCCCATACTTTTTTTCCGGCAAGCAGTGAATTTGCGTCCCTGATGATGACCTTCGCCGTCTTTGGCGCGGGCTTCCTGATGCGTCCGATCGGGGCCATTGTGCTGGGGGCTTACATTGATAAAGTGGGTCGCCGTAAAGGGCTGATCGTCACCCTGTCAATTATGGCCGCCGGAACCTTCCTGATCGTGCTGATCCCTTCTTACCAGAGCATTGGCCTGTGGGCGCCGCTGCTGGTGCTGACCGGCCGCCTGTTGCAGGGTTTTTCGGCAGGCGCCGAGCTGGGCGGGGTTTCGGTTTATCTGGCGGAGATCGCCACGCCGGGCCGCAAGGGTTTCTACACCAGCTGGCAGTCGGGTAGCCAGCAGGTCGCCATTATGATCGCGGCGGCGATGGGCTTCGCCCTGAATGTGGTGCTGGAAGAGAGTGCCATTCGCGAATGGGGGTGGCGTATTCCGTTCCTGTTTGGCTGTCTGATTGTGCCGTTTATCTTTTTCCTGCGCCGCAAGCTCGAAGAGACCGAGGAATTCAGCGCCCGTCGCCACCATCTGGCAATGCGTCAGGTCTTCACAACGCTGCTCGCCAACTGGCCGGTAGTCGTCGCGGGCATGCTGATGGTGGCGATGACCACCACCGCGTTTTACCTGATTACCGTTTACGCGCCGACCTTCGGTAAAAAAGTCCTGATGCTTAGCGCGTCGGACAGTCTTCTGGTCACGCTGCTGGTAGCGGTGTCCAACTTCATCTGGCTGCCGGTGGGCGGCGCGCTGTCGGATCGCTTCGGGCGTAAACCGGTGCTGATCGCCATGACGCTGCTGGCGCTGGCGACCAGCTATCCGGCACTGACGATGCTGGCCGCAGCCCCGAGCTTCTCAATGATGCTGACCGTGCTGCTGTGGCTCTCTTTCCTCTACGGCCTGTATAACGGCGCGATGATCCCGGCCCTGACGGAGATCATGCCAGCAGAGGTGCGCGTGGCGGGCTTCTCACTGGCTTACAGCCTGGCAACGGCGGTCTTTGGCGGTTTCACGCCGGTGATTTCGACTGCCTTAATTGAGTACACCGGCGACAAAGCCTCTCCGGGCTACTGGATGAGCTTTGCCGCCGTTTGCGCCCTGCTGGCAACGCTTTATCTCTATCGTCGTCGCACGTTAATCCTGCAAACTGCCGTTAAGGAGTGATCCCTCATGCTTACATTCAGAACGGTGATTGCCGCCCTGACCTTCGCCTCCCTCAGCGCGGGCGCGCTTGCGCAGGATGTGACGGTGATGATTTCTGGCGGCTTCAAAGCGGCGCTGGAGAAGCTGACGCCGCAGTACGAAGCGCAAAGCGGCGACAGGCTCATTGTGATCTCCGGCCCGTCGATGGGCAAAACGCCGCAGGCCATTCCGGCCCGGCTCGCCCGGGGCGAAAAAGCGGACGTGGTGATTATGGTGGGCGATGCGCTGGCGAAACTGGAACAGGATCGCAGGACGGCGGCGGGCTCCCGCGTGGAGCTGGCGGATTCGCCCGTCGGGATGGTCGTCAAAGCGGGCGCGCCGGTGCCGGATATCAGTACGGTGCCTGCCCTGCGGCAAACGCTGCTGAAGGCGCATTCCATAGCTTATTCCGACAGCGCCAGCGGCCGGTATGTAGAGAGTCAGCTGTTCCGTAAGCTGGGCATCGACGGCCAGGTTCACGATAAAGCGCACCGGGTTGAGCGCATCCCGGTGGCGTCTGAAGTGGCAAAAGGGAAATACGATCTCGGCTTTCAGCAGGTGAGCGAGCTTCTGCCGGTCCCGGGGGTGATGTTTGTGGGTAAGTTGCCTGACGACATGCAGTACATTACCCGTTTCGCCGGAGCCGTAACGCAGAAGGCTGACCATCCCGAACAGGGAAAAGCGCTGCTGGCCTTTCTCTCTTCGCCACAGGCCGCCAGCGTCATTACGGCAACGGGCTTAACGCCCGTCAGTGCACCTCGCGATACTGCTCGGTAATTAGCGTTTCGAGTTCGGCAGCAATATAGGACTGGATCCGCCCGCGGCGGCGGATCAGCCCCACGGTTCGCCTGACTTCAGGCTCGGTTAAAGGTACCGACGTCAGCAGCGAATGCTCTGCGCGGGGCATTGACATGGCGGGAACGGCCGCAATGCCGATCCCGGCTTCAACCATCCCCAGCATGGTCGTCACGTGCCGCGTTTCGCAGATGCTGGGGCGTTCAGGCCGAATATGCCCGACCCGCTGGTCGAGAAGATTGCGGTTGCCGGAGGTCTTATCCAGACCGATATAATCCTGCTGATAAAAAGCCTGCCACGTCAGGCTTTTTCTTTTTGCAAGCGGGCTGTCGCGCCGGCAGGCGGCCACGTAGACATCCTCCACCAGCGGGACAAACTCGATGTCGGGCTGCAAACTCCGGGCAAAGCAGATACCAAAATCCGCCTGTCCGCGGGTGACGGCCTCGATAACATTTCCGGCGCTGCTGTCGATCAGTTTTATGCGCACGCGGGGGTAACGGGACTGAAAGCGGCGGATAACATCCGGCATAAAGTAACAGGCGGCGGACGGCACCGTCGCCACGGTGATTAGCCCCGTACGCTCCTCGCTGGCCTTATCGATATCCGAAAGCATGGACTCCACATCAGCAAGCAGCTGTCCGCACCGGTCGGCAAAGGTCTGTCCATACAGGGTCAGCGTGACGCGCCGGGTGGTTCTGTCGAACAGTTTTGTCCCCAGTGCCGCCTCGAGCTTTTCAATTCTGCGACTCAACGCCGACTGGGAAAGGCAGATAGACTCCGCCGCAAGACGGAAATTGCCATATTCCAGTAAAGCGCGGAAGGCATAGAGATCGTTGAGGTCAAAATTGACGGGCATACTGACGGGATCCTTAAGCACGGTAGGGTAAGAAGAGATTTATCATAGTCGCGCACGACATACTTCACAAAATGAAGGGGATACCCCTAAAGCGCTATCAACCTGACGGCACATAGTGATAGTTTATGCGGGCTGGATTCCTCTTAAACAGGCTGCCAGTCTGCATGCAGCCGAAGAGGAGTGTCATACTGCTTAACAGAGTATGTTGGCATGCTAACAGCCCCTGACCTTTCCATTTTGTTCACGTGCGAGTAACGAGCAAAGCGATGATTAAGTGGCCCTGGAAAACGAACGACGCTGGTCGAAATATGGCGCTGCCCTGGGATGAGGCTCTGGCGATCCCCGTGCTGGCGAATCTCTTGCCTGAAGAGCAATCAAAGCTGATTCAGCTGGCCGAGCGTTTTTTACAGCAAAAACGGCTGGTGCCGCTACAGGGCTTCGAACTGGATCCGCTTAAAAATTCCCGCATCGCCCTGCTCTTCTGCTTGCCGGTGCTGGAGCTGGGTATCGAATGGCTGGATGGCTTCCACGAAGTGCTGATCTACCCGGCGCCGTTTATCGTCGATGATGAGTGGGAGGATGACATCGGGCTGGTGCACAACCAGCGTATGGTGCAGTCCGGGCAAAGCTGGCAGCAAGGGCCAATCATCCTCAACTGGCTGGATATTCAGGACTCGTTCGATGCCTCGGGCTTCAACCTGATCATTCACGAAGTGGCGCATAAGCTGGATACCCGCAACGGCGATCGCGCCAGCGGCGTGCCGCTGATCCCGCTGCGTGAAGTCGCGGGATGGGAGCACGACCTGCACGCGGCGATGGAAAACATTCAGGATGAGATAGACCTGGTGGGTGAAAGCGCGGCCAGCATTGATGCCTATGCCGCGACCGATCCCGCCGAGTGTTTTGCGGTATTGTCCGAGTATTTCTTTAGCGCACCTGAGCTTTTCGCTCCGCGCTTCCCGGCGCTGTGGCAGCGTTTTTGCCAGTTTTATCAGCAGGATCCGCTCCAGCGTCTGCGGCAAAGTGAGGACGCAGCCAGCACCTCCCCTCATCCGTTCCACTAATGTTTAAGGGGTACGATCGGTCGATCGTACCCACACGCTCACCGCGAGAAACAGCAGCGCCATTCCCCATGCGGCAGTAATCAAAAACTGCTCACCGTAAAAGCGCGTCACCACGGGTACCAGCAGCGCGCTGGCCCCGTATCCCAGCGTATGGCTGGTGGCGATCACCCCTGCGCCTTTGCCCGTCGTCAGCCGATCGTTGAGCAAAAGCTGGTATCCCGGCGTTGCCATGGCGGCCCCCAGCGAAGTGATGACAATTCCCACGTAGAACAGGGCTAAACTGGCGAGACACATCAGCCCAAGACCCGCCACCATCAAGACCGCGGCAATTAAGAGTAAAAATCTCGGGGTAAAATGCTGCGGGCGTACCACCAGAAACTGCGCCGCCAGGGTCGCCAGCGCGGCCAGGCTCAGCAGCAGCGCGACATGATGGCTGATTTGCACGGCATCGCCATTAAATAACGGGTGAAGATGCGGCGATAAACCAAGCTGCATCAGGCTGACCAGCGCCGCCAGCAGCAGTGCCAGCACCAGGAAAGGCAGCATGGAGGCCTGTAACCGCGTCGACTGGTGCGCCACCGGCGGCAGCGGGGGATCGGCGGCTTCGCGCAGCACCAGCAGCAGCGCGATAAACGGCGCCACCGCCATCAGCCAGAGCGGTGCGACCGGGCTGACGCTGAGCATCAGCGCGGCCAGAGGCGGTCCCAGCAGACGCCCGCAGCTAAGGCCAGAGCTTATCGTCGCCAGCGCCGCCATCCTTTTATCCAGCCCCGCGCGTTGAATGGCCCACGTCTGGGCCGCAGGCACCAGCCCTGATACCGTCAGGCCGTACAGCATGCGCGACAGCACCAGGCCTGCCATTCCCCAGAGAGCATTCAGCGCGCCGTTCGCCATCGCCCACACCACCAGCGCCATCACGACAAAGCTCGCCAGATAGCCTCCCAGCGAGGCCAGCATAACGATCTTACAGCCGTGCCGCTCGCTCTGGCGTCCCCACCAGGGCGATGCGGGTAAAAAGAGCATCGAGCCGAACATCAGCAGCCCGGCCCAGACGGAGAGCGACAGTCCGGTCAGGGAGACCAGCTGCGGCAGCATAACCAGCAAACCGTTTTGCCCAATACCTAATAAACCGGCGCCCAGTGCCAGGGGCCAGTTAGCTTTAGGGGTCACAACGTCAGTGAGATTCTCAGTACGGGTGCGCATAAAATTGTGAAGATAATGTCAATAAATGTGTGGAAATTATGAAGTTTATGAAAACAAATATTGCAAAAATAGTTGCCACTGTAAACAGAATGAATATCATAACGAGAATTATTATCAGTCATGGAATGAGGTACAACTATGCGTACTCTGCCCCGCTCCGCCGGTACAGATGTTGCGGCCCAGTGTTTTTTGAACGCGCTGCTGCGCGAAACGAAGGACTGGCATTATCTTCCCGCAACCCGTGCGGATGAGTTATCACAGATTCATATCCCGCTCTCCCCAACCCAGGCCATTCGGGTTCCGGTACGCTATTTCTCCCCCACGCAGCATCACCAGTATCGTTTTCCGGCAACGCTGATTCAGGCCGACAGCGACGGCGGTGACACGGTCACATTTCATCAACTGATTGATTTCATTCTTCAAAAAGAGACGGTAAAAGGCGAGCTGGATGCCGATACGCTGGCTCGCTTTAAGCAGCGCGTCCTGGAAAGCCATACGCACACCTGGCAGGCCATTGATTTACGCCACAACTGGGCAAACCTGCGCGATAAGCCGCTGACGTTTGCCGAAGCGGAACAGGCGCTGCTGGTCGGCCATGCTTTTCATCCTGCCCCAAAGTCGCACGAGCCGTTCAACGAGGCCGAGGCGCGTCGCTATCTGCCGGATTTCGCCTCCCGCTTCCCGCTGCGCTGGTTTGCGGTTGAGCATGAGCTGATTACCGGCGACAGCCTGAATGTCTCCCTGCGGGAACGTCTGCTGCGCTTTGCAGCGCAGAGCGCGCCGGCCCTTCTCGGTCACTTCACCGACACCTGCTGGATGCTGCCGATGCACCCGTGGCAGGCCGACTATCTGCTGGAGCAGGACTGGTGCCAGCGTCTGGTAGAAAAAGGCGCCCTGCGCGATCTGGGCGAAGCCGGTGCGCAATGGCTGCCCACCAGCTCTTCCCGCTCGCTGTACAGTGAAACCAACAGCGACATGATTAAGTTTTCCCTGAGCGTGCGGCTGACCAACTCCGTGCGCACGCTGTCGGTGAAAGAGGTTAAGCGCGGCATGCGCCTGGCGCGACTGGCGAAAACGGCACGCTGGCAGGAACTTCAGGCGCGCTACCCGACCATGCGCGTGATGCAGGAGGACGGCTGGGCGGGGCTGTGCGATGAGCACGGCGTCGTCCAGGAAGAGAGCCTGATGGCCCTGCGCGTCAACCTGCTGTTCGATACCCCTGAAACGCAAACCAACGTGCTGGTGAGCCTGACCCAGGCCGCGCCGGACGGCGGCGACAGCCTGCTCGCCGCGGCGGTGCGTCGTCTGAGCCAGCGTCTGGATCTCCCGCTCGCCCAGGCCGCGCGCTGCTGGCTGGACGCTTACTGCGACCGGGTATTGCTTCCGCTGTTCAGCGCCGAGGCGGACTACGGTCTGGTCCTGCTGGCGCACCAGCAAAATATCCTCGTTGAGATGCAGCAGGATTTCCCCGTTGGGCTGATCTACCGCGACTGCCAGGGCAGCGCCTGGACCGAAGGGGCCGACGCGTGGCTGAAAGAGGCAGGTGAAACCGAGGTGGAAAACCGCTTCGGTGAGAGCCAGCTGCTGCGCTACTTCCCTTATTACCTGCTGCTGAACTCTACCCTTGCCGTCACCGCCGCGCTCGCCGCCGCCGGCTTCGACAGCGAAGAGAACCTGATGTCCCGCGTGCGTGACGCGCTGGCCGAACTGCGCACGACGGCGAAGCAGACCCGCTGCCTCGATTACGTGCTCGACAGCCCGACCTGGAACTGCAAAGGCAACTTCTTCTGCTATCTGCACGATCGCAACGAAAACACCATCGTCGATCCGGCGGTGATCTATTTCGACTTTAGCAACCCGTTTTATAAGGAGAAGGCGTGATGGCAAACGCGAATATCGTCCATTCCGGCTACGGCTTTCGCTGCACGGTCACGGAACAAAACCTGCCGCTGACGCTGGGTCTCGACGGCAGCGCGGTGCTGGAGCGGCTGACCGGGCTCCCGGACGGCTGGCTGGTGGACGCCCTCGACCAGCTGTTTGTTGCCGCGCCCGCCCTGACCGGCATTACCCTGCCGTGGGCAGCCTGGCAGGATGAACCTCAGGCGCAGGCGCTGTTTAGCCTCGTTCACGGGGATTATCTGGCGCGTGAAATTTTCTGGCAGCTGCCGCTGTGGCTGAAAGGCGAACGTCCGCAGGCGAGCGGCGGAATGCAGTTTGACGAAAGCCGTCAGCTGTACTTCCCGCTGCGCCCTCACCGCCCGCAGGGTGAGGTGTATCGCCGTTACGATCCGCAAATTAAACGCACCCTGAGCTTCCGCGTGGCCGATGTGGCCCAGGACGGCGAGCGCTTTACCCGCTGGATGAATAACCCGCGCGTGAACGCTTTCTGGGAGATGGCGGGACCGCAGGCCGAGCAGGAGAACTACCTGCGCCGCCAGCTTGATTCGACGTACTGCTACCCGGTTATCGGCTGCTTCGATGACCAGCCGTTCGGCTATTTTGAACTCTACTGGGCGGCAGAAGATCGCATTGGCCGCCACTATCGCTGGCAGCCGTTTGACCGCGGGCTGCACATGCTGGTGGGTGAAGAAAACTGGCGCGGCGCGCAATACATCCGCAGCTGGCTGCGCGGCCTCAGCCACTATCTGTATCTCGATGAACCGCGCACGGCGCGCATTGTCGCCGAGCCGCGCTTCGACAACCAGCGTCTGTTCCGCCATCTGGCGTCCGCCGGTTTCGACACGGTGAAAGAGTTCGACTTCCCGCACAAACGCTCCCGTCTGATCATGAGCGAGCGTCATCACTTCTTCCACGAGGTGGAACTGTGAACGCACTTTGGCAGAAAGTGAACCGCGAGATGGTGGCGAAGATCCTCGCCGAACTGGAATATGAACGCACCCTGCGCGCCGAGCCGGTTTCGGCGGACAACTGGCGCATCAGTATGGGCAACGCGTGCTGGCAGTTTCGCGCCACGCGTGGGATATGGGGCTGGCTGCATATTGACCCTGATACCCTGACCACCACCAGCGGCGCGGCGGTCGAAGCGGAAAACGCGCTGCTGCAACTGGCCACCGTGCTGGAGATGAGCGACGCGCAAACGGCGGAGCACATGGAAGATCTCTACGCCACGCTGCGGGGTGACATGCAGCTGTTGCAGGCGCGTGAAACGCTGGATGCCGATGCGCTGATCCACCTCGACCCGGACGAACTACAGTGCCTGATGCGCGGTCACCCGAAGTTTATTTTCAACAAGGGACGCCGCGGCTGGGGGCTGGATGCCCTGCGCCTGTACGCGCCGGAATATCGCGGGCGTTTCCGCCTGCACTGGGTCGCCGTGCAGCGCGAGCGTCTGGTCTGGAGCAGCGACGCCGATTGCGATATTAACGCCCTGCTCTCCAGCGCCATGGACGATGCCGAGCGCGAGCGGTTCGACGCCCGCTGGCAGGAGCTGGATCTGGACGACAGCTGGCTGCCGGTGCCGCTGCACCCGTGGCAGTGGCAGCAAAAAATTGCCATTCATTTCCTGGCGCAGCTCGCGCGCGGTGAGATGGTAGAGCTGGGTGAGTTCGGCGATGAGTATCTGGCGCAGCAGTCCCTGCGCACGCTGACCAACGCCAGCCGTCGCGCGCCGTATGACATCAAGCTGCCGCTGACTATCTACAACACCTCCTGCTATCGCGGTATTCCGGGCAAGTATATCGCCGCCGGTCCGCTGGCCTCGCGCTGGCTACAGCAGCAGTTCGCCAGCGATGCCACGCTGATTCACTCCGGGGCGCAGGTGCTTGGCGAACCCGCAGCCGGATATCTGTCGCATCCGGGTTATACCGCATTGCCTGAGGCGCCGTACCGCTATCAGGAGATGCTGGGGGTGATCTGGCGCGAGAACCCATCCTGCTATTTACAGGATGGCGAACAGGCGGTGCTGATGGCGGCTCTGATGGAAACCGATAACCAGGGGCGCCCGCTGATTGACGCGTGGATCAAACGCTCGGGGTTAACCGCTGACGCATGGCTGGAAAAGCTGTTTGAGGCGACGGTGATCCCCTTCTATCACCTGCTCTGTCGCTACGGGGTGGCGCTCATCGCCCACGGCCAGAACGTCACGCTGGTGATGAAAGATTACGTTCCGCAGCGCATTTTCCTGAAGGATTTTCAGGGCGATATGCGCCTGGTGGATGAAGATTTCCCGCAGGCGCAGAGCCTGCCGGAGCATGTAAAAGCGGTGACGGCGCGCCTCAGCGCGGATTACATCATCCACGACCTGCAAACCGGCAACTTTGTCACGGTGCTGCGCTTTATATCCCGCCTCACCCTGCAATGCGGCGTGAGCGAAACCCGCTTCTATCAGATCCTGGCGCTGGTGTTACGTCGCTATATGGCCGCCCATCCGGATCTTGCGGCGCGCTTCGCCAAATTCGACCTGTTTAAGCCGCAGATTATTCGCGTGATCCTCAACCCAGTCAAACTTACCTTCTCTGAACACGACGGCGGCAGCCGCATGCTGCCGAACTACCTCTGCGATCTTGATAACCCTCTTTTTCTGGTCTCCCAGGAGTCAGCGCAATGAAAACCTATGATTTCATCGGCATTGGTATCGGTCCGTTCAACCTCAGTATTGCCGCGCTGGCAGAGGGGCTGGACGGTTTTAGCTCGCTGTTTCTTGAACGCAAGCCGCACTTCTCCTGGCACCCGGGGATGATGGTGCCGGACTGCCATATGCAGACCAGCTTCCTGAAGGATCTGGTCAGCGCCGTGGAGCCTACCAACCGCCACAGCTTCCTGAACTATCTGGTACAGCGCAAAAAGTTCTACCGTTTCCTCACCACCGAGCAGCGCACCGTCTCGCGCGAGGAGTTTGCCGACTACCTGTGCTGGGCGGCGGATAACCTCACGAACCTGGCCTTCAGCCAGCAGGTACAGCAGGTCCGCTTTGATGAGCAAAACGGTCTGTTTGAGGTGGTGACCCAGCGCGACCGCTTCCTGGCGCGCCACGTCTGCGTGGGGATTGGCAAACAGATCAACCTGCCGGACTGCGTCACGGCGCAGGACGATACCTGCTTCCACGCCAGCGAAATGATGCTGCGCACGCCGGATTTAGCGGGCAAGCGCGTCACCGTCGTTGGCGGCGGCCAGAGCGGTGCGGATCTGTTTTTAAATATCTTCCGTGGGGAATGGGGCCAGCCGCTGAGCCTCAACTGGGTGTCGCGCCGCAACAACTACAACGCGCTGGATGAAGCCGCGTTTGCTAATGAGTATTTCACGCCGGAGTATGTGGATAGCTTTTCCACCCTTGGTGACGACGCCCGACGTCAGATGTTGCAGGAGCAGAAGATGACCTCCGACGGGATAACCACGGAGTCGCTGCTGGCCATCTATCGCGCCATGTATCACCGCTTCGAAGTGCTGCGCGAAAAACCCTGGGCGCATCTGATGCCGTCCCGCTCGGTGACGGCGCTGACGCGCCAGGAAACCGGACATCGCCTCAGCATCCAGCATCACCTGGACGGCGGGCGCGAACAGCTGGAGAGCGACGTGGTGATTTTCGCCACCGGCTACCGCGCCGTGCAGCCCGCGTTTCTCGCCCCGCTCTCTTCCCGACTGCGTCTGGATGAGAATGAAGCCTTCTGCATCAACAACGATTTCACCCTTGAATGGGACGGCCCGCAGAGCAACCGCCTGTTTGCCGTCAATGCCGGGATGCACCGTCTCGGTATTGCCGAACCCCAGCTCAGCCTGATGGCCTGGCGCGCGGCGCGAATTTTGAATCGCGCTCACGATGACGAGCCGTTTGAGCTGGCAACCACCCCCGGCGTGATCCACTGGCGGAGCACCACCAGCCCGGAGAGCAGCCAGGTTTTTAAATCATTAATAAAGACCACCGAGTACTGACACACACATTCAGGATCAACATAACAATGAAACGTTCTCATCTTTGGGTTTTAAATCCGTGCTTGCTTGCCATGCTTTCTACCTCTGCGTGGGCGGAAGAACAAAAGGAAGAAGATATTGTGGTCTCTGCCAGCCGGGCACATCGCAGCGTGGCAGAGATGGCGCAAACCACCTGGGTTATTGAGCGGGCGGAAATTGAGCAGCAGGTTCAGGGCGGGAAAGAGATTAAAGACGTGCTGGCCCAGCTGATCCCCGGCATGGACGTCAGCAGCCAGGGACGTACCAACTACGGCATGAACCTGCGCGGTCGCTCCATGATGGTGATGGTGGACGGCGTACGTCTGAACTCTTCCCGCAGCGACAGCCGCCAGCTCGACTCTATCGATCCGTTCAACATTGACCGCATCGAAGTGATCTCCGGCGCCACCTCGCTGTACGGCGGCGGCAGTACCGGCGGTCTGGTGAACATCGTCACCAAAAAAGGCCAGCCGGAGACCGAAGTGGAGTTCCAGACCGGGGCAAAAAGCGGGTTTAACAGCCATAACGACCATGATGAGAACGTCTCCGCAGCCGTGAGCGGCGGCAATGACAACGCCTCTGGCCGTCTGTCGGTCTCCTATCAGCGCTACGGCGGCTGGTATGACGGCAACGGCGACGAGGTGATTATCGATAACACCCAGACCGGCTTGCAGTATTCCGACCGTATCGACGTGATGGGGACAGGCACCATCAACATCGACGATCATCAGCAGCTCCAGTTAACCACGCAGTACTACAAGAGCGAATCCGACGGCAAGCACGGCCTGTTCCTTGGGGAGAATTTCGCTGCGGTCACGGGCGATGCCAAAGCCTATAATAAAGATAACCTGAACTCTGACCGTATCCCGGGCACAGAGCGTCACCTAATCAACCTGCAATACTCGAACACCGATTTCTGGGGTCAGGATCTGGTTGCGCAGATTTACTACCGTGACGAGAGCTTGACCTACTACCCGTTCCCGACGCTGAGCAAAGGCGCGGTGACCAGCATTGGCGCGTCCCAGCAGAAAACCGATTTTTACGGCGGCAAGCTGACGCTGAACAGCAAGCCGATGGACGACCTGACCCTCACCTGGGGTGTGGACGCCGATCATGAAACGTTCGATGCCAACCAGCAGTTCTTTGACTTGAGCAAAGCGGCGGCGAGCGGTGGCATGGAGCTGGACAATGCCTACAACGTGGGCCGTTATCCGGGTTACAGCATTACCAACCTCGCGCCGTTCCTGCAAGCTAGCTATGACATTGACGCCATCACCCTGAGCGGCGGCGTGCGTTACCAGTACACCGAAAACAAGGTGGACGATTTTGTCGGCTACGCCCAGCAGCAGGCAATCGCCACGGGCAAAGCGACCTCCGCTGACGCGGTGCCGGGCGGGAAAACCGACTACAACAACTTCCTGTTTAACGCCGGGATCCTTGGACGTCTGACCGAACAGCAGCAGCTGTGGTTTAACTTCTCCCAGGGCTTCGAGATCCCGGACCTGGCGAAGTACTACGGCTCCGGCACCTATCAGCTGGTCGATGGTCACTATCGCCTGCAAAACAGCGTCAACGTGAACGACTCAACGCTGGACGGTATTAAGGTCAATGCTTACGAGCTGGGCTGGCGCTTCACCGGCGATAACCTGCGTACCCAGGTGGCGGCCTACTACTCGCTCTCGGATAAAACCATCACCATCAACAAGAGCGACATGACCATCAACCTGGAGGACGACAAACGTCGTATCTACGGGGTTGAAGGCCAGGTGGACTATTTCTTCACCGACAGCGACTGGAGCACCGGGGCGAACTTTAACGCCATCAAGTCCGAAACGCGTGAAAACGGGAAATGGGAGAAGCTGACGGTCGACAGCGCCAGCCCGTCTAAAGCCAGCGCATGGGTTAACTGGGCGCCGGGCGACTGGGCCCTGCGCGTGCAGAGCACACAAACCTTCGACGTGTCTGACGCCGACGGTAAGAAGATTGATGGCTATAACACCGTTGATTTCCTGGGCAGCTACGCCCTGCCGGTGGGCAAAGTCAGCTTCAGCGTGGAAAACCTGCTGGACAAAGACTACACCACCGCCTGGGGCCAGCGCGCACCGGGGCTGTATAGCCCAACCTACGGCGCACCGGGTCTTTATACTTATAAAGGCCGTGGACGTACCTTTGGCCTGAACTACTCCGTACTGTTCTGATCCTGCGCGCCGCCTGCCTGCGGGCGGCGCGATTTGCTGTGCAATTTGAAAGCAAATTTGCTATTAAATCATCGGTTTGCTGAAATTGTCGGCAAACGAACAAAAACGGTGTTTTCCCCTTTGACAAGGCGCACGCAGGTCGATAATATGCGCCTCGTTCACACGATTCCTCTGTAGTTCAGTCGGTAGAACGGCGGACTGTTAATCCGTATGTCACTGGTTCGAGTCCAGTCAGAGGAGCCAAATTTGAAAAGCCTGCTTTTAAAGCAGGCTTTTTGCTTTTCAGCGCATGAGAAATGCAGGACGGCGCCCGTTGCCGTTTTAGTGTTTACCCCCACCTCCTCACCTGTCCCTGTTATATATTCCACTAATAAATAGAATCATTAATATTAATAACACATAACTATCATTCATCAAATATCGATCGGCAAAAACTATTAATTACATTCCGTGTGATATTCATCACAAAACGGGATTGCTCAACGTTTATTATTTACCGCATAGCAAAAGCAAATCGTTAGACCAGGAAAAATAATCTCATCAAGAGTTAAAGTTTTTTACTTATATACCCTATGGAGGTAATTGCTTTGCCATGGAAAGACCCATCATCAAATGCATTTTTTAGCTGGCTTTACATAATATTATTTGGCGCGTGGGGAGGACTTGTCAGATATCTCCTTGACGTTAAGTCAGGCCAGTCGGGAAGAAGTTTATTTTCTGCGTTAGCACAAATTATTGTATCAGGATTTACCGGTGTACTTGCTGGGTTCATGTCACAAAGCCTTGGTTCAGTATTTCATACTTCACTTGCAGTCAGCGGTATATCAGGTGCAATGGGTGTTGTTGCTCTTAATTATTACTGGAAGAAAATCTCTGGAGATAGTAATGATAAATCATGAATTTAGTAGAAAGACTGAAAAGAACCTTAAAGGAGTACATAAAGATCTTTCGGAGGTGATGAGAAAAGCATTGAAATTATCGCCTGTTGACTTCGGTATTTCTGAAGGGGTAAGAAACCAAAAACGACAGCTTGAGCTATTAGCATTAGGAAAATCATTAACGTCTAAAAGCAGGCATTTAACGGGGCACGCCGTCGATGTATTCGCGGTCATCAACGGTACCGTTTCATGGGATTTTAAACATTATCAGACAATTGCAACGGCTGTTTTTCAGGCCGCTAAGGAGCTATCTGTTGATGTTGAGTGGGGCGGCAACTGGACGGAAATAAAGGATGGCGTTCATTTTCAGCTATCACGAAAGATGTATCCTGAATAGAACCTAACACATTTGACATGTATATTTCCGCAGAGAATACAGCTCATCGTTATTTTCCGGATGATTAACCATGTTCTTTTTACATAAATTTTATAATAGGAGAATGAGAATACAAAATCGCTTTTAATTATCAAAGCTCAAAATTATCCGTCAGGCGTTTATTTACTCGTTATTTATACAGGCGATGCTTAATTGCGTTGACAAAAAAACCATATATCTTATTGAATGAAATAAAAGGAATACCATCATGACAATTACTTATATTAAAACTGAACTTGCACCAGCCGACAACCAGCTCGCTGCATACCTTTATTTTACCTCAGATACCCCGGTAAGTTATTCTTACACTGTTACAAAAAGGACGACCAGTCCAACCAGCGTAGATTTTACCTATACATCGGATCTCATTTATGGTGTTACGCAAACCATTAAAATCCCTGTTATTGGTCTTTATGCGCAATATGCAAACAGTGTGCAGGTCGTATTTAAGGATGACACGGGTACTGAAGTTTTCAATCAGCCATTTATCATCAGTACAGAAGATCAGGAATACGATACATCTGTCATCTTCCACCTCGATATTGAGCAAACCGATCCTGCACTATTTACCTCTGTATGGGGAAACAGTTGGTTAATGGAATCCACTGGCCGAGGTTATGACCAAAATGGTGACCTGCGTTTTAACTTCTTATCGGTTTATCATCTCCAGCCGCTGCGGATCCACAATGGCTACCTCTATACTGGCAGCGACGAAGATATGGCGTGGTACGGCCGTCGCTTTTTCAAAATTGATATCATGGGCAATGTCGTCCTTGAATTCGACATGCGTGATGCTGATGGCAATCACTATGCAAATACTCATGATGTAGTCTGGGACTCCGCGGGCGACATTTATATGTTTGGCACCGATAGCCCTAACCGACTAACCAACACGATGGCGCAAGATGCGCTGGTTCTGAAATTTAACGATCAGACAGGGAAAATGATTTGGGCGAAAAACTATACCAGCGAATATAGTGGTTCTCAAATTCTGAATAACAATACGCCTAATGATGTCCATTTTAACTCTCTTACATGGATTGCAAGCAGCCCAAATAACGAAGAAGCCATTATTGTCCATTCTCGCACAACGAGTACAACTTTTGGTATCTCTATCGTTGATGGCAGTATCTTGTGGGCAATCGACACAGGTAATTTCAACCCTCAGTTCCCGGCAAAACAAGCGACTATTCATATTGATAATTCGGGTATTACTCATTTTGAAAATGGTGCCCATACGGTGTGCATCACGAATAATAGTGCTTTTTCTGCCAGTATCGATCCTACCGCAGGAAAATTTGTCTTATCAGTGTTCGATAACCGATCTTGCGTAGATGAAAATGGCAACCCCGTTATTCGTCCGATAAATGACGCAGCGACGTCGGACCCCTATCAAACAGATCCAGCCCGCATTCTGTTCTATGCGGTCGACTTAGCAGCAGGCACCGCTGTTGAGATTCATGCGCCTGTTGAACTCCCAACGACGCCTATCCTCCAATGGACCGACTTTATGGGAGGCGTGTTTGATCATGGTGATTATTTCACTATTTTTACCTGCCATGCGCGCTCATTCTTTATCAGTGACGTAGACGGTAATATGGTTGCCTCTATCTATGATGTGATTTCTTTATCTGATGGCGCTCCTCAATACCCTGGGGAGGCCTACCGTGCAAGATTATTTAATGAAACGGAGCTTACTGACGTCATCACTGCGGCATCTATTTATGCAAATTAATCAAATGATGTAACAATCTGGAACAGATGCAATTGATCACTGCATATGTTAATAGGGGGTCATGTCGAGCCATGACCCCTTGATGCTATATACGAAGCGCACAGGTCATGACTTCATCGCCGAAAAGATTGAGCCATTATTCATACCTGAAGGCGCTAATGTAAATTTATCGTTATAGTCTTGCGCCAGGGAAAGTAGTATTTGCGTCACCCGCCCTGCGGATAGTTGCGCGCTGCGACTAAAATGCGTTTGTTTATATAGCCAGTTGATAAAGCACCTGCTGGCCGTTAAAGAGAGCCTTTTAGCGTTATTGCTATCCCCCCCTGTTAATGGGCAAACCATCTTACGGTTTCTTCCCTGCTCCCAAAGCTGCCACTGACTTTGCCACCAGCCATGCTGTGACGTTCTCTGAAAATTCCAGGGTATATCACTATCATTATCGTTGATTTCTTCTTCTATAAACCACATTTCACCTTGCCCCAGGCGAAACAAATTTGCCCAGGCGGTAATGACTGCTCCCCGAAGAAAGCATTCGTGTGAAATAACATGCATCTTTACCTCAGGAAAGAGGAGATTCAGTATTCGAAAATGCCCGTGAGCCGCTATCACCGGGCGCACAATCGAACCTCTGGCGTTACATTTCAGAGCCGCGCTTCCATACTGTATTTCATCGAACTGGCTCCGACGCAGAAACTGTGTCTCTCGCATATCAACGCGTTTTACAATATCAGCGTGATGCAAATCAGGCTCGATATTTCCCTTCCAGTGATAACGTAATGTTTCCCCACTTTGATGCTCAGTAAAATTAGTAGAGAGATGAATAATATTACCGCGGATGGCATCAAAACTGATCAGGACATACAATTTCTGTTCTGCAATTCTCCCCTGGAACGGTACAACCATTGACACAGTTTCAATACGTTCTGGATACACTATTTTTCTTTGCTTTTGCTGTTTGGGTGTCCAGACTTTTTTGCAGGCGCGGCACTGAACGCGCTGTGTCCCCCGTGGGTTATAACCATAACAAATAGTTTTCGGGCAATAACATTCAGGGCAAAAATAACCGTTTTCTAAGGCATAGGCGCTTAAGCAAGAAAAAAGCCATTCATTAAATTGTTGTTCATTAAACAGAGGGGGATAACTCCCACATGCCCGGCAGTGCAATGCTGGATATCCCAGCCTGTAGTCTGGCCAACTGTAATCTTCAGATGCTGAGACTGGCAGCCCTAAATTACGGCAACCAAACGATTTACAGGTATTAATCGTAAACAGAATCAATATTAATCACCAACGATTTGAATGGGTCGGTGATTTTGCCGCATAACTCTTGCATAAGTGTGTGAGCAGGTTCGCATAAAAAATCCTTTCAGAACGTAAAGTAGCGAATCTTTATATGACTGAAAGGAACGACTTATGAAGATAAAGTTAATCGCTGCGGGTATTCTGACGACGCTACCATTTTGGGCCTGCGCTAAGGATGTCACCATCCTTTATACCAATGATCTCCATGCTCATGTAGAACCTTATAAAGTGCCATGGATTGCTGACGGCAAACGGGATATTGGTGGCTGGGCGAATATCACTACTCTGGTAAAAGAGGAAAAATCAAAAAGTAAAGCGACATGGTTTTTTGATGCAGGTGACTATTTCACTGGCCCTTATATTAGTAGCTTAACGAAGGGAAAAGCAATTATTGATATTATGAATACCATGTCGTTTGATGTTGTAACGATAGGTAATCATGAATTGGATCATGGCTGGGATAATACATTATTACAGCTAAGCCAGGCGAAATTCCCTGTCGTACAGGGCAACATATTCTATGAGAACAGCAGCAAATTATTCTGGGATAAACCTTATACCATCGTCGAAAAAGATGGCGTGAAAATTGGCGTCATTGGTTTGCACGGCGTGTTTGCCTTCAATGATACCGTCTCCGCGGCAACGCGCGTAGGCATTGAAGCGCGGGATGAAATTAAGTGGTTACAGCGCTATCTGGATGAACTGAAAGGCAAAGTCGACCTGACCGTATTGCTGGTCCATGAAGGTACACCGGCGCGTCAGTCCAGTATGGGAGGGACCGACGTACGACGTGCACTGGATAAAGATATTCAAACTGCAAGCCAGGTGAAAGGTCTGGATATTCTGATTACGGGACATGCGCATGTCGGTACGCCGGAACCGATTAAAGTTGGCAATACGCTGATCCTCTCGACCGACAGCGGCGGCATTGATGTGGGGAAACTGGTACTGGACTACACGAAGCCGCATCAGTTTACGATGAAAAATTTTGAGCTTAAAACCATTTACGCCGATGAGTGGAAGCCCGATCCGCAAACGAAACAGGTTATAGACGGCTGGAATAAGAAACTGGATAAAGTAGTTCAACAAACGGTGGCGCAGTCGCCGGTTGAGTTGACGCGCGCGTATGGTGAATCAGCCCCGCTGGGTAATCTGGCTGCGGACGCTCTACTCGTGGCTGCGGGTAAAAATACTCAGCTAGCCTTGACCAACTCGGGCGGCATTCGCAATGAGATCCCGTCGGGCGCAATTACGATGGGTGACGTCATCAGTACGTTCCCCTTCCCTAACGAGCTGGCCACGATGGATCTTACGGGTAAACAATTACGCACGTTGATGGAACATGCCGCAAGTTTAAGTAATGGCGTCTTGCAGGTTTCAAAAGGCCTGGAGGTGAAGTATGACAGCAGTAAACCAATCGGTCAGCGGGTCTTCGTATTTACCCTTAATGGCAAGCCGATTGAGGATGCGACAGTCTACCACATTGCCACTCAGAGCTTCCTTGCTGACGGCGGCGATGGTTTTACCACCTTTACCGAGGGTAAAGCGCGTAATACAACAGGCGGTTACTACGTTTCTAATGCCGTGATCGATTACTTCAAAGCGGGCAACACTATTACGGATGAGCAGCTCAAAGGCATGCGCGTTGCTGATGTGAAAAAGTAAAGGTTCTTACCATACAGGCTTTTGGCGCCGCATTGGTGATGAATGCATTGAAATAAAATAAACGTTTAAGGGTTCATACCTCTACATGGACCCTTTTCAAGCTATTGTTTTTTTTCAAGGGAATTGATTATGAAGAAAAATATAAAGCTGAGCCTGATTACGTTATGTTGGTTCGCAACGTTAACCGCCTCAGTTCATGCAAAAGATGTAACAATTTACTATACCAACGATCTACATGCTCATGTCTCTCCTGGGAAACTATCCACCGTTGACAAAGAACGTCTGGTAGGAGGTTTTGCGAATATAGCGACCATCGTCAATGATGCTAAGAAAATAAGTAAAGATGTTTTTTTCTTTGATGCAGGTGATTACTTTACCGGGCCCTATATAAGTACCCTGACCAAAGGCGAAGCCATTATTGATATCATGAACACCATGCCCTTTGATGCTGTGTCAGTGGGAAACCACGAATTTGACTATGGCGTTGATAACATGGTTAAGCAGTTATCAAGAGCACACTTCCCCATTTTGTTAGGTAATGTTTTTTATACCAACAGTGAAAAGCCCGTCTGGAATACCCCCTGGACGGTTGTCGAAAAAGATGGCATCAAAATTGGCGTAATCGGGGTACATCAGAAATTTGCATTTTATGACACGATTGCAGCTAAGGCTTACGCTGGTTCAGAGGCGCGTGATGAAGAGCCTTATATTCAAAAAGGGCTTGATGCCTTAAAAGGTAAAGTGGATATCATCGTGCTGCTTATTCATGAAGGTACGCCAGCGCGCCAGTCAAGCTATGGAAACAAAGACGTAGCCAGAATGCTACAAGCTGATATCGATACCGCGAAGAAATTTAAGGATATTGATGTATTAATCACAGGCCATGCCCATGTAGGGACGCCAGAACCGATTAAAGTTAATGACACTCTCATTGTTTCAACGGATGCCTATGGTACTGACATTGGTAAATTAGTATTGGATTTTAACCCTCAGACGAAGAAAATTGAGCGTTACAAAGGTGAATTAATCACTGTATTTTCTGACGAATATAAACCTGATCCAAAAGTACAGCTTAAAATTGATGAGTGGAATGCCAGTCTGAAAAAAATCACTGGCCAGGTTATTGGTTCGACAACGGCGCACTTTACGCGTTCATATGGGGAATCATCACCCGTCGGTAATTTGATAATTGATGCCATGATGGCAAAAGTGCCGGATGCCGTCGTTGGATTACAAAACAGCGGAGGGATACGTGCTGATTTCCCACAGGGAAATTTAACCTACGGCGATGTTATTACCACCTTCCCGTTTAATAATGACCTGGTTGAAATGGATCTTACCGGAAAAGATCTCACCGATTTAATGATCCATGCGACTAATCTCACCAATGGTATTTTGCAAGTATCAAAAAGCGTTCATGTTGTCTATGACAGTACAAAACCGCTGGGCAAACGTCTCATTAAATTCACTGTCAATAATCAACCCATAGATCCGACCAGGATATATCGGGTTGCTACACACTCATTTTGTGCGACAGGTGGCGATGGATTTGAAGCATTTTTAAAAGGGAAAAATATTAAAACTATTAACAGCACTACCTCTGCCGATTCAATTATTGATTATGTGAAGGCGCATAGCCCAGTTAAACCCGATCATGAAATGAGGGTGACTGATGTAAGCGCAGCAAAATGAATTAAACAAGAAGTGATTAAATACTGACATGTATTTTAAATACCACTCGCTTTTCACCATACTCCCATTAAAGGAAATACACGCATAAAAAAAATGAAATATCTTTTACCAGGCGCATTGATAATGCTCCCCTTCATTGCGTTTGCGGACTCTGGTAATAATGAATATCTATCAGACTGGTGGCATCAAAGCATTAATATAGTCGGCAGCAACTCTACTCGCTTTGGGCCACAAAAAAGGTCCGATCTCTATCCAGAATACCGTGCGTGGGCACATGTGGATTGGTTTGATTTTTACGGCTATGCGGATTTACCTAAATTTTTTGGTTTGGGAAATGACAACGACATTGGTATTTGGGACAATGGCTCGCCATTCTTTACAGAAATAGAGCCACGTTTTAGCATCGACAAATTAACGGGACTTGATTTGAGCGTTGGTCCATTTAAAGAATGGTATTTTGCTCACAACTATATTTATGATGCGGGTACTAACGAAGGACAGCGTCAAAGTACCTGGTATATGGGAATTGGGACGGATATTGATACGGGATTACCGATGACGTTATCTGCAAACATCTACGCTAAATACCAGGGGAATAATTATAACGCCGCCAACGAAAACGAATGGGATGGATATCGCTTTAAATTAAAATATGCTATTCCTTTAACTACACTGCTTGGCGGCAAGCTAAATTACATCGGTTTCACCAATTTTGATTTTGGCTCAGACTTAAAAGACGAATCAGGTGGCGAGCAATCCTTTTACTCCCGTACTAATGACTCAATAGTTTCTACCCATATCCTCAGCTTAGTTTACTCTCACTGGAGCTATGGCGCCACCCTTCGTTATTTCTATCATGGTGGGCAATTTGAAGAAGGCAGTAAAGCATATAATAGCAAAGGGCAGATCACCCGTATAGACTCTACGGGGTGGGCCTACTATTTAACTGCCGGATACACTTTTTAAATATGTCTAAAAGGAATTAGCCATTAAGAAATAAAATAATAATGCCATTCATTTATGGATGGCATTATTTTATTTAACCCGGTACACGTATGACCCAGGAAGACTTAGAGCCACTCTTACCGTTCCCGGCAGACAATGCGCCGCCGGGCAAAAACTAAATCTGATAATCAATCGCCACTTCTTCCGGCTCCATCACCTGGCGTTTGATCTCATCCACGGAGAGCCCCGCATTGCACAGCTCGATAAAACGCCACACATAGTTACGCTGAAGCTGCCCGCGCTTCAGCCCCAGCCAGACGGTGTTCGCATCGAACAGATGACGCGTATCCAGACGCACCAGATTACCGTCCTCATATTCTCCGCCAGACTGCTCGGCCACCAGGCCAATCCCCAGCCCTAACTCGACGTAGGTTTTGATCACGTCGGAATCCTGCGCGCTCAGCACCACGTCCGGCGTGAGCCCTTTACGCTTGAACGCTTCATCTATGCGCGAACGCCCGGTAATGCCCTGCCGGTAGGTGATAAGCGGCCATTTGACGATCTCTTCCAGCGTCAACGGTGAAACCTGGTTCAGCGGGTGTTCGGCGGGTAATAGCAGGCTGTGGTGCCAGCGGAACCACGGGAACGCCACCAGCAGCGGGTCATTGCTCAGCCGTTCACTGGCGATACCGATATCGGCCCCACCGTTATGCAGCAGCACTTCAATTTCCTGCGGCGTGCCCTGGATCAGTTCGAGACGTACGTCCGGGAAGATCTCACGAAATGCTTTGATAACCGTCGGAAGGCTGTAACGCGCCTGTGTATGGGTGGTGGCGATAGTCAGCACACCGGAAGCGTCGTTGGTAAAGAGATCCGCCAGCCGACGAACGTTGCTGGCCTCGTTGAGAATGCGCTCAGCGATGGTCAGCAATGCCTTGCCTGGCTCGGTCATACCCAGCAGGCGCTTGCCGCGACGGATAAAAATCTCAATGCCTAACTCCTCCTCCAGCTCGCGGATATGTCGGCTGACGCCCGACTGAGAGGTGTAAAGCATATTGGCGACTTCGGTCAGGTTGTAATCCCGCCTGGCCGCCTCACGAATAATTTTAAGTTGCTGGAAATTCACAATTCACTCCGGCGCATCTGACATAAGGCTATTGTTAGAGTCAGGCGGGCTGGAGAACAAATAATAAAAACCAGCATCTTATGCTTATTTGGAATATCAGCTGACGAGTTGCAGCTCGCGATTTTCCAGCGACGGCTTACTGACCAGAGACATCAGGATCTCTTTCACCGCCTGCGCCTGCGGTGACAGGGAGCCGCGCGCGGACATATTCAACGACAGCGGTAAGCTCATGGATGGCGTGGTGATGCGGGCCATCCAGCCGTTCGCCGCGCTGCACAGTGAACGTGCGGCAGACTCAGGCAGAACCGTTACACCCATGCCGCTGGCAATGGCGGCAGTCAGCGTGGAGATGGAATCAATCTCGCCGATAATTTTGGCCGTCAGACGGCGCAGCGAGAACGCTTCATCAACGCGCACGCGCACGGCACTGTAGTCACGCGGCAGGAACAGGTTCATCTCTGCCACAGCGGTTAAATCAATGCTCTGACCGGGACAATCACGGGTACCGACCAGGTAAAGATCTTCCTTCAGCAGCGGCTGGCTGGTGATCCCGGCAACCGGGGAGCGATCGTACAACACCGCCATATCCAGCTGACCACTGAGCAGTTTGTCATTGAGCACGGAACCACTGTTCTCATGCAAATAAACCAGCACTTCCGGTAGCTCCGCGCGCACCGCCTGTAGCAGCGGCATGGTTACCGACGATGCAGCCGTTCCCGGCGCCAGGCCAATGGAGACATGGCCACTCAGGGTCTGACCCACATTGTGCACAGCCAGCTGCGCCTGTTCACACTGACGCAGGATCGTGCGGGCATGGGTATATAAAATTTTTCCCGCTTCGGTAGGCGTTACGCCGCGCTTGGTGCGGATCAACAGTTGCTGGTCCATTTCGCCTTCCAGAGTCGCGACCTGCTGGCTCAGCGCAGGCTGCGCGATATGCAGCACTTCAGCCGCCTGGGTCAGGCTGCCGATATCGACGATTTTTACGAAGTATTTCAGTCGTCTTAAGTTCATGTTGCCCCCTGTTCGAAAATAGCGTGCCGGTAACGGCTGTGTTGTTAAACAGGTTTTGCAATATGGATGCCAGTTTTTTGCAGCGGGTGTATGTCGCTGCTAAGCGGCTGAAAATAAGGAAAGCCAATCACTGGTGCCTGTTTTGAGACGGGGACAACGGTTTCCGATCTGCCCCATTCGGGGTATATCTGCACAATAATGGTGCATTCCGTTGGCAAAAACGTCACTTTGCTGGTTTTGTCAGCAAACAGTTCAAAGTCGGCGATCCATCCTTTGACAAGGCGTACGCAGGTCGATAATATGCGCCCCGTTCACACGATTCCTCTGTAGTTCAGTCGGTAGAACGGCGGACTGTTAATCCGTATGTCACTGGTTCGAGTCCAGTCAGAGGAGCCAAATTTGAAAAGCCTGCTTTTAAAGCAGGCTTTTTGCTTTTCTGCGTTCGTGAAATTGTCGGGTGGCGGCTTCGCCTTACCCGACCTACGGTCCTGTAGGCCCGGTAAGCGCAGCGCCACCGGGCATAGCAAGCTTCACCGGCATCCCCGACCGCCGTTCCAGTTCAGCGCCCGCCCCTTCATTTATCAGCTGCGTCCTTTGCGTGGCCGAAATGGGTAGCGGCACCTTATTTGTCGATTCAAATTCCGCGCGATTGCGTGAAAGCGGCTCGTGAACCTCTACCCAACGGCTACCGTCCGGCTCGGTAGTCACTTTTACGGGCTGATCGATAAGCTGTACCCGCGTCCCCACCGAAACGTTATCGAACAGGTATTTGATATCGTTATTACGCAGGCGAATGCAGCCCTGGCTGACGCGCAGACCAATGCCGAACTTTGAGTTGGTACCGTGGATCGCGTACAGCCTGCCGATATAGAGGGCATACAGCCCCATCGGATTATCCGGCCCGGCGGGAACGAACGCAGGCAACGTTTTCCCCTCTTTCGCGTAAGCGCGTCGCGTATTTGGCGTGGGTGACCAGGTTGGGCCTTCCTGTTTGCGCTCAACGGCGGTTACCCAGTTACGCGGCGTTTCGCGCCCGGCCTGGCCGATGCCAATAGGCAGCACCTCAACCGTGTTGCTGCCGGGTGGATAATAGTAAAGTCGCATTTCCGCGACGTTCACCACAATCCCCTCGCGCACCGTTGGCGGCAGAATAAGCTGCTGCGGCACCACCAGCTGTGTTCCGGCTCGCGGTAAAAACGGATCTACCCCCGGGTTGGCTTCCAGCATATTGCTCAACCCCTGCCCGTGCTGCGCTGCAAACGCTTCGAGCGGCAGGGTATTGCCCTCAGGCACGGTGATGGTGACTGGCGCCCCCACCAGGCGGCTGCCCTCGGGAGGGAGGAGGTAGGTTACAGCAGATGCAGCGGGAACCAGAATACCAAGCGTAAAAACGAACGAGGCAAATCGAATCATAGTGTTCTGTACTCAGTCAAAGAGAAAGCCTGCCGGTGGGCAGGCTTAGCCTGCTCATTCAGTCATCTTTTCGTCGTGCGCCATCTCCGGGTAAGGACTTTTTCTGCTTCAACAATCATGAACATCGCAAACCCAATCAGGAAGGTGATGATCCAGTAGCGGAACGGTAGCGCTTCGGTACCGAACAGCATTTGCATGAACGGCGCATAGATGATCAGAAGCTGAAGGGCGAGAAGTACGCCGCTCACGATCCATATTCCCTTGTTAGCCAGCAGACCTTTACCCAGGGAGAAGCCGTCGGTGACGCGGCAGTTGAGCATGTAAAACCACTGGGCGGTGACCAGCGTTTGCAGCAACACGGTGCGGATGAACTCCGGCGAGTAGCCGCGAGGTTGCAGCCAGGCCTCCAGCACAAAGGCGCTGATGGCAATCATCAGGCCGACAAACACCACTCGCCAGATGGCATACCCGTCCATCACATGCAGGTTAGACTTACGCGGCGGCCGGTTCATGATGTCCTTCTCACCCGCTTCAAACGCCAGGCCAAACGACAGCGTTGCCGAGGTTGCCATGTTCATCCACAGGATCAGTACCGGTGTTAATGGGATCAGGTTTCCCGCCAGCAGGGCAATAATGATCAGCAGGGCCTGGGCGATGTTGCTCGGGATAACGAACAAAATGGTCTTTTTCAGGTTGTCGTAGACCCGACGCCCTTCATGGACCGCCCGGGCAATGGTGGCAAAGTTATCATCCGTTAACACCATATCGGCGGCTTCTTTGGTGACTTCAGTACCTTTGATCCCCATCGCGATGCCGACATCCGCCCGCTTCAGCGCCGGCGCATCGTTCACCCCGTCCCCGGTCATCCCGACCACTTCCTGCTTACTTTGCAGCGCCTGCACCAGGCGGAATTTATCTTCCGGGCTGGTTCGGGCAAAGATATCGTATTTTTGCGCCGCCTCGCTCAGCTGATGGTCGTCCATCGCCTCCAGCTCGCGCCCGGTAATGGCGCTCGCCGCGTTGCCAATACCCAGCATCTGTCCAATGCTCATCGCCGTTTGTGGATGATCCCCGGTAATCATTTTCACGCGAATGCCCGCCTGCAAGCAGTCGGCAATGGCCGAAATGGCTTCCGGGCGCGGGGGATCCATCATGCCCGCAATGCCGAGCAGTATGACCTCTTCTTGCAGATCCGCATGCGTCAGCTCGCGCTGCCCGCTGGCGGCCGGTTTCCAGGCCGCAGCCACCATGCGCAATCCTTCGCGCGCATACTCTTCAATCTTCTCTTCCCAGTAGTGCAGGTTGAACGGCTCCAGCCCGTTTTGGGTCTGCTGGTGCTGGCAAAGACGGAAAAGGACGTCCGGCGCACCGGTGATTAACATCACCTCTTCGTCGCCCAGGCGATAGAGGGTGGACATGTATTTATATTGCGAATCGAATGGGATTTTACTGCGCAGTTCGGCGTCGATTGCCGGAAGCGGGATTTTGGCCGCCAGCACCTTCAACGCGCCTTCGGTTGGACCGCCGGTGATTTTCCACAGCCCCTGCTCATCTTTGATCAGCTGGCTGTCATTACAGAGATCGACTGTGCGCAGATAGCGCTCAAGCACAGATCCCGGGGTCACGGTGACCGGTGTCGGATCGTCAACGGGGTGAATATTACCCACCGGCTCGTAGCTGTCTCCCTCCACGCGGTAGGTGGTGTCCGCGGTAATCACCGCTTTTACCGTCATCTCATTCATGGTCAGGGTGCCGGTTTTGTCCGAGCAGATAACCGTCATCGCCCCCAGCGTTTCCACGGTAGGCAGCTTGCGAATAATCGCCTTGCGACGCGCCATCGCCTGCACGCCCAGCGAGAGGATGATCGAGATAATGGCCGGTAATCCTTCCGGCACCGCCGCCACCGCAAGGCTAATCAACGACAGCACCAGCTCTGATACGGGCATATCACGGAAGATAAGACTGAAAACGAACAGCGCCAGCATCATCACCAGAATGGTGATAAAAATGGTCTTGCCGAGCTTGTCCATTTGCACCATCAACGGGGTACGGTGTTTTTCAATGTCTGACATCATCTGGTTGATATGGCCGAGTTCAGTCTCCCCACCGGTCGCCACCACCAGCCCTTTTCCCCCGCCGGAGCTGACGGTGGTGCCAGAATAAAGCAGGTTGTAACGGTCGCCTAACGGCAACTCCCCGTGGAGCGCATCGCTGCTTTTCTCCACTACCGTGGATTCGCCGGTGAGAATAGCTTCTTCCACCCGCAGGTTGTGCGCCTCTGTCACGCGAAGATCGGCAGGAATGCGATCCCCGGCGCGTATCACGACGATATCTCCGGGCACCAGCGCTGTCGTCGGGATGGTTTCATGGTTGCCCTGCCGGATGACCACAGCCTCGTTGGAGAGCATATTGCGAATACTTTGCAGCGATTTCTCCGCATTGCTCTCCTGAATATGGCCAATCAGGGCGTTAATGATGGCTACCCCAAGAATGACAAACATATCCACCCAGTGTCCCATTATCAGCTTCAGCAGCGCCGCCGCCAGAAGGACGTAAATAAGGACATCGTTGAAATGGGCCAGAAAGCGCAGCCAGCCAGGTTTACCCGGTTTTTGCGGTAAGGCATTTTCACCGTATTTTTCCAGCCTGGCGGTGGCTTCTGTACTGCTAAGTCCGTCGAGGCTGGATTGGATATTTGTCAGGGTTTCATCAACGGTTTGTTGATAATACGGACGGTGAGGCTTTTCTGTTATCATCGTTCCTTCCTCGGGTTCTTTTCAGAAATCACCTTGCTTTCATGACATTAACGAATAACGAAAACAGGAACATGCGCGTAACGAACGATACTCGCCGCCTCTGACCCTAATAAATGAGTTTGAATATTTGGATTACGCGATCCCACAATAATCGCACCGACGTTAAGCTCATCCGCCAGTTTGATTACCTCATCACGTATATTCCCGCTGCGAACATGTAGATGGACATTTGCTTCCGGCAGGTTGATTTTTTTTACCAGCGCAGCCAGTTTTTCTTTAGCATTATTAATCATATATTCATCCATCTTTCTCGCGTCTGCAATAAAACCGCGGGTCAGTTCCGCCGAGAACTTTGGCATAACGTACAGCAGATGGACATTACCCGATGCGCTTTGCGCCAGGAATTGGGCATGCTGTAGCGCTTTATCAGACAATGCTGTTTCGTATACATCCACCGGCACCAGAATCGTTTTATACATATCAAGCATCCTTTTTTATAACCAACACAACAGTGAGTTAATCAGGAGAGATCGCATCAAACCCATGGGTACAGGCGTGAATGCCTTTTACGGAAAAAAACGAATGGATGCTATTAAACGTAGCACAGGAATATCAGGATGTTATTCAAAGGGGATACACCATCGTAACGCTTGTTTCGCCTGAGTATGTCACGCCACTAATAATGGTTATTTAACATTTATTTATTCACCGACTATGCTCATAGTCAGGCATGCAACACGTTCATTCTCTTTATCCCGCGCCACCTTCAACCTCATGGAGGAATGCATGTACGGTTTAAGCCTGATTCGCCTTGGTTTGTTTATTGCGCTCGCCATTATCGCCAGCACAGCAATCGGTCTATTTACCTATGTGGTCGTCTCGGCCCTGGCAGAATAGCGCCACCCCAGCATTGATGACGAAATAAATAAAACAATTATTATCAGGGGAATACTGTGAAGCGCTACCTCTCTCTTCTGCCTGCTGTTTTATTGCTGCTGACGGCGTGCGATCCGAAACCCGACCGCGCCGCGCCCCTGCCGAAAATGGTAAAAGTCGCAGAGGTGATCAAGGCCGGCAACGCGCAGCAGCGCGTGTTTCCCGCACGTATTGAATCCGGCGATGCCACGGATCTCGCGTTCAAACGAGCCGGGCAGATTGAGACCCTGGACATTCGCCAGGGTGCCGTTGTCAAACAGGGGCAACGGCTCGCCAGCCTCAACGCCCGTGAAGCCCGGCAGCGCCTGAACGACAGGCAAACGGCGGCGACCCTGGCTCAGCGGCAATTCGACCGCTTCCAGACCCTGGCGGGCCGCCAGGCCGTGTCGAAAGCCGAGATGGATGTCCAGCGCGCCAACCGCGATTCAGCAAACGCCGCGCTACAGATTGCGCGCGAAGAATTAAGCCAGATGACGCTCGTCGCCCCCTTTAGCGGGACAGCGGCCAGCGTCCATGTGCGAAATCATCAGGTCGTCTCCGCCGGCCAGCCCGTCGTCACTTTGACCCGTACCGATCTGCTGGACGTGGTGTTCAGCCTTCCAGAGAACCTGTTTAACACCTTCGATATTCGCAATGCGCAGTACAAACCGGTAGTGAGGATCAACGCCCTGCCCGGTCGCGAGTTTACCGCTGTGTACAAAGAGCACTCAGGCAGTAGCGACAGCAACACATTGACCTGGCAGGTGATTTTAACCATGCCCCGCCCGGATGATTTTCCCGTCGTGGGCGGCGTCAGCGGAACGGTCACCATCAATTTAACCAACCTTCCGGCTGGTGTGGGCAGTGAGGCGCTGGTAGTGCCGGTTGAAGCGATCTTTAACCCGGATAACCGCCCGCGCAATGAGCCACATGTCTGGGTGGTGACGGGCGAAGGCGATACGTTGCACCTTGAAGATCGTAAGGTCAGCGTGGGGCAAGTCAGCGCTGAGGGGGTCGTCATCGTCGGTGGGCTTAAGGCCGGTGAACGCGTGGTGGCCGCAGGCGTTGGGGAGCTACATCCCAACCAGCCGGTACGTATCTGGACGCGTGAACGGGGACTGTAATGGATATCTCTCGTCAGTTTATCAGCAACCCGGTTCGCGTCTGGCTGACTATTTTGCTGCTGGGCGTAGGCGGCATTATTGCCCTGTTGAACATTGGCAGACTGGAAGATCCGGCGTTTACCATCAAAACGGCGGTGGTGATCACCCATTATCCGGGCGCGTCGGCGCAGCAGGTTGAGGAAGAGGTCACCCTGCCGCTGGAAAATGCGCTTCAGCAGTTACCTTATCTGGATAACGTCAGCTCCATCTCCTCCAGCGGCCTGTCGCAGATCACGGTCAATATAGCCTCGCGCTACCACTCAAATGCACTGCCGCAAATCTGGGATGAACTGCGTCGCCGGGTGGGAGATGCCGCCAGACAGTTTCCACCCGGCGTAGTGACCCCGTTTGTGAATGACGATTTTGGCGATGTGTTCGGCTTTTTCTTTGCCATTTCCGGAGATGAATTCAGCAATCCGGAACTGGTCCGGTATGCCGAGCTGCTGCGCCGGGAGTTGGTCCTCGTGCCAGGCGTGGGCAAAGTGGCCATCGGCGGAGCCCTCACCCAGCAGATTAACGTGGACATTTCTCTGAGCAAAATGGCCGCACGCGGGATAACGCTGAACCAGCTTTCTGCCCAGCTCAGCAGGCTGAACGTGGTCTCCAGCGCGGGAGAGATCCCCTCCGGTACTGAGTCAATTCGTCTGCATCCTACCGGTGAATTCGAAAGTATTGACGAGCTGGCCGATCTCATCGTGACCCCGCCGGGCGTTGGGGCGGCTACCCGCTTACGGGATATTGCCACCCTGTCACGCGGGCTGGATGCCTCCCCTGCCAGCATCTACCATGCCAACGGCAGAAAAGCCGTCACCATGGGCGTCTCCTTTATCCCCGGCGTTAACGTGATCGACGTGGGACATGCCCTGGAGGCGAAGCTAGAGCAGATGTCAGCCGAGAAACCGGCAGGTATCCATATCGACCTGTTTTACGATCAGGCGGCGGAGGTCGGGCATTCCGTTAACGGATTTATCATTAACTTCCTGATGGCGCTGGCGATTGTCATCGGCGTGTTGTTGATCTTTATGGGCTTACGCAGCGGGATCATTATTGCCTTTTCCCTCGCCCTCAACGTGCTGGGCACGCTGCTGATCATGTATCTCTGGGGTATTGAACTACAGCGCATTTCACTGGGCGCGCTGATCATCGCCCTCAGCATGCTGGTCGACAATGCCATTGTTATTGTCGAAGGGGTACTGGTAGCCCGGCAGCAGGGCTCGTCCCTGATGAACGCCATTAGCGACATTATTCGCCGTTCTGCGCTGCCGCTGCTGGGTGCAACGGTCATCGCCATCCTGGCCTTTGCGCCCGTCGGGCTGTCACAGGATTCCACCGGCGAATACTGTAAGTCGCTGTTTCAGGTCCTGCTGATTTCGCTCATGCTGAGTTGGTTCTCAGCCCTCACCATAACGCCAGTGCTGATTAAGTGGTGGCTGTTTAAACGAGATGCTGCACCGCCAAAGGCCGACGAAACGGATCCCTATGACAAACGCATCTATCGGATCTATCAGGGTGTGCTCAACGCGCTGTTACGGCGTAAAGCGCCAACGCTGGTAGTGATGGCCGCACTGCTGGCCGCCGCCATCTGGGGCTTTGGCTCGGTGCGGCAGAACTTCTTCCCCTCCTCCAGTACGCCAATTTTCTTTGTCGACCTCTGGCTCCCTTACGGTACCGACATTAACTGGACCGAGAAAATGACCGGTGATATCGAGAAAACCATTAACGGCCAGCCAGGCGTGGAAACTACGGTCTCGACGATTGGTCAGGGAAGTATGCGATTTATTTTGACCTACAGCGGACAGCGGCAGTACAGCAACTATGCGCAAATTATGGTGAGAATGGACGACCAGCGTAACATCCCCGCCCTGACCCGCCACGTTGATGAGTACATCGCACGAAACTATCCGCAGGTTAACGCCAGCACGAAGCGGGTGATGTTTGGCCCCTCCGGCGACAGCGCCATTGAAATACGTATTAAAGGCCCCGATCCGGACAGGCTGCGTCTGATCGCCAGCCAGGTAGACAACATCCTTACGCGCGATCCGGCGACGGACAGCGTCAGGAACGACTGGCAAAATCGCAGCAAAGTGATCCGCCCGCAGTACGTCACCGCGCTGGGACGTGAGCTTGGCGTGGATAAGCAGGACGTCGATAACGCACTGGAGATGAATTTCTCCGGCAGTCGGGCAGGACTGTACAGAGAAGGCAGCGACCTGTTGCCCGTGGTGGTGCGCCCGCCGGAAAGCGAGCGGCTGGACGCCAATCACCTGAATAACGTTCTGGTCTGGAGCCAGACCCGGCAGCAGTATATTCCGCTGAGCAACGTCATCAGCGGCTTCGCGCTGGAGTGGGAAGATCCGCTGATCCTTCGCCGTGACCGCTCCCGCGTGCTGACCGTGCAGACCGACCCTGACCCGCTAAGCCAGCAAACCTCCGGCGATATTCTCGCCCGCGTGAAGCCACAAATTGATGCCCTGCCCCTGCCCCACGGCTACAGCATTGAGTGGGGCGGTGACGCGGAGAACTCCAGCGAAGCGCAGCAGGGGCTATTTACCACGCTGCCGCTCGGCTATCTGGTGATGTTTGTGATCACGGTGCTGATGTTCAGTTCGGTGAAAAACGCCGTCGCCATCTGGCTGACCGTGCCGCTGGCGCTGATCGGCGTGACGCCGGGGTTTTTAATTACCGGCATCCCTTTTGGCTTTATGGCGTTGATTGGCCTGCTGAGCCTGAGCGGGATGCTGATCCGCAACGGCATTGTGCTGGTGGAAGAGATAGAACAGCAGAAAGTGCAGCAGGATCAGCACAGTGCGATCGTTTACGCCGCCACGTCGCGCCTGCGTCCCATCCTCCTCACCGCCTTTACGACCGTACTCGGCCTCGCCCCTCTGCTGCTGGATGTGTTCTTCCAGAGCATGGCCGTTGTGATTATGTTTGGGCTTGGGTTTGCTACAATCCTGACGCTGCTGGTACTCCCCGTAATTTACGCGTGTTTCCATCGTAAGGACAAAGCTGAACAACAATGAATGCGACAGGGCTGAATATCATCAAGACGCTGGGGTGTATGACGGCGGTTACCTTTTTCACCATCTACAACACCTGGGATCATTACGATTATGACTATCACTGGATCCTCGGTTTTTTAACCTTCATTTCGACCATCGCCACGCCGTTATTTTTTGTGGTTGCAGGGTATCTGGACGGGCAATCCCGACACGGCACGCGCTGGCAGCTGGATAAGATCAAAAGCCTGGTGATCGTCTTTCTGTTCTGGGTAACGATTTACTACCTGTGGGAGCCCTATCAGCGTGGATATCTGATCCAGCCCTGGTTCGTGTTCGCGTTTATCGTGATTTACACGTTTCACCCGGTGGTGGAGTGGCTCAGCCAGCGACGAACGCTCTTTTGCGGGGTGATTGCCGCCCTGCTGCTTTTCTCATACGGGTACGATTTGCTGTCAGCCCTCTATCCTGATGCCCACGTCCTTTCATTGTCGCCGCAGTATCGCCTGTGGACGTGGCTGCTGTTTTATCTGACGGGGCAGCTCTTTTGCGATCCGCAGATCGCGGCGTGGATCGGCCGCAAAAATGTGGTCAGGGCAGCGGTCATCGCCATACCGTTTATTTATCTCTTCACGTGGTTTTACGAACGGCACTTCTTTTTTGCGCTATTTAAAGCAGACAGAAACGCCTTTATTCTCACCGGATCGCAAATCTACATTCTGATTATTGCCCTGGTGATTGCGGCCAACGGCGTGCGTTTTCGCCGCAATGCGGAGTTTAAAGAGTCCGTGCTGGCCGCCATTAGCAAAACCATGACCGGGGTCTATATTATGCACTACTCGGTGTTTCACCTGCTGACCGCGCTCATTCCGGTGACGTCCCTGAGCACCAAACTTGCTCTGATTGTGCTTACGTTTGTTACGTCGGTCCTGTTTTCGCTGCTGATCCTGTCCAACGCAGTGGCCAAAAAAGTGATCACCCTCTAAAAGCCCAGGCGCAGCCAGGCAAACAGCACGTTGCCGTTGTTGTAGGTCCCGGGAATATAGGTGAACTGGACGGTGACGCGCTTATATCCGGCAGAGAAAAGCGGGAAGATAAACGGCAGCGGGACATAGTTGGCAAAGTCGTCGCGTGCCGTGATCCCCGCAGCGGCCCCCAGCCCCAGACGGAAATCTTTTGCGTTATCCAGATACCAGCCTTTCTCCCAGCCGTAGCCCATCGCAGGCTGCCATTCGTTATGTGAATCTTTGAACATCATGGCAAAGAGCGCGCTCCAGTTGCCCTCGTCGTTGTAGCGGGACACGCCCAGCCCCCCGCCCCACGGCATTTCGTTGTAGTTGTCGGTTTTCTCTTTGTCATACATGAATCGAGCATGCCAGCTCAGAAACGGAAGGTAGAGATCGTAACGATCCGGCTGTTCCCAGGTTTGCGCAATATCGTCCGTTACTGCATCCCACCAGCGGTGAATACGCTGTTCGCCATAGACTTTCGGCTCCGCATGCAGCGGAGATACGACTAAAAACAGGACTACCCACAGTGCAGGAAAGAGGCGTTGCATCGTTATACCCTCAGCTTACGTCACGCAGCGATCGTTATTACTGTAAACCATTCAGCCCTAACCGGAGCCAAACAGGCTGATTTATGTTGTCGCCCGATAAGATGAAATTTATTTATTCTGCGCTTTCAGGAAAGATAAAAACGTTTTCTCAGGCCGCCTGTCACGGTAGTCTCATACATTCCGTCAATATGACGGCCGTGATGTGAGTGACCTTTTCTTATACCAATAATTAAAAATCAGTACAGACAGGACAACTATGGACTCCACCCTTATCTCCGCTCGCCGCAACGAGGAGACACCTTCGCTTAACCGCGCCCGCCGCGCCGCTTTAGGTAGCTTCGCAGGCGCCGTCGTCGACTGGTATGACTTTCTGCTCTACGGTATTACCGCTGCGCTGGTCTTTAACCGTGAATTCTTTCCCCAGATCAGCCCCGCCATGGGCACGCTTGCTGCATTTGCCACCTTCGGCGTCGGTTTTCTGTTTCGTCCTCTGGGCGGGATAATTTTCGGCCACTTCGGTGACCGCCTTGGCCGGAAACGTATGCTGATGCTCACCGTCTGGATGATGGGCATTGCCACCGCGCTGATCGGTATTTTGCCCTCCTTTGCCTCGATTGGCTGGTGGGCCCCGGTGTTGCTGGTGACGCTGCGCGCCATTCAGGGCTTTGCCGTCGGCGGCGAATGGGGCGGCGCGGCATTGCTGTCCGTGGAAAGCGCGCCGAAGAATAAGAAAGCGTTTTACAGCAGCGGCGTGCAGGTGGGTTATGGCGTGGGTCTGCTGCTCTCCACGGGCCTGGTGTCGCTAATAAGCCAGCTCACGACAGACGAGCAGTTCCTGAGCTGGGGCTGGCGTATTCCGTTTATCTTCAGCATTGTGCTGGTCGTGGTGGCCCTGTGGATCCGTAACGGCATGGAAGAGTCGGCTGAGTTTGAGCGGCAGCAGCGCGAAAAACCGGTCGCGAAAAAACGGCTGCCGGTGATGGAAGCGCTGGTGCAGCACCCTGGCGCTTTTCTGAAAATCATTGCCCTGCGCCTGTGCGAACTGCTAACGATGTATATCGTCACCGCCTTTGCCCTGAACTACTCCACGCAAAACCTCGGCCTGCCGCGGGAATTGTTCCTGAATATTGGCCTGGTGGTGGGCGGGATCAGCTGCCTGACCATCCCCTGCTTCGCCTGGCTGGCGGATCGCTTTGGCCGTCGACGGGTGTATATCACCGGGGCGCTCATCGGCACACTCAGCGCCTGGCCGTTCTTTATGGCGCTGGAGGCACAGTCGGTCTTCTGGATTGTCTTCTTCGCGATCATGCTTGCGAACATCGCTCACGATATGGTGGTCTGCGTGCAGCAGCCAATGTTCACCGAGCTGTTTGGCGCAAGCTACCGTTACAGCGGCGCGGGCGTGGGATATCAGGTGGCGAGCGTGGTCGGCGGCGGGTTTACGCCGTTTATCGCCGCCGCGCTGGTGACGTTCTCAGGCGGTAACTGGCATAGCGTGGCGATTTATCTGCTGGCGGGTTGCCTGCTTTCTGCCGCCACCGCCCTGTTGATGAAGGAAACCACGCACAGCTGATCTCCTCACTTTTGTTTCACAGGCGTGTGACATACTATCGGGTAAAGCCGCACACCTGTGGAACAAGGAGACAGACATGAATAATAAGGGCTCCAGCCTGACCCCGGCTCAGGCGCTGGAAAAACTCGACGCGCTGTATGAACAGTCCGTCAATGCACTGCGCAGCGCCATCAGTGACTATATCGAAACAGGGAAGCTTCCCGATGAAAAGGCCAGAACCCAGGGCCTTTTTGTTTATCCATCGCTCTCTGTCACCTGGGACGGCAGCGCCAGCAGCAATCCGAAAACCCGCGCCTATGCGCGTTTCACCCACTCCGGCTGTTACAGCACGACCATCACGCGACCTGCGCTGTTCCGCCCCTACCTGGAAGAGCAGCTTACTTTGCTGTATCAGGATTACGGCGCGCATATCAGCGTTGAACCGTCCCTGCACGAGATCCCTTACCCGTACGTGATAGACGGTTCAGCGCTGACGCTGGATCGCTCCATGAGCGCGGGGCTGACCCGCCACTTCCCGACCACTGAGCTGTCGCAGATTGGCGATGAGACGGCGGACGGGATCTATCACCCGGCAGAGTTTTCACCGCTGTCGCACTTTGATGCCCGCCGTGTCGATTTCTCGCTGGCACGCCTGCGTCACTACACCGGCACCCCAGCCGAACATTTCCAGCCGTTCGTGCTGTTTACCAACTACACCCGCTACGTAGACGAATTTGTCCGCTGGGGCTGTAGCCAGATCCTCGATCCGGACAGCCCTTACATCGCCCTCTCCTGCGCGGGCGGGATCTGGATCACCGCCGAAACCGAAGCACCGGAAGAGGCCATCTCCGACCTGGCGTGGAAAAAGCACCAGATGCCAGCCTGGCACCTGATCACCGCCGACGGTCAGGGCATTACGCTGATTAACATCGGCGTTGGCCCGTCGAATGCGAAAACCATCTGCGACCATCTGGCGGTACTGCGCCCGGACGTCTGGCTGATGATCGGCCACTGCGGCGGCCTGCGTGAAAGTCAGCTGATTGGCGATTACGTCCTCGCCCACGCTTATTTGCGTGACGACCATGTCCTTGACGCGGTTCTGCCGCCGGATATTCCTATCCCGAGTATCGCGGAAGTGCAGCGCGCCCTGTACGACGCCACCAAAGAGGTGAGCGGCATGCCGGGTGAAGAGGTGAAGCAGCGCCTGCGTACCGGTACGGTCGTCACCACCGACGATCGTAACTGGGAGCTGCGCTATTCCGCCTCCGCCCTGCGTTTCAATCTCAGCCGTGCGGTCGCAATCGATATGGAAAGCGCCACCATTGCCGCGCAGGGCTATCGCTTCCGCGTCCCTTACGGCACGCTGCTGTGCGTGTCCGATAAACCGCTGCACGGCGAGATCAAACTGCCGGGCCAGGCGAACCGTTTTTACGAAGGGGCGATCTCAGAGCATCTTCAGATTGGTATTCGCGCCATCGATTTACTGCGTGCAGAGGGCGACAAACTGCATTCCCGCAAGCTGCGCACCTTCAATGAGCCACCGTTCCGCTGATAACAAGGACCCACTCACCCGGCCTGGGATTCCGTAGGTCGGGTAAGCGGAGCGCCACCCGACAAACTGACCGAACGCAGAAAAGCAAAAAGCCTGCTTTAAAAGCAGGCTTTTCAAATTTGGCTCCTCTGACTGGACTCGAACCAGTGACATACGGATTAACAGTCCGCCGTTCTACCGACTGAACTACAGAGGAATCGTGTGAACGGGGCGCATATTATCGATGCGCCCTGAGGATGTCAAAGGGTGAATGCAGATTTTCAATCGTTTGCCGATTTATTCTCCACTTCGCACATTTGTCAGGCACTTGCCGTTTCCGAAACCTCCTGCTCCGGTTTTTTTCGCGGATATTTCCACAGCCAGCGCCCGCTCACCATGCGCCAGTAGAACAGCGCCCCGCGCACGGCCCAGTCAAGGAACATCCCCAGCCAGACGCCGACAACGCCCATACCCAACATTACCCCCAGCGTGTAGCCCGCCACAACGCGACAGCCCCACATGCCGAGCATGGAGACCCACATCGCAAACCGGGCATCGCGCGCCCCTTTCAGCCCGGCAGGAAGTACCCAGGACGCGGCCCAAATTGGCATAAACGCCGCGTTGAGCCAAATGAGCACCTTCACGACCTCTTTCACGTCATTTTCATGCGTATAGAACGAGGCCATCAGCCCGGCAAAAGGCGCAGTTCCCCACGCAATCGCCGTCAGTCCAATAGTTGAAAGCCAGAAGACGTGCCGAAGTTGCCGTTCCGCCTGCCCTATCTGCCCCTTTCCGAGGCGTCTGCCGGTGATGATCGTCGACGCCGACCCCAGCGCGTTTCCCGGCAGGTTAATGAGCGAGGCGATGGAGAAGGCAATAAAGTTGCCGGCGATGACGTCTGTTCCCATCCCGGCAACAAACATCTGCGTCAGCAGTTTCCCACCGTTAAACAACACGGATTCGATGCTGGCCGGAATCCCGATCCCCATCACTTCCCAGATAATGGCGAAGTTAAGCGGACGGAAATAGCTTTTCAGCGTCAGGCGCAGCGATGGCGTAATTCCCGCCATCAGTACGCCAATTATCGCCGCCGCACCAATATAGCGGGAAATGGTTAGCCCCAAACCCGCGCCGACAAAGCCCAGCCCCTCCCAGGAAAAGACGCCGTAAATCAAAACGCTGCTGATAATGATATTCAGGATGTTCATGCCGCCGTTGATCAGCAGCGGAATTTTGGTATTTCCTGCTCCACGAAGCGCACCGCTACCAATCAGCGCGATGGCAGCCGCCGGATAACTCAGCACCGTCATTTCCAGGTAGGTGAGAGCCAGATCCTTCACCTCGCTGGTCGCTTCTCCCGCGACAATGTCGATAATTTCTTTGCCGTAATAATGGATAACCGCCGCAAGGATGATCGAAAAGAGGGTCATGATCATTAGCGACTGTCTGGCCGCTTCGCGGGCACGCTTCGGATCAAGCTTGCCCAGGCTAAACGCCACCACCACCGTCGTACCGAGATCGATAGCGGCAAAGAAGGACATCACAACCATGTTGAAACTGTCCGCCAGCCCTACCCCGGCCATGGCTTCTTTACCGAGCCAGCTCACCAGAAAGGTGCTCAGCACCCCCATTAGCAGGACGCAGGTATTCTCCAGGAAAATAGGCACGGCAAGGGGGGTGATTTCACGCCAGAACAGAACTCGATAACTCTTACGTTTTGCATACCAGGGCGTGCGCATAATCGCCTGGCGCAGGGGTGCGGTGACGTTCAAAATGGACCTTAGCGAGAAAGTTGAAACTCCATTTCAAATGATGGGGCAGAAATGCGTATCCTGCAAAGTATTTTCCATAAAATTATGTTTGGATTTACAACAAAATGACGACAGAATCATCAAACAAACGCTTTTGCCTGAGATCAGGTTTGACAAAAGTTTTTTCGCCGCTAAGATAAGCCTCCACAACGATTCCTCTGTAGTTCAGTCGGTAGAACGGCGGACTGTTAATCCGTATGTCACTGGTTCGAGTCCAGTCAGAGGAGCCAAATTTAAAAAGCCTGCTTTTAGAGCAGGCTTTTTGCTTTTCTGCGTTCGTGAAATTGTCGGGTGGCGGCTTCACCTTACCCGACCTACGTGATAACAGTCCTGTAGGCCCGGTAAGCGCAGCGCCACCGGGCAACAGAGTGTGCGATTACTCGCCTTTAGCGTCGACGTTTTTGATTTCGCCCATCACTTTCAGCTTCTTGGAGATGTCGCGACGCTCTTTGGACAGCTCAGCGTTTTTGATGATGTAGTCATCAACGCGATCTTCATAATCGCTCTTCATGCTGGCGATGATGCCCTGAATAGCTTCAACGCTCATGCCAGGCTTGATGTAGTCGCTCAGGTTGTCCAGCAGCAGGACACGTTTCTGGTTGTCACGGATCTTCTTCTCTACGTCCTGGATTTCGCGCTGTAGCTTGTTTTTGCGGCGGAACAGGCGGACGAACTCCAGAACATCCTGGAACGAAGGCTTGGTAGTTTCCATTTTTACACCCCTGATAATGTGAGATTCGGATTCGTTAAAGCAACCGTTTTAACAGACAGCGGCTGCGAATGACAATGAGTATATCGTTTAAAACCATCATAACCCTAATTGTTGCTGAATCGAAGCAGCAGGCATCACATACGCTTTTTATTTGCGCAGTGCCCGGCAAATCAGCTGCGATAACAACTCCAGCTGTCGCGCCAGCTCCATACTCAGCCAGACATAACCATGGATGGGCGTTTCCGCCACATTGTCGCCCTGGCGCTCATTCATCAGCTGTTTAAGCTCGGCGACGATTTCGTTCAGCCGCTCGCTGTTCGCCCGTATCGGCTGTGGGTTACCTTCGTAGAGCGCATGGGCGATGGTCAGCAGGGTTTGTTGCGTCATCTGCTGCGTCTCTTTCAGCGTATGCGCGTTGAGCATCAGAAGATGGCTGGGGCGTGAGGCCCAGTGGGCATTGATTTGCAGTTCAAGCATACAGACCAGATTACGGCTGACCGTCTGAATAGCTTCAAAAATGGCTTTCTGGATATGGGTTTCTTTGCTTGCCGGGGTAATCAACCCGCGCATTTTGACCACATCATTGAGGATTTTTTGCAGGTGCTTTTCCAGACGCGGGCGCTCAATCAGATTCGGCGAAAACCCGGCCTGGTAGACCCGGTTAAATGCCGTGACGTAGTTTGCCATCTGAATGCGCCAGTGCAGGAAGGCGCGCTGCGGCCAGATGCCGGTAAACAGCATGGCGAGCAACGAGCCGAGGATCACGTCCCCGCTTCGCCACAATGCGGTGGTCATATCGCCCGCCGGTGCGCCGACCACAACTGCGAGCGTAATGCCAATCAGCAGCGCCTGATACGGTTTCTTGCCGAGGGCCAGCCATCCACAAAGAAACATCGCCACCGCGCACCACAGCAACATGACCGGAAACGAAATCAGCTCCAGCTTCAGGGCGATAAGCCCAAGCGCTGAGCCTAAAACGGTGCCGCCTATGCGTTCGAAAGCGCGCGGGACCACGTTCCCCCAGAATGAGATCGGCCCCATCACCACCACCAGCGTGATCAGCGGCCACGTCCCTTCCGGGATATCCAGCAGACGAACCAGTACGAAGGTCAACACAAACGCCAGCGCAATGCGGCAACCGTGCACCACGCGATAATGTTTGTATAACCGAATTTCAAAAGGGGTTAATGACTTGTCGGGGCGCACACCCGTCTCCAGCTCTACGGCAAACCACAATTGTACTGTGTTTTCAGCCGGGTGGATCGCGCCCGGCTGAAAAACCCTGCATTACGCAGGATTATCCCACTTTGTGCTCTACCGGTACAAACATCTCAATATCCCAGTAGCCGTCAGCATTGCCATCGTTCAGATAGCGTTCGAAGCAGGGTTTTGCCGCGATCTGGAATTTGTTGTCTTCCAGCAGGGAGTTGAAGAATTGATACCACGGAGTGGCGAAATCATGATTTTCGACGCGCGCGGCGGCAATAGCATACTCTCCGGCAGCAATTTCGGTCATCATCACCCCTTCGCTGTTTTCAGGAATAGTGAAATCGTCCGCTACCGTTACGGCGGTAACGCAGCGGAGCTTTTCTGCCGGCACGTCATCCGGATTGTCATAATAAACGGCCACCCACTCCTGCGGCTGAATATGACGCCCGTCTACCCACATGACCAGCTGTTCAAATCCCTGCTTGACCGTCTTTTCCCACGGCCCCACGAGATGAAAGCCAGCGATCGTACGTTTCTGTTGCTGCCTGATGCTGTAGTCCATGCTGCCTCCGTTTATTACTGTATATATATACACTGTAAAGCAGAATCGAGATTATCGGCAAACCAGGAGTGTTTATTATGTGAGCAGACTCGCAACACTGCCAGTCTGCCCAAAAAGGTCAGAGTTTATGATGCAGATAATCGCCGAGGCGGGAGAAAAGGCCGCCCTTTTCAACGCTTTCCAGCGTAACCAATGGCCAGTGCGCGACCACCTTGTCACGATCGTACAGCTGGATCTCCCCTACCCGCTGATGCGCGGCGATCGGCGCTTCCAGCTCTTTTTTATCCATCACGTATTTCGCCTTGATGTTCGGCACTTCCGATTTGGGTAATGCCAGCCAGAAGTCCTGATCCGTGCCCAGCGCGACCTGCTCTTTATCGCCGTACCAGATGCGCTCGCTTCCCACTTTTTTACCGTTATGCAGGATCTGCACCGTATCAAAATTTTGCTGTCCCCAGTGCAGCAGCTTGCGCGCCTGATCTTCACGTCCTTTCGGGCTGTCTGCCCCCATCACCACCGCAATCAGTCGACGCTGACCGTCCACCGCAGAGGCAATCAGGTTAAAGCCCGCGCCCGAGGTGTGACCCGTTTTCAGGCCATCCACGTTCATGGTCTTATCCCACAGCAGGCCGTTGCGGTTCTGCTGGGTGATGCCGTTCCAGGTCAGGCTCTTTTCGCTGTACATGTGGTAGAACTCAGGTTCGCCGTGAATGATGGCCCGGGAAAGCACGGCGAGATCGTAAGCGGAGCTGTGCTGACCCGGTGCATCCAGCCCGTGTACAGTTTCGAAGTGGGTATCGCGCAGGTTCAGCTTTTCAACGTAGTCATTCATCATCCTGACGAACTGCGGCTGACCGCCCGCCACGTGATCCGCCAGCGCCACGCAGGCGTCATTGCCGGAATCAACAATCAGGCCGCGGCTGAGATCGCGCACGGAAACCCGATCGCCCTCCTTCAGAAACATCAGCGACGAACCGTCAAAGACCGGATTGCCTTTTGCCCAGGCGTCACGTCCGACCGTCACAATGTCATCGGGGCTGATGCGGTGGCTATCAATGGCACGATCGACAACGTACCCCGTCATCAGTTTGGTCAGGCTCGCCGGATTACGCTGCTGATGTTCGTTGCCCGCCGTTAAGATTTGACCCGTGGTGTAATCCATCAATACCCAGGAGCCAGCCTGGATGGCAGGCGGCTGAGGTGAAAAATCCAGCGGCTCGGCAGCCAGCGCGGATGAAATACTCGAAGCGAGTAAAGAAACAGCAATAAACAGACGGCGTTTCAACGGTATATCCTCAGGTCAGTAAAAATCGATGACCTTTTTACGGGAGTTCTGATGTCGTTACCTGCCTTAATTGCAAAAAAATGTGACAGCACGCAGATTTTTTCGGAACAAATCTCGCAAATTTCTTGCCTGACGGTGCTTTTTATTCGGACTGCTCACCCCAATCGTTTACCATAGAGACGTCAATTTTTAACAGGATGAGATTACTGGTGTCTGACTCTGCCGCGCGCCCGACTTTTTTGTTCCACGATTACGAAACCTTTGGCACCCATCCGGCGCTGGACCGACCGGCGCAGTTTGCGGCTATCCGTACCGATGACGAATTTAACGTCATCGGCGAACCCGAGGTGTTTTACTGTAAGCCCGCCGATGACTATCTGCCGCAGCCGGGCGCGGTAATGGTGACGGGCATCACGCCTCAGGAAGCGCGGGATAAAGGCGTTAGCGAAGCAGAATTTGCCCGTCGCATCCACGACCTGTTCACGGTGCCCAATACCTGCGTGGTGGGTTACAACAATATCCGTTTTGACGATGAAGTGACGCGCAATATCTTCTACCGCAACTTCTACGATCCGTATGCCTGGAGCTGGCAGAACCGTAATTCACGCTGGGATTTGCTGGATATCATGCGCGCCTGCTATGCGCTGCGCCCGGAGGGGATTAACTGGCCGGAGAACGACGACGGCTTGCCGAGCTTCAGGCTCGAGCACCTGACGCGGGCCAACGGCATTGAGCACAGCAACGCCCACGACGCGATGGCAGACGTTTACGCGACCATCGCTATGGCGAAACTTGTAAAAACCGCGCAGCCGCGCCTGTTTGAGTATCTGTTGGGCCATCGCAGCAAGCAAAAGCTGATGACGCTAATTGACGTGCCGCAGATGAAACCGCTGGTGCATATTTCAGGGATGTTCGGTGCGTGGCGCGGGAATACAAGCTGGGTGGCGCCGCTTGCCTGGCATCCGGACAACCGTAACGCCGTCATCATGGTGGATCTCGCCGGAGATATCTCCCCGCTGCTTGAGCTCGACAGCGACACCTTACGTGAACGGCTCTATACCCCGAAAGAGGCGCTGGGTGACCTGCCAGCCGTACCGGTAAAACTGGTGCACATTAATAAGTGCCCGGTGCTGGCGCAGGCCAACACGCTGCGCCCGGAAGACGCCGACCGGCTGGGGATTAACCGTCAGCACTGCCTCGACAACCTGAAAGTGCTGCGCGACAACCCGCAGGTGCGCGAGAAAGTTGTCGCCATTTTTGCCGAAGCAGAGCCGTTCGTGCCGTCTGAGAATGTGGATGCGCAGCTTTATAACGGCTTCTTCAGCGATGCCGATCGCGCGGCGATGAACATCGTGCTGCAAACCGACCCGCGTAACCTGCCCGCGCTGGATATCACCTTCGCAGATAAGCGCATTGAGAAGTTGATGTTTAATTATCGCGCGCGCAACTATCCCGGCACGCTGGATGAAGCAGAGCAGGAACGCTGGTTACAGCATCGGCGCAACGTGTTTACGCCGGAGTTTCTTAATAGCTACGCCCAGGAGCTGGAGATGCTTTACGGTCAGTATGAAGGGAATGCTGAAAAGCAGGCGCTGCTGAAAGCGCTGTTCCAGTATGCGCAAGAAATTGTCTGAGTAGCGGGTACAAAAAAGCCGGAGGCGATGTCTCCGGCTTTTTTTTGCCGGGTGGCGCTAACGCTTACCCGGCCTACGAAACTGTAGGTCGGGTTGAGCATAGCCGTCACCCGACACAGTCTTACGCGACGTCTTCGTACTGAGGAACCGGGTTGCGGAAGCTTCTGGTCACGCAAGCCAGGTAAATCAGACCGATTGCACCCCAGATCAGACCCAGAACCATTGAGCTCTCTTCCAGGTTGATCCACAGGGCGCCCACCGTCAGGGCACCACACACTGGCAGCACCAGATAGTTGATGTGGTCCTTCAGCGTCTTGTTGCGCTTCTCACGGATCCAGAACTGCGAAATCACGGAGAGGTTAACGAAGGTGAACGCCACCAGCGCACCAAAGTTAATCAGCGCCGTGGCCGTTACCAGGTCGAATTTAATCGCCAGCAGGGCAATAGCGCCCACCAGCAGCACGTTCCACGCCGGGGTACGCCATTTAGGATGCACGTAACCGAAGAAGCGGGTTGGGAACACACCGTCACGGCCCATCACGTACATCAGACGAGAAACGCCCGCGTGCGCAGCCATACCGGAAGCCAGTACGGTGACGCTGGAGAAGATCAGCACGCCCCACTGGAAGGTTTTACCCGCCACGTACAGCATAATTTCAGGCTGTGATGCATCCGGATCTTTAAAGCGAGAGATATCCGGGAAGTACAGCTGTAAGAAGTAAGACGCACCGATGAAGATCAGGCCGCCAATCAGCGCGGTCAGGAAAATCGCTTTCGGGATCACGCGCTCAGCGTCTTTGGTCTCTTCAGACAGAGAAGAGATACCGTCGAAGCCCAGGAACGAGAAGCACAGGATAGTCGCACCGGTGATCATCGGCACTACGTGAGCGCCTTCAGACCAGAACGGACGGGTGCTGGTCAGCGTACCTGCGCCTTCACCGTGGGAAACGCCGTAGATGATCAGCCCAACGATAACCGCAACAATCCCCATCTGAAGGATCACAATCAGGGTGTTGAAGTTAGCCACGGTCTTGATACTGCGCAGGTTAGAGATGGTCATAAAGGCCACCAGCGCCACAACGAAGATCCACGACGGCACGGAAGGCACCAGCGCTTCGAAGTAAATTTTTGCCAGCAGAATGTTGATCATCGGCATGAACAGGTAGTCCAGCAGTGATGACCAGCCCACCATAAAGCCAACCGCCGGGCTAATGGATTTCTGAGCATAGGTGTACGCAGAGCCTGCGGACGGGAAACGGCGAACCAGTTTACCGTAGCTCAGCGCTGTAAAGAGGATGGCGACCAGCGCAAAGGCGTACGCCGTTGCAACGTGACCGTCAGTAAGGCCTGATACGATACCGAATGTATCGAACAGCGTCATCGGTTGCATATAGGCAAGGCCCATCATAACAACCGGAATCAACGTAAGCGTTTTACGTAATTCCACGCGAGAGGTGTTTGGAGTTGCGTTATGCGACATAGTTATTCTCCTTTACGGTGATAACCGCCACGTAAGCGAAAAATTGCCCCATTTCTTTCTTCCTCAGCGACAACAACTGTCGGATTTTAGTAAATATCTATCCGGTACGAAGCCCGGCCTCTTGGTTTTTAGTTTCGTTTCGTACATGCAAAAAAAAATAACCGACGCCTTTTATATCGTCGATTATTCATTTGTTTGCAGCGGCGGCATTTTGCCCTATTCCAGATACAAAAGGCAATACATTGAGAAACCTGCCCATAAATTAATTTTACTAACTGATTGATTTCCCATCATCTGCCTGAGCGTAAACTGTGGCGATAGCACTATTTGCTAAAATTTCGTCTCGCCACCAGGCGCTGGCAAGCCCGGCGGTCTGTTCATTCCAGCCCACCCATACCGATTCGTTACTGCTCTGCGCTAAAACCTGTTTTTCCACCAGCGCTCCGCTGTCAATAAACCGCTGCGCTAAATAACGGGGAAGGTAACCGCACCCCAGGCCGCTTATTTGCAGCTCCAGCTTGGTTTTAAAATCAAAAACGGTGATGGCCTCCTGCTCATCCAGCAGCTGCGATGAAATGCCGCATTCGGGGCGAGAACTGTCTCCAACCACAATGGCGCGATAGTTTTTAATGACGCGTCGGGTAACAGGCTCCGGTTCATTCGCCAGCGGGTGATGAGGCGCAACGGCAAAAACCTGCTCCAGAACACCGAGCCGCGCAAAACCAAATTCGCTCAACTGGGGAGGCTCATGCAGCGCCCCAACGATGATATCCGCCCTGCCCTGCGTCAGGGCCTCCCAGGAACCGCCCAGCACGCCATTGATAAAAACCAGCCGGGTGACGCTGTGGCGCTGATAGAACGCCTCAATAAGCGGGGTAAGCAGGGAGAAAGGGAATGTATCATCAACCCCAATCACCAGCTCATTTTCCCAGCCCTGGTGAAGTTTGACGGCCTGCTTTTCCAGCTCGCGAACCGTATGCAGCACGTCACGCCCTTTTTCCAGCAGCATCTGCCCTGTACGGGTGAAACGCGCGCGATGCCCGGTGCGGTCAAGGATTTGGATATTAAGATCGCTCTCGAGCTTTTGCACGGTGTAGCTCAGAGCCGAAGGGGTTTTATAGAGCTTCGCCGAGGCGGCGGCAAAGCTCCCCTCTTTTTCCAGCGCATCCAGAATAACAAGAACATCCAGCAGCGGTTTCATCTTCGCCCCCTTGCGGTGTGCGATTGTCTCCGCCGGCGCAATTATTCCATGGGCATAACCAGCGGATCGGGATACTGATATTCAAATCCCAGTTCATGGCAAATACGATTGCCATCAATAATTTTGCCTTTGCGTTCCCCCTGCGCCTCGCTGAATACCGGCGGCGCCAGACCCAGCTGGCGCGCCATCAGCGGATAAAAGGTACTGCGCGGCGGATGCGAAGGCGCACATATATTATAGATGTGCCCCCCTTTCGGAGCCTGCAAAAGCAGTTCTATTGCGCCGATAACATCCTCAAGATGCACAAGATTAACCCCGTGCTGGCCATCCGGCGCGGATTTACCGGCAAAGAAGCGCCCCGGATGACGCCCCGGCCCCACCAGTCCGGCCAGGCGTAAGATATCCACCTGCGTGCCAGGCAGATTGTGCAGCCAGTCTTCCAGCTCTTTCAGTACCCGGCCGCTGGCGGTCACCGGACGGCGCTCGGTGTTTTCTTTCGCCGTACCGTCGATATCGCCATAGACGGAGGTGGAGCTGGTGAAAATGATACGCGGGATATGGTGCGCCAGGGCGCTGTCGACAATCTCCTGCACCGCCTGCAAGTAAAAAGACTCACCCGGGCCGCTGCGCCGCGCCGGTAAGGTAATGACCAGCGCGTCCACATTCATCAGTTCATCCAGCTCGTCGGTATCGCAGATAAGCTCGGGTTCGAGACGCAGCTCGACACCATCAATGCCGCACATGCGTGCCGCTTCAACCCCATCTCGGGTGGTCTTACTCCCTGTCACCTGCCAGCCTTTCGCGGCTAATGACATCGCCAGTGGCATTCCTAACCATCCTAACCCGACAATCGCGACCTTTTTCATTACATTCTCCGCTTAACGATGCCTGTTATAAGGCTACGCCAGCCTGGTGGAACGCACAATTCATACCATCAATATGAAATGAATTAATGATCAAAAAAAGCCCTTGCTTTATGGCGTACAACTGGTTTAGGTTAAAAGACATCAAATGCATAAGCATTCAACGAGAATTTATATGACACGCGTTCCTTTTAAAAACCACCATCATCACCATCATCCTGACTAGTCTTTCAGGCGATGTGTGCTGGAAGACGTTTGGATCTTCCAGTGGTGCATGAACGCATGAAAAAGCCCCCGGAAGATCTTCTTCCGGGGGCTTTTTTTTGGACCGCATTCAGACAGGTTAAAACAGGTTAACGAGGAACACAGAATGTTAGATAACTCACGTTTACGCATAGCTATTCAAAAATCAGGCCGTTTAAGCGACGATTCACGCGAACTGCTGGCCCGTTGCGGGATTAAAATCAACCTGCACACCCAGCGCCTGATCGCCCTGGCTGAAAATATGCCGATCGACATTCTGCGCGTACGTGATGACGATATCCCGGGCCTGGTGATGGATGGCGTCGTTGATCTCGGCATCATCGGCGAAAACGTACTGGAAGAAGAGTTATTAACCCGCCGCGCGCAGGGCGAAGATCCGCGCTACTTTACCCTGCGTCGTCTGGACTTTGGCGGCTGCCGCCTGTCGCTGGCTACGCCGGTCGATGAAGCCTGGGACGGCCCGGCCGCGCTGAACGGCAAACGTATCGCCACCTCTTACCCTCACCTGCTGAAGCGTTACCTCGATCAAAAAGGCGTGCAGTTTAAATCCTGTCTGCTGAATGGCTCTGTTGAAGTGGCGCCGCGTGCGGGCCTGGCCGATGCCATCTGTGACCTCGTGTCCACCGGCGCCACGCTCGAAGCGAACGGCCTGCGCGAAGTGGAGGTGATCTACCGCTCCAAAGCGTGCCTTATCCAGCGCGACGGCGAGATGGCCGACGCCAAACAGCAGCTCATCGACAAACTGCTGACCCGCATTCAGGGCGTGATTCAGGCGCGTGAATCCAAATACATCATGATGCATGCGCCGACCGAGCGCCTGGACGAAGTGATTGCCCTGTTGCCGGGCGCTGAGCGTCCAACCATTCTGCCGCTGGCGGGCGACCAGCAGCGCGTGGCGATGCACATGGTCAGCAGCGAAACCCTGTTCTGGGAAACTATGGAAAAACTGAAGGCGCTGGGCGCAAGCTCCATTCTGGTGCTGCCAATTGAGAAGATGATGGAGTAACGACCATGAGCTTTAACACAATCATCGACTGGAATACCTGTAGCGACGCGCAACAGCGCGAGCTGCTGATGCGCCCGGCAATTTCCGCCTCGGAGAGCATCACCCGCACCGTGGCGGAGATCCTCGATAACGTCAAAGCCCGCGGGGACGACGCGCTGCGCGAGTACAGCGCGAAGTTTGATAAAACTGAGGTCGACGCGTTACAGGTTACCGAGCAGGAAATCATTGATGCCAGCAATCGTCTGGGTGATGACATCAAACAGGCGATGGCCGTCGCGGTGAAAAATATTGATACCTTCCACACCGCGCAGAAATTGCAGGCGGTGGATGTGGAAACCCTGCCCGGCGTACGCTGCCAGCAGGTGACACGCCCGGTGGCGTCCGTCGGCCTCTATATTCCTGGCGGCTCTGCCCCGCTGTTTTCGACCGTCCTGATGCTGGCCACCCCGGCACGTATTGCCGGTTGTCAGAAGGTGGTGCTCTGCTCTCCGCCACCGATCGCCGACGAGATCCTGTACGCGGCGAAGCTGTGCGGCGTGCAGGCGATCTATAAAGTGGGCGGTGCGCAGGCGATTTCCGCCCTGGCGTTCGGGACGGGATCCATTCCGAAGGTCGACAAAATCTTTGGCCCGGGTAATGCCTACGTGACCGAGGCGAAACGCCAGGTCAGCCAGCGTCTGGACGGCGCGGCGATTGATATGCCTGCCGGTCCGTCTGAGGTGCTGGTGATTGCCGACAGCGGCGCTACACCGGATTTCGTGGCCTCTGACCTGCTCTCGCAGGCCGAGCACGGCCCTGACTCGCAGGTAATTTTACTGACGCCAGATGCCGACATGGCAAAACGCGTGGGCGACGCCGTTGAGCGTCAGCTGGCTGACCTGCCGCGGGCGGAAACGGCGCGTCAGGCGCTATCCGCCAGCCGCCTGATTGTGGCCCGCGATCTTGACCAGTGCATCGCCATCTCCAACCAGTACGGTCCTGAGCACCTGATTATTCAGACCCGCAACGCGCGCGAACTGGTCGACAGCATAACCAGCGCAGGCTCGGTGTTCCTCGGCGACTGGTCACCGGAATCCGCCGGGGATTACGCCTCCGGCACCAACCACGTGCTGCCGACGTATGGCTATACCTCAACCTGCTCCAGCCTGGGGCTGGCGGATTTCCAGAAGCGCATGACCGTGCAGGAACTCTCCCGCGAGGGATTTGCCTCGCTGGCGTCGACCATTGAAACCCTGGCCGCCGCCGAGCGCCTGACTGCCCACAAAAATGCCGTGACGCTGCGCGTTGCCGCCCTGAAGGAGCAAGCATGAACATCGAAGAATTAGCCCGCGAAAATGTCCGTCGCCTGACGCCCTATCAGTCTGCGCGTCGTCTGGGCGGGAACGGCGACGTCTGGCTGAATGCCAATGAATATCCCACGGCGGTGGCCTTTGAGCTCTCGCAGCAGACGCTGAACCGCTACCCGGAGTGTCAGCCGAAAGCGGTGATCGAGAACTATGCGCAGTATGCAGGCGTGAAGCCTGAGCAGGTGCTGGCCAGCCGTGGGGCTGATGAAGGGATTGAGCTGCTGATCCGCGCCTTCTGTGAGCCGGGTAAAGACGCGGTGATGTACTGCCAGCCTACCTACGGGATGTACAGCGTCAGCGCCGAAACCTTTGGCGTGTCCTGCCGCAACGTGCAGGCGCTCGACAACTGGCAGCTGGATTTGCAGGGCATCGCCGATAACCTCGACGGCGTGAAGGTGGTGTTTGTCTGTAGCCCGAACAACCCCACCGGGCAGATTATTCATCCGCAGGATATCCGCACCCTGCTGGAGATGACGCGCGGCAAGGCCCTGGTCGTCGCTGATGAAGCCTATATTGAGTTCTGCCCGCAGGCGACGCTGGCAGGCTGGCTTGAGGAGTATCCGCATCTCGTTGTGCTGCGTACCCTTTCCAAAGCCTTCGCCCTCGCCGGCCTTCGCTGTGGATTTACGCTGGCGAATAAAGCGGTTATCGACCTGCTGTTGAAAGTGATTGCCCCGTATCCGCTCTCAACGCCGGTTGCCGATATTGCGGCACAGGCGCTGGCCCCGCAGGGCATCAGCGCGATGCGCGAGCGTGTGGCGCAGATCCTGGAAGAGCGTCAGTATCTTGTCGATGCCCTGAAAACGATTCCGTGCGTGGAGCAGGTGTTCGACTCGGAAACCAACTACATCCTGGTGCGCTTCACCGCCTCAAGCGCGATATTTAAATCGTTGTGGGATCAGGGCATTATCTTACGAGACCAGAATAAACAACCTACCCTGAGCGGCTGCCTGCGTATTACCGTCGGCACCCGTGCAGAGAGCCAGCGCGTGATTGACGCCCTGAAAGCGGAGAAAGTATGAGTCAGAAGTATCTCTTTATCGATCGTGACGGCACCATCATCTCGGAGCCACCCAGCGATTTTCAGGTCGATCGTTTCGACAAGCTGGCCTTTGAACCCGATGTGATCCCGGTGCTGCTGAAGCTTCAGAAAGCAGGCTATAAGCTGGTGATGATCACCAACCAGGACGGTCTGGGCACCGACAGCTTCTCGCAGGTAGACTTTGACGGCCCGCACAACCTGATGATGCAGGTGCTGACCTCGCAGGGCATCGCCTTCGACGAAGTGCTGATCTGCCCGCATATGCCTGCCGACGAGTGCGACTGCCGCAAGCCAAAAGTGAAGCTTGTTGAACGTTATCTGGCGGAAGAGGCGCTGGATAAAAGCAACAGCTATGTGATCGGCGATCGCGTCACGGATATCACGCTGGCGGACAACATGGGCATTGCGGGCCTGCGCTATAACCGCGACACGCTAAACTGGGCGATGATTGGCGAGCAGCTCACCCGACGCGACCGCTATTCCCACGTTGAACGCAACACCAAAGAGACGCAGATCGACGTGAAGGTCTGGCTCGACCGCGAAGGCGGCAGCAAGATCCACACCGGCGTCGGTTTCTTTGACCACATGCTGGATCAAATCGCCACGCACGGCGGCTTCCGTATGGAGATCACCGTTAAGGGCGACCTGTATATCGACGATCACCACACCGTGGAAGATACCGGCCTGGCGCTGGGCGAAGCCCTGAAGCTGGCGCTCGGCGACAAGCGCGGCATCAACCGCTTCGGCTTTGTTCTGCCGATGGACGAGTGCCTGGCGCGCTGCGCGATGGATATCTCCGGGCGTCCGCACCTGGAATACAAAGCCGACTTTACCTATCAGCGCGTGGGCGATCTCAGCACCGAGATGGTGGAACACTTCTTCCGCTCGCTTTCTTACACCATGGGCCTGACGCTGCACCTGAAAACCAAAGGCAAAAACGATCACCACCGCGTAGAGAGCCTGTTCAAAGCCTTTGGCCGTACCCTGCGCCAGGCGATCCGCGTGGAAGGTGACGCCCTGCCCTCGTCGAAAGGAGTGCTGTAATGAACGTGGTGATTCTGGACACCGGATGCGCCAATCTGAACTCCGTACAGTCGGCGATTATGCGCCACGGCTACGAGCCGGTGGTGAGCCGCGACCCGGACGTGGTGCTGCGTGCGGATAAACTCTTTCTGCCGGGCGTTGGCACCGCCCAGGCGGCGATGGATCAGATCCATGAGCGCGAGCTGGTGGATCTCATCAAAGCCTGTACTCAACCGGTGCTGGGCATTTGCCTCGGCATGCAGCTGCTTGGCCGCCGCAGCGAAGAGAGCAACGGCGTTGATCTGCTGGGCATTATTGAAGAAGACGTGCCGAAAATGACCGACCACGGCCTGCCGCTGCCGCACATGGGCTGGAACCGCGTTTATCCGAAGGCGGGCAACAGGCTGTTCCAGGGTATTGAAGACGGCGCGTACTTCTATTTCGTCCACAGCTACGCCATGCCCGTGAATGCCTACACCATCGCTCAGTGCAATTACGGCGAGGCGTTCACCGCCGCCGTGCAGAAAGATAACTTTTACGGCGTGCAGTTTCACCCGGAACGCTCCGGCGCCGCCGGTGCGCAACTGCTGAAAAATTTCCTGGAGATGTGATGATAATTCCCGCTTTAGATTTAATTGACGGCACGGTAGTTCGTCTCCACCAGGGCGATTACGGGCAGCAGCGCGACTACGGCAACGACCCGCTGCCGCGGTTACAGGCTTACGCCGCGGAGGGCGCTGAGGTGTTGCACCTGGTCGATCTGACCGGCGCGAAAGATCCGGCCAAACGCCAGATCCCGCTGCTTAAAACACTGGTGGCTGGCGTGGACGTCCCCGTGCAGGTGGGCGGCGGCGTGCGTACGGAAGCCGATGTTGCCGCCTTACTGAACGCGGGCGTGGCGCGCGTGGTAGTGGGTTCGACCGCTGTGAAAGATCCTGAGACGGTCAAGGGCTGGTTCCGCCGCTTCGGTGCGGATGCGCTGGTGCTGGCGCTGGATGTGCGCATTGACGCGCAGGGTAACAAACAGGTCGCGGTCAGCGGCTGGCAGGAAAACTCCGGCGTAACGCTGGAAGAGCTGGTCGGGATGTATCTTCCGGTAGGGCTGAAGCACGTCCTGTGCACGGATATTTCACGCGATGGTACGCTCGCAGGCTCTAACGTCTCGCTGTATGAAGAGGTTTGCGCGCGTTATCCGCAGGTGGCGTTTCAGTCCTCTGGCGGTATCGGCGACCTGGCGGATATCGCCGCTCTGCGCGGAACCGGTGTACGTGGCGTGATCGTGGGTCGCGCGCTGCTGGAAGGCAAATTTACGGTGAAGGAGGCGATTCAATGCTGGCAAAACGGATAATTCCCTGCCTGGACGTGCGTGATGGTCAGGTTGTAAAAGGCGTGCAGTTCCGCAACCACGAGATCATTGGCGACATCGTTCCGCTGGCAAAACGCTATGCCGAAGAAGGCGCAGACGAACTGGTATTTTACGATATCACCGCCTCCAGCGATGGCCGCGTGGTGGACAAAAGCTGGGTGGCGCGCGTGGCAGAGGTGATTGATATTCCCTTCTGCGTGGCGGGCGGGATTAAATCTGCTGACGATGCGGCGAAAATTCTCTCTTTCGGTGCGGACAAAATTTCGATTAACTCCCCTGCGCTTGCAGATCCGGAGCTGATTACGCGTCTGGCGGACCGCTTTGGCGTGCAGTGCATTGTCGTGGGGATCGACACCTGGTTTGATACCGCGACGGGCAAATATCACGTCAACCAGTACACCGGCGATGAAAGCCGCACGCGCGTCACACAATGGGAGACGCTGGACTGGGTGCAGGAAGTACAAAAACGCGGTGCGGGTGAAATCGTGCTGAACATGATGAACCAGGACGGCGTACGCAACGGTTACGACCTCGAGCAGCTGAAAAAAGTGCGCACGGTCTGCCACGTTCCGCTGATTGCCTCCGGCGGCGCGGGCACCATGGAACACTTCCTTGAAGCCTTCCGCGATGCGAACGTAGACGGCGCGCTGGCCGCTTCCGTGTTCCACAGACAGATTATCAATATTGGTGAGTTAAAAACGTACCTGGCCGACCAGGGCGTGGAGATCAGGGTATGTTAACAGAGCAACAACAGGCGCAGCTGGACTGGGAAAAAACTGACGGATTACTGCCGGTGGTTGTACAGCATGCCGTTTCAGGCGAAGTGCTGATGCTGGGATACATGAACCAGGAGGCACTGGCAAAAACGATCGACAGCGGCAAGGTGACGTTTTTCTCGCGCACCAAACAGCGCCTGTGGACGAAAGGGGAAACCTCGGGCCACTTCCTGAACGTGGTCAGCATTACGCCAGACTGCGACAATGACACCCTGCTGGTGCTGGTCAACCCGATTGGCCCGACCTGTCACAAAGGCACCAGCAGCTGCTTTGGCGAGGCGAGCCACCAGTGGCTGTTCCTCTATCAGCTGGAACAGCTGCTGGCAGAGCGTAAATCAGCGGATCCCGAGAGCTCGTACACGGCGAAGCTGTACGCCAGCGGCACCAAACGTATTGCGCAGAAAGTGGGTGAGGAAGGCGTTGAAACGGCGCTGGCGGCCACCGTGCATGACCGTGAGGAGCTGACGAACGAAGCGTCGGATTTGATGTATCACCTGCTGGTGCTGCTTCAGGATCAGGAACTGGATTTAACGACGGTGATTGAGAATTTGCGGAAACGACATAAATAAAAAAAGACCGGGGAGACCCGGTCTTTTTTGTGTGTAAATCAGGCTCTTGGCTTGTAGTTTCTCAGCGCGTTACGGCCGAGGACGACAGCAGAACCGATAATTCCGCCGAGCAGTACGGCAAGGATGAGGGTAATAGCAATTTTCGGGCTGTCGCGTCGGATAGGCAGGTTCGGCTTCATGACGTAACGATAGACGTGAATAGTGTCTGGGTTAACGTTGAGGTTCTGAATATCCAGTAAATTTTGTTTGGTTTGGTAGTAAGCGCCTGAGAAGACCAGCGGGCGAGACGCTTCGTTATCAACCATTGACTTGAGCGCTACGGTACCCAACAGGAACATGGTTTCCTGAGTAACATCCTGAGTCTGTTGAAGCTGCGGAGTGGTGATCTTAGCGGCTTCTGCGTTCTTCAGCGCCTCAGTAATCTGCTTGATGCGTAGATCTTTCTGCTCCTGAGCAACTTTCTCCTGATTCTGGAGGGAGTCGTTCAGGGTTGTGATCTGCTGCTTGAGGTTATCTCTGAGATCAAGCGTCAGTTCTTTTGCCGTCTGCTCGTCAACCTGCTGAATGTACTGAGCTAATTGCTTTTGAGCTGCTTCAGCGGATTCGCCCTGATAGCTTACGGTTAAAGGCAAACTTTGTCCTTTAACGGTAGGCTCAATAGTCAGTTTTTCCGGATCTTCCTGATTCTCCAGCGCCTGAGCTAATGCCGAGAAGGAGGAATTGAAACGTCCAATAGCACGATTCTGAATGTCTAACATGGAGGGAGCTGCCCCGCCATAGAGGATATTCAATGCATTGGAATAGGTGGCGATTTGTGCCGCATCAGGCTGGGCTATGATGGCTGATGACGTCCATTTCTCTTTGGCTACAGTGATGTAAACGCCAGCAAGAACGATAAAAGCAGCAATAAAAGCCCCTATTACCCACTTACCACGCCACAGCTGTAGCATTACATCAAGTAAATCAATTTGCTCCGGGTCATTGTTACGTGCGACCAGGTTATTGTTGTTTTGCGTCATACAATCCCTAACAGATGAAAAAGGGCAAAAATAATCTTGTTTCCATAGTGTATCTGTTGCTGGGGATTTTTCTATAAGAATCCGATGAGTTATATCGGAAAGATGGGTTATGTAAGTTAAAGGCGACGCGCTATCATAGTTGGATTCTGATGTCTGGGGCATCAATAAGAACACTGTAAATGAGGGAAGCTATGAAATTTCTGGTAACGGGCGCGGCGGGCTTTATCGGTTCTCATGTCAGCAAGCGCCTGCTTGATGCAGGGCATGAAGTTGTTGGGCTTGATAATCTGAATGATTACTATGACCCTAACCTCAAACTCGCTCGCCTTGAACTGCTTAAATCCGAGAGTTTCACCTTCCACAAGCTGGACTTAGCGGACTGCGAGGGCATGGCTGCGCTCTTCGCCAATGAGAAATTTGACCGCGTAATCCATCTTGCCGCACAGGCGGGTGTCCGTTACTCGCTGGAAAACCCGCATGCCTACGCTGATGCAAACCTGGTAGGTCACCTGAACGTGCTGGAAGGCTGTCGCCACAATAAGGTTCAGCATCTTCTGTATGCGTCATCCAGTTCTGTTTACGGCCTCAACCGTAAGATGCCGTTTTCTACTGACGACTCCGTAGACCATCCGGTTTCCCTGTATGCGGCAACCAAAAAAGCCAATGAGTTGATGTCGCATACCTATTCGCATCTGTACAATCTGCCGACCACTGGCCTGCGCTTCTTTACCGTCTATGGCCCATGGGGGCGCCCGGACATGGCGCTGTTTAAATTCACCAAAGCCATGATTGAAGGCAACAGCATCGACGTATACAACTACGGCAAGATGAAGCGCGACTTCACCTATATCGATGATATTGCGGAGGCGATTATTCGCCTACAGGACGTCATTCCTCAGGCCGATGCCGACTGGACGGTCGAAACCGGTTCGCCAGCAACCAGTTCTGCCCCGTATCGCGTGTATAACATCGGTAACAGTTCACCTGTCGAACTGATGGATTACATCACCGCGCTTGAAGAGGCGCTGGGCAAGGAAGCGATGAAAAATATGATGCCGATCCAGCCGGGGGACGTGCTGGAGACCAGTGCGGACACCAAAGCGCTGTATGACGTTATTGGGTTTAAACCACAAACCTCAGTCAAAGAAGGCGTGAAAAACTTCGTCGACTGGTACCGCAACTTCTATAACGTTTAAAAACAAAAAACCCGGCAATCTGCCGGGTTTTTTATATCACGATTTTAATCAGTCGCTGCCGAACAAATCGCGGGTATAGACTTTATCTTTCACGTCCGCCAGCTCTTCCGCCATACGGTTGGAGATAATTACATCCGCTTCTTTCTTGAATGCATCCAGATCGCGAATGACGCGAGAGTGGAAGAACTCGTCTTCCTGCATGGCCGGTTCATAAATAATGACCTGCACGCCCTTCGCCTTAATACGCTTCATGATCCCCTGAATGGAAGAAGCGCGGAAGTTATCGGAACCGCTCTTCATGATCAGGCGATAAACACCCACCACTTTCGGCTGACGCGCGAGAATGGAATCCGAGATGAAGTCTTTACGCGTGCGGTTGGCATCCACAATGGCAGAAATCAGGTTGTTCGGCACCGCCTGATAGTTTGCCAGCAGCTGCTTGGTATCTTTTGGCAGGCAGTAGCCACCGTAACCGAAGGACGGGTTGTTGTAATGGTTACCGATACGCGGATCAAGACACACGCCCTCGATGATCTGACGGGTGTTGAGACCTAAGCTCTCGGCATAGCTGTCAAGTTCGTTGAAGTAAGCCACACGCATCGCCAGATAGGTATTGGCGAAAAGCTTAATGGCCTCTGCCTCGGTGGAATCGGTGAACAGCACCGGAATATCTTTTTTGATTGCGCCTTCCTGAAGCAACGCAGCAAAACGCTCCGCACGCTCGGAACGCTCGCCAATCACGATACGGGATGGGTGCAGGTTATCGTATAACGCCCTGCCCTCGCGGAGAAATTCCGGCGAGAAGAAGACATTATCAATACCCAACTCTTCTTTAATCGATTTGGTGAAACCCACTGGAATTGTCGACTTGATGATCATCACTGCGTTCGGGTTGATTGCCGTAACGTCTTTAATCACCGCTTCAACGGTAGAGGTATTGAAGTAGTTGGTTTTAGGATCATAGTCGGTTGGCGTGGCGATGATGACGAAATCCGCATCGCGGTAAGCATCTTCTTTGTCCGTGGTAGCGCGGAAGTTCAGCGGTTTGGTCGCGAGGTATTCTTCAATCTCTTTATCGACGATCGGGGACTTCTTCTGGTTAAGCATGTCCACTTTTGCCTGCACGATATCCAGCGCAACCACTTCGTGGTTTTGTGCAATCAGAATACCGTTTGAGAGACCAACATAGCCTGTTCCGGAGATAGTTATTTTCATTTGTTTGACTTCTACACGTTTGAGTTTTTGATGACCATAACACAGTCACCACAATGATTAACTAAGCGTTTTTTATCGCTAACCTTCATTCGCTGTCAAGGTTTCAGGTTTTTTGAAAAATGTTTTTGCTGAACAAAAAGACCTGTCGTTACACTAAGCAAAGTACCTGTTTTACAGCGACAATAAGACGTTAAAGGGCAGTCGAGAGTAAGCAGAGGAAAACTGCTTACTTCGTCAAATCAGACTAATCCCTTGGTCAGATTCAGCAGATACTGACCATACCCGGTCTTTTTCAATGGTTCAGCGAGTACCCGAAGTTGTTCGGCATCAATAAAACCTCGTCGGAACGCAATCTCTTCAGGACATGAAACTTTTAGCCCCTGTCGCTCTTCAATTGTGGCGATAAAATTGCTTGCCTCGATCATACTCTGATGCGTTCCGGTATCCAGCCAGGCATAGCCGCGTCTCATCATCGCGACAGACAATCGTCCCTGCTGCATATAGATGCGGTTGATGTCGGTAATTTCGAGTTCACCTCGCTCGGACGGCGTTAAGCTTTTGGCCATCTCAATCACATCGTTGTCGTAAAAATAAAGACCGGTTATTGCGTAATTACTCTTGGGTTGCTGAGGCTTCTCCTCAAGGCCAATTGCAGTACCGTCTTTATCAAACTCAACGACGCCATAGCGTTCCGGGTCGCTGACATGATAGGCGAATACGGTCGCACCCTCTTGCTGGCTTGCTGCGCCTTCAAGCAATCTGGGGAGATCGTGTCCGTAGAAAATATTATCGCCTAATACCAGCGCACAATTATCCTCACCGATAAACTCTTCACCCAGAATAAAAGCTTGTGCCAGTCCATCAGGACTTGGTTGCACTTTGTACTGGATATGCAATCCCCACTGGCTACCGTTCCCGAGCAGTTGTTCAAAACGCGGAGTGTCCTGAGGCGTGCTGATAATCAGAATATCCCGTATACCTGCCAGCATAAGCGTAGAGAGCGGATAATAGATCATTGGCTTATCGTAAATTGGCAACAATTGCTTGCTTACGGCCATAGTCACGGGATAAAGACGTGTACCCGATCCGCCAGCTAATATAATCCCTTTACGTTTCGTCATTTACTTACGCTCCCCATAATTTTGCTCAATCCAGCTCTTATAGGCGCCGCTTTTTACATTCGATACCCACTCCTGGTTATTCAAATACCATTCAACCGTTTTACGGATGCCACTTTCAAACGTTTCCACAGGAGTCCATCCAAGCTCGTCGCTAATTTTATGAGCATCAATTGCATAACGTCTGTCGTGACCTGGTCGGTCCGCGACATAAGTAATTTGTGCGCGATAGGATGTTTCTTTCGGTACCATTTCATCGAGCAGATCACAAATGGTCTGAACAACTTCAATATTTTTCTTCTCGTTATGACCGCCAATATTATAGGTTTCTCCCGGCTTACCCGTGGTCAGAACCGTATACAGTGCACGAGCATGGTCTTCAACGTATAACCAGTCACGGATTTGATCGCCCTTACCGTAAATCGGCAATGGTTTATTATCCAGCGCATTAAGGATAACAAGAGGAATCAGCTTTTCAGGAAAGTGGTATGGGCCATAATTATTCGAACAATTTGTCACAATCCCGGGTAAACCATAGGTGCGTATCCAGGCTCGAACTAAATGGTCGCTGGACGCTTTTGACGCTGAGTAAGGGCTGCTTGGCTGGTACGCTGTTTTCTCAGTAAACAGCGGTAACGGGGTGGAGTCATAATGTTCATCGGGATGAGGCAGATCGCCGTAAACCTCATCAGTTGAAATGTGATGGAAACGGAAAGTAGATTTTGCTGCCTCATCCAGTGAAGACCAGTAAGCACGGCTTGTTTCTAACAGGATATAGGTGCCAACAATATTGGTTTCAATAAACGCAGCGGGACCGGTAATAGAACGGTCGACATGGCTCTCGGCAGCCAGGTGCATTATCGCATCAGGCTGATGGGTAGCAAAAATACGCGCCATTGCCTCTTTATCACATATATCGGCATGCTCAAAAACATAGCGTTCGCTATCGCTTACTTCACGCAAGGATTCCAGATTACCGGCATAGGTCAATTTATCAACGTTAACAACGCTATCCCGAGTATTGCTAATAATATGTCGGATAACCGCGGAACCGATAAAACCGGCACCGCCAGTAACTAGAATTTTCACGCAATCTATTCCATTAAACAGTAGGTGGATCGGGCAAGATAAAAAAGCCCGGTATCTCTACCGGGCTTGATGGCATGGCTAACCGTATATTAATCCAGCCATTCGGTGTGGAACACACCTTCTTTATCCGTACGCTTATAGGTATGCGCACCGAAGTAGTCACGCTGTGCCTGAATCAGGTTCGCTGGCAGAACGGCAGCGCGATAGCTGTCGTAATATGCCACCGCAGCGGAGAAGGTCGGAACCGGGATACCATTCTGCACCGCGTACGCAACAACATCACGCAGCGCCTGCTGATATTCGTCAGCAATTTGTTTGAAGTAAGGCGCCAGCAGAAGGTTTGCGATACCCGCATTCTCAGCGTAGGCATCGGTGATTTTTTGCAGGAACTGAGCGCGAATGATACAGCCGGCACGGAAGATCTTCGCAATCTCGCCGTAGTTCAGATCCCAGTTATTCTCGTCAGATGCCGCGCGCAGCTGAGAGAAGCCCTGCGCGTAAGAGACGATTTTACCCAGATACAGCGCGCGACGGACTTTCTCAACGAACTCTGCTTTATCACCAGCGGGTTTGGCCTTCGGGCCAGACAGCACTTTAGATGCTGCAACGCGCTGCTCTTTCAGAGAAGAGATATAACGTGCGAAGACGGATTCGGTGATCAGGGACAACGGCTCACCCAGATCCAGAGAGCTCTGGCTGGTCCATTTACCGGTACCTTTGTTAGCGGCTTCATCCAGAATCACATCAACCAGGTATTTACCCTCTTCATCTTTCTTGGTGAAGATATCTTTGGTGATGTCGATCAGGTAGCTGTTCAGCTCGCCTTTATTCCACTCGGTGAAGGTCTCTGCGAGCTCCTCGTTGGAGAGGTTCAGGCCGCCTTTCAGCAGAGAGTAAGCTTCAGCAATCAGCTGCATGTCGCCATATTCAATGCCGTTGTGAACCATTTTCACATAATGACCAGCGCCATCAGGACCGATATAGGTCACGCACGGCTCGCCATCTTCAGCTACGGCTGCGATTTTGGTCAGGATTGGCGCAACCAGTTCGTAAGCTTCTTTCTGTCCACCAGGCATGATAGATGGACCTTTCAGAGCGCCCTCTTCACCGCCGGATACGCCGGTACCAATGAAGTTGAAGCCTTCAGCAGACAGTTCACGGTTACGACGAATGGTGTCCTGGAAGAAGGTGTTGCCGCCATCGATAATGATGTCGCCTTTATCCAGATACGGTTTCAGTGAATCGATAGCTGCATCGGTACCTGCGCCCGCTTTCACCATTAACAGGATACGACGAGGTGTTTCCAGAGACTCAACGAACTCTTTAACCGTATAGAAAGGAACCAGTTTTTTGCCTGGATTCTCAGCGATGACTTCTTCGGTCTTATCACGGGAGCGGTTGAAAACGGAGACGGTATAACCACGGCTTTCGATGTTGAGCGCCAGGTTGCGCCCCATCACTGCCATACCGACAACGCCGATCTGTTGCTTGGACATTACATACTCCTGTCAGGTGTGGTCGCCGCGAATGATAGCGGCTTGGGAATCACTTCTCATAACTCTAAACAATACTAAAGTCGTTATCAAATAATTTCACAAAGCATTAACTATTTTTTATGATCAAAAGTTACCTGCAAATATTATTAAATGGCTTTAGCGATCGAGTACTATCACGCGTTATTTATATGGTCAATAAACTCATCATTCTTGAAAAATCGCACTAATTCAAATTTCTTGGGCTGGAATGAACTTGCATTAATGATTAGATTTTCGAGATCTTCGATATCCCAACAAATCATTGCAAATTCCTTTTCCCCCATATATTTAGCAATGTCAGACTGATGTTTATCCAAACGATCTAAATTTGGGGCAATGATGATTTTTTTCTCGTGATCTAAAAGAGAAAATATTGATCCAGCGCCTGCATGACTGATTACAAGATCATAATGAGAATATTCGTTCTCAATAGATTGAATAAATTCAACTTCCTTGTAATTTTCTGTTTCAGGGTTTGACAGGCCATTCGCCTTTTGGCACATAAAAAAATTGTTGGCCATATGTGGAAGCGCTGAAATTGATGCAATCTGCTTGATAAGTTTATCAAACCGAGTGGTGCCTACGGTCACTAAAATTTTCATAGCACTCCGGAAAATTTGGCTTTTTTATACTGTTTTAAAAGCGTCTTGTGCTGCACATAAAACTCATCCGCAATTAAAGACATGATTCTACCAGTGAAGGACTTCGTTTCGAATCTGGACCATGTTTCGAGATGAATTATTTTTGCACCAACAATATATTTAAAATAAAAAGCGGGAATAAGAGCTACACCGGGTCCCGTTGAAACGACTACTTTTATTCGATGAGTTTTATGAATCTGTAAACAGACCTTGATCTGATGTAACTGATTGAAGCGAAGCACACTAGTGAACGTTGAATATTTATTTCTAAATTCACGAGTGACATAATGCTTATCAGACCATTCTTCCTTAATTTTATAATCTGAGAGACTGATTTTATTTTTATTTATTTCTCCACCAATTCTTTTCATCAATCTGTTCATCTGGGCTCGGTGTCCTCCCTCGCCGTAAATGAATAAAGCACTATCCTCTATGTTCATGTTAAACTGCTTCTCCATTCTTAAAAGCCGTCCTGATCAGGATTCTAAAATAAGCGTATCTGATTAAATATAAAACCATCAGGAATAAAGACATTAATGGGATAAGATATATCACCGAAATACTAATGAAGTATTGCCATACCAAAAACAATGACAGAACCACAATAAATACAAAAAAGTTGAATATCAGTGAGATTTTTTCTTTACCAAGGAATAATATTATATTTGACTGAACTAGTGATAGTTGCGAAGAGAGAGTAAAAAGCATTACAGGCACGACGATTGCCAGTATTTCATTAAAGGTTACATAGGAAAGCGATAATTTAACATAAAAGATTAGTGGCAGGATACTACCAAAGCATACAAGCGCTGATATGATGATAACTTTTTTATTTATCGCAAGATAAACTTTTTCTTCTTTTGATTTAGTACACTCCACTAACTCTCGATAAAAGTAGTTCATGTATGCACGTGAGAAGACAGATATAATTCCAATTATGCTAATTGTGAGACCCAGTACCGACATTGATTCATCGGGAAGTAACTCACGGGAAAAGTAAGGTAATAGAAAAACGATCCCTGTAGAAATGAGCCCCACGAAGCCAACATTTAGGGAGAATTTCCAATCTAGCCCATTGAAAGCCTTGCTATCAGATACGGTTATCCACGCTCGCTTAACATATATGTAGTAAATAATTTGGTTAATTATTGTCGCGATAAAGTAAGCAAGGAAGAAAATATCAAGAGGTTTTAAAGAGACAAGATGCAGTTTGCACAGCAGCATTCCTGCCGCAAAAAGAACCAGCGCTAGCAAATCATAAATTAAGCCAGGTAGTGCCTTTTTATAATAAATATAATAATAACGATAGATTTGGTTGATAGCCAGGCATGCAAGAGAGCCAGCGAATATTAAGGTGTCAATTAAATTTAAGTCTAGTGTTGGAGTCGCCAGTGCTAAGGTAATAACCGAGGCTGCTGCAATACTAAGGAGTAAAACGTAATTAAAGTATTTCATGCTCACTTCAGAGCCATCTTTAATGAGCGTTGTACCAAGTCCCTGACCGAGGAATATCACTGCAACAGTTAAGAATGAATAATAAACAGCAAAGAGCGCAATGTCTTTTTGGACAAACACAAGAGTCAATAAAAAGAAGATTATAACCCTTGCTGCTCCAGAAGATACAGTATATCCAAGCCAAATTAATTTATTAATTACAAACATTTAAACGCCTCAAGCAGCTTCGTTTGCGCTATTTCTTTCGTATAGCTGTTTAAGACCGTTTGCTTAGCCTGGTGAGACATCGCTTGAAGCGTTTGTGGTGACATCTTGAGCATTTGCTCAATTTTAATTTTATAGTGTCCGTCCTCGTAAACAATAAAACCATTTTGGTTATTATCGATGAACTCGTTGAAAGAGGGGATATTACTTAGAAGTGGAATCATCCCCGTAGCCATCGCCTCCAAAGGAACCAGTCCAAGGCTTTCACTTTCTGAAGGATAGATTAGTACATCATGTTCCTGAAAAATTTCAGCCAAGCGAACGTGCCCTACAGCAGGCGAAAATTCAATATTTGGTAAATGAGCTGCACTTTTCACTAACGAACCCAGCTCTGGACCATCCCCAACAATAGTTAAGTGAATTTTACTTTTATCATCGTCGGACAGGTTTTCAATTGCCTGTATTGCCAGATCCACACGTTTACTCTTGATGAGTCGTCCAGCAAAAAGGAGTTTAAGCGGAGCACCGAATTCACGGTTTTTAAACGCAAAGAGTTGGGTATCAACGCCGCCAGAAGGGCTTATTGCACATTTAACTTCATCGAGTTGATATTCATTTTTGGTAAATTCCAGATAAGACTTTGAAGGAAACACTATTTTTACCGCATTTTTCAACGCATTAGAAACAATTGCCTTCTTAACACGAAAGAACATTCCACTGGTTCCGTTGAGCCGCTTAACGTCACCGCCGTGTACGTGCACCACAATTTTTTTTCTTCTGACGCAATTGCCCATTTTTACCGGCAGATAGCAATGAGACGCATAATGCAAATAAAGACAATCACTTTTGGTCAAAAGAACTTTAACCAAAATAGAGATATAAAAAACAAGATAGTTATAAATTTTAGTAACTTTGCTTTTTGAGATTTTATTAAGAACACATAATTCAATATCATGTCCATTATTACGGAGCGAATCAGCTGCGTTTTTAACGAACCCGCCCAGATGTGGCGTATCCGAACCTGGATACATATTACTTATGAGCAAAATTTTCATTCGAAGGCCTTTTCAATAGACTACCAACTATCGTGCTAATCGCTTTAATGATCATTACACATAAAAAGAATTTAAATGAGATATACATAAACACTTCTAAACCGTCACGCACCCAGAAGAAGCAGTAGCCAATGCAGGTTATAAATGTAATCTTTATCGTAATCATCCTGGTTTTTTTGGTTACTGCGTCAATGATTTTTAATGTGCTTCCAGTAATAAGTCCCCAAAGCCAAAACCAGGTTGTGCCAAACATAATAATAAAGCTACCTACTATCGTTGGTGATATGGTCAACTGCGTATCCATATTCAGGATATAGGTTGTATAAAAATAGCCGTTATTCAAAAAGTTAATCGGTTTTGACTCCCATAAAAAACGAGGAACAATAATCGCAAACTCATTGAAGAAGGTTGAAAAATACTGAATATTACCTGTTTTATCAATATATTCAATAATATCTTTGATTGCATAAATCGGAGAGAAAGAATCTAAAGCGAATGAAATCATGACTGATGAGCCAGACAGAAGCATACTGATCACATCATCAAGACTGGATCCATAACGCAGAGCACCCAATACAATTAAAGCTACACAGCAACATGCTGATAGTATAGCTATTTCATTTATACGGAGTACTTTTTTCTCATAGGCAAAATAAGTTATAGCAAGAACTGCCGCGCCCATTACATTTCTTGAGCCGCCTATAACGTAGTAATAAACAGAACCACAGAAAATAGCCAATGCGGTTGCCAATATAAAACGTAATTTAGTAGGTTTACGAAGAAAGAACACAATCGAGGAAGGAACAAATGCGTACATTAAAATAATTGACAGGCCGCCACCCGAATTCTGTTCAAGACGAGCTTCGTAACCACCACCAAATGCGACCCCATTATTTTTCACATAAATCATCAAAGCAAAAATGTATAAAACCAGACCGCAAACGACAAATATTTTTGAGTTAATACTTCTGAACCATGAATTAGACAAATCATCTGAATGATTATACCGAGAGGACACTTTTATTGGTGTTATAAAATATGACAAATGGATTGCGAATAAACTTAAGAATGAGAACCAAAATACCTGAGTATATCCCTCCTCTAGCGGAATACCCTGTATCCAGACAGATAGATAATATACAAAATTCACCACGAAGTAAAAAATAGTAAAAACGCGAATATATACGCCTTTTATAAAGTATATGGTGCAAATAATATATAAAAGAGGAAGTAAAAAATACAGAGATGCCATCAATCTGCCTTTAGGTAAAATATTAGCATTACTAATAAAGGGAATGAGCCACAACGCTCAATATGGTCGGGCCACGCTACCGCCCTTGGCTCCTAAGCTACCAACATGCTTATATTCTATAACAAATTTTTGAACGCCGAATACGCAGGTCCGGTTCATAAAAATATGCGGATAATTGTCTGACGTATCTCACTTAGAAACAAGCAAAAAGTTATAGACTATCGTACTAAGACTCGCTCTTATCTGTGTCAGAAACATTAAAAGGTGGTAGCGTTCTATCCATTCCGAACGCTTACCACCTTAGATCAATACTTTGCGGGAGTATACCGAAGGTTTAGTGCTCTTTAAGCAGCTTCTCAATCCGGCTTCTGAACTTCGCCCCTTCCTTCAGGTTACGCAGGCCATAGTTCACAAACGCCTGCATATACCCCATTTTCTTACCGCAGTCATAGCTATCGCCGGTCATCAGCATCGCATCAACCGACTGCTTCTTCGCCAGCTCAGCAATCGCATCGGTCAGCTGGATACGATCCCAGGCGCCCGGCTCAGTTTTTTCCAGCTCAGCCCAGATATCCGCATTCAGCACATAACGGCCTACCGCCATCAGGTCGGAGTCTAGCGTCTGCGGCTGATCGGGTTTTTCGATAAACTCAACGATCCGGCTCACCTGCCCTTCTGTCTCCAGTGGCTCTTTAGTCTGAATAACAGAATACTCGGAGAGATCGCCCTTCATACGTTTCGCCAGCACCTGGCTACGGCCCGTTTCATTGAAACGTGCCACCATTGCCGCCAGGTTGTAACGCAGCGGATCGGCGGAAGCGGTATCAATAATGATGTCCGGCAGAACCACGATGAACGGGTTATCACCCACCACCGGGCGCGCGCAGAGGATTGAGTGGCCCAGACCCAGCGGCTGCGCCTGACGCACGTTCATGATGGTCACGCCAGGAGGACAGATAGACTGAACTTCTGCCAGAAGCTGACGCTTAACGCGCTGCTCAAGCAGCGCTTCGAGTTCATAAGAGGTGTCGAAGTGGTTCTCAACGGCATTCTTCGAAGAGTGCGTCACCAGAACGATTTCTTTGATCCCCGCAGCAACAATCTCGTCGACGATGTACTGAATCATCGGCTTGTCAACGATCGGCAGCATCTCTTTAGGAATGGCCTTTGTGGCGGGCAACATATGCATGCCCAAACCCGCTACCGGTATGACTGCTTTCAAATTAATCATTATTTCTTCCACCTTAAAATGGTTGACGAATTATAGCTTTTAAACCTGTTTTCGCCAGCATGTTTTGCCGTAAATATGAAGTAATCCTATGTCACCCCACCACAAATTACAGTAGTTGTAATCTGAATAGATCGCGATTCCGTACCAGGAATAGTCGCAAAATAGGCTGTAGGATTACCTGTGCGGCAGCGCAAAATTCAACCGTTCCGTATTCACCACGTGTTGATCGACCCGATCAATATCTACCGAACTCTGCCCCTTTTCATTTACCGCTTTTATGTTCGCGAGCGACAACAGCGTCTCGTTTTTGGCCATAAACTTCCCGCGCACGTCTTTGCGCAAGTCGAAGTTCATCTTAAGCGCTGGTCCCGTCGCTGACTCCTGCATCACGTTGATATTGCGTAAGAAAAGATGCTGTGGCTTGTTGTGCAGCTCAAGCGTTGCTCGCTGCATGTTGACGTTGGTGATGGCAACAAACGAGGTGGCATTGCCGGAGGAAATCTGTATCCCGCGCAGCTTATAAGCAAGCTGTCGGTTATCCAGGCGAATATCGTTAAGTTTGAAGTTTTGCGGTATCGACAGATAATCGCCCTTGATCACGCCATACCCGATTAACATTCCGGCGCTGTTCACCATATCGATATTATCAATAACGAAATTATCACAGCCATAAATAGCTACCGTTGCGTTATCAATTCCGGCCTTTTTACTGAAGTCGGGAGTAATATTGCTGGCCTTGATATTACGGATCACAAAGTGTTTACCGTTTTCAACATGGACCAACTGCCGACAGTTGCTGCCGGTGATATTTGCCACCACGAAGTTTTTAACGGTCTGCTGTTCCGGATAGTCATTGTCGTACGTGCTGCCAGCCAGCCCAATGCCTATCCCCCAGTTGATCTTGCCGTTTGTGCAGTTGATGTTATCGATCACGTGGTCAGAGATCAGGATATTGCGGTCGTTAATCGCCACGTTCCACTCAATCGCGTCCCCCTGCAAGTGGCTGAATTTACTGTTGGTAATGCGCGCACCGTCCACCTGATTATGAAAACCCTGGCGCAGAATGGCGTAGTTGGCCTGGCTCACGGCAATGCGATCGATAAGCAGGTTACGCATCACTCTCGGCTTTTTACCGCCGATGTAGATCTGGGTGACGGGGCCGAAGCCGCTCATCGCCAGCCCTTTAATGACACAGTCGGAGCCACGCACGTCCAGCGTAATGTTATGCGTGCGCCCCTCTCCTTCCCCAATGACCTTACAGCCTTCCTGGAGCACAAACCGCCCGCGGCCGTTGCCCTTCAGCGCACCGCGGATCAGCAGGGTTTTGCCATCAGGAATGAAAATGCCGGTATTGATGTTTTCACAGGTTAACCCGGCGGGAACAACAACGGTATCGCCCTCGGTAAATGCCTGCTTAAAGGCGGCGTTCCAGTCGTGATTGTTGTAGCGATCGACAGAAACCGTCTTCCCGGTTGCCGCCCGCACAGCGCGGGGCGACAGCAGCGGCATGGCAGCCAGGACGGATAAAGAAGAGACAAATCGGCGTCGGGTAATCTTTTTCAGCATACAACCTCAGCGTTACAGCGTTTGCAGCAGGCTCGCTAGCTGGCGATTAATCACCTGCTGATTGAATTCTGCTTCAACTTTTTGCCGCGCATTTTGCAGCACCGGGATCAGCGTCTGCTGATCGATATCACTGAACGCGGCCAGACGGTCCGCCAGCGCCAGCGCATTGTTTTCAGGGACAAGCCAGCCGGAGTGTTCAGAGGTGATCAGCTCCGGGATCCCGCTGTGCAGGGTCGAGACCACCGGAATGCCGACCGCCATCGCCTCCATCAGCGCCACGGGAATGCCTTCCATATCGCCGTCGGCGCCGGTTACGGAAGGCAGCAGGAACACATCCGCGTCATCAAGCATGGCTTTCACTTCGTGGCTCGGCTTGAAGCCCGGCATCTCGACCACGTCTTCCAGCTGATACTGTTCAATCAGCGTGCGCAGGCGACGCTCCCACGGCCCGATACCCAGGATGCGGTAGTGGAAGTCCACGCCGCGCGCCTTCAGCTGGCGACAGGCTTCGATGGCTACGTGCAGCCCTTTCTTTTCGGTCAGGCGGGCAACAGAGATAATTTGCAGCGGCTTGCCCGGCACCTTAACCGGTCGCTGAGTGAAACGTTCCATATCCACGCCCATGCGTGAAACGGTGATTTTCTCGCTCGGGCACCCCATGGTTTTCAGGCGTCCGGCCCACAGGTTGCTTATCGGCAGCATCATGTCGCCGCGGCGAAACAGCTGCTGATATTCCGGCGTGTAGTGGTTCAGTACTTCCCGGCTGGAGATGTCGATACCGTGGAAAATGGTTGCGATTTTGCCGTCAATCACCCCCAGCTCACGCAGTTTTGCCGCAGTGACGCCCGCCGGGCCAAAGTGGGCGATAAAGACATCGGCCCGGTACGGCTGGGCCGTTTGCCCGCAAATGGCGGAAAGGATCAGGTTGCGGGCCTCCGCCCCATAGCGCGACATATTCAGCGCCCGCCACGTCGAGGCGCGATGCAGGCCGCGCAGCGTCTGGCTGGCGCGATGGCGCAGTTTGTTCATTCGTCCGGTGGGTTCATCCTGCAACCAGCGGGTTTTCGCCTCCAGCCCATACCGGGTATACGCCGCATGGGTGTTTTGCGTATCGCCCTTTTGCAGGGCGATAATCTCCACGTCATACCCCATATCGATAAACGCGGTGATTTGGTTCAGCACAAAGGTTTCAGACGACAGCGGAAATTTCAGTAAGAAGAAACCAACCTTCATTTCCCCTCCCGGACGCGGTCGAGTACGGATTTCACCATGCCAATACCTTTTTCGCGTTCGGCTTTTACCGCCACCGCCAGACGTTCGTTGATCGCAGGCAGCTGGCCGAGCGTGTCGCCCACCATCGCCCCCAGAGATCCGTCCAGCAGATGACGAATATCAACGGCCATTTCCGGCATACCGAGCTGCTGCATAATGCCCGCGGACTTGTGTTCGTAGTTAATGGCGATGGCTGGCGTGCCGAAGTTCATCGAGATAATGGCCGAGTGCAGACGCGTGCCCACGGTCAGGTCGCAGGCGGAGAGCAGCTTGCCCATCTCAAGGTCGTTCAGCTCGTCCATCACCACGTGATAGCGGGACGGGTCGTTCACCAGGTTGCGCAGGTTGAGCGCCACCATACGGTCATCTTTGTTGTAGCTGTCGATACCGGTACAGGTGGAAAGCGCCAGCACCTGGTAACCGCTGTCCAGCACGCGGTTCACCACATCGGCAAAGGCTTTCTCGTACGCCGCCTGGGTCGTGCCGAGGCGTTTATCGAACGGCGCAAGTTCACGCAGGGTAATGGCGACGGTTTTCTGCTTTGCCGCCACGTCCAGCCAGTGCTGTACCGCGTAGCTGGCCTGGAAACTGTCATCCTGATGATCCACCAGCCAGGCGGTGTCCACACCGTGCTCCACTTTGGTGGTGTCGATTTCACTGCGCTTCATCATGTCGAGGCTGACCGATTCACGCAGGATCAGCGCGTCGCAGTGGCCGAAGACATAGTTCGCCAGCTGGTTAAACTGCGGATCCTGGAATGGCCCGACGCTGTGGCCGATCATAAACAGCGGCTTTTTCGCCATGAACGTACAAAGCGCATGCTCAAACTGCGGCACGCCGTAGAGATCGACGAAGAACGAACCGCCCACCTGAATAATGGCGTCATAGCCGGACAGCAGACGAACAAAATCGGTAAAGCCCTGCGCGATGGCAATGTTGCGCAGCTTGCCGGTGTCGGTCACGCGAGAAAGCAGCACCTGATGCTGGTAGCGGCGACGCAGCACTTTCTTCACGCGCCCCATCACGCCCGCAGCGTTGTTGTGCTGTTTCATCTGACTGTAGAGCGGGTCGCCCATCACCGGGCGGTTCAGTAACCAGGATGAGCTGACCGGATAACGGCTCATCACATCCACTTCAGTCTCAGGCTTAAGGGTGTTAATTGCATCCAGTAAACCGCGCAGGATGGCGCTGTCGCCACGGTTGCCGCAGGTATGGTTGCCAAGAATAAGTAATTTCATAATGGCCTCGTAAAATTAGCCTGCGCGAAGCAGCGTTTTCATTTTTTCGTTACGGCAAAACTGGCGCTTCATCTCGACCACCAGCGCATTGCGTGACAGCACAATCATCACGGCGAACGCCAGTGCGCCTGCCGCGACCTGCACCGCAAGCAGCGCCGCCAGCGGCAGATGCCCGTTGAGCACCACGCCCAGGCCGTAGCTCACCGCAAGCGTCGGTAAGGAGAGATAGAACGGCAGCCACAGGCTGAGGATGTACTGACGGTAGCTGGAGCCCAGCACCGGTTTGATCATCACGAAGTAGCTCAGCACGGTATTGACGATTTGCACCAGCAGGAAGCCGAGCGTCACGCCAATGGCGCCCGCCATGTGGCCGCCCACAATAATTGCCGGAATAAAAAGGAAGGTTTTAAACACGTTGAACTTGAAGCTGATATCCACGCGCGCCTTCGCCATTAGCAGAGAACCAATCGGGTTCCCCACCGAGCGCAGCAGCCCCACGACGCACAGCAGTTGCAGGATCGGGATGATGCTGTTCCACTTCTCGCCAAACACCAGCGGCACGAAATTGCTGGCGACCACCATCAGTCCCAGCAGCACCGGGAAATTGATGATCCCCACCACGGAAAGCAGCTTGTAAAAGTTCACGCGCAGCTTTTCGGTATCGTCCTGAATCTTGGCAAACGCCGGGAACAGCACGCGGGTAATGATAGGGTTGAGCTTCATCGGCGGGACAACCGCGACGTTGTACGCCAGGTTATAACCGCCCGCGACGCTTGCGCCCAGAATGCGCGCCAGCACCAGCGTGGAGAGGTTAGTATTCACGTAGTTGATGATGCTGTCTGCCGTCAGCCATGCGCCAAAGCGCAGGTTGGACGAAACAGACGCCAGCGAGAAGTGCAGCCCCGGGCGATAAATCTTGCGGCCAAAGAAGCCAAACAGCAGCGTGCGCACGGCAGAGTTAACGAGGTAGCCAAGAATGGCGGTCATCGCCAGCGGCCAGAAATGGGCGCTGACCACGGTGAAGGTAAAGCCCGCCAGCACGGCGCTGGTCTCAATCATGCCGATTTTGTTGAACTCCAGCTCTTTCTGCATCAGCGCGCGGAACTGCTGCCCGTGCGGGATCACCACGAAAGCGAACGACAGGGTGCGCATCAGCGGCGCCAGGTCCGGGTTATGCAGCACGCCGGCAATCACATCACTCAGCAGAAACACCAGCACAAAGACGAAGATACCCAGCCCGACGTTCAGCCAGTAGAGGGTGGTCAGCTCCAGATGGCTGATCTCTTTGCGCTGGATAATGGAGTTGGCGATACCAAAGTCCGACAGCGTATCGGCCAGGGCGATAATCACCAGCGAGACGGTCAGCAGACCAAACTGGTGATTATCGATAATGCGCGCCAGCACCGTCATCTGCACCAGGCCGAGGCCAATGATGACGATGGTGGCCATGGCTGACCATTTCGCGCCGCTGATGGTTTTTTCTCGTAAGCTCATCTTAGTACGCCGCTTTGTTCACGAAGCCTTTGAAAATGGTCAGAAAAACAATCTTGATATCGAACCAGAGGCTCCACTCGCGGATGTATTCCAGATCGAACTCGATACGTTTTTCCATTTTTTCCAGCGTGTCGGTCTCGCCGCGCCAGCCGTTGATCTGCGCCCAGCCGGTGATGCCTGGCTTCACCTTATGGCGCAGCATGTAGCCTTCAATCAGGGTGCGGTACTGCTCGTTATGGGCCACGGCGTGAGGACGAGGCCCGACGATGGACATCCCGCCGGTGAACACGTTGATGAACTGCGGCAGCTCATCGAGCGAGGTACGGCGCAGGAAGTTGCCCACGCGGGTGACGCGCGGATCGTTCTGCGTCGCCTGGGTCACCACCTTGTCGTTCTCCATCACCTTCATAGAGCGGAATTTCCACACCATGATCGGCTTACCGTCCATGCCGTAGCGGGTCTGACGGAAGATGATCGGCCCCGGCGAGCTGAGCTTCACCGCCAGCGCAATGCAGCACAGCACCGGGGAGATGAGCAGCAGGATCAGGGACGAAAGCACGATATCTTCCACGCGCTTCAGCACGCGGTTAATCCCCGACAGCGGCGTGTCGTACAGTGGAACAACCGGTACCCCGTTCACCTCTTCAATACGGGAGTGGAGAATATTGAAGGTGAAGACATCCGGGATGAGGATCACCGAGCAGGTGGTATCCGCCAGCTCGCGCATCAGTTTCTTGATGCGGGATTCATCTTTCATCTGCATGGCGATGTAGACGTTATGAATTTTGCCGGCTTTCGCATCGTCAATAAGCTGTTCGTAGTTACCTGCCCAGTCGGACGGCACGCCGCCGGGCTTCGCGTCGTGATAAATCCCGACCACTTCAAAACCTAACCACGGCTCTTTGCGGAAGCTGTCGAGCAACACCTGTCCCACCGGCAGGTCGCCCGCCACGGCAACGAAGCGACGGTTATACCCGCGGTTGCGCAGCCAGCCCGCGCCAAAGCGGATCAGCGAGCGGCAGACCACCATGCCAATGCTGGTTAACAGATACCAGCAGAGATAGGTCACAAGACGGTTATCAAAATCATGGCTGAACGCCACCAGCCCTGCGCTGAAAACCAGGCTTAAGGTCCAGTTCTGGAGCAGCAGCATCAGTTCGGTGGTCATTTTGACGCCGCGCCATGAACGATAGAAATCGGTCATGCCGCCGATCATCTGAAACACCACCAGCGCAATCAACGCCATCAGCAAGTGCATGTATAAGAACGACTGCCCGCTGACCCAACACACCGCCCACAGTCCGCCGACCATGATGGTGATATCAGAAAAACGCTGCACCATAGAGATTAACGATGCATTCGTTCTCGCTCGTTCGCGCTTTTTTAGATTTGTCATCGTTGTTCCTTTAGTTCTAAACCTTACCCCTCGCCCCTCACCCCGGCCCTCTCCCCTTTGGGGAGAGGGTTAGGGTGAGGGGTAAGGTTTTCTTTTTACTGATTCAACAGCGCCAGAATGTCCTTCGTTCGGGCTTCCATCAGCGCGGTATCGGCGCGGGACTCCACGTTCAGGCGCACCACCGGCTCGGTATTGGAGGAGCGCAGGTTGAAGCGCCACTGCGGGAACGCCATGCTGATACCGTCGGTACGGTCAATCTCCAGCGCATGAATGGCAAAGTGGTGCTCTACGCGGGCAATGGCCTCAGCGGGCTGCGCCAGTTTGCTGTTGATCTCCCCGCTCGCCGGGAACGCCGCCATGCGGTCACGCACCAGTTCACCCAGGCTCTTCCCTTTCAGGCACAGCAGCTCGGTCACCAGCAGCCACGGGATCATCCCGCTGTCGCAGTAGGCAAAATCACGAAAATAGTGGTGGGCGCTCATCTCGCCGCCGTAGATGGCGTCTTCCTCACGCATACGCTCTTTGATAAACGCGTGGCCGGTTTTGGACATCACCGGCTCGCCGCCCGCGGCCTTCACCACGTCGACGGTGTTCCAGGAAAGACGCGGATCGTGAATGATCTTCGCCCCCGGGTTTTTCTCGAGGAACGCTTCCGCCAGCAGGCCAACGATGTAGTAGCCTTCGATAAACTGCCCTTTCTCGTCGAACAGGAAGCAGCGGTCGAAATCGCCGTCAAAGGCGATACCCATATCGGCGCCGTGCTCGATCACCGCGTTGCGGGTGTCGTCGCGGCACTCCGGCAGCAGCGGGTTAGGAATACCGTTCGGGAAGTTGCCGTCTGGCGTGTTGTGCACTTTGACGAAGGTCACCGGCACGTTCAGCGCCTTAAAGCGGGCTTCAAGTGCATCGACAACCGGGCCTGCCGCGCCGTTGCCGGAGTTAATCACCAGCTTCAGCGGTTTGAGGTTCGCCACGTTGATGTAGCCCAGCAGGTGGTCGATGTACTCTTTTTGCAGGTTAATCTGCTTATAGCTGCCGCGTCTGGCTTCATTTACCGGCGGGAAGTCGTTGGCCTCGGCCAGACGCTGCACGTCACGCAGGCCGGTGTCGCCGCTGATAGGACGCGCGCCCTTGCGCACCAGCTTCATGCCGTTGTAGTCCATCGGGTTATGGCTGGCCGTCACTTCGATACCGCCGTCCACGCCCAGGTGGAAGGTGGCAAAATAGATCTCTTCGGTACCGGAAAGGCCAATGTCCAGCACATCGACGCCCGCGTCCTGTAGCCCTTTCGCCAGCGCCAGCTTCAGGGATTTGCTGGTCAGACGCACGTCGCCGCCCAGCACGATAGTTTGTGGTTTCAGGTATTCGCCGTACGCGCGGCCGATGCGCCACGCAATGTCTTCGTTCAGCTCTTCGCCCAGCTTGCCGCGAATATCGTAGGCTTTAAAACAGGTTAATTTTTCCATGATGACCCCTTTTTCAGGCAACAGTTGGCCCTGACCATGTAATGGCCAAATTTATTTTTGTCATTCGTAGGCCCGGAAAGCGCAGCGCCACCGGGCATGATGCGGAGTGCTACACGCGCCCGTAGCGATCCTGGAAGCGGATGATGTCGTCCTCTTCCAGATAGGAGCCGGAACGCACCTCAATTAAGTCGAGCGGAATTTTCCCCGGGTTCTCCAGACAGTGCGTCGCCCCCAGCGGAATATAAATGGACTCGTTTTCACCGAGCAGCTTCACTTCACCGTCGATGGTCACTTTGGCGGTCCCCGCCACCACCACCCAGTGTTCGGCGCGGTGATGGTGCATCTGCACCGACAGCCCTTCTCCCGGCTTCACGGTGATGCGTTTCACCTGGTAACGCTCGCCGGCGTCGATGGAGTCATATTTGCCCCACGGGCGGTAGACTTCGCGGTGAATATGGTGTTCGTGGCGGCCATCGGCCTTGATCTGCTCCACCACTTTTTTAACGTCCTGCACGGCATTACGGTCGGCAATCAGCACCGCGTCTTTGGTCTGCACGACCACCAGATCCTTCACCCCTACCGTGGTGACGAGGCCAGATTCGGCGTAGACGTAGCTGTTTTCCGTTTTGTGGCTGATCACATCCCCGTGATGGACGTTACCCTCCGGGGTATGCGCGCTGATCTCCCACAGTGACGACCAGGAGCCGACGTCGCTCCAGCCCGCATCCATCGGTACCACTACCGCATCTGCCGTACGTTCCATTACCGCATAGTCAATGGACTCTTCCGGACAGGCGAGGAAGGCTTCTTCGTCCACACGGATAAAATCGAGATCCGGATCCACCACCGCCATCGCTTTTTCGCAGGCGCGCAAGATATCCGGGCGATATTTTTCCAGCTCTTCCAGGTAGCGACCGGCGCGGAACAGGAACATACCGCTGTTCCAGTAGTATTCCCCGCTGGCCACGTACGCCTGCGCGGTTTCCAGATTCGGTTTTTCGACAAACTGCGCCACGTCAAAGGCCACGCTGTCGCCTTCACCAGGCGTAACGCTGCCGCGGCGAATGTAGCCATAGCCGGTTTCCGGGAGATCCGGCACGATGCCGAAGGTCACCAGCTTGCCGTTCTCAGCGTAAGGAATCGCGGCGCGTACCGCATCGCGGAAGGCCTCTTCCTGCTGGATGACGTGGTCAGCCGCCAGCACCAGCATCAGCGGGTCGCAGTCCGGGCTGCTGCGTTTTGCCGCCAGCGCCGCAAGGGCAATGGCAGGCGCCGTGTTGCGTCCGGCAGGTTCCAGAATGATATTTTCGGTCAGTTTGTTCAGCTGGCGCAGCTGCTCGGCAACGATAAAGCGGTGCTGTTCGTTACAGATCACCACCGGGCTTTCACACTCCACGCCGTGCAGACGGTTAACCGTCGTTTGCAGCATGGTGAGGTCGCCTTTCAGGCACAGAAATTGTTTTGGATAAAGCACGCGGGACAGTGGCCACAACCGGCTCCCGGATCCACCCGCCATTACGACCGGATACAAAGTGGTTTGACTCATGATTTATCCCCGTATATCTGCAATAAATTGGCTCAGCACGTTCTCTTTCTCGAGCGTGCGTTCGGCATATTCACGTGCCACCGTGTTCTCTTTTGGCATGGCGAGTGCCTGCTCAATTCCGGTCACCAGCGCAGGAACCGATTCCGGCTCCACGCAAACGGCAATGCCCGGGTAGCTGTTGCACAGCTGGCCTAATTCTGTTGCGGCTTCTGCCGTAATCACCGCGTTTCCGCCCACTGCCAGAATGTTGGTCAGCTTGGACGGCAGCACCGCATCCGCCGCGCCGCGTTTTTGCACCACCAGATGGCAATCCGCCATTTTCAGCAGCGCGGGCAGCGCGTCATAAGACTGAAGCGGGAAGAAGCGGATGTTGGTCAGTCCGCGCTCGCTGGCCATTTTTTCCAGCCGCGCTTTACCGCCGCCCTGCCCGACTATCACGAACATCCACGGGTGTTCGCTCAGCTGAAGCGCGGCGTCAATCACGCTCTCCAGCCCCTGTTTTTCGCCGATGTTGCCTGAGTAAAGAATGATTTTTTGCTCAGCAGGCAACCCGAGCTGCGCGCGTAACGCCTGCGCATCCTGGTCTGTCACATCGCGGAAGCGCGCCACTTCGGACCAGTTCGGAAAGAAGATCACTTTTTCCGCCGGGACGCCCTTCTCCTGCGCCTTGTTCATCATCGAGCGCGAAATGGTCGAGACGTAATCCACGTTGTGCAGGCCGCTGCGCTCAAAGGCGCTGGCGAGCTTCGCCACCTTGCCGCCCTTGCCTTTCCCGGCCATCCCCAGCCCGAGCATGGCGTCCACTTCATAATCCTGAATGTGCAGCAGGGTGCGCGCGCCGGAGAGTTTGCCCAGCAGGCGCATGCCTGGCGTACAGAACAGCGTCGGCACCACGCCGATGATGCGATCCGGCTTCCAGCGACGCTGCGCCATCAGCGGGAAGAAACTGCTCAAGGCAAAGCTGCCCAGATGAATTAAACGTTTCAGCGTCGAGGGCTGTTTCGGCACGTAGAGCGGGCAGCGCCAGACGGTCGCGGCGCCCTCTTCGCGGCGGTAGCGCCAGCTGGAATAGCGTTCGCCTACCTTCCACTCCGGGTAATACGGCGGGGCAGTAATCACCCGCACGTCATGTCCCTGGCTCGCCATCCACTCGACCATCTCGCCGGTGTATTTCCCGATACCGGTAAGCTCCGGCGAGTAGTTAATTCCGTAGACGAGGATTTTCATAGACCTGGCACCTCGGCCTGACGTTCCGCAAGGAAGTACGCCCGACTGTTGTCATGGACGTTGTCGCTTGCCAGCAGCGCCTCTGGCGTTAACCAGCGGTAATCGTCATGCTGAGAATCAGGCAGACGCAGGTCTGCCTCACTCACCTTCAGGCGGAACCCCAGCACGATGTAGTGCGTGGTGAACCCGGTGCCTGAAAAGTTATCGTCATAGAAGTGCTGCCAGACCCCGTAAAACTGGCCCGCTGCCATCGGCAGTTGCAGGCCCAGTTCCGCCAGAGTGAGACGCTCAAACGCATCGGTAAGCGTCTCATCCTTCTGCACGCGCCCGCCGGGCACGAACCAGAAGCCCTGTGCAGGACGATTGGTTCGTTTCCCCAGCAAGAACTCGCCGCGTTCGTTCTCCACGATCAAATCGATTGAGATCAGCGGAGTGGAACGCACTACCGTGGCAAAATCTTCCTGACTTAAAAACATCATTACCCCCGGAAGCGGTGCTGGTTTTCCAGGAACCACTGGTAGGTGCTGGCCAGCCCCTGCTCCAGTGAGACCTCGTGATACCAGCCCAGCTGATGCAGACGGGTCACGTCCAGCAGCTTGCGCGGCGTGCCGTCCGGTTTGGTGGCGTCAAACACCACGCGTCCTTTGTAGCCCACCACCTGCGCGATGGTCTGCGCCAGCTCGCGAATGGTGCAGTCCACGCCGGTCCCGACGTTAATGTGCGACAGCATCGGCTCGGTGTTTTCCTGCCACACCTCGCGATCCAGCTCCATGACGTGAATGCTGGCCGCCGCCATGTCGTCCACGTGCAGGAACTCACGCATTGGCGTACCGCTGCCCCACACCACCACGTCCGGGGCGTTTTCGGCAGTCGCCTCGTGGAAACGACGCAGCAGCGCCGGGATCACGTGCGAATTGCTCGGGTGGAAGTTGTCGTGCGGTCCGTACAGGTTGGTCGGCATCACCGAGCGATAGTCGCGGTTATACTGACGGTTGTAGGATTCACACAGCTTGATCCCAGCAATTTTGGCAATCGCATACGGCTCGTTAGTGGCTTCAAGCGTGCCCTGCAACAGTTCGCTCTCGGCGATCGGCTGCTTCGCCATTTTCGGGTAGATACAGGATGAGCCGAGGAACAGCAGCTTATTCACGTTGTACAGATGCGCCGCGTGAATGATGTTGCTCTCAATCATCATGTTCTCGTAGATGAAATCCGCCGGGTAGGTGTTGTTAGCGACAATGCCGCCCACCTTCGCCGCCGCCAGATACACCTGGTCGATACGTTCGCTGGCGAAGAAGTCCTGCACCGCTTTGCTGTCAAGCAGGTTCAGCTCGTCGCGGGTGCGGACAATCACCTCAACGTCGCCGCGCTGTTCCAGCTGGCGAACAATCGCGGAACCCACCATTCCGCGATGACCGGCGACAAAAATACGTTGTTTTGTCATTCTCAGGACTCCAGCGCGATGGCAACCTCGTAGCCATGAGACTTGAGCAGGGAGTGTTTTTTCGCTGCTTCAAGATCTTTGGCCACCATCTCGGATACCATTTCTTGCAGGGTGGTTTCTGGTTTCCAGCCCAGTTTCTCGTGCGCTTTGGTTGGGTCGCCCAGCAGGGTTTCCACTTCAGCAGGACGGAAGTAACGCGGATCAACCTGGACAATCACGTCGCCTGGCTTCACGCCCGGTGCGTCGTGGCCGGTCACGGAAACAACGATACCCTTCTCTTCCACGCCGGTGCCTTCGAAGCGCAGCTTGATGCCCAGCTGTGCCGCAGCCATCTCAACGAACTGACGCACGGAGTACTGCACGCCGGTCGCGATCACGAAGTCTTCTGGCTGTTCCTGCTGCAACATCATCCACTGCATTTTCACGTAGTCTTTCGCATGGCCCCAGTCACGCAGGGAATCCATGTTGCCGAGGTGCAGGCAAGACTCCAGGCCCTGAGCGATGTTGGCGATCGCGCGGGTGATTTTGCGGGTCACGAAGGTTTCGCCGCGACGCGGAGATTCGTGGTTGAACAGAATGCCGTTACAGGCGTACATGCCGTAGGATTCACGGTAGTTCACGGTGATCCAGTAAGCGTACAGTTTCGCCACAGCGTACGGAGAACGTGGGTAGAACGGCGTGGTCTCTTTCTGCGGAATTTCCTGCACCAGACCGTACAGCTCAGAGGTAGATGCCTGGTAGAAGCGGGTTTTCTTCTCAAGACCAAGGAAGCGAATCGCTTCCAGCAGACGCAGCGTACCCATCGCATCCACGTCAGCGGTGTACTCCGGGGACTCGAAGGAAACCGCAACGTGGCTCATTGCCCCCAGGTTGTACACTTCATCCGGCTGTACTTCTTGCAGGATGCGGGTCAGGTTGGAGGTATCGGTCAGGTCGCCGTAATGCAGATGGAATTTCGGGTTTGCCGCATGCGGATCCTGGTAAATGTGATCGACACGCTCGGTGTTGAATGAAGAGGCACGACGCTTAATACCGTGAACTTCATACCCTTTTTCCAGCAGCAATTCTGCCAGGTAAGAACCATCTTGTCCGGTAACGCCGGTGATGAGAGCGACTTTAGACATGTTTATATTCCTCTGTACTTATCAAAGTTTTTCAGTTTCAACGCGTTCGCGTATCACCACTGCGGGGTTGCCACGGCAAATTTTATTTGCCGGAAGCGATTTAAAAACGCTGCTGCGGGCACCGACTACCGTGCCATCGCCAACAGAAACACCGGGTGCAACAAAGACGTCTGTTGCCAGCCAGCATTTTTCACCGATCACAACAGGCGAAGCGGTAATATCAAAATGCGGGCTCATAAAATCGTGGCTGCCGGTGCACAAATAACACTTCTGTGAAACCACCGAATTTGCGCCAATCGTAATCTCGCCAAGGGTATATAACACCGCGTCATCCCCAACCCAGGCGTAATCCCCAAGCGTTAATTTCCAGGGATAAGTAATTTTCACCGAAGGTCGAATGACTACGTTTTTTCCTATTTTTGCGCCAAACAGACGCAGTAAAAATGCGCGCCAGCGGTACAGTATTTGCGGCGACCAGGCAAATAACGTTGCCTGTACAGCCCACCACAGTTGAACTTTAATACCGCTCCCGCCCCGAAAACCTTTCGGCACGGAGAATCCATTTAATTCCTGCATTGCGTTTCCTTATATCTCAGGCTTTGTTATATAAGGCTTTCGCTTTACCCGTCGTTTTCAGACGTAAGAAATAAGATAATTCCGCCCAGAACCCCGGCACGCGTAATATTTTACGCTGCACGTTTTTGGCATCCTGGCACAGTTCCAGATTATTCGAGGTTGACACGCCACCCATTGAAAATTCAGATACCAGTCCTTTAATTCGACGGAACGGGTAGCCAGATTTGTACAGGCTGGCGGCCAGGGCATAATCTGATGACACTTTATAGCGCAAATCGTAAGGCTGTTTTTTCAGGCCGCTCATTGGGAAGAAAATAGCCTGATGGCTGGCCGGCAGGCTGTGGTAGATATACCAGCCTGGTTTCGCGCCGCGCAGCACTTTTTTCCCCTCGCCGAAATCAAGCAGCGCATCACCGATAAACATGGCATCTTCTTTCTGGCGCGCCAGCTGACGGGCAAACAGCGCCACATCTTCATGGAACACATCGCCGGAATTGAGGAAGATCGCGTAACGCCCCTGCGCCATGTTGATGCCTTTATTCATGGCATCGTAAATACCTTTATCTTTCTCGCTGATGTAACGTAAGTTGAACTCACCGTTGAGTTTTTCCAGGAACTCCGCCGTGCCGTCGTTCGAGCCGCCATCGACCACGATCCACTCAAAAGTGAGGCTCGGATCGCGCGCCAGGTTGCGCAGCGAGCGCCAGGTTTTTACCACCCCTTCGTAGTTACGAAAGGCGACAGTAATGACGCTAAGAAACATAAATCACCTCATTTCGTCATACGCTCGTAATATTCAGCGCTTTGCGCAAAATAAACGGACATACAATTAAGAATGCATATTCCGGGCTAAATATTGACCCGGTAAAAAACAACGACACCGGTGTGAACAGATAAAGTTGCACGCGAAAGTTCTGGTTATCACCAAACGCGTTAATCATCATTTTGAAAACTTTAAACAGATACCACAGTGTCAACAGTACGGCGAACCAGGAAAAATAGATAATTAACAGATACAGACCATTGTCTATGGTTTTACCGACATCCGCACCGTTAAAGATTCCGAATGATGCAACATATTCGTAAAGTGAGCCGAATCTTACTACGCCATCAATATGGGTTAAGGAATAACCCACCATCACCAGTGGACCAATGATGCGATAATAGGACGACGAGCCTTCCGTTCCCAAATCACCCAGACGTTCAGAAATGTACGGAAACGCAAATATTACGCCCACTAAAAATACCGTCAGAGAGATTATCGCCAGCGGCAGTTTTTTCTTAATCGCCTCTTTGTTCAGGTACTGGAACGCCCACTCCAGCAGGTAAAACAGAATAAACGTCATTACCCCGGAGAACGACCCTGACAGAACGATTCCTGCAAGAATCATAGCATCGGTCTTGGGGGTTTTGATACCGAACTGTTTGATGCTGAGCCAAATTGAGATTAATGCCAGAGCAAAAAACGCCGGTTCAAAATAGAGCGCGGTTGTACGCTTGCCACCAAACTTAATGAAGTTCAGTACATAGCTGTTACTGTATATAAGATATTTCGAAATTATTTCCATCAGGCTACTGCCGCCTGTGAGAATAATTTGCGCCATCTCCATTGCCGCAAGCACAACAATCAGCCCGACGACAATATAAAAGAACCTGAGGATTTTCCTATAATTGTGCGGAGAAATAGTTTTAAAGCGAATACTCCACACCATGCCAATAATGATAACGATATAAACAAACAGCATGGTGGAGGTGACATATTTGCTGGCGTCCAGCGACTGACCAAAGATGTAGTTAAACGCCGTCAGACCAAACCCGATGCCCAATGAAATCATCAGCTTTTTGAGGTTAAGCTTGTCAACGTAAAGCAACAGCAGAACCGGCAGGAAGGTGACGATAGTGATCGGGAAGCTTTCACCGAGCTGGGCAATCTTAACGTTGACCAGCAGGTAGATCAGCGGCAGCAGCAGATAACTACAGATTCTGATAGAACGAGACATACTCCTCCAGCATCTGTTGTCCACTGTACGCTTTGCGGCTACGGTTGCGGAACGATTCCAGGTCCGTGCCAAAAACAGCCTGCGCGATATCGGCCTTCGACAACTGCACCAGCGGCAGCACCTCATTTTCACTGAAGGTTTTACCGCCGGATTTCTCCAGCACTTCCCGCGCGGCGTCGCTGTGGGTGGCAATCACCGGTACGCCGATGGAGAGCGCTTCGCACAGGATCAGCGGGTAGTTGTCCACGCGGGAGCTGAACACCAACGCGTCCATACCGTTCAGCGCGCTCATCAGTTTGCGCTTGTCGGTTTCAAACCCGTGGTTCACCACGTTTGCGCCATCAAACGGCGAGAATTTGCCAAAGGTATGCAGCTCAATTTTGTCGCCGAGCGCCATCATGTCGCGCACCAGCTGCTGGTTGGTTTTGCCGTCGTAGCGCAGGTCATGGGCGACGACCGCAATTTTCGGCTTACCGGGGGTAACGGCTACGGGCATCAGTTCGGCCAGGATCGCTTCCGTTGCCACATCAATACCGTTGTTGATGATCTGGCAGCGCCCTGCTCCGTACAGGCTATTAAAAGCGTCCGCCACGTGCTGGCTTGGGGAGATAAAGGTGCAGCCGAGCGAGAGCATATCGCGGAACAGCTGACGCTTACCCTCAACCAGCTGATGCGCGCGATCGACCTTCACAGGCGGGTAGTTGCTGAGCGTAGGGCATTTCTGGCAGTTATCTTTCCAGCCTTCGCAGCCGTCGGTAAAGGCGCAACGTCCGGTCACGCTCCAGTGGTCGTGCAGCGTCCAGACAAATCGGGTATCCGGCTTGTGCGCCTTCACCTTGCCACAAAACGCCACCACCTCTTCCAGATTCAGCCAGTAGCTGTGCAGCACGTGGAAGTGCAGCACAACCGGGCCGCGAGTGCGGGTGACGGTGCGGTAGAGATTATTCAGGTTGCCGAACAGGTCGCGGTTAAACAGGCGGAACAGCGCAATATTGGCGATGGAGGTCAGACGTGGCGTCTGCTTCAGCACCTGCGGATAGTTATCATGGCTGACGCTTTTCTTGCCGCCTTTACCGTAACCGTAAACAAAGCGCGACTGGAGTCCTTTTTGCAGCGCGCGCTGGTGCAGATCCAGCGCTACGCCTGCCGCCCCGCCCTCTGCGAGGCGTACGTTAAATTGCAGAATGTTCATTTAATCACCTTCACGCGCGCTTTCTCGCCCACCACCAGCGCGTTGTCCGGAATGCTGTCCAGCACCACGCTGCCTGCGCCAATCGTCACGTTATTACCCACGGTAATGTCCCCGATCATCACCACGTTGGCGCCCAACTCGACGTTATTGCCAATCACCGGGCAAGCCAGGCTGTCTGGCCCGCGGTTGCCGATTGTCACCCCGTGGCGAATGGTGAAATCATCACCCGCGACGACGAACTTGTTGATGACCACCGCATAGCCGTGATGAATGGTAAAGCGGCGGCCAATGGTGGCAGCGGCCTGAATTTCATAGCCAAAAAAGCATTCGGTGATGATGCGGTACAGCACCAGCACCGGCGCGGCCCAGATATTGTTCAGCACATTTTTTTTGCGCCACACCGAGCAAAAGTGCGCAATACGGTAGGCCAGAACCATGCAGCACGGGCGCAGGCTCCAGCTGTTAGCGCGGCAATCTTCCAGAAACATTATTTCCCCCGAAGCCCGTCAGCCAGACGCTTGCCGTTACGTACCGACAGCAGCGTCAGCAGCGTGCGCCAGTTCATGCGCTTATTACGGATCTGATACAGGGTGAAGAGCTGATACTTCCGGCTGGCACGGTCAAACTTGTCCTTGTGCTTGCGGTAAAAATGGAAGTAGCCCGAGAATTTCTTCGGTGACGAGGTGATTTGCATCTCCCCGTGATTGATGTGCAGGATCTGCGTGGCCTCTTCCACCTTCCACGGCTCGCCGTACTCCACCACCATCCGCAGGAAGATGTCGTAATCCTGCGCGGCCTTCAGCTCGGTATCGAACAGGCACTCCTTAAAGCGCCATGCCCAGGTAAACACCTGATTGCCGATAATGTTGCGCTTGTAGAACAGGCGGCGGGAATACGGTGATTTCGGATACAGCGGCAGGCTGGCCGGCTGCGAATAGACCTCGCCCTGGCAGACATAGTCATTGGCATACAGAAACGCGTGGGTCACCAGCTGCGCTTTGTGCGACAGGAAGATCGACAGACGGTTTGGCGTCCATTCGTCATCGTCGTCGATACCGGTCAGATACTGCCCTTTCGCCTGCATAATCGCCTGGTTGCGCACCGCACACGCCCCGGAGTTGATGGCGTTGTGGGTGTACACCACGCGCGGGTCGTTCAGGTCTTCAACAAACTTTTGCAGTTGTTCGTAAGAGGAGGAACAGTCATCCACGATAATCAGTTCCCAGTTATCGTAATCCTGACGCAGGACCGATTTAATCGCGCGGATCGCCAGCTGCTGACGATTCCATGTCGGCATATAGATAGAAATCAAAGGGCGTTGTGTGGTCATGGTCTTCCCCTTATCCCTCACCCCGACCCTCTCCCGGAGGGAGAGGGAGAAAAGCTGCACCATGCAGTCCTCTCTCCCCCCTGGGGAGAGGGTTAGGATGAGGGGGATTATTATTTACTGTCAGACTTGTATTCGTACTCGTAGTAGCCGTAATCCTGATACCCGGTCGCGCGGCGGAAGATGGAGTTCAGAATGACCCCCTTCACCTCAATACCGTTCTGCTCAAAGCGGCTCAGGCTGGTTTCCACTTCCTTCAGGGTGTTCACCGCATAGCGTGCGACCATCAGCGTGGTGCCCGCATGACGCCCTACCACGGCAGCGTCGGTGACCGCCAGAATTGGTGGGGTATCGATCAGCACCAGGTCATAGTTTTTGCTCGCCCACTCAATCAGCTGCGTGAAGCGCTCGCTCATCAGCAGTTCAGACGGGTTCGGCGGCACCTGGCCACGCGGGATCAGGTCAAATTTCGGAATCGACGTCGGCTTGGCGCTCTCGCTGATTTCCCCTTTACCGAGCAGGATTTCCGACAGACCGTTAACGTTGTTGGTCCCCAGCAGCTCATGGGTGTAGCCCTTACGCATATCGCAGTCGATCAACAGCACGCGCTTGTTGGTCTGGCTCACCACCGCCGCCAGGTTGGCGCAGACGAAGGTTTTACCGATTGACGGGCTGACACCGGTCATCATCAGGACGTTGTTTTTGGCCTGCATCATGGCGAAGTGGAGGCTGGTACGCAGGCTGCGCACCGCTTCAATCGCCAGGTCAGTCGGGTTACCCACGGCCAGCAGCTGGCTCTGTTTGTAACGCTTGACGCCCTTAACGGTTTTGACGCTGTCACGGGACTTCTGCCACTCTGAAAGCGGGATGCTGGCGTACACGCTGATCCCGTTCTCTTCCAGCACCTGCGGGCTTTCGATACCGCGGTTGAACAGCGAGCGCAGCAGCACGCCGACAATGGAAAGCATCAGGCCGAGAATAATGCTGCCGAGGATAATCAGCGCTTTCTTCGGCTTCAGCACGCCCGGCTGGGTAATCGCCGGGTCAACGATACGCACGTCGCCGACGGTGCTGGCTTCGGTGATTTTCAGCTCCTGCTGTTTGTTCAGCAGCTGCATGTAAACCTGCTGGCCGGATTCCACATCACGCGTCAGGCGTACAATTTCCTGCTGCGTCTTCGGCATCGCGGTCACGCGGTCATTCAGCTTCGCCTTCTCTTCTTCCAGGGTACGACGTTTCTCCAGCAGCGTGCGGTACGCCGGGTGACGTTTGGTATAGAGCTTGGAAATCTCCGCCTCTTTGAAGGTCAGCTCGTTCAGCTGCGCATCAATATTCACCATGGAGTCGAGAACCGATTTCGCCTCCAGCGGCAGATCGACGGAATCCTTGTCCTGACGGTACGCGTTCAGCTTGTTCTCAGCGTCATCCAGACGGGCACGCACCTCCGGCAGCTGTTTACTGAGAAACGCCAGGCTTTTTGCGGCTTCCGCTGACTTGCGCTCAACGTTCTGCTCCAGATAGTTGCGGGTGATGCTATTGAGGATGTCGCGAATTTGATCCTTGTCTTCACCGGTGAAGGTCATGCTCAGGACGCCGGTGTCCTTGCCGTTTTCGGTGACGGTCAGGTTGTTTTGCAGGTTGTTGATCATCCCGAGCGTCGAGAATTTGGTGACCGTAAACTCCCCGCCCTCATGCGCCTGAATTGCGCTGACCTTGATGCTGACGCCCTCTTTGGTCAGCATCTGCCCCACCTCGCCGCGTGCGCTGAAGCCCGCGTCGCTGGTCAGCTGATACTGTTTTGGTCCCAGCACTGTCAGGGTAAAGGTTTGGTCCCCTGCCCCTTTTGGGATCACGAAGTCGGTCACTTTTACCGTATCGTTACTGCGCCCCATCAGGCGATCCCAGCCTGCGCCAAATACCGGGAAGGTGTTTTTGGTGACCGCGATATCCAGCCCCAGATCGTGAACCGTTTTGCCCAGTACCAGGCGCGACTGGATCAGCTGAATTTCGGCTTCCGATGCCGGCGGCTTGTTGGCCAGCGCCGAGCCGATATCCTGAACCAGCGAGTTTCCGGTATTTTGTTCGATCTGCACCAGCGCGTCGGCGCTGTAAATAGGCGTCGCGAACAGCGTATAAACGATCGCCGCCACGGCAAAGATGGCGGTAATACCCAGCACCCACCATTTCGCTTCAATAACGGTCCCGACCAGGCGACCGATATCGATTTCATCACTGCCCGACGTCGGGGCGGCAGAAGGTCTTGTTTTTTCTGTCATTGTTATCCCTGCTGAGCTTTCAGTGCCTGCGCCCACTGACGGGCAGACTGGTCTAGTAAGGTGTATACCGCCTCAAAGGCCTCGCGGCTCTTGCGATACGGATCGGGAATTTCGCGCTCACCATCCCAGTGACCAAACAGCATCACCTTGCCGCGCATCTCCGGTGCGATATCGCACAGCGCGTGAATGTGGCGTTTTTCCATCGCGAGGATCAGGTCATATTCCCGGCACATCCGGCCAGAGACCTGACGGGCAACGTGCCCGTCGAGTGAGAGGTTATGCTCAAGGGCAACGCTTGCGGCACGTTCGTCGGCACCTTTTCCGACCAGCGCGCCCAGCCCTGCGGAGTCGACCGTTAACGCAGGCTGGTAATTTTTCAACAGCCTTTCAGCCGTGGGGGAACGGCAAATGTTCCCCACGCACACCACCAGAATTTTGTTAAACATCGCGGCTTACCAGTTATGAACGTCGCTCGCCGTATCCGTCATGTAGCGAACGCCACTGATGGTAGGCAGCAACTGGTTGATCAGACGGTTCCAGCGGGCAACCGGCGCGGTGGTGACATAGACCACATCGTACGGCTGGAGACGGAACGACGTTGCCATGACCAGCGATGTCGCGTCGGACATATCCAGCTGGTAGATGTTGGCAATCTTGCCCTTCGCGTTTTCGCCTTTGATAGGACGGATCACGAAGATACCGCTGGCGTTGGAGGCGGTCAGATCGATGCCTTCCGCATTGCCCAGCGCTTCGGTCAGGGTCATACCGCTGAAGTCCATCTTGAGGGTGCTCTGTTTCTTCACTTCACCCATCACGAACACTTTCAGATCGTCGTTGCGCGGCACGTACAGAATATCGCCCGGATAAAGGAGGCGGTTCTGGGTCAGGTCACCGTTTTGCATCAGCGCCTGAAGCGAAATGCGCTGCTCTTTGCCGTTGTGGGTCAGCACCACGTTGCGCCAGTCAGCGCCGTCGGTTAAGCCGCCTGCGGCATTGATCGCATCGAGAACGGTGAGCGGGACGTTGGTGATCGCCTGCTGGCCGGATTTATTGACCTGGCCAGAGATATAGGCTTTCTGGGATCGGAACGCGGCGATATTAACGTCCACCTGCGGGTCAGCAATGTACTGCGCCAGGCGGCCGGTAATATCACTACGGATCTCAGCAAGCGTTTTGCCCGCGACGTGCACTTTGCCAATGTAGGGATAGAACATGGTGCCATCGGACTGTACCCAGTTACCGGTGTCGCTTGAGCTGCGGTACTGGCCCGCAGGCGTGGTCAGTTCAGGGTGATCCCAGACGGTCACGTTAATGACGTCACCCGGACCCACGCGATACTGGTAAGAGGCAATTTCCTGGTCCAGAGACATATTTGGCTGAGCAACATTTGGACGCGGGCGTAATTGTTCCACCAGACGTGGGGTTAATGGATACACATTCACCATTTTGTCGAGATCAAAATCAGCATCCTGCTGTTTAATCACATCCTTGCCCATTGTCGACATATTGCTGCCGGGAAAGACCGTGCAACCACTCATCAAGGTCACAGACACCAATAATGGCATCAATTTCATTTTGGATTTCATCATTGATTATTTATCACTTTGGCAGAGTAATTATCCTGTGCAATTAAAATAAGCGCGGGTCGTGGTGACAATCAGAATGCAGTTAATCATTTAGCAATATAACTGGCATCAGTCCTAAAAAAAGCTTATTCATCCATTGGCTATTGACAGAATAATTGAGGCTGATTCACACGCTTTCAGGCACGCTACCGCCCTTGGCTTTCAGTTACCAATCCACTGACTAAACAATGCGTTATGGTTAGACACCCTCTTGGATAAGGCCTTTTGCGAAATATATCAAACGCCTCACAGGGGCGATTGATAATGTATAACCTTCACCAAAGACCGAAACAAAAATAGCAACAAGGAGATTTAACATTTGATGCTGGAAGAATTGTTGCAGCTAACCTAATAGCAGGCAAGGAGACAACCGTCCTAATATTCGTTTTTAAGATTAATATTAAGAGCAAAGTTTTAAGGTTTTCGGATTTTCTTTATATTGACAAAATAGATCGCCGGACCATTTATTGCGATATATCCTAAATATCGTCTTATGTAATTAAATCTTCGCAATTAACTTATTTACACCGCCCGGCAAATGGGGTTTACCTGAGTGTAGCATTAAGAGAAATCTCACCCCGGCATTGCAATTTCCGTCGGCTTTATCCATGATCGAAGTGTGACATTAGTCATATAACAGAAGGTATTGCATTTACTATGGAATGGATTGCCGATCCATCAATCTGGGCCGGGCTGGTGACGCTGGTCGTCATCGAATTAGTGCTCGGCATTGATAACCTGGTGTTTATCGCCATCCTTGCCGATAAATTACCCCCTTCACAACGCGACCGCGCCCGCGTGACGGGTCTTCTGCTCGCCATGGTGATGCGTTTGCTGTTACTGGCCTCAATCTCCTGGCTGGTGACGCTGACCAAACCCTTATTCAGCGTGCAGGGTCTGAGCTTTAGCGCCCGCGACCTGATCATGCTTTTCGGCGGATTGTTCCTGCTGTTCAAAGCCACGGTTGAGCTTAATGAGCGGCTGGAAGGAAAAGACAGTGAAAACCCCACCCAGCGACGCGGTGCAAAATTCTGGCCGGTGGTCGCGCAGATAGTGGTGCTGGATGCCGTCTTTTCTCTCGACTCCGTGATCACGGCCGTCGGGATGGTTGACCATCTGGCGGTGATGATGGCCGCGGTGATCATCGCCATCACCCTGATGGTGCTCGCCAGTAAAGCCCTGACGCGCTTCGTGAACAGTCACCCGACTATCGTCATCCTCTGTCTGAGCTTCCTGCTGATGATTGGCTTTAGCCTGGTGGCGGATGGTTTTGGCTTCCATATCCCGAAAGGGTATCTGTACGCCGCCATTGGTTTCTCGGTGCTGATTGAGTTTCTCAACCAGCTGGCCATTTTCAACCGTCGCCGTTTTCTCTCCGCGAACCAGACATTACGACAGCGCACCGCAGATACGGTGATGCGCCTGCTGAGCGGCAAAAAAGAGGATGCCGAGCTGGATGCTGAATCCGCGGCGATGCTTGCCGACCATAGCGACGGGCAGATCTTCAACCCGCAGGAACGCCGGATGATAGAGCGCGTGCTTAACCTCAACCAGCGCTCGGTGAGCAGTATCATGACCTCCCGCCATGACATTGAGCATATTGACCTGACGGCGCCGGAAGAGCAGATCCGCTCCCTGCTGGATAAAAACCAGCACACCCGCGTGGTCGTGACCGGCGGTGAAGAGGAAGAAGAGCTGCTGGGCGTGGTACACGTGATTGACCTCCTGCAACAGCAGCTCCACGGCGAGCCGCTCAACCTGCGGGCGCTGGTGCGCCAGCCGCTGGTCTTCCCGGAAGCGCTGCCGCTGCTCTCCGCGCTGGAGCAGTTCCGCAACGCGCGTACCCACTTCGCGTTTGTCGTTGATGAGTTTGGTTCTGTGGAAGGGCTGGTGACGCTCAGCGACGTGATGGAAACCATCGCCGGTAATCTGCCTAATGAGGTGGATGAGATCGATGCGCGTCACGATATTCAGAAAAACGCCGACGGCAGCTGGACCGCCAACGGCCATATGCCGCTCGAAGATCTGGTGCAGTTCGTTCCGCTTCCGCTGGATGAGAAGCGCGAATACCACACCATCGCCGGTTTGCTGATGGAATATCTGCAACGTATTCCGCAGCCGGGCGAAGAGGTCCAGGTGGGGGATTACATGATCAAAACCTTGCAGGTAGAGAGCCATCGCGTGCAGAAGGTGCAGCTGATACCGCTGCGCGGTGAAGATGAGATGGATTTTGAGGTGTAAAAAAGCCGGGTGGCGCTTCGCTTACCCGGCCTACGGTGTCTGGCTTTTATAGGCCGGGTAAGACAAAGCCGCCACCCGGCACAACAGGCATCACAGCTTATCGAGCAGCTTTTTCACATCCTTACCTGACTGAGACTCTTTATTGCGGTCCGCCCAGTCATTCAGCCGACGTTTCGCTTCATCCTGAAGGTGCTTACGCAGGATCTGATCGACCTGCAAACTGTAATTCAACTCCTGCCATTTTCCGTACACGCGCAGCGGTATCGGCGTCTCTTTCAGGAACTCCACAAGCTGGCCTTCGCCTTCCCAGCCAGCCTTCACGCGGACGTTGAAGCGGGTGTCTGCCGTCTCTTTCACCAGATCCAGCGCGCCGGTTCCGGTCAGCGCCAGCAGTGACGAAGTCCCCTGCATGTCGTCCAGCGAGAGCTGACCGTTGTCGAGGGCAAGCTCGCTGGTAAAGCTGTCCAGACGGGTTGCGCTGTCGTAGTTTTCATTCGCTTTCACGCTGCTGCTGCGCTCTACCGCCTGCTGCACCAGCTGCTGGAAGTTCAGCCCTTCCATGCGCGAATCTTTCAGCTCAACGTGCGCCTGCCCCTGCCAGCTACGACGGAAAGCGTCCGCATCAATCTTCGTACCAGAGAAATCCCCTGCCAGCGACAGCTGCCCCGTGAGGGCAATCGGGTAATTAAAGGCTTTCAGGATGGTGCCAATCTCAACGTTTTCCAGACGCGGCTGGAACGCGGCGCTGGCAACGTCTTTGCGCACATCCAGCGAGCCCGGCAGGGAGAGGTTCCCTGCTCCCATTTTTCCGCTGAGCTCGGAGATGACCAGCAGGCCGTTGTGGTTGAACATCTGGCTGCTGACGTCAGTAAAATCAATCCCACGCCAGCGCACGCTGTTCGCTTTCAGCAGAATGTCGGCGGTAAATCCGCGCAGGCCGTTGTAGTCAGGCTGATCGAGATTTGAGGAGATCACCGGACGCGACTGCGTGACCTGGCTTTGCCCCACCTGCGTGGCTCCCTCATCGGTCGCGTTCACCGGTTGGGGCGGAAGCAGGTTCTCGAGGTTCAGCTTGTCGAATTGCAGATCCAGCACCCACTTAGGTTTCTCATCAAGCGTGACGCTCGCCTGCCCCTTCAGGGCACTGTCGTTGGCCTGGAGGTTGAGCGCGTTCAGTTCGAGCTGTTTGCGCTCTTCATGCCACACCGCCTGCATCGTGCCCTGGCCGGCAATCCCCTTCGCGGGTAAATCCGCGCCGGTCAGCTGCCAGTTAAGCTGCTGAACGTCCGCAGTCAGCTGGTGCGGATAATCAGAGGCGTTCACGTTCGCGTTCATCGACAGGTTGAGATCGCGCTGATTGCGGTTGATCCGCCCGGAGAACTCCATGGTGGCGTGATGGTTGGCGTCCTGCTCCATCCTGAGGTTGATATTGCGTACGGTGATCTGTTCGTCATCTTCATGCTGGAAAACCAGCACGCTGTCGGCAACTTTCAGATTACCAATATCGAACGACCAGCCGGTGTCAGACGGGACGTCAGGCAAGGTGTTTTCACGCGGTGCGACCGGAGCATCCGCCTGACGAACGGCTTCGGTTTGCGGCGTAAGCTGAATCACCGCCCCTTTCAGCATCACCTGTTCAACCTGGAGCTGATGGGATAAGAGCGGGATGAGCGCGACATCAAGACGCATGTTATCCGCCGTGACCAGCGGCTGCGCGGCACCCGGCGCGGTGAGGGACATACGTCCGGAGAGAATGCTGAGCTGAGGCCAGACGTGCCAGCGCAGCGGCCCGTCCAGCTTGAGTTCATACCCGCTGCGCGCTTCCACCTGCCGCACCATGTAGGCCCGGAAGTCATTCGGGTTAACCAGCAGCACCAACGCTGAAAGGCCAGCCACCAGCACCACCAGCAAAATCATCAGCGTTGTCAGAACTCTTCTCATGGCTTCCTCAGTGAACTCACAGATCAGTCTTTATCGATACGACTGGCAACCGCACCCTGCTGGTCGCGATATTTTGCGTCCTGACGGCGGTTATAAGGACGGTCTGCCGGGCCGGTTAGCGGTTCAAAGCTCAACGCACCAATCATCATTCCCGGGCGAAGCGCCAGCGGCAGTTTACCGGCGTTAAAGAACTCCAGCACGATACGGCCAGACCAGCCCGGATCGATACGGTGCGCGGTGACGTGCACCATCAGGCCCAGACGCGCCAGGGAAGAGCGTCCGTCAAGCCAGCCGACCAGGTCCGCAGGCAGCGTGACCGATTCAAAGGTCACCGCCAGCGCCAGTTCGCCAGGATGGAGATAAAACGCCTCTCCTTCTTCGATGACGATTTCGTCGCTCATGACGCGATCCAGCGCCGCACTGACTTCGTCTTTCGGCCCGCTGAGGTCGATAAACGGTGCCGTGTGGCCGCTGAAGGTGCGGAATTTATTCCCCAGACGCACATCGACGGTCACGCCGTTAATACGCTCAACCGGCGGACGCGGGGTGATAGACAGGCGGCCTTCATCCAGCCAGGCTTCTATATCGCGGTCACAAAGACGCATGGCACTTTCTCCTTTCGTGCATCGCGCCCTGAAGCCTTACGGCGTCAGGGCAAAACCAGGTTATCTCTGAACGGTACACAATTCACACGGCTTATTCAAAAAACTGACTGATTTTCGCTTTTAAGATATCAATGGCAATACGGTTTTTACCGCCGCGAGGCACGATGATATCGGCGTATTGTTTCGAAGGTTCAATAAATTGCAGGAACATCGGGCGAACGGTTTTCTGATATTGCGCCATCACGGAGTCCATGGAGCGGCCGCGTTCGTTAACGTCGCGTTTAATACGCCGCATCAGGCAGATATCCAGCGGAGTGTCGACGAAAATCGAGAAGTTCATAGATTCGCGCAGACGGGCGTCGGTGAGCAGCAAAATCCCTTCAAGGATAATCACCTTCTTGGGCTCGATACGGATCGTTTCCTGGGTGCGGGTATGTTCCACGTAGCTGTAGACGGGCAGCTCAATCGCCTCGCCGCGCTTCAGCGCTTCCAGATGCTGGAACAGCAGGCTGTGATCCATCGCACTGGGGTGGTCGTAGTTGGTTTTTACGCGCTCTTCCATCGAAAGATGGGATTGATCTTTGTAATAGCTATCTTCGGGAATCACACCGATATGCTCATCACCCACTTGTTCACGCAGTTCGCGATAAAGCGTACTGGCAATAAGACTTTTACCTGAAGCCGATGCGCCGGCGATGCCTATGATGACGCACTGATGAGACTTATCAGTCATAAATTTAGCGACCTGATTAACCTGGATGTAAGGAAGGACGACGCCGGAGCGTCAAACGCGGCAATTATAGGGATTTCGGGGGCGTGATACCAGTCGAATGCGCAGGTTATGCGAGGCGGGCTGAAAAGCGCTGTTTCACGCCTTTAGCAAAATTTTTACGCGCGGTTTTTCGCCATTTCATCACCCTTCTTCGCAGAGTAACTATTTTATAAGTCTATGAAGTCAAAATCTGACCACTCAGCATATGAATTGTAAAATGTTTGTACTAGCATAAACCAAATTATTAATTTCACGCGTCCGGACCTGGCTCCTGACAACATGGCGTCCCTGGATAGAGCGGTAATGAATAAACAATACCAGCGGGTTTTGGTTACTACCCCACATCCTTTACTGCGGCTTGTCTGTCTGGGTCTGGTCACGTTCATCTTCACCTTATTTTCCCTCGAGCTGACTCGCTTCGGTACGCTGCTGGCGCCACTATGGTTCCCGACTTCAATTATGATGGTGGCGTTTTACCGCCATGCGGGAAAAATGTGGCCCGGCATTGCGCTCGCCTGCTCCTTTGGCAATATTTTTGCCTCGTGGATGCTCTTCTCATGGGCATCGATCAACATCACCTACACGGCGATCAATATCATTGAGGCCACGGTTGGCGCGCTGTTACTGCGTAAGCTGCTCCCCTGGTATAATCCGCTGCAAAACCTCAACGACTGGGTCCGGCTTGCCCTCGGCAGTGCCCTGGTGCCGCCGCTGGTGGGGGGCGTTCTGGTTCATTTTCTGGTGCCGAGCGCGGAGCCGCTGCGTAATTTCCTTGTCTGGGTACTTTCAGAAGCCATTGGCGCACTGGCGCTGGTGCCGTTAGGTCTGCTGTTTAAGCCGCATTACCTGCTGCGCCACCGCAACCCGAAACTGCTGCTGGAAACGCTGGTGACCCTGGTCGTCACGCTGGTTCTTAGCTGGACGGCAATCACCTGGCTGCCGTGGCCATTCACCTGCATTATCGTTCTGCTGATGTGGAGCGCGGTCCGTCTGCCGCGTATGGAAGCGTTCCTGATATTTTTATTCACCATCATGATGGTGTCCCTGATGATGGCGCGAAATCCGCTCTCCATGACGCCCTCCACCATGATCGTCACCTTCAACGCGCCGTGGCTCCCCTTCCTGATGATGCTGCTCCCCGCCAACATTATGACGATGGTGATGTATGCCTTCCGGGCTGAGCGTAAACATATTACGGAAAGCGAAGAACGTTTTCGCAATGCGATGGAATATTCCGCGATTGGTATGGCGCTGGTGGGCATTGAGGGCCAATGGCTTCAGGCCAACAAGGCGCTGTGTAATTTCCTCGGTTACAGCCAGTCAGAGCTTCAGTCGCTTACGTTCCAGCAGTTAACCTGGCCGGAAGATTTAAATACCGACCTGGAGCAGTTGCAACAGCTGATTCACGGCGAGATCAACACCTACAGCCTCGAAAAACGCTACTACACCCGCAGCGGCGAGGTGGTGTGGGCGCTGCTGGCCGTCTCCGTTGTGCGCCATGCCGACGGCACCCCGCTCTACTTTATTGCCCAGATTGAAGACATCAACGATCTGAAACAGACCGAGTGGGTGAATAAGCGGCTGATGGAGCGTATCACTCTCGCTAACGAAGCCGGCGGAATCGGGATTTGGGAGTGGGATCTCGAGCCGGACGTAATCAGCTGGGATAAACGGATGTTTGAGCTGTACGAGATCCCCTCGCACATTAAACCCACCTGGCAGCTCTGGCATGCGGCCATGGTGCCTGAAGATCGTACGCACGCCGAACAGGTCCTGCGTGAGTCACTCCAGGCCAGGGTACCTTTCAAGCTGGAATTTCGCATTCGCGTCAAGGATGGCATTCGCCACATTCGTTCGCTGGCGAACCGGGTGCTGAACAAACAGGGCGAAGTGGAGCGGCTGTTAGGGATCAACATGGATATGACCGAGGTGAAGCAGCTGAACGAGGCGCTGTTCCAGGAAAAAGAGCGCCTGCATATCACCCTCGACTCTATCGGCGAAGCGGTGCTGTGTACCGACATCGACATGAACATCACCTTTATGAACCCGGTCGCCGAGAAGATGAGCGGCTGGTCGCAAAGCGAAGCGCTGGGTCAGCCCATTCTGAAGGTGCTGCACATTACCTTCGGCGAGAACGGTCCGTTAATGGAAAACATCCACAGCGGCGATATGTCCCGTACCGATATCGAACAGGATGTGGTGCTTAACTGCCGCAATGGCGGCAGTTTCGACATTCATTACAGCATAACCCCCCTCAGCACTCTGGAAGGACACACCATCGGCTCGGTGCTGGTGATTCAGGACGTCACCGAGTCGCGCAAAATGCTGCGCCAGCTGAGCTACAGCGCTTCCCATGACGCCCTTACCCACCTGGCGAACCGCGTCAGCTTTGAAAACCATCTTAAGCGCCTGTTGCAGACGGTACAGGAGACCCATCAGCGTCACGCGCTGGTCTTTATCGATCTTGACCGTTTTAAGGCGGTGAACGATACGGCAGGCCACGCGGCGGGCGACGCTCTCCTGCGCGAACTCTCTTCGCTGATGCTGACCATGCTGCGCTCCAGCGACGTGCTGGCGCGTCTGGGCGGCGACGAGTTTGGCCTGCTGCTGCCGGACTGCAACGTCGAAAGCGCACGCTATATTGCGGGCCGGTTGATCGACGCCATCAACAACTATCATTTTTCCTGGGAAGGACGCCTGCACCGCATTGGCGCCAGCGCGGGGATTACGCTGATTGACGACACCAATTACCAGGCTGCGGAAGTGATGTCTCAGGCCGATATCGCCTGCTACGCCTCGAAAAACAGCGGGCGCGGCGTGGTCACCGTCTACGAACCCCAGCAGGAGCGGATCCACAGCACGCGCAGCATGATGTCGCTGGATGAGCAGTGGCACATGATTAAAGATAACCATCTGCTGATGATCGCCCGCAGCGTCGCCTCGCCGCGCATTCCCGAGAGCAGTAGCTTCTGGCTGATTTCCTTGCGGCTGTGGACCAGCCAGGGGGAAGTGCTGGAAGAGCATGCCTTCCGCGCCGGGCTGGCGGAGCCGGAGCTGCTGCACGCCCTGGACCGACGGATATTCAGCGAATTTTTCCGTACCTATGCCGCACAGGTGGCGGCCAAAGGAATGGGCGTCGCGCTGCCGCTCTCAGAAGCGGGTTTAGCCAGCGTCACGCTGGTGGATGAGCTGCTCGACCTGATCACCAGAGGTCCGCTGCCGGCGCGGCTGCTGCATCTGGCGATCGCCGTTGATGTGCTGAGCAATACGGATGAAAACGTGCAGCAGGGTCTGCAAAAGCTTCGTCAGGCCGGCTGTCGCGTGGTGCTGACCCGGGTCGGACGCGATATGAACGTCTTCAGCCAGCTCAGCGCCAACACCGCCGATTATCTGCTGCTGGATACAGACATGGTGACCAACGTCCACGGCAATCTGATGGATGAGATGATGGTGACAATCATTCAGGGCCACGCCCAGCGTCTGGGCATAAAAACCATTGCCGGGCCATGCCATCAGTCGATCATGATGGATACGCTATCGGGTATCGGCGTTGATTTTATTTACGGCGACACCATCGGGGAAGCGCAGCCGCTCGATCTACTGCTGAATACCAGCTATTTCGCCATCAACTGACGGCGACCAGCCGTCGGTGTACCAGATATGTAACAGCGCATACGAGCGCCACGGCTGCCAGCGCTCGGCATAGCGACGGATCTGCGCGGGCGTCATACCGGCAAAGCGCTGTTTAATCAGATAGTCATCCGGCAGGAAAACATCCTTCGCCTGCCAGCCGCGCAGGGCCAGATAATTCGCGGTCCAGCGCCCGATGCCGGGGCGCTGCTGTAGCGCCTTCATCCCGGCCTCAACGTTCGCAGGCGGGAATAGCGGGAATTCACCGTCCACCACCGACTGCGCCAGATGAATCAACGACTCCGCACGCCTGAGCGGCATCCCGAGGGCTTTCAATGCCAGCGGTTCTGCCGCGGCCAGCACCTCTGGCGGAGGAAAGCAGAGATAGCCCGGCGCATCCTCAATGGGTTCACCGCACAGCGCCACCACCCGTGACGCCAGTTTTGCCGCCATCGCCACGCTCACCAGTTGCCCGAGAATGGCGCGCACGCCCTGCTCGTATGCATCCATCGCGCCGGGCAAACGTAAGCCCGGCCGCGCCGCGCCGAGCTCGCCAAGAGTCTGCGCAATGTGCAGCGGGTCGCAATCGAGGTCAAACAGGCGGGAGATGCGGTCGAGGCAGATATCCGCCACCGGGATCAGGCCAGGGCTGAGCGACACCGCCAGCGTAGGGGTTGCGCTGTCTGGCGTAACCCGGAAAACGCCCTGGTGCCCGGCATAGCCAAAACTGCGCTCGTAGTAATCCTCCGTAACGGTTTCAACCCCCGTGACCGCACGCGCGGCAAGAAAGCCAAACATCCACGACCAGTCGTAGGGCGGTTGCCAGTTCAGGGTGTACATCGTCTCTCCTTTTGTATTTACCTCAGCATAAACCGAAAGATCGCCTTGCGCCTTGCTTTCATATTCCTGTTGTCGCCTGGCAGACATTTCGCTAAAGTCTCGCCCCTTCTCACCGGCATGGGGATTTATTGTGTTTATTGGATTCGACTACGGCACCGCAAACTGCTCGGTTGCGATAATGCAAAACGGACAACCGCAGCTCCTGAAAATGGAAAACGGCAGTACGCTGTTGCCGTCAATGCTTTGTGCGCCCACGCGTGAAGCGGTGAGCGAGTGGCTGTTCCGCCACCATCAGGTTCCGGCCACGGCGGCGGAGACCCAGGCGCTGCTGCGCCGTGCGGTCAGCTTTAACCGCGAGGAAGATATCGACGTTACCCCGTCCAGCGTGCAGTTCGGCCTCTCTTCCCTCGGGCAGTATATTGAAGACCCGGAAGAGGTCTACTTCGTTAAATCGCCGAAATCCTTCCTCGGCGCCAGCGGCCTGAAGCCGCAGCAGGTGGCGATGTTTGAAGATCTGGTCTGCGCGATGATGCTGCACATCCGCAATCAGGCGCAGTCCCAGGTGCCGGATGCCATCACCCAGGCGGTGATTGGCCGTCCGATTAACTTTCAGGGGCTGGGCGGCGACGAAGCCAACCAGCAGGCGCAGGGGATCCTTGAGCGTGCAGCGCACCGGGCAGGCTTCCGTGACGTGGTGTTCCAGTATGAGCCGGTTGCGGCGGGGCTGGATTTTGAAGCCACGCTGACGGAAGAGAAACGGGTGCTGGTGGTGGACATCGGCGGCGGTACGACGGACTGTTCATTACTGCTGATGGGTCCCCAGTGGCATCACCGTCGCGATCGTGAAAATAGTCTGCTGGGGCACAGCGGCTGCCGCGTGGGCGGTAACGATCTTGATATTGCCCTGGCCTTCAAGAGCCTGATGCCGCTGCTCGGTATGGGCGGTCAAACCGATAAAGGCATCGCCCTGCCGATCCTGCCGTGGTGGAACGCGATTGCCATCAACGACGTCCCTGCCCAGAGTGATTTTTACAGCACCGCGAATGGCCGTTTCCTCAACGATCTGGTGCGTGATGCGCAGGATGCAGAGAAGGTCGCACTTCTGTATAAGGTGTGGCGTCAGCGCCTGAGCTACCGGGTGGTGCGCACCGCCGAAGAGAGCAAAATTGCCCTTTCCGATCGTCCAGAGCATACGGTTTCGCTGCCGTTTATCAGTGACGATCTGGCTACGGCTATCACTCAGGAAGGGCTGGAAATGGCGCTGACTCAGCCGCTTCAGCGTATTCTGGAGCAGGTGCAACTGGCGCTTGAGAACGGCAACGTGAAGCCGGACGTAATTTACCTGACTGGCGGTAGCGCCCGTTCGCCGCTGATCAAGAAAGCGCTGGCGGAACAGCTGCCGGGGATCCCGATTGCCGGCGGCGATGACTTTGGCTCCGTTACGGCAGGGCTGGCGCGCTGGGCGCAGGTGGTGTTTAGCTAATGGGGTTGTGCCGGGTGGCGGCTTCGCCTTACCCGGCCTACAAGATCCTCCAACCGTAGGCCGGGTAAGCGCAGCGCCACCCGGCGAAGGCGAAACCGCAGCGCCACACTCAGACAATTCCCGACAGTCTTCCATATTTCCTCCATTTTTTCGCTGTGTTAGCTGACTAAACTAGTATCATTCCCCGAAAGAGTTTCAGGATGAGAACGTATAACGATGAAAGGCAGTAACAAATCCCGCTGGGCAATCGCCGTTGGTCTGATTGTGGTGGTCCTGGCCGCCGCCTGGTACTGGCACAGCCAGTCCGCGAACTCCACGGCACCTGCTGGCGCTAATAGCCCCTCACAACGCTCAACGGGCGGCGGGCGCCACGCTATGCGCGGCGGTGCGCTGGCACCGGTGCAGGCGGCAACGGCGGTGAATAAAGCGGTGCCTCGTTATCTCTCCGGGCTGGGAACCATCACCGCCGCCAACACCGTGACGGTACGTAGCCGCGTGGACGGTCAGCTGATGGCCATCCATTTCCAGGAAGGTCAGCAGGTAAAAGCCGGCGATCTGCTGGCGGAAATCGATCCAAGCCAGTTTAAGGTTGCCCTGGCGCAGGCGCAGGGGCAGCTCGCGAAAGACAAAGCCACCCTCGCCAATGCCCGCCGCGATTTAGCCCGCTATCAGCAGCTGGTAAAAACCAACCTCGTGTCGCGCCAGGAGCTGGACACCCAGCAGTCTCTGGTCAGTGAATCTCAGGGCACCATCAAGGCCGACGAAGCCGCGGTCGCCAGCGCCCAGCTCCAGCTCGACTGGAGCCGGATCACCGCGCCGATTGACGGCCGCGTGGGCCTGAAACAGGTTGATATCGGCAACCAAATCTCCAGCGGCGATACCACGGGCATCGTGGTGATCACCCAGACGCACCCTATCGATCTCGTCTTTACCCTGCCGGAAAGCGACATTGCGACGGTGATACAGGCGCAGAAGGCCGGAAAAGCGCTGGTGGTTGAAGCCTGGGATCGCACCAACAAGCAGAAGCTGAGCGAAGGTTCGCTGCTGAGCCTGGATAACCAGATCGACACCACCACCGGCACCATCAAGCTAAAAGCACGCTTCAACAATCAGGACGATGCCCTGTTCCCGAATCAGTTCGTCAACGCGCGAATGCTGGTCGCGACCGAAGAAAACGCGGTGGTGATCCCGACGGCGGCCCTGCAAATGGGCAGTGAAGGCAACTTTGTCTGGGTGCTGAACAGCGAAAACAAGGTCAGCAAACACCTGGTGAAAACCGGCATCCAGGACAGCCAGACGGTGGTGATCAGCGCCGGGCTGTCCGCTGGCGACCGCGTCGTCACCGACGGTATTGACCGGCTGACCGAAGGGGCGCAGGTCGAAGTGGTGGAAGCGCAGGATACAGGAGCAAAAGCCTGATGCAGGTGATGCCGCCGAGCTCTACAGGTGGGCCCTCACGCCTGTTTATTTTACGTCCGGTTGCGACGACCCTGTTGATGGTGGCGATCCTGCTGGCCGGGATCATTGGCTACCGTTTTCTGCCCGTGTCGGCGCTGCCGGAAGTGGACTACCCGACCATTCAGGTTGTCACCCTCTATCCGGGCGCCAGTCCGGATGTGGTGACGTCCGCCATCACCGCCCCGCTGGAGCGTCAGTTTGGCCAGATGTCTGGCCTGAAGCAGATGTCTTCCCAGAGTTCCGGTGGCGCTTCGGTCGTCACGCTTCAGTTCCAGCTTACGCTGTCGCTGGACGTCGCTGAGCAGGAGGTGCAGGCCGCGATTAACGCCGCCACAAACCTGCTGCCGTCTGACCTGCCGAATCCACCGGTTTACAGCAAGGTCAACCCGGCGGATCCGCCGATCATGACCCTTGCCGTCAGCTCCTCCGCCATGCCGATGACCCAGGTGGAAGACATGGTTGAAACCCGCGTGGCACAGAAGATTTCGCAGGTGACCGGCGTGGGGCTGGTGACGCTGGCGGGCGGTCAACGCCCCGCCGTGCGCGTCAAACTGAATGCCCAGGCCATTGCCGCGCTGGGGTTAACCAGCGAAACCATTCGCACCGCCATCAGCAGCGCCAACGTCAACTCAGCGAAGGGTTCGCTGGACGGCCCGACCCGCGCGGTCACGCTCTCCGCCAACGACCAGATGCAGTCCGCCGATGAGTACCGTCAGCTGATCATTGCCTACCAGAACGGCGCGCCGATCCGTTTGGGCGACGTGGCAACCGTTGAACAAGGCGCGGAAAACAGCTGGCTCGGGGCGTGGGCCAATAAGCAGCAGGCGATTGTCATGAACGTTCAGCGCCAGCCGGGCGCGAACATTATTGATACCGCCGACAGCATTCGCACCATGCTGCCGCAGCTGGTGGAAAGCCTGCCAAAATCGGTCAGCGTGAAAGTGCTCTCTGACCGCACCACGAATATTCGCGCGTCAGTGACCGACACCCAGTTCGAGCTGATGCTGGCGATTGCGCTGGTGGTGATGATCATCTACCTGTTCCTGCGCAACGTCCCGGCAACCCTCATTCCCGCCGTCGCCGTGCCGCTCTCGCTGGTCGGAACGTTCGCGGTGATGGTGTTCCTCGACTTCTCGATTAACAACCTGACGCTGATGGCGCTCACCATCGCCACCGGGTTTGTGGTGGACGACGCCATCGTGGTAATCGAGAACATCTCGCGCTATATCGAAAAAGGTGAAAAGCCGTTAGCCGCCGCGCTGAAGGGCGCGGGGGAGATCGGCTTTACCATTATCTCGCTCACCTTCTCGCTGATTGCGGTGCTGATCCCGCTGCTGTTTATGGGTGATATCGTCGGGCGGCTGTTCCGCGAGTTTGCCGTGACGCTGGCGGTCGCCATTCTGATCTCTGCCGTGGTGTCGCTGACGCTGACGCCGATGATGTGCGCCCGCATGCTGAGCCACGAGTCCTTGCGCAAGCAAAACCGCTTCTCGCGCGCCTCCGAGCGGATGTTCGAGCGCATTATCGCCGCCTACGGCCGCGTGCTGGCGAAAGTGCTGAACCATCCGTGGGCAACGCTCGGCGTGGCGCTCGGCACCCTGGCGCTCAGCGTCATGCTGTGGATTTTCATTCCGAAAGGCTTCTTCCCGATTCAGGACAACGGCATTATTCAGGGCACGCTTCAGGCGCCGCAGACGGTCTCCTTCGCCAACATGGCGCAGCGCCAGCAGCAGGTGTCTGAGATCATCATGAAAGATCCGGCGGTGGAAAGCCTGACTGCCTACGTGGGCGTGGACGGCACCAACCCGTCGCTCAACAGCGCGCGCCTGCAAATTAACCTTAAACCGCTCGATGACCGCGACGATCGCGTTAACGCGGTGATTGAACGCCTGCAAAGCGCGGTGGCGCGCGTGCCGGGCATTGAGCTGTATCTGCAACCGATCCAGGATTTAACCATTGATACGCAGGTGAGCCGCACGCAGTACCAGTTTACGCTCCAGGCCACCTCGCTTGAGGCGCTGAGCACCTGGGTGCCGCAGCTGGTGGACAAGCTGAAAGCACTGCCGCAGGTTTCTGACGTCAGCAGCGACTGGCAGGATAAAGGGCTGGCGGCGTACGTGAACGTCAACCGCGACACCGCCAGCCGTCTGGGCATTACCATGTCCGACGTGGATAACGCCCTGTATAACGCCTTTGGCCAGCGCCTGATCTCCACCATCTATACCCAGGCCAACCAGTATCGCGTGGTGCTGGAACATAACACCGAGAACACGCCCGGGCTGGCCGCGCTGGACACGGTGCGCCTGACCAGCAAAGACGGTGGGATTGTGCCGCTCAGCGCCATTGCCAGCGTGGAAGAGCGTCACACCCCGCTGTCGATTAACCATCTCGATCAGTTCCCGTCCACCACCATTTCCTTCAACGTGCCGGACGGGTATTCCCTGGGCGAAGCGGTGGAGGCCATTCTGGGCGCGGAGAAAGAACTCAGCTTCCCGTCCGATATTCAGACCCAGTTCCAGGGCAGTACGCTAGCGTTCCAGGCCGCGCTGGGCAGCACCGTCTGGCTGATTGTCGCGGCGGTGGTGGCGATGTATATCGTGCTTGGCGTGCTGTATGAAAGCTTTATCCATCCGATCACCATCCTCTCCACCCTGCCGACGGCGGGCGTGGGGGCGCTGCTGGCGCTGATGCTGGCGGGGAGCGAGCTGGACGTCATTGCGATCATCGGCATCATCCTGCTTATCGGCATTGTGAAGAAAAACGCCATCATGATGATCGACTTTGCGCTGGCCGCCGAGCGCGAGCAGGGTATGGCGCCGCGCGAGGCCATTTACCAGGCCTGTCTGCTGCGTTTTCGTCCGATCCTGATGACCACCCTCGCCGCCCTGCTGGGCGCGCTGCCGCTGATGCTGAGCACCGGCGTGGGGGCCGAACTGCGCCGTCCGCTGGGCATCGGGATGGTGGGCGGCCTGCTGGTGAGCCAGGTGCTGACGCTGTTTACCACGCCGGTTATCTACCTGCTGTTTGACCGTCTGGCCCTGTGGACGAAAAACCGCTTCCCGAAACGTGAAGAGGAGGCGTAAGTGAAGTTTTTCGCCCTCTTCATTTACCGTCCGGTGGCGACGATTTTACTCTCCGTCGCTATTACCCTGTGCGGCGTGCTGGGCTTCCGGCTGCTGCCGGTGGCCCCGCTGCCGCAGGTCGATTTCCCGGTGATCATGGTCAGCGCCTCGCTGCCGGGTGCCTCGCCGGAAACCATGGCGTCATCGGTGGCGACGCCGCTTGAGCGCTCGCTTGGGCGAATTGCCGGGGTTAACGAGATGACCTCCAGCAGTTCGCTGGGCAGCACGCGCATCATTCTGGAATTTAACTTTGACCGGGACATCAACGGCGCGGCGCGTGACGTGCAGGCCGCGATAAATGCCGCCCAAAGCCTGCTGCCAAGCGGCATGCCGAGCCGTCCAACCTACCGCAAGGCTAACCCGTCCGACGCGCCGATCATGATCCTGACGCTCACGTCAGAGACCTACTCCCAGGGCGAGCTGTACGATTTTGCCTCCACCCAGCTGGCGCAAACCATCGCCCAGATTGACGGCGTGGGCGACGTGGACGTCGGCGGCAGCTCCCTACCCGCCGTGCGCGTGGGGCTGAATCCGCAGGCGCTGTTTAACCAGGGCGTGTCGCTGGACGACGTGCGTTCCGCCATCAGCAACGCCAACGTGCGTAAGCCGCAGGGCGCGATTGAGGACAACAGCCACCGCTGGCAGATCCAGACCAACGACGAGCTGAAAACCGCCGCCGAGTATCAGCCGTTGATTATTCACTACAACAACGGTGCGGCGGTGCGCCTGAGCGACGTCGCCAGCGTCACCGATTCGGTGCAGGACGTGCGTAACGCCGGGATGACTAACGCCAAACCGGCGATTTTGCTGATGATCCGCAAACTGCCGGAAGCCAACATCATCCAGACGGTGAACAGCATCCGCGCGCGCCTGCCGGAGCTTCAGGAAACGATTCCGGCGGCCATCGACCTCCAGATTGCGCAGGACCGCTCCCCTACCATTCGCGCCTCGCTTGAGGAGGTAGAGCAAACGCTGATTATCTCCGTCGCGTTGGTGATCCTGGTGGTGTTCCTGTTCCTGCGCTCGGGGCGCGCCACGCTGATCCCGGCGGTGGCGGTTCCGGTATCGCTGATAGGCACCTTTGCCGCCATGTACCTGTGCGGCTTTAGTCTTAACAATCTGTCGCTGATGGCGCTGACGATTGCCACCGGGTTTGTGGTGGATGACGCCATCGTGGTGCTGGAGAATATCTCGCGCCATCTGGAAGCGGGCATGAAGCCGCTCCAGGCGGCGCTTCAGGGGACGCGCGAAGTGGGCTTCACGGTCCTGTCCATGAGCCTGTCGCTGGTGGCGGTGTTCCTGCCGCTGCTGCTGATGGGCGGCCTGCCGGGGCGACTGCTGCGCGAATTTGCCGTCACGCTTTCCGTCGCCATCGGTATCTCCCTGGTGATTTCGCTGACGCTGACGCCGATGATGTGCGGCTGGATGCTAAAGCGCAGCCAACCGCACTCGCAGCCGCGCAGGAAAGGCTTTGGCCGCGTCCTGATAGCGATGCAGTCAGGCTATGGCAAATCGCTGAAATGGGTGCTGAACCACACGCGTCTTGTCGGGCTGGTGCTGATCGGCACCATCGTCCTCAACGTCTGGATGTATATCACCATCCCGAAAACCTTCTTCCCGGAGCAGGATACCGGCGTGCTGATGGGCGGTATTCAGGCGGACCAGAGTATTTCGTTCCAGGCGATGCGGGGCAAACTGCAAGACTTTATGAAAATCATCCGGGAAGATCCGGCCGTGGATAACGTCACCGGCTTTACCGGCGGCTCACGCGTTAACAGCGGGATGATGTTTATTACCCTTAAGCCGCGCGGTGAACGTCACGAAACGGCGCAGCAGATCATTGACCGCCTGCGGCTGAAGCTTGCCAAAGAGCCGGGGGCAAATCTGTTTTTGATGGCCGTTCAGGATATCCGCGTCGGCGGACGACAGGCTAACGCCAGCTATCAGTACACCCTGCTCTCAGATGACTTAGCCGCCCTGCGCGAGTGGGAGCCGAAGATCCGTAAAGCGCTGGCCGCGCTGCCGCAGCTGGCGGACGTGAACTCCGACAGCCAGAATAACGGCGCCGAGATGGCGCTCACCTACGATCGCGAAACCATGTCCCGCCTGGGCATTAACGTTGAAGCGGCCAACAGCCTGCTTAACAACGCCTTCGGGCAGCGTGAAGTCTCCACCATCTATCAGCCGATGAACCAGTACAAGGTGGTGATGGAAGTTGATCCGCGCTACACCCAGGACATCAGCGCGCTGGACAAGATGTTTGTGATCAATAATGACGGCAAGGCGATCCCCCTGTCGTACTTCGCCAGCTGGCAGCCGTCGAACGCGCCGCTGTCGGTGAACCACCAGGGGCTTTCCGCCGCCTCGACCGTGTCGTTTAACCTGCCAACCGGCTCGTCGCTGTCTGAGGCCAGCGACGCCATCAACCGCGCCATGACCCAGCTCGGGGTGCCCTCCTCCGTGCGCGGCAGCTTTGCCGGTACGGCGCAGGTGTTCCAGGACACCATGAACTCGCAGGTCATTTTGATCCTGGCGGCTATTGCCACGGTTTATATCGTGCTGGGCGTGCTGTACGAAAGCTATGTGCACCCGTTGACCATTCTCTCCACGCTGCCTTCTGCGGGCGTGGGGGCGCTGCTGGCGCTGGAGCTGTTCGGTGCCCCGTTCAGCCTAATCGCGCTCATCGGGATCATGCTATTAATAGGTATTGTGAAGAAAAACGCGATTATGATGGTCGACTTTGCCCTGGACGCCCAGCGTAACGGCAACCTGACGCCGGACGAGGCGATATTCCAGGCCTGTCTGCTGCGTTTTCGCCCGATCATGATGACCACGCTGGCCGCGCTGTTCGGTGCGCTACCGCTGGTCATATCCGGTGGTGACGGCTCTGAACTGCGCCAGCCGCTGGGGATCACGATTGTCGGCGGCCTGGTGATGAGCCAGCTGCTGACGCTCTACACCACGCCGGTAGTCTATCTGTTCTTTGACCGACTGCGGCTGCGTTTTTCGCGTAAAAAGAGAACCACGGTGACCGAGTAAATGACCGACCTACCCAGTAATGTTCGCTGGCAATTGTGGATCGTCGCGTTCGGCTTCTTTATGCAGTCGCTGGGCACGACCATCGTGAACACCGCCCTTCCCTCGATGGCGAAAAGCCTGGGGGAGAGCCCGCTGCACATGCATATGGTGATTGTCGCCTACGTGCTGACGGTCGCCGTGATGCTGCCCGCCAGCGGCTGGCTGGCGGATAAAGTCGGTGTGCGAAACATCTTCTTCACCGCCATTGTGCTGTTTACCACCGGGTCGCTGTTTTGCGCCCAGGCCAATACCCTCGACCAGCTGGTGATGGCGCGCGTGCTACAGGGCGTCGGCGGCGCGATGATGGTGCCCGTCGGGCGGTTAACGGTGATGAAAATTGTTCCGCGCGCGCAGTATATGGCGGCGATGACCTTCGTCACCTTGCCCGGTCAGGTCGGCCCGCTGCTTGGCCCGGCACTGGGCGGTATTCTGGTGGAGTATGCCTCCTGGCACTGGATCTTCCTGATCAACCTGCCGGTCGGTATTATCGGCGCGATTGCCACCCTGACGCTGATGCCGAACTATAAAATGCAGACCCGGCGCTTTGATTTCGTTGGCTTTATCCTGCTGGCGGCTGGCATGGCGACGCTCACCCTGGCCCTCGACGGGCAAAAAGGGCTGGGGATCTCCTCCCTGTCGCTCGCCCTGCTGGTGGCGCTGGGGATCACCGCGATTCTCTGGTATCTGTGGCATGCCAGAGGCAACGCTAACGCGCTGTTCAGCCTGAATCTGTTCAGGAATCCCACCTACCGTCTTGGTCTGTTCGGCAGCTTTGCCGGACGCATCGGCAGCGGCATGTTGCCGTTTATGACGCCGGTGTTTTTACAGATTGGGATGGGCTTCTCGCCGTTCCACGCCGGGCTGATGATGATCCCGATGGTGCTCGGCAGCATGGGGATGAAGCGTATTGTGGTGCAGGTGGTGAACCGCTTTGGCTATCGCCGGGTGCTGGTGGCCGCCACGATCGGGCTGGCGTTGGTTTGTCTGCTGTTTATGGCCGTGGCGCTGCTGGGCTGGTACTACATCCTGCCGCTGGTGCTGTTCTGCCAGGGTATCATCAACTCCATGCGCTTCTCGTCGATGAACACCCTGACGCTGAAAGATCTGCCGGACGAGCTGGCGAGCAGTGGTAACAGCCTGCTGTCGATGATCATGCAGCTCTCCATGAGCGTGGGGGTCACGGTCGCCGGATTGCTGCTCGGCATGTACGGTCAGCACCATCTCAGCGCCGACACCCCCGTCGCGCATCAGGTCTTTTTATACACTTACCTCAGCATGGCGGTAATTATCGCCCTGCCCGCTTTTATCTTTGCCAGTGTACCGAATGACACGACCAAAAACGTCGTGATCCGACGCGGCAAAAGGAGTGCACCATGAAATTCTGGCGTCCGGGGATCACCGGTAAGCTTTTTGTGGCGATTTTCGCCACCTGTATCGTTCTGCTGATTACCATGCACTGGGCGGTGCGGGTCAGCTTTGAGCGCGGCTTTATTGACTACATTAAGCACGGTAACGAACAGCGACTACAGGGCTTAAGCGACGCGCTGGGCGAACAGTATAGCCTGCACGGTAACTGGCGTTTTCTGCGCAATAACGATCGCTTTGTGTTTCAAATCCTGCGCTCGCTGGAGCACGATAATGACGACGACCGCCCGGGGCCGGGCATGCCGCCGCACGGCTGGCGCACCCAGTTCTGGGTGATAGATCAGGAGATGCGCGTGCTCGTTGGACCACGCTCTCCGGTACCGCCGGACGGCACAAAGCGCGCCATTACTTCGAACGGCGCCACGGTGGGCTGGGTTATCGCCTCGCCGGTCGAGCGGCTGACGCGCAACACCGACATCAACTTTGACCGCCAGCAGCGTCAGACCAGCTGGCTGATTGTCGCGCTTTCTACCCTGCTTGCGGCGCTCGCCACCTTCCCGCTGGCGCGCGGCCTGCTGGCGCCGGTTAAGCGCCTGGTGGAAGGCACGCACAAGCTGGCGGCGGGTGATTTCTCGACCCGCGTTGACACCCGCAGCCAGGATGAACTGGGCAAGCTGGCGCAGGACTTCAACCAGCTCGCCAGCACGCTGGAAAAAAACCAGCAGATGCGCCGCGATTTTATGGCCGACATTTCGCACGAGCTGCGCACCCCGCTGGCGGTGCTGCGCGGCGAGCTGGAGGCGATTCAGGACGGCGTGCGGCAGTTCACCCCCGAGTCCGTGGCCTCGCTTCAGGCGGAAGTCGGCACGCTGACCAAGCTGGTGGACGATCTGCATCAGCTTTCCATGTCCGACGAAGGCGCCCTGGCCTACCAGAAAGCCCCAGTCGACGTGATCAATATCCTTGAAGTTGTGACCGGCGCATTCCGCGAGCGCTTCGCCAGCCGTGACCTGAAAATCAACCTTTCGCTGCCGGACAGCGCGGTGGTATTTGGCGACAGAGATCGCCTGATGCAGCTGTTCAATAATCTGCTGGAGAACAGCCTCCGCTACACCGACGGCGGCGGCGCGCTGCATATCTCCGGCAGGCAGGAAAACGGGCGCTTTGCCCTGACCTTTGCGGACTCCGCCCCTGGCGTGAAAGATGCGCAGCTGGAAAAACTGTTCGAGCGCTTCTATCGCACCGAAGGTTCACGCAACCGCGCCAGCGGCGGTTCCGGCCTTGGGCTGGCGATTTGCGTTAACATTGTGGAGGCCCACGGCGGCACCATCCGCGCCGCTCATTCGCCTTTTGGCGGGGTTAGCATTACAGTAGAGTTACCTCTGGAACGGGATTTATCGAGGGAAGCATGACCGAGTTACCGATTGACGACAACACACCGCGTATTTTGATCGTGGAAGACGAGCCTAAACTTGGACAACTGCTGATCGACTATTTGCGTGCCGCAAGTTACGCGCCAACGCTTATCAGCCACGGCGACCAGGTGCTGCCCTACGTGCGCCAGACGCCGCCGGATCTGATCCTGCTGGATCTGATGCTGCCGGGTACCGACGGCCTGACCCTGTGCCGCGAAATTCGTCGTTTCTCCGATGTGCCCATCGTGATGGTGACGGCCAAAATCGAAGAGATCGACCGTCTGCTGGGGCTCGAAATCGGCGCCGACGATTACATCTGCAAGCCTTACAGCCCGCGGGAGGTGGTCGCTCGGGTGAAAACCATCCTCCGCCGCTGTAAGCCACAGCGTGAATTGCAGGTGCTGGATGCGCAAAGCCCGCTGATCGTCGACGAAAGCCGCTTCCAGGCGAGCTGGCGCAGCAAACTATTGGATCTCACCCCAGCGGAGTTCCGCCTGCTGAAAACGCTCTCCCACGAGCCGGGAAAAGTGTTTTCCCGCGAACAGCTGCTCAACCATCTGTATGACGATTACCGCGTAGTGACCGACCGCACCATCGACAGTCACATCAAAAACCTGCGCCGCAAGCTGGAGGCACTGGACGCCGACCAGTCGTTTATTCGCGCGGTGTACGGCGTGGGTTATCGCTGGGAAGCGGATGCGTGCAGGATTGCCTGAATAACACCCCCTCACCCTGCCCTCTCCCTGTAGGGAGAGGGGGCCGTCTGTGCAGGCATTATTTTGTGGGGAACCCTCAGCCCCAAAGGGGAGAGGGTTAGGGTGAGGGGCAAAGCTTTACCTCTCTTCCCCGCAGCGCTACAATGCCCGCCCTTAAAGTGGGGGATCTCCCCTTACCGCTGCACCAGGTGCACGCGGATCTGACCTGTCATCAGAACGAGAACAAACATGTTTAAACCGGAACTCCTTTCCCCGGCGGGAACGCTGCAAAATATGCGTTACGCTTTCGCCTATGGTGCCGACGCCGTTTACGCGGGCCAGCCGCGCTACTCGCTGCGCGTGCGTAACAACGAATTCAACCACGAGAATCTTCAGCTCGGCATCAATGAAGCGCATGCCCTGGGCAAAAAATTCTACGTGGTGGTGAACATCGCGCCGCACAACGCCAAGCTGAAAACGTTCATTCGCGACCTGAAGCCGGTCGTGGAGATGGGGCCGGACGCGCTGATCATGTCGGACCCGGGTTTAATCATGCTGGTTCGGGAGAACTTCCCGGAGATGGACATTCACCTCTCGGTGCAGGCTAACGCCGTCAACTGGGCAACGGTGAAATTCTGGAAACAGATGGGGCTGACCCGCGTCATTCTGTCCCGCGAGCTGTCCCTCGAAGAGATCGAAGAGATCCGCACCCAGGTGCCGGATATGGAGATCGAAATCTTCGTTCACGGCGCGCTGTGCATGGCCTACTCCGGCCGCTGCCTGCTCTCTGGCTACATCAACAAGCGTGACCCGAACCAGGGCACCTGCACCAACGCCTGCCGCTGGGAATATAACGTTCAGGAAGGCAAAGAAGATGACATCGGCAATATCGTGCACAAACACGAGCCGATCCCGGTCACCAACGTTGAGCCAACGCTGGGTATCGGCGCGCCTACCGACAGCGTGTTTATGATCGAAGAAGCCAAACGTCCGGGCGAATACATGACCGCCTTCGAAGACGAGCATGGCACCTACATCATGAACTCCAAAGATCTGCGCGCCATCGCACACGTCGAGCGTTTAACCCAGATGGGCGTACACTCCCTGAAAATCGAAGGCCGCACCAAGTCTTACTACTACTGCGCCCGTACCGCACAGGTGTATCGCAAAGCCATCGACGATGCCGCCGCCGGCAAACCGTTCGACACCAGCCTGCTGGAAACGCTGGAAGGTCTGGCGCATCGCGGCTATACCGAAGGTTTCCTGCGCCGTCACACCCACGACGACTACCAGAACTACGAGCATGGCTACTCGATTTCCGAACGCCAGCAGTTTGTAGGCGACTTCACCGGCGAACGTAAAGGTCCGCTGGCCGCCGTCGCCGTAAAAAACAAATTCACTAAAGGCGACAGCCTGGAGCTGATGACGCCTCAGGGCAACATGAACTTCCGCCTGGAGCACCTGGAAAACAAAAAAGGTGAGGCGATAGAGGTCGCTCCTGGCGACGGCCATGTGGTCTGGCTGCCGGTTCCTGAAGAGGTAGAGCTGGAGTTTGCACTGCTGATGCGTAATTTTGAAGGTGAAAATACCCGAAATCCACACGGCAAATAGTCAATCAACGGGATTTTTTCACGCTGGGATAATTCTTAGAATCGGATCACATACCGCTTCGTTCAATACGGGTATTATCCCCCCGCTGAAAAACATAACCCATAAATGCTAGCTGTACCAGGAACCACCTCCTTAGCCTGCGTAATCTCCCTTACGCGGGCTTATTTTTTGCCTTTCATCCTGTTCTTACCCGCTTTTTCCTTCTCTGGGATACACTCTTTCTATAGTTAAAAAAGGGAGCAACCCGGATGGCATCCTATCCAGACAGTTTATTAATTCTCAATGGCAAAAGTGCAGGCAACGATCTGTTGCGCCAGGCGATCACCGAATTGCGTGAAGATGGCGCGCGTATTCACGTGCGGGTGACCTTCGAAAAAGGCGATGCGGCACGCTATATCGACGAAGGCATCAGGTTAGGCGCTGAGACCATCATTTCAGGCGGCGGCGACGGAACAATCAACGAGATCGCTGGTGCGCTTATTGACCTCAACACAGCACATCGCCCGGTGATGGGCATTTTACCGCTCGGTACCGCCAATGATTTTGCCACCAGCGCCGGCATACCTGAGGATTTAGGCAAAGCGCTGCAACTGGCTATCCTCGGGAAAGCGACCGCCGTCGACATTGCGCAGGTGAACGAAAGAACCTGCTTTATCAACATGGCAACGGGCGGTTTCGGCACGCGGATCACCAGCGAAACGCCGGAGAAGCTGAAAGCCGCGCTGGGCGGCGTCTCGTACCTCATTCACGGCCTGATGCGCATGGACACCCTCAAGCCCGACAGTTGTGAAATCCACGGTGAGAACTTCCACTGGCAGGGCGACGCGCTGGTGATTGGTATCGGCAACGGACGTCAGGCAGGCGGCGGACAGCAGCTTTGCCCGGAAGCCCTGATTAATGATGGTCAGCTACAGCTGCGCATTTTTACTGGCGACGGGCTGCTGCCCGCGCTGTTTACGACGCTGACGCAGCCAGAGGAGAGCCCCAATATCATCGCCGGGAAATCCGCGTGGTTTGAAGTGATCGCCCCACACGGCATGACCTTTAACCTTGATGGCGAACCGCTGAGCGGAGAGAAATTCCGCATCGAAGTTGTTCCGGGCGCGTTGCAGTGCCGATTACCGCCGGATTGTCAGCTCTTGCGCTGATGGTTTGCCGGGTGGCGGCTACGCCTTACCCGGCCTACAGGACCGATCGCGTAGCCGCCACCCGGCTACCTAATACACCGCCACCTCCCGCGCCATCTCGCGGGAATACTGCTGTGAGGCATTGACCAGCATCCGCGTATAGTCGGTTTTGGCCTGCCCGGCGACCAGTTCGTCCACCGTCAGGCTTTCAAGGATTTTGCCATACTGCATTACCGCCACCTTCTGACACAGATGGGCAATCACGCCCAGATCGTGGGTCACCATCAGGTAGGTCAGGTTCGACTCACGCTGAAGTTCCGCCAGCAGGTTGAGGATTTCCGCCTGAACCGAGACGTCCAGCGCCGAGGTAGGTTCATCCAGCAGCAGCACCTGCGGCTCCAGAATCAGCGCCCTGGCAATCGCCACGCGCTGGCGCTGCCCGCCGGAAAGCTGGTGCGGATAGCGATCGCGAAACGCCCGGCTAAGCCCAACTTTATCCAGCAGGGCGTGAACGCGCCGCTCCCGATCTTTTATGCGGTGAATGTGCAGCGGCTCTTCCAGAATATCGCCGATGGTGTGACGCGGATGCAAAGAGCCGTACGGATCCTGAAATACCATCTGCACCCGGCGGCAGCGTTCCTGGCTGATACGTTTTTCCAGCCGCTTGCCGTTAATCGCCAGCTCGCCCTCCCAGTGGGTAAACAGCCCGGCAAGGCATTTCAGCACCGTGGTTTTGCCCGAACCGGACTCCCCCACCAGGCCGTAAATCTCGCCGTCCCTCACGCTGATATTCACATCGTCCAGCACCTGATTACGCTTCTCGCCCTCGCCAAACGTCAGGTTAAGGTGTTGTATCTCGATCATCTCTGCTCCTTACTCGTTGAGCCAGCTGGCCTGACGCTGTAATACCGGCAGCGTCGGTCGGCGATGGTTGATTTCCGGTAGCGCGCTGATGAGCCCCTGGGTGTAGGGATGCCTGGCGTTGTGCAGATCCTTCGCGGCAATCGACTCCACCACCCGTCCGGCGTACATCACCAGCACCCGGTCGCAGAAGCTGCGCACCAGGTTGATGTCGTGGCTGATAAAAATCAGCCCCAGACCGCGGGACTGCACCAGGTCGTCGAGCAGGCCCAGCACCTGCAAACGCACCGACACGTCCAGCGCCGAAGTCGGCTCGTCGGCAATGACCAGCTCGGGATCGGCGATCAGCATCATGGCGATCATGATGCGTTGCCCCTGCCCGCCGGAAATCTCGTGCGGACAGAGGTGATACACCCGCTCCGGCTGGCGAATGCGCACCACGTCGAGCATCTCCAGCAATCTGGCTTTGGCTTCCGCCTTGCGCCCCGGATGATGGGTCAGCCAGGCTTCGGCAATTTGGTCGCCCACGCACACCACCGGGTTAAGGGAGTATTTCGGGTCCTGCATGATCATCGAGATGCGCTTGCCGCGAATGCCGCGCATCTGCGCCTCGCTGACGGCCTGTAAATCGACATCGCCAAACTGCATCCGCGCGGCGCGGATCTGCGCTTTGGCCGGATGCAGGCGTAGCAGCGCCCGCCCGACGGTGGATTTACCGGAACCGGATTCACCGACAATCGCCAGCTTTTCGCGTCCGAGCTGGAAAGAGACGCCGCGCACCGCGTGGGTGACCGCGTCGCCGTTGATAAAATCGACGTGGAGATCGCGCACGTCGAGCATCGGGTTATTCGCTACGAGGATCGAGGATGTCACGCAAGCCATCTCCTAAGAAGTTGAACGCCAGACTGTTGATCAGGATCGCCAGCCCCGGAATAGTCACCACCCACCAGCACTCCATCATGTAGGTACGACCGCTGGAGATCATCGCTCCCCACTCCGGCTCCGGCGGCTGTGCGCCAAGGCCAAGAAAGCCCAGCCCGGCGGCGGTGAGAATGATCCCCGCCATGTTCATGGTGATGCGGATAATCACTGACGGCAGGCACAGCGGGACAATGTGACGCCACAGTACGCGCACCGGGGAAGCACCCTGAAGCCGCACGGCGGAGACAAAATCGGCCTGGCGCAGAGAGAGAGTTTCGGCGCGCGCCAGACGGGCAATCGGCGGCCAGGCGGTGAGCGTAATCGCAATCACCACGTGCTCCAGCCCCGGCCCGAGCGCCGCGACAAACGCCAGCGCCAGCACCAGGCTCGGGAAGGAGATAAAGATATCGGTGACGCGCATCAGCACCGCGTCCACCCTGCCGCCGAAGTAGCCTGCGGTCACGCCCAGCAGCAGCCCCAGCGGGCCAACGGTCACGGAGACCAGCAGCACGATGTAGAGCGTGATGCGCGCGCCGTACACCAGCCGGCTGAAGATGTCCCGGCCAAACTCGTCGGTGCCGAACCAGTGCAGTGCGTTCGGGGCGACCAGCGCGTTATTGAGGTCCTGCACCAGCGGGTTGTACGGCGCGATCAGCGGGGCAAACGCCGCCACAATCAGCAGCAGCAGGATAATCCCGCCGCCGATGGCGGTGAGCGGATTGCGCGCCATCTTGCCGACGAAGCCCGCGGCGCGGCCCAGCGTGCGTCTGATACGCTGGCGGCGTTCGGATGGCCCGGTCCCCAGCGGCGAATCCAGAGAAACGGTCATGATTTCGTCCTCGGGTCAAAGAGTTGATACAGCATGTCGGAGAGCAGGTTCAGCATCACGAAGATGACCCCCACCAGCAGCACGCAGCCCATGACCGCGTTCATATCCCCGAGCAGCAGGCTGCCGGTGAGATACGAACCGAAGCCCGGCCAGGAGAAGACGGTTTCAATCAGCACCGCCCCCTCCAGCAGCGAGCCGTAGGCCAGCGCCACTACCGTCAGGAGCTGCACGAGAATGTTGCGAAACGCGTGATTCCAGATCACCTGACGTTCAGTTAAGCCCTTCACCCGGGCAGTGATAATGAACTCCTGCGACAGCTGCGCCAGCATGAAGCTGCGGGTCATGCGGCTGATATAGGCCAGCGAGTGGAAGCCAAGCAGCGACGCGGGCAAAACCAGATGGTTAATGGCGTTCCAGAACACCGCGCCGTTCCCGGCCAGCAGCGCATCCACCGTCATCAGTCCGGTGCGGCGTGGGACTACCCCCTCCAGTCCGAGATCCAGACGTCCCGCGCCTCCCACCCAGCCAAGCCAGGCGTAGAACAGCAGCAGCCCCATCATCCCGACCCAGAAAATCGGCGTGGAATAACCCGCCAGACTGATGATGCGCACCACGTAGTCGGAAACGCTGTTGCGCCGCGCCGCCGCCAGTACGCCCAGCGGAATACCCAGACCCGCACCGACGATAATCGCCATCGTCGCCAGCTCGAGCGTCGCCGGGAAGACGCGCAGAATATCGGCAGTCACCGGTTTACCCGTGAGCAGGGCATTGCCCAGATCACCGTGCAGCAGGTTATTGAGGTAAATACCGAACTGAGCCAGCAGCGACCGGTCGAATCCCAGCTGGTGATAGACCTGCTGATAGGTGCTGTGGTCGGCATCCGGTCCGACAATCGCCAGCACCGGATCAACGGGCATTACGCGGCCGATGAAAAAGGTCAGCAGCAGAAGGCCGAACAGCGTCACCACCACCTGCGTTAACCGCTTTGAGAAGCGCCGGGTCCGTGAGCCGGGCGCGAGAATTGCCACACTCATTTGTCACCTCCGGTTTTGTAGACCTCACGCAGGAAGGTGGTGGCCGACGGGTGCGACTGGAAGTTCTTCACCTCGTTACGCACCACCACCGAATCAACCATCTGCGACAGAGGAACCATCGCCGGGATCAGTTCGTCGTAGCGGACCTGGATCTGCTGGTAGTCGGCGATCTGTTTTTCCGGATCGCGCTCCAGCAGGGCCTTGTCGATCATTTCATTGAGCGGCTTGTCGTAGAAGCTGGTACGCCAGCCCTGGAAGTTGGTCAGACGGGCTTCATCGCTGTTGTCCGGGTTATAGACCAACGCCCGCAGGCTGGAGTGCGGATGGGGTTCAACGCCGCTACCGCCGCGCCCCACCAGCATGTCGAACTTGCGCTCGCGCATTGCGCCGTAAATCTGGTTCCCGGTGCCGGTGATGATTTTGGCGTTGATGCCCGCCTGCATCAGCGTCGACTGCACGGCGATGGCGATATTGAGGAACGGCTGATCCGCCAGCACCCGCAGGGTGGTGTCAAACCCGTCCGGGTAGCCCGCCTCCGCCAGCAGCTTTCTGGCGCGCAGGATATCGAGCTTATAGCCCGGGTCCGGCAGCGTGGACGGCATACCCGCTTTGATCGGGCGCTGGTGCAGCACGCCGTAGCCCGGCATCAGCGCGCTGTTGATGCCCTGATAGTCAATCAGATAGCGCACCGCTTCGCGCACCTTCGGGTTAGCGAAATGGGCCTCTTTCATGCTCATCGCCACGTAGTAGACCGTGCCTTTCTGCACGGCTTCGACGGTGAGCTGCGGGTCTTTGCGCAGGGCGTTAATGTCCGCCACCGCCATGTTGTTGGCAACGTCGAGGTCGCCTTTCTCAATCATCAGGCGCAGGGTTTGTGACTCCTGGAAATGACGCAGCACCACCCGGCTCATTTTGGGTTCTTCCCGCCAGTATTGCGGGTTGCGCTGCATGCGCAGCACGTCCTTCGCCTGCCAGTTTTCCAGCATAAACGGGCCGGAACCCGCTTCGTTGGTGGTAAGCCAGCGGTTGCCCCAGTCGTTATTCACCGCGTGCTGCTGCACCGTTTTGCTGTCGAGCACGCCGAGGTTGCCGAGCGCGCCGAGGGAGTAGATCACCAGCTGCGGATCGTTAGGCTTAGGCAGAACAATTTGCACCGTGTAGGCATCGGGGGCGCTGATTTGGCTGTCGATGTTTTGCTTAGAAAATCCATACGACTTCCACACCGAGGCCTGGGCAAGGTTGAGGTGCAGCAGACGGCGCATCGACCAGACCACATCCTCCGCCGTGAGCGGGTTGCCAGAGTGGAATTTAACGTCGTCACGCAGGTGAAAGGTCAGGGTTTTACGGTCCGGCGAAATATCCCAGGACGTCGCCAGCGCGGGCCTGACGTTGGTGAGCGCGTTCGGGTCCAGCTCCACCAGCGAGTCGTAGAGATTGACCACAATGCCGACCACTTCGTTACCGGTCATTGCCGCCGGATCGAGGGTCAGCAGGTTATTCATGTTCATGCCGATGATGAGCTGGTCGGGCGGCGTTTTCGCGTACGCCGCACCGCTCCCCATCATCAGCGAGAGCGCGAGCAAGCACGCCCCGGCTAAGGGAGATCGTTTCATGTATATATCGCCTGTAGGGTACGTTTTTATCTGTCAGTCGTGGCTGACGGTATTGGCTTCGATATATGCAAAATTAATGTCTTCGCCCAGCCCCGGACGGGTCGGCAGACTGACCATGCCGTGTTCGTCCATCGGGTCCACCAGGCTGTTGAGGTACGCCGCCGGTTGGTCGTAGTCGAGGAACGGGTGCAGCAGGCCGCGCTCGTACCAGCGGCAGTTTTTGATGGCGCCAATCACCGCCAGGCTGGCCGCGCCGTTGCCGTGTATTTCGCAGTCCATGCCAAAAGATTCCGCCAGGTTCGCCACCTTCAGCGTTGGGGAAATGCCGCCCACGCCGTTCGACCCCGCGCGCAGGATGTCGCAGGCCCCGGCTTTGATCCAGTCCGCGCGGCTGTGGTGCTTTCCGCCCAGGCTTTCCGGGCCGATAACCGGAATCGAGAGGTTTTCCGCCAGCCACGCGTAGGAGGCCATGCTCTCCTCTTCCATCGGCTCTTCAAACCAGGCGAAGTCAAGCTTTTCCAGCGCTTTGCCGATGTACAGCGCCTCGGTACGGCTGTACCAGTGGTAGCCGTCAATCATCAGGTCAATGTCCGGGCCAACCGCTTCACGCACGGCGGCACAGGCTTTGACGTCCATCTTTGGATTGGGGGCGAAAGAGACCGGCGGCATCCAGGTGTGCAGCTTGATGGCCTTGTAACCGCGCGCCACCAGCTTTTCGGCAAAGCTGGCGTACTCCTCCGGCGTGGATAATCCGCCCGGCAGATCGTCGCCGCACATGGTGCTGCCGTAGGCCGGCACCTTATCGCGATAGCCGCCAAGCAGTTTCCAGACCGGCAGGTTGAGCTTACGGCCAATCAGATCCCATAGCGCCTGTTCAACGAAGCCCAGCGCACGCTCGGTCAGCTGATGCGCGCTTCCCCGCTGCCAGTGCGCCAGATCCTGCCAGATGCGTTCCCGGTTGAATGCGTCCTGCCCCACCAGCACTTTGCGAAAGAAGGTATTGACCACAAAGGGGCGCACCACTTCCGGCGGCGCGAACGAATATCCGCGGGTGCCCTCTTCTGCCGTGATGGTCAGCATCGCCATTTTGGCCATGCTCTCCGGCCCAGGATGCGAATGCCCCGCGGCGTCAGAGACCCGACGCGTCGGGTACTGAAAAACGGTGACGTTTACAGATTCAATTTTCATTATCGGTCCTTAAGTCCGGCGATAAGCCCAGAAGCAGAAAATGACAAAGGGGTTTTATGATTTTAAAAATGCGTTTCAGTATGTAATTTAAGCATAAAAAATCAGCACGTCCTCGGACAAAACGCGTTAAGGAGAGGCTATTTTTTGGGCATATGCACGGTCGGACGTGACAATTTTCACAAAAGCGCGGGGAAATGTGAGGTTGATCGGGAGACGTTATTTGAAGGTAAGCGCAGAAGCAGGAATATGCTGACCGGCAACAACCCGCGGAAACTTCTGCGCTTACAAATCAGTCAACTAACCCGCTTCCGGGGCTGGAACGGCAAGCGTTTCCAGCAGCGCATGCATAGACGCATACCGGCCACTGGCATTGTTAAAGCTGGCATGATGGCACGCTGGCGAGACGATGAGGGTTTTGAGCCCCGCACTAAGGGCGGCACGGTAGCCGCTCTGGCTGTCTTCAATCACTATACACTGCGAGGCCGTCAGGCCTAATTTTCGCAGCGCCGAGAGATAGACGGCAGGGTGCGGTTTTCCGTAGCGTTCATCGTCGGCGCTGCAAATGACCTCAAAATAGTGACCCATCCTGAGTTTCTTAAGCACCGCATGCACGATTTCATGCGACGAAGAGGTGGCAAGTGCAATCCGGTAACCTGCCTCACGAAAATACGACATCACGTCGTAGATGCCCTCTATCGCTTTGCCTTCCCGGCCAATCAGTTCGATGATACGCAGACGAATGGCCGCTTCAATCATTTCAGGATCGGCCTCAAGTTTGCAGTATTCGCACCAGGTCCGGGCAATCTCATCCAGCCGCTTGCCTTTCGTCAGTGACTCACACTCTTCGTCGCTGACCTCAGCACGCCAGCCTGCCAGAGCTGCTTTCTGCGCCTGACGCCACAGGCCTTCGGAGTCAATGATGACGCCATCCATGTCAAAAATTACCGCCTTAACATCCATCATACGTCTCCGTGAATGGCCCGACGCTGCCGTCAGGCCTGAATAAATTACGAAATTCCGACCGTTTCACCCTTACAGGTTTCCTGACGAACAAACCCAGGCTGTTCAACCCGAATAAACGGACACAGGATGAAGGCCACGACATACAGCGCCGTGTAGGCAATGACCACGCCGAGCGTGCTGAACCAGGGCAGCAGCACCACGGCAATCGCCGGCGCAAGGAAGTTTGACAGACCGGCTGACAGGTTATACACCGAAATCGCCGCCCCCTTGTGCCGCGGCTCCAGCGCCGGGAACACCGCCGCCATCGGTACGAAGGCCGCCACAAAAATCCC